>CAWEPK010000021.1:0-6819 GCA_963810935.1 uncultured delta proteobacterium | reverse complement strand
CTATGTAAAGGTACACAAACTTCAGTTTACGTATTGCTCTGCACGATCGTTGCGCCGCGCACCATCACCATTATCCTGTTGGCAATCGCGAAGACAAGCTCCATATCATGCTCGCAGAAAAGTATGGTGAGGCCGAACTCTTTAGAAAGCTTCTTTATAAGGTCGATGCAGTGGGTTGTCTCTTCGGGGGACATGCCTGCCGTCGGCTCGTCGAGGATAAGGAACTCGGGCTTGCCGCCCAAAGCTATGGCGATCTCCAGGACCTTTCTCTCGCCGTGCGAGAGGGCCGCGCTTGCCCGGTTCTTTCTCGCTTCGAGGCCCACGCTCTTAATGATGTCGCTCGTCTCGTCGGTGGCTATCCTGCTGGCAGGCGTAAACATGCCCCATGTTTTGTTCTCTCTGGCGAGGACTGAGACGCGGACGTTCTCGAACACGCTAAGCTTCGGAAAGACGTTGACCACCTGGAAGGAGCGCGAAAGGCCCTTCTTGCACAGGTCGTAAGGAGCCATACCCGTGATGTTCTCGCCCTTGAAGAAAACGTTCCCCGCGTCCGGCTTCAGTATGCCGCTGATCAGGTTGAACAGCGTCGTTTTACCGGCGCCGTTCGGCCCTATGACGGCAACGATCTCGCCCTTGCCTACGTGCAGGTTGGCGCCGTTTACCGCCTTGAAGCCGGAAAATGATTTGTGTATGCCTTCTACCTTCAGCATTACTTGCCTGCCAGCGCGGCCTTCGATTCGGCCGCTGCTTTGCCTTTTCTACCTGGAGACTCGATTATCCAGCCGAGCACGCCTTCCGGCAAAAAGAATATGACGAGCATCATGATTATGCCCAGGACGAGGGCCCAGTAAACCGTGTAAGTGGAGACGAACGTGCGCAAGGCCACGATTATCGCAGCGCCGAGCATGGGCCCGAAAAAGGTGAGCCAGCCGCCCAGGAGGCACATGATGACCATCTCCATCGAAAGCGTCCAGAAGAGCATGTCCGGAAAGACCGTACTGTCGACTACGACGAAGAGGCTGCCGGCGACGCCTGCGAAGAACCCGGCGAGCACCAGCGCGGCAAGCTGGTGCCTGCGCACGTTCACGCCGATCATCTCGCTCCTGATGGTGTTGTCGCGTATCGCCTGCAAGATGCTGCCGAAAGGCGCCTTCAGTATCCTGTAAATGGCGTACATGCAGACGAGGGTGACGATGAGCGTGAAGTAATAAGACGACTTGCCGGAAGAGATGAGGTCGGGCACAGGGATGCCGTGCATACCGTCATCGCCTCCCGTAAAGGAGTACCATCTGTAGACGATGGCCCAAACGAGCGACCCCAGTGATATCTGGAGCATGCCGAAGTAGAGCTTCGACAGCCGCACGCAGATAAGGCCCATGATGAGGCTGAGCGCGGCAGCGACGAGCGGGCCGACGACGAAGCCGAGCCATGGCGAGAGGCCGGAGCGCACCATGATGAGGGCCGTCCCGTATGCGCCGACGCCGTAAAAGACCGCGTGGTGCATCTGGTAGAGTCCGCCGTAGCCGAGGGCCAGATTGCAACTCGTTGCGGCCAAGCCGTAGATCAATACTATGGCTGCCATGTAGACATAGAAGCGGGGCAGTATTGTCGGCACAAGGAATAGCAGGACCAGGGCCGCGATGAGTATGATCGTCTTTTTTACCATGTCGATTTCAAAAGCCCCGTCGGCCTGAAAAGCAGTACAATGATGACCGCCGCGTACGGGAAGATGATGCCGAACTGCGGCCAGATCAGAATGCCGAGCGACTGCGTCAGACCGAAAATAAGCGCACCGAGAAGGGCGCCCCATATATTACCGAGCCCTCCCATGATGACGATTAGGAAGGCCTCCATTATGAGCGTTGCATCCATGCCGAGGGTTACGCTGACCGTCGGGGCGACGAGCACGCCGCCAAGGCCTGCCAGAAGGCAGCCAATGACGAAGACTGACGCGAAAATCCAGCTTACGTTGATCCCGACTGCCCCGACCATTTCCCTGTCGACCGCGGCGGCCTGCGCGATCTTTCCTATCTTTGTCTTGTTGACAAGCAGCCAGAGGGCAATGGCGACGATGGGCCCCAGCACCAGCAGAAACAGGTTGTAGATAGGGAAGGGAAGCCCGCCGAAGAGCGGCACGAACCCCTGGAAGACCGCTGGGACGGGAACGGACTTATACTCACCGCCCCAGACAAGCTTGACGAGGTCCCCGAAAATAAGTGAAAGGGCGAAAGTGAGTAAAAGGAGCATGAGGTGCTCCCTCTCGTACAGGTATTGGAACAGCCCGCGCTCACATATAAAGCTTAGGAGCGCCACGCCCAGGGGAGCGACTACCAAAGCCACCCAGAAGCCGGTGCTTCCGCCCCCGAACAGCTTCGAGATGGTGAATGCCATGAAAGCGCCGATCATGTAAAGCGACCCGTGCGCTATGTTCGGAATGCGCAGGACCCCCAGTATAAGGGAAAGGCCGGAAGAAACGATGAAAAGGATGACGGTACGGCTAAGGCCAACAAAAATCTGGCACAGGACGCCAGGAGGTATGATGGAATAGATAAAATCCAACTCACGTTCCTTTCTAAAGCGGCGCCGTATTGGTTCCCGGATGCTTCGATGCATTTTACCCGCAAGACGAGCCTATTGTCAAGCCTTTACGGAGTCGGAAATTATCTGAATTTGTCGTCCGTTGCCTGCCGCCGGGGCCGTCCGTCCCGTCGGTCCTTCGCCTGCCTCATTTCGCAAAGAGACAGCCGGCAGAAATGGTCTTATATTAACAATATATAAATGAGAGCAATCCAGGCACGCTCACAACTTTGGACGGTCCTCCTTTGATGAAAGGCGTACCCGCGACGACAACGGTCGAGGTGGACCTGCTCGATGCCTATTCGAGGGCGGTCACCCGCGTCGTAGAGGAGATAGCCCCGGCGGTCGTCAGCATCTCAGTCCGCTTCCAAAAGGGATACGCCGGCCCCCCGGCTGCGGCCGGCTCGGGCATAGTGATCGCCCCCGACGGATATATCCTTACCAACCACCACGTCATCGGCCAGGCACGCCAGGTGGACGCCCGCTTCACCGACGGCAAAGTACTGCGAACGAGGGTGGTCGGGAGCGACCCAGCCACCGACCTGGCCGTGATCCAGGCAAACGCAGCGGGGCTGATACACGCCCCCCTGGGCGATTCGTCCAGCTTGCGTCCGGGCGCGCTCGTCATCGCTATCGGAAATCCCCTGGGTTTCGATTCGACCGTCTCGACAGGCGTAGTAAGCGCGGTCGGCAGGGGCTTGAGAAGCACCGACGGCAGGTTGATAGAGAACGTTATCCAGCACACGGCCCCGCTCAACCCCGGCAATTCCGGAGGGCCGCTCGTGAACTCGCATGGAGAGGCGGTAGGCATAAACACGGCGATCATCGCAATGACGCAGGGCATCGCCTTCGCGATACCGTCCAACACCGCGAGCTGGGTAGTCTCGCAGATCCTTAGCCACGGGCGCGTGAGGAGGGGCTACCTCGGCGTTGGCGGCTCGCTTCGCCCCATAGAGAAGCGGCTTGTAAGATTGTTCAACCTCGCCAAAGAGACTGCGGTCGAGGTCATCTCGGTCGACCCTTCGGGGCCTGCCGCAAAGGCGGGACTTAAAGTGGGAGACGCGATCATCGGCATCGGCGGGCAGGAGGTGGCGTCCGTCGACGACCTGCACCGCTTCCTTACGGAATGGCCCTTCGGCACGCAGGTGGCCATCACGGTCCTTCGCGAAGCCGAAAAGCTGCACCTGGTCATCGTACCCGCAGAAGTCCCGCAGACACCCGAAAACTAAAGTCCCGTAAAACACGAAACGCCGAACACGAGACCGCAGGCAATCAGCGGCCGGGAGGCCCAACGAGGTCGATGACCGTTACTTCCGGCGGCGCGAGAAAGCGGATGGGCGGCCCCCATGTGCCCGACCCTCTGCTGACGTAGAGTCGGGCGGAGTGCCGCGGGAAGTTATAGAGACCCGCCATCATACGAAAGAAGAAACGCTCGATGAGCCTGAAGGGGAATATCTGGCCGTCATGCAGGTGTCCCGAAAGTTGAAGGTCGATCGTGTCCATGCCAGGTCCGTCCATCAACGGCCGGTGCTTTAGAAGGAGTATGAATTTTCCTTTCGGGATTGCTTCTATCAGATGCGTTTCATTCGTGGCCGTCGATGCGTAGCCCGGACCCGCGGGGTCGTCGACTCCCGCTATGACGATCGCGCCGCCGGCATTGACAACCTCTCCGCGCAGCATGCGGAAGCCGGCCTTCGTCGTGAAGGCAACTGCTTCGCCGATGCCCATATAAAATTCGTGGTTGCCTGTTACTGCAAATTTGCCGAGCCTAGGGGCGAGCCTGCGGAGCATCGCGAGCGCGTCTTCCTCATCAGCCATTCGGCTTTCCACTAAATCGCCGGTCGATACGAGAATGTCCGGCCGCGCCTCTCTCACCGCATCTACGATCCTCTTCAGCCGGTCCGTTCCGACGCTCATCCCGAGATGTACGTCGGAGATTTGCGCGATCCTTATGCGGCCTTCGCGCAAAGGCATCCTGCTGGTTGTAAGGGTCACGTGCTCGGTGCGGATGCTGCGCGCCTCGAACCATCCGTGCACTGCGATGCCGGCAGACACAACACACGCCGTTATGAAACACGCACGCGCGGAAGGCATCGGCAGCCGCGCGCCGGCTGCACCTGCGACACCGCACAGCCAGACGATGAGACGCACCGCATCGATGACTACCGAGGCAGAGAAAAAAAGAAAGAGCAACGCCATCCACGTGTAGCCGACGCGTGCCGCAAGACGCGCGGGCACCAGCATGCCCGCGTTTTCCAGAAGCCGCGCGACAAGGGGCAGCGCGATCATGAAGAGCATGAGCAACGCGAGCAATGCCGTGCCCCATGCGCTCAGCGAGAGGCCTGTCCTGGCCTTCACGAGCAAGTAGAGATGAAGCACACTGTAGAGAAAAAAGAAGACTGCAAGGAAGGTGCTCATAAGTAAATATTATGGATCATAATGATGTGCAATTGGCAAAAAAGATTCTGCTCGAAAATTTTTTTTATCATCAAGTGCTTAAACAACATTTTTTTGTTGAGATGATATGTTAATAGTCTTATATTTAGTGTCAAGTTCGCGAGGGAAAGGATGCCGACGCCCGTAAGGATCACGATCGAAGGTATAACCGTTGAAGCGGATCTGTTCGATACAACCTGTGCCCGCGCGATTGCCGATGCGCTTCCCTTAGAGACTCGACCCAACGTATGGGGCGACGAGTTCTACTTCGAAATCCCCGTAAGCCGGCAACTGGACGAGACAGCCACAACCCGCGTGTCTGTAGGAGACATCGGGTATTGGCCGCCCGGCGCCGCCCTTGCAATTTTCTTTGGTCCTACACCTTTGAGCCGCGGGCCTGAACCTGTGCCGGCAAGTGACGTAAACATGGTCGGCCGCATAAGAGGCGACGCGGCGGCACTAAAGGCAGTGAAACACGCAGCGCGAATCAGGATAGAGCGCTGTTAACCGGATCTAGTGGAAGACTGGCCTCTAGGTAAGGCGTTAGATGCGAAGAGATAATGACGTAAGGCGAATTGAAGGATTAGGCGAACCGGGCAGCATTAGTACAAGTAATTAAGGAGGGGGTGATAGAAGAATGGCAACAGCGAAAAAGGCAGCAGTAAAGAAACCGGCAGTGAAGAAAGCAGCAGTGAAGAAACCCGTAGCGAAAAAGGCAGCAGTAAAGAAACCGGCAGTGAAGAAAGCAGCGGTGAAAAAGCCGGCCGTCAAAAAAGCAGCAGCGAAGCCTGCGGCCAAGGCGAAAGCCAAACCCAAGGCGAAGACTGCAGCAAAGGCCCCCAAAGCAAAGTCAGCCAAGGCGTCTACTTCTAAACCCGCGAAGGCCGGGGTCAGGACGCCCAAGGGCAAGGCGCCGAAGCCGACCCCGGGCGGAAAACTCTCCTGTGAGGTCTGCGGTCTTGTCGTCACAGTCAATGAAACGTGCGGGTGCATCGACGCATGTGATATCATCTGCTGTAATCAGCAGATGCAGCCGAAGAAATAAATGCTGGTTTCGGTTCGCCTAATTTTGTTTTTGGAGTTCTGTTTCGCAGTAGTGGTTGAAGCGTCAGCGGCAAGGTTGTGCGGATGAGGGAGAACGATCTCATCAGGCAGGAAGACGCAATCCTCGTTATAATCGATATGCAGGAAAAGCTTGTCCCCGCGATGGCGGAAGGCGAGAAGATGGTCGCCAATACAAAGCGCCTCCTCGGTCTTGCCGAAGTCATGAGCCTTCCCGTGATAGCAACGGAGCAGGAAAAGCTCGGCGCGACGATAGCGGAGATAGCCGGAAATATTTCGACCGCAGTAATCCCGAAAACGACCTTCGACTGCTTCCTTACGGACGAGTTCTCGGTGCGCGTCGCGAAGACGGGAAGGAACGCGCTCATCATCGCCGGTATTGAGGCCCACATTTGCGTTGCCCAGACCGCCATGTCCGGCCACCCCAAATTCAAGGTCCATGTCGTAAGCGACGCGATAGGCTCGCGCTCCCCCCACAATGTCTCGGTAGCGGTGGAGAGGATGCGCGCTGCGGGCATCACCATCACATCGACGGAAATGGTCATTTATGAGCTGTTGCGACGCGCGGGGACCACACAGTTCAAGGCCATGCTCCCCATCGTAAAATAAATAACGCAGCCGGCGAAGATAAACGGCTATGAAGCGGAACGCCGGCCGGCAGCCGTTGCGCCCCGGCGCGTGGCCCCGGTTGCGGCGCGGTCGAGGACGCGTGTGACGTGCAGGCCATCCCGGCCGAAAGCAGCC
>CAWEPK010000020.1:0-34499 GCA_963810935.1 uncultured delta proteobacterium | reverse complement strand
AGACGGTTTTGGCCCCTTCACTCGAGAACTCCTCAATAGTGGAGACCAACAGCTTAGGGCAACTGTTGCGCTTATGTTCCAGGATAGGCCGAGCCCAAAAGCCATGGAGTCTGGGAGGATGTCTACGGAGATATTCCTAAAGGCTTTTCTTGCCGCCTATGATGGCCTAACCGAGAACGACGCCAAGCGCAAGTTTGGGCACCATATAGAAAAGGCCCTCGACAGATGTCTCATCGTTGACATAAAATCTGAGCTGAGAGACATTCAACCTTATATCGACATTTATCCAGGTGTCGAAGATAGATACAAAGGCGGTGAAAAGTCGCTACAAGAGCTTTGGCGTGGTTACGCGGTTGCACAGTGCGCGGGTGCTACGGTTGCCCGTGCGCTTTCAGGACGCGACATACGTAAGACAATAAAAGTGGAAGTGTTATGAAGACAGTTGGTCCGGTGAATGATAACGTATAAGAGATGAGATCCGTTTTGTTTTTTTGCATTGTTGTTAGGCCGAGAGTGAAATGTGTAAAAAAACAAGAGCCTTAGTGTTCCTTCGTACTGAGCCTTTCGTCTTTATACCGGTACAGCACACATCTGCAGGACGGATCAGGGATCGCTTCAGGATGGTAATGGCTTACGATATGCTCGGATGGAAGAGTATGACCCACCATAATCGCGAAATCCAATAGCCCTGGCTCTGGTTTGTCGTGAGCAATACAATACGCCCAAGCTGGAAGGGCGTCATCCGCCAAGGACTTCAATTCATGGTTCTCAAATTGATCAACCGGAATCTTGACTTGAAAGACGGTAGGAGTGCCGGCCCGTCTAAGCTGGGAGTTTAGATCGCAGTGTGTTTTGGCTCGTAGATTGCTGCACAGCGATTGCAGGTATTCACTACCGTAGATAAGATAGTGACCGCAATATTCTATGAGAAAACGATCATCTAGACCAAAGTAAACCTGACCAAAGCGGCCGCGTGAATCGGCCATCGAATCAATTGCGTCGTTTATGTCCTGTTCAGTAATGTTTGGCGTGCCGTTTCTCCTCCGGCAGAGGCTCTGTAAAGTACCCGTTTGCATCGTCAGCGGAAAGAACGCGAATACCTTCACGATAATAAGATTCAATCTGTCGAGGACGACAACAATGAAACATTACCACATGGCTGAAACTGGCATCGAAAGTTGCGGCGAACCTCTCCGCAAGGGAATCGAAATCGGAAAAAGCCGAATAGATGCTCTTTAGCGGGTCAGGATCATCATAGCATCGGAAGAGTTTTGATTGCTGACGAATAGCCTTCGCTACTTGCTCTGAAACCCCAGGCGGCATCAAACCGCGGACGAAGCCGCCCCAATTTCTTATCTTACGCCACATAAATGTTCTACGTTTTCTATTCATTTATGCCCAAATCTTTCTGTACATTCGCCCAGGGGAATGGGTCAAATCTCTATTTATCCTGACCCAAGACCTTGTTTCACGCAGGACTGTTTTATTGATTACCACCACAAACGTGAGAATTGCAATAAAAACCCGAGGTGCTCCACTTCAGAAAGAAAGTCGGCAGGTAAGGGGTGCGTGGTTTACCTCTGAGACTCGAAACGGTACTTTGAGAGTTTTGAGCAGAGCGCGACAAACCTATGCGTTAAAAGATCACGGCCCCAGGAAAAACAACGGCGCGTGATTCGACGTGAAGTACGGCGGGCGGCGTAGTACTATTGGCCTTATTGCGGGGTGCGCCTTGAATTCGCGCTCCAGGAAAGTCCTTACCGCGCGCCTTCCGAAGCCTAGGGGGTGCACGAAATCGGAGTAGACGGAGAGGTCTCCTGCATAGAAGGGGCGGACGTCGAGGCTGCCTGCCTCCTCGCAATTTGCGGGCAGGTTGAAGATGGCGAGGTTGAGGAAGTCGATCGAGGCGCTGTGGCGGGCCGTGAAATCTAAGGTCTTTCTCGCTGCTTCCGGGCCTTCCGAAGGGGTGCCGAACAATAGGTAAACGTATGTTCCTATCCCCGCCTGCTTCAGGGCCGACAGGGCCTTTCCCGCAGTCTCCACGCGCGTGCCTTTCCCGAGGGCGTCGAGTAGATGCTGGTCGCCGGATTCGATTCCGAGCTTTAGCATCACGCAACCCGCCTGCTTCAGTCGCCGGCAAAAGCCGGGGTCGGCAAGCTCGTCCGTGACGCGGGCAAACCCGTACCACGGGGCAGGGGGCGGCGACGCGACGAGCGCAGCCATGACCGCCGGGCTTACCGCGTTGTCGACGAGATGGATCAGGGCGGGATTGTACCTGGCCGCAAGATGCGAGAGGTCGGCCGCGGCCTGCGCGGGCGGGCTTTGCGAGAACCGCGTGCCTTGCGCCTTTTCCGGGCAGAAGGAGCAGCGGCGCCAGTAGCATCCCCTGGAGGCCGCATACGGGAGGATAGGGCCGCACGCGAGATACCGCTCCATGGGGAAACCGTCGAACGACGGGCAGCTCCGGGCATCCGCCCGCCCGCCCGCGTCCTTTCCGGCAAGGGAGAGCAGGAAAGGCTCGCCGGGCCCCGGAACCAGATGATCGACCAGGCCTTGAAACGGGTTGCGCCAATTGGGGCTGCTCATCCAGGTGCTTACCAGGCCCCCGCCGATAGCGATCTTCACTCCGGGGAACCGTTGGCGCAGTAAGCCTATCATGGCGAATGCGCAGATTGCCTGGCTCAGGTAGTTGATCGAAAAACCGGCGATTGCGTCCGCGCCCTCGTTTTCGACAAGCCCGGCCAGCCGCTTGCTGAAGTAAGGATAGAACAGGTTTTCTTCGTGATGGAGGGCCGCATGGAGCAGGTCTGTACTCCTGACCGGCGACAGGCGCTCCTGGCTGTAATCGGCGAGGCTTATGCGCGTCCCGGCCGCAGGCGCCTTTTCGATGACGCGGTTCACTTCCGAGACCGCCTTTCGATAGCGCTCGAAGCTCGCGTATCCCTTCCTGCTCCTCAAGAAACCAAGGTTGGCGTCGAGGTGAGAGAGGGCGCGCTGTGTCCACGTATCAGCCGGTCCTGCCGGCCCTTTTTCGAGGAGCCAGAGCATCGACTCAAGGGCCGCGTCCACGACGGTGTGCCGCACGCCGTTTTCGGCAAGGGCGCCGCAGATCGCAGCGATGCCTGCGGGCGGCTCGGACGGTTTTGCGACTGGGGGATGGATGAGGATCAAGGGGTTAAAGAGGGCGGCCCGTGCCAGTATGCCGGGCCGCCCTGATTCCATTCTTTTTTACTTGAGGGCCGCTATTACCTGCTTGACGATCTCGTCGCTGCTAAGCGAGCTTATCGACTTCATAATCCCCTCTTTACGGTAGAAATCGATGAGGGGCGCAGTCTTCTCGTTGTACGTTTCGAGCCGCTGCGTGATCGCCTCTTCCGTCTCGTCCGCCCGCTGGATGGTCGGCGAGCCGCACTTTAAGCATTTCCCGTCCGCTGACGGCGGCTTGCTCTTCACGTTGTAAATCTCCTGGCAATCGGGGTTGGAGCAGGTCCGCCTTGTGGTGAGGCGGTCGAGGATGACCTCCCTGGGTACCTGGATATCGATCACGACGTCGAGCTTGATGCCGAGCTTTACAAGCAGCTTCTTCAGGTCTTCGGCCTGCGGTATGGTGCGCGGGAAGCCGTCCAGGATGAAGCCCTTCTTGGCGTCCGGCTCCTGGAGCCTTGCCTCCATGATATCCATAATGAGGCTGTCCGGCACCAGCTCTCCACGCTCCATGTAGCCCTTCGCCTGCTTGCCCAGATCCGAGCCGGCCTTGACCGCGCCTCGCAGGATGTCGCCGGTCGATATCTGCACGGAGCCGTCATGCGCCGTGAGCAGCTTCGAGATAGTGCCTTTGCCCGCCCCCGGCGCCCCCAACAAAACAATTCTCATAGAAGTTCCTCCTTTATGAAATCTATTTGAAAGCGATTGAACGATGCCTTTACGACAGAATAATGATATATCCAAAGGCCCGGCAATTGCAAGAACGGCGAAAATTGCGGCCGGGATCTTTTCGCCGCTTACTTTGTCGTCGCGTTCGGCGCGAGTCCTCACATACAAAATACGTATGCTCCGGGTCGCACCTCCGCGACTTCGCGTCATCGACGAAAATCTCTCCGGCCGCCGGCCCTTCCTTCCCGTTAGAAACTCTTGTTGTTTGTGCGCAGTGTAATGTAGAATTTGGACAGAGGCGGCTTACGAGTCGGTCTTAGGCAGTATGGGAGCCCATAGTCCTCAAGGAGGAATTATGAAGACATTGCTGGTCGTAACGCTTGCGGCGGTGTTTATGCTGACGGCAGCGGGTGCGGGTTACGCGGCGTCGAAGGTGAGGATAGCCGCCGAGACATTCTCCATACAGTCTTCCGACCCGGGCATCAAGCTGTACGTCCGCAACAAGTACCTGTCCGGGGCAAAGATGTTTGCGGGTGAGAAGATCATCCTCTTCGTCCACGGGGCAAGCTACCCGTCCGAGACCGTCTTCGACCTCGCGCTTCCGGGCGGCTCCTGGATGGACTACGCTGCAGCGCGCGGCTACGATACCTATCTGGTGGACATCCGCGGCTACGGCCTGTCAACACGCCCGCCGGCCATGGACGCCCCGCCGGACCAGAACCCCGCCTTTGCAACTACGGAAGATGCCTGGAAGGACGTCGGCGCAGCCGTAGATTTCATCCTCAAGAGGCGCAATGTCAGCAAGATCAACCTGGTAGGCTGGTCATGGGGCACCACCATCATGGGCGGCTACACGGCTAAAAATAACGACAAAGTCGTCAAGCTGGTGCTCTACGCCCCGCTCTGGTGCCTGAAGGAGCCCCCGCCTTTCTCGGGCACGGGCGCATACAGGAACACCACCAAGGAAATGGCGCGCAAGCGCGCCCTGGCCGGCATACCCGCCGCGAAGGCGGAAGAGGTAAGCCCCCAGGCGTGGTTCGACAAGTGGTGGGATGCGAACATGATTTCCGACCCTGTCGGGGCGAAGAAGGAACCGCCTGTAGTGCGGTCGCCTAACGGCGTGCTTCAGGACGTCGTACAGTTCTGGGGCAAGGACAAGCCGATGTACGACCCGTCCGCGATCAAGGTGCCGACCCTCCTGATCCTGGGTGAGTGGGACCAGGATACACCCCTGTTCATGGCCCAGGAAGTCTTTGCCAGGCTCACCAATGTGCCCTACAAGCGCGAGGAGATACTGCCCGAAGGCACCCACATGATCTCTGTCGAGAAGAGCCGGATGGATTTGATCAAGGAAGTCCAGAGGTTCCTGGACGAGAGGCGATAGAGCTAAAACCTGCCTGACTGGACGGACGAAACGGGGGCGCACGGGCCGATTATGTCCAGGCGCCCCTTTCATTTCATGCCGATAGGCCCACTACTTATATCTGCCGGATGATGTCGATAACCGTGCCGTCGCGGTATTCGACGACTGCTACGATCTTCCCATCCTGCCGCACTGCCGGTGGATCGCCTGCGATCTGCCGGGCCGCCTCTTTAAGGTCGTCTATGTCCGTGACCGGCAGGCGCGCGCTTTTCAGCATCCCCAGCAGGTCCGCCCGCAGCGGGTTGACTGCAATGCCCCGATCGGTGACCAGCACGTCAACGGTCTCCCCCGGCGTGACCACCGTATTGACGCGGTCCCGGACTATGGGGAACCTGCCCCTGGCAAGCTCGGCGACGATCAGTGTGAGCTTCGCGCCTGCCGCAGTGTCGCTGTGGCCGCCGGAGCCGCCCCTTATGCATCCGTCCGAGCCCGTCGCTACGTTAACGTTGAAGTCCGTGTCGATCTCCGTTGCGCTGAGGATGACGCAGTCGAGCCGGTTGGCCGCGCAGCCTGTGTTGAAGGGGTTTGCATAGAACCCGGCGCCGATCTCCGCGTGGTCGCTGTTCTGTGCGAGGGAGCGGACTGCCGCCAGGTCGAAATCCTGCACGTCGAGTATTTTGGCGAAGAGGCCCTGCTCAAGCATATCGACCATCTGGCTGGTTATGCCGCCGAGGAGGAAGCTCCCTGTTGCCCGGCTTTCCCGCATCATCTGGCCGATGAAATGCGCGGCGGCCAGCGACGCCCCGCCCGCCCCTGTCTGGAAAGAGAAGCCGTCCCCGATCAGCCCCGCGCCCCGGATTACGCTCGCGGCCGCCTCCGCCACCGACAGCTTGACCGGGTCGGCCGTCATCATGGTTGTGCCTGAGACAATGCCCTCAGGGTCGCCCACGTTGTCCGCCCTGACCACGTAATCGACCCGCGTCTGCGGTATCGATATGGGGGTCAGCGGGTACGGCGCGAGGTGCGGCGTGACGGCCACGACGAAGCGCGCATATTCGGCGTCCGGGAAAGCGTAGCCCAGGGAGCCGCACGCGGAAGGGCCGGTGACGCCGTTGATGTTCCCGTAATCGTCCGCCGCCGGGGCTGCGATGAAGGCGACGTCGACGGGCAGACGGCCGCATTCGATGGCAGCCGCCCGGCCGCCGTGGGTGCGCATCACTACCGGGCGCGGAAAGAGGCCCTGCGAGACTGCCTGCGCTACCGGACCTGAGATGTAGTTCGTATCGAGGCCGGAGACGACGCCTGCCTTCACATGTTCGATGATTGGAGCGTGGACAGGGAAGACCGCGCTTAAGGCCACCTTGAGGTCGCGCAGGCCCAGCCGGGCAGCCGCAGCGAGCACGAGGTTTACGACCTTGTCGCCGTTCCTGAAATGGTGGTGGAAGGAGAGGGTCATCCCGTCCCTCACCGGTATGCGCCGGAAGACCTCTTCAAGGCATTCGACGACCTTACGTTCTCCAGGCCGGGCGGCCTTTACCTGCGGCGCATACCGGGCGACGTTTTCAAGGAACGTGGAGAAAGCGCCGGAGAAAGGCGACGACACGCCCGTACCCCGCTATCTCATCCGGTATCTCCCGTCTTGCCCTGTCCGCCATATCCGTCGCCCCTTTGGTATATCGCAAGGCGTCGCCCTGACGGCTAATAATTACATCTCAGGGCCGGAAATGTCAACGCGGAAGAGCGCTGCGCGGCCGATGCCGCATTACGCTTGACGTAACGCATAATGAGGGTTAGAATGTGCAGTGATTGTAAGCTTCGGGGACAAGAGGACGCGGCAATTTACCGAAGGGGGCCGAATTGGGGCCTTTGCCGGGTTTGAGCGAAGAGCGGAAATGAAGCTCGACCAGCTTGAGGCTGCGATTGACTTGCGTGACTTGGACTTGCCTGGCAACCGCCTCGAAACGCTCAAGGGAGACCGGAAGGGGCAGTACAGCATCCGCATCAACGACCATTGGCGGGTTTGTTTCCGATGGCCGAAAGGGTCGCCAGGTCCAACCAGTGTTGAGATAGTCGATTATCATTGAGGTGAGTTATGGGACGTAGCGCGATACACCCGGGAGAGCATCTGGCCGAGCAGCTTGAGGCGTCAGGCCTGAGCGCGGCGGAGGTGGCCCGCCAGATAAAGGTGCCGACGAACCGTATAACGGAAATCCTGAAAGGAAGGCGGGCCATAACAGGCGATACGGCCTTGCGTTTTGGCCACTTTTTCGGGACGACTCCGGATTTCTGGATAAATTTGCAAAAGCTCTATGAGTTGCGCGTGGCCGAAAATAAATCCGGAGAAACGATTAGAGAGCTGCCGACGCTCGCGAAGGGAAAGAAGAGAAGAGAGAGATCCTTACAGCACCAGCCGGGGTAAGGTTTCTACATTAGATGGAGGAGATTATGGACAATGCGGAAAAGGCAAAAGGGATTTTTCTTGAAGGCTTCGCGTGCTCGCAGGCGGTCCTCACCGCTTTTTGCGAGGAATTGGGCATGGACAAGAACGTAGCCCTGAAACTCGCCGACGGATTCGGCGGCGGCATGGGGCGCCTCGGGCACACCTGCGGGGCAGTGACGGGCGCGTTCATGGTCATCAGCCTGAAATACGGTAGGACGTCCGCTGCGGACGCCGAGGCGAAGCAGAAGACGAACGCGCTGATAAGGGAGTTCATCAAGCGGTTCACGGAGCGCAATAAGACGATTCTCTGCCGCGAGCTTACAGGCTGCGACATCAGCACGGACGAAGGCTATAAACAGGCCACCGGGAAGGACGTCTTCAAGACCCTTTGCCCGAAGTTCGTCGCTGACGCAGCGTCGATCCTCGACGAGGTGATGGCATGAAGAAGCGCGCCGACGGGCAGGCGCCGGAGAAGCTGAAGTCGTACGCGGCGGCGGCCCTCAAAAAAGGCATAACCGACGCGCTCGTCATAAGGGCATCGACGGTAGTTACCGCGCCGTGGGTCAGAACAAAATGCCAGTTCGGCTGTGGCCTTTACGGCAAAGGCCTCTGCTGCCCGCCGCGCACCCCCACGCCTGAGCAGACGAGGGTGCTGCTCGACTCCTACACTTGGGCGATCCTGTTGCATCTACATTGGGATAAAGACTACAAGACCGTGGACGGCTTCAATGACGTTCTGGCCCGCCTGGAGAGGACGATATTCCTCGACGGCTTCAACAAGGCCTTTGCGATGGGATGCGGACCGTGCAGGAAGTGCGCGAAGTGCAACGTCGCAGGGGAATGCCTTCACCCGGACGAGGCCCGGCCGGCAATGGAGGCATGCGGCATAGACGTCTTCTCAACAGCCGGCGCCCACGGACTTCCCATCCACGTCGTTAAAAATCACAGCGAGGAAAGGGACGTGTACGGGCTGGTGCTGGTGGAGTAAATAGGCCGCCAAGGACGCGACGGCATGTTGGAAGCACTGACTTTAAATTGGTCTTCGAATCGTGCAATAGTATAAGTGGCTGACCGCGGATTCTTGCGAAGGAAGTTAAGTGATAACGAAACATTTGCACACGCTTGACCATATACGGAAATCTTTTAACGATTCGAATAGCAGAACCGGTAGAGTTCAAATCGGGCAGTTTCTTACGCCCTCGACTATAGCGAAGTTCATGTCGTCAATGTTTGAAAAGGCCTCACCCCATACGCGAATCCTTGATCCTGGGGCAGGCACGGGCGTTCTTTTCGCTGCACTTATTGAAACTCTGCTTTCGAAAGATGATCGGCCTCTTTCCATCGAAGTCGTGGCTTACGAAACAGACACTGCAGTGCTGCCGTTTCTTAAAGAGACCATGAAGCGGTGCGAAGCTCTCTGTACTTCGGGCGGTATACATTTCAGAGGGACAGTCAGAAACGAAGATTTTCTTTCCGCCGCAATCGCCCAAACAAGAGAATCTCTTTTTGTTGTTCCCGACAGGCCCTTTACCCACGTTATTCTCAATCCGCCCTACAGGAAGATTAATAGCCAGACGGCCATGAGCAAAAAGCTTTATGCGGCCGGTCTTGAAGTAGCCAACATGTACGCTGCTTTTGCATGGCTTTCCTTGCATTTGTTAATGCCGGGCGGTGAAATAGTGGCCATAACTCCGCGAAGCTTTTGTAATGGGCCCTATTTCAGAAAATTCCGGGTAGCTTTCCTGAAGATGGCGAGTCTAAGGCACATTCATGTATTCGGGTCGCGAAAGAAAGCATTCGGCGATGACAACGTGCTTCAAGAGAATATAATCTATCACGCCGTCCGTGAGCCTAAAAAGACGAAAACCGTTATAATTTCTATGTCTGAAGGATTGGATTTCGACAAGGGGCAAAGATTGTCAATCCCGTATAATCGAATTGTTCGTCCAAATGATCCGGATGTGTTCATCCATCTTGCACCTGACACGTCTGGTTCAGCACTCCCCGAGCGTATTAAGTGCTTCTCTTCATCCCTTAACAAATTGGGACTGAGCGTCTCTACCGGACGGGTGGTCGACTTCAGGGCTCGGGAGTACCTGCGGCGATCGGGGGAAGGGAGCGCCGTTCCTCTCGTATATCCTCATAATTTGCGGGATGGTTTCGTTGCCTGGCCAATCGAATCGAAAAATAAGCCGGGAGCCATCCTCTTATCGCCGGAAACATCCGGCCTTCTTGTCGAGGCGGGATTCTATGTCCTCACGAAAAGGTTTTCGTCTAAAGAACAGCGAAGACGGATAATGGCAGCTATATATGACCCCTCAAGGATCAATGCCCCTTTCGTTGGCTTCGAAAACCACACTAACTATTTTCATAAAGGGGGTAAAGGATTACCGCGCGATTTAGCAAACGGACTTGCTCTGTACCTTAACTCCACGCTTGCCGATCAGTATTTCCGTCTATTCAGCGGCCATACTCAGGTCAATGCAACCGATCTCAAGAAAATGCCCTACCCCACTCACCAACAACTCGCGCGGTTTGGGCTTTGTGTAAAGGAAACAATGCCGGACCAGGAGTCACTTGATGCAATAGTCGAAAGGGAGTGCGAAACCTGTGGTTGAGAAATCCGGCGGCGAGAAAGCGGAACAGAAAATCAGGGAAGCCCTCTCAATACTGGTTGAGTTGGGGTTACCCAGACAGCAACAGAACGAGCGTTCTGCGCTCACCCTCGTTTCGCTGCTTGGCCTGAAGCCAACGGACCCTTGGCGAGATGCCTCCAATCCGCTCATGGGCATTACTCCGATGATGGATTTCTTCTCCGAACACTACGGCAAGCGATATGCGCCCAACACGCGTGAGACGGTACGTCGCCAAACGGTACACCAATTTGTTCAGGCTGCTTTGATCATAGCGAATCCGGACAAACCCTCCAGGCCGACAAACAGCCCGAAAGCTGTCTACCAGATCGAGCCGTTGGCATTGAAGCTCGTGCGCGGCTTCGGCAGGCCTGGATGGAAGAAGAATTTGCAGAAATACTTACAGACGCTCAAGACCCTGAAGAATCTCTATGCACTGGAAAGAGATATGAGGCGACTGCCCGTTCAACTGGCAAATGCCCGGACAATAAGCCTTTCGCCGGGTGGCCAGAATATCTTGGTAAAAAAGATCATTGATGATTTTTGTCCATTGTTCACGCCGGGTGGGCGCGTCATCTATGTGGGGGACACCCAGGTAAAGTGGGCATACTTCGACGCAGTCGCGCTGTCCTCGTTGAACCTTAGGATGGAAGAACACGGGAAGATGCCCGATATCGTAATCTATCATGCGGAGAAGAACTGGTTAGTGCTGGTTGAAGCCGTGACCAGTCACGGACCTGTGGATCCAAAGCGTAGGCGGGAGCTAAAGGAACTATTCTCCGGTTCAACTGCCGGCTTGGTGTTTGTGACCGCTTTTCTCGACCGTAGATCGATGCTCAAATACTTGAATGATATTTCGTGGGAAACGGAAGTCTGGATTGCCGATTCCCCGACCCATTTGATCCACTTTAACGGCGAACGTTTTCTCGGACCTTACGAGGAATGATAACTCTCAAATCGGTTCGGCATGAACGGTTATCATACGATAGAACGCTGACCCACCGCAGAACGCGGGCCTTAAATGGTCCAATAGAGTAGGAGCGGAGTTGAGAAGCAATAAGACAGGCGCCGGGGGGACGACTAGTGATAGGCGGTTCAGGGACCTTGTCGAGGCATTCCTTGAGGCCACCGTCCTTGTCGAGGACGGCCTGATCATCGGCGGCAACGCCAGGCTCTACGAGCTTTTCGCATACGAGGACGGAGAGCTGCGCGGCAGGCCCCTCACGGACATTCTTGCTCATTACGCGCGCAGCGATGCGCAGGAGCGCGTCAGCGACCGCAAAGAGGGACGGTTCGAGAGCGTAGGCCAAAAAAAGGACGGGAGCGAGTTCCCCATAGCCGTTAGCGCCCGCGAGGTGCAGGCCGAAGGCCGCCGGCTGCGCGTATCCTCCATAAGGGACCTGACCGAGCGCAGCAGGGTCGAACGGCGGTTGCTGGAGCAGCAGAAATACCTGGAGAAGCTGGTCGCGGAGCGGACGGAGGAGCTGCGAAAGAGCGAGACTAAGTACCGCAACATATTCCTCAACGCCACCGAGGGCATTTTCCAGATCGCCCCCGGCGGCCGCCCGCTGAGCCTGAACCCTGCATTTGCGCGCATCCATGGGTTCGAGTCGCCGGAAGAGATGATGGAGCAGGTGACCGACATCGTTGTCCTCCATGTGAACCCCAGCCGCCGCAAGACTTACATCGGGAAGATGAACCGGGAGGGTCACGTCCGCGATTTTGAATTAAGGGTCCGCTGTAAGGACGGCTCCGTCGCCTGGGTTTCGGTCAATGCTAAAGTAGTGCGGAACGACGCTGGGAAGATCCTGTACCGGGAAGGGACCGTCCAGGACATCACCGAGAGGAAAAGCGCCGAGGAGGCGCTGGAGATCAAGTCGCGGAGCCTCAAAGAGGCGAATACCGCCCTCAAGGTGCTGCTTAAGCACAGGGAGGAGGACAGGCGGGAGCTGGAGGAGAAGTTCCTGCTCAACGTCAAGCAACTGGTGCTGCCTTACGTCGAGAAGCTGAAAAAAAGCAGGCTCGATACGGTACAGCGGACGGAGGTCGATTTCCTGGAAACGAACCTGAGGGAGATATTATCGCCTTTTCTTAACAACGTGAGGGGGTTCAATTTAACGCCGCGCCAGATGGAGATCGTCGCCCTCATAAGGGACGGCAGGACGACGAAGGAGATCGCCGGCATCCTCCATGTGGGGAAGGGCGCGGTCGATCTCCAGAGGTTCCTGATAAGAAAGAGGCTGGGCATAAATAAAGACAAGTCCAATCTTCGCTCGTATCTCCTCTCCCTGACATAGGCCCTGTATACCAGTATTATAAAGACACTTATACTTTCATTATATATATCTAATATTTCTTTCTTGGCCGTTCGGTGCGAAAATTATCTGTCTTTCAACCTGCACAGGTTGGAATGACAAACCCCGGCCTAAACCCCCATATTTCTTAGCCGGGACCTTGTGCAACCGGCCCCTTACCTTTTCCCCAAGGTAAGGGGCCGGTGCTTTTTTACCCCCTTTTCTGCTAATATATAGCGCACCCCAGGAGCGCGATTTTGGCCTCACAAGAAAAACGCCTGACGTTCCCTCATTTTACCGTGCTCAAGGCCTCAGCGGGCTCCGGGAAAACGTATGCCCTCGCCCGGCGCTTCGTGCTCTTCCTTCTTTCCGATTCCGTGCGCCAGAACCGGCTGGGGAACCTCCTCGCCATTACCTTCTCCAATAACGCGGCCAGGGAGATGAAGGAGAGGATACTGCTGTTTCTGAAGCAGCTCCACCTGGGGGAGAAGCACGTCCTGGCGGATTTCGGCCGCGACCTCACCCTGCCGCCTGATGCGATATCGGCGAGGGCGGGCGAGGTGATCGACGAAATCCTCTCGCGCTACAGCGACTTCCAGATAAAGACGATCGACAGCTTCATGACGACCGTTTTTAAGGCGTCGGCCATCGACTTCGGCTATAACCCTGATTTCGAGATACTCATGAACAACTCAGGGCTGATGGGTTATGCCTTCGAGCTTTTTTTGAGGCGGGTCAGGGAAGGGACGGAAGAGGCGCGCCTGATGGAGAAGGTCGTCGATATCATAGCCGAGAACACGGCAGGCGACGCTCCTTATCCCTTCGAGCCGACCGGCGCGATACTCGCCGAGATAGAGGAGATATACCGGAAGGTTGCCTCCCGCGGCAAGCCTGTGCAAATGGACGACTACTCGGCCGCCATCGATGCGGCAAGGGGGGATATCGCCGGCTGCCTGGAGCAGTTGGACGCGCAGATAGAGGCGTCCGGGCTCGTAAGGCATAAGAGCAGCGCCTACCCTAATATACTGAAGGCGGCCAGGGCGGGCAGGTTCGCCGACCTGGTGGACAGGGGGCGCAAGCTCCCGCCTGTCTGCCTGCCGAAAACGAAAGAAGGGCGCGAGCCTTATCATAGCGCAATCGAGGAATGGGAGCGCGCCTGCGGCCTCATCACCGATTTCACCAGGCTGTTCGCGTGCAGCTACTATATCCCGTACCTGCGCACTTACGAGGCTTTCAGCGCCATACTCGAGCGGGCCAAGAGGCATGAAGGCAAGATATTCATCGAGGACGTGAACAGCAGGCTCGCGGAATACCTGGACGCGCAGATAGTACCCGATGTCTATTTCAGGCTTGGCGAGGCGATCGTCCATTACCTTATCGACGAGTTCCAGGACACCTCCCCGATCCAGTGGCGCAACCTCCTGCCCCTGATCGACAACTCCCTCTCCCAGGGGGGGAGTCTCTTCGTTGTGGGGGACACGAAGCAGGCGATTTACGGCTTCAGGGACGCGGACTATACGATCATGAGGGGCCTGGAGACAGGCAACCCCTTCCCGTCCAGCCCCAAGAACGTCGAGGAGCTGGCACACGAACTACAGGAGCGACGGGGCCGTCGTCGGCTTCTCGGAGCACGTCTTCCAGAAAGTGCTGCCGCGCATCGAGGCGTACCGGGAGGCGGGGTCCGACAGCGGCCTGCTTACTTACAGGCAGGAGGCTAAAAGCGGGCGCGAGGCCCGCGGGTACGTCGAGACGTGCGTCCTCGACAGGGACGACAGGGCCGCGCCTGAGAGGGAGCACCTTTGCGGCTTGCTAGCGCGGCTTTTCGAAAGGGGTTACCGCCGCTCGGACATTGCGGTGCTCACCCAGCGGAACGACGACGTCGTCAAGGTGACCGCGTGGCTCAACGCGCAGGCCATACCCTTCGTCTCGTACAGCAGCCTCGACGTGCGGAGGCGCAAGATCACGGGCGAGATAGTCGCGCTCCTCGCTTTTTTCGACTCGCCGCCGGACAGCCTCTCCTTTGCCACGTTCCTTTTGGGGGACGTCATGGCCGCTGCTCTTAAGGCACACGGCGGAGCTACCGGGCAGGCCCTCCACGAGATGGCGTTCAGGAACCGCGCGGGCGACCGTCCACTCTACAAGCGTTTTCAGGACGAGATGCCCGCCCTCTGGGACCGCTTCTTCGACCGGCTTTTCCGGCTCGCCGGGTATTTGCCCCTTTACGACCTGGTCGTGGAGGTCTACCGCGTATTCGACGTCTTTGCCCGCTTCCCGTCGGAAGAGGCGGCCCTTTCCCGGATACTCGAAGTGGTGAAGGACCTGGAAGCCGAGGGCGGAGGCCTAAGGCGCTTCCTCGACGCAGCCTTGCTGTCCGACGCGGCGGAGGCCGATTGGAACGTCGCGATACCGGGGGGCGTGGACGCGGTGAAAGTCATGACGGTCCACAAGGCGAAGGGCCTGGGCTTCCCGGTTGTCATACTGCTTTTTTACACCGATAAGAGCAGGGGGTTCCGCTACATCGTCCAGGAGTCGGAAGGCTCAATCGCGCTCCTGCGGCTGACTAAAAACATGCTTGGCGCTGATGAGGCGTTCGAAGAGCGCTACCGCATGGAGGAGACGAAGGAAAAGGTCGCGAAGCTCAACAGCCTTTATGTGGCGTTCACGCGGGCGGGCGCCGAGCTGTACGTCATAGCCGTGAAGTACCCGAACGATAAGAGCTTATTCCCTTTCGGTCTTCTACCTGAAGGCACGGCCGTCTTCGCAAAGGCCCCCCCGGCGCCTCCCGAAAGGCAGGAGCGCAAGGAGACAGGCGGCGACGAACGGATCGAGGCCGTGCACCCGGCCGCGCGTTTCGAGGCCCCGTCCGGCCCGGAGGGGCCGATGCGGTACGCTTCGAGGCGGCGCGGCGAGATCGTCCACCGGATATTCTCGCTGATCGACTACATTGACGGCGATGCAGCGGCCAAAGTCGGCGCGGCAGCCGGGAAGGTGCGTAAAACGGAAGGCGCGGACAGCGTGCCGCAGCCGCTCACGGAAGCGATAAGCGCGTTCTTAAGCGATGCCGGCGCAGCGGCCCATTTCGAAAGGCGAACCGGCAGGCGGGTAATGCTGGAGCAGGAGCTTGCGGACGCAAGGGGCCGGCTTTTCAGAGCGGACAGGGTCGTCATCGACGCGGACCGGATCACCGTAATGGAGTTCAAGACAGGCAGAGAAGACGACTTTGAGGACCACCTGGCCCAGATGCGCAATTACCTGCGCCTGATGAGCGAAATATATAAAGATAAGCCGGTGGAGGGCGTCATCGCATACGTGGACGCGAAGAAAATGAGGCGGGTCGGGCCATGACGAAAGAAGCAATGATCGAGGCCCGGTACATGGTGCTTCATCCCTCGCAGTCCCTCGCGGAGGAGGCGGCAAGGCAGCTCATTCCCGACGGACGCGACTTCTCGCGGAACCTCGTCGTCTTTCCGGGGAAAAGGCCCGCTCATTTCCTGCGGAAGATAATCGCCCAAGCCGTCGGGTCGGGTTATATCCCTCCGGCCATCCTCTCGATGGAAGAGCTTATGGACCGCGTCTACGAAAAGATCGACGCAAGTGCGACGGCGAAGATAGAGACCATCGACGCGATAGCCTTCCTTTTCGACTTACACAGGTCGATGGAAAAGCCCCTGGGTGGGCGGGAGTTTTTGAGCCTGGAGGCGTTTTTCCCGCTCGGCCTGCGCATATACCGGGACATCGAGGAACTGCTGATAGAAGGCGTGGAGCCTGCCCGCCTGCGCCCGGTCGAGCCGCTTTTTCAGGCGCCCCTGCCGCCGCAGGCGGACGGCGGCCTTCAATCGCTATCGTTCTTTTACGAGGGGTTCTACGCGGCGATAGGGAAGGCGGGCTTTTCTTCGAGGTCGCAGCGTTACGCGGCCGTCTCGTCGTCGATCAGCCGCGGCCTCATGCCGTACGAGCGCATCGTCTTCGCGGGGTTCTATGCCCTGACGGAAAGCGAAAGGCGGCTCTTCAAGGAGCTTATGTCATGGGAGCACGTCTGCTTTCTTTTTACCGAGGGGCCCGGCCTTGCCGAAAAGCTTGCAACGGTGGGCATTGCCTGGCAGCCTCCAACGCCTGACGGCGACGGCAGGGAAGACGGCATACATTTCTATAAGAGCGCCGATGTCCACGGGCAGGCCTTCGCGCTCGCCTCGGTGCTGAAGGGGGCCGCAGAAGGCGGGCGGCCGCCTGGGGACGATCTTTCCACCGTGATCGTCCTGCCTTCCGCGGAGACGCTTTTCCCCGTGCTTCACCATGCCCTGCCCTTTGCCGGCGAGAGCTACAACGTCTCCCTCGGTTATCCGCTCGACCGCACGCCTGCGTGGGGCTTCCTCGTCAGCCTCATGCAGGTCGTCTCGTCGATGGACGAGGGGCGCGTCTACATACCGGACTACCTCGGCTTCGCGCTCCACCCTTACACGAAAAACATCTATATGGAGGGGAGGACAGACGTGACGAGGATCATGTTCCACGCGCTGGAAGAAACCCTGCTTGCGGACAGGACGAAGAGTTTCGCGTCCCTTGAAGAGATAGAAGGGCTGACCGGCGTTTTTAACACCGCATCCGAGAGGCTTGCAGCCGCAGGGGAGCCGGTGGGGGCCGACCTCCTTGCGTGCCACCTCTCTACGATCCACGATGCATCCGTCCGGCAGGCGTGCGCGTTCGACAATATAGCCGACTTCGCGGAGAGGATGGCACGCATCCTGACCTTCATTTACGACCGCAGCTCGGCCCGCCTGCACCCGTACTTTCATCCATTCGTCGAATCGCTCCTGAACGAGCTGGATGGTTTGCGCAAATCGCGCATCAGGGACCTTGCCTTCAGCGAGAGGAACAGCTACTTCCATTTCTTCAGGAGATACATCGCCCACAGCATCACGCCTTTCGAGGGCACGCCGCTCCGGGGGGTGCAGGTGCTCGGCTTCCTGGAGACGAGGGCCTTAACGTTCGAGCGCGTCTGCGTGCTCGACGTAAACGAAGACGTGCTGCCCGACACGCGCAAGGAAGAGACGCTGCTGCCCTTTAAGGTAAGACAGGTGCTCGGGCTGCCCACATATATCGATAGGGACATGCTGAGCGCCTATTATTTCGACACGCTCGTGAAGGGCGCGGGCGAGGTGCACCTCTTTTTCGTAGAGAACGACAGGAAGGAAAAGAGCAGGTTCGTAGAACGGCTGCTCTGGGAAAGGCAGAAAAAGGACGGGTCGGCGACGGGCAGGCACGTCAGGACGTGCGGCGCCAGGATGAGCCTCGAAAACGCGCTGCCCCGGCCCGTAGAGAAGACCGCCGCGATGGCCGCCTTTCTTCAGGCCCGGCCCTACGACGCGACCTCCCTCGACGCATACCTCAAGTGCCCGCTCCGTTTCTATTACAGGTACGTCCTCGACCTGGAGCGGAAGGAAGGTGCTTCCTCCGACATAGAGAGGATGGACATAGGCAGGCTCGTCCACGACATCCTCTTCCAATATTTCGGAAACAGGACCGGCCGGCTGCTCACGGCCGCCGACATCGATACGGGCGAGATGCGCGCGGTTGCGTCCCGCGTGTTCGAGAAATCCTACGGGCCGTCGCCCATCGGCCCCGCTTACCTTCTGAAGCGGCAGGTGTTGAGCCGGATGGAGGCGTTCCTTATCCGTTACCAGGCGGCCATGGTCAATGAGATGCCCGTTGTAGTGCACGGGCTCGAGCGGCGCATGACCGCGGAATTGTCAGGTTTTCGGCTCAAAGGGATCATCGACAGGACAGAGACCAGGGGCGGACGGCTCTGTATAATCGACTACAAGATATCCTCATCGGCGAAGCGCCTCGCCGTCGATTTCGGCCGCCTCGACCCGGACAACAGGGCGGGATATGCCGATGCGGCCGGGAGCCTTCAACTGCCTTTCTACCTCCTGCTGTACGGGGCGCAGGGCGCACAGCCTGACGCGGGCGTGGCTGTGGGCGGCGTGCCCGACGCGCTATTTTTGCTCCTCGGAAGGACGTTCATCGACGAAAAGACCGAAGCGCCCCTTTTCGGTGACGACGAGGAGAAGGCGGCACATAATGCAAAAGCCCGTGAAGTGATCCTGCGCCTGATGAGGGAGATTGCAGACGAGAAGGCGTCCTTCAGCCCCGAATACAGGGCGAAGGACGCCTGCCTTTTCTGCGACTACAGGTATCTCTGCGGCACCCAGTGGCAGGCGTCCTAGACAATTTCGCCAAGACGCCTGCGCGCCGCCTTTTATACCGTTCCTACACCGCCGGCCTCCGCTTTTCCGGGGGCCGCCCCGGCCTTCCTGCCTTTGCCGGCTACCACGTCCGACAACTCTATGCCTTTCGTCTCCGGACTATAGAGCAGGCTGCAGAACGTGATGATAGCGCCGACCGTCAGTATTACTGCGGGGGAGAGCCACATGTCCTTCCCCTCTATCGACTTTATGTAAGGGATGTTATGGGCATACCAGACGTACAGGCTGAAGCCCGCGCCGATGAGGGCGCCAGCCGAGTAGCCGAAGCCGACGCCGACGGCCCGCCTCCTGGTCGGGAAGCGTTCCGATAGGTAGGCAGGCACGATGCCCCATGCGAGCTTGAGCATCGCCGCCATCACCGTGCCTACTACGGCGAGGGCGATGTTGTGGGCTACGGCTGCGTTGTAGAGCACATAGTAGACGGGGATGCCGAAGACGACGAGGAAGACGCAATACCACATGGTGAGCGACTTCCTTCCCGTGCGGTCGGAAAGCCAGCCGTAGAAGTTGTAGCCCAGGAAGGCCATAAAGAGCGCGAAGCCGTAGATGAGGCTGTAGGTAGTCGGGTCGAAGCCGCGCCCGCCTAAGGTTAGTATGTTCGGCAGGAACCCGTAAACCGAATAATCGGTGAGGAAAAGGCCCGTCATGAAAATGAAGACCTGGAGGAAATCCCAGAGCGCCGGAGGCTTAAAGAGGCTGAAGAAAGGCGCCTTTTCCACGTCGCCCCTCGCCTTGGCCTTTTCGAACTCGGGCGATTCCGGCAGCATCCGCCTGATATAGAGCGCCAGGAGCACGGGGATGATGCCGGTCATGAAGGCGATGCGCCAGCCGTAGGAAGACATGGCGGCCTTCCCGGCGAAAATGGAAATGAAGGCGAATACCAGGGAAGCCAGCACGTAGCCCAGGGGGAAGCCGGACTGGACGAAGCCGCCGATTGTCCCGCGCTTCTTGGAAGGGGCATGCTCTATGGCGAACGTGTGGCCCACTGCATATTCCCCGCCGAAGAAACAGCCCATCACGAAGCGGAGGACGCAGAAAAGGACGTACGACCAGACGCCTATCTGCGCATAGGTAGGGAGGAAGCCGGCAACGCCCGACATGACGCCGACGCCGGCTATTGTCATGACGAGCAGGCGCCTACGCCCTATCTTGTCCGCGTAATGGCCGAAAATTGCCGAGCCGACGGGCCTTGCGGCCATCGTGATCGAATAGGTGAAGACGACGGTGATGTACTGCCAGGCCTCGCTCCCTTTCGGGGACGCGAAGACCTTCACGAGGATAGGCGCCATAACCAGGACCAGGGCCATGTCGTAGGCATCGAGCATGAAGCCTAAGAACTGGGAGACCATCGCCATCTTCGTGTCTTTGCTTAGCTTGACCTTTTCCGCGCACATAATTCCCCCCCTTGTTTTAGCGCTTTATCGAAAAATTATTGCAGAATCCCGCCTCCCTGGAGCGCGTTTGACGAAACAGGCAATAGGCCGGTCGTTCAGCGCACGTACTATTCGAGCAAAGGCGTTGTTTCGCCGTTCTCTTTTGTTTCCATCGCCTGCACGCGCTCCGTCTCCCGCAGCTTGAACCGTATCAGCACTATGAGCACGATGATGCCGATCCAGAAAAAGGCCAGGTTGAGGTATATCTCGGAGCGGTCGTAGGCCGACGGCGGAAGCAGGCTGATTTGTTCGGCAGCCGCAGGGCCGGCTGCGGTAGACAGGAAAGCTGCGATGAGGGAAAGGAGTCCTTTCATTAAGCGCTCCTTCATGTCACATAGCCCACTATCGTCATGACGACGAAGTAGATCAGGTAGGCGATGCCGATTGCCGTAAACAGCGGGCTGCGCTCTTCCAGGCTCGACTTCCTGTCGAAGAAGGGCAGCAGGAAGAAGAAAAGGATCCCGAGGCTTATAAGGACTATGGCGATCGTCTCGCCGTTCATGCCGGCGATTGTGCCGGGGAATAATTTCAGCGTCTGGAAGAGGAAGAGGAAATACCATTCCGGCTTCACACCCTCGGGCGCCGGCGCGAGCGGGTCGGCCTTTTTGGCGATCTCCGGCGGCAGCAGAGTAGCCAGGGTGACGATGACGCCGAGCGCGACGAGCCAGATAATGAAGTCCCGGTAGAGTATATTCGGGAAGAAGGGGACCTGTTTCAGGTCCTTGCCCTTCTGTGACACGGGCACGCTCATCCCGTGGAACTGGACCAGAAGAAGGTGAAAGCCGGCTATGGCGAGCACCAGTAAAGGCAGCAGGCAGACGTGGAAGGCGTAGAAGCGGGTGAGCGTCTCGCCGGTCACGTCGATGCCGCCCCGCAGGAAGGCTCTTATCCATCCTCCGAAGATCGGCAGGTTGCCCGCGCCTCCCGTTGCCACGCGCACTGCGGCGAAGGCCCGCTCGTCCCACAGGAGGAAGTAGCCGGACAGGCCGAAGAAGATGGAGATGCCGAGGAGGCAAAAGCCGGATATCCAGAGCAGCTCCCTGGGCTTCCTGTAAGATTTCAGGAGCAAGGTGGCGAACACGTGGACGAACATGACGAATATCGCGGCCTGCGCGCCCCAGTGGTGGAGGGAGCGGAAAAACCACCCCATGTTGAGCTTCGTCACGATCTCGACGACGCTCTCGTGGGCCTTCTCGAAATAGGGCACGTAATAAAAGGCCAGGGCAATGCCTGTCAGGAACTGGACGATAAAGAGGAAGAGGACGGCGCCGCCCGTGTAGTACCAGATCTCACGACTATGGACAGGCACGAGCTTGTGGCGGGCGATATCGCGCATCTCATCCGCCACGTCGTAGCGCTCGGTGATCCAGCCCTTAAGCTTTGGGAAGCTCAACCTTTACCCCTTTCCTGTAAACGATCAGCTTCTTGTCCTCCACCCTGTACTCGAAGAACTCCAGCGGCTTGGGCGGAGGGCCGTCCACGTTCTTTCCGTTCTCGTCGAACCACCCCTTGTGGCAGGGGCAGTAGAATTTTCTGTCCTCCGGCTTGTAGACGATGTTGCACTCCATGTGCGAGCAGACGCCCTTGAGCGCCACCAGCTTGTTGTCCGCCTTCTTGAGGAAGAGGCCGACTTTGCCTCCCCAGGCGAAGGGCTTCGTCGAGTTGGCCGGGATGTTCAGAAAGTCTTCGGGCCTGAGAACGACGAAGTCCGGCTCCTTCCCCAGCGTCGGGAACGCGAACCTGTAAAGGGCAACGAGGCTGCCGAACGCGAAGGAGGCGAGCCAGCCGCCTAAAAGCGTATTAAGGAAAGTCCTGCGCGTTACAAAGGAATAATCAATCTTCATTGCCGCCGCCCGCGCCGAAGAGCCGCTTAAGCCTGTATTTTACGAGCCTCTTCCGCAGGCCGACGATGCCGTCCGTCGGCCGGACCTCTTTGGGGCACGCGTCGATGCACCGGAAGAGCGTATCGCACCCCCAGACGCCCGTTTGCGAGTCAACCGACCGTAGGAAGGCGTCGGGTCTCTCGTCGCGGGAGTCGAGCATGAACCTCTGGAGCTTCGCCAGCGCGGCGGGCCCCAGGTAGTCAGGCTCGCGCCGCAACGCCTCGCACGCGCCGTAGCAGCATGCGCAGAGCACGCAGTTGACGAACTGGTCGATCCGCTGCCTGTCTTCCTCGCTCTGGAATATCTCTTTATCCGGGTCCGCGCTTTTCCTTATCATGAAGGGCTTGATCCGCTCGTACGCCTCCCAGAAGGGGGCCATATCGACGACGAGGTCCTTGACGATCCGGAAATTCGGCAGGGGCTCCAGCACAAGCTCCAGCTTGCCCGCGGACGCCACGGCTATCTGCGTCCTGCACGCAAGGCCGGGCTTTCCGTTGATGATCATCGCGCACGAGCCGCACGTGGCCGCCCTGCACGACGAGCGGAAAGCCAGCGTGCCGTCGATCTCGTCGCGTATCCGGTTAAGGACCGTAAGGACCGTCAGGCCGGGGATCACCCGAACGCGGTAGGACGAGAAGGAGGGCTTAGCCTCCGGCGTCTTCGCGTCGTACCGCAGTACCCTGAACGTGTAAATATCGCTTGCCGCGTCCGTCAATAGGTCCTCTCCATCGGCTGGTACCTGGTGATAACGGGGGGCCTGTACGAGATGGACAGCTCCCCGTCAGGGCCCTTTGTCGCGAGCGTGTGCTTGAGCCAATCCTGGTCGTTCCTCTTCGTGAAATCACGCCTGTAATGGGCGCCCCTGCTTTCTTCGCGCAAAAGCGCCCCGAGCGCGGTGGCGTGGGCCACCTCGATCATCGACTCAAGCTCGAGGGCGCCGATAAGCTCGTAGTTCATATGGAGGGCCGCGGACGTAAGCCTCACGCGCTTGTATTTTTCCTTAATTGCCAGCACCCTTTGAAGGCCCGTCTCAAGCTCGGCCCTGGTCCTGAATATGCCGACGTATTCGTCCATCGTTTTCCGCAGCTCTTCGAGCACGGCGAACGGTTTTTCGCTTCCTTCGTCCGACAGCTTGCGGATCTTCTTCTCCATCTCCTCTTTTTTCCGGGCGACCGCTGCCTCACGCGGCGCCACCCCCCCTGCGCGGAGGTATTTGTCGATGCTGCCCGCGCAGATTTTGCCGAAGACGATGGTGTCCAGAAGCGAGTTGCCGCCCAGCCTGTTCCCGCCGTGGACGCTCACGCAGGCGCACTCGCCCGCTGCATAAAAGCCTTTAAGCACCGTCTCGCCGGCCTCATTCGTATCGATGCCGCCCATCGAGTAGTGCTGGCACGGCATGATGGGGATCGGCTCGTTGATGGGATCGACCCCCGAGAAATCGATCGACATGTTGCGTATGCCCGGGAGCCTTTCGAGTATCTTCTTCGCACCGAGGTGACGCAGGTCGAGATGCACGTATTTGCCCAGCTCGTTCTCGAAGGCGTTGCCCGCCTCGATCTCCGACTGTATGCTCCTCGACACGATATCGCGCGGGGCAAGCTCCATGGCCTTCGGCACGTACCGCTGCATGAAGCGCTCGCCCTTGTTGTTGACGAGGTAAGCGCCCTCGCCCCGGCAGGCCTCGGACATGAGGATGTTGCTGCCTAAGAGCGTGGTCGGATGGAACTGGACGAACTCCATGTCTTTCATCGAGACGCCAGCCGCGTATGCCATGCCGATGCCGCTGCCGTTGTTGATCAGGGCGTTGGTCGAGTGGAGGTAAATCCGGCCGTAGCCGCCCGTGGCGAAAAGCGTCGCCTTCGCCATGACGGGGATAACTTCACCTTTGACCTGGTCGATAAGGACTACGCCGTGGCATGTGCCTTCCTCCTCCGCCAGCCCGATGGCTACGTATTCGTAATAGACCTTGACGCCCCTCGCTACCGCCCTCTCGTAAAGCGTGTTGAGGAGCACGTGGCCTGTCAGGTCTGCCGAGAAGCAGGTCCTCGGGAAGCCTGCGCCGCCGAACGGGCGCTGGGCTATCGTGCCGTCCGGGAAGCGGCTGAAGGGGCAGCCCCAATGCTCCATCTCATAGACGATGTTGATCGCTTCTTTGCACATGATCTCGACCGCGTCCTGGTCGGCGAGGTAATCGCTCCCCTTGATCGTGTCGAAGGTGTGCTTTTCCCACGTGTCGTCTTTGCCGTCCGGGTTGTTTGCGAGGGCTGCGTTGATGCCCCCCTGGGCCGCTATGGAATGGGACCTTATGGGGTGTACTTTGGATACGAGGGCCACGTCGTACTTGTCGCAAAGGCCGACTGCTGCGCGCAATCCGGCCAGGCCGCCCCCGACGATAATGACATCATGTTGGACCATGCTATGCTACTTTGGCGTAGAGCAGTATCAGAACTGCCGAAATGATGCAACCGAGCGCGTTCGACAGCCAGAAAAGCTGCTTCTCCTTTTTGTAGCCGAAATCTATCGCTATGGTTCTCAGACCGTAAAGGCTGTGAAAGGTGAAGAGCACGAGTATCAGGATATCGAGGACCGGGTTCCTGTGGATGCCAAGGGCCCAGTCGGGCTTCTTGTCCTTCGTATAAAGAAAATAAGCGGAGAAAATCTTCAGGCTGAAAAGTACAAGGAGCGCCACTCCGCTGGTTCTGTGGAATAGCCAAATAAACATATGCATCCTTGATAACATTGCTGAGAATGCTCTGTCAAGATGTTTTTTAGGAATTTGTACCCGGCCGTGCCGTCCTGAAGAGAAAACAAGGCCGTACGCGGGGTGGGGCGGACTTTCAGGAAATTACGTCCGCCTGCGGCTTGCCGGAGGAGGCGCCGGGGAAGTGGCGCGCCAGCTCCGCGCCACATTTGCGGATTACTGCGCAAAGGGCGTCGAACGCGCGGTCTTCCTTGATGCCCTCGGCGACTTCCCTGGCCAGGGAACCCCAGACATCGTGGGCGACTTTGCCGTGGATGCCCTTGTCCGCGAGAATCCAGACTTTCCGCTCATGCACCGAGATGAAGATGAGGATGCCCGTCTGCCCTTCAGCCAGATGTGCGCCTTTCTGGAAAAATGCGTAAAAGGCCCTTTCCCTCACCGCTTCGTCGACCCTCTTGTGGGTGAGGAGGGCAAGCTTGAGGTGCGGCAACCTCCTGAAAAGCACCAGGAACGGCACGAAAAGGACGACCGTTACAGGGATGAAGAACCAGATGGAGGTGAGGTGCAGTATAACGGATAAAAGAAGCGCGACGAGGCCGGAAAGGGAGAATGCCCCGGCCAGCTCGGCCTCGCGGTACGGGTCGCTCTCGTCCACGAGCATGACCATGATCTCGCCCCGCGTCGAGCACTCGGCAGCCTTTACCGCCTCCCGGATCTTCTCTTTCTGCGCATCGCTGAAGAGCGTCTTGGCGTTTATTTTCATCCCAACCCCCTATACGGAGCTACCAATCCCCTGACGCGCCGCCGCCTCCGAAATCTCCGCCGCCGCCCGAAAAGTCGCCGGAATCTCCGCCACCCAAGCCGCCGCCTCCGCCCCATCCTCCACCGAAAAATCCTCCGAGAAGGAACCCGGTCAAAAAGCCCAGAAACCCGCCTCCATCGTCTCCGCCGCCTTTACCGCCGCGCGTCTTTCCGCCCGGTTTTTGCCTGCCCCCCGAGAAGAGGCTGTGGACAAAAAGGCCCGCAAGGACCCCGACGACCGCGATGCCGCCCAGTATCGGAAAGCCGAGGACAGGAAAGGAGAGCTTTGCGACGGCAGGAAGGCCGATAGCCCCCACTGCTGCGCCGGCTATCCTGGAAAGGGCGCCCGCAAAAACGAGGATGACGAAGAGGAAGATGAGAAGGGTGAAGATCGGCGCACCTTTTTGTCCGGAGGCAGGCTCGCGGGCAGCGCGGCCGGCGTACTCGCCTTGTACAATCTCCATGATGCTGCTTACGCCGGCCATGATGCCGCCGTCGAAATCGCCTGTTTTGAACCTGGGTATGACCACGTTCCTGACAATCCGGCCGGCGATCAGGTCGGTGAGCCTACCTTCGAGGCCGCGCCCCACTTCGATCCTGACCTTGCGGTCGTCCTTTGCCACGAGGAAGATTACGCCGTTGTCGATGTCCTTGTGGCCTATCTTCCAGCTCTCGGCGACCTTAATGGAAAAGTCTTCCAGGTTCTCGCCCTTGAGGCCGGGTATCGTCAGCACCACTATCTGCGTGGAATGGCTAGCCTCGAATTTGGTAAGGTCGCGCTCCAGGCCTTGAGCCGCCGCAGGCGAGATCATCCGGGCATAATCGTTTACGTGGCCGCTCAACTCCGGGACGGGCAGGGCGCCTGCCGGTGCAGCGAGGGCCGCGAATATGGAGATCGCCGCCAGGACAAAAAGGGTTGCGCCCGTCCTCTTCATGGCATACCTAAAATTTGACTTTGGGTGCAGTCTTTGCCCCCTCGTCCGCTTTGAAGGGCTCTTTCCTCACCAGATGGAGGAGCAGCGAGTTGGTCATGGAGTTGGGAAAGGTGCGGATGCTGACGTTGAACTCCTGCACGGCCCGGTTGTACCTGACCCTGGCCACGTTTATCCTGTTCTCCGTTCCTTCGAGCCTGGTTCTGCAGGTCCATGAAGTTCTGGTTCGCCTTCAGGTTGGGGTACTGCTCCGAGACGACGAGCAGGCGCGACAGGGCCGAGCCGAGCTGCGACTGTGCCTGCTGGAAGTGCGCCATTTGTTCGGGCTTGGCGAGCATCTCCTTGGACACCTGGACGGACCCTACCTTTGCCCTGGCCTCCGTTACTGCTTTAAGCGTCTCGCTCTCGTGTTTCGCGTATCCCTTCACGATTTCGACAAGGTTCGGGACAAGGTCCGTCCGGCGCTGGTATGCCGCCTCGACGTCCCCCCACGCAGCGAATACGCCCTCCTCTTTGGCCTGCATTTCGTTATAGCCGCACCCGTAAAGCCCTGACGCAAAGACCGCCAGGAGCAGAAAGGGTAATATTCTTCTCATGTTCCCTCCGCGTAAGATTTTGTCAATTATAACAAACATGGTGGGGGATTACCACCGAAAGAGCATGGGGTTCAAGGCTGGCGATTTTGGAAGTCTTCCGGACCGCGAAGGACCGAATAAAAACGGCCGTAAAAAAGGGGGATATCGGCCGTTCCGGTCCCCCTCATCAGAGAACCGGCTTGCGATATCGGGAATATACCGCAAAATACCGGCCGGACGGCGAAGGTCTACGAGAGGCCGGTGCCCCTGTCGTAAGACAGAAAGCTCAAGACGGAGGCCCGGAGCACCCGGACCGACCTGTTCAGCTTGATGCTTTCCATCAGGCCCATCTCGCACCACCGATAGACCGTCTTGGCCGAAACGCCCAGAAAGGCCGCCACCTCTCCCGGTTTCAGCAGCCTCCTGTTGGGTATATCCTGGAGCATCATTTCTTCGATTCCTTCTACCATTCGTTTCCCCCTTGCACAAACGTATGCGTGGTCCTCTCATGAGGGGAAGACCTTCCATCTTTATATATGTATAGACTCGGCTGGATGCAAAATTCTTCCCAGGATCGGAAGAAATTATGAAGAAAGTTTGCCCGGGCGCCCGGAAGGCATTACCTCACCTTCCGGGATGGCGGCTTTCCGTCATGCGTACGGTTTTCCGAAACCCTCAAGATAAGCTATTTCTTTCATGGGCTTACGGGGCGTTGTGCGCGAGATGGGAGTGAAATAACCGAGCGGTGTGAGGGCAACTACGGTATATCCCGATGGGACCCCCAGAATTTCTTCCGCTTTACGCGAATCGAAGGCGCCGACGTGGCACGTGCCGAGACCCAGGTTCCAGGCTGCAAGGACCACGTGCTCCATGGCGATGCCTGCGTCGTACATGAACCAGTCACCCTTGTCCGTGGCCGGCCCGCTTTTGAACATGCCGGCAGACCCCAGAAGCGAAGCCAGGCAAATGACCGCCGGTGCTTCGGCTATCGCTTTGCGGCAGGGGTTCGTCGGTCCGAGGGTCTCTGAGAGCATTTGCCTCGTGTTCGCGTCCTTCACGACTATGAACCGCCAGGTCTGCGTATTGGCCCACGACGGGGCGAGCCGGGCGGCTTCGAGGACTTCCAGGATAAGGGCGTCGGGGACGGGCTCCTGCGAAAACGCCCTGATGCTCCTTCTTTCTTTGATCGCGGTCGTCAGCTCCATATTGTCACCCCTTGAAAGTTTGCGAAAAGCGCCGTCGCCGGCCTGGCAAAAACGGCCTTTGCGCTGGTTAGACCTTGCGAAAAATCCATTATATGGGCGGCGTATTTCCTTGTCAAGGATAACACCGCTTACGGGGGCTGCCGCACTATGGGGCGGCCGGCCGGTAGTTAAGGTGGTGAACCGTTCTTATATTATTTCGAGAGAAGCGCATAGACATCGGTCCGGCGGGCCGGGCGCGCGTAGCGGAGGGAAGCAATCTATGAGAACGGCCGGCTCCTGGGCGGTGGGTCTGTCGCGGCGTTTACTTGCTTTCCATATGTCTCATCCGGGGGCCGCCCTGGCCGTCTGGCTGTCCCTCGCTGTCCTTTCGATGGCCTACGCTTACTTTTGTCTCAAGTTCGAGCCGAGCCAGAAGGCACTTATCTCACAGCACAACCGGCTCATCCAGAGGCTCCGCGTGGCCGACCGGTTCTCGCGGCTCGACGCGTTTATCGTCGCGGTCGAGAACCGCGATACTCCGAAGTCCATCGCATTCGCCGACGCCCTCGCCGCGCGCCTCAGGGCCGACCCAAAACACTTCACCCAGGTCTTCTACCGGATCGAACCCAAGTCCCTCCGGCCGTGGGCCCTGCGCTACCTGAGCGAGAAGGACCTCCATTCGCTTGTCGGCGCGCTGCGCGAGCACCGGGAGTTCCTTAGCCGCATCAGTGCATCGCCCGGCCTGCCCACGCTTCTGGAGGCGATCAACGGCGAGATAGCGTCAGCGATGGTAGGCGAGCTCTTTACCAAGTTCCTGTCCGGAGGCGCACGCCCGGACAGGGAGACCTCGCTGGACCTGGGCTTCCTTATCCGGACGCTCAAGGACACGCAAAGCGCGATAGAAGGCTCCTTCGCGTTTGCCTCTCCCCTGCGCCGGCTGTTCGACACGGGCATGACAAACTCGTCAAACGAGGGATACTTCTTTACGGAGTACAAGAAATACCTCCTCATCTCGGTCACGCCGACCGGGCTGTCGAAAGACCAGAAAGAGAAGCAGGCCCTAGAGGCGCTGAGAGAGACCATCCGCAGCCTGAAAAAGCAGTTCCCCGGCATCGACGCCGGCGTTACCGGCCAGAAGGCCCTCGACCAGGCCGAAATGGCCATGGCCACGCGGGACGTCGGCGTCGCCACGGCCCTCTCTCTTGCAGGCCTGGCTCTCCTGCTGCTTATCTTCTGGCGTAGCGTGAAGCGGCCCATGATGGAAATGATAGTCCTGGCCATCTCCCTCTGCCTGACCCTCGGCCTCGCCACATTGACGATCGGTCATCTGAACCTCCTTTCCGTCACGTTCGCCCCCATGCTCCTCGGTCTCGGCATAAACTACGGCATCCACTGGTTTGCCCGCTATGAAGAAGAGCGTACGCGCTCCAGGGCCCCTGTACAGGACGTGCTCCGCTCCACCATGGGCAAGGTAGGGGGAGCGATACTCCTGGCCGGCCTGTGCGCCGCCCTCTCCTTTCTCCCCCTTATGCTGACGTGGTTCAAGGGCCTGTCGGAGCTTGGCCTTATCTGCGGGATGGGCATGGCGGTCACGACCGTCGCCACCCTTTGTCTGCTGCCCGTCCTTATCACCCTCATGGACCGGTTTCACATCGGCCCCGAAAGGCGGTTCATTCCAGGGGAGGTGCGCCCGCTGTTTATGACAGGGAAAATAAGATCGGTCTTTTTGCTCGGCTTTGCGGCAGCCAGCGGCGGCATCTGCTTGTGGGCGGCCGCTCACACGGGTTTCGACCTCAATATGCTGCACCTGCAATCACAGAACGCAGAGCCGGTCGTCTGGGAAAAGAAGCTCCTGGGGGCATCCGGCTACGCGAGTATTTACGGCGTCCTGTTCGCCCATTCCTTTCCGGAGATCGATGAGAAGACAAGTGCGCTCAAGCGGCTCCCGACGGTCTCCAGGGTGACGAGCATAAAAGATATGCTTCCATCCGACCAGGAGCAAAAGGCCCGCATTATAGCCGAGATGAAGCCTATCCTTGGCGATTTGAGGCCCATTCCCGTGCCTGCCGGTCCCGTAAACCTTAAGCGGCTCGACAACGTGCTGTCCCGCATCGCGTTCATGATGGCCGGCAGCCCCGAGGTCCCTGTCGACAGCCACATCGGGCGGCAGATGGCCGAGGTGAGGGCGCTGATCGACGCGATCAGGCGGCATATGGCGTCCATCCCGAGCGCGGTGCTCCTCGACCGGCTCAAAAGACTGGAGGTAACGATAACGGGAGACGTCAACGATATGATCTCGCTGGTCCGGGATAACATAGAAGCGGGGCCGATGGAGATCAGGGATCTGCCGCCGCCTCTCGTTGCCAGGTTCATGGGCAGCGACAGCCTTTACCTGATACGCGTTTTCCCCAAGGGTGACGTCTGGGACCCGCGCTTTCTCCACAGGTTCGTGCGCGATCTGCGATCGGTGGACCCTGACGCGACGGGCGACCCTGTGACGCTTTCCGTCTTCACGCGAGCCTTTCGCGACGCCTGCATCAAGGGGGCCATTTACGCAGTCCTGGCCGTTATCGTCTTTCTCCTGATTACGCTCCGCAGCCTGACATCTACCGCAGCGGCGCTCATGCCCTTCGTCCTCGGGGCGCTGTGGACGTTCGGCCTGATGCGCCTTATCGGCATCGAGCTTAACCTGGCCAACAGCATCTTCCTGCCGCTCGTCGTCGGCGCGGGCGTCGAGTACGGCATCATCATCATACGGCGGTGGAGCGAAAGCCGCGACCCGGCCCGTTTGGGCCTGCCCTCGACTACGGGCATGGGCGTCGTACTGGCCGGTCTCACTACGACCGTAGGTTTCGCGAGCCTTATCATATCGAGCCACCAGGGCATACGCAGCCTGGGGCTGCTGACCACGATCGGTAGCCTGAGCGTCGTTGCTGCGGCGGTGGTTTTTCTGCCGCCGCTGTTGCTGATTATAAGTAGTGCAGGGAGTAAGAAGAAAAAGTAAGCGGGGAGTCGGACGAACCGGGCATGTCAGGCCCGTTCCGCATGATCATTCGTTGACATTCGGCAGCCTTCATGTTAAACAAAGCACCATGTCCCAACTCATCAAACCATTCAAAGGACTGCTTTATAACCCGAAGGACGCAGGGAAAATAGCGGCGAGGGTCTGCCCGCCGTATGACATCATACCGGATGCCCGCCCTTACTACGAGCGGGACCCGGAAAACGCCATCCGCCTGGAGGTGCCTCAGGCCGGCCCGGGCGGGGACCAATACGGGGCCGCCAGCCAGACGCTGGGGAGCTGGCTTTCGCAAGGGGTCCTTTCATACGACGGCCGGGAATCGATCTATATTTACGACCAGGAATTCGCCATTGGCGGGAAGACGCTGACAAGAAGGGGCTTTATACCCCTCGTCCGCCTACAGCCGGGCGACATACTGACCCACGAAGAGACGCGCAAGCACGCGCGGGAGGACAGGAAGCGCCTCATCGGACGGCTCGGCACGTTCACGAGCCTCGTCTTCTCGATGTACGAAGACCGGTCGAAGGCAATCGAAAAATTAATCGACGCAGCGCCGAAAGAGCTTCTTTATGACTTTACGGACGAGCTGTCGATCAAAAACAGGTTCTACCGCATATCAGACCCGGCTGCAATCGGCGCGCTCGCCTCGGCCATGCAGGAGAAGAAGCTCTACATAGCCGACGGCCATCACAGGCTGAGCGTCGCAAAAGAGCTTGGGCTGCCCTACGTCGCCATGTACCTGACGGACATGTACTCGGACGGCATCGCCATACTGCCCTATCACCGGGTAGTAAAGCCGGAAGGAGGCATGAGCCCCGCCCGCGTCCTCGATGTGCTCTCTCCCTGGTTCGACGTCTCCCGCGAGGAATATGCGCCTGGGGCAGCCACGCAGAGGCTCATCGAAGAAATATCGTCCGCATCCGTCCTCTCTTTCCTCCTTTATTTCAAAGGGGAAAAGCCGGGCCTTTTCAAGCTGACGCAGAAGAAGGCCATCGACTTCGACCCCGACAGCCACCCTGCTGTCCGCAACCTCAAGGTCAGCGTAGTCCACAGGGGCGTCCTGAAGCACCTGCTGGGCACGGGCGACGACGCCATCTCTTATTTCAACGACGCAGACGAGGCGGCCGGGCTCGTGGATGCAAGCGAGAGCGATTTTGCGGTCTTTGTCCCGGCCACGTCGGCGGAGGAAGTGAAAACGATTGCCGACAACGGCCTTTTCATGCCCCCGAAATCGACCTATTTCTATCCTAAGATACTCACCGGTCTCGTGCTCTATAAGTATGCGTGATCCGGTCGGGCCTGGCGAGACGCTGGATGTATTCTGCAATGACAGGATACGGCTCATCCAGAAGAAGGAGGGGTACCGCCTTTCCATCGACCCGTTCCTGCTCGCCAACTTCCTCCGTTTGAAAGCAGGCGAAACTCTTTTGGACATAGGCGCGGGCTGTGGTATCATACCGATATACCTTTCGAGTAAAGGGTGTGCAAACAGGCTTGTCGGGATAGAGGTCCAGGAGGAGCTCTACGAGCTTTCGTTGAGGAACAAGGCATTGAACGGGTGTGAGAACGTAGAGTTTCTGAAAGGCGATGTGAAAGCGGCCGGATTGCCCCCGTGCGGTTTCGACGTCATCGTTTCGAACCCTCCTTATGTCAAGGCGGGGAGCGGCAGGACAAGCCCCGGCAAATCACGCCTGATCGCCCGTCACGAATCGACCCTCGACTTGCGGTCGCTGCTCGATGCGGCAGCGCTTTTGCTCAGGACGCACGGCAGGCTCTGCCTCATCTACCCGGCACGGAGGCTGGCCGAGCTGATCGGGGCGGCGCAGGGCGCAGGCCTAGAGCCGAAGAGGCTGAGACCTATCTATTCCAGACAGGGTACTGCTGCGGTGCTCTCTCTGGTCGAATGCCTGAAGGGGGCAGGGAAGGGCGTATCGGTGGAGCGTCCCCTATACGTTTACGAGAACGATGATTATACGGAAGAAGTAAAAAGATACTATGATCGAATTTAAAGCAAGCGGACGCGCGGCGCCGAGGGGGAAGGCTCCGACGGCTTTGCTCGTGGAGGGGGCGCTGAGCCCCAACGATTTCTAAAGCAAGCGGATGCGCCGCGCCGAGCAACTGTGTTCGATGTCAAGGCTTTTCATTGGGCGCACCAGGGGGTATTGGTCCTCATCATGGCATTCAGGATAACAACAAGTTTTCTCATACAGGCGGTGATGGCAACCTTGGGGAGCTTGCCGGCATGAATGAGGCGTTCGTAAAAGGTCTTGATTATAGGGTTGTAGCGAATGGCCGAGAGGGCCGCCATGTATAAGACTGCCCTTATATCGGCCCTGCCTCCGAAAATAGAGCGCCTTCCCTTAAACCTGCCGCTGTCCCGGTTGAAGGGCGCTAGACCCACGAGGGCACTAATCTTTTTTCTATTGAGCTTACCTAGCTCGGGGAGCCGTGCAAGTAGTATGGAAGCGTTGACGGGGCCGATCCCCTTGACGCTTCTCAGCAGGTTCTCCTTTTCCCTCCATAAGGGAGTCTTCCGTATGAAGGACGAGATGTCCTTGTCCGTTTTCTTGATGCAGTCAGCCAGCCACTCGATATGGGCCTCTATATCGGGTCTTGTCCAATCGGAAGCGGTTTCCAGGCGGTTTCTCTCCATAGTCAGCATTTCGACGAGCTGCCTTCTCCTGGCAACGAAGCTCTGCAGCCGGTGGGCATCGCTGTCTTTGAGGGGCCTGGCTTCGGGTTTTATCGCTTCCGCGAAGCGGGCGATGATCTCCGCATCGATCGTATCGGTCTTGGCCAATCTTCCCGTTGCCTTCGCAAAGTCCCTTACCTGCCTGGGGTTTACCACCACTACGGGGAGTTTGCGTAAGGCCAGGGTTTCTACTACAGGTATCTGGTACCCTCCGGTGGCCTCCAGCACCACCAGCCCAGGGCGCGCATCTGAGAGGAACCGGCTGAGTTCCTTTCGTCCCTCATCATTGTTGAGGAAGCTCTTTTGCGTACCGGGCGTAATGAAGACTTCCAACGTATCCTTTGCCACATCGATGCCTGCGAACTTTTCCACTATCGCTCCTCCTTGCGAAATGCGGGCTCTCGCAG
>CAWEPK010000019.1:0-6734 GCA_963810935.1 uncultured delta proteobacterium | reverse complement strand
CTTCCCCCTGCCGCCGCCGCCGAGTTTACGTATTGCTCGCAGGGCCCGCCGCGGGCTCCGCCGCAGGCGCAGTCGACGCGAATAGGACCGCGCAAACCACCGCACCGAAGGCGCGCTTCGGGGCGGATCGCGGACTCCGGTCTGCGATCGGGGGGGCCGTCCGTATCACTTCAGGCTGGCGATGAGCGCCTCGTTCAAGCGGGTGTATTCGTCCTTGGCCGGTCCCGTGGTCTTCGAGGCCAGCCTTCGAGGATAGCCTGGCGGCGGCCTCGGCCCCGGCCTTGTCGCCCTTTTTCGCAAGGACGCGGGCCTTCTGGTAGATCAGGTAGAAGGCGTCGGGCTGCTCCGCGATCGCGGCGTCGATCCAGGCGGCCGCCTTGTCGAGGTCGAGGCCGTTGTCGATGTAGAACACCGCGGCCTGCGCATAGGGCTTCTTGCCCGGGGCCGCCATGGCGGCCTCGATCTTCGGCGTGATCAGCCCGACGAGATCGGTGTCGAGCTTCCCGGTCAACGAGCGTCCCGTTCGTCAGGAGGAAGACCGCAAAGCCCTTCCCCTTCAGGAGCGCAAGGACGTCATTTATGCCGGCAAAAAGAAGCGGCTCCCCGCCGGTCACATTGAACGAGGGAGCGAATGCGATACCGTATGCCTGCCCCCAGGCTTCTACAGTGTCGGCGGCGGCGCTTGCGACTTTTATAGTGGCGGGCGTGTCAGGTTCGGGCGCAGGCGTCCCTTCCTGGTAACAGTGGCTGCACGCCAGATTGCAACGGCCGTTGAGGTGCCACTGGAAGAAAAAGTCTTTTTCTTTTTGTGACTGCTGCCGGACCGGCAACAGTTACCCCTTTCAGCTTTTTCATTTGAGGCAGGTACGCAGCTCAGGCCTCGACAGGGCGTTTTTCATCCTGCCCCAGAAAATGGCTTCTTTCACCAATGTTTTCTTACCGACGTGCTTCTTCATCGCTACCTCCTTTCCTGTAACAAAATATAAGCACGCAAGCCGCACTGCGAAATCCCCCGGCGCGGCTTATCCGCGAGCCGGATACGATAACAATTTTGAGCCCGGTACCCTACTCTTTGGACGGATGGAACTTGAAAGAGATGGTGAGTCGTACCCGATAGCCGGTCACCTTCCCGTCTTCAATGGTCACATCCTGTTTGACCACTTCCGCCACCCGCAGGTCTTCGAGCGACTTCGCTGCGGTCTCTACCGCGAATTTGGCGGCTTCTTCCCATGAGGTCGTGCTTGTCCCGACGATCTCGATAATCTTGTAGACGCTTCTTTCCATGGTGGCCTCCGTTTTTAAACGTAAACAATATGATCCTGTTATTATTCTAGTCCGGTTGCGCGTGAAGTCAACGGTGGGAGATACAGGATATAAAGACTATTGGAAGGGATTTCCGCCCTGAAAAGAGGCCCGGCTTGTGCCTGGGCCTCTTACGGCAAATTTTACCGGCCCTTAATGAAATCGAGCACCGGCCTCGCCAGCGATTCATCGGCCGTGTTGATCGCGAATACCTCGGACATGTGGTCATGGTCGCGCAGCCACAAAAGCTCCGGGCACCGGCCGTCCCGCCTGCAAAGGGCGGTATACATAGCGCCGGCCTCGACCTGCATTGTGAGCATGTCGAGCCTCGGCATAAACTATCATGGTACGCACCGGCGCGCCCGTCAGGTTCGAAAGGATCGCCCGCTCCTGATAGAGCTTCTTGTCTGCGCCGTAATACGCCCGGTTCGGACTGCCGGGCACCCCGCCCAGGAACGCCACCGGCATCGATTCCTCAACCGCCGGATCATAGATACCGGACACCAGGATGACGCTGGCCAGTCCGGCGCCTTCTTGCGGCTGCAAGCCCTTCATGGAGGCGTAGGCGGCCGAGTGGGTAGCGCCGGCGGAATGACCCATAAGAAAGATGCGCCCGCTGTCGGCCCCATAATGTCCGGCGTTCTCTCCTGCCCATCGCACAATTGCGCCCACGTCGACTGCGTCTGCGGGCCATTTGTCGTTAGGTGCGAGGCGGTAGGTAGCGTTTATAGTCAGGACGCCGTAGCGGGCAAAGTAGTACCCGATATTGTCATAGAAGGGCGAGCCGGGCGTAGATTTGTTCCCGGCCACAAAGGCGCCTCCGTGGATAAAGACGAGCACCGGCATAGGCACGGCAGGCCGCACGGCCGGCTCGTAGACGTCCAGGCGGTTTCGTTCCGCAGGGCCGTAGGCGATATCGTTCGTTCGCTTCACGCCGCCCTTGGGCGCAGCTTTCTGGAGGGGTACGCATATTTTTAAGGCCTGCGCAACGTCGAGCACGGGTCCGGATGCCCGCAACCGGCTTGCGATCTCCGGCGGTACACCCCCAGCCGCCTGCCCCCACGCACCCGCCCCGGAAAACAGAACGGCCATGAAACAGAGAACACAAAGCCCCTTAGCCACTTTATCGAACCGTGCCAGCATAACCGCCCTCCCCGGTGGTCGCGTCGCTTCCGTACAACCAGCCGCCAAATCATAACCATCGGCATGTTCTGACAGCAAGAAAACTCAGCACGGCATCGGACATGGCCATTCCGCGGTGTGCTTGACTTAAATCAATTACATCGCTAGTACTTCGTCTTATAAATATGACATTGACAAAATAAAGGAGAAGAGGCCATGACAGGGACAGAAGGCTCACCTACTGTATTGAAGCTCAAGGAGATGCTGGGCTACCAGGAGCACTCCGTCGTCAGCCGGGAGATCATGCAGAAACCTTCGGGGACGATGACGTTTTTTGCGTTCGACAAGGGCGAAGGGCTTAGCGAGCACACCGCGCCTTTCGACGCTGCGGTCTATCTGCTGGACGGCGAGGCCGAGATACGCATCGACGGCAAGCCGTATTCGGTAAAGGAAGGAGAGATGATCGTCATGCCGGCCAACAGGCCGCATGCCCTCAAGGCCGTCACGCGCTATAAGATGTTGCTTGTGATGATCCGATAGCACCGTCCGCCGGACAAAAAAAGAAGAAGCGCCCGGCCGTCTATACCTAACTAACCGAAATGCGGCGCGAGATTTTTGATGGAATTCGCGTTGCTTTTCGAGGAAGCGAGCCGCAGCGTACGTTTTGTGTACGTGAGGACTCGCGCCCGAGAAAACGACGCGAAGGCCGCAAAAAGATCGCGGCGCTTACTTATGAAGAGGTCATGAATAGCTTGTATACCCACCCCTGGTAGAGTATCACTACCGGCACGAATATAATCGCAACGACGAGCATGATCGCAAGGGTCAGGGGGCCCGACGCCCCGTTGTAGATCGACACGCCGTAAGTGGCGCCGAGCGTCGAGGGCAGCAGGTCGGGAAAAAGGCCGATCACCCCGAAAAAGACCGAGAAGAGGATCGTTGCCAGCGACGCGAGGAAGGAGAGGCCCCATCGCCCCATCGCCATGAATAGCCGCATCGAAAGGATGGCAACGACTGCGAGCAACGGCACAATAAGCAGGCCGGGCGACGCGAAGTAGTTGTTCCAGAGCCGCGTGGCGAATGCGCTCAAGCACAGGAAGATCAGGGCAAGGAGCGTGGCGAGAGGCCAGAGGAGCCGTGCGGTCGCCCGTCCCCTCTGGGCGAGGGCCCCGGTCCCCTTCACGGCCGTCCAGCCCGCGCCGTGGAGAGCGAAAAGGACGAGGAAGAAGAGGCCTCCGGCAAGGCCGTAAGGGTTGAGCAGCATAAACAGGTTTCCCTGGTAGACACCCTGGGCGTCGATAGGCAGGCCCCTGAATATATTGGCAAACGCGACACCGAACAGCAGACTCGGCAGAAAGCTGCCTATGAAGATCCCCGTATCGCAAAGGGCGCGCCACCTCGCGCTTTCACGTTTGTCCCGGAACTCTATGCAGACCGCCCGGACGATCAGAGAGAAAAGCACGAACATGAGAGGCGTATAAAGGGCGCTGAAGAGTGCTGCGTAGGCGGCCGGAAAGGCGGCGAACGTCACGCCGCCTGCGGTGATGAGCCATACCTCGTTGCCGTCCCAGAACGGGCCGATAACGCCGCCCAGTATCTTTTGCTTTTCAGCGTCCGTCTTCGCGATGACCGGGGAAAGCATGCCGACGCCCAGGTCGAAGCCGCCGAGCATGAAATAAACGGCCCAGAGGATACCCCACAGGAGAAACCATATCGTCTCTAACATGGCTATTCACCTCATTTACGATTTATACGACGCATCGGCAGCGATTGGCCCCCTGGCCGCGGTGCGCGCGATCAGCCGGAAGGCGGTTATGCCGATGACTGTGTAAACAACCAGGAAGGCCGCAAGCGACACGGCTACCTGCGAACCGGCCACGGGCGAGGCGGCGGCCGAGGTCCGCATAAGGCCGTAGACGATCCACGGCTGTCTCCCCATTTCCGCCACCGTCCAGCCCAGGCCGCACAGGATGTACGGAAGGGGAATAAGGTAAAGGAAAGCCCGGAGGAAAATCCTGCTCGATGCGATACTCTTGCGCCGCAGCCAGGCCACGATCAAGAGAAGGAGCATAAGGACGCCGAGCCCCGTCATTATGCGGAAGGCTACGAAGACAACCATGACGGGCGGCCTGTCCTGTCTGGGTATATCGCGGAGGCCGGTGACCGTCGCGGCAGTCGAATGATAGGCGAGCAGGCTCAATGCCCCCGGCAACGCGCCGATGGCGACGCTGTTGTCTTCCTTGTCTGCATCAGGCACCGCAAAGAGGTAGACCGGCGCGTTGCTGCGCGTGACCCAATGGGATTCCAGCGCGGCCAGCTTGGCGGGCTGTACGTGCGGCAGGTACGCCCCGTAGAAATGGCCCTCTATCACGAGCAGAAGGCCGAAGAGGAGCGCCATCGAGAGGCCCGTGCGGAACGACAGCGTGAAGGTCTCCTGGAACTGCTTGCGCAGCAGGTGGTACGCGCTCACTCCCATGACGAAAAAACCTGTGACGACATACGCCGCGCAGAGCGTGTGGAAAATGGTGAGATAGGCGTAGCTGTTTGTCACGACTGCCGCAAAGTCCGAAAGCACCGGCCTGCCCGCCTTCATCGTATAGCCCACAGGGTGCTGCATCCATGCGTTCGCCATCAATATCCAGACGGCCGAGATATTCGACGCCCCGGCGACAAGCCATATGGTGAGAGCGTGCAGGCGCGGCGAGAGACGCTCCCATCCTAAGGCCCAGACTGCAATGAACGTCGATTCCAGGAAGAAGGCCACCGTCGCTTCGATAGCAAGCAGGGGGCCGAATATGTCGCCGACATAGCGGGAGTAGCGCGACCAGTTCGTGCCGAACTGGAATTCGAGCGTGATTCCGGTAACGACGCCGACGACGAAGTTGATGAGAAAGATCCGTCCCCAGAACTTCGTCATCGCCTTATATTCCTCCCGGCCCGTCCTCACGTACCGCGTCTCCATTATGGCAAGCAGGATGGAAAGCCCCAGAGTGAGGGGAACAAAAAGGAAATGGAAATAGGTGGCGGTTGCGAACTGCATGCGCGAGAGCATGGTAACGTCCATATTAACCTCCCCGTTTGGCCTTCTTATCCCGCCGGGCCAGCCGTGCGAAGTCTTCCCCGGCCAGGCGCTTCTCGATATCCTTTCTCAGATCCACCCATACCGGGTGGATCGTGCAGCTATCGCTTCTGCTGCACGCTGCCCTGTCGACAGCGCATACGTTGAGGGCCGACGTGCCCTGGACTGCCCCGATAACGTCAAGAAGGTTGATCTGCGCAGGTGGGCGCGCAAGCCTGAAGCCCCCGGCAGCCCCCTTGACCGACCTGACGATGCCCTTTTTTGCGAGCGTCTGGAGTATCTTAGCCAGGAATGCGCCAGGCACGATGACGGCCTCCGCAATCTCGGCCGCGCCGACCGTACGGTCAGGTTCTTTCGACAAAAAGAGCACGCACCTCACGGCGTAGTCCGCCTTTTTCGTCATTAACATAAAAGGCACCCGGCACTTCGAGCCTTCACGAAAATAGGACTTTTATAGTCCTACTTTAATCACGTGAAACCGCCCTTGCAAGATTTTTTTACTTGAATATGAGAAAGGCCTTTCCGATGCCTTCGATTATGAACTGGACGGCGACAGAGAGAAGCATCAGGCCCATTATCCTGCGGGCGACCGACGTCCCCGTCTTGCCGAGGTACTTGAACACTTTGCCGGCCCTGCTCAATATCAGGTAAGAAAGGAAATAGATGATGATAATGATGACGATGAGGCCCGCCCTGTTCAAGGGCGTCTGCGCCGCGTCGAAAAGTACGATGCCGGTAGTCAGTGCGCCAGGGCCCGTCAGCAGGGGGATCGCCAGCGGGATAATGCTTATCTGCTCACGTTCGGCGTAGTGCTCTTCCTCTCCCTCCGAAGTCTCTGTCTTCGACCTCCTGCCGTAAAGCATCTCTATAGAAACAATCGATAGGAGCACGCCGCCTGCGATGCGGAAGGAATAGAGCTGGATGCCGAGGAGCTTGAAGAAGAATGTCCCTGTGAGGGTCACTACGAGGAGGGCGGCGAAGCCGACGAGCACCGCTTTCCGGACGATCAGCCTCCGCTCGTCTTCGTCGAACCGCTGAAGCATCGTAGCCCAGATGGGTGCATTACCCAGGGCGTTGACGATCACGAAGAGCGATACGAAGGACTTGAGGAAGAACGTCAAGGTGCCAGATTGGTGCAACAGCTCCATCCCGCGCCGCCTCCATTACCTTTCCTGGCCTTCTATCAAAGATAACACGCTCCGGGCACGAATGCCAAGGCGGACGCAATTGT
>CAWEPK010000018.1:0-37500 GCA_963810935.1 uncultured delta proteobacterium | reverse complement strand
CCGGGATAAAGTTGGCGCGAATATAGATTGAATTGATTATTCGAGAGGGCTCGACCGTTAGGTCCTTTCATCAGACAAAATGAAAGAAAATTGTGGCAGATATCTTCGGCAATACTCGTTTCAAGACCTGAGTGTCTGCTCGCTAATGAATTTCTTTGTAAATTAAGAGGCAAATGCCCATCAGGGTCTAAGATGGAAACATGGGGCGGGCGTAAAGAAAGATGTGTGTCAAACGGCTTGGTGATCTCCTCTGCGGATTTGCCCCTAAATCTGTTATATAGGCTTATTTCCGCATACTTGCTTATCAAGATTCCGTTGCACATAATACCCGGTACGTTTCCTCGGTTGGTCCAGTCCACGGTTTGGAATCCGGGAACATTTATGCTATGCCAGTTGGACAAATGGCCGTGTTCCGTCTGATGAAACCTATATCTTTGGCTTAGTATATTTCCGTTCGTGTCTTTTCTCACCACCTTTGGTTCATCAAAACAATACCAGTCCCATTCCTCACCGCCCCATTCAGATAAACTCTCAAGCCTGGTGATTATCTCTTTTGTCGTTTTCACCCGCACTGTAGTACCAACTTTTCTATTGCACCATCTCATTTCGATAGTAGTATCATCTAGCCCGAACTCGAACTCAACGCCCCTGTTTTCCGCTTCGTCGATGTGCCGGGTTGATACCGAGATTCGATCTCCCACAAGAAATGCCGCCAAAACCCCTATGCCGAAACGTCCCGACCGTAAGACTTGCGCTTCACCTTCTTCATCTGTAAACCTTTTCTTCCAGACGTCCGATTGCCGGAAAGAAGCACCTGCGGTAAGATAATACTTGGAGACTATCTGCCAGGTCATCCCTATTCCTCTATCCGCGACAACAACCCAATACTGACCCTTTGCATCTAATTCGAGAGTCACAACAATATCTCCCTCTAAATCTGGTCGGTCGGCATCTGTACAAGTGCTGCCTCGTTTCAGCATGAATTCAAGTTCTCGCACCGCGTCGATACCGTTCTGCACAAGTTCTCTTATCCCAATCCCGGGACGGTCGCTATAGAGGGGAGCAATCAGTAGCTTCAATAGATCTGCGCGAGCCGATTCAAGGCGAGCGCGATATGGAACGAACGGTAACTTTGCCAAATTGGTGGCAAGCCTTAGGTCGGACCGTACCCGTCTGATGTTTATGATTAGGCTATTGAGAGGAGGGAAGCGTCCATATACTTCGCCTAGAGCAGCCCAGGATGAGTCAAGTTCCTGCTGTATCCCGTTGCATTTATCTTCAATTATGGAATACGTTTCAACGTCTCTCACCTTCGACACATCCACGACCACCCTAAGACACTCGGGGTCGTCGTCAGCTGTGTGACAATCAACGATGGCTGTATGTGACCACCACTCTCGTCGTGAAATTGGGCTTTTCAGTGATTTTCCAGTTAGCACAGAGGATGGGGCGCGGCTCACATTAAGATCGAGATAATCCGCCAGCCGAACAAGTGCCATAGCGTAGGCGGCGTGTATGTGTCGATATTCACGGTGGCTAGTTGGCCCACGGTCTTGTATCAAAACCTCGAGACATTGGCGTATTGAGACGCCATGGCTTCTAGCAACAAGACCGGCCACATCTTTAAGATAATCGGGCACGTCTTGAAAAAGGCTAATTCGTCCGTTTGCCCCAGGCATGCCAATTGTAATGATTTCATGTCCAAGCCGGTGATGATTCCGTCGAATAAATTCGCCAGCCAGTTTCAATCCGCGCTCGCTAAAGCTGTCAGGGTCCATTTCCCTAATAGGTACTGGCTCCGGGGAGCCTAGCAGATTCGTCAGGCTTGGTCCGTCGAATCTGCGTGCGTCTAACTGGTACTCGTGCCAAATCTTGTGCCACGGTTCATCTTCGACCAGCAGGCGTCTAACGCTACCATTTGAATTGACTAAATTTCGAAACCCGTCGATGTTAAGGAGCATGCCTAAATCATGTGTGAGAATCGCGAGGATGAGCACTACGGCATCGTCTCTAGTGAATACTTTCCATGCTTCATTTCCGATCAACAGCTCGCATGTTCTCAGAACACTTTCAATATGCTGAATACCGTGATCTGTATAGTCTGCGAAGAATGGAGCTTCATTGCGCTTTAGAATAGGAGCAGCTTTAGATACGGCGGTAGCAACAGCCGCCGAAAGTTCATCGGTTACGCCAAAAATCAAATACTTTAGTTTAGATGGTATAGCGATCATTCTCCATATCTCCTGTCGATGCGGCAAGATTTGCTTGGAATATTAACCCCAATAAGCCATAAAGACCGGCTCCCTCACTTCTTTCTTACACGGATTGCCTTATTTTGCAAGCTAAAACGTGAGAGGAGGAAACGGGTGGGTGAATAAAAGAAACGGGCCATTTGCAGAAGAACGATAAGTACTTGGCTTGAAAATGGGCTGGGAGGTTTTTAACAGGTTTCCCCTGACCCACGGGCTGCCTGACGAGACCGTACATTAGGAATACGTCCAGGAGGCGCGGGCCGGCAAGGCAGGGAAAGGCCGCGAAAGATCGCGGCCCATCAACACTACATCGCCGGCGGGGCGATCTCTGCTACCCTCTTCATAGCCGTGCGCTGGTAGACGAAAACTGAGGCTATCAGGCAGAGGCCGATCACGTCGAAAACTACCGATGAGTAGACCAGCAGCAGGCCGCCTACTATCATTATCGCCCGCTCCCAGAGTGCCGTTCTCCTGAACAGCCAGCCGCTGGCGCCTGCTGCTATGCCGACTATGCCGATCATGGCCGTTATGAAGCTCCAGACCATATTGACCGTGCCGCCTTCCAGGAGAAGGCCGATGCCTTCGGGCGCGAGCACGAACATGAAGGGCACGATGAAGGCCGGGATCGTGTATTTCCATGCCATCATCATCGTCTTGAATGGGCTGCCCCCGGTGAGTGCCGCTGCCGCGAAAGGCGAGAGGGCCGTAGGCGGCGACACCTCGGAGAGCACCGCGTAGTAGAAGATGAACATGTGGGCGGCGAAATCGGGCACGCCGAGCTTGATAAGGGCAGGCGCGGCGATGACCGCGCCGATGATGTACGTCGCAGTCACAGGCACGGCAAGGCCGACTATCCACATGAGCACGCCGGTGAAGACCGCAGTGAGGAACAGGTTGCCGTGCGCGTACCCGATGATGATGCTCGAAAACTTCAGGCCGAGGCCGGTAAGCGTGACGACGCCGACTATCAGGCCGGCGCTCGCGCAGGTCGTGGCGACCGAGAGGACGCCGAGAGAGCCGCCGCTCAGGGCGGCAATGGTCTTCTTATAGTTGAATGCCGTGTCGCGCCGCAGGAAGCTCGCGAAGTAGGCGAGCACGGTCGCCCAGAAGACGGCCCATATGGGCGAGAAGCCGATTATCATTAGGACGACGATAGCGACGAGCGACGAGAAATGGTACCAGTACATGCGGGTGAGGGCCCAGGCGGATTGCCCGCTGCTCGCCTCGATGCGCTTTGCCCCGAAGCGCTTTGCGTCGAATTCCACCATGAGGAAGATCGACCAGTAGTAAAGGATCGTCGGCACCATTGCCATCTTGATGACCTGGAGGTACGAAACCTTCAATATCTCGGCGATGAGGAAGGCGGCTGCGCCGAGGACGGGCGGCGAGATGATCGCGCCGATACCCCCTGCGGAGAGCAGGCCGCCGGCGGATTCCTTGTCGTAGCCCGCTTCCTTGAGCATCGGATAGGCGACCGAGCCGAGCGTCACGGTAGTTGCTACGCCGCTGCCCGAAGGCCCGCCAAGAAGGAACGAGGCCATGGTGACTGTCCTGCCGGCCGACGTCGGCTTGCCGCCCATCAGCCTGAATGAAAAGTCGATAAAAAACTTGCCCGCCTTGGAATGCTCGAGGACCGCCCCGTAAATGGTAAAGAGTATGATGAACGTCGATGACACATCGACGGGCACGCCGAAGATGCCCTCCAGCGTCATGTACATATGGCCTATGATGCGCTTGAGGGTGTAGCCCCGGTGCGTCCAGGGAGGCGGCAAAATGGGGCCGATGTAGGCGTAGATGAGGAAAGCCGTCACAACGACAGGCATGATCCAGCCCGTGCCGCGCCGCGTGGCCTCCAATATGAGTATGATCAGGACGCTGCCGAAGAAGAGGTCCCAGGCGTTAGGCGTGACGGCCCGGTAGATGAACGCTTCGAAATCGACGAGCATATAGACGATGGCCGAGACTCCGAGCAGCGCAAGGCAGATATCGTACCAGGCAATCGAGCCGAGCCGCTTTTTTGTAGGCGGGAAGACGAGGAAGCTTAAGAATAGCACCATTGCGACGTGTACCCCGCGAAGGACCTGCGTGGTAATCGTAGCCACCGCCGCATAGAGGTGATAGCAGCTCATTATTACGGCGAACCAGGTGACGGCCTGCTGCTTCCAGCCGGAAAGGCGTCTGGTGACCCCTTCTTCCTCTTCTACGAACCTTTGGGCCTCTTTGAGACGCTCCTCTGATATCTCTCCGGTCTTGTCACTCCATTCTGCCAACGTCTTTCCTCCACTACCGCCGATGCGGGCCTTGGTGCCTTCGTATGCCGGCCTACGCTACATCTTCACGCCCTTTTCTTTGAAGAACTTTATGGCCCCCGGATGATAGGGGACGACGGTTTTGATGACTGCGTTCTCCAGCGTTAACGACTTCGCCTCCGAATGGACTGCGACCAGGTCGGCCTTGTGGTCGAACATCGCCTTAACCACCTTGTAAATGAAATCGTTATCGGCCTTGGCGCTGCAGACGAGTATATTCGGTATGCCGACGACGGGTATGGCCGTTGTCAGTTTGGGATATGCCGTTTTCGGTATTATCGCCTTGACGTAGATCTGGCCGTATTTCTGGAAGATTTTCGGAAGGGCGTCGCCCGTGTTGACGAGCCTCATCGAGACGCCGGGTGTTGCCGCGAGGTCGAGAACTGCCGCCGTCGGCACGCCGCCAACCCAGAAGAAGGCATCGATCTTGCCGTCTTTCAGCGCGTTTGCCGACTCGACAACGCTCAGGCGGTCACGTTTCACGTCCTTGTCCGGATTGAGACCGAAGGCCTCCAGCACGCGGAAGGCGACGACTTCCGTGCCGCTGCCCGGCGCACCGGTCGATACCCTCTTGCCTTTAAGGTCGGCCACGCTCTTGATATTCGTGCCGGCGAGCGTTACGCAGTGAAAATAGCTCACATAAAGGTGCGTGACGATGCGGATCGGAAACTTCGTGCCCTTGAAAAAGCTTTGCCCCTCGATGGCATCCCAGGCCAGATCCGGGTATGCGTAACCGAAATCAGCCTCACCTACGCCGACGAGCTTCAGGTTATCCACGGCCGCGGCCGTCACCTCGGCAGTCGCCTCCGCGCCCGGCACGTATTTCGATATGACGCTCGCGATGGCGCCCCCGTACGGGTAATAGACGCCGCCGGTCCCTCCGGTGGCTATGGAGACCCTCATCTTTTTCTGGGCCCATGCACCATACGCACAAAAAATCAGCCCAAGTGCGACCGCGACGATAAGCATACGCTTCATGACAACCCTCCTTACGGGTCGTTTCACCGATCCGGCGGCTTCGCATTAGAAGGTTTTCCGGAGACGGCTTTTCCAGAGAGAATACAACTGGTTTCCGCTCTGTGTCAAGGATAAAGGGGGGTGGATGCGGGTGTCCTCTTCGCCCTTTAAAGCTTCACGTGTGCCTGCCGGTCCGTAAGGGAAGGGGACGAAATGAATTAATTCCGAAAAAGAAAGGTTTATCCGCGTTCAGCGATCAGGGCGGCCCCGAGCGCGGCCGTCACCTGCGGCTCTTCGGGCGTCAGTACGTCGGCCCCCAGCGCGGCCGCGACTGCCCGCACGAGGCCCGTATCGTTCGCGCCCCCGCCCGTTACTACGAGGTCTCTCGCGAGACCCACGCGGGTCACCAGGTTGGCGATCTTGGAGGCCATCGCCCTGTGGACGCCTGCGAGGATGTCTGCTGCGGACGCCCCTTCTGCGATGCGCGACACCGCCTCCGATTCCGCGAAGACGGCGCAGCCGGTGGTAAACTCGACGGGGTTCTTAGCCCCCATCGATAACGGCCCGATCTCCTCGACGTCGATATGCAGGATGCGCGCGATTACCTGCAGGAACCTGCCGCTGCCCCCGGCGCACTTCTCGTTCAGGACGAAATTCGTGATGTTGCCGTTGGCGTCTACGCTGATTGCCTTGCTGAACTGCGCGCCTATGTCGACGACGGTCCTTGCCGATGGAAAAAGGTAGTGGACGCCGGCGGCGTGGCACGAGATGTCCGTGATCGACCTGCCGGCGAATTCCACAGCGCCTGCTCCGCAGCCCGTCGCCGTGGTCGATGCTAGGTCGGCAGCGGAGATGCCTGCTTTTGCGAGGGCCGCGTCCCTGACGGCCTCGGCCGCCTGCCTGTAACTTCCACCGGAAGGCGTAACGGCGCTTCCAAGGACGGAGCCGTCCGCCAGTACGACCGCCTTCGAAAAACCCGATCCTATATCGATTCCAAGCGTGTAACGCATCTATCAGCCCTTATTTACCTTTCACTTACGAGAAAAACGTCGCCTCCGTGAGCCCTGCGCCGCTCCTTTTGGGCGCCTCGCCCTTCTTGACTGCGCCATCGAAGGTAGACCTTCCGATGAGGGCTGCGCCGAGTGCGCCGGTCAAAAGCGGCTCCGGCGGGACAAGGAGGGGACAGCCGAACCTCGCTTCCAGTGCTTTGACGAGCCCTACGTTTTTTGCCCCCCCGCCCGTTACCGCAATATCCGGCTCTATCTTAAGCTTTGCGACGAGGGCGTAAATGCGCACGGCTATTGCGTCGTGGATGCCTGCTATGAGATTGGGGATGCTCTCACCCGCCGCAAGTTTGCTCGTGACCTCGTGCTCGGCGAAGACCGTGCAGGTATTGCTGATTTCGGCCGGTTTGTCCGCGGAAAGCGACAGCTCACCCAACTTTTCGAGGGGGACGCCCAGCGCCTCCGCGATAACGTCCAGGAATCGGCCCGTGCCGGCCGCGCACTTGTCGTTCATGACGAAGCCCGCGACCTTGCCGTCCTTTATCTTGATGCCTTTGCTGTCCTGCCCGCCTATGTCCACTACAGTACGCGCGGAAGGCAGAAGGCTGTGAAGACCCCTTGCGTGGCATGTGATTTCCGTGACCTGTCTGTCCGCGAAGGGAACATTTATCCTTCCGTACCCGGTAGCTACGACAAAGGCGAGGTCGCCGAAGGCGATGCCGGCTTTTCGAAGCGCCTCTTCAATCACGCGTCCGGCCAGCCTGCGGTGCTCCGGTCCCGTAGGGCCGATCACGGAGGCGATCATGGTCTCGCCTGCCAGGATGACCGCCTTCGTCATTGTCGAGCCGATATCAAGCCCTGCAAAGTAATCAGCCATGTTTGCGACCTGTCCCCGAAAAAAGCCCCTGCCCGACGGCCATCAAATGCCGTGGACCGGGAAAACGTTTTCCTTTATGTAGTTGACTGCGCGGGCCGCCCGGTCCGCGCAAAGCTCTTTTTCGACGCCGTTCAATACGAAGGCTGGCTCGTCGAGCTGGCCCGTCGTTACCTCCGGGCCGTACATCATGCCGCCGACGAGGCCCGTGAACTTGTCTTCCGGCGCAGTGCCGGACAGGACGGACCAGGCGACCGCCCAGAGCGCGGCAGTCTTATAAACATTATATCCCCCTCCGCCCATCGCAATCAGTTTCGGAGAGGCGGCCACTATTGCCTCTACGACCCTCTTGTAGCCGTTGGCCGTTACATTGAGGTGCGCGAGCGGGTCCTCCCGATGCAGGTCACCCCCTATCTGCGCGAACACCACGTCCGGCTTAAAGGCCCCGAGCAGCGGCGGGACTATCGCTTCGAAAGCGGGAACGTAAACATCATCGTCCGTCCCGGCCCTCAAAGGTATGTTTACATTATATCCCGTGCCGCGCCCGATGCCCGTCTCTATCTCCGAGCCCGTCATTGGAAAGAACGCTGCGCCGTACTCGTGGAATGAGATCGTGAGAGCGCGTTCCGTCCCGTAAAAGGCTTCCTGCACCCCGTCTCCATGGTGCACGTCGATATCTACGGATGCGACCCGCAGACCCATGCGCACGAGGGCCGTCATTGCCACGGCTATATCGTTAACATAGCAGAAGCCGGAGGCGTGGTCTGGTCTTGCGTGGTGGAGGCCTGCAAGCGGATCGAAGACAGTTTGCGCCTCTCCTTCTGCAAGGGCCATGGCCCCACGGTACGTGCCGCCCGCTATCAAAAGCAACGTGCGAAACATACCCCTGAAGACAGGGTTGTCATCCGTGCCGAGGCCGGCGTCGAGCATGGCCCGGTCGAATTCGCCCTTATCCGCTTTTTTCAGAAGCTCGATGTACTGTCTGGTATGAAACAGGTACAAGAGCTCTTCGTTGATCGGCGCGGGCGATTCCACTGCTATGCTCTTGAGGTCGTAATACCTGTGGAGAAGCTCGCGAAAGACAGCCGCTCTTTCATGCCTGAACGGATGGAGCTCGGAATACTGGGCGGCTGTAAGCTCAGCCCCGTAGATAAGAAGTGTTTTGCGCTGTGGGTCATCCAGGGACGGAATCATACGCTAATCTACTATGAAAAGGGCGGGATTTTCAACGGCTCGACCGGTTGCACTTACCCGCCGTCAAGCACTATGAGCGCGTCGACGGCTACGGGCGCTGCACCGGAGATTATCAGCGGATTGATGTCGATCTCTGCGATCTCCGGCTGCTCGCAGCCGATGGCAGCCACTTTTACGATGATATCGGCGATGCTGTCGGTATCGCAGGCGGGCATCCCCCGGAAAGGACCGAGGATGGCGCGCCCTTTCAGCTCGCCAAGCATGTCGAGCGCCTCATCTCTACTCACGGGCGCCGCCCTGAAAGACTTGTCTGCCAGGGCTTCGCTAAAGACGCCGCCCAGCCCGACCATCACGCAGGGGCCGAAAACGGAGTCTCTGACCATGCCGGCGATAAGCTCGCGCGCGCCGCCCACCATTTCCTGGACGAGCACCGATCTATTTCTCCCTTTTCGCTTATTAACGATCTGCCTGTAGGCAGCCAGCGCCTCTTTCGCGTTCGCTATATTGACGTAGACGAGCCCTTGTTCCGTCTTGTGCGCGACGTCCGCGCCCGTTGCCTTGACTGCCAGCGGAAAGCCGATTTCTGTGCAGGCCCGGCGAAAACCGCTCAGGCCGGTCGTCTCGATCTCTCTTGCCGTGGGAATAGCGTATGCCCGCAGTATTTCCGTCGATTCATGGCCGGATAGCCGCGTTCTTCCTTCCGCCGCGGCCTTCTTGATAACGGACCTTGCGGCCTGGCTGCCGTGCCCGCGCGCCGGGGCCGCGCCTTTTTGCCCGTCGTCCGGTTGCCTTCGCGCAGCGTGCTTTTTGAAGTGCGCATACTCCCACATGCTGCGCAGCGCCTTTGCCGCCCGCAAGGCGTCGGGATAGGCGGGGATGCCCGCCTGCACCAGCAGACGGCAATCACGGGCAACAGCGTCGGCTGCCCCTGACATTACAGCCACGGCTATCGGTTTTTTCTTGTGCCGGCCGGTTTCAGCCTCGGCCAGCAGGTCCCGAAGGATCTCGCCTCCAGCGACCGAGACGACAAGCAGCATATCGACGTTCCTCTCGTCGAGGAGTATCCTGAGTGCGTCCCTGTACACGTGCGGCCCCAGGACGGAGGCCAGCGACAGGTCGATAGGGTTTGCCACGCTCCCGCCGACCAGCGGCATCGAGGCGCGCAGCTTATTTGCGGTGGCTTGCGTAAATTGGGGCACGGCAAGGCCCATTTCCAGGCAGGCGTCCGTCGTAGTCACGGCTATGCCGCCGGGTGCGCTGATTATGCCCATGCGGTTGCCTGCGGGCAGGGGCTGGAGATGGAAGGCATAGAGGCAGTCGAGGACGTCCTCGAAGCTGCGGGCCGTGACTATGCCTGCATGGCGCACTGCGCCTTCCCATACGGCACGTGCGCCTGCAAGGGCTCCGGTGTGGGAGACAGCCGCCCGCGCGCCGCCTTCAGTCAGGCCGCCTCGCAAAAGTATGACCGGTTTTTTCAACGATATCGCCCGCGCTGCGTCGTAGAAAGCGCGGCCGTCCTTTATGCTTTCAATGTAGGCGACGACCGTGCGGGTTTCCGGGTCTTCGCCCAGATAGCGGAGGAAATCGATCGCGTTAAGGTCCGACTCGTTGCCGCAGCTTATCGCCTTGCTGAAATTGACGCCGTTTCCGGTTGCGACGATGGTGAGGTGATCGGCAAAGAAGCCGCTCTGGGATACGAGGCCGACAGGGCCCGGCGCCATGCCGGGGTGCATCAGAAAGGGCAACCTGGACGCGGGGCAGTAAATGCCTATGCAGTTCGGCCCTATCAGGCGCGCACCGCCCACCCGCGCGAAGGCCGCCATCTCTTCCTGGACCGCCTTACCTTTAGGGCCGGCCTCAGCGAAACCTGCCGTATTGATGATTATCGTCCTGACGCCTTTTGCGACGCATTCCCTGACTGCGCCAGGGGCTGCCGCAGTCGGTGTGACGACGACGGCCATATCGACCGGGTGGGGTATGGCAAGTACGGAAGGGTAAGCCGGAAAACCGAGGATCTCGCGCTCGCCGGGGTTCACCGGGTACAGACTCCCGGAACCCGGAATCTATAAAAGAATCCATAAAGAGGCGGCCGACCTTGGCCTGTTTGGCTGACGCGCCGATGAGCGCAACGGACCTGGGGTGGAAGATAGGGTCCAGCTCGCGGAAGATGTTTTTCATAGCCGTCGTAAGTTGTGCTTGCCCTCGTCTGCCTCGCCCTTACGGGAGGCGACAGGCATAGGAGCGTTCTTTTTAGCGCGCGCGTCCTATTGTCCCGCTATCTTTGCCCAGGAATCGCGCAGCGGCACGACCCGGTTGAAGACGAGCTTGCCCGGGGACGAGTCCTTTGCGTCTACGCAGAAATAACCGGTCCTCTCAAACTGGTACGTGCTTCCCGGCGCAGCCGAGGCAAGGCACGGTTCCACCCGGCAGCCGTCGAGGACTTCGAGCGAGCCGGGGTTCAGGTAGTCGAGGGCGTCGCCTTTCACGCCCATCGGCTCCGGTACCGTGAAAAGCCTGTCGTACAAGCGGACCTCCGCAGGTACGGAAGTCTCGGCGGCCACCCAATGGATTACGCCTTCTACCTTGCGGCCGTCCGCAGGCGGGGCGTTTTGCGTCTGGGGGTCGTAGGTGCAATGGACCTCTTTGACCTCGCTCGTCACCTCGTCTTTGACGACGCCCGCGTACTTTATCACGTAGGCGCTCCGCAGCCTTAGCTCACGTCCCGGCGACAGCCTCTTGTATTTCTTGGGTGGGTTCTCGTCGAAATCTTCCCTTTCGATGTAAAGGACCCTGGAGAAAGGCACTTTGCGGTTTCCCATTTCCGGCTTTTGCGGGTGGTTGGCGCACTCCATCTCTTCTGTCTGACCTTCCGGGTAGTTATCGATGACGAGTTTCAGAGGGTGGAGCACGCCCATTACTCTGGGCGCCCGCTCGTTCAGGTCTTCGCGCACACAGTGCTCGAGGAGGCCGATATCGACAAGGTTCTCGTTCTTGGCTACGCCGATCTTCGCGCAGAAGGCCCTGACCGCCTCGGGCGTGTAGCCCCTGCGCCTCATGCCGGCGACGGTGGGCATGCGCGGGTCGTCCCAGCCTGCCATGTGCTTCTTCTCGACGAGCTCGATGAGCCTGCGCTTGCTGAGGATTGTGTAGCTGACATTGAGGCGGGCAAATTCTATCTGCCGGGGACGCTCGCCTTCTACGAGCTGGTCAAGGACCCAGTCGTAAAGGGGGCGGTTATTCTCGAACTCCAGGGTGCAGATGGAGTGCGTGATGTTTTCGATGTAGTCGGACAGGCAATGGGCGAAGTCGTACATCGGATAGATGATCCACTCTGTCCCCGTGCGGTAGTGGGATACGCGCTTGATGCGGAAGATGATCGGGTCGCGCATTACGACATTGGGCGACGCCATGTCGATCTTGGCGCGGAGCACGCGGCTGCCGTCTTCGAACTCGCCCGCCCGCATCCGCTGAAAGAGGTCGAGGTTCTCCTCTACGGAGCGCGTCCTGAACGGGCTGTCCTTGCCCGGCTCGGTTAGGGTGCCCCTGTACGCGCGGATCTGATCGGGGCTCAGGTCGCAGACGTACGCCTTGCCCAATTTGATGAGGGCGACCGCCCAGTCGTAAAGCCGCCCGTAATAATCAGAGGCGTAGAAAAGCCGGTTGTCCCAGTCGAAGCCGAGCCAGCGGACGTCCGTTATGATCGATTCGACGAATTCAAGCGATTCCCCGCTCGGGTCCGTATCGTCCATACGAAGGTTGCAAGTGCCTTTGTACTGTCCGGCGATGCCGAAATTGAGGCAGACGGACTTGGCGTGGCCGATGTGCAGATAGCCGTTCGGCTCCGGGGGGAACCGGGTTGCTACTCGCTCGTGCTTCTTCGTCGCGAGGTCATCGTCGATGATTTCCCGGATAAAGTCGGTAGGCGGGGCGTCAACAGGCATCTTCACTCCTCATAGGGCGATAATGGGCGAAAACCGCTCACCGACAGTATACAACAATTTTCCGTTTTTTTGTGCCGATAATTGCAGTTTCGGACCCGGCCTTCCGCGCCCGACGAGCCTCCGGCTGCCTTACGGCCGTGGCCCGTAAACGGGAGCTGGCAGGCCCGACTCCAGTGCGCCCAGATCCGGAGCTGCCCCCTCGAAGCCGTCGTTGACGTTGGGGAGCACGCAGCCTCCGTCTATTGCGGCCCCTCCATCCCTCAGGCTGAAATCATAATCCTCCGCTCTGTAAAGCGTGGTCGGTTTGGTATTGTCAGGCGGAATTGCCTTTTTGAAGACGCTCCAGTCGACAAGCCTGCTGTGCCTGTCCTGGCCGGTGGCTTCGCTGTAAGCCGCGAGCGTAGCGAATTTGCGCACTAATGTCGGCTTGTCGTATTCCGACTGTACGCTTGCGGGCGGAGAGTTCCACTGGAACGAGAACCGGGCGCCATCGTTCGGGCGGAAGCCGTTATAGTCCGACGTCGAATAGTTTGTAAACGTCCCCACGTCAAAGAGTATCCTGCCGGGCATCTGACCCAGGATCAGGTTGTTCCTGAAATGGAAGTTGGCCCCCTCGTTGCTGCCTCCCGAGGAAAGGGCGTGGACGCCTGAGCAGAACGTATTGTGGTAATAAATGGCACCCTGCGAGAAGTTCCATTTTACGGAGCCCGTCCAGTTGTTGTACGCGATGTTCCTTATATGGTAAGTCGGCCCGGCGAAGGTGGGCTGGTTGCTCGTGGCTTGCTGGGTGCTGTTCATACAGCGGTTGCGCATTACCCGCATGTTGTGCAACGAGCCGTCGGCCTCGAAGCAATTATCCCCTACGTGCGTCACATCGTTGTTATAGAAATCGTTTGAGACGGGCATCCTGTCGCGCGGCGTGTCCGGATAGCCGTCCGGCAGGCCGTACGTGTCGAAGTCGATCCCGTCGTGGAACCGGGTCACGTAATTGTGGCAGACGACGTGGCCGGACCCGTAAACCTTTACTCCGAAATAAGAGTCGATGGTCGCGGGGAAGCCGGGCAGCTTATCCCACGGCGATCTGGTCCACCCCATGAGGTAGTCGGGGTTTTCCCTGCCGATCATGACGTTGTCCGCTATATAGAAATTCTTTGAACCCGAATACTCGGTCCAGACGCCCGCGCCTACGTTCTCGAAGCGGCACCGCTTAACCGTCAGGCCGCTCGACCCTGCCACGTTCTTAATGCCCGCCCAGAAGGCGACATCGGTGTTGCGGATGGTAAGGCCCTCGAAATAATTGTAACTCGCACCCATCATGTTAAAAAGATTGTGGCATCCGCCGCCGTCGAAAATGACCTCGCCGTCGCCCGCCGCTTTTATCGCGATCGGCTTCTCGGGCGTCCCGCTGACGGTCAGGTAGTAAGTCCCGTCGAAAGGCGTGCCGTAGCCCTTGGCGGAAAGGTAGCGGAAGCGGTCATCCTTATAGACACCCGCGTGAACGAGTATCGTATCGCCCGGGACGACGCGCGGCGCGGACGCCTTGTTCCAGTCGTAATGCCCGTAGCCGGTATAGTAGGCATCGAGTATCCCGGTAAACGCCGGCTCTATTTTTGGTCCCTTGTATCCGAAGGGATAGACGTGGAAGACGTGGCCGCCCGCGTACGGCTTGGGCTCGGGCCGGGTCCGCACAGTGACGGTCTTGACTGCCCCGGCTCCGACGATGCCGTCAGGATCGGACATGGTGAATATGCAGTCGTATTCGGTGTCCGGCGCCAGATCGAAGATGCTCCCTGCGAACATATTGGGCGCAACATAGCGCCACTCGCCGACTGTGGAGTTCACGCTGCCGTGCCTGACCCGCGACACCTCGTTCTTTATACGCAATAGCGGCAGCCCCTTCCTCCAGGCTGCTTCGCCCTTCTTTCGGTACTGCACATCGACCGTCGCGTTCCTGTTGTCATCGCCCTCCACGTACCATTCGAAACCGAGGTTGATGAGTGTGGGCGGCTCTATGACAAACTCACCCGGTTTGACGCGCGTCCCCGGTATGGCGGTCGCGCCCGGCGCCGCCGGCTGCCCGAATGCATAAGGGCCGAAAAAGAGGAATACAAGGCAAAGCAGAAAAAAACGGCAGGCCGCGCCTAGTTGTCTCATGCTGTCGCCCCCTTCAAACGAGGTTTTCCGGATTATAGCACAGCAGGGATAGAAAGAAGAAGCGCCGTCCCGGAAAGGGCCGGGATGGCGCGTTGCGCCGGCGTCTCCTCAGTACTCCTTCACAGGATTAAGGTTCAGGACGCGGCGGATGGTGATCAACTCGCTTATGTGGAAAGCGTTATGGTCCGCTGCCAGGACCAGCTCGCGGAAGACGGTATAGTCTTTCGCGTGGGGGATGGGGCCGAAGAAGTCCGTCTTCGGGTTCGACGCGATCTCTTTGAGGGCCTTCAAGTCTTTGAGGATCGCTTTTACGATCTTCTCCCATTGCGCCGGTGTCGCCTTCTCCCCCTTCCTGGGCCAGATGCCGTCGGGGAATTCCGGCGAGACGTGACCGGGGTTCTTGATGAATTCGAGGATGTCCCATTGGACTACCCTCATATGCTCCAGGATGTGCCAGACCTTGTAGCCGGCGTGCGGGACGTTCCTGTTGATCTCGTCCATGGGGAAGCCCGCGACGGTTTCGTCAAAGTCCATGTGGGCGTTGCCGCCGTCTAAGAGTGCGGTCAATTCCTTACGGAGTATGGCGTTATCGCTCATGGTGTTGCCTCCTCCTCGAAAATTAAGCACTCTTTACGGTTTGTGAAGGCGGGGTTTTGCGCTTTCCTTACTTTTCGAGCGCTTCGAGCTCCTTCAGGGTCGGGAGGTCGGAAATGTCCCGTAGGCCGAACGTCTCCAGGAACGTCTTGGTAGTGCGGAAAACCATGGGATGCCCCGGGTCGTCGTTCCTTCCGGCCATCTCGATCAGCCTGCGGTCGAGTAGCAGCCTGATCGAGCGGGACGAATCAACACCGCGCAGGGTGTCGATCTCGCGCTTTGCTATCGGCTGCCGGTAGGCGACGACCGAGAGCGTCTCCAGGATGGCCTTGGAAAGCCCCACTTCTTTCTCTCTTACGAACCGCTTTACCCATTCCTTGCAGGCGGTCTTCGTCCTCATCTGATAGCCGCCCGAGACCTCGACGATCTCTACGGAGCGATCGGAGGCGGTATATTGGGCCAGCAGTCCTTCGAGGGCCGACTGGATCTCCAGGGCGGTGAATTCCGGCATGCCTTTCTCGAGCCTCTTCACCGTTACGGGCTTCGGGGACGAAAAAATAATAGATTCCAGGATGCGTTCAAGGTCCGTCAATCGAGAAACCTCCTTACCGTATCGAAGATGGCCGCGCGCTCTTCGGGCCAGCGGCGCCACTCGATCCCCTTCTCTTTTGCAAACCAGGTGAGCTGCCGCTTCGCGTAGCGCCGGGTAGCCGTCTTTATGCGGCGCAGCATCTCATCATACCCGATTTCTCCCGCCAAATACAGGACTATCTCACGGTAGCCGATGCCCTGGAAGGGCTTGGCAAAAGCCCCGTTACGCGCGAGCAGGGCCTCTACCTCGCCGATCCATCCGCACTCCAGCATGTCATCGACCCTTTTGTCGATCCTTTTATACAACTCGTTCCTGTCCCGCACAAGGCCGATGCGAAAGGCGTTGTATCTTTCCTCGCGAAAACCGTGCCGCCTGCCCCATTCCGACATGGTGATGCCCGACACGCCGTAAACTTCCAGCGCCCTGACTATCCTGAGGCTGTCGTTCGGGCTGATCGAGCGGGCATATGCCGGGTCGGTTTCTTTAAGCTCCCCATAAAGGGCCGCCGGGTCCTCCCGGTAGCGGCGCCGGAGTCCCTCGCGCAACGCTGCATCGCCGGGCGCCTCGAACAGGCCGTGGAAGAGTACGCGGAGATAGAGGCCCGTGCCGCCCACGACTACCGGCACGGCCCGCCGCGCCCATATCCGTCCGATGGCGTTGTCGGCCGCCCTTTTGAAGTCTGCCGCGTTGAACGCCTCGTCAGGCTCGACCATGTCGATGACGTGATGCGCCACGGCCGCCCTGGCAGCCGCATCCGGCTTTGCAGTGCCTATGTCGAAATGCCGGTAGACCTGCATGGAGTCCGCATTGACGATTTCGCCGCCTATCTCCGGCGCGAGCCGCAAAGCCAGATCGGACTTCCCGGTGCACGTCGGACCCACAACGGCCACGACCTTGCCATCGATTGCCACCACGTGCATAGTGGTATATAATTAGCTTTTGCATGTCAAGAATTATCAAACTTGCCGTAATTATATTCTGCCTGCCGGCCTTTTTGGGCGTAGCCCTCGGTTATAGCCTGCTCAATTACCTTGAAGTGCCCCACGTAAAGGAGCTGTCCCATTACGGCCCCAGGGCGGCCACGAGGCTTTTCGCGGACGACGGCACCCTCTTTGCGGAGTTGTTCGTCGAAAAAAGGATACCCATACCGCTCAAGGAGATGCCGGACCACCTCAGAAAGGCGTTCGTCGCTATCGAAGACGTGCGGTTTTACGAGCATTCCGGCTTTGACCTCCGCGGCATCTTCCGGGCGGCTTACAAGAACCTCGTGAGGAAGGGCCTGAGCGAGGGGGCATCGACGATCACCCAGCAGCTTGCCCGCAACCTTTTTTTGTCCCCGAAGAAAAGCATGAAGCGTAAGATCGAAGAGATCATCCTGGCGGTCAATATAGAGCGGAATTACACGAAGGACGAGATACTCAACATGTATCTCAACCTCATCTACCTGGGCGAGGGCTCATACGGGGTCGAGGCGGCGAGTCACACCTATTTTGATAAGAAAGCGCGCGACATCAACGTACAGGAGGCGGCCACCATTGCAGGCCTGACCAAATCGCCTTCCCGCTCTTCCCCCTTCAAGAACCGTGAGAAGACGCTTGAACGGCGAAACCTGGTGCTTCGGAAGATGTGGGAGGCGGGCTTCATCAGCGCGGCCCAATATAAGGCGGCCGTGGGTGCGCCCATGGTGCTCGCGGAGCAGAAGCCCCCGGAGAAAAAGACGGGGTTCTTCACCGAGCATGCCAAGCAGGCGCTCGAAGAATACCTGCCCGACAGGGAAGACATCTATACCAACGGGCTCAACGTGCGGACTACGATAGACCTCAGGCTGACAGAGGCGGGCTATGCGGCTATTGACAAGGGGCTGAAGCTCTACAAAGAACGGAACCCGAAAAACGAGACCCTCCCGGAAGTAGCCCTCATCGCAATGGAGGTTAAAACGGGCGAGATCAAGGTCCTGATCGGCGGCAGGGACTTCGCTACGTCGCCGTACAACAGGGCGACGCAGGCGAAGAGGCAGCCGGGGTCCTCCTTCAAGCCCATAATCTACCTGACGGCGCTGACGGAGGGGCTCAAGCCGGAAACTCCCCTTCTGGACGCACCGATCTCTTTCAGAGACGGAGCCGGGCAGGTGTGGCAGCCGCACAATTACCAGAACGAATATCACGGGGCCGTGACCATGCGCAAGGCGCTGGAGCTTTCCCTTAATACGGCGACGGTCAGGCTGCTTGAGAGGGTAGGCGTATCGAAGGTCATCGCCATGGCAAAATCTCTCCACATGGGCTCCAATTTTTCACCCAATCTGTCGCTGGCGCTGGGCTCCGCCGAGGTCAGCCCGCTCGACCTCGCCGCTGCCTACGCTGCCATAGCGAGGGGAGGCGTCTACCTGCCCCCCACGACGATCAACAACGTCGTGACAGCGCAGGGCGAGGAGATACGCCGTGAGGCGAAAGAGGAGCGCGTTATCCCCGCGGAGACCGCCTATACCCTGGTAGATATGATGAAGGGCGTAGTAAAGCGGGGGACGGCGCGGCGGGCGGCGTCCATGCCTTACTTCCTGGCCGGGAAGACGGGTACGACGAACGACTTCAGGGACGCCTGGTTCGTCGGCTTTTCCCCCGAGCTGCTCTGCCTTGTCTGGGTCGGTTACGACAAAGGAACATTCCTTGGAAAGAAAGAGTCAGGCGGCACGACTGCGCTGCCCATCTGGATGGAGTTCATGGCGAAGGCCCTCCCGCTCTATCCGAACCAGGATTTCGCGGTCCCCGAACCGCCTGTAGAACGCTACATCTATCCGCCCGGCGCCGAAGGCAACCCCGTTGCGCCGGGAGCGCCCAACGAGGAACAGCATGTGCCGGCGCCTCAGAAGCCCGCTGCCGGTCCGGCTCTCCAGCCGAAACCGCTTCTCTTCGCTCCCCGCAGCCAGGACGGCCGGCCTGCACAGCCGGGACGCGGTGGAGTTGCGACCCAGCCTTTGGCGGCCGGCGGCGGTCCGAATATGTAGATGCGGTCGGTTTATCCGGAAATGAATATGGCTATCAGCCGCCGGTTTTGCCGGCGACCGTGTTGACAATTGTCGGCCGGTTCGATGCAAAGGCAGCCCCGCTCGCCTCGACTATGTCGATCATGCCCAGGAGAAGCTCTTCCTGGCTTGCGAGGAAGACGTCCCAGGACGTCGCCAGGATGTAAGTGAAGACCTCGATTTCGAAGCCCGAGTTCTTGAGCGAGACCAGACGGACGCGGCAGGTATCCACCTCCACCTGCCCGTTTTTCCGCAAGAGGCCGGCAATGCCCGAGACCACCTGCCTCAACTGCCTGCCCTCAGTATCAGGCTGGAGACTCAGCGTCTGCTGGAAGCGTATCTTGTCGCGCATGGCGAAGTTTTCGAGGCTCATAGTTGAAAGCTGCCCGTTTGGCACGGAGACAACCGTCCTGTCTATGGTCCTGATGCGCGTTGAGCGCAGCCCTATGCTCTCTACGACGCCGCTGTGGTCGCCTGCCCGGCAGTAATCGCCTACGCGAATAGGCTGGTCCGAGGCGATCATAAAGCCGCCGAACAGGTTCTCAAGCGTCTTTTGAGCAGCGAATGCGATGGCCACGCCTCCGACGCCCAGGCCCGTCAGCACTGTCGTCAGGTTTATCCCCGCATAGTAGAGCGTGGTCGCGGCAGCCGCCACGATCGCTATGCCTTTGCAGACCTGGCCTCCTAGGCGCGCAATTGCGATTCTGCCCGAGGACTCCGTCATGTGATAGACCCTCGCCATCCTTTCCACAAGGATATCGACAAGCCGCAGGAACAGCCAGGCGAGGCTTATTGCAGTCAATGACGCGCCCATACGGTTCCAGAACATGCGGCTCATTGCCGAGTGCGACAGTGGGGCATAGGCGTAGAAGGCAAGGGCAAGGACGAACATGTTGAGCGGCGTCTTCAACCGGTCCGCCGGCTGTACCTCGTCCCTGTGGGCCAGGCGGCGTATCAGCGGCTGAACGAGAGGGATGAGGGCGAGGCTGACGAGACGGGCCAGCACGAAAAAGAGGGGCAGGAGCACGAAAAAGCCGAGCCAGCGCCATAATGGAACATGGAATAAGCGCGTCTGAGTCAGAACTGCGGGCAAGTACCGGTCGATGACGGGCGCGTCCAGGTGCTCGTAGATAATGGGGACGCGCTTCAGCGTGTCGGCGGAAAAGAGCCAGACCGGCGGCTCGTCTTCGCGCTGTACGCGCTCGAGCTGTATGTCCGCCGACATCGCCTGAGTCCTGACGATGCCTACGTTGTCGAAGTTTGAGGGAAGGCCGTCCGCAGGGTCCCCCTCAGGGTTGTGCGAGACCTTTTCCAGGTTGCCGTGAAAGCCCCTGTCGATGACGGAGTGTAGCTCGATGGCAAGCTGCTCCGCGCGCTTGATGGGCTGCTTCGTGTCCATGTATTCTACGGCCCGCTCGTAATCCTCCTTCTCCATAGCGCTGACGAAGCCCATAACGGTTCCGTACGGAGTGCTCCGGCCCAGCGGGTCATCCGCCGCCTGGGGCGCTGGCTGTGCGCCGGCGGGCGCACCGGCCCCGATCAAGGGTACGATCTTTGATGCCGGGTGGCCGGCTGCATTTGCGGTGAAGGCAAAGGACGCGATCATTAAGACTGCGGCGAGAAGACGGAGGGACCCTTTAACAATTGCGCTGCGCTCTAAGTTGTTCATGATGTTTACCCGGTGAAAGTCTACTACAGGCGGTAGAAGCAATTCAAACCGGGAAAGAGGCGTTTTGAGACAAGGGCCTTCGCCTTTGTGTTATAATGGCCGAAAGAGATCGCTATAACGGAGGGGCTTATGCCGATTATTCAGGTACATTTATTCGAGGGAAGGACGATCGATCAGAAGCGGCAGTGCGCCAAGGAGATGACGGACGCCATCGTCCGGACCTTGGACTGCCCGGTAGACCACGTGCGCATTATCTTCGAGGATATGAAGAAGACCGATTTCTCGGTAGGCGGCATGCTCGTCGCAGACGGGGCCAAGGGCTAGAAGGCCATTTTCTTGTCGAGGACGCGGTACTGGACGGCCTCCGCCACGTGGGCTTCGTCCATATCCGCCTTTCCGTCGAGGTCGGCTATCGTCCTGGCGACCTTAAGTATCCTGTGGTACGCCCGTGCCGAAAGGGAGAATTTCTCTACGGCCTGCTCGAGCAGCGCCTTCGCGTAGGCGTTGACCCCACAATACTTTTTCACCATGCGCGTCGTCATCTGCCCATTCGCGTGGACCTGCCTGCCCCCGAACCTCTCCGTCTGCATTTGCCTGGCTGCGATTACCCTTTTCCTGATCGCCTGTGAAGACTCTTCCTCCGTCTCCATGGACAACTCCCTTATCGTCACCGGAGGCACCGCGATCTGCAAGTCGATCCTGTCGAGGAGGGGCCCCGATACCCTCGACCTGTACCGGTGTATCTGGCCGCCGGAGCAGACGCACGGCCTTCGCGGGTCCCCATAGTAGCCGCAGGGGCAGGGGTTCATCGCAGCTATCAGCATGAAGCTGGCCGGGAAGGTGATTGCCTGGGCTACGCGCGAGATGACCACGCTGCCGCTCTCCAGCGGCTGGCGCAGGGAGTCCAGGATGTTCCTCTTGAACTCCGGAAACTCGTCCAGGAAGAGCACGCCGTTATGCGCCAGGCTTATCTCGCCGGGGCGGGGCCACGACCCGCCGCCGATCAGCCCCGCGTCCGAGATAGAGTGATGCGGCGCACGGAACGGCCTTTCGGTGACGAGATACCTCTCTTCGCTCAAAAGGCCCGCTGTGCTGTGTATCTTCGTCGTCTCGATGGCTTCCCGGTATGACAGGGGAGGCAATATGGTCGGTATCCTGCGGGCGACCATTGTCTTGCCCGAGCCGGGAGGGCCTACCATAAGCAGGTTGTGGCCTCCCGCGGCCGCTATCTCGATGGCCCGCTTCGCCTGTGCCTGCCCCCTGATGTCGGAGAAATCGATGCCGTCGTCCCTGCCGGGCATCGGGCCTTCCTCTGCTTCGCTTGGCTGGAAGCGCTGGAGCGTACCGTCTCCCAGGAGGTAGTGCACTATATCGAGCAGGTGGGTTGCGCCGTAGACGTCCAGACCCCTGACTACTGCCGCCTCGCGCCCGTTTTCAGCGGGCACGACTACGCGCCTGAAGCCTTCTTTGGCTGCGAGCACCGCCATCGGCAGCACGCCCCTCGTCCCCTTGATCCTTCCGTCGAGCGACAGCTCGCCGGTGATCAGGTGGCCCTCCAGCGACTCCTGCCGGACGACACCCATTGCGACGAGAAGCCCGATAGCGACGGGAAGGTCCAGGGAAGCACCCTCTTTGCGCACGTCCGCCGGTGCGAGGTTGATAGTGATCCTGTCATTGGGGAACTCGAAGCCCGCGTTCTTGATCGCGGCCCTGACGCGCTCGCGGCTCTCCTTCACGGAAAGCTCCGGCAGGCCGACGATGCTGAAAGAAGGCAGGCCGTGCGATATATCGACCTCCACCTCCACCATGATGCCGTCTATGCCGTAGAGACTCGACGTGAAAACTTTTGCGACCATGCCACCCCTCAATTATTGGGGCTCAGCGCCCCCTCCACCGGCGAAGCCGGATGGAGCCACCCCGCTCGGCGCTTCGCATTCGCTCGCTTTATTACTGCCGCGCTCGGCACTCGCTCTGGCAGTAATCGGGCTTAAGCACCGTCTCACCGGCAAAGCCCGCGGAGCCACCCCGCTCAGCGCTGCGCGCACGCTTGCTTTGATAAGCTGCTGCTTGCAGCACGGTATTTATGAGCTCCTATTGTTTCTTTTTTCGCTTGCCGGCCGTCCTGGCTATCTGCCTCGTCTCTTGACCGCGGGTCACGTCGCAGACGAGGACACCGTTGCGTGAGGCCGCTATAATGAGACCTTCGACGCCGACTGCGCCTACAGGCACATCATGCCCGTAGACCACGCAGTCCTTCACATCGACGCAGGTCGCGTTGCCTATTATGCAGTTCCCGTTTTCGTCCAGAGGAAGGACGCGCCTTAGAGAGCCCCATGTACCCACGTCGTCCCAGGCGAAATCAGCCTTGATCATGAGCACGTTGTCTGCCTTTTCCATAAGGCCGTAGTCGATGGAAATCTTTTCGAACGACTTGAAGCGCTCCGTCACCTCGCGCCCCTTCCTTAAGCCCGGGCTGCGCTGTATTGCGGCGAGGCCTTCCGCGAGCTGCGGCATGTGGCGGCGGATGCCTTCCAGCACTACCCCCGCGCGCCAGACGAAGATGCCGCTGTTCCAGTAATAGCGGCCGTCGGCCAGGTATTCGGCGGCCTTCGCTTCGTCGGGTTTCTCGACGAAGCGGGTGACCGGCAGGGCGGCCCCGGATAGCGCGCCGGCTGCCCCTTCCGCAAACATATAGCCGTAGCCGACCTCAGGCCGCGTCGGCCTGATGCCTATCGTGACCAGGTAATCTCCCTGCCTCGCGCAATCGGCGGCCATGCCGATTGTTTTGGCGAAGGCATCGGGCTCCGGGATATAGTGGTCAGCCGGGACGACGACCATGAGCGCGTCCGGATCGAGGCGGCTTAAGGTAACGGCTGCGAGGCCGATGCAAGGCGCCGTGTCCTTCCCCTCCGGCTCGATGATGAATTGTCTCTCCGGAAGGTCGGAAAGCTGCTTGCGGGCTACTGCCAGGTGCTCTTTGCCGAGGATGACGAATATCCGGTCGTTCGGCGCGAGGCGGCCCAGGCGGTCGAGGGTCATCTGGATCATCGTCCGCCTGCCGGTCAGGCTGACGAAGGGCTTCGGGACGAGGTCCGTGCTTACCGGCCAGAAGCGCTCCCCTTTGCCGCCTGCCATGATGACGCAGTAGATGTGCTTGTCCACTTAACGACCCTCCCGGACCATAAGCCCTGCTGCGATATCGAGGCCGCCCCGGCAGTTGTGCCGTGCGCAGCCCTCGCAGTGCAGAAAGAGTGGTGCTTTTGTCTGGAGGCCGAGTTTCTCTTCGACGGGTTTCTCAGGCACTCGCAATCCCGAGCTCTTCCAGGATGGCCGGCATGATCGCCGATGCGCTCCCCCCAGGAAATGGTCCGTGACGGCTTCGGTATAAGGCGTCGGCTCGACGTTGATCTCGACGACCGTCGCACCGTTCGACTTTGCCGCGAAGGGTATCTCGGCAGCCGGGTATACGACGCCCGAGGTCCCGATTATGATCATCACGCGGCAGGCGAGCGCCTCATGGCCCGCCCGCAGCATGGCCGAGGAAGGTATCTGCTCGCCGAAGAAGACGACGTCCGGCTTGAGCGCGTCCTGGCACCGCTCGCACACCGGGTAGGGCATTAACTTCATCAGATGCTCGGTGAAGTCGTCGGTGCGCCCGCACCCTAAGCATCTGACGCGCCGGTGGCTACCGTGGTATTCGATGACGTTCGTATTGCCTGCAATCTGATGGAGACCATCTACGTTCTGCGTGATGACCGACCGCAGCAGACCCGCTTTCTCAAGCGCCCCCAGGGCCATATGCGCGGGCGACGGCGTAGACCGGAGGATCACCTCGCCCATCTCGCGCAGCATCGCCCAGACCTTCCCCGGGTCTCTCATGAAGGCGCCTATTTCGGCGTACTCCATGGGGTCGTACTTTTCCCAGAGCCCCTGACCGCCGCGGAAGGCCGGGATGCCGCTCTCGACGGAAATGCCCGCTCCGGTGAAGGCAACGGCCTCTCCCTTCTCCTTGATGATGCGCGCAACGTCCCGGAGTGTTGTCTCCACTGCCTGCTCCTTGCAATTATTGGGGTTCAGCACCCCCTCACCGGGCAAAGCCCGGCGAGCCTCCCCGCTCGGCGCTTCGCATCCGCTCGCTTTATTGCCGCTGGGGTCCAGCGGCAATCAGTGGGGCTCAGCGCCCCCTCACCGGGCAAAGCTGCGACCCTTCCCTCCTTACGTCGGGCGGGTGCCCCGGCCTCCCTGCTCGGCGCTTCGCATACGCTCGCTTTGATGTTGAATACCCTGCTGCTTGCAGCAGGGTCATTTATTCTTCTGCCGCGTTGGCGGCTGTTGCTTCGCGCTTTCAGATTTATTCGCGCGGAACGCGGACGGAGCAGGACTTCGACTGTCTTGGCAAATCCTTGAAAGCGGGCACCTTTCCGAGGCTGTCCGCCTTTCTTACCGCCCGCTTGATCGCCTCAGAGACTACGAACTCGCCTACAACGCCGACCCGGTTGACGTCCCCTGCCATACGGCCCAGGGAGACCGAGAAGACGAGGTCCCCATCGAGCGTCGTATGGACCGGGGTAACTGTCTTGATCAGGCCGCCCTGCGCCATCTGGGCGACTTTCCCGATCTCTCTCTTATTAAACTGGACATTCGTGGCTACCACGGCAAGCGTCGTATTGTACAGGCCGAACTCTTTTCGCACCTGGCCTTCCCTCATGCATGTGACGGTGTTGGCCATGGCAAGCTCATCCTCTGCCGTCCTCAAGCCCGCGATTATTTTGCCCGTTACGTTGTCTATTACGTCGCCGAAGGCATTAACGACAACGAGGGCAGCCACGATAGTGCCGTCAGGCAGGACCACGCTCGCCGTCCCGACGCCCCCCTTCATGGCCCTCGGAAGGCCGAAGAGCTTTCCTACGGTTGCCCCGACGCCCGCCCCGACGCTGCCTTCCTCCACTGCCTGGCCTGCTGTTATGCAGGCGTCGTAGGCCATCTGCGGTGTCGGGCGCGCCCGGCTGTCGCCTATGCCGAGGTCGAATATGACTGCGGCCGGCACAACAGGAACCCTGGCTACGCCGACATCGTAGCCTGTCTGCCGCTCTTCGAGATAGCGCATTACCCCGGAAGCGGCGTCTAAGCCGAAGGCGCTGCCCCCGGCCAGCATGACGGCGTGGGCTTCGTCAACGATATGGGCGACATTGAGGGCATCTATCTGCCTCGTGCCTGCGGCGCTGCCCCTGATATCTATTCCACAGCAGGCCGGGCCGTCGAAGAGGATGACCGTGCAGCCCGTCACTCCCTCGTAATCCGAGGCATGGCCTACCCGTATTCCGTCTATGTCTGTGATGGCGTTGAGCATCAGTTAAGCTAACAAAAGCTCAACGTATTGTCAATGTGCCTATTTTCCGCGATTTGCGCTCTATATCGCGCCGCATTCCGTCCTTCATCGCCTCGAGCTTTTTGCGCATGCCGTCGTCCTTTATCGAGAGTATCTCGCAGGCGAGGATGCAGGCGTTGCGGGCAGCGTCGATGCCGACTGTGGCTACGGGTACGCCTTTCGGCATCTGGACGATGGAGAGTAGGGCGTCCATCCCCAGGAGGCTGCCTCCCTTGAAGGGGATGCCGATGACGGGGAGGGTAGTATGGGCGGCAATGACGCCCGGCAGTGCTGCAGCGAGCCCCGCGCCAGCTATGATGACATCAAAACCCTTGCGGCGTGCCGACTTGGCGTGAGCGGCCGCCTTATCCGGGTGGCGATGGGCCGATACTATGTCCAGGACGTGGCCGACGCCCATCTCTTTCAGGAAGTCGATGCCGTCTTTGATGGTCGGGATATCGCTCTCGCTTCCCACCAGAATAAGGACCTTTGCCTTTTGCCCTTGTTCTTTCTTTACGCCGGACGGCATGATCTTTTCTCCTTTTTCCCTTTGTCGGCGCGCATCGCCGGTCATTGCGCCATCTTTCTTGTATAGCACGCCTGCCGAGCCGGGCGCAAGTGAATGTTTCAAAAAGCGCACCGCCTAAAGCGAGCGAATGCGAAGCGCCGAGCAGGGAGCGGGGCACCCGCCCGACGTAAGGAGCGAAGCGTCGAGGCCTTGCCCGGCGGGGGTGCTGAACCCCGGTACTGCTTGCCGCTGGACCCCAGCGGCAATAAAGCAAGCGGAGCGCCGCGCCGAGCAACTGTGTTCGATGTCAAGGCTTTTCATTGGGCGCACCAGGGGGTATTGGTCCTCATCATGGCATTCAGGATAACAACAAGTTTTCTCATACAGGCGGTGATGGCAACCTTGGGGAGCTTGCCGGCATGAATGAGGCGTTCGTAAAAGGTCTTGATTATAGGGTTGTAGCGAATGGCCGAGAGGGCCGCCATGTATAAGACTGCCCTTATATCGGCCCTGCCTCCGAAAATAGAGCGCCTTCCCTTAAACCTGCCGCTGTCCCGGTTGAAGGGCGCTAGACCCACGAGGGCACTAATCTTTTTTCTATTGAGCTTACCTAGCTCGGGGAGCCGTGCAAGTAGTATGGAAGCGTTGACGGGGCCGATCCCCTTGACGCTTCTCAGCAGGTTCTCCTTTTCCCTCCATAAGGGAGTCTTCCGTATGAAGGACGAGATGTCCTTGTCCGTTTTCTTGATGCAGTCAGCCAGCCACTCGATATGGGCCTCTATATCGGGTCTTGTCCAATCGGAAGCGGTTTCCAGGCGGTTTCTCTCCATAGTCAGCATTTCGACGAGCTGCCTTCTCCTGGCAACGAAGCTCTGCAGCCGGTGGGCATCGCTGTCTTTGAGGGGCCTGGCTTCGGGTTTTATCGCTTCCGCGAAGCGGGCGATGATCTCCGCATCGATCGTATCGGTCTTGGCCAATCTTCCCGTTGCCTTCGCAAAGTCCCTTACCTGCCTGGGGTTTACCACCACTACGGGGAGTTTGCGTAAGGCCAGGGTTTCTACTACAGGTATCTGGTACCCTCCGGTGGCCTCCAGCACCACCAGCCCAGGGCGCGCATCTGAGAGGAACCGGCTGAGTTCCTTTCGTCCCTCATCATTGTTGAGGAAGCTCTTTTGCGTACCGGGCGTAATGAAGACTTCCAACGTATCCTTTGCCACATCGATGCCTGCGAACTTTTCCACTATCGCTCCTCCTTGCGAAATGCGGGCTCATGAGGCCCAAGCAACTGTCCGAGCTTGTAGGGAATGGGGTGTGACGACCCGCGCTCGGCGCCGGGATCATATGTCCCAAGGGGGAATCGGCCTGTCACACCCTGATGCTTCCTGGGATAAGTATAGTCAGATGACAGCAGGTAAGAAAACATGCATATAAGATACAAGGGGGGAGGCTCCGCGGGCTTTGCCCGGCGAGGGGGCGCTGAGCCCCAATAATTTCAAAATCCCCTGCGTCCTTGGGATGCAGGGGATTTTGAAATCGTATTCGCTTATGGTCGGGGTAGCCTTACGCCCTCTTGACCGCCTTTTTCAGAATGAGGTAGCCGTTCCTCGGGCCCGGCACTGCGCCGCGGATCATTACCAGATTCGTGTCGCCGCGTACGTCGACAACTTTAAGGCTCTGCACCGTGACTTTCCGGTTGCCCATGCGGCCCGCCATCTTCCGGCCTTTCAGGGTCCTACCGGGGGTCGTGTTATTACCTATCGATCCGCCGTGGCGGAAAAACTCGTGCGTCCCGTGGCCTCCGGGGGCGCCCGAGAACTTGTGCCTCTTGATTACGCCTGCGGTTCCCTTTCCAATAGAGACGCCCGTCACATCGACAAAATCGCCCGGCTTGAACAGGTCGATGGGCACCTCGCTGCCCGCCTCGAACCCGTCCAGTTCGTCGCCCTTTACCCTGAATTCCTTCAGCCTTACCATCGGAGGAAGGCCTGCTTTCTTGAAATGGCCCGTGCGGGGCTTGTTGGCCCTGGAAACCTTCGCGATCTCGCCGAAACCGGCCTGCACGGCGCTGTAGCCGTCGCTCTCGACGCTCTTCTTCTGCACGATCAGGCAGGGGCCTGTCTTTACAACCGTAACGGGGATCATGACGCCGTTTTCGCCGAAAATCTGCGTCATTCCCAACTTCTTACCGAGCAACCCGATGGCCATCTTACACCTCCGAAGAGTACTATTATAGTCAAAAATACGCCAAAGTCAAGCCGCTGATATGCGTAGGCCGGGGGAGCACACCTCCCACTCCTTGATTTCATACAGCGGAGGCACTATGTTTCGGAAACGAAAAGCGCAAGGACGGTCGGGGAGGTAACCATGGAAAGCCGTGATCTGATCGACAGACTAAGTTCCCTTATGAAGCTGGACCACGACGCGCTGTCCGCATACGACAAGGCCGCCGCATCGGTAAGGGCGCACGACCTGCAGGAGGCCCTGCTGCGCTTCCGGCATGACCACGAGAGGCACGTCGGAGACTTCGGCGAAGCGATCAGGAGGGAGGGCGGTGAGCCGCCCGACATGTCGCTGGCGCCGCGGGGCGTTTTCGTCGAAGGGATGACCGCAGCGGAAGGGGCGATGAGCGACCGCGACATTCTGGATGCCTGCGCGACGGGAGAGAAATACGTCAACTACAAGTACAGGCAGGCGGCCAACGAGGACTTCCCCGGCCGGATAATGGTCCTGATCGAAAGGCATTACGCAGACGAGCGGCGTCACCTCGCTTTTATCGAAAGCAGGCTTGGCGTTGCGGCGAGCGGTCTCGGCCTGGGAAGAACGATAGGCTTACTGGCCCTGGGCGTTGCGGCGGGCGCAGTCATCGGCAGGCAGATCGCCTCCCGATAGCCGGCCCCACACCCAGCGCCGGCTTCCTCGCTACTCCTCCATCTCAAGGACTTCGTCGAGCATTTTCTCCAGCTTCGCCTCTTCCGTCTCATCTGCGTATTTCGGTCTCGCCACGTCGGGAAACAGGCGGAATATGCCGTTCATTATTACCTCTGCGTGCGGGGGGCAGCCGCGCAGGTGCGCTCCCGACTCCGCGTTATGCTGCTGGCAGATGCCCATAAAGACGTTCGTCTGCGCAGGGTCGATGGGCGCGGCTATCTCCGGGCCGAGAAAAATGTTTACCTTCGGGCTGAAAGGCCGGTCGATGAGGGACCGCGTGCCGCCGGAAGGGTCAGGCCTCCTGAGCTTGGTAAGCACGAAATGGAGATATCCCCTGCAGCCGGGGCATGCGCTCCCGTCGTGGATGCGGAAATCGGCGCCGCTCGAAATGTCGATCGCGGGCGGCTTAAAGCTGCTCGCAACATCTTCTATAGGTGTGCCGGCCACCTCGATCCGCTCGCGCTCTATCGGCCCTAAACCCTGAAGGTAGGAAAGCAGCACGGGAGGCGAGGATACAGGGTCGAGCCCCATGACGCGCATGGCCGTCGCATCTACCGCGACGGGGTTCGTCCCGCCTATGAGGACGTTCATGGGCTTGGGTATGCCCGAGACCGGGCCGAAATCCTCCTGCCCGGTGATGCCGTCGATTATCGTGAGGGCGGGCTTGACGAGGTGATGGATGTTGATGAGGTTTTGCCAGAGCCCGAAGAAATGGCTCATGTACTTCTCTAACGGGGGCATCGTCCCCTGCAGGTTCTTGACCGCCATGGAGACGCCTGCCGCAAAATGGATCTTCATGACGGGCAGGCTGATAATGACGTCGGCCCGATCGATGGTGACCGGGACCTTCCTCGACGCCATCCTCTTGGCAAAAGGCACCTGTTTCTCGACAAGCGCATCGGTGTTGAGGTCTACGAGGCGGACGCGTGCAGGGTCGGCCTCGACCAGCGTTTCGTACCCGTAATGGGCGAACATCTTCGTCGTCTCGCTGCGGTTGATAGACGACCCTTCGGCAACGATGACCTCGCCGGCAACGGGCAAAAGCAGGTCGATAAGCGCCCTGACGAGCCTTATATCGGTCACGATGCCGCCCGTGTACACGCCATCCTTCATCCCGTGGTCAGCGACAACGTTCGGTTTTATCACGACGCGCGCGCCTGGCGCGACAAACCTGCGGATGCCGCCGAGACGGCCGATGAGCCGCCCGAGCGACGCGGCGACCTCCGCCTCGCTCTGACTGTCTGCGATCCTTTCGATGGCTACCCGTTCTTTGCGCCTGTACGGCCGCGCGGGCCTGCCGCTTTTTGCAGCCTCGAGGTATACGGCGGTCGATAAGTCCATCTTAACGAAGGAACGGCCCTGATCCGCATACGTGCGGACGGGCCTGAAGCCGTAGTCGACCAGCCATTTGTATTTCCGGATATCCGTCTTCAGGCCCCCGGCGGCGAGCAGGCTTTCCTTTGCGACGAGGGCGTCGATCGCTTTCGGCATATACGCTTCGGTTTTACCCGGGCGGGCCGCGACGACTTCCTCTATCATGCTGGTGCGGGGGTCGTAAACTACATGGGCGACGGTCTCACTGCCTTTTTTTGCCCGATACACCCGGACGGCAGGGTCGGCCGACCAGCGTTTCATGCGCTCGTCAGCGTAAGCCTCGCCCGCCCCTTCGACCGTGGCGTAGTAAGCGCGAAGCGAGGCGGCCAGGCCGGGGGACGGGCGGGCGGGCACGAGGGCGAGGGTGGAGGACCGGCGGCTTTTACGCGCTGCTTCAGGCGGGTTTTTTCTTTCCATTTATCTCCCCATATGCAAAAGTCATCCCAACCTTCCTTCTCTGAAGGCCTTGATGAACTCCATGCAGTAGTCGTCGTGTCCGCTGATCAGAAGGGCAGCCTTGAGCGTACCGAAAAGCTCATTATCGGTAGGGTCGAGGATGGCTGAATCTAGGCCCCTGGCAACGGCGACGACCAGGAAGGCCCGGTTGACGAGCTTTCTTTTGGGAAGCCCGAAAGAGACGTTCGTCAGGCCGCAGGTCGTGTGTACGCCGGGCAGCCGCGCCATAATCTCCTCGATTGCCGCGAGGGTGGCCATTGCGGATAGCTTATTGGTCGCAACCGGGTAGACGAGTGGGTCGATGTAAAGGTCGCCTATGGGGACGCCCGCCTCTTTTGTCTTAGCTGCAAGCTCGGCAGCCATTTGTACCTTCGCCTCTGTCGTCTCGGCTATCGCATCAAGCGACTGGCAGAGGGCAATGACCTTTGCCTTATATTGGGCGACGAGAGGGAGGATGCCTTCCAGGCGCGCGGGCTCCAGGGTGATCGAGTTGATTATGGGCGTCTTCTCCACCAATGGAAGCACCGCCCTGATTACGGCGGGGTCGGGGCTGTCGATGCACAGGGGCGTATCCGTCGCACGCTGGATGACCTCGACGAGCCATTTCAGGTCTTCGGCCTCCCTGCAATCGGAGGTCCCGGCGTTTACGTCCAGGTAGTCGGCCCCTGCCGCGGCCTGCGCCCTGGCTTCATTCCGGATGAACTCCGCGTTGCGCGAGGCGATGGCTTCGCCTATCGATTTACGCGACGCGTTGATCCGCTCGCCTATTACAAGCACCGCTCTTGCCTCCGTCTCTACCATCTATTCAGGCGTTCCCGTCTTGCGGGCGCACTTTACGCCTTTTGTACGGATTACATCTGTTTGCGCTTTTATTTTAGGCAGGAAAAAGCCGGAATACAAGTCTTTTTTGCCGATGCGGTGAGGGACGATTGTATGCAATATCAGCCGCCCGGACGCCCCGCGAAATAATATGTCTGCGGCGGGCGCCCCCTACGATCATGTTGCTATCGGCGGCAGTTCTCGCTTAAAATAGCGGAGAGGCAAATATGGATTTATCAGGACATACGGCGCTCATTACGGGCGCGGGCCAGGGCATCGGCCGCGCGTGCGCGCAGGTCTTCGCCGGAAGAGGCGCACGGCTCATCCTTCTGGACAAGAACAGGCGGACGTTGCCGGGCGTAGTCGAAGGCATAGCGGCGGCGGGCGGACACGTGGAAGGCCACATAATCGACCTTATGCACACCGGGAAGCTGGAAGCCCTGATAGAGGCTATCAAGGGCAAGGCGTCGATCGACATTTTGGTGAACAACGCAGGCTTTGACCGGCCGGGTACGACATCCAGGGTGGACAAGAAGGGCTTCGGCGAGGTTCTCGGCATCCACGTGCTCGTCCCCTTCGTCCTGACTAAGCTCCTTTTGCCGGGGATGCGCGAAGCAGGCTGGGGCAGGATCATCAACATCAGCTCGATTTACGGGCTAACAGGGGCTAAAGGGGAGGCCGCTTACTGCACGGCGAAGGCTGCCGTGATAGGTATGACGAAGACGGTCGCGCGCGAAGCCGGCCGCGACAATGTGACGGTCAACGCGATAGTCCCCGGCATCATCCGCACGCCGCCCATGGAGCGGATGCCGGAGAAATACAGGGCGCCTATCGTAGCTGAAACGCTGGTCGGAAGGATGGGGGAACCGGAAGAAATTGCCCGAACTGCCGCTTTTCTTGCGTCCGACGACAGACTCGTATATAACGGGCACGACAATTGTCGTGTCTGGAGGGTGGGGAATCTAGGACGCCCTAAAGGCGCGCCCGGATATCAATCCCTGCCGGAGGCATGTTTTCTTCTTTCCGCCCGAAGACGCCGCTTCCTTGCTTCCCGCTGCTTGCGCCTCTCCCTTTCGGACGGTTTCTCGTAAAAGCTCCTTCTCTTGATCTCCTTGAGGATGCCTTCTCGCTGGAGCATGCGCTTGAGCGCCTTGATCGCCTTCTCTATGTTTCCGTCGTTTACCTCTACGTTCGCCACACTTACCTCATTTCTGCATTTAGCGTTTTAATGTTCGGGCCGCCATCCCGGGACAGCCAACAACCCGGATGACCGAAAAAAAATAGGTGCCACCCCGCATATGTATCCCGCCGCCGACTACCTCTCTGTCTGCGATCGCTTTAGTACGAATGAACGGAAGTGCGAAAACAGAAGAAATATCGACTTGTAGGATAACATATTCCTCTCACAAACGCAAAAAAAGACCGCAGGCTGCATAGCCGGGCGCTTTCGGCCGGCGGACGAAAAAAAATACTATACCCACACTGTTGAACAATTATAAAATAAGTCTGGCATTCGATAATTTCCATCTTTTTTCTTTGTAATAAGTGCGATTTTTATTTCCTTGCGCCTGAAAAACACGTACAATGTTTCCTTGAGGGTGTAATTTACTAATAAAAACGACGGTCCTGGATAAAAAGGAGGTGAAAGAATATGACTAAAAAAGACCTTGTCGACAAAGTGGCAGCAGGCGCGGCAATCAAAAAAACCCAGGCGGAGAAGGCGATTGATGCCTTCGTGGCGGCAGTAAAGGACTCTCTGAAGAAGGGCGATCGCGTGACGGTCACCGGTTTCGGCACGTTCTCGGTCGTGGAGAGGAAGGCCCGCACGGGCAGAAATCCGCGCACGGGGAAAGAAATCAAGATCCATGCGAAAAAAGCGCCCAAATTTTCACCTGCAAGCGCAATGAAGGACGCCCTGTCTTAAGTAATAAAACGGCACAGGGCCCTCCATCGGGGCCCTGTGCCGCGACCCTTCCGCTATCTTTTTTCAGGCTTTTCCCCGCCCTTCGTCCATCACTTCAGCGGACCGCCCGTCAGTATCTCGAAAATCTCCCTGTACCTCGCGGCCGTCTTCTCGACTATCGAGGGGGGCAGCTCGGGCCCCGGGTATGTCTTCCCCCAGTCCAGAGTATCCAGATAATCCCTGACTATCTGTTTGTCGAAGCTGTCCTGACCCTTGCCTGGCGTATAATCACGGGCGGACCAGAACCTCGACGAATCCGGGGTGAGGACCTCGTCGATTAAGATCGTCTCGCTGCCGATTGTGCCGAACTCGAATTTCGTATCGGCAATAATGATGCCTTTCGACTCGGCAAAAGAGACGGCCCTTTTGTAGATCGCGATGGTCAGCCCTTTTAGCTCCTCGGCCTCTTTCCGGCCTGCTATGGTTGCGCATTGCTCGAAGGAGACCGCCTCGTCGTGCCCCTCGTCGGCCTTCGTCGTAGGCGTAAAGATAGGCTCGGGAAGGCGGTCCGACTCCCGAAGACCGGACGGCAGCCCGATCCCGCAGACGCTCCCTTTCTCCCTGTACTCCGACCAGCCGGAGCCCGCCAGGTATCCCCTGACGACGCATTCCACGGTAAAAGGCTTCGCCTTTTTGACTATCATGCTCCTGCCGCGCAGGTCGTCCGCGTACTTGAGCAGGGGGGCGGGATATTTGTCCGCGTCCGACTCCAGCACGTGGTTCTTAACCAAATCGCCCATCATCCCGAACCAGAAAAGGGAAAGCTGGTTGAGCACCTTACCCTTGTCCGGTATGCCTGTAGACAGTACGACATCGAAGGCGGAGACGCGGTCGGTCGCGACGATCAGAAGCGCATCGCCCAGATCGTAGATATCGCGCACCTTGCCCTTTTTGGGCGTACCCATGCCCGCCAGCCTGGTCTCGAGCAGCATCCTTTATGCCTCCTGGTGCTTATCAGTTCTTTTCGAATTCCGTCTTCGGCGCGCCGCAAACCGGGCACACCCACGTATCGGGCAAGTCGTCGAACGGCGTACCCGGAGCAACGCCCGCGCCCGGATCGCCCTCTTTAGGATCGTAGATGTATCCGCACACAACGCATGTGTAAGTGTCCATAGCGTCCTCCTTATTGGCCGTTAGATGATAGGAATTATAGGCGAAGGGCGGGGGAAATGCAAGGCGGGGGAAGGGGTAGTTACCCAGGGGCTACGGGTTAAGGGCAAAAGACGATCGGACTCCCTCGGTTTGGACTCGCTCCTCCACAGCCAGCCGCCGCTAACGGAGCATTCCGCGCATCCCTTCGGCGGCAGTAAGAGCGGGCTGTGCGGTATTTGTGGTGATGTGTCATAAGTGTAAGGGTGCGTATTCAGCATATCGCACATGTCAGGGCGTCCAAGAACTACTTCCTGAAAGCGAGCGGCAAACGCTGTATCTGTAAGCTGCTATATTCCAAATGGATTTCGAGCAACAGGATAGTAGCGAGTTCGGGTAGGACTTGAAGCGCCGCTTTGCATCTCCCTTTTGCGTTCAGCCTTCCGCCCCATTCTCCTTCGCAGTCCGTAAAGGCCCGCCAGACCAGGCGCAAGCAGTATGATGCCCGGCGGTATGGGGGTGGCGACGAGGTAGACGTCGCTCGCCTCGTAGTCAAGGTAGAAATTCGGGTTACCGGCCAACTGCGCGAAGGCGCCGGACAGCCCTCCGGATGCATGCAGTATATCGAATCTATCGCCCGATGTTACCACGCCGCCGGTTAAGAGATTGACCTGAACCGTGCCTCCAAGTATGCTCACTCCGGTGCTGTTGACGATCAACTGGCTGTAGCCGGTTCCGGGACCGCCTGCGAGGTTCAGGATGTCTATTGCAAGAGTACCGGCGTTGTTATAGGCCCCGTTGATCGTCAGAATGCCCGGCGAGTTGCCGGGATGGATGATAGCCCCGCTTGAAACGGACAAAGGGCCAGCGATAAGGGAGACCGTACCGACGCCGCTTAAGATGCCGCCCTGTATAGAGACGGAGCTAGCCTGCACCCAGCCGTTTACCGTCGTGGTCCCGGCCGTCTGTGTATAAACCGTCTGGCTGCCTGGGCTCCCGGCCAAAAAGGCGCTGCCTGTCCCGACGGTCAGTGCGCCGGCATTGCTGAAGGCCCCGGAAGTCGTGAAGGCGCGGCCGTTGGTGACCGTAAAGCTGCCGCCGCTTGCATTCGCGGCGAAGCCCGTCAGGGCGTTGACATGTTCTGGCCGAAGATCGACGAATTGCCGCCGTCGAGGACGATAGTCGCCGCGTTTGTCTGAATGGTCTGACCGGTAGGCACCGGCAGGGCCAGCGTCCCCGCCAGGTTGTATGTACCACCCGTCAGGACGCCCGAGGCGTAATTAGTGAAATTGCCCGTTACGATCATACCGCTTCCGGAGGCTACATGCAGCGTGCCCGTGTTCGTGAAAGAACCGGACGTCGCATTGATGTATATTCCGCCAGTCGAGGTGGCCTGAATGGTTCCGGAGTTCGTGCTGCCCGAGGCCAGGGTAAGATTGAGAGGGCTGGTTGAGTCGGCGGTGATAGTGCCGCTGTTCGCAAGGACTATGCCTACCCCCGATCCGATTGCTCCTGCGCCGTGGATGGTGTATCCCGTATCGTTGATGATCGTGCCGGGCGTGCCGCCGCTGAGGCCCGCGCCGAAACTTGATAATGCGAGCACGCCGGAGCCGGTAAGGGTCAGGGTCTTCCCGGAATCGATCTGCAGGACGGCGTTTTGATCCAGGCTGACGGAGACGTTCGTAAGGGTGGTGTTGCCCGGATTTGAGATCTTGGGCTGTATATACGAGTGTTTGTACCTGTCGCTGTAATGCTGCCGCCCGCGACCGTGCTGCCGTCCAGGTTGACTATGCCGCCCCCCGACGCGCCGTGCTGCCGCCCGCATTGCCTGTCGTGCCGCCGATCGCGAAAAGGACGGCGCCCCCCGCGTTTGCCTGGATGGCGCCTGAGTTGGTGATTGCCGAATTCATCAGATTCAGCGTACCGTTCGTGGCTGCATCGTGCCCTGGTTGACGATGTTCCCATACGTGGTTACCTGCCCGCCCGCCGCCATTATGCTGCCCGTGTTGGTAAGGGAGCCGGAGAAGAAGCCGCCCGACAATGGATTGAGGTAGATGTTCAGCCCGCCCGTCGATGTGGCCTGGATGGTACCGGGGTTCGTGCTGCCGGGGTTCAGGTAGAGGTTGAGGGCATTGCCCTGGTTGGCCGTTATCGTGCCGTTATTCGTGAGGACTATGCCGCTTGCGTCGCCGATTGTGCCGGCCCCCTGTATCGTGTGGCCCGTACCGTTGACAAGGGCGCCCCCTGAGCCGCCGATGATCCGGCTGTGGCCGCTGCTGTCCATTGTCATGGTGCCCAAGCCGGCAAGTGTCAGGATGCCCGTTCCGGCGTTGAGGGTCGCGTTGCCGTTCAGGCCTATGACGCCGTTGTTGGTTATGGTTCCTGAAGCGTTCAGCGTCCCCGCCGTTTTTTTGTAGGCCTGCGCCCTGGCCGATG
>CAWEPK010000017.1:0-234483 GCA_963810935.1 uncultured delta proteobacterium | reverse complement strand
CTGGTCCTTGTCCCGTTATTCGCCTTCCCACAGGCGGTGTTCGCTTTTAAGCAGGAAGACGTTGATAAGTTGTCCTCGACCAAACAATGTCCTTTCTGCGACCTGACCGCGGCGGAGCTTCCCGGCGCCGACCTCTCGAAAGGCAGGCTGCCGGGGGTGAGACTCTCCGGTGCGGACCTTTCCCTCGCAAATTTATCCGAAACGAACCTGCGGAACGCCGTCATGCGCAAGGCCAACCTTAAGAACGCGAACCTGTCGAAGACCGACCTGACAGGTGCGGACCTCTCCAACGCAGACCTTACCAATGCCTCTCTGGAGAATGCGAAGCTCGCCGGGACCGAGTTGTCGGGGGCCAAATTGACAGGCGCCAACCTGACAGGTGCGGACTTGTCGGGCGCATACTGGACGGACGGGAGGATATGCGGGGAGGGGTCGGTCGGGGAGTGCAAGAAAAGTTCGGGCGGGCAGGGCAGGCGGTCCGGCGGCGGGCGGGGGGGACGCGGCGGAGGTATACCCGGCGGGCCCGGCAGCGGCCCTGCCGGCGGATACCAGATGCGGTGATTGTGCGCTGGCCCCCAGCGGCAGTAAAGCGAGCGTATGCGAAGCGCCGAGCACGGAGGCCCCATGCGGCTTTGCTCGTGGAGGGGGCGCTGAGCCCCAATAATGATCGTGCGCTTCGTCCATACCTTGCAGGCAGGGGGGGACCGATGACCATCGTAAAAAATGAAGCAATGGAGAATGATGCCGTCCGGACAGGGGCCGCGATGATGGCGCTTGCCATGCGGACCGCGCCGAAGACGCGGGGAACGGACTCCCTCAAGACCGCCGTTGTCTCGGGGGACGACCTCGAAGCTCTGGCGGCAATGATGGAAAAGAAGGGCGGGGAAAAATCGACCGAGCTGCCGATTTTTAAGAGAGACGCGGGCAGCGTGCGGAAAGCGGCGGCCGTCCTGCTGGTCGGGGTCAACAGGGACCCTAAAAAAATAGATATGCCTTTCAACTGCGGGGCCTGCGGCTACGGTACATGCCGCGGGCTTGAGGCGGCCGGACCCAGGCAGGGGGAGGACTTTGCGGGGCCTACGTGCGTTTTCCAGGCGATCGACATCGGCGTCGCCCTTGGCTCTGCCGTAAAACTGGCTGCGGAGATGGGCATCGACAACCGTATCATGTACACGGCCGGGGCCGCAGCAAAGGCCCTGGGGCTTCTCGATTCGGACGTCATCATGGCGATCCCCCTGTCCGCGACGGGGAAAAACCCGTTCTTCGACAGGGGATGGAAGCGCTGCGGATTCCTGCGCTGAGGACCGCCGTTTTGCGGTCTCGCCGACTAACGTCCCTGCTGGGGCGGCTGCGTCTGAAGCGGCACGTATCCGACACCCGGCGGGTTGTATGTGTTCGTCCCCACGACTTCATTGGTGCCCGGTTTCCTCCAGTAGTAGGGGGTGTTCTGGGTCGATGTGTTCAGTTTCTCGCCCGTGGACGGGTCGTAAAGGTCTACGGCGCCCCTTCTGGCGTTCGAGCCGTTGCGCATCGCCTCGTCTACGCCTTTTTGCCTGTTCTCCCATGATTTTATCGTAGGCGTGTTGTCCAGAGGATTGTTTTTCGGCCGTATGATCAGTGTCGTTGCCGTTTGCCTGGGCCGCGTTTGTAAGGACGATGCTCTTCGCGATCTTCGGCATGAAGGAGCGGGCTTGCTCGAACTCGGAGGTCGGCCGCTTGATAGCCGACCACCATCGCATCATTCATCCCGCCGTAGTTGGCCACGCCGGACGTGATGACGCCTGTCATCGGCACACCGTGGGACGTGAACGACGACGGTTACCCCGATGAACCGCCATTCCTGGTAGGACATGCGCTGGGCCGGGAGCTGCTTCGATGAGAGGACGCGCACGTTCGTGCAGCCGGTGCTCGCGAGCACCCACTGGAGGAAATCCCTGGGTGTCCTGCTGCCTCTCGACCTGGCGATGGTCGCCAGGAAGGCGGAGTACTTGCCGTCGGCGGACGTAAGGGTGACGCCCGCGTTCGTTTCGCTGACGCGCCAGCCTGAAGGGGCCGACCACTTGAAGTACCGCCCCTGGTGCGGCTGAAGCCCGCCCGAGGCCCGCCTGCGCGAAAGCCGCCTGCCGGGCCGGACAAACGAGCGAAAGGGCGATCAGGGCCGCTGCCAGTACGCATGCCCCGCCCTTTGACCGTGCCGTGATCCGCTGCCGTGATGTCTTCATGTTGCCTCCCTTTTCTTCCAGACGGCCGGTGCCCTCAGGATCGTGCTTTTACCGCGTATACTATAAGCGGCCCCCTGGTAAAAATCGAGCAAAAACCACCGGGCTTTTTGCCGACGCGCCCGTCTGCGTTGACAAGTCCCCGCGCGACGCTTAGATTTTGTTGGAGGATTTTGTTGGATCACGGAGCGCCCATGAAGACAGGGGAACGACATAATTACCACGCGACCGTGGCCAGCCGCATTCCCGGGCGCATTCGCGTGCGGCTCGACCCCCACGCCCGCCGCAGCCACGCACTGCAAAAGATCAAGGACCACCTCGAGGCTCAGGCCGGTGTGAGCGACGTGCAGGTCAACCACACGACGGGGAGCGTAACCGTCAGGTACGACAGGCAGAAGATGCACGAGGCGGGGGTCTTCGATGCACTGCGCGACATCGACGTCCTCGTTTCATACGTGGCAGGCGAAGCCGGCGGCGTTAGCGGCCCGGACGGGAGCTGCCGCAGCCTGGCGGAGGCCGTAAACGACCTCAACCGGCGCTTGCACGTTGCGGGCGTCCCCGTCGACTTGAGGCTTTTGACGCCCCTTGCCTTCCTGGGGGCGGGGGTCTGGTCGATTCTCAAAGGGGGGCTGGGCCTGGAGAAAATTCCGGGGGTATTCTTCGTCTGGCTGGCCCTGGATGCTTTCGTCAAGCTGCACCCTCAGGTTGTGCCGAAGACCGCAGACCATCCCGCGTAGCGCCTTTACTTGGCCGCCATTTCGGTTGTTTTCCCGGCTTTTTCTAAGGCAGCCGGAGGACCGTGAAGGCGAGCCAGCTTATGACCGCACCGACCACCGACATCGAAAGGCCCCAGATAAGCATGTTCCTGAATAGCTTCGGCTTGTCCGCGCTCGGCCCCGCGTTTGCGATGAAGACTGCGCCTATGGTCGAGAGGGGACTTAGGTCCACGAGGAAGCCGCAGACTATCATGGACGATATCAGCGCCATGAGGTCCGTGCCGCCGACGAGCTTGAGGAGATTCGGCGCCATGGGCAGGAAGGCTGGAAGTATCACGCCCGTAGTGCTCGCGTAGGCGGAGACGACGCCCGCCCAGAAGCCGGCGACCATGGTGACCGTATAGGAGTTGGACATGGCCGCCATCATCCTCGCGAAGAGGTCGAGGCCGCCGACCTTGCTCATCAATTCGACGAGGACCGTCACTCCCGTGACCATGAGTATCGTGCCCCACGGCATGCCCTTGATGGCCTTGCCCTCGTCGACCGTCCTGAAGAGGGAGAGGATCGCGCCTATCATAAAGGCGCCGAAGCCGATGTCCACCTTGAAGAATATCGCCCCTACGATAAGCACGCCGATGCCGCATATCGTGGCGATCTGGGACCCCGTAAAGCGCTCGACCGCGATGTTTTTGAGCGCCTCCTGCTGCCCCTTGTCCCTGTTGCGTAAAAGCTTTATGCCGCCGAACAGGACATAGGCCAGGCATGAGACTGCCGACTGGCAGAGGAGCATGTTCATCCAGAGTCTTACCGTCACTCCCGTCAAGCCCATATTCTTCAATATGGCCGTTGCAATGATGCCGGGCGGCGCGATGGGGGACATCGACCCGGCGAGGGCGCCGTTGCCTACGACAAGGGCCATGAGAAGGGGCGACATGCCCACCTGCTCGGCGAGCGTCATTGCGGGCCCTGCCAGCAGGGCGGATACGGTGATCTGGCCCGGCCCCATCGAAGAGAGGCCGAAGGCGAGGAAGAAGAGGACGACGGGCAGGAGGGCGATGTTCCCCCGCACTGCCTTCACAGCGTATTTGGAGATTTTTTCGAGCGTGCCGTTCGCCTGGGCAATGGAGAAAAGATAGGTGGTGCCCGCCAGCAGGATAAAGAGGTTCGTCGGATAACCTTTGACGATCTCGGTGATTTTGAGCCCGCCCAGGTAATAGCCGACGATCAGCGACAGCCCGATGGCGAGCGTGCCTATATTGAGCGACGTGAAGCAGCTCACTATGATTGCGATCAGCAGGGCGATCAGGGACATCATCGGTACGCTCATCAGCCTGTCCTCCTCTTCTCTTTGCTTTTACGCACGGTTTGCTTCGTCTGTTTCCTTTGCGGGGCTCTCTTCGAGCCTGTATGCCCGCGCGAGAAGCGCAACGGGTGTAGCGGCCTTTATGCCTGTCCCCTGCAATATCTGCATGGAGCAGGCGCCGCAGCTCGTCGCCACCTCGTCCACTTTCGAGTCCTTGATCTCCTTGAAGAGCCTCTTGCCGATAGCCATAGAAAGATCGTAATTCTTCTTCTTGAGGCCGAACGTGCCCGCTATGCCGCAGCACCGGTCGCTGTAAACCTGGACGTCCACGCCGGGGATAAGCCGTAACAGCTCGACAGGCTCTTTCGTGACGCCGAGTGCGCGCAGGTGGCAGGGATTATGATAGCCAACCTTGATGTCCAGCCTGCCGAGGTGCGTGTCGAGCTCTCCCCTTCTGTGCAGGCTGATGAGGAAATCGTGGATCTCGTAACAGTTCCGGCCTGCCTTTAACGTCTCGTCCGACGCTTCGACCAGCGGATATTCCATCTTGACCGCAAGGGCGCAGCTCGGCTCGCTGAAGACTACGGGTATGCCTTCTTTAGCAAGCCCGGCGAGCAGGCGGACATTGAAGCGGACGTCCTCGCTTACGGCGTTTATCGCGCCAGAGCTGAGCCTGGCGACGCCGCAGCACCGGAAATCGGGCAGCATTACCTCGAAGCCGTTTCTTTCGAGGGCCTCGACAGTCGCGAGCCCGTCGCCTTCCGGGTCGTTGAAGTTCGAGTAGCAGCTTAAGAAATAGGCGACCTTTTTGCCGCCGGTCCGCCGTGGGCGCTCCTCCATCCACTTCCGCAGCGTCTTTCTCTGGAACGGCGGCAGGCGGCGCCTCCTGTCGAGTCCCGTGAACAGCTCGATCCCCCAGCGCAGCGGCGCGAGGCCGCCCGCTGCATTCGCGAGTGGGGCGAAGGCGCTTCCCGTTTCACAGAGTAAACGTGTGTTGCCCATGATCTTCCTCGAAAGGGGCTCGCCCTGCCGCTCTGCTACTAAGGCGCGACCGGAAAGGGCTATCCAGGGGACGTCAGAGCCGGAGGGGCAGTCTGTCAGGCACCGCTTGCAGTTGACGCACGAATCGAGCACCTCCCTGAACCTCGGGGATGAGACGATCTTCTCGTCGAGGGTGCCTGCGAGGTATTCCCTTATCAGGCTCGCCTTCGCCCTGCCCATGACCCATTCTTCCATTACTTCCATCGCGATAGGGCAGTAAGAGCGGCATTTCCCGCAGCCGGAGCACGCCTCGACCGCGTCCCTGACCGACTGCCTGCCGATAATATCCACCGGGACACCTTTATCTTTTTTGAACTTCAGGAAACGGGGCAGCGGGTTCTCATCCCCTCCTATAATCGAGCCGGGGTTGAGGATGGAATCCGGGTCGAGCAGCGTCTTTATCTCCCTGAATGCCGGATAGAGGCGTGGATATTGGCGCTTCGTATAGTAGGTCCGCAAGCGCCCGTCCCCGTGCTCGCCGCTTATCGTCCCTTTCAGGGAAAGGACGAGCTCGTAGGCTGCGTCCGCCAGGGCGACCATTTTTTTCACCTCTTCCTCGCGCTTTAAGTCGAGGAAGACCATGAGGTGCATGTTGCCGTCGCCCGCGTGGCCGTAAATGCCCGCGTCCACGTCAAACCGCCTGAAGATGTCGCGCAGACCCTTTATGTACTGCGGAAGGCGGCTCGGATGGACAGCCGCGTCCTCGATGAATGCGACGGGCCGCCTGGGGCCTTTCGTCTTATTCAGGATCGGACCGGAGACGGACCTGACCTTCTCCAGCATGGCCATGTCACCAGCGTCCCTGGCTACCCTCATCTCGGTTGCGAGTCCCGCGCCCAGGAGGTCTTTTTCGACAGCGGTGAATTTCGACCTCAGCTCCTCCGCGCTTCCGCCCTCGAACTCGATAAACAGAACTGCCTCGATGCCGTCCGGCAGGTAGGGCCTTAGCTCTGCCTTCTGCTGCCTTGCCAGGTCGAGGACGCGCCTCTCTATGATCTCCAGCATCGTCGGCGTAGATTCGAGTATCCGCAAGGTGGCCGGACCGACCTTTTCCAGATCGTTGAAATAGACGAGGCCGCCAAGGGTGCGGCCGGGAAGGGGCGAGAGCTTGAGGGTCGCCTCGGTTATCAGCCCCAAAGTCCCTTCGGAGCCGACGAAGAGCGATGTAAGGTCGATCCCGCCACCTGTCCTCAAGCGCCACAGGTCGTAGCCCGACGAGTTCTTGACCGTGAAAGGCTTCTCGTCTTCCAGGGGGCCCTTGTAGCGGTCGAGGATGTCGTCCATCCTGCGGTATATATCGCCGGGCGCTGTTTCTGCATCTTGCGGTTTTACGGGGCCGGTCGCTATGATGTCGCCGCTTGCGAGGACGACCTCCAGGGAGAGGACCGTGTCGCGGGTCGCCCCGTACCTGACTGCGTGGGGACCGCTTGAATTGTTCGCGACCATCCCGCCGATAGTGCAGTGCTCCTTCGTCGAGGGGTCGATTGGATAGAAGATGCCGTGGGCCTTTACCGCCTTGTTCAGGCTGCCCTGCATGATGCCCGGCTCGACGCGGGCCCACATGCTTTTGGGGTTCACGTCCAGCAGCCGGTTCATGTAACGGGAGAAATCGACGATTATCCCCTCGCCAAGCTCGTTGCCTACGCGGCTCGTCCCTCCACCCCTCGCCGTGAGAGGTATCTTTTGCTCCGCTGCAAACCGCACGAGCTTGACTACGTCGTCCTTATTCTTCGGCCGGACTACGGCCAGCGGCTTTACCCGGAACAGGCAGGCCCCGCTGCTGTAAAGCGTCAGGGTCAGGTCGTCGTAAAGGAGGTCCCCTTCTATCGTCCGGGATATGCCACGGAAAATCTTCTTTTTATCCATGTCTCTTTCTTTCCTCCGCCAGGTAATCGAGGGCCGCCGCAACGCCGCCTTTTTTGTGGGCGACACCGGCAAGCTCCAGGCCCATCTCTATGCCGCTCAAAGTGCCCGCAAGCATGAGGTCGTTAAAGTCGCCAAGGTGGCCTATGCGGAAGACCTTGCCTGCCACCTTCCCCAGGCCGTTGCCGAGGGACATATTAAAATGCTCGAGTATCACCTTCCGCAGCGCGTCCGCCTCCGGCAGAAGCACGGCAGTGAGGGAGCTGCTGTATTCTTCCGGCGCCTGGCAGAGCAGCTCCAACCCCCACGCCCGGACGGCCCTGCGCGTCGCCTCCGCGTGGCGGTTGTGCCGCGCAAAGACATTTGTCAGGCCCTCCTCTTCCAGCATTCTGAGTGATTCCTGAAGGCCGAAAAGGAGGTTCGTCGGCGGCGTGTAGGGGAAGAAGCCCTGTTTGTTGAGGGGGAACATCGGCTCCCAATCCCAGTAAGACTTAGGCAGCGTTGCGCCCTTCGCAGCGGCGAGGGCCTTCTGGCTGACTGCGTTCAGGCCCATGCCGGGCGGCAGCATCAGGCCCTTTTGCGAGCAGCCGATTGTGACGTCTACGCCCCATTCGTCGTGCCTGTAGTCGATGGAGGCGAGGGATGAGATCGTATCGACCATGAAGAGCGCCGGGTGGCCGGTTGCGTCGATGGCTTTGCGCACGTCCGCCACGCGGCTCGCTACGCCCGTCGATGTCTCGTTGTGGACGATGGCGACTGCCTTGATCGATCTATCCTTATCGGCAGCAAGGCGTGCCTCGATCTCGGCCGGGTCAGGCCCGCGCCGCCAGTCCGTAGGGATGAAATCGACATTGAGGCCGAGTTTTACCGCTACGCCTTTCCACATGGTGGCGAAGTGGCCCGTCTCGACCATGAGGACCCGGTCGCCCGGCGACAGCGTATTGACAAGGGATGCTTCCCACGCCCCCGTCCCCGACGAAGGGTAGATCACCACGGGGCCTGCCGTCTTGCAGACGCGCGCAAGACCTTCGAGGATCTCTTTCGTCATCCGGGAGAACTCCGGCCCGCGGTGGTCGATGGTCGGCTTAGCCATTGCCCGCAATACGCTGTCCGGCACGTTCGTAGGCCCGGGGATTTGAAGAAAATGACGGCCTGAAGGATAGTCCATGGTTGCCTCCTTATTCGTCGTGGCGCTTGTGCCCTCATTATAGCAAGAGATACCCCGGTCCGCTACCCCCTTCCTTCAGGTGCGGCGGACCGTCCTTTCCGCATCCTGCGCGCGAGCGTCATTACGGCAAAAGTGCGCGGTTCTACGTTACGATATGGTAACACATTTTTCTTTCGGGATGCCTTGCCGGTCAGCGGATGAGTTCTTTTAGTACCGTCGCATTGTTGTGCTCCGTGTCTTTCGCTGAATAGAGGATCGTCAGCGTCCCGCGCCTTGCATCTTCCTTAAGCGCCTCGACGCATTCTTTTTTCTCTTCCAGCTCCTTCCTGTACCGCTTTTTGAATTCCTCCCATCTGGCCGGGTCGTGGCCGAACCACTTCCGCAGCTCGGTGCTCGGCGCTACGTCCTTCACCCATTCATCGATGACGACATCGTCTTTTCGCAGCCCCCTCGGCCACAGGCGGTCGACCAGCACGCGCTTGCCGTCGCCCGACGAAGGTTTGGGAGAATCGTATATTCTTTTGATCCTGATCACGGCGCCCTCCTTCAATTTTATGTGCGAGGCCCTATTATTTAAAGAATGGTTACGCCTTTTCGCAATGGCAATAATCGGCCCCGACGGGCGTTATTATTAATATTATTCTTTCTTGCAAACAGGTGTGGCCGTGTGCGATACTCCGCTTATGCTTAAGAAAGTGACGCTCGTCGCTGCCGTAATCGCCGGGATGCTCTCTATGGCGTTCCTGATCGAGTGTGCCACCTGCCCGCCGTCCAATACTGCGGTAAGGGTCTTCTACAAAGCCAGGGTGGGCCTCCACGACATCTGGCACTGGGGCAAGAAGTACCCGCTCGAATATAAGAGCTTCCAGCAAAACCTGGAGATGAAGGAATCACCCACGGGCTTCGGCGGCAGCGTCCCTGTCCAGAAATCGGTGAAGGAGCCGGAGATACTGGTCAACTTCAAGGGCATGCCGTTCAGCAAGGATTACGCGGAGGACAGGGGACACCCCTACGCCCTCGAAGATATCAAGAAGACGAAGCGCGTCACGCCGCAGACCTCAGGCTCCTGCATGACGTGCAAAACCCCCGAGCTGATCGACATATTCAAAGAAATGGGCTGGGGATATGCGAAGGTCCCGGTAGTCGAGCTTTTCCCGAGACTCAAGCACTCGATCTCGTGCGCCAACTGCCATGACCCGGCAACGATGAAGCTGCGGGTGGTGAACCCCGCCTTCATCGAGGCGATGAAGAAGAGGGGCATCGATACGAGCGCCGCTTCACGGGAGGATATGCGCTCATATGTGTGCGGGCAGTGCCACGTTGAATACTACTTCGAGCCGGGGTCGAGCAGGGTGGTCCTGCCCTGGGACAAGGGGCTCGACCCGGAACAGATGTATGCCTATTACGCGGGCGAGCCTTCCGGCTTCGAGGCTGACTGGGTGCATCCCGACTCGGGCGTGAAGCTGCTCAAGGCGCAGCACCCCGACTTCGAGACGTGGCAATCGGGCGTGCACGGCCGGGCGGGTGTCTCGTGCGCCGATTGCCACATGCCGTATAAGCGGCAGAACGGGCAGAAATATACGTCCCATTGGGTCACAAGCCCGATGCGGCAGATAGATATCTCATGCGGGGCCTGCCACGACCAGGGGAGCGCATGGCTCCTCCAGTCGGTCAAATCGACGCAGGGCAAAGTCTGGCAGATGCAACGGACGGCGGGCAAGGCAGTCGCAGAGGCGCACCAGGCGCTCGCGGCCGCTTCCGGGTCTGCCGGCCGGGCGGATATCGAAGCCGCAAGGGAGCTTCTGAGAAAGGCCCAGTGGTACTGGGACTTCGTCGCTGCCGAGAACGGCATGGGCTTCCACAACGCGCCCCAGACCCTCAACCTTTTAGGACAGTCCGTGCAGTTGTCCTACGAGGCGATGCAAAAGGCGAAGCGCACAAAGGAATAACTCAGAAAACGGGGCCGCGCCCCTTCTTCTACCGTGCGCCGCCGGGGGGTCCTGACCGGCCGCCTGATTCCTGGCCCTGGCCTTGTCCTGCGCCCGGCCGGTTGCCCCTGAAAGGCATTTGCGGCTGGAAAGGATTGCGCTCCTCGGCCGGGGTTGCGGCCTGCGCCTGAGCGCCCGCGCCGATTGCCACGCGCAGGCCTTCCGCGAGGCCCTTTCCCTCTACCTCCGTAAAGGAGCCGTCCGTAAGCCCCACCGTGACAGGCACGGGTTTGACGAACCTGCCTTCCTCCACCCAGACGACCACGGGCTTTTCGCCTCCCTCTGCCGCGCGCGCCCGGCGGGATATCTTTTCGCCCGTCTTCTGCCTCGCCCCCGGGGCGACGTCGGCGGACTTAGGTGTAAAGCGCAGGGCCGCGTTCGGCACAAGGAGCACGCCCTTACGCTTACCTATCTCGAATTGCGCGTTGGTGGTCAGGTAGGGCAGCAGCTTGCCGTCCCGGTTATCGACGTCTACCGCTATGGTATAGGTGACTACGTTCTGCGTCATGGTAGCGTTGAGGCGCACCTGGCCGACTACGCCATGGAAGGTGCGGCCGGGGTAGGCGTCGACCGTGAAGGCCACCGGCTGCCCCTCGACTATGTGCCCCACGTCCGCCTCGTTGACGCTCACCCATGCCTGGATGTGCTTGAGGTCGTTTGCGATGAGGAATAGGCTGGGGGCGGAGAGGGAGGAGACTACTGTCTGTCCTATGTTCACCTGCCTGTCGACGATGACGCCCTTCACCGGAGACTTGATCGTGCAGTAATTGAGGTTTATTTGCGCAGTGAGGAGGGTGGCCTTGTTTTGCGCCACCGAGGCGAGGGCTTGTTCGACAGCCGCCTCGGCGGAAGCAAGGTTCGCGGTTGCCGCCTCGAAAGCCTGCTTGTACTGGTCATATGTGCTCTGGGCAAGGGCATCGCTGGGCCCGAGCTTTTTCGCCCTTTCCCAGTTTTGCGTGGCCAGGGTGAGGTTTGCCTTTTGCTGGGCCACGTTGGCCCTGGCTACGACAACGGTGGCCTCGGCCTGCTTCAACTGGCCCTCCGCGGTCTTCACAGCAGCCACATACAGGGAATCGTCGATCTTCGCCAGGACCATGCCTTTCTCCACCTCGGAGCCCCAGCGGATTTCCCGGCCTTCCTTATCCGTGCCGAAGGCTACGACGATGCCCGCAACCTGTGCGCCTATCTGGACCACCGCCACCGGCTCGGTTACGCCCGTTGCCGTGATCGTCGCAACCAGGTCGCCCCGTTTCACCTGCGCGGTGCGTAACGCCGGGCCTTTGTCCACCCCGGACCGCACGGCCCAGACGACCGCGCCTACGGCCAGCGCGGCGGCAACGACGATTGCGGCTATGATAAATCGTCTCATAAAAAATGACCCCAATTTGTTCGCGACCGTCATTGCTTGCCTACCTCCCAGCCGCCCCCCAGTGCCTTGTAAAGGGCGATGAGGTCGGCCGCTATGTTCTGCTTGCTCGCGGTAAGGGCGCTTTCGTCCGTATATTGCTGGCGCTCCGCGACGAGCACGCTCAGGAAGTCCGTCTGCCCTTCCTGAAAGAGCTTTGATGAAAGCTCCACGGCCCTGCGGTCGTACTTGACGGCTTCGCTCAATGACTTATGGTGCTGCTGCTCCTTAGTAAAGGCGACTAGGGCGTTCTCCACGTCCTGTAGGGCCGTCAGCACAGTCTGCTTGTATACAACGAACGCCTGGTCGCGCAGGGCCTCCTGCGCGTGAATGTTCGAAATGATGGCGCCGCCCTGGAAGATGGGCCAGGAGGCCGCGGGTCCGATGAAGAGCGAGCGGCTCATATTATGGAGCCACATGCTCGACATGCCGCTCTGCCAGTTCGCCCCGCCCGTCAGGGAGAATTGAGGAAAAAGCTGGGCGGTCGCCACGCCTATCTGCGCGGTGGCGCTGTGGAGCTGTGCCTCCGCCATGCGGATGTCAGGCCTGCGCCGGAGCAGCTCGGAGGGAAGCCCCGCGGGTATGTCTGTCGGCACGGCGGGGAAATCGCCGGTCGGGGACAGAAGCTCGACGAGGTCTTCCGGGTGGCGGCCGAGGAGCACGCTCAGGGCATAGATCGATTGGCGCGCGCCCGTCTCGTAGACGGGTATCTGGGCCTCCGTCGAGGCAACTACGCTTTCCGCGTTCGCCACATCCAGGCCGGAGTCGAACCCCGCCTTGTAGAGCTTGCGGGTTATGTCGGCCGTATGCAGCTGCACTTTCAGGTTGTTGTTCGCGGTGACTATCTGCTGCTGGTATCCCCGGAGCTGCACATAATAGAGCGCTACCTCGGCGATGAGGCTCACCTGAACGTCCCGGAGGTTTTCGACGGCAGCGAGGACGTTGGCGGTTGCCGATTCAACGTTCCTCCGGACGCCGCCGAAAAAGTCGAGCTCCCAGGCCGCGTCCACTGTCGCCAGGTAGAAGTTGCGGGGGTTCCCGTTCGTGCCGTATAACGGGCCTGACTGGCGTTGGTAAGCGCCCGAGGCGGTCGCGGACGGAAAGAGGCCCGCGACAGCGATGCCCCGCAGCGCCCTGGCCTGCCGCAGGTTGGCCTCCGCCAGGGCGAGGCTCAGGTTCGCTTTCAGCGCCTCGTCGACCAGCCTGTTCAGCATCGGGTCCTCGAACTGCCGCCACCATAAAGCGAGGTTGGCGGACCGGTCCGTCGCGACCGATTTTGCGTTCGGCTGCTTTGCCTCCTTGACGCCGAGGAAGGAATCCGGCATAGGCGGCTCCGGGCGTTTGAAATCGGGGCCGACCATGCAGCCGCTGGCGAGGATGAACAGCAGACAGGCGAGCGCGCTTACCTTCATCACGCCTCACTCATACCTGAGGGCGTCGATGGGGTCGAGGCGCGACCCCTTCCATGCCGGATAGAAACCGAAGATGACGCCAACGCTTGCCGATACGACGACCGCCGCTATAACGGCGCCCAACGAAGGCGCTGTAGGCCAGTGGAGCACCTTCGATACGATCATGGACGCCCCGCGCCCGACTATGATTCCCATGATGCCTCCCGCCAGGCAGAGCACTATCGCCTCCGTGAGGAACTGGCGGAGGATATCGTTCGGCTCTGCGCCTACCGCCATCCGCAGGCCGATCTCGCGCGTCCTCTCCGTCACGGAGACAAGCATGATGTTCATGATGCCTACGCCGCCGACCATCAGGGAGATCATGGCCACGTAAAGGAGCAGCCTCGTTATGAGGTCGGTGGTCGAGCTCATCGCCTTCGTGATCTCGGTCATATCCCGGACGGTGAAATCGTTCGGCGCAGTAGGCCGGAGGTGATGGTTCTCCCGAATCACTTCGGTGATCTGGTCGATGGCCGGTTGTATGAATTCCGGTCCCCGCGCCGCAGTGAGGATCTGATCGACGTTGGCGAACCTGATCGGCTGGGGCAGGTCCGCCGCCTCGTTAGTCGACTGGGTCGGATAGAGGTTCGTCGAGATGTTGGGATACGCCATGGTGAGGGAGTTGACCTCGGTCACGTTCGACGTGTTGGTTGTGCTCTGGTTGCCGCCTGAAAGGAAGGTGGCCACCACGCGGTACTTGACCGTCGTCCAAGGGGCCAGCACGATGTCATCCTGGTCCTGACCCATCATGTTCGCCCCTTTCTGCTGCAGGACGCCTATCACCTTGAACGCGACGTTCCGGACGCGGATCTCCTTGCCGATGGGCGATTGCCCGGAAAAAAGCTCTCTAACGATGGTTTTGCCCACGACGCAGACCTTGCTGGCGTTGCGGACGTCGTGCTCGGTGAACGCGTCGCCCTCGGCCATCTCGGCCCAGTCGCGCACCTGGAGGAAAGACGGCGTGGAGCCGTACACGTACGTGGGGACCCAGTTCCGGTTCCCGTAGACGATCTGGGTCCGGGCGCGCACGATCGGGGCGACACTGGCGACAGCCGGGCACTCCCTTGAAATAGCGTCCGCATCCTGCGGAGTGAGGGTTGTCATGCTGCCTATGCCGTAGTTAATCCCTCCGACGAACTGGGCGCCGGGTATGACCACGAGCGTGTTTGCGCCGATCGCGGTCAGGGTGCGCTGGATTGCGAGGGTCGCGCCGTTGCCTATCTCCATCATCGTTATCACCGCCCCTACGCCGATTACGATGCCGAGCGTCGTGAGCAGCGTGCGCATGACGTTGCGCCTGAGGGCGCCGGATGCAGTATTAAGTATGCCTGCCATTCTCATGCCGTACCCCTATGCCGGCCCATCGACGAGGCCGTCCTTGATCCGGACGACCCGGTCCGCGTGGCGCCCCACGCCCGGATCGTGCGTGACGAGGATGATCGTGATGCCCTCCTCCTTGTTGAGCCCCTGGAACATTTGAAGGATCTCCTCGCTGGTGCGCGAATCGAGGTTCCCCGTCGGCTCGTCGGCGAAAAGCACCTGTGGGCGGTTGATGAGGGAGCGCGCTATGGCAACGCGCTGCTGTTCGCCGCCCGAGAGCTGGCTGGGATGGTGATCCGATCTGTCCACCAGGCCGACTTTCTCCAGCATCGAGACGGCCCGTTCTTTCTTCTGGTGCTCCGTGAGACCCTCCTTGCCGTAGTTTAATGGCATCATCACGTTGTCCAGGGCGCTCGTCCTGGGCAGAAGGTTGAAATTCTGGAAGACGAACCCGAGGGTGCGATTCCGCAGCCTGGCCCGCCCCTTTGCATCGAACCGGGATATGTCCCGCCCTTCCAGCCAGTACTCACCCGACGTTGGGCGGTCGAGACACCCGAGGATATTCATGAGTGTGCTCTTCCCCGAGCCGCTAGCTCCCATGAGCGCTACCATCTCGCCCTTTTCGATCTCCATGGATATGCCCTTGAGCACGGGGAGGTCGATCTCGCCCAGGTGGTACGTTTTGTTGATGTCGCGCAGTCGGATGAGGTTCTCCATCACCGGTCTCCCCCTATCTTCCGTTGGCGGGGCCCGCCTGGCCTGCTCCTGCCGCGGCGGCGCCGTTACCCATGGCTACACGCAGGCCCTCGGTGAGCCCCTTGCCGTCGATTTCGGTAAAGGAGCCGTCCGTAAGACCGAGCGTCACAGGCATCGGCCGCACCGAGCCGCCTTCCTCTATCCAGATCACAGCGCGCTTCTCGCCCTTCCCGTTGCCGCCCGCCCGGCCGCCGCCGCCTTCGCGCGGCCCTTGCCTTGCGTCGGGCGCGATCTCATTTGAGCGCGGCCTGAAGCGCAAGGCCGCGTTCGGTACCAGGAGAACCCCCTTGCGGCGGCCTACCTCGAACTGTGCGTGGGTCGTCAGGTAGGGCAGGAGCTTGCCGTCCGAATTATCGACGTCAACCGCTATTGTATAAGTGACGACGTTCTGCGTCATCGTCGCGTTGAGGCGGACTTCGCGCACCACGCCCTGGAAGATGCGGCCGGGGTACGCGTCCACCGTGAACTTGACGGGTTGTCCAACGGCGATATTCCCGACGTCCGATTCATATACATTGATCCATGCCTGTATGCGCCTCACGTCGTCCGCGACGAGGAAGAGGCTGGGGGCGGTCACTGTGGCCATGACCGTCTGTCCTATGTTTACCCGCCTGTCGATCACAATGCCCCTGACGGGGGACCTGATCGTGCAGTAGTCGAGGTTCAGCCTGGCTGTGTGAAGGGTCGCACGGGCCGCGTCCACGGAGGCGAGCGCCTGCTCGACGGAGGCTTCCGCCGACGCCAGATTTGCGGTGGCCGCATTGAAGGTCTCCCTGTACTGATCGTAGGCGCTCTGGGAGAGGGCGTCGCTGGGGCCGAGCCTTTTTGCCCTTTCCCAGTTCTGCGTGGCCAGAAGAAGGCTTGCCTTTTGTTGGAGCACGTTTGCTTTGCTTACCACCACGGACGCCTCCGCTTGCTGGACCTGCCCCTCGGCGCTTTTGACGGCTGCTATATAGAGTGAATCGTCGATCTTTGCCAGTATGGTGCCTTTATCGACCGGTGAGCTCCAGTTGACGAGCTTGCCCAGCGTATCCGTGCCGAAGGAGACGATCATGCCGGCTACCTGCGCGCCGATGTCGATTGCGGCTACGGGCTCCAGCGTCCCCGTGGCGTTGATGGTCGCGACCAGATCCCCCCGTTTGATAGGGGCCGAGCGCAGGCTTGAGGCCTTCTCCGCCCCGTGCCAAAAGGACCAGGCGCCCGCGCTTGCGGCCAGCACGGCGAGGATCACGATCACGAGTACGCTTGTTCGTCGCATACAATTACCGGGGCTATCGTCGCCCCCTCCACGAGCGAAGCTCGTCGAGCCTCCCCCTCATAAAAAGGAAAAGGCATTAAAATTACATTTGTTTGTCGGTTGGCGTCACGGACGGCCTGCGCCACTTACGAACCCCATTACAGCATAAGTCGCCGATGCGTGTCAAAATGTTACAGGCAGCAGGTCATCTGACCCTTTTTTCCTGGAGATTTGGCAGGAAGACCGTCAAAAGGCCCATTGCCGGCAGGTAAGCGCACAGGTTGTAAACGAAATCGATGCTCGTCACGTCGGCGAGCCGGCCGAAGACGGCGGCGCCCAGTCCGGCTGTCCCGAAAGCGAGGCCGAAAAAGAGACCGGCGATCATGCCGACCTTGCCGGGCAGCAGCTCCTGCGCGTAAACGACGATCGCCGAAAAGGCCGATGCGAGGACCGTGCCGATGATGACGATGAGAACGGTGCTCCAATAAAGGTCCGCGTGGGGTAAAAGCAGCGTAAACGGCAGGACCCCGAGGATGGAGACCCATATCACGTACTTGCGGCCGACACGGTCGCCTATGGGGCCGCCGAGGACCGTGCCGAGGGCGACGGAGACGAGGAACAGGAAGAGATGTATCTGGGCGTCCCTGATCGAGATGTGAAACTTGCCGATCAGGTAGAAGATCAGGTAGTTCTGGATGCTCGATATGTAGAGGTACTTGGAGAAGACGAGCGCGACCAGCACCGCTATGGAGAGCCTGACTTTCGCGGGCGATACGGACGAGCCGTCGAGGTGAACGGGGCCGGCAGCCGACCTCGGCCGCAGGTGCGATTTGTACCAGAGGCTTACGGGGATGATGAGGCCCGTCGCCACAAGGGGGACGACGCCGTACCAGGCTATGGCCCACTGCCCCCTCGACAGGACGATAAAGGCAACGACCAGGGGCCCGGTAGACATACCGATGTTCCCGCCGACCTGGAAGATCGACTGGGCAAGGCCGTAGCGGCCGCCCGCGGCCATCCTGGCCACTCTGGACCCTTCCGGATGGAAAACGGAGGAGCCTACTCCGATGAGGGCGATGGCAACGATGACCGAGAGGAAGCTGTGCGAAGAGGCAAGCAGGAGCAGCCCGAAAAAGCTCGACGCGAACCCTGCGGGCAGGGAAAAAGGCTTTGGATGGCGGTCCGTGTAAAGGCCGACGACCGGCTGCAGAAGGGAGGCGGAAAGCTGAAAGGTGAGCGCCATCAGTCCTACCTGGGTGAAATTCAGATGGAGCAGGGACTTAAACATGGGGTAGACCGCAGGCAGGAGCGACGCCATGGAGTCATTGAGCAGATGGCACAGACCGGTCGACGCAAGGACCGGATAGACCGCGCCGGTTTTTGGCCCTGCCTTCATGCTGTTTTCATCCCGGCGACCCGTTTTGCATACCATGTTATTCTGTCCGGGCAGTATACAAAGATTTGGAGGGAAATTCCATGCCGGCGGTGCGGATTTTGCCGCAACAATGTCACTGAAGGTTTGACACCCGATCAAATACCCTTGTAAAATAAGGCATGCGAGAGTGGCGGAACTGGCAGACGCACTGGACTTAGGATCCAGCGGGTTAAACCATAGGGGTTCGAGTCCCCTCTCTCGCATTCTAAGTAATATCAACATATTTCCGCGGTTTTAACGTCGAAAAGTCCGGCGCGTCGCTGCCTCGTTGTGTAAATTTGTGATAACCCGGTTGGGCACACGTTCGTTCGGAGGCTATAGTGGTGTGAAGTTGACCGGCCGGCCTTCCGTGTTGCAGAAGGCCGGGTTGCTCGGCAGAGATCGCCCAGGCACAGCAACCCTCCTGTGGTAACTTATGCGCCGGGCGATCTCCGCCGGACCTATTTCTTGCGCGTCTTCAGCACCTCTTCGCAAGAGGGCATATAGTCCTTCGAAGGGATGGTTACTATATCGTTCGCGACAAGAAAGTCCTTGAACTTAGGGCTCTTACCTACCACGCCCCACATCATCGGCACCTGGAGCTGGTGGTCGCAGGCGCGCATTTCCAGCTTGCCGACCGGGCTGTCGATCACGAGGCCCTCCATCGCAGTCACGAACTTCTCCGTATCGAATGACCCTGCCTTCTCATAGGCCTTTTCGATCAGACGGCCCGCCGAGTAGCCGAAAAGGGCGAACATCTGCGGGTACCTTCCATAGGTCTTCCTGAAATTGTTAACGTATTCCGTGTTCGCGGGCGTCTCGGGATAGTAAAAGAGGTAGGGCGCGGTCCCGTAGACACCTGCAGGGCCGTCCAACCCGAGAGGACCGAGTATGCCGTAGTCGATCACCGTATGCTGGTAAACCGGGACCTTCGAGATCAACCCCGTTGCCTTCGCCGCCTTCGCAAAGGTTATCATGCTGGCCCCGCCGGTCGCCGCTATGAGAAAATCGGGCTTCGCGGTCATGACCTGTGTGATATAGGGCGTGAAATCGGCCTCGCCGACCTTCCACCAGGACTGCCCAACAAGCTGGACGTCCGGACGCGCTTTTTTAAGGTTGTGCCAGACCGCGTCCGCTATCGAATGGCCGTATTCGTAGTCGTCCCCTGCAATCCAGTATTTGACGTAGGGCTTTTTCGCCAGTGCCACGGCTGCCGCTCTGCCCGCCATCAGCGTGCTTTCCGCCAGAGTGAAGATGTAGCGGTGCCCTTTCTCCCCGGTCAGTTTCTCGCTTCTCGAATTCGAGCAGATGAAGGGGATTTTTTCCTTTCTGGCGTAGTCCGATATGGCCAGGGCCGTGGAGCTGCTTATGGTGCCCATCAGGATATCGACCTTCTCTTTCATGACCAGCTCTTTGGCCATGCTCAGCCCTATGTCCGCCCGGAACTTTTCGTCACGCGTTAAGAACTCGATCTTCTTTCCCTTGATGCCGCCCTTTGCATTGATCTCGGCAACCACCATCTTGAACCCGTCGAGGACGTCCTGGCTCATGGTTGCGGCTGGGCCGGAGTACGTATCGACGATGCCCACCTTGATCGTGTTCCCCGCATACGATGAATGGGAAAAGAGGAAGGGACACAGGCCAACCGCAAGTGATAGAACAAAGAGCAGTTTTTTCATGGCAGACTCCTTTATCTATAAGAGATTTTTCCCAAATCTAAAGGCTATGCCTCAATGCATGATGTGCTTGCCGCAGCTTACCACAAGGGTCTCGCCGGTTATGCCGCTCGCATCGTCCGATGCCAGGAAAACCGCTGCGGCGGCCACCTCTGCCGCCTCCACGAACCTTCCAAGCGAGCAGTCGGCGGTCATCGACCCCATTACGTCCGCGTACGCAAGGCCCAGCGCCTTCGCTTTGTCCCGGGCCACGTTCTCTACGCGCTCTCCCCGGACCCTTCCCGGGCTGATGCAGTTGACCCGGACGCCATACGGCCCGGCCTCTATCGCTATCGTTTCAGTAAGGGCTATGATTGCCCGCTTCGTGACTGCGTAAGGGCTTCTCATCGGAAAACCCGACCTGCCTCCTTCGGAGCTGATATTGATGACTACGCCTTGCCGGGCGGCCGTCATCGGCTTCAGCACCTCCTTCAGGCAGAGCATCGGGCCCGTGAGGTTTGTCGCGATCACTTCGTTCCAGGTTTCGAGGTCGATGTCCGTCAGGCCGGCGGTCGGTCCCCCGACGGCGGCGTTGTTCACCAGTATATCGATCTTGCCGTACTTATCTATGGTATATGTCGCCATGCGCCCGATCTGGTCCGGGCGGAGCATGTCCGTCTGCACGCAGTCGGCTGCGCCTCCGGCGGCTTTTATCTCCGCGGCCGTCGCCTCCATGCTTGCCGTGTCCCTGGCGGCCATTACGACGACCGCCCCTTCCTTGGCGAAGGCGAGTGAGATGGCCTTGCCTATGCCTTTGCCGCCGCCGGTGACAATCGCCACTTTATGTTTGAGCTTCAAAACACCACCCCCTTGGGCAGTAAAGCAAAACCCGCCCCCGGTCCTTCGCCTCAGGCCGCTATTTCTGATGTTCCTTCAGGTAGTCCTGAGCAAATTTGAGCACTTGGTCGCCCGGCAGTCCTTTTTCCTTCGTCATCTTTACGTAATTGTCGAGCACGGGCTGGACGGCCTTCTTCCAGCGCTCCCCCTCTTCTTTTGACAGGGGAATAGTTTTGTTCCCTCTCTTCATCGCGAACTCTTTTCCTTCTTTGTCGACCTCGTCCCAGGTATATGCCACTTTGTCTACCCATTCCTGGTCCAGCCCATCCACGATCTTCTGAAGGTCGGGGGGCAGGGACTCCCACACCTTCTTATTCATGACGACGAACAACCCGCTCGACATGGCGCTGGGGTACGACTCGGTGGTGTACTTCACTACTTCTCCCAATTTCCATCCGTCCAGGGCCTCATACGGAAAGAAGCCGCCGTCCGCCACTCCCTTGGACAGGGAATCGTAGACGTCGCTGATAGGCATACCCACAGGAGCAGCGCCCAGGGCCCGGGCAGGCGCGACCTGGAGCCCGCTCGCACGTATCTTCATCCCTTTGATGTCTTCCAGCTTCGAGACGGGTTTTTTGGCCATGTGAAGCAGGGCGGGACCGATCCCCTGCAGGTAGAGGACCTTTACCTCATCCAGCTCCTTCGGCTTGAATTTCCTGTAGTACTCGTTAAAGAGTTTTGTCGCTACGCGGGAGCTGGGGTAACCGAGGGGATGGTCGGTGAACTCGCTTAACGGGAACCTGCCCCTGCTGTAGCCCAGGGTGCCCATCCCTATAGCGGCTATCCCCTTGGTGACGCTGTCATAAATCATATGCGCAGGCGTCAGCGTGGAGCCATGAAAAGACGTGACCTTGATCCTTCCGCCCGTCCTTTTCTCCAGCTCCTTGCACCACTGCTCCGCGAGGACGGCCTGTTTGTGGGTAGCAGGGAAGTAATCCGCATAATTGAGGTTGAACGTCTTCTGCGAAGTGGCGCGGGCAGGCGATGTGAAAACGACGACGAGCGCCACCGCGACGACAAAAGCCGCAAACCTTGCCTGACCTTTCATTCGGATCCTCCTTGTTCGGTCTGACATGTCTTTCTTTGCACGCGATCACCTGTAAAAAAGACTCGGCACGTACGTGGCGAGCTGCGGGAAGATAAATAAAAGGGCCCCGCAGAACACAAGCGAGATAAGGAACGGATAAACACCCTTATAGACAACTCCTATCGGGACCTTTGTAATATTCTTGACGACGAAGACATTGATCGCGACGGGCGGGATTACGACGCCGATCATGACCGTGACCGCTATCATCATGCCGAACCATAAGGGATCGTAGCCAAGCTTCAGCACTGCCGGGTAGAACACGGGGGTCGCCAGGATCATAAAGGCGAGGTCGTCGATAAACGACCCGCCGAGCAGGTAGACGAAGGTGATAAAGAGCATTATCACCGACCGGTTGACGGGCAGTTGGACCACCCAGTCGGACACCATCATCGGGATCTTCGTCACTGCGAGAAAGTGGCCCAGGACGGCAGAGCCGGCGAGCAGCAGGAGGACCATCGTGGCGGTTACAAGGCTCTCCATCACCGATTTGGCCATTTTCTTCAGGTCGATGTCTTTCTTCGCGAAGGAGAGCACGATTACGGCGAACGTCCCTACGCTGCCCGCTTCGGTCGGCGTGAAGAAACCCTTCAGAAGCCCGACGATGATTACGAGGAAAATGACGACGGGCCAGATGACCTCGGGCAGGGCCGCGAACCTCGCCTTCCAGGAGAACCTTTCTCCCACCGGCCCGACCGACGGGTCGATTTTGCACCACCCTACGATAATAAGGACAAAAAAGAACGCGATCAGCAGCCCGGGGACGATGCCGGCAATGAACAGCTTTCCGATGGATTGCTGGGTGATTACGCCGAAGATGATCAGCACGACGCTCGGCGGGAGAAGGATGCCGAGTGTCCCGACGGTCGCGACGATGCCCGTCGACAGCTTCTTACTGTAGCCGAACCGGTCCATCTCGGGGACCGCGACGCTGGCGAACGTGACTGCCGTTGCAACGGTCGAGCCGGAAATAGCCTTGAAGATGGTGGCGCCGGCAACGGTGGCGATGGCGAGGCCGCCGGGGATATGGCCGACGAACTTGTGCGCTGCATCGTAGAGCCTCCGTGCTATCCCCGCGTTGAATGCGACCTGGCCCATCAGGATAAAGAGAGGCACCACCGTGAGGCCGTATGACTCGAAGGTGTCGAAGACGTCTTTCGCCGTCATGTTGTAAGCGGCTTCAAAGGAAACGAGGTAGCCGAACCCGAAAAACCCGACCAGGATCATGGCGAAAGCAAGCTCGATTCCGGTCAGGAAGAATAGCAGCAGGACGGTAAGACCGATGACCCCGACGAGGATTTCGCTCATTTCTCGCCTCCCAGGAAGGCCTGGAAAATTTCCGCTATATTGGCCATGCACTGAATGAAGAACCCAAGGGCCAGCGCGAAAACAATGGGGTAATACGACAACTGGAGCGTCTGCGAGCCTTCATGCTTATCGTAATAATCGAACCCCAGTTTTATCAAGTGCCAGGCGATCATAAAACAGATGCCCACGCAGATCGCGCGGGTGGATACGTTGAAGACTCTCTGCCATTTTTTTGAAAGGCTCTGGACAAGCACGTCAACGAGGATGTGCCCCTTCTTCATTGTGGTGTAGGGGACGGATAGACCGATGACGAGGGCTCCGCCGAGGGCCACAATATCGTACACGCCCGACATGGGCTTCCCGATGCAGCGCATGAAGATGTCGAATACCGTGATGAGCATAAGGGAAACGAGAATGACTCCGCCCACTCCGCCCAACCACCCGCTAAGGCGGAGCGTCAGGGCAACGAACCGTCTCATAATGCCTCCTGTCTTATGCTATGATGCCGTTTTTCATCCGGTCGAACGCAATGCGCTTTATGTCCTTCCTTGAATCCGCCAGGTGGTGCTTTATGGCGGTCTCCACGCCGTTCTTGTCCTTATCTCTGAGGCACGCCAGTATTGCGCGGTGCCCCCTGATGGCCCGGAATTTTGAATCGAGGGAATACTGGGCCTGCATCCTGTAAAGACTCAACCGCTGCCGAAGCGTGGCCCAGACATCAAGGAGCGTCTTTATGCCCGCAGCCTTGACTATGGCCTCATCAAACGCCGCGTCATAGTGATGGAAGGAGCCCGGCCTGTCCTCTCTGGCGGCCTTCTCCGATTGCCTGATGACCTCCTCTAAAAGGACAAGATAGGCGTGGTTTTTGTTTTCCATAGCCTTGCGGGCGGCCAGAGGATCGAGGACGGCCCTGATCTCGTGGATCTCCACTGCTTCTTCCCACGTGATGCGCCGCACGCGGTAGCCTATCCTGGGAAACGATTCCAGAAAACCTTCCATTTCCAGCACGTGCATAGCTTCCCTGACAGGCGTCCGTGAAACCTTGAGCTCTTCGGCCAGCCGTCCCTCAAGGAGCCGGGAGCCGGGAGGTATCCCGCCGGAAAGGATTTGCTGCTTAACCCTTTCGTATACCTGGCCCCTGATAAGCGTAGGGTTTTCTATAACAAAATTTTTCAGGTGCCCGGTCATGTCCTCTCCTTGGTCGTTTACCTTTGTACCCTACGGTATTCAGTACCTCAGTACCGTCTTTTTTGTCAACTGAAATTTTCGGTGATTATTTGACGATTATTTACTTCCCGATGGAATAATTCAAAATGTGATGGGCCGATGGGGAGAAACCGTCTGCCTTATCGTGTGAGTATAGACCCCACTCCTTGACAACCACGTGCGCGACGTATAGCATTCCATTTGAACGGACAAGCGAGGCTGCAATGTACCTGAGCGAAGAAGAACAGCGGATGCTGGACGGGAAACAGGGGGAGGGTTGCAAGCTCGCGATGGAGATCCTCGTGGCGGTGGGGGAGGCCTTCCGGGCCGAGCGGATGGTGCCTGTCCAGAGCGGCCACACCATTCTTTCGACATACAAGGGTATCCTCGATGCAGGCGTCGAGGTGCTGGAACGGTTTGCGGGCCTCGGGGCAAAAGTGTCCGTCCCCACTACGACCGACCCCGCGGGCATGGACCTCGAAAGGTGGCGGGAGTTCAAGGTCCCGGAAGCATACGCCGCGAAACAGTTCCGCATCGTGAAGGCGGTCAACGACCTCGGCCTGATACCGTGCTGGACGTGCACGCCTTACCTGTGCGGCCTGCTGCCACGGAAGGGCGACCATCTGGCATGGACCGAATCGTCGGCAGTGGTCTTTGCCAATTCGATTCTCGGGGCAAGGTCCAACAGGGAGACGGCCTTCATCGATCTCGCTGCCGCTATCTGCGGACGGACGCCCTATCACGGCCTCCACGTCTCTGAGAACAGGAGGGGGAATATCCTCGTTGAGGTCCGGATGGAGAAGATGACCCCCGAAGATTATCGCATCTTCGGCTATTTCCTGGGCAAGCGGGCGGGGACGAGGATCCCTGTGATAACGGGGCTCAGGAAGACGGCCGTCGTAGAAGATTATATCGCCATGGGTGCGGCCGCAGCAGCCAGCGGAGGCGTCGCCCTTTATCACATAGCGGGCATCACGCCGGAAGCGCAGACGGTGGAGCAGGCGTTCGGAGGGAATACGCCGGAAGAAACGTTCAGCTTCTCCGGGGAGGAGAGGGACCTGACGAAGGGGGAGATGTGCACGGTGGCCGGCGGCGATGTCGAGGCGGTCATGGTGGGCTGTCCCCACTACAGCATCACGGACGTAAAAAGGGTCGCGGAGCTGCTTGAAGGAAAGCGGGTCAAAGACGGCGTCCATTTCTGGATATACACGTATAAGAGCGTGGAGCTGCTCGCCGGGCGGATGGGGTACAAATCGATCATAGAAGCTGCCGGGGCCACGATCACCTCCGACACGTGCATGATGATATCCCCGACGGAGCTATGGCAGTTCAGGACGATCATGACGGACTCGGGCAAGTTCGCCTACTATGCCCCGTCGCAAGTGCAATCGGACGTGATCTTCGGGTCGATACAGGAATGCGTGGACGCAGCGGCCCGGGCGTCCAAGTAAAGCTGCATAACGGAGGCGGTCCCGTGCCACGGCAAAGGGTCTTGAAAGGAAGGGGCATCACCCGCGGGAAGGCGAGCGGCCCGGCGGTTGTGTCAAAATCGGCGTTCGGCTTTTACGGGGCAGTCGACCCCCGGACGGGCATCGTGAGCGACAAGAGGCACGAGTTGTACGGCAGAAAGATAGCGGGCGCCGTCCTGGTCTTTCCCGAGGGGAGAGGCTCCACCGGCGGCGCCGTCTACATGCTGGAGCTTGCGCGGTGCGGTACAGCCCCTGCCGCAATCGTCAACCGGCTCACGGAGCCGATACTGGCCACCGGGGCGATACTGGCTGAGAAGTTCTACCGGACCACGATACCGGTGGTCGACAACATAGACGGCGACTCGCTGGCCCTTCTGTCGGATGGAGACCACGTGACGGTCGACGCGGACAAAGGCGAGATCAGGATAGGATAGGCAGGGACATATGGAAAAACGCCCGATTCTTGAAGTATTCTCCGACTACGTCTGACCGTGGTGCTATTTCAGTACGGTCCGTACCGATCGCTTGATCAAGGAATACGACGTAGAAGTAAAATGGCTTGCCTTTCCTCTGCATCCTGAAACGCCGGAAAGAGGACTGGCCCTTGAAGAGCTCTTCGCCGGCAGGGATGTGGACATCTCCGCCATGCAGAAACGCCTCAGGGAAGTGGCGGAATACCTCTCCCTGCCTTTATCCGGCCGCACAATGACATTCAACAGCCGCCTCGCCCAGGAGCTTGCGAAGTGGGCGGAGTCGGAAGGCAAAGGAGAAGAGTTCCACCACGCTGTTTTCAGGGCCTATTTCGTTGAAGGAAAGAACATTGCCATGGTGAGCGAACTTATACGTCTTGCTGAATCCGTCGGTCTCCCTGAGGAGGAAGCCGGACAAGTTATCTTATCCAGGAGATTCAAACAGGCCGTGGATGCCGATTGGACACGGTCCCGCGCCTTGGGCATAGAAGCAGTTCCGACCTTCATCTTTGGCAATCGCAAGCTTGTCGGCTTTCAGCCTTACGAGGCGCTTGCGGAGCTAATCAACCGTCCATAGCAGATGGGCGAGCCATATATCCCACCCGGCAAAGTTTGCTTATTAAATGAAGTTGTGGGAAATCAAGCCGGGCGCAAGGGCTCATCGACGCCGCACTGGCAGACGTCGACGATATTGACCTCCGCGATCTCCGGCACCTCTTCCTTGAGCAGCTTTTCCGCCCACAAACTGAGGGCGTTCATCCCGCATCAGTGAAGCCTGCCGCCGAACGATTTCAGGGTGACCGTTTTTTTGGCCTCGTCGGTGTCCATCAGCTCGACGTACCCGTTTGCCAGGCTTTCGAGCCTCGGATTGAGGCCTGTCAGGGTCTGCTCGATCCTTTCCTTCAATGTCATGGCCTGTCTCTCCTTGAGTCCATGTCCGTAAGTAATATTACCACGGAACGACAGGATTTACACGTCTGCGAGGCGGCCTGCGCCGCAACGGTTGATTGCCGTTTCGAACGGCGATATACTCTGACCGTGCCGGCTTGCGGATCGGCTGCCGGCTCGCGTCTCCACGGAGGTAATGTTACAAGATGACCGTAGTAGAGAGCGTCCTTGTGGGAGCGATGCAGGGTGTTACGGAGTTCCTGCCTGTAAGCTCGAGCGCCCACCTGATAGCCGTGCCGTGGCTCTTCAAAGTCAGCTCGGGCAACGTGGACAAGCTCGATTATGACGTGATGGTCCACTTCGGCACGGCCTTCGCCCTTCTCTCTATATACACGGGGAAGATCGTCCAGATGTGCCGGGAGGACTTGCGCAAGGTAACGGAGTCGCGCTCGCTGCGCGATTCAATGGTGATGAAGATTGCGCTCGGGACCGTGCCTGCGGTCGTCTTCGGGCTCCTTTTCAAAGACCTCATCGAGTATTATGTGAGGACGCCGCTTGTCTCCGTCTTCAGCCTGGTGGTCGTCTCCATCTTTATGATCCTCGCGGAGAGGCTTCACCTGGGCGAGCACAAAATAACCTACACCTTCGCTCTCGCTATCGGCCTGGCCCAGGCCGTCGCCCTTGTCCCCGGAGTATCGCGCAGCGGCATCACGATAACGATGGGCATAATGCTGGGCCTGCGGAGGAGGGAGGCGGTGGATTTTGCTTTTCTTTTGTCCATACCCGTCGTCATCGGCGTTGCGCTGCTGGAGATGCACCACATGCCCCTCTTCGAGGGGGACGAGAGCACGGTCTTTGCGGCGGGGACGTTTTCAGCCTTCATTGCGGGCCTGGCGAGCCTGACCTTCCTGATCCACTACCTGAAGAAACACACCCTCGACGTGTTCGCTTACTACCGCGTGGGCCTTGCCGTCCTCATAATGGCCTTTATCGTTATCAGGTCGTAACTTGTCGGCGCTGTTTTTGCCTGTGCCCGCTATGCCAGCCTGGTGACGTTGTCTGCGACCTTGGGGTACGCACTCAGCATTAAGGCGTCATGGCCGGGAAAGATAAGGTCGATGGACGAGGCGCGAGCGCGCAGCTTGTCGTAGCTTTCGAGCCATGCCGCCATATCGGTGATGAAGGCGCTGGGCGTATCCTCCCTGTAGCTTCTAAAAAGGTGTGCGCAATCGGAGCCGAGGATGGCCGTACCGCCCGCTGTGTTGACTGCGACCGCCTGGAGCCCCGGCGTGTGGCCGGGGGCGAGAAGCAGCTCTATGCCCGGTGCGATCGCGGCGTCGCCCGCCACGGCAGTTACGCGCCCCAATTCACGCAGCCGCGCAAGGTCGCGGTTTGCCTGCCCGTCGCTCCATCTTGCGAAGGCGGGCCGTTTCGCGATGGGGTTATGGAACCAGAAGTCCATCTCTCTTTGCTGGACGAAGAATCGGGCATCGGGGAAAGTTTGCGAAAAGCGCTCTACGCATCCCGCGTGGTCCACGTGGAGGTGCGTCAGGACCACTTTCCTGATATTGGCCGCGAAGCCGCCGACACGCTCCAATAGGACTACCGGGTCTTCAAAGTTGGCGAGCTTCCTTTCTTCCGCGAGGGCGACGCGCATCCCCGCATCTACGACAATCACTTCCTTCTGTCCCTTGATCGCCCAGATGTAATAATTGCGCTCGATCTCCTCATCCCACCCTTCCATCCAGAGCAGCATTGCGAGCTTGCCGGTGAAGGGGCCGGCGTACTTGAGCGCATATATCTCGTAGACGGGCAGAGAGGCGGCCATTTGATAGAAGGCGGGGCCTATCCGGCCTTCGGTATCACGTAAGGCCCTTCCGGCACGATGGCTATCTGCTTGTCGCCCTTCTTCCGGAGGCAAGCAATTACGGCTTCCGAAAGGGACTTCACGCAGTCGACGCCGGTGAGGGCCTTGTCTTCGGCACTGAGGCGGTCGCTGTACAGGTGGACGGCGCCCGCGTTCATCGCCTTAATAAGCATTATCGTTTCCCATTCATCGACTGCCGCGCAGGGCTGCTTCATCGTGGCGTCGACGAACGCCTTGGCGCCCTCGGCTATGAAGCGCTTCTGAGAGACGGCGAACTCGGGCGCGCCCAGCCCTTCCGAGCACTCGGAGGCGATGAAGATATCGCCGCCGGGCGCGGTTATGCCCGTAACGCCGACCATCCCCTTGACCGTCTGGTAATAGTTCCTGTCCAGCGGGTAGCCGGCGGAGGTAGTGACGACCGTGGTGAAGCGGCGGTCCATCGATATCTCGAAGTACGGCCGCGCGAAGGCGACCGCCTTGAGGTGGCTTTGCTCCATGTCGCCGAAAGTGACGTAAGAGAGGCGGCGCTCCTCGTCGATGACTGTATTGACTGCGTAGATCCGTCCGACCATGCGCGTCCCCTCGATCTGCGCCTGATGCAGCGGGTTGCTGTCCACGATTGTATTGTCGACCATGTCCTGGAGCAGCATACGCGTAGAGTGGAGGTTCCCTATGGTCTTTTCGTGGGCGACGCCGGGGATCACGACCTTCCTGCCGCCGGAGTAACCCGCCATGAAATGGGGCTCTACAAGGCCGACCACTATGCGCATGTCAGCGGCGACGAAGCGCCTGTCGAGCCTGACCGGCATGCCGCACGAGGTAGTGCCGAGAAAAACGTGGTCCGCGTCGTTCTTTGCGAAATGGTTGACCGCCTGCACCGTCTCAAGGACCCGGTCGCTCCCCACGATCTCACGCAGCTCGCTGCCTTCGTTCGGCCTGTGCAGTCCGGTGGCGACGAGGATGGTGATCGCCTCAGGCGCCACGCCTGCCTCAATCAACTGGTCCACGAGCGGGGGCAGCACGATGCCGTTCGGGACGGGCCGCGTCACGTCGCAGATGCAGATGCAGACATTTTTGCAGCCTTTGGCCTCTTCGGAAAGCGGCCTGCACCCGACGGGGTTGGAGAGCGCCTCACGCACGGCCCCCTCTTTGTCAGGGGCAACCGGCATATGCTTCTTGTGTATGACCGTTGCCTCGATGTCGTCGGGCAGATCAAGTTCCAGCCCCTTCTTCCCGTACCTCATGGCAACGCGCATATGTACCTCCTGTCCGGCCTGTGGTCCCTCAGGTTATTATACCATGGCTACATGCCGAGATAGGCCTTGCGCACCAGGTCCGATTGAATAAGCTCCGCGCCTTTGCCTTCTAGGACGATGCGTCCCGTCTGGAGCACGTAGGCGCGGTCCGATGTCTCTAAGGCCTCGAAGACGTTCTGCTCGACGAGCAGCACGGTTACGCCCTTTTTGGCGATCTCCCGGATGACCTTGAATATCTCGGAAACGAGCTTGGGCATGAGCCCGAGCGAAGGCTCGTCGAGCATAAGAAGCGACGGCCCCGACATAAGGCCGCGCGCGATGGCGAGCTGCTGCTGTTCCCCGCCGCTGAAGGTATCGGCTCTCTGTCCCTTCCTGTCCGCGAGGATCGGGAAGAGTGAGAAGACGCTTTCGAGCCTCTGTGCGACCTCGGCTTTTCCGCCTGCGACGTACGCGCCGAGGAGGAGGTTGTCGAGGACGGAGAGCCTCCCGAAAAGCCGCCTGCCCTCCGGTATCATCGATATGCCCTTCTTGACTATGTCGTAGGCTGGCGTATGGCCGATGGCCTTGCCGTCGAAGGTGATATGGCCTGCCTGCGGATGGATGAGGCCCGCAATCGTCTTCAGCAACGTTGATTTTCCGGCCCCGTTGGAGCCGACCAGACTGACGATTTCACCCTTCTCGACGTGGAAGGAGACGTCCTGCACTGCCATGAGGCCCCTGTATCCTACGGTTATGTTATCGACCGACAGCACGGTACCTGTCCCCCAGATATGCCTGTATGACTTCCGGATGTGAGACGACCTCTTTGGGCGCCCCCTCCATGATTTTTTTGCCCGAGTTGAGCACGACGACGCGGTCGGAGATCTCCATGACCGCCTCCATGACGTGTTCGACGACCACGAGTGTAATCCCGCTTCCCCTGACGGCCTTGATAAGATCGATCATGCCCCGCAGCTCCACGACGGTCAGCCCGGCCATCGATTCGTCGAGCATGAGCAGCCTGGGCTTGGTGGCGAGCGCCATCGAGACTTCCAGCCGCTTTTTGTCTGCTATGGTAAGCTCGGCGCCCAGGCGGTCCTTCTTTTCGAGAAGGCCCGTGAAGGAGAGCACCTCTTCGGCCTTCTCCCTGGCGCCGGCTACCTTGACGTAATGGAGGAGCGCCCCCGTCATAACGTTTTCGAGGACGGTCATCTCACCGATCACCTGGACAACCTGGAAGGTGCGCGCTATCCCCATCGCGACCACTTTGTCCGCCCGGAAGCGTGTTATATTCTTGCCGAAGAAAAGGACGGTGCCCGCGCTCGGCTTATAGAAGCCCGTGATGCAGTTGAAGAGCGTCGATTTCCCCGCGCCGTTCGGCCCGATGACGCTGACTATCTCACCTTCCTCAACGGAGAAGCTGACGTCTTCGTTGGCCTTCAGGCCGCCGAACAGCTTCGTTACGCCCCGCACGTCCAGACAGACCGCTTTACTCATCGCACCCTCTTCCCCGTGCTTACTAAAAACCCCCAGACGCCCTTCGGCTGGTAAACCGATATCATGGTGATGAGGAACCCGTAAACGAGCATGTCGATGCCTGTCCCTTTATTGCCGAGCCAGACGCGCGTCACCTCGGAGATAGGGACCAGGATCAGCGCGCCTATGACCGGGCCTATCACCGTGCCTGCGCCGCCGAGCATCGATATGAGGACGACCTGCACGGAGACGGGCAGGATCATAACGCTGTCCGGGTCGATGTAAAGGATATACTGGGCGTAGAAGGTGCCTGCCATGGCGGTCAGGAAGGCGCTCACCATAATGGCGATCAGCCGGTACCAGGCGACGTTGATGCCGAGGACCTGCGCCACCTCGTGGCTCTCCTTGATGGCGCGGAAATAGTACCCCATCTTCGACGTGCTCACCAGCCGGCAGACAACGACGGCGAGGACCAGGAACGCCAGTATTATGTAATAATAGGGGAGCTTAGAGGTGTGGAACATGAAGTTTTTCATGCCCCCTTCGAGCATGGGCAGCGACAGCCCCTCCGCCGCTCCCACGAGCTTCCAGTTGTTGAAATGCGTACGGACGATCTCGCCGAAGGCTATGCTCGCTATCGCGAAGTAATGGCCCCGCAGGTTCGAGCAGGGATACCCTAAGGCCGCGGCAACGCCTGCCGAGACGAGCCCCCCGGCGACGAGCCCTATCCAGGGGTTGACGCCGTAGGTGATCAGAAGGAAGGACGACGTATACGCCCCTATGCCGAAGAAGGCGACCTGGCCGAAGGAGAACATGCCCGCGTATCCGCCCATGATGTTCCACGCCACGCCCATTACGCCGAACATGAAGACGAGGATCATAATGTGCTGGAAGAAGGTATTCGTCATGAACAGGGGCAGCGCGATAAGGAAGGCCAGCGCGAGCGCGCCGATCAGGATTTGCCTATGAGTGAAGCCTCTCATGCCGCTACCAGCCTAAAAGCCCCTGTGGTCTGATCCATACGGTGATAAGGTAGATCATGAACACGATGGCGTATTTGTAAGCGGGGTCGAAAAAGAACCCGCCCAGGGTTTGAACGAGACCGACGAGGATGCCCGCGATGAAGGCACCCGATATGCTGCCGAAGCCGCCTAAAGCCACTATGGAAAAGGCGATGGTGCCGAAAAGGCCCCCTACCTGCGGATAGATGTAATAGTAGGTGGAGAGGAACGCCCCCGCTATGCCGACCAGGGACGCGCCCAACCCGAAGGAAAAAGAATTTATGCGCTCGGTGTTGATGCCCATGAGGAGGGCCGCCTCCCTGTCCATCTCCGTCGCGAGGATTGCCTTGCCGGTGCGCGTCTTCTTCAAAAAGAGGAAAAGGGCGCCGGAGGTGATGATGCTGCCGATGGAGGCGACCGTTTTCGGGATGCTCAACTGTATGTTGCCGATGTGCCAGGTGCCGGAAAGCAGCGTCTTGTCGATGAGCCGGAAGTCGGGCGTCCACAGGTAGACGGCGAGGTTGGCGATAAAGATGCTGATGCCGAACGTGACGACGAGCTGCGCCAGCATCGGCCCGCGCATTACCTTGCTCACGACGAAACGATAGATGATGACCCCCATTACGAACAGCAGCAAGGCGCAGAGGGGGATCGAGAAGAGGGGGTCTATACCGTAGAGCGTATAGAGCCAGAAAGAGGCGAACATGCCCACCATCAGGAAATCGCCGTGCGCGAAATTGATGATGTTCATGACGCCCCATATGAGGGTCAGCCCGATCGCGATCAGGGAGTACATGAACCCGATCAGGAGGCCGTTTATGATTTGCTGGAGTAGCTGCTCAGGCACTTATTTCCTCCCCTGCCATCCGGGGAACGGCCATATGACGTCCTTCGCGGCTGCGTCGAAGGGCCAGATAGTCGAATACTCCTGGTTCTGTATCTGCACGAGCGTGCCCCTGGCGTATATGTTCTGGTGCGTCTTCGGATCGAACTTGATGCCTTTCCACGGGTAGATCATCTGGTCGCCGGGGATATTCGTTGCCAGAAGCGCCTTGACTATGTCTTCGCTCTTCGTCGATTTGGCCCTGTTGATCGCGTCCGCGAGCACGAAAGGCGCCGCGAAGCTGCGGGCCGCGTTCTCGCTCATCTCGATGCCGTATTTCTTTTTGAACAGCTCGTTGACCTGCCCGACTAAAGGCTTCCCCTTGGCAAGGTCGAGGGCGAAAGTCGATCTTACGATGATATCATTGCCGTCCGCCTTAACTGCCGGCAGGTAGCCCGGCTCAATGTAGCCGGCAAACGTCATGATGCCCTTGGGTGCGAAGTTCATCTCTTTGAAGGTCTTCGTGAAAAGGATCGCGTCGGTGATATACGATGCGTGCATCAGTACGTCGGGCTTCGCCTTGATGAGGGCGCCCACCTCGCTCGTCACGTCCGTCGCGTTGGCCGCGTACGAGATGTCCGCTACGACCTTGTAGCGGAACTCTTTGGCGTACTGGTTGGCCGCCTTGCCCACGTTCGAGCCGAACTCGGTGTTCTCATAGAGGAGGGCGATGGTCGACACCTTCTGGCCCTTCTTCTTTTCGAGGTCCCTAAGGAACTGGAACTGGTCCATCGCAAAGCCGCCGTCATGCGGGCTGACCCTGAAGAAGTACTTGAAATTCCTCTCGGTCAGGGTGGGGGAAGAAGAGTCGGAGCAAACGTACGGGATCTTCAGCCTTTCCGTTGCCTGGCTTGCGGTCTTCGTCACGGAGCTCTGGTACGCCCCGATCATGGCGACCACCTTTTCCTGCGACACGAGCCTCTCCGCCTCCGACATGCCGTTCTTCGGGTCTCCCTTGGTGTCGGCGAAGATAAGCTCCAGCTTTGCCCCTCCGAGGTTGGGCAGGCCTTCCTCTTTTGCAAGCGGCAGGCTGAGGTTGTACTTGCCGTTTATGATATCTACGGCTAGCTCCGCGCCGCGCCTGCAATCAAGCCCCGTAGACGCGATATTGCCCGTGAGCGGATAGACCGCCCCTATTTTTATAACCTTCTGCTGCGCGAAGGCCGCGCCGCTCAACGCCAGAAGCACAACCAGAAAAGCCGCACAGACAATGGAGAGTCGCCCGCTACGCATATCGTCCTCCTTGATCGATGGGATTCTTGTTCACAGTCTTCTGCCCTTGCGGGCGTATATGCTTTTTCCAGGAATCGATGACTTCGCTGAGGTGCTTCTCCATTATGGAGCCGGCTTTTGCGCCGTCCCCCTTCGCGATGGCCTTGAATATCTCGTGATGGCGCACCGAGGAGGTGTGCATGATGTCCGGGATCCTGTTGACGGTCGTTTGCTGGTACCGCAGCAGCTCCCTGATGTTCTCCAGCATCTTGAACATGATGCGATTCCCGGCCGCCTTGCCTATGGCCAGATGGAACTCGTAGTCCATCTCGCTGTACGAATCGATGTCGCCCTCGGCGCTCGCCCTGTCCATCTCGCGCAAAAGCTGCTCTATCCGGCCGATGGCGCAGGCGTCCTTCTTCTGCGCAGCCGCAACCGCGCTGTAGGACTCGATCACCTTCCGGGCCTCCAGCAGCTCCTCCATGACCGGCGCGCCCCTCGTCAGGAAAATGCCCCTGCCGTGGCTGATCTCGACGATCCCGATCACCTCGAGGTTCTTCATCGCTTCCCTGGCGGATATGACGCTGGTCCCCATCGTCTTTGCCAGGTTCTCGGTCGCGGGAAGCTTATCGCCGGGCGTTATCTCGCCTTTCATTATCAGCTCGAGCAGTCGTTTCACCACGACGTCGCTCGATCTTATAATCTTCATATGATATGCAGATTAGGATAAGAGGATCATCCTGTCAAGGATTTTTTTCCTGCGGCTTTTTTATCGTTTTCGCCGCCCCATGGTAGCTGAAGCGGGAGCCGGGCCGGCCCGGAAAGGCTCCCTGGCGTGTTTTTTTTAAGTCTTACTCTTCTGCCGGCGCAACCGTTTTCAGGCCGGCCATCGGCATCTGTTTTTTCAATTCCTCCGCAACGAACGTAAGGTGCTGGGTTATGGCGTCGCGGGCCTGCTTGGCGTCGCGGTCTTTAATGGCGTTGAATATCTCCACGTGCTGATCGTAGAGGCGGCGCTGGTCGTCTTCGTGCGGGCAGATGGTCTCTATGGTAAGCCTGAAATAATCGGAAAATATGGCCAGGATGGTATGGAACAGGTGCGCCCGTATCGTATTGGAGCTGGCCTGGGCAATGGCGCGGTGAAATTCTATATCGAGGCTGACCGGCACCCTGGAGCCGGAATCGACATGCATCTTCATTTCCCGGAGCACGCGGCCGATGTCGGCGATTTCCACCGGGCTCGCCTCTTTCGCGGCGTAGCATGCCGACCATGTCTCGATTTCCCTGCGCACCTCGACCAGCTCGAAGAGCTTCTCCGCGCTGTCGGCTATGATGGCGCCCAGAGGGTCGAGCAAGCGGTCCGAGAGGAGCGCGCGGACGTAGCTGCCCCCGCCCTGCCTCGTCTCGATCAGGCCCATGTTCGAAAGCAGCTTCAGGGCCTCCCGGATCGGAACGCGGCTGACCCCGAGCTGGCCCATAAGCTCCCTCTCGGCAGGCAGCTTCTCGCCCGGTTTCAGCTTGCCGGTCTCGATGGCGGACTTGATCTGGTCGAAGACTTCTTCCGCTACGTGGCGTATCTTGATTTGTCTGAACATGTTGTGCCTAATTTATATAACAACCTTACAACTTTATGTCAATATTAAATTAACAAAAGGCTGTAGAGATTGTGCTTGACAGGCCCCCCCTATGGTTTGGTATACTTATACAATAACATTAGCGAGATGTTTCGGGACCGATGATTTGGCCGGCGTTTCGGGGCCGTGTCGGTCCGTCCTGCGTTCTCATAAAGACGTGTGACACCATTCAGGAGGTGATAATGGCTCGGTTATATGAATTTCAGGGCAAGCAGATCCTCAGGGAGGCCAAGGTGGCGACGCCGAAAGGCGAGGTCGCTACGTCCGCCGAAGAGGCGGGCCGCATCGCCGGGACGATCGGCAAGCCCGTGGCCGTGAAGGCCCAGGTGTGGGCCGGCGGCAGGGGCAAGGCGGGCGGCATCAAGTTCGCCGACAGCCCGAAGGATGCGGAAGGCGCTGCAGCGGGCCTTCTGGGCACGGAGCTGAAGTCGTGGAAGGTCGAGAAGGTCCTGGTCGAGGAAAAGCTGGCCATCGAGACGGAATACTACGTCGGCATCATCATCGACCCGTCCAAGGATTCCCGGTGTCCGGTCGTCATGTTCAGCACGGAAGGCGGTATGGACATCGAATCGGTGCCCGAGGACAAGATCAGGACGGTAAAGGTGGACGTCCTGCGGGGCTTCAAGCTTTTTGATGCTTACAACCTCGCTGTCGGCCTGAATGTGCCGACCAAGATACTCCCCGCCGTCGGACAGGCCATCATGGGTCTGTACCAGACCTTCGTGAAGTACCATTGCAGGATCGCCGAGATCAACCCCCTGGTACTTACCAAGGAAGGCAAGGTACTGGCGGCCGACTGCCGCATCGCCATAGACGATTCCTCCGTTTTCCGCCATCCCGAGTTCGGCATCGAAGTCGCCCGTGAGGCAACGACGGCGCCTACGGAGCTCGACAAGATCGCATGGGGCATCGAGGAAGGGGACCTGCGCGGCACAGCGTACATTGCCCAGATGGTCCCGGAGATCAAGGGGCTCGGCTACGTGGGCTACCACGGCTTAGGCGGCGGCGGCGCCATTTTGGGCGTAGACGCCATCACGCGCCAGGGCCTCAAGATCGCAAACTATGCGGACACCAGCGGCAACCCGCCTGCCTCCAAGGTCTACAGGGCGGCAAAGGTCATTTTTGCCCAGCCCGGCATTGAGGCCTATTTCCTGGGCGGGTTCATGTACGCCAACCAGGAGCAATGGCACCATGCCCACGGCATCGTGAAGATCCTGCGTGAGGAGCTGCCCAAGAGGCCCGACTTCCCATGCCTGCTGCTGCTTTGCGGCAACAAGGAGGAGGAGTCGCTGAAGATCCTCCACGAAGGGACGAAGGACCTCAGCGCGAAGTCGCCCATCGAGATTTACGGCGGCGACAAGGTTTATGAGACGACGTTCTTGGCCACGCGGCTCAAGGCGATGATCATGGACTACAGGGCGAAGAGGGGCATAAAGGAGGGATAGATGGAGTTCGACGAGAGGACCATCAAGGTCATTATAGATGACGAGAAGTGCCTTGGGTGCAAGACGCACGCATGCGTTGACGCGTGCAAGAAATTCGCAAGGGGCATCCTGGTGTTGAAGGACGGCAAGCCGGCCCTTGGGGGCGACGCGGAATTCGCGAAGCTCCGCGGCACCGAGTGCCTTGCGTGCGAGTATGAGTGTTGGTTCCGGGGCAACAGCGCCATTAACATAGAGGCGCCGATCCCCGGCCTGGAAGAGTACAAGAAGAAACGCGGAATAGCATAACGAAAAGGCGGTGAGCATATGGCAATTCTTTTGACGAAAGATACGACGATTGTGGTGCAAGGGATCACCGGTCGAGAGGGGTCTGCCCGCGCCGCTTTCATGAAGGGATATGGGACGAAAGTCCTGGCAGGGGTAACACCCGGCAGGGGAGGCGAGGAAGTCTCCGGCATTCCGGTCTATAACACGGTGGCGGAGGCGGTCCGTGCCAAAGGCCCTATCGCCGCGAGCGTCACCTTCGTACCCGGCCCCGGCCTCAAGGACGCAGTCTACGAGGCGATCGATTCGGGGATCAAGTTTATTGTCAGCCCCGTCGAGCGCGTCCCCCTGTACGACATTATGGAGATGGTGGCCTACGCGAAGCTGAACGGCGCCCGCATCTTAGGCCCCGGCTCCATAGGCATCATCAGCCCGGGCATAGCGGCGGCAGGCTGGCTGGGCGGGACCCCGGATTTTGCGCGGAAAGTCTTCATACCCGGCCCGGTCGGCGTTATTTCGAGAAGCGGCGGCCAGTCGGCGACGGTGCCGTGGGCGCTTAACTGCGCCGGCCTCGGCATGAGCACGGTCGTCCACGTAGGCACCGAGCCCGTGACCGGCATATCGATGGGGGAGATACTGCCCCTTTTCGAGAAGGACGCCGAAACGAAGGGCGTGGCCGTCTTCGGCGAGATAGGCGGGCCCCATGAGGAAGAGGCTGCCGACTGCGTCCGGAAGGGCCAGTTCACCAAGCCCCTCGTAATCTTCGTGGCGGGCGCATGGGCGCCGGAAGGGATGCGTTTCTCCCACGCGAGCAGCATCATCGAAAGGGGTAAAGGCTCCGCGAAGAGCAAGGTGGAGTCACTCAAGGAAGCGGGAGTGCACGTGGTCGACCGGCCCGACGAGCTGGCGCCCACGATTAAACGGTTAATCGAAAACCACTAAGGAGGTACGACATGCCTGTAATGAGATCGGTGTTTTACGTTCCGGGAAACAACCAGAGCTTTATCGACAAAGCGCCTTCGCTGCCGGCTGACATCGTTACCCTCGACCTCGAGGATTCCGTCCCCCCGGCCGAGAAGGAAAAAGCGCGTGAGCTGGTCCGGCAAAACTTGAAGCTGGCCGGATCGGGCGGCTCGGTGGTCTATTCTCGCATCAACAACTGGGAAACCCTGATGACCAACGATGACCTCGAAGCCATCGTCCACCCGGGCCTCTCAGGCGTCTGCCTCGCGAAGGCCGGCCACCCGGACGACGTGAAACGCCTCGACTGGAAGCTCGAAGAGCTCGAAAGACGGCGCGGCATCCCCGTCGGCACCGTCGCCATCCAGCTTCTCTGCGAGACGGCGAAAGGCGCCATCAACGCGTATTATTCGGCCATGGCGTCACCCAGGGTCAACTCCCTCATCTTCGGCGCAGTCGACTATACGAAGGATATGCGGGTAAAGATCACGAGCGAAGGCGACGAGCAGCTTTATGCCCGTTTCCATATCGCATGCGCAGCGAGGGCGGCCGGCAAGATCGCCATCGACTGCCCGTATGTAGCATTCCAGGATACGGTAGGCTTCGAGAAGAGCGTCCAGCAGGGCAGGCAGATGGGCTATGAGGGCAGGATGCTCATCCATCCGAGCCAGATCGAGCCCTCCAACAGGCTCTATGCCCCGGCGCCCGACGACGTGGAGTGGGCGCGCGGCGTAGTCAAGACCTTCGAGGAAGAGGGCCTCGCCAAGGGTAAGGCGGCCGTCTCCTATAAGGGCAAGATGGTCGATACGCCGGTTTACGACAACGCAAGGACTATTCTTTTGACCCTTGCCGAGATAGAAGCCTTTGACAAGGCGCGCAAAGGCAAGTAGAACTATATGACGAAAGAGCGGTGGGGTACGCCTCTTTCGGGAGAGCACCCCACCGTCTGTTTTGAAACTTCAGTATCAGGAGGAAAGGACCCGTGAGCAGAAAAATGGTAACGGTCGACGGATGTACGGCATGCGCGCACGTTGTCCATGCGACAAATGAGATCATCACTATCTACCCTATAACGCCTTCTTCGCCCATAGCGGAGATTTGCGACGCCAAATCGGCCGCGGGACAGAAGAACATCTGGGGCTCCGTGCCGATGATAGGGCAGATGCAGTCGGAAGCAGGGGCAGCAGGGGCCGTCCATGGGTCGCTGACCACAGGCGCCGTGACGAGCACCATTACCGCTTCACAGGGGCTGCTTCTCTTCATCCCGAACATGTATAAGATTGCCGGCGAGCTGATACCCACGGTTTTTCACGTTACCGCGAGGGCGCTGGCCGCACAGGCGCTTTCCATCTTCGGGGACCACGGCGACGTAATGGCCGTCCGCCAGACCGGGTTTGCGATGCTCGCGTCGAAAAACGTACAGGAGGCAATGGATTTTGCCCTTATCGCCCAGGCAGCCACCTTCGAGGCGAGGGTGCCTTTCCTCCACTTTTTCGACGGCTTCAGGACGTCTCACGAGATCCAGAAGATCGAAGAGCTTAGCTTCGACGACATGCGGGCGATGATCGACAACGGGCTCATCATGGCCCACCGGAAGAGGGGTCTCACCCCTGACCGTCCCATGATCCGCGGCACCTCCCAGAACCCCGATGTTTACTTTCAGGGAAGGGAGACAGTGAACAAGTACTACCTGGCGATCCCGGCCATATTAGAGAAGGCGATGGAGAAGTTCGCCGGTCTTACGGGACGCAGGTACAAGCTTTTCGACTACTTCGGTCCGGCCGACGCCGAGCGTGTCGTCGTCGTCATGGCATCGGGCGGAGAAACGGTCCTCTCCACGATCGATGCCCTCAACGCCACGGGCGAGAAGGTAGGCCTTCTCCAGGTCGTTCTTTACAGGCCGTTCGACGTAGAGGCTTTTGCAAAGGCGCTGCCTTCGACGGTCAAATCGATCGCGGTCCTCGACCGCACGAAGGAGCCCGGCGCAATCGGCGAGCCGCTCTATCTCGACGTGCGGGCAGCGCTCGGCGAGGCGCATGATACGGGCCTCGCGCACTGGGGCTCCTATCCTAAGGTCGTAGGCGGCCGCTATGGTCTCGGCTCCAAAGATTTCACCCCTGCCATGGTGAAGGCGGTTTTCGACAACCTCTCTTCCGCTGCCCCGAAGAACCATTTCACGGTAGGCATCAACGATGACGTGACCGGCGCGAGCCTGCCGGTAGACGAATCGTTCAGGCTGCACGACAAGGCGTTCCGCGCCCTCTTTTACGGCCTCGGGGCGGACGGTACGGTCGGGGCCAACAAGAACACGATCAAGATCATCGGCGGAGAGACGGAGAATTACGCGCAGGGCTACTTCGCTTACGATTCGAAGAAATCGGGCTCGATGACGGTCTCGCACCTGCGGTTCGGCAAGGACGCGATACGCAGCCCGTATTTGCTGTCGGACGCGAACTTCGTTGCCTGCCACAACGAGACGTTCCTCGAAAAATACGACATGCTCGCCCAGGCGGAAGAAGGCGCCGTCTTCCTGCTCACGACGGCTAAAGGCAAGGACGAGGTGTGGGATGCCCTGCCCGCAGCCGTCCAGAAACAGCTTATAGCCAAGAAGATGCGCCTCTATATCATCGACGCCATCTCTCTGGCCGAGGAAATCGGCCTGGGCGCCCGCATAAACATGATCATGCAGACGGCCTTCTTCGTCATATCGGGCATCGTCGGGAAGGACGAGGCGGTCAAGGCGATCAAGAAGGAAATACTGAAGACATACGGCAAGAAGGGCGATGAGGTCCTGCGAATGAACTACGCCGCAGTCGATACGGCCCTCCAAAACCTGGTTGAGGTGCCGATACCTGCGAAAGCCACGTCAAGCCTGGACATGCGCCCGCCGGTCCCCGATTACGCGCCGGCGTTCGTCAAGGACGTCACAGCGGTCATGATAGAAGGGAAGGGCGATTCGCTGCCGGTCTCGGCGATGCCTGACGACGGCACGTGGCCTACCGCGACTACCCAGTACGAGAAACGGAACATAGCGGTGCACATCCCTGTCTGGGAGCCGGATGTCTGCATCCAGTGCGGCTCGTGCTCCTTCGTTTGTCCCCACGCCTCGATCAGGATCAAGGCTTACGAGCCGGAGTTGCTTAAAGGCGCGCCGGGGACGTTCAAGTCGGCCGATGCGAAGGGCGCCAAGGAGCTTAAAGGCCTTAAGTTCACCGTGCAGGTCGCACCGGAAGACTGCACGGGCTGCAAGCTCTGCGTCAATATGTGCCCTGCGCAGAAAAAAGACGCGGAAGGGAACAAGACCGGCGAAAAGGCCATCAACATGCACCTACAGGAGCCGCTTCGCAGCCAGGAGGCGGAGAACTACGCGTTCTTCCTCGACCTGCCGGACACGGACCCTGCCAGATACAACCGCATGAGCGTAAAGGGGAGCCAGTTCGTGAGGCCGCTTTTCGAATATAGCGGCGCGTGCGCGGGCTGCGGCGAGACGCCTTACGTGAAGCTCCTCACGCAGCTTTTCGGCGACAGGCTCCTCGTCGGCAACGCTACGGGCTGCTCCTCCATTTATGGAGGCAACCTGCCGACTACGCCGTATGCGAAGCGGGCTGACGGGAGGGGCCCTGCCTGGTCCAACTCCCTGTTCGAGGATGCGGCGGAGTTTGCCTTCGGCATGAGGCAGACGGTGGATAAGTTCAACGCGCAGGCCCGCGAGATCGTTGAGCGCCTCTCCAAACAGGAGAAGTACGCAGGGGCTGCTGTACTGTTCGAGGCGCTCGTGAGCGCCGATCAGTCCAACCAGGGCGGCATCGAGCAGCAGCGCGCCCGTGTGGAGGAGCTGAAGAAGCTGCTCGCCGCCGATAAGTCGGCCGATGCGGTCGACCTCGCCTCCTTCGCCGATTACCTCGTAAAAAAGGCGGTGTTCGGCCTGGGCGGCGACGGATGGGGATACGATATCGGCTACGGCGGGGTCGATCAGGTCATGGCCTCCGGCCAGAACGTCAATTTGTTGATCCTCGATACGGAAGTTTACTCCAATACGGGCGGGCAAATGTCGAAATCGACGCCGCTCGGCGCCGTAGCGCAGTTCGCGGCGGCCGGGAAGCATATGCCCAAGAAGAATATCGCCTCGATGATGATACCGTACGGGCACGTCTACGTGGCCCACGTCGCGTTCGCCGCAAACCCGGCGCAGACGGTAAGGGCCTTCCAGGAGGCGGAGGCCTTCAACGGGCCTTCATTGATCGTCGCGTACTCGCACTGCATCGGCCAGGGCATCGATGACATGTCGCTCGGGTTGGAGGAGCAAAAGAAGGCGGTGGCCTCGGGCCACTGGCCGCTCTTCCGTTATAACCCGATGCTCGAGGATGAGGGCAAAAACCCGGTTACCCTCGATTGTCAGGACCCGAGCATACCCTATGCCGAGTTTCTATACAGGGAAAACCGGTTCAAGTCGCTCAAAAGGAGCAATCCGCAGGTGGCGGCTGAGTTGCTGAAGCAAGCGGAAGAAGCGGTCACGAGAAGATGGAAGTACTTGAAGCATCTGGCTGCCTGGTCCCCGAAGGGCTAGGGAATAGAAAGAGGATGCTCTAAAGACGGGAGGTATTTATGGAGAAAGAGCAAGTCCGTGACGCCCTGCAGCGCATCGTGGGGAAAGACAACGTCCTCTGGAAAGACGTCGACCTGACGGTCTACAGCTACGACGCAGGGCTGGTCAAGGGGAGGGCGGGCATGGTCGCCTTCGTCGACAACGTCGACCAGGTTGCGCAGATCGTCAAGCTCCTTTACAAGGAAGGGATGAGCTACGTTGCGCGAGGCTCCGGTACGAACCTTACCGGGGGCACGGTACCCATGGACGGCGGCGTCGTCATAGAGTTCGCGCGCATGAACCACATCCTGGAGATCGACCTCGAAAACGAGAGGATCACGGTGGAGCCGGGTATCTATAATCTTACGGTCCAGTCCGCCCTCGCAGAAAAGGGCTACTACTACGCGCCGGACCCCGCCAGCCAGAAGGCTGCCTCGATGGGGGGCAACCTCGGCGAGAACGCGGGGGGCCCCCATTGCCTTAAATACGGCGTGACCAGCAACCACGTGCTCGGCGCCGAGGTCGTGCTTCCGAACGGGGAAGTGACCTGGATAGGCGGCAAGGCGCTCGACGCGCCCGGTCCCGACCTGATGGGACTTCTCGTCGGCGCGGAAGGCACGCTAGGGATCGTCACGAAAATTATCTGCCGCATCATGAAAAGCCCCGAGCGGGTCGTCACGATGCTTGCCATCTATAACTCCGTCGAGGCGGCGGGACAGACTGTTTCCGACATCATAGCGGAGGGCATCATCCCCGCAACGCTCGAGATCATGGACAACGCCGTCATAAGGGCGGTCGAGGATTCGGTGCACGCGGGCTATCCCCTCGACGCCGAAGCGGTCCTCCTTATCGAGCTCGACGGCCTCACCGACGGCATGGACGAGCAGGCGAAGCGGATCAGCGAGGTCTGCGAGAAGGACGGGGCGACGAGCCACAGGCTGGCGAAGGACGCGAACGAGCGCAATATCCTCTGGGCAGGGCGCAGGGGCGCGTTCGGCGCGGTCGCCAGGGTAAGGCCGGCCTACCTCGTCTGCGACGGCACCGTGCCCCGCACGGAGCTGCCTAAAGCGCTGTCGGAGGTCAAGAGGATAAGCAAGAAATACAACGTGCCCATCGGCAACGTCTTCCACGCGGGAGACGGCAACCTCCACCCCCTCATCATGTTCGATGACCGCGACCCGGACGAGCTTGCCCGCGTGCACAAGGCGGGAAGCGAGATATTGCAGGTCTGCGCCGATTTAGGCGGCACGATCAGCGGCGAGCACGGCATCGGTACGGAGAAGCTCCGCGAGATGTTTTTCGTGTTCAAGGAAGGCGATGTCAGGATGATGCGCGGCGTCAAGCAGGGTATCGACCCCAAGGCGCTCTGCAATCCTGGGAAGGTCATACCTAAAGAGGAGGCGAGGGCGTGATGGACAAGCAGACAGGTAGCAATGACGGCGCGCCCCTTCGGACCGTAGAGTCCCTTGGAGTTGCCGCGAAGCACGTGGAGCGGCCTACGAAGGAGAGCGAGGCGCAGCAGGTACTCGCCGGGGCCTTCAAGGAAAAGCTGACCGTACTGCCTATGGGCGCCGCAACCACACCATCGGCCGGCACACTGCCCGAGCGGGTCGATATCTTACTTGATATGACGGGGATGTCGGGCATCAACGAATTGGACATATCCAACCTTAACATGGTGGTCCTCGCGGGAACGACGATAGACAGCGTCAACGATGTCCTGGCGGGCAAGGGTAAGGGCTTCTTCCTTCCGCTCGATCCGCCGTTCTCGAACAGGGCTACCATGGGAGGCGTCTTTGCCGCGAACGGGAGCGGCCCGTGCCGTCTCCGTTACGGCACCGTGCGCGACCAGGCCCTGGGCGTGCGGGGCATCGACGCGAAGGGGGCCTTAGTAGCTTTCGGAGGCAAGACGGTCAAGAACGTCTCCGGATACGACATGACGAAGTTCCTCATTGGCTCGGCGGGCAGCCTCGCTCTCATCACGGCTGCCGTCATGCGCATCTTTCCGCTGCCCGAGGCCTCTTCGGTCTGTGAGGTCGCAATCCCGGGCTTAAGTGAGCTTGAGAAGTTCCTCCAGGCGCTGCGGTCGTCGGTGCTTGTCCCCACGGCTGTGACTGTCGAGCCTGCAAAAAGCGGCTTCAAAGTCCTGGCGGCATTCGAAGGCCATCCGCTCGCAGTAGAGCGCGAGAACAAGGACCTTATGGTGTTGGCGGGCAACTTCGGCGGCAAAGGGGACGCGAAGATGGGCCGGGAGGCCATGCGGCAGGCGATCCGGGCTGCAATCGAGCCCCAGGGAGAGGCCATGGCGATAAAGGTCACGGTGCCTATTTCGGAAGGGCCCCGCGTGCTGGCCGGCCTGACCGCGCTTGCAGGGTCTGCGAAGACCGTACTCTTTGCGGGGAACGGCGTAGTCTTGGTGTACGGGGCGGACGAGCGGATCATCGAAGGGGCAAAGAGCCTGGCTGCAAACGGCTTCGCAGCTCCCCTTGAATCTCAACCGGACGCTGCTTGCGAAGTGGGGGCCGAGAGTGAACGGCACCATCGAGCAGCTAGTGCTGCGGCCTGTCAAGGAGCAGCTTGACCCGACCGGGGTCTTTCCGCCGATCATATAGAGGGGAATAACAATGAACGAACAATATAAGCAAGTATACGAAGAAGTCTCAAAATGCAACCGTTGCGGCTTCTGTCAGGCGCACTGCCCGATATTCGCGGTCACCGGCGTCGAGAAGAACGTGGCGCGCGGGCACAATGCCCACGTGCGCGGCCTGGCCGAAGGCAAGATGGAGATCAGCGCGGACTTCAAGGACCCGCTCTTCGAGTGCCTGCTCTGCAAGGCGTGCGTGGCCAACTGCTTTCCCGCAGTGCGCACGGACAAGGCCGTAGTCGCAGGAAGGGCCGAGTATATGAAGCGCGTGGGGCAGCCGAAGGTGATGAAGATGCTCTTCAACGACCTGCTGCCCAACCCGCAGAAGATGGGCAAGTATGTCCGCCTGCTCGCCATCGGCAAGAACACGGGCCTCTCAAAGCTCGCCAGGGCCATGGGCATCTTAAGCTGGTTCGGCAAAGACATGGACAAGGCCGAAGGTCTCATAGAGAAGATACCGACGCCTTTCTTCCGTGAGAGGGTCCGCAACCTTCGCCTGGAGCCGACAAAAGTGAAGACGGAAGTCAGCTACTTCGTCGGCTGCGGCTTCAATTATATGCTGCCGCAGGTGAGCGAGTCGACGGTCGGCGTCCTGGTCAGCCAGGGGGCAAAGGTCAAGATCGCAGACAACTGCTGCTGCGGGCTTCCGGCCTTCGGCTACGGCGACGTCGAGGCGGCGCGTAAGATGGCGCGCAAGAACATCGAGGTGCTGGAGAAGCTGGATACCCCCGTGATAGTCACGGAGTGCGGTAGCTGCTCTGCATTCCTGAAAGAGTACCCGGAGCTATTCGAAGAGGACCCGGTTTGGAAGAAGCGCGCGCAGGACATCGCCAAAAAGGTAAAGGCCTTCAGCGAGTTCATGGTGACCCAGATCGGAGAGCTTAACGGTAAGAGCCTGGCCGGGAAGAAAGTTACGTATCACGACCCGTGCCACATGAGCCGCTACCAGAATATTACGAAGCAGCCCAGGGAGCTTATAAAGAAGATACCCGGCATAAACTTCGTGGAGATGCAGGAAGCGGACCGGTGCTGCGGCGCGGCGGGCAGCTACAACATCATGCACTACGAGCAGTCGATGAAGGTCCTTGAAAAGAAGATGGAGTTTCTCAAGAAAACAGGGGCCGACATACTGACGACGGAATGTCCGGGCTGCGTGATACAGTTGACCTACGGCGTAAAGAAGGCCGGCCTGTCCACAAAGGTGATCCACATCAGTGAGCTGATAAAGGAAGCAAGCAAGTAAGGCGAAGGGCGGCCGGGATATTTGGCGCATTGTCTCCGGCGTGGTCCGGACCGTGGCGCCTGGCATCCCGGCCGTTTCTGGCACTCGATAGTGCCGGCCGGTGTCGTGGGATTGATATTGCTGTTGCAGGCGCATGTCTTCCCGTGGATGACACCCAGCCTGCCGGTTAAGTGATCGAATAATAGAAAAGGGGAGCCGAAACCGGCTCCCCTTTTCTATTGCTGATCCAAGGGCGCTTACTTTGCGGCGATGCCGATCACGCCGCAGGCCACCTTGGGGCCTGAATTACCGGCCGGCTGCGACGTAAGATCGTCGGCGTTCGCGTGGACGATAAGTCCCCGGCCCATGATGGAATCGCGTCCTTCGAAGGCGATCATCGGGTCCGTCCACTCGTAGTGGGCCTTACCGTCGGCGCCTGCCGTAATGTTGCCAAAATCGCCCGCGTGGCGCTCACCGCTGATGGGCGCCCCGTGCGGTTTGCCTTCCGGGTTGAAGTGGCCGCCTGCGGAATCCCCGTTCGTCGCTGTGCAATCCCCGTACTGGTGTACGTGGAAACCGTGCTTGCCGGGAGTTAAGCCTTGCACGTCGGCAACCACCTTGATGCCGTTATCGACCCGGGTGAATGTTACAACGCCGGTAACCGAGCTACCGGAAACGGGGTTGAGGACCGCAACGGCCTTTGTTGCCTGCTGGCCGCCTGCAGCCTGGCCGAATGATTGTGCCGGTCCAAGAATCAAAAGAGAACAAACAGTAAACAGCAGTGCAGCATATTTCATGGAGTCCTCCTGTGAACCGGTAATGGCGGACGATTCGATTTCGCCTGTTGCCTAATTATAATCGGCGAACGCCTGCTGAGCAAGGCCAGCCTGAAGAAGTACGCCAATAATAACTGGCTGGCCGGATTATGTGGACATTTTTCTTATAACTAACTACGCTTTCAGGGATGTGAACGTAGCCTTCTGTCCCAAGAAACATTAAACGCGTATGGAAAGGGGCCGGGAGATTTTCGACGGCCCCAACCACCCTCCTATTCGGAGGGGAAGATTTTGCCTGGGTTTAGTAGCCCCTTCGGATCGAATGCCTGCTTGACCCGCTTCATCAGCGCTATCTCGATGGGCCCCATCTGCATGAACATATAATCTTTGGCAGTAAGGCCGATCCCGTGCTCGCCCGATAGCTTGCCCTGCATCTCGACGGCCTTCTTGTATATCTCGCCGAGCAGCTCGTGGGCCTCTGACGTTTCCGCGAAGTTGCGCCTCCTGTACTGGATGGTGACGTGCAGGTTGCCGTCGCCCGCGTGGCCGTAAGTCGCTATGTTGACCTTCTTTCCTTCCCCGCTCTCTTTTATCGAGCCCGCCAGGTAGGGCAGCCTGTACCGGGGTACAACGACGTCGGCCTCCAGGTGGTCCTTGCCGAGTGCCTTGAGCGCGGGCAGCGTCTCCCGCCTGATGCGCCACAGGCGGTCCGCCTCCTCGTCGTCTTTGGCGAGCTTCGACTCGATGACGCCTTTGGACTTCCGGGCCAGCTCGAACACATTGTTCACGTCCCCGTCTACCGCTGCCTGGTGGTTTCCGTCAACTTCCACGAGCACCATGACGGCGGCGTCTCTGCGGAGGTCCGCCGAGGCGGAGAGGTAGTCGGCCACGCAGTTGATGCTCGTATTATCCATGAACTCGATTGCGCACGGCACGATGCCGCTTCCGAAGATGCCGACGACGAGGTCTGCCGCCGCGACGAGGTCGTCCAGGTAGAAGATGCAGGTTCGGCGCAGCGCCGGTTTCGGCAGCAGCTTCGCGATGATCTTCGTCACTACCGCCAGCGTGCCTTCGGACCCTACGATAAGGGAGACGAGGTCGTACCCCGTGACGTTCTTCACCGTCCTGCCGCCCACGTTTATGATGTCGCCGTTGGGCAGGACCGCCTCCAGGCCCAGGATATAGTCCCTGGTCACGCCGTATTTCACGGCGCGGGTATAGCCGGCGTTTTCAGCCACGTTGCCGCCCAGGGTGCTCTCGATGGTGCTCGAAGGGTCGGGCGGGAAGAAGAGGTTATGCTTTGTCAACGTTGCCTGCAGGTCTGCCGCCACGACGCCCGGTTCGACGACCACCTGCATGTTTTTCTCGTCGATCTCGAGCACCTTGTTCATCCGCATCAGGGAGAGGAGAACGCCCCCGGCAACAGGGAGCGCGCCTCCTGACAGGCCCGTTCGCCCTCCCTGCGGAGTGAGTGGTATGTCGGCCTCGTAGGCCGGCTTCATAATCCGGGAGACCTCTTCAGTCGAGAAGGGCAGGACGACCACATCCGGCATGAACCGCATCTCCGTGGCGTCATAACAATAGTGGGCCATACCTTCCTTGTCCGTCACGATCTGCTCGTCTTTCAAAAATGCGCGGTATTGGCCGATGAGCTGCTCCATCTTTCCGTTCATGCCTCAAGCCTCCTTCAGGTAAGAATTAAGAAGGGGAAGTCGGGCATTGCTGCAAGCCCTTCCTCCCCTTCATTGCTTGCTATACAGTCAGACTCACTTCGGAGGCAGACTGGGTATCATCCACGGGAAGACGTATGCCTGCAATATCACTATAATGCCCATGATGGCAGCCAGCGCAATGGAGTGCCAGAAGACCTTCCTGAAGATAGGCCCGAGCGCATGGCTGCGCTCGTACGGGTCTTCGTAGCAGGCCGCGCAGGCGACCATAATGGACTGGGCGTCGATCATCTTGCCCATGACGCCGCCCGTCGAGTTCGACGCCACGATCAGTACCTCGTTCAGGTGCAACTGCTGCGCCGTAATCCTCTGGAGGCTGCCGAACAGGGCGTTCGCCGCCGTGTCCGAGCCGGTCAAAAAGACGCCCAGCCAGCCGAGAAAGGGCGAGAAGAACGGGTAAAGGACGCCGGCCCCCGTAAAGGCAAGGCCGAGTACAGCGTCTGTCCCGGCGTAACGGGTAAGGTATCCGAGGCCGAGCACCTGCCCGATAACCAGTACGGGGATCTTCATACGCCTGAAGGTCCGGGCTATGGCCTCGCCCCACTGTTTGCCGCCAAGACCGAGGGTGATACCCGTCAAAAGCGCCGCCACGAAAACGCCCGTGCCTGCGGCGGACAGCCAGTTGATCGCGAATATGGCGCCTTCCGGCTTCGCGTTGATAGGAGCTACCGGCGGCATCCTCTGGACCATCTGATGGAGCGCGGGCATGCTCCATTTAGGCAGAGAGAGCGTCCCGGCGAAGGTCGAGCCGAGGAAAGTCGTCTGGATCTTTATGCCGTTTAGAAGCTGATCGAGGTACGCCTTCCAGGCCGGCATACCCCAGACGGCGCAGCAGCAGATGAGGATGCCCCAAGGTACCCAGGCATATGCCGTCTGGCCGATGGTGTAAGGATACTTCCACTCGCCGACCGGCGCCTTCACCGGGGTCTTTTTCGCGCCCGGAGCAGCGGCCGCGGGGACTTCAACGTCTTTTTCCCCGGCAAGGAGGAAGCGCGTCTTCGGACGCCAGACGAAGCGCAGGAAGAGGGCGGTGCAGACAACCGAGAAGACGCCCGCGACGACGTCCGTCATCAGGTGGAATGCGTTCGTCTGCGACGCCGCAAACTGCATGAGGGCGAAGGAAAGGCCGGAGCAGAGCGTGGCAGGCCAGACCTCCCAGACATCTTTCCATTTGCCCTTGTGCATGAATACAAAGGTAGCCACGAGCCAGAAGGGCACGATAACAGAGACGAAGGGAAGCTGCCGCCCGGCCATCGACGACAGGGTCAACTGGTCGAGGCCGCTGACCTGCGCGAGCGTGACGATGGGTGTGCCGATAGCGCCGAAGGCGACCGGCGCCGTGTTGGCAATCAGGTTGAGCACGCACGCCTCGAAGGGCGCGAACCCGAGGCCCACCATGACCGCGCCGGCGATGGCGACGGGCGTGCCGAAGCCTGACGTGCCCTCGATGATGGCGCCGAAGGAGAACGCGATGAGCAGCACCTGCAAGCGCCGGTCGAACGAGATATGGATGATCGATTCCTTGACGATCTCAAACTTGCCCGTTATGACCGTCATCGTGTAAAGGAACATGGCTGCCAGAACGATCCATATGATCCCCAGGAAGCCCGAGAGAGACCCATAGGCGAACGCCGAGATAGCAGACTTGAAGGGCATGGCAAAGACCACGCAGGATACAACGAATGCCGCTATCACGCCGTAGAAGGCCGCATATGGGGCGCTTATGCCCAGGTGCTTCACGCCTGTCTTATCCCTGTGGGGATGGAGCGCTATGAAGTAAAGAAGGACCAGAATCGGAATTGCCGCCGCAATAGTAGAGAGCAGTACATTACCCAGAGGGTTGTAGTTCTGGTGGTACATTTTTTCTCCTCCTCCTCCTTTTTCGCTTGTACCGCATTTGCCACGTGTCGTTCGTGGGCTTGAGACGGGCTTCGCCGTTATTCGCGCGAAACCTTGAAACTATGCTTCTGTCCGGTCAATCCTGCCGACAGCCCACCTCCTTTTTCGCCCCCGTAACCCAACAATTCCTGAGAGCAGGCGCGGGGCCCAAGCTCCCAGCGGCCCTCAAAGCAAACGCATCTTTGGTTTATTTACACTCTATTTTTAACAATTGGGCTGATTCTGTCAACAAAATTCGACAATAGATGAGGTAATATTGTGGTAACAACAATATACCACGTCATATCCCGACCGGGCTTGCCGCGCAGCCCAACACATGGAAAGTCAACTTGTATATCAACCGGTGCGTCGTCGCGGGAAAACCGCTGCCGGGCGGATGACTCCGCTGCTTCCGGGGTGGGTCCGGATAATCCGGATCATCTGAAAAGATTATATTTCACGATGCAATAAATTGCCTTGAAGCCGTCTTTCCAGTTGATCTTTTTACCCTCCCGGTACGTCCTCCCGTGATAAGAAATGCCGACTTCGTAGATACGTATATTCGGGATTCTTGCAATCTTTGCAGTCACTTCGGGCTCGAAGCCGAAACGATTTTCCTTTAAGGGGATCGATTTTATTATGTCCGTCCGGAAAAGCTTATAACAAGTCTCCATGTCCGTGAGGTTCAACCCCGTGAAGAGGTTTGAGAAGAAAGTGAGGAGCCGGTTGCCTATCGTATGCGAAAAGAAAAGGACACGATGAGGGTTCCCGCCCACGAAACGCGAACCGTAAACGACATCGGCGAAACCTTCGAGGGCAGGTTTCAGCAGGAGGTCGTACTCCCGGGGGTCGTATTCCAGGTCCGCGTCCTGTATCAGCAGGAAGTCCCCTGAAGCGCTATTTATGCCTGTCCGGATCGCCGCGCCCTTGCCTTTGTTTACGCTATGCCTCAAATACGCGGCGCGGAAATCGCTGTGCCTCTCCGTGTACCGGATGACCGCCTCTTCGGTCCCGTCGGTAGAGCCGTCATCGACTATGATGACCTCCTTTCCTATCGAGGCGGACAGTTGAACGCTGCGTATCTTCTCGCAAATATCGCCGATGGTCGAGGCTTCATTATATACGGGTATTACAATGGAGAGCACCACGCGGCCTATATTAGCACTTTGACAAGTAAATGAAAACCTTATTATTCAAGAACCGCTTGACAACGTCGAGCCCCGTTTGTAAGATTGCGGACTTTCGATTAGCCGCCCCGGGGGGCGGCGATAAGCAGGGCTTCGTGAGCGCGAAAACACGCCGGGGAGCGAAAAAGTTGACCGTGGAGCCGGGCGCGCCGGGAAAGAAACGGACGATACTGGTCTGCCTTCTTCTGGCTGTTGTCGTGGCGTGCGCGCTCTGGCAGGTCTTTTTTTGCGATTTTATCAACCTGGACGATCCGTCCTACGTCACCGGGAATAGCCATATCCGGAACGGCCTTACGTCGGAGGGCCTGCGATGGGCTTTCAGGATCGGCTACGGGGCGGATTGGCGCTCCCTGACGTGGATGTACTGGAATCCACTTACGTGGATATCCCACATGCTCGACGTCCAGCTCTTCGGCCTCAACCCGGGATGGCATCACCTCACAAATCTACTGCTCCACATAGCCAATACCGTGCTGCTCTTTCTTGTCCTGTTGCGGATGACGAAGGGGTTCTGGCAAAGCGCGTTCGTGGCGGCCCTGTTCGGCCTCCACCCTCTCCACGTGGAGTCCGTCGCCTGGGTGGCGGAGCGCAAAGACGTGCTCTCCACTTTTTTCTGGTTCCTCACGATCTGGGCTTACGCCCGCTACGTCGAAGGCCCCCGGCTCGCGAGGTACCTCGCCCTTCTCGCCTGTTTTACGCTGGGCCTTATGTCGAAACCGATGCTCGTAACCTTGCCCTTCGCCCTGCTCCTGCTCGACTACTGGCCGTTGGGCCGCTTCCGCCCTGAAGGGCCGGCCGTCGATATGCCGCAGCGGCAGCCCAAAAGCGCTAAGGATAGGAAGGAAAAAGGGAAACCTGCCGGTCGGGCTGCACCGCAGACCGAGCCGCCTCATGAAGCATGGGCCGGTTATTCTTTTCGACCGGCGCGTGTAATCCCCTTGCTCCGTGAAAAAGTCCCTCTTTTCGCGATAGCCCTGGTTTCATCTATTATTACTTACGTCGCCCAGCAGAAGGGAGGGGCGGTCGAATCGCTCGACGTATTGTCGCTCTCCGCACGCCTTGCCAATAGTTTTATCTCCTATGCGGTCTATATAGGCAAAATGTTCTGGCCGAGCGGTCTTGCCATCCTCTACCCTCACCCAGGGTCATGGCCTGCTTACTACGTTGTCCCGGCCGTGCTGCTCTTTGTCGCTATAACGGCTGCGGTAATGTGGGCAGGCCGTAAATGGCCTTACCTGCCTTCGGGATGGTTCTGGTACTGCGGGACGCTTGTGCCTGTGATCGGTATAGTGCAGGCAGGCTTGCAGGCGAGGGCGGACAGGTTCACATATATACCCCTGGTCGGACTGTTCATTATCGTCGCATGGGGTGCGCCGGACGCTCTCAAAACGTGGCGATGGCGGAAACAGGCCCTGACCGCGGCGTCCGCGGGGGTCCTGGTGTGCTTCTTCGCCGCGACGTGGGTGCAGGTCGGGTACTGGAAGGATGATATAACAGTATATAACCATGCCCTTGCCGTCACCGCCCCCAGCGGCCTGATCCTCAACAATCGGGGCAGCGCATACAGCAAACGCGGTGATTACCAACGCGCCCTGAAGGATTTCGACAAGGCGGCACAGATAAGCCCGGCATACGCCGACCCATTGTATAACAGGGGGGTGGTCTATAACGCCCTCGGCGACTACCCGCGGGCGATGGCCGATTTCACCGAGGCTATCAGGATTAACCCGCAATACGAGGACGCATACAACAATCGCGGCATTATCCGTGGCGCGATGGGCGATTACAAAGGGGCGATGGAAGACCTCGCCGCCGCCGTCTCGCTTAACCCTCAATTCGCGAAGGCCTACTATAATAGAGGACTCGTCCGTGCCCTTGCGGGTGATTATAAGGGGGCCATCGGCGATTATGGCCGTGCCCTGGAGATCGATCCGGGGGACGCCCATGTTTACGGCAGCAGGGGCGCGGCCTACGGCGGGGCAGGCGACTGCGCCCGGGCCGTGTCCGATTTCGATCGCGCCGTCGAGATCGACCCGCAATACGCAGACGCCTATTATAACCGGGCGATGGCTTATAAATGCCTTGGCGACGGGGTCCGCATGCTTAATGACCTGAGACAGGCCGCAGCAGCCGGCAGCGAGCCGGCCAAGAGCCTGCTTACACGCCCGGCACCGGGTAAATAGGGCCCTGCCCGCCTTCACCTTGGCCTTGTCGGAGGGGAGCCCCCGGCAGAGCGGCCCTCAGGCGCCTTAAAAAACTTTAAGTCTGATTAAGAATTTTTAACGTTTTTTCTTGACAAGGGGTTTACATGCTCGGTAAGATTAAAAACCGTTAAGAAAAGGAGGCTTATTTTTTGGCGGAGGCACAGGTTTCACAACAATCGACAAGGAGGGAAGCATGAAGAAAGCGTTACTGTTTTTTCTCGTTTTACTTTTGGCAGTTCCTGCCATCAGCTTCGCCGGAAGCGCGACGAGCAGATGGGACCTGACCATCGGCGGCTACGTAAAGGTGGATGCGGGTTACACGAGCCAGGCGGCAGGCCCGTCGCCGGCGGGTCTCGAAGAGTATTTCGCAGACCGCAACAACAATACGGGCAGCCAGAATGCCTCTAACAAAGGCGGCAGCTTCGCCATGGCCACCGGCCAGACGGCGCTGAACTTCCTGGTCAAAGGCCCGGATACGTGGGGCGCCAAGACCACAGCTTTTATCCAGGGGAACTTCGTCGGCCAGACGAACAACAACGGTTACTCTGGCACGAGGTACGGCACATTCACTCTGACCCATGCGTATGCGGACTTCACATGGGCGAACACGAAGTTGATCGTCGGCCAGAACTGGCAGTCGTGGGGCTTCCTGCCTACCTACAACTTCATAGGCCTCTATGACCTGCTGCTCTCGGGCCGCGGCAACACCGTCCCGCAGATCACGTTGATCCAGAACTTCTCAAAGAGCTTCTATGCCTCGTTCGGCATCCAGGAGCCGTACAACATGAAGGACCAGATAGGCGGTTCCGCGAACTTGGGCGCAGCCCAGGGCCCGCAAAACACCACCGTCGGTCAGAATACCGCGACCGTCAGGGTGACCAGCGAGATCCCCGACGTGACAGGCGAGATCGGCTTCAAGTCGGATGCCTGCGGTAAGATCGGCGTAAATGCCCTGCAGTTCGGCGTCGGCGGCATGTGGGGGCAGGACAAGGTCATCTATCTGGATCCCACATCGAAGAACACCTACGCCACTGGCAACGTTAACAGGTGGATGGCTGTTTTCAAGGGCTACATACCCATCATTCCCGAGAAGAACCTGAACAAGGCCGGCGCTCTGTCAGTGTCGGGCCAGGTTTTTTCGGGCCAGAACCTCTCCAACTGGCTCCTCGGCGCCAGGAACATCGGCTCCCTCATCTCCTACAACCAGGGGAACATTGGCGGCCTTGCTTCAACGACTACGCCTATAAACTATGCAGTGCCCGTATCGGCCGGCGGCTGGGGCCAGATCAGCTACTATTTCACGGATAAGCTTTATTTCAACGGCATATACGGCATTCTGGATAACTATGTCAGCCAGGCTTACCAGAGACAGTTCCCGAACCAGATCAGGATTAACCAGCAGTATATCGGGAACCTCTTCTATGACGTGAACCCGGCGGTCAGGGTGGCCTTCGAGTATACGTACATAAAGACCAACTTCGACCAGTACGGCCTGAACAACGGCGGCAACGCTGCACCGGCCAACGGCCAGATGACCGGCTACAATGGCGTCCCTCTGAGCAACGTCGGTTCCGTACAGCAGGCAAGGGTAGCCCTCTTCTATTTCTTCTAAGAGGCGAGCCTGACAGCAACACTTGCAACACAACAGGGGGCCTGAAAAGGCCCCCTGTTTTTTTATCTGCGTCTTACTGTTCCCGGCTTGAATTACATTACCATCTAAACCTTTATTCGTCCGTCGAAGACGAAGCGTCGTAGGAGCGCAACCAGCGGTTCTATCGTTATCCTGTTGTCGAAATCATCCAGGATGCGCTTCCTTGCGGATGCGGCAAGCGCCTCCCTCAAGCCGCCGCCGGAGCAGACGGCTGCGATGGCTTCTGCGAGCCGGTCCGGCGAATGGACGGGTACGAGCAGGCCGTCCGTGCCGTGCCTGATAAGCTCGGCCTGTCCCGAATTTGCGGTCGCGATTACAGGCACCCCGCTCGCCATGGCCTCCATGAGCACGTTCGGGATGCCGTCGCGGTTTCCGTCGGGGGCGTCAACGCAGGGCAGAGCGAAGACCCAGGCCCGCCTGTAGTACGCGCGTATCTCTTCCTGTCGCAAGGCGCCCGCGAGACTCACCTTGCCGGAGAGATTGCTTTGGTCGATCATGGCTTCGAGGCGCGGCCGCTCCTCTCCCTCCCCGACGATCACGCACCGGAAAGGCAAGCCCCCGGCCGCAAGGAGGCCGCAGGCAGCTATAAGGTCGGGGAAGCCCTTTGTCTGTGTGAGGCGGCCTATGGAGAGGATAAGGTTTTTCTCCCGTCCGTCCCCATTGCAGTGGGGGAAGTTGTCCACATCGAGGCCGTGGTAGACGAGGTGCACTTTCGGTTGCGCGTCGCGCGGCGCATCGGCCAGGAGCGAGCGCCTGGCATTGTCCGAGCACGTGACGACAAAAGCCGCCTCGGCCAGTTTTTCGGGCATCAGGAGGCGGTCCTGCCAGATGTCGTGCGCGTGCCCCGTGAAGCTGTACGGGATGCGGGTCAGGAGGTGGACCACCCTGGCGACGGAAGCGGATTGAGAGGCGAAATGCGCGTGTATGTGGCCGACCCCGTCGCGGAGCATCTTTTCCGCCAGCGGTGCGCCCTCGCCGAAATGCATGAGGCTGCGAAGGCGGTCCCTGGCGCGGGCGTGTTTGCCGGCGAGCATCTTGAAAAGGGTGGATGTATACCTGAGCGGGTGGCGCAGGAAGAGCCGGGCATGGCTTGCGACGAGCGTGCGTAAAGGAACGGGCAGCAGGTAGAAGGCGGCATCGGACAGTGCGCGGGACTCCTGCGAGATCGAGGAGGGCGGCGGCTTGCGCAGGGAATAAATGGAGACGGGGATGCCGCGGCGGGCAAGCTCGATGACCTCGCGGTAGATGAAGGTCTCGGTAAGGGAAGGGAAGTAGTTGCTGAGGTAAGCGAGCTTCACGGAATGCTACGCCTTTAATATCTGGATAAACAGATTGACGGGTTTTGCGAGCTTTTGCCTGTGCGTGTTGTCTTTGAGGTAGAGCAGGGCAGCGGCGGCGAGGCACGCTGACTCGCAGGCTGCATAGCCCCATCCGAGCGTGCCGATCCACGCGACCGCGAAGACCCCGGCCCCCACGAGGACCGGACGGCCTAAAGCGCCGGCCACGGCTATGCGATAGCCCGCCCGCCCGGCAAAATATAATTCGCAGAGGAAGAAGACCGACCAGGCTGCGGCGCTCGAAAAGGCGGCGCCCGTCGCCCCGTATAGCGGTATCATCCAGAGGTTGAGGGCGATGCTCGTAAGGGCGGCGAAGGCCCCGCACAGGAGGTCGTATTTCTGGAGGTTGACGGCAAGCAGTATGTTGGCCGTCGTCCTGCCCATTGTCCAGGGTATGAGGCCTATCGCGAGTATGCGCAGGAGCGTCGCCGAAGAAGCGAACTTGCCTCCGTAAAGGACCGAGACCAGAAGGGGCGCCAGGGCGACCGTCGCAGCCGCAGTGGGGAAGACGTAGAGGAGGACGTGTTTCAGCATGTCGCGGTTCGTCCGGCTTAGGGCCTCCGGCGTTGACCGGAAGAGCGCGGAAAGGTACGGGAAGCTTGCCTTCATATACGACTGCGGGACGATCAGCGTCGCCTCGAACAGCTTGTAGGCGGCAGCGTACAGCGCAACCTGGGTCATGTCCGTCAGCTTCGTCAGGATGAGCACGTCGAGGCGTGCGGAGAGTATGGCGACTACCGTAATGAGGAGAAAGGTCGGAGACGCCTTGAGGAGGCGCATGGCGACGCCCGTGTCCACCTTGAGGCTCAAGGCCCCGAGGCGCCTCGCGTACGTGAATGCGCAGACCCCGGCCGAGTAGAGTGTCGAGATGACGATGGCGACGACGAGGGAGACGAGGCCGAAGCCCAGGTGGATGAAAAGAAGGGAGAGCGCCACCCTAAGGACGTTGCCGGACACGTTCTGGAAAAGGATGTAGTCGGTCCGCTCCCAGCCCATGAAAACGGCCTCGAACGTCGCAATGACGAAGATGGGGAATAGGTTGAGGCTCATCAGGAAGACGCCGCGGCTGACGGAAGGGGATAGGTGGAAATAGCCTTTGAGGCCGTTCATTGCAACGGCGAGGACGATAGAGCTGCCGAGGCCGAGGAGCAGCGCCGCCGAAAGATAAGAGGACGACTTGTCCCTGTCTGCCGCCACTTCCCGCGTGAGCAGGGCTTGCAGCCCCATCTGGCCGACAACGCTGAACATGGAGATGAAGGTGACGATAAAGGCGTAACCCCCCATCACCTCGGTCCCCATCACCCTCGACACCGCCACTATCACCACCATGGCTAAGCCAGGCTCGACGAGCCTCAGGAACGTGAGTACCGCGGAGTTTTTATAGACCAGGTTATAGGTGTGGCTCTGGTGCATTATCTCGTACTGTTATCGGAGGATGGATTAAAGATTATTTCGCTGCGGAAGGGTCGGCGGGGCGGTCCTTAAGAGAGGTGCGGGATCGGGTCGGCACCCGCGAAAGCGGTTTCCGGAGCAGGCCTCACAAGGTTCGTCATTGCCGGCCCGCCGGTCCGGGGCTGTTCGACAGGAAGGGGCGATTTGATCTTCTTGACTGCCGAGCAGAGGCTGCAAAAGACGAAGAGCAGGCTCAGGCACAGCGGAGAGGCGTACATGTCGACCATCATGTGGATCGACATCGCCATGAAGCCCGCACCTGCGCTTAAGCCCACCGTCTGGGCCAGCTCGCTCGACCTCCTGCGCGTGCAGTCGAGGGACTCGCGGAAGCAGGTGAGCATCAGCCAGAGGAAGGCGAGTATGCCGACGAGGCCCGTCTCTGCGAAGACGAGCAGGTACTGGTTGTGGACCATATGCAGGTAGACGTACTGCAAGTCGGGCCCGCGCGTATACCTGCCGATGACCGACATGAACGTGTTCGCCCCGACGCCCAGGATGGGGCTGTCTTTTATCATGTTCCATGCGATCTTGATGAGGTAGATCCTGTCCTGCGCAGCGTCTGCGCCCTCCTGGCTGACGAAGCGGCCCTCGATCTGGCTGAAAAAGAAGAAGACCACTACCGCCCCGACCGCCAGCGCCAGCAGCGGCCCCCTGGCCCTGACGTATTTTCCTTTCGAGAGGGCCAGAAGGAGCATGAGAAAGGCGATGGCAAAGGCCATCCAGCCGCCCCGTGAAAAGCTGAAAAGCAGCGCGGATCCGCCGAGGGCCACGGCACACATTCCCAGTTTCCTGTAAATGCCCCTTGTTTTCATCATCATGGCCGTTACGAGCAGGATGAGGGGGGCTACGTACATGGCCAGGCCGTTAGGTTTCCCTATCGTCCCCAAGGCCCGCGTGACCAGCCCTTCCTCCGATTCCTCGGTAACGGGCGTCCCCGTGACAAACACGTCGAGGTCCCTGCCCGTAAGGTACTGGGCCGTCCCGAGGGCCCCCTGGAGGATCAGAGAGAGCATCAGCATGACCATCACCATGCGCAGCTCCTTCTCCGTCTCGATGGCCGCGGTCAGGACGATATAATAAAGGAAGAACACCTGGACGAGCAGTATCGCCTCGAAGAACGAGAGGCGTATCCAGGTCGAGTTTATGGTCGAGAGGAGCACCGAGCCGAGGAACAGCATGCAGGCTGCGGTGAGCCTCCGCGATACCCCCTCGAATTTTACCCCCTTGAAAACGAGGTACGCAAAGAGGCAGATGAACGAGACGTCCGAGAGGGATATATTAATGCCGTTCGTCCAGCCGATATAAGGCCCTACATCGAGAATCGTGTACGTGGTCCTGAAGGGCATCGTTACGATCCCGGTGAGAAGGAGGAACATCTTGATATTGCGGAAACCGCCCAAAATGAAAATCAATAAATATATCGGGACAACGAGCTTCAGGGCTTCCATGCGTTCCTCCGCCGATGCGTTGACATGTCGGCCGGCTCAGGCGCGGGCGAGCAGCCCGGGCGGCGCGATTTTGTTGAATACTCATAAGGACCGCTGTTCCCCGGTAAGCTCGGACGGTCTCTTCGTCCGTCTCCAGACAGTCGAGTCTACCTTCCTCATCTTGATATAAAGCGGTATCTTCCAAAGGATGTAAAAGGGCGCCCAGAGCAGGCTCCGCCATTCGACTGCGCGGGCCCTCCTCAGGACCAACCCCGAAAGCACGTAAAAGACGTCCACGGCGAAGCAGCACGCAAGGGGGAGCGCGAGCCGCGAGTGGAAGGCCAGCGCCGCAGCGAGACAGCCGACCTGGCCCATCACGAGGAGCGCCAGGGGCGGCACGAAGGAATTGAAGAGGGCGTCAATGTAGCAGGCGCGGGGTTCCCTCATGAACCGCTTGAAGATGAGGCGTATGAACGTGCCCCTCATCCCGCGGGACGCGCCTTCCCATCGCATCCGCTGCGTTTCGGCGACCTTCCCATCGACCGGCATATCGGATAAGACCATTGCGTCGGGGTTGTAGTGGACGACTATGCCGTCGAGGAGCAGCCTCAGGGAGAACTCGTAGTCTTCCACTATGGAATGGGCCGGCCATCCCTGGCGCAGCAGGCTTTTCCTGAACCCCATGCCGTTGCCGCGCAGGCTTGCCGTACCGCCAAGGCAGTTATGGCCCGCAGGTCTCAAGTGGTTGAACACGTGGAAGGCGGCGGAGACGAGCCCGCTCCTCCAATGGGCCGAGGCGTTGGAGACCCCGTAGTAGCCCTGGGCCGCGTGAACGCCGGGGTGCTTGAGGCTTGCAGCGATCTCTTTCAGGAAATCGGGATGGGCCTGCGTGTCCGCGTCTATCATAACGATAGCGTCGGCCGCGGAGTAAGCCTGACGCCGGGTGCGCAGGAACCAGTCGAGGGCCTGGCCCTTGCCGCGCCTGGCGGCGTCCGTGCGCTTAAAGACGCGCGCCCCCGCGCGGCGGGCAAGCTCTTCGGTCTTGTCTTCGCAATTGTCCGCAATAACGAATATCCCATACGATCCGCTCGGATAACTCGACGCGTGGAGCCGCTCGACCGTGTACGCTATGTGGGTTTCTTCGTTATGCGCCGGGATGACTACCGCGAGCCGCAAGGGGCGGCCGGTGTAGTCCACCTTCTTTTTGAAGAAATAGGCGGCCGACGTAACGACGAGGAGGTATGCCGTCACGCAGGCAACGTACAGGGAAACGGCGAAGAGAGGGATAGACAGCAGAAATGAGGTCATTGCTTGCCCGCGATCAGGTCGTTCACTATTTTCGAATAGACCTCTTTGGACTTGTTCCAGCCGTGTTCTTTCATGAAGGCCGACGCGTTCTTGACGAGAAGGGCCCTTTCTTCCGCGTTATCGAAGAGGTCCACCACGGCCCTCGCCAGCTCCTCGGAGTTGCAGGGCTCGAAGAACTTGACCATAGAGTTGTCGTAGTAAAAGGCGTGGGCCTTTGTCTTCGATATGACAATCGGTATCTCCATGGAGATGTACTCCAGCGCCTTCATGCTCACCGCCTCGTTGGAGAATACCGAGCCTTTCGTGGGGACTATCCCCAAGTCGGCGCTGCTGAGCGTGCGGGGCAGGCTCGTAAAAAGGGACCGCTTCGTGGAACATCACGTACGAGCCGAGCTTCAGCTTCTTTATCAGGCTCGTGCAATCGGCGTAGATCCTCCCTTTTTTGCCGCAATAAAGGTGGAGCAGGACGCGGGGGATATGGTCCTTTATGGCGGGCATAGCCGCGAGAAGCGTATCGAGGCCGAAATGCTCCTCGATCGAGCCGTGGTAGAAGAGGTTGAATGAGCTGCGCGCATGGCGCGGCCCCACCGGCCTGAATAACTCGTTGTCGGGCACGTTCAGGAGCATTGTCAGCTTGGACGGTCTTACCGATCTTTCGGCCAGTTTGTCTTTCCAGAAATCGGTGACGGTTATCACGTGGTCCGCAAAAGCGGCGGAGAGCCTCTCCAGCAGCTTGATGACGCGCACCAGGAACCGGTCCTCGCCTATGTTCAGCTTCCTCATGAAAAGCTCCGGCCCTATATCGTGGATGTCGAGGATGATGCGGGCGCCCAGGAGCTTGGGGATGATGGCGGAAAAGACCATTACATCGGGCGGGGCGGTGACGTGGACCACGCTGTAGCGCCGCTCCGGCATGAGGTAGGTGAGCAGCAGCGTCGCCTTGATGTAGAAAAGCAAGAGACGCCAGAAATACGATATCGCGCTGCGCTCGGCGGAAGACCTTGCCTGGATGGCATAGATGTTCATGCCGCCATAGCTCTGAAATATCTTTTCGCGCCGCGTTCTGCGCAGGATGATGATGTCGGTCTGCAGGCCCTGGTCCAGAAGCGCCTTCGCCTCCCTGTAAATGAGGGCGTTGAAGTGCTGGTAATAGACGAAGCATACGGTCTTCCGGTCGCCCTTCCCATTTCTCGCGAACAGCCTCTTGAATGAACCGGCGAAGTATGAAAGGACGCTTTTGCCTCTGGACATGTACCCCTCTTTTCTCTTTTTCACCGGCCGCAGACTGCGCATATGGGAAGCGTCTTGAATTCGGAGCGTTTGTGCATGCCCCTGATAGTGGAGAACTGTTCCCCGTTCCATATGTCGGCGATCGATTGTCTCCGCAGGCTTCCCAGTACGTACGTGCCGTCGACGTCCGCGGTGCATAGCGCCACGTCCCCGTTCCAGAGGACCGTCATCCTCTCCCAGGGCTGCCTGCACCGGCCGGCGCCTCCGGGCCGCTGCGCGGGATCGCCCGCGGCGCCCTGGCAGCGGGTCTGCCATATGCGGGTGGGACAATCGTCATCCGGGGAAAGCGGATAAGGCAGGGTCGCGTTCATCATGCCGCCCGCATCCGCCTCGGCGCGGCCGCGCCACATCTCCGCGCGCGTGCCCGCCTCCCCGCCGGAGCGCATGCGTGCCGCCCGGTATTCCAGGAGGTCGGCGATGTTGCTCCCGGTGGTTTCCGGCGAAGGCAGCTTCGCAGTCTGCACGCGGATGCGCGCCGGCTGCCCGGCCGCCGGCAGATGCACGTAGTCGTCGTCGGTCATGCCCGCGTCCATGAATTCCGTGACCTTCGTCCTGTCCATCAATATGCCGTTGGTTGCGAGGGTGACCGCCAGGTCCCTCGATTTGAGATGGCGGACCATGTCGCCGATACGGTGGTGGAGCAGCGGCTCTCCGCGCAGGTACAGGAATATGCGCCTCACACCGATGTCCGCCGCCTCGTCCACGATGCGGCAGAAGAACGGGAAGCTCATATAGCCCCTCTCCCTTTCACGGTTCTTATTGGGGCACCTTCTGCACCCGATATTGCAGTCGTTAGTCGGCTCGACCTGGAGGAAGCGCGGGACCCTTGCGCGCGTGGCAAGTCCGCGCATCCTTACCACGAAAAGGCCCATCCTGCGTTGCAGGCCCTTGATGTCGTGAAGCGATCGGAGCACGATCACCTCCTTGGCGAATCGAAGCTTCTTTACCAGTCGCAGGTCCGGCAGAGGGGTATTGCCGCGAATTCCGATTTCCTGTGGAGCGCCCTTATCGTCGAAATCTCCTTTCCGTTCCACAGGTCCTTTATGGAGCTTTCCCCGAGGTTGCCGAGCCGGTGCTTTCCGTCAATGTCGCCGACGCACAGGGCGACGTTACCGTCCCAGTGGATGCTCATCCTCTCCCACAGGTGGTGGCACGTGCGCATGCGGGGGCGGGCGCTCGAAACGCCTCCGCGCAGCTCGGCGTACTGCATCGACTCGCGCGCAATGCGGGCGTGGTCCACCTTCTTGTGCCAGTACGCGCGATACGCGTCCTCTTCGCCGCGGTTCTCCGGCATCCTGTAAAAGACCGTCTCGATGATCGGCCCGTCCAGCTTGCGGGTGTCCCTATACCCTGTCAGCCGCGCTATATTGGCCACGACCCGGTCATGATCGACGCCGCGCTGGATGCTCTCGTGGGTCTGCCTGGAGAAACCGAGGACCGACAGGAGGATATAATCGGCGTTCGTCATCCCCGCGCCCATCACATCCGCTATCTTGTCCTCGTCGAGGAGCATGGCGTTCGTGGCGAGCGTCACGGCCAGCCGTCTCGACTTGATATGGCGCAGCATCTCTCCGATCCGCGGATGGAGCAAAGGCTCGCCGTGGAGGTAGAGGTGGATGCGGCTCACGCCGATCCCGGCGGCCTGATCGATGATGCTGCGGAACAACGGCAGCTCCATATAGCCGCGCTTGCGCTCGTTGCTGTAGCCGGAGCAGCAGATACACCTGAGGTTGCAGTTATTGGTGGGCTCTATCTGGAGGCTCGGCGGGACCTCCGTGCCCCTCATAAAATCGCCCCTGGCCCTGAACATGAGGAAGAGGAGCTTCCGGTTCAGGTTCTTGAGACCGGTTAAGGACCTAACGGACCTTATCTCTTTGACTGCATGGCTTATCCATCTCTGTTCCATATGACCACCTGTCGAAAGATTTGAGAACAGCCTGTACGGTGCGGACCGAAAGAACCTGCGAAGGATGGTCCCCGTCGCGCTGACGGCCGCCAACAGAGTCACGCACTCACATGTATCTGTACGTTATGTTCCCGATCAGTTTTAAAACGCCCGACGGAAGCACCTTGAGGAAGCGCGGCAGCGCCTTTTCGAGGAGGGCCCGGCTGCGCCCGCTTCCGCCGTTGCCGCCGCCCATCGCGAACCTGTAGTGGTTTATCCCGATCTCTCCGGCCCCCCATCTCGTCTTGAAAAACCGCAGGCCCTTGTTGTCCGGCGACGTCCTGCCGAAGTCGAAACCCGTGAGGCCCAGCTCGAAGGCGAGCTGGATGCCCCTCCACCACAGGAGATGGTTCGGCTTCTTGTCGAGGAAGGCGCCGTCCGACGAGGCGGAGAGCGCGTAGAGGCAGCCGTTGTGGCGCAGGAAGATTATGCCCGCAATGGGCCGCCCCTGCCAGTACGCGAGAAAGAGGTGCACCATCTTCGCCGGAGATAGGACCTCCCATACGTTCCTGAAGAAGGCGTAAGGGGTGGGCGGCAGGCCGTGCCGCTTGCGCGTCATAAGGTAAAGCCCGTAATACCGGCGCATCTCCGGCTCGCTTTCCGCGGCCTTCACGGTAACGCCGTTTTTGACTGCCTGCCTGATGTCGTACTTGTAGCTCTTCTCGATGACCTTTTTTTCCATGAACTCGACGTCGTTTCTTATCTCCAAAAAGTGGTTCAGGTAGGTCCTGCTTTTCTCCAGGGCATAAGGCGCAAAGTCGATGCCTGCCCGGTCGCGGGCGCGTATCTCCACGTAGCGCGCACCTTTCTCCCTGCCCCAGTCGAGGGCGCTCTCCCAGAGGGCGCGGAATTCGCCGGCATCGTGGGTAAGCACGTCGCAGTAGTCGGAGAAGGGCAGCGAGACCAGCGCCTTGCCTGTAAGCATGCCGCTCGTCAAAAAGAAAGGCATGCCGCACCCGATGTCGCCGGCGCCGTTGCACGCCGCGAGGTAGAGGGGTCTCGCGCGGTACGTCTTTTCGATCACCCTCTTCCAGGCCGAATGGTGGAATACGGACCCCCCGTCGGCCCGGGCGATGTATGCGTCCCACCGGGCGTCGGTCACAGGGTCTATGATCTTTATGCCGTTATTCATCCAAATCACTATGCCAGGTACTTGTAAAACAATTCCCCGCTCGCCCTCACCATGAATGCCGGCATACGCTTCAGGATGCCGCTCAGGATGCTGTTTGCCCAGTTGCCCTCCTGGTTGAGCCTGATCCCCGCCGCTTCCGCAGGGTAGACGTACCGGAAATCGCGCTTCTCGGCACCCCACCTTGCCTTCCATTGCATCAGGCCGGTGTCTCCAGTAAACGTGCGGCCGAAGTCGAGGAAGCGATAGCCCTCTTTTTGAGCGTCCTCGATCATTCTCCAGATAATGAGGTGGTTTGGCTTATTCGTGAGCCGGCGCCTGTCGGATGCGGCAAACTTGTAATAGACCGTGTCTTTAAACTTGAGCTGCACAACGCCCGCTATGTTCGCGCCGCCTTCCCGCGCAAGAAGGAGCGAGGCGACGCCTGCCGGGTAAAGTATCTCCCACAGGTTGCTGAAAAACCGGAAAGGCTGCACCGGCGCGCCCAGTCTTTTTCTCGTATCCGTGTGGAGCCTGTAAAATTCTGCAAGGTCGGCGGCCGTGCTCCCGTATACGACCTCGACCGGCGATTTCTGCGCCTTCCTTATAGCCCGCTGCACGCAGTCTTTGTGGAACGATTTGAAGAGCCGGCCTGGATCGGCAGACATGTCGAGCACGTAATTGCAATAGGCCGTCTCGCCGGAGAAGGTTGTGTCCGTGAGGTAATCCATGAGCCTGTAGGTCCGCAGCTCCGCCGAGGCGATGTGCTGTGCGTTCCTCCATGCCTCGACCTCCCGCATGATCGCCGTCAGCTCGCGGCTGTCCCTCACCAGGGGGTCGCAGGCGTCTGAATAAGGGTAGGAGACAATGCGCTTCCTCAAGGGGCCGTTGACACGGACGAAGGGCAGCGCCGCCTCGATCCCCCTCTCGCCCTGGATGACGCAGTAACGGGTTTCGTACCCGTATGTTTTTTCAATGACGCGGTGCCAGTCCTCGTGATGGTAGACGCCTGACAGCGGATGGCCCTCGATGAAGCGGCGCCAGTTCTCTGTCCCTATCTGCTCTATGCTCGTGATTTGGGCTGTCATTGAATGCCTAGAATTTCAACGCCCTGCGGACGAAGTCCATAAGGGTGACCGAATCGACGTCGGCGGAGATGGTGAAGCTGCTCCTTTTGCCGTCCGGCCATCGCCACAGACGGAGGAGCTGGAAAGGGGAGTCTTCCACCTGCGCCAACGTCGCGGCTTCGTCTTTTCGCGAAAACGTGCGGGGGCCGTCGAGGAAGACGGCGTGCTCGTCCGGTTGCGCCGAGCGCTCGACGAGGAACCCCTCTTCTTTGAGGAAGGTCTCCATATCAGCGGGGCACCGCACGGACAGGCCGATGGTGGCCTTGCGCGGCCCGGCTTCGATAAACGCCTGGCTGCCGTTGCGCCTGACGAGCGGACCGGCAGCCGCGTAGCTACCGAAGAAGGCCGCCTTGCCGGGCGGGGCGGAGTCGCCCTGCCGCTTCACGAGCATCATGGCCTTCTCCGGCACCTTTACCCATGTCCTCAAACCCCCGTCGCTTGTCTTCTCGTGCTCGAAGGTGAGCGTCTGCCGCTGCCTCCACCACTGTGTTATCTCCATCAAAGAGGCTACCCAGACAGGCTGGTCGAACTGTTTAAGCCCGGCCACTATCTCCTTCATGCTCTCCCTTATGTGGGGGAAGCGCTCAGGGTGGAAAAGGAGGTGGAACATCTCCCCGCTTTCGTGCGTCTTGCGAAGCACGTTCATCCACGTTTCCGCGATCTTCGACTTCTGTTTGACCTTGAAGCGCTCGACGAGCATCTCGTCGTCGGGCCCCGTGATCGGGATGTCCAGGCACCCGTCACGGAACCTCGGCAGCGCCGGGCGGCTGTCGGCAAAATCTATGTGGTAGAGGTTGTTGATCTTTTTTAAGGTCTTGCTCTCGCGGCCGTTCCCGCCGCTTAGGCCGTTGGGCCAGAGGATCATGTTGTTGCTCGTCCAGGCGAAACCCCCGCGCTGCAAAACGTCCAGTGTATCGTTATTGTAGCTGAGGTAGGGGCATCGAAAACCGCTCACCGGCATCTGGAACCGGGCGAAGACGTGCGAGCACTTGCGGATGATATCGATCTGTTCTCTCCTGCTCTTGTTCTTCATATTCGTGTGGATGTATCCGTGCGCGGCCACGTCGTGACCCATCTGTCGCAGCTTCCTGAAGAGGGCCGCGTTCTCCGACAGGAGGGAGGCGGTTACGCAGAAGGTGATTTTTGCGTCGTCGTCGAAATCCCTCTGGAGGTAGGCGATCATTTGAAGGAATTTCCGCCTTCCCATGTAAAACCGCCTCAGGATCTGCGCGGACCGCTCGACTGAATGGATGAACCCTTTGGTCTTCACGACGTGATTGAGATAGCTCATGGGTTCCTCGTCACTTGTGTTCCGCCTGCCGTCCGCTTATTCCGCCTGGGCGCATGATCGCCCGGCGCGCTTTTACGCCGTGGCCGCCGATAATTGCTCCGCTTCCCGCTGCGCTCCGCTCCTGCTCTCCATGAATGCCTTTACTTTGTCGGCCGCATACGCGATCTGGTCGTCCGTCAGCTCGGCGAACATGGGGAGCGAGACCATCTCCGATGCGGCAGCTTCAGCCGCAGGGAAACTCCCTTCAGGCAGGCCAAGGAAGCTATACGCCTCCTGAAGGTGTATGGGCACGGGGTAGTGGATGCCGCAGGCGACCCCGTTTTCCCCGAGGTAGGCCATGAGGTCGTCCCTGTCCGCCGTCCTGATCGCGTATATGTGGAAGACGGGCTTGCCGTACGGTTTGACCGTGGGGCAACGTATGCCCTCTTCGCCGTGGAGCAGGCTGTCGTAGAGCGCTGCGTGGGCCCTGCGCGCCTTGTTCCAGTCCTCCAGGTACTTGAGCTTTACGTCGAGTATCGCTCCCTGGAACCCGTCCATTCTGTCGTTCCATCCGATCATGGAGTGATAGTATTTCCGGCTCTGCCCGTGGTCGCGAAGGGTGGTGACCTTTCCGGCCAGCTTGTCGTTGTTCGTCACGACAGCGCCCGCCTCGCCGTATGCCCCGAGGTTTTTCCCCGGATAGAAGCTGAAGGCTGCGGCGTCGCCGATGCTGCCCGCCTTCCTGCCCTTGTAGGTTGCGCCGTGGGCCTGGCAGGCGTCCTCTATAACGGCAAGGCCGCGGCCGGACGCTATCTCCATGATGGGGTCCATGTCCGCCGCCTGCCCAAAGAGATGGACGGGTATGATCGCCCTGGTCCTTGGCGTTATCGCGCTTTCGATCAGGTTAGGGTCCATCAGGCAGGAGTCCTCGCACACGTCGATGAAGACGGGCTTTGCCCCCGTGAAAGTTATGGCCTCGGCCGTCGCGATAAACGTGTTCGGCACGGTGATTACCTCGTCGCCCGGGCCGATGCCGGAAGCGAGCAGGGCGAGCCATAAGGCCGCCGTGCCGCTGCTTACCCCGACTGCGTGACGGGCGCCGCAGAACTCGGCGAACTTCTTCTCGAACCGGGCGACGAAAGGCCCGCCTGCGAAAGCCGTCTGGTCGAGCACTTCCTGGAGGGCGGACGCCACCTCCTGCCTCATGGCTTCATACTGGATTTTCAGATCGACGAAAGGTACCTTCATGCTTCCTCCTGTCTTGATCCCAGATGCATAATGACCGCGTCACCCGCCATTCCGACTGACTCCGCTGTAGACAGCCGGCTCTCCGGCATCAGCGCCACGCTCGGGATCGCCGTCTTCAGCGGCCTGTCCACTTTTTCCCTGAGCCTCCGGAGCACCCTCGCCGGGTTCCCGGCCACGATAGTATTGGGCGCCACGTCGGCCGTCACTACGCTTCCCGCGCCCACTATTGCGTTCTCTCCTATAGTTACATTTGCGAGGATCGTCGCACCGGAGCCTATGCTGGCCCCCCTTCTGACAACGGTCGGCTCCACGGACCAGTCGTCCTCCGTCTGGAGCTTGCCCCCCGTCGTCGCCCTGGGATACGTGTCGTTGATGAAGACGACGCCGTGGCCGATGAATACCTCGTCCTCGATAATCACCCCTTCGCATATGAACGTGTGGCTCGATATCTTGCAGTTCCTCCCGACCCTCGCGTTTTTCTGGATCTCCACGAAGGCGCCTATTTTGGTATCGTCGCCGACCGAGCACCCATAGAGGTTCAGGAACTTCGAGAGCTTCACGTCTTTTCCGAGCAGCACGTCCGTAGAGATAAAATGCGTCATAAGTACACCATCTCTCCCCTCTTGTTCAACGACTTGTCTGCAGCCTCCAGCATGCTCACGACCCGCAGACCCGTCACGCCGTCGTTGATAGGGGCGGTGTTGTTCATTATGCAATCGACGAAATACTGCGATTCGAGCTTCAGGGCCTCCGCCTGCTCTACTTTCGGCACCCACATGTCGCCGGACCGATAACTGACGAGCAGGTCGTAGATGCCCTCGGTGCTTTTCACCTCTACGCCCTTGTCGTAAATCCTGATCTTTTCATCCGCGTCGAGGTCGTTCCAGACAAGCATCTTTTTGTCGCCCCCGATGAGCGTTGTCCGCAACTTGACGGGGGAGAGCCAGTTGACGTTGAGATGGGCGATCATCTTGTCGGAGAAATAGACGGTCACATAAGCGACGTCCACGTGGCCGTTCACGTGGGACTCGCCCGTAGCGACAATGGCCGAAGGCTTCCCGTCGATCAGGTAATCCATGATCGCCAGGTCGTGGGGGGCCAGGTCCCATACGACGTTCACGTCATGTTGGAAAAGCCCGAGGTTAACCCGGACGGAGTCGAAATAGTAGAGCTTCCCCAGGACGTCGGTCTCGACGAACTGCTTGATCTTCCGGACCGCGCCCGTAAAAAGGAACGTATGGTCCACCATTATCAGCAGGCCCTTCTTGTCGGCCAGCTCCAGCAGCTCTTCTGCCTGGCGGACGTTCGCGGTGAAGGGCTTTTCGACGAAGATGTGCTTGCCGTTCTGGAGAGCGAGTTTGGCGAGCTCGAAATGAGTGGAGACGGGCGTTACCACAGCTACCGCATCGACGTTGGGCGACGTCGCTACCTCGCGGCAGTCGGAAGTGACTTCCGTCCCCGGGAAGAGCTTGCTCGCCTTCCCTAAGGCCTCTCGATTGACATCACAGATCGAAACTACCTTACCGCTTTCTATACTACTGAAATTCCTTACGATGTTTACGCCCCAGTAACCGTACCCGATCACACCGATGCGAACCATTATTGCCTCCTGTACTACTAGTCAAGATTGTCCGTCTCATGGCGGCAAAAGTTTTAATACGCACCCCTGCACCCGATAATCGTCCGGGGTGTCTGCAACAGTATCTTCAGGTCGAGCCAGAAAGACCGCTCCCTGGCGTATTGCAGGTCGAGCCGCACCATCTCGTCGAACGCCGTGGCGCTGCGTCCCTTCACCTGCCACAGGCCGGTGATGCCGGGCTTCACCTCCAGCACCCTGCGCCTGTGCCAGATATCGTACTGTTCGTATTCGTAGGAGACGGGCGGTCTCGGCCCGACGAGCGACATGTCGCCCCTGATCACGTTGATGAGCTGGGCAGCTCGTCCAGGCTCGTCTTTCTGAGGAGCCGGCCGAAAGGCGTTACCCTGCGGTCGTCCGTCATCTTAAAAACGGCTTCCTCGGTTTGCGCGCTCCCGCCGTTATGCAGGTCCCCGCTTATAAATTTCGTAACGTAATCGATATGGTCTTGCGGGTCATTGTGAACGTGCATCGACCTGAATTTGAGGCAGGTGAATTCCTTTCCCGAAAATCCCATGCGGCGCTGCCTGAAAAGGACCGGCCCCGGCGACGTGAGCTTCACCGCTGCCGCGATAGCCAGAAACAGCGGCGCCGACGCGATAAGGCAGGCGGCGCTCCCTATCAGGTCCGTTATCCTCTTCAGGATGAGGGAAAGGCGTCCGGCGCTGTTCTTCTTCGTCACGTCCGGGTAAAGGTAGAGGTCCAGGACCTTATGTTCAGTCCCGTCGTCTTTGTCCTCTTCGGGGTAGGTGTGCTGCGTGATCTTTATCTTCTGCATCTCGTCCGGTCTCAGCGCGCCGGCCAGCGTCCGCGTGATCTTCTCGACCAGCTTTTGTCTTATCTCCCTGACGCCGCCGGGAAGCTCGGTGAAGACGATGCCGAAGACCGAGCTGGCCTTGTACCAGCCTTTTATATCGATCTTCCGCGAGCAGGAGCAGAGGGCATAGGCGATCCTCTCTATAGCCCTTTTCCTGCTCCTGTCCTTTTCAAGGGCGTTGATATCGAGGAGCACCAGGAGAAGGGGCTTCTTCGTGCGCTCCGTCCTGCGTCTTTCCACGCGGATATGGGCGTTGAAGTCTGCTTCTCCGTAAAAGTCATAATCCCGGCTGGCAAGGTGGCTTGCAAAAAGGGGTGAGAACCGGAGCTGCCGTGTGCGAATTGGCCTCTGCTGTTGCCGCATCATTTTCTTGCCCGTTTGTCCTTTTGGGGGAAGAGGATCGTCTCCCCGGCATAGATGCGGTTGACGTCCTTGATGGACGGGTTGCCGTTCTTTATCTTTTGCAGCATGTCGTTATCGTAGGCGCCGTATTTGGCTATCATTAGCCTCGACAGCGTATCGCCCCTCTCCACAGTCACGGACACCTGCCTCCCCATATCGGCTGCGGACGGCACGGCTGCGGCCGCTTGCGGCGTCGCGGGGTTAACCGCCGGCACGGCAACCTCACGGACGGGCTCGCCTTGCCCATCCGGCCGGACCGGCACAACGACGGACGGGAGCGTGGAGGCAGCCTGATTCTCCGGTACGGCCGGGGACGCTGCAAGTGCCGGCGCCGTTATTGCGGCAGGCTGCGCCTGCACGTCCCTCTGTATGCCCGCGGACGGCGCCTGTGCCTCTTTAAACTGGCGCACCTGGGTGAGCAGCCGGTCCCATGTTCCATCCCTGTACGGTGATATCCAGAAGACGACTATCGCCGCGAAAGCGAGGGCGATGGCCGCCGCCACCTTCCACCGGAAAAAATACTCGGTCTTCAGCTCTTTTTCCTTGTTCCTCTTCGAATCGAAATCGGTGCAGATCTCCCTGATGATCTTGGCCGTTACCGGTTTCTTCTGGTATCCGTAGCCCGTGATGAAGGCGTTGTCGCACAGGACGTTGATGACCCTCGGTATGCCTTTCGAATAGCGCACGATCTCGTTCATCGCCCGTCTGGAAAGCACGGGCTCGTCCTTGATCATCACTTTGGAAAGCCGGTGCCGGATGTACCTTTCGCTTTCTATCTTGGTGAGCGGCAGGATCGTAGTCCGTATCGCGATGCGCTGCTTGAGCTGCCTTAGCTCGTACAGGTTCAGCTTGTCGTTGAATTCCGGCTGTCCTATGAGCACGATCTGGATCAGCTTGTCCGTCGCCGTCTCCAGGTTCGACAGCATGCGCAGGTTTTCAAGTGTCTCCACCGGCATGTTCTGCGCCTCGTCGACGATCAGGACTATGGTGGACCCGTTTTTATACTCCTCGATCAGCACCTCGCTCAACTGGTTCACCATCAGGAAGATATCGTCGGTGCGGGGGGTTATGCCGAGCTCCTGATAGATCGTCGTCAGAAGGCTCTTGAACGAAAGGTTCGCGTTGAAGACATAGATGATTTTTGTCTTCTCCCTGTTGACCTGTTCGAGGTAGGAGCGCAAAATGGTGGTCTTGCCGACGCCGACCCCCCCGACGATGGCTATGAACCCCTTTTTCCCCTCGATGCCGTAAATGATCGACGCCATCGCCTCCTTATGGCTCGGGCTCAGGAAAAGGAATTCCGGGTCTGGGGTTATCTGGAACGGCTCCCTCCTGAAGTTGTAGTAATTCAGATACATGGCATCACCCCTTGGCAATTATTGGGGCTCAGCGCCCCCTCCGTCGGCAAAGCCGCCGGAGCCACCCCCCTCAGCGCTGCGCATACGCTTGCTTTATACGGCATAAAAACAAGACGTGTATTCCACCTTTCCTATCCCCTACCCCTTATTCTCTATGCTCCCCAAGACCGGCAGCTCCAATCTTTTCTCAGCTATCTGGGGGGTCGAGAGGTGCTGGCCTGCATACTCGGAGAAGAAAGCCAGGCCGAGCCCTGATATGGAGCCTATTACCAGGGCGAGCATGAAGTTGTATCCCATGCGGGGCTTTATGGGCTCGGTGGGGACGGAGGCTTCCTGGATGACGGAGACGTTCGCCATCTTCTGCCGGTTCATGGCATCCGCTATGCGGGCCTCTTCGGCCCTTTCCCTGTATATCTGGAAGTTCTTCTCGCTGACCTCTACGTCGCGCTTCAAGGTGGACAGCTCCGTGCTCCGGGCATCCAGCTCACGCAGGCCCCTCTCTATAAGCGACATCTGCACCTTTAGGGAAGACCTTCTGGATTCCAGGGCTGCAAGGTCGCCCTTTGCCTTTACTATCTCCCTCTCCGCGTCGTCGTAGACGGGGTTCTTGCCCGTTATTATTTTCGGGACCTGGTTCTGCTTCTCTTTCTTCAGGAAGTTCTCGAGTATCGCTATCTCCTTCCTTACGTTGACGACCAGCCTGTTGTCCTCCTTATACTTCTCCAGAAGCTCCTGCTCCTTCATCCTTAAGGTAAGCAGGTGGGCGTTGGCGTCGTCCACTACCCTGAAGCGGGGCTCTTCCGACGAGACGGGCACGTTCCTTTCTATCGTGCGCATCTGGGACTGGAGGGAGGCTATCTTCCTTGCAATCTCCCCCATGCGGTTCTCCGCGTCCTTATCCGAGCTGTCCGCCTCCAGCCTTTGCTTTAAGAGCATGCCCCTTTGCTCGTCTAACGAGTAAACCCCGTATCTCTGCTTGAACCCCTCGAGCTTGCCTTCCGCCTGGGTCAGCTTCTCCCTGTACCCCGACAACTGCTCGGCAAGGAAGGAGGACTTGGGGTCCGCGTATATCTGAAGGTGCTTCTCCCTGAAGTTATCGACCAGGAGGTTGACCGCCTTGGCGCAGATCTCCGGGTTATGGTGCTGGAAGGAGACCTGGATGACGTTCGACTTCTTGACCGGCTCTACGATCAGGGACCTCTTGAACTGGTTGATGGCTGCATCCGTCTTGGCTACCCCTGAGAAGGCGGACAGGCCCGGGTATACGTTCTGTATCCCCAAGGAGGCAAGCACCTTGCCTATGATGTCGTGGTTCATTAGTATCTGCACTTCCGAGTTGAGAAGCTCCTCCTGGCCGGAGGCCATGGGGGTGGGCCTGCCTTCCCCTACCTCAGGCGTATAGAGGTACTCCCTGCCGAACTTGACTAAAAGGGAGGACTTTGCCTCGTAAGTGGGGGAGATAAGGAAGGTGCCTATGGTGACTGCGGCCACTACGGCGAAGAAGGTTATGATGATCTTCTGTTTGTGCTTGAAGAGGACGGTCAGTATGTCTCTTACGCTGCCGGTGTTGTCGTTCATGGCGTGCCTCCGAGCGTCCAGCCTGCCCCTATGCCTGCCCCTATCGGTATGTTCCTCCTCAGGTAGAGGTCTACGAACTTGTTGACCTCGGCGACGCCGGACCGCGGTACGTAGACGATGTCGAAGGGGGCGAGCAGGATATCCTGGGACGGGTCTTCGTTCTTCAGTACGTCTTCCATGTTGACCTTCAGGGGGACGGGCTTGCCGGCCACCTGCCTTACTATGATGACGTCCGTCCTCCTGGCGGTATCCCTGAACCCGCCTGCCGCCGCTATGGCCTGATGGACGGTCACAGGGCCTGCCAGGGGCAGCATGCCGGGACGGAAGACCTCTCCGTCCACGTAGACCCGCTGCATGGAGAAGGAGCGGACGATGACGCTCACCTCGGGTTTGTTGATCTCCTTCGAGTAGCGGGAGGCCAGGGACTTACGCAGCTCCTCCGGGGTCAGGCCTGCGGCCATTACCTCGTTTGCGAGCTGTAAGGAGATCCTCCCGTCCGGGCGGACCATGATCGTCTCGTTAAGCTCCGGATTGTAGAAGAACTTGACGTCCAGGATGTCCCCGGGGTTGAGCCTGTACTCAGGCTGGACGGTCCTTGCAGGCAGGCCCATGCTGGCGACGCTCGGGGCCTGTGGGGCCGCGCAGGCGGCCAGGCATAGAAAGATAAAGAGCAAGACGCCTATCTTCATTGTCCCCTCCCTTGACGCATTTGTTTATCTGCCCCTTGCTGGTACTTGGGCGGTTGCCCCTAACAACCGCGTTTGCCTTGCTGACCTTGCTATACGGAAGCGGGAGATCGAAAAGAACTCCTTTTCCGCCCTTAAGATGGGCTTCCGCCGTAAGCCCGTCCGGTGAGGCAAGGTGGATAAGAGAATGGATAGTCTTCGGATAACGCCCGACTAAGGGACACGAAAGAACCTTACATAAACTAATCTGGGAACGGGGAGGGGGATTGTCAACTAGGCATAGGGGCGTATTTTTTCGGACGGCCTTCGCAGTCGTGGATATGCTTTTCGCTTCTTGCGTGCCGTCGCTTAGGAAGCGAAAGGGGATCAAGCGTCCCCCGTCCCCCGCCTTCTCTCATTGCACATGGTGGTTCGGGGAAGTACAATAAATAATGAACGCCGCCCTGTATCAGGAGAGAGCTGCGGCAAAACCGAAGGTGTTTGTGGAACCTGAGAAGCTGGAAGCGTTTTTTTCGCCGTCCTCCGTCGCGATAATCGGTGCAACGGAATCGAGGGACAAGCCGGGCTACGCCATCCTCTATAATATTATCAAAAGCGGTTTCAAGGGCAGGATACACCCTATCAATCCGGGCAGGGACGAGCTTTTGGGCCTTCGCTGCTACGGGAGTATAGAGGCAGTTAACGACAAAGTGGACCTGGCGATCGTAGCGATCCCTGCAAAATTCGTCCCGGATACCCTGGAGGCGTGCGGGAAGCACGGGGTCGGCGGCGTGGTCGTCATATCTGCGGGTTTCCGCGAGACGGGGCCTGCGGGGCTCCAGGCGGAGCGCACGATCACCCAGATCGCCAAAAAGCACGGCATGCGCGTCCTCGGGCCGAACTGCCTGGGCGTTATCGACACATTTACGCCCATCAACGCAACCTTCGCGGCAGGCACTCCGCCAAAGGGGAACATGGCCTTCATGTCCCAGTCGGGCGCCCTGTGCACCTCCATGCTCGATATCGCCATTGCCGAGCGCGTAGGCTTCTCTTCCTTCGTCAGCCTCGGCAACAAGGCGGACCTCGGAGAGATAGATTTCCTCCAGGCGTGGGCCGGGCCCCCGAACGTGAAGGTCGTGCTCGCATACCTGGAGGGCATAAACGACGGCGCCCGCTTCATGAGCGTCGCCAGGGAGTTCACGAAGAAAAAGCCCATCGTCGCCATAAAGGCGGGCGTGACGGCCGGCGGCTCCAGGGCCGTCAGCAGCCACACCGGCTCGCTGGCAGGCAGCGAGAGGGCCTACGATGCGGCCTTCAAGCAGACGGGCATCATCAGGGCCAATTCGATAGAGCAGTTGTTCGACTTCGGCGTAGCCATGGCGCGCCAGCCCCTGCCGAAAAACAAGTCGGTCGCCATCGTCACGAACGCGGGAGGTCCGGGCATCATGGCGACGGACGCCATCGAGCGGGCGGGCCTCAGTCTGGCATCGCTCGACAAGGGCACCATCGAGAAGCTGCGGGCAGCGCTCCCCCCTGCGGCATCAACGCTCAACCCGGTAGACTTACTCGGCGACGCGAATACGAAGCTGTATAAAGCCGCAATCGGGCTGCTTCTGGACGACCCTAACGTCGGCGCCCTCGTCGTCATCCTCACCCCGCAGTTCTCGACGCCCATCGACGAAGTGGCAGAGGTAGTCGGGGAGGTCGGGAGGCTCAAGAAGATACCCGTGCTTGCCTGTTTTATGGGGGAGGCGTCAATCGACCGGGCGCTGAATACGCTCACCGACAACGACGTCCCTAACTATATAGTGCCGGAGCGGGCCATAGGCGCCCTCTCCGTAATGGCCAGGCAGCGCGCCTGGCAGGAGGAGCCCCCGCCGCAGTTCGAGCGATTTGAGGCGGACCGCGAGGCGGTGGTGAAGGTCTTCGAGAGGGTCCGGTCGGAGAGGCGGCTGACCATCGGCGACGCCGAGGCGAGGAGCATCCTGGAGGCGTACCATATCCCCGTGCCGAAATCGAAGCTCTGCGAGACGGCCGATGAGTCGGTCGAATGTGCCGAAGAGATCGGCTACCCCGTCGTAATGAAGATTGCCTCGCCCGATATACTCCATAAGACCGATATAGGCGGCGTCAAGCTCAACGTACGGAGCGCGGCCGACGTGCGCGACGCCTTCGACCTGCTGACCTACCGCGCCACCCGCTACATGCCGGACGCCGACATATGGGGCTGCAACGTCCAGCAGCAGGTGCACGGCGGTAAAGAGGTAATCGTCGGCATGAACCGCGACCCGCAGTTCGGTCCCCTCGTTATGCTCGGGCTCGGGGGCATTTACGTGGAGGTCCTCAAGGACGTCGCCTTTCGCATCGCCCCGTTCTCGCGCAAAGAGGCGGGCGAGATGATGCGGGAGCTGCGGTCATTCAATTTACTCCTCGGCGTGCGCGGGGAGGTGCGTTCGGACCTGAAGGCCCTGGAGGACATACTCCTGAAGGTGTCGCAGATGGTAACGGATTTCGGAGAGATCGTCGAGATGGATATCAACCCCCTGACCGTGTTCGAAGAGGGGAAGGGCGCTGTCGGCATCGATATGAGACTGGTGCTCGCGGAATAACGCGAAACGTGCAAGCCCGGGGCCGCAGGACTTTGGGCCCCTCCGGGCGAGCGGGGAGGAAGTATGGCTGCAATTATCTACGTCGCATCGACCGACAGGTATTCGGGCAAGACTGCCCTGTGCATCGGCCTCATGCACTGGTTCCGCGAGAAGGGTCTGGCCGCCGGGTACATGAAGCCTGTCAGCTCGACCCCGCGCAGCATGGGGGGGCGGGCGGTCGATGAGGACGTGGCGTTCATCAAGGCGACGCTTGGCCTGATCGAGCCGATGGAGGCGATGTCGCCTGTCCTGCTTACCGTAGACGCCGTCAAGGCGGCGGTCGACGGGGCCAAAGCGGACGCTTACGAGCAAAAGATCGTCGAGGCGTACGAGACGGTCGCAGCCGGTAAAGACGTGGTGGTCCTCGAGGGCGGGAACACCCTGCGTGAAGGCAGGATGATAAACTTAAGCGCAGGCCGCATCTCGGAGCTTCTGGGCGCCCGCGCGCTCGTCATCGTCCCCTACGTCGATACGCTTCAGATGGTCGACGACCTGCTAGGGGCAAAAGCTTCGATAGGGGACCCGATGATGGGGGCGGTGATCAACAGCGTCCTGCATCATCGGATGGCGTATGCCAGGGATAAGGTGACGCCCTTCCTTGCTGCCAGGGGCGTGCCTGTTTTCGCCGCTCTGCCGAAAGAGAAGGTGCTCCTTTCCGTGAGCGTGAGGGAGCTGCTCGAAGGGTTGGGGGGCCAGCCCCTTTGCTGCGAAGACGCCTTTGACGAGCTGGTCGAAAATCTCATGGTAGGAGCGATGAACGTCGAGAGCGCCCTTACATATTTCCGCCGCGTACCGGGCAAGGCAGTCATTACGGGAGGGGACAGGGTCGATCTCCAGCTCGCAGCCCTCGAGACGTCTACACGCTGCCTGATCCTTACGGGCAACATCAGGCCCGACCCGCTGATCATCGGCCTCGCCTCGGAGCGCCACGTCCCGCTCATACTGACCGGACACGATACCCTCAGCGCTATCCAGACCATCGAGAATTTTTTTGGCAAGAACCGGTTCCAGCAACATAAAAAAGTCGGATATTTCGAGGACCTGCTGAAAAAACATATGGACTTCGATGCATTGGCGCGTGCCTTGGGCCTGTCCGTATAGCACGGGAAACACACAGGATATATGCCCGGACAGGCTACTCTCCGGCCTTTCCGTCTAACGGCGTAATAATTCGTCGAACCTGCCTCCACGTATTGTCCGGCCTATGCGATCTGCTTTATAATAGGGGACGCCGAAAGGGAGGCCTGCATGAAGCTGTACGTCGTACGGCACGGAGAGACGGAGTGGAACAAAGAAGAGATATTCAGGGGCAGGAAAGACGTCCCCCTTAATGTCACGGGCACAAAGCAGGCTGATAAGACCGGGCGTTACTTTACGGGGAAATCGCTCGACATTGTCCTTTCGAGCCCGCTGTCAAGGGCTATGCAGACCGCGCAGGCCGTCGCCCGCATGACGGGCGTGCAGGTGGAAGCGGTGGAGCAGCTCACCGACATGAGCTTCGGGATATGGGAGGGAAAGCCGCTTAAAGAAGTGGAGGAGCTTTTCCCGGAGGACATCGCTGTCTGGAGAAGCTCGCCGCATAAGCTAAAAGTTGAAGAGGGCGAGACACTCGGGGAGGTGCGGAGCAGGGTGCGGGAGTGCATCGAAAAGATCGGCACAGGGCAGCCTGGCGCCGTAGTCATTGCAACGCACAGGGTCATCTGCAAGGTGATCGTGCTCTCGTGTCTCGGCATCGACAACAGCCACTTCTGGGATATGCGGTTCGACCCCGCGTCGATCACGCTGCTGGAAGGAAAAGACGACAGGTTCTCTCTGGCTTTTGCAAACGACACGTGCCACTTGCGCGAAGGCATGACTGCTTCGGGATACAGGGATTTCTAGTCTACACGTTCCGCTTGAAAATAAACCCGTGCCACTCGCCCTTCCTGCGGCGGGTGACAAGTTCGAGGGGGGCGAAGAGGGGTAATGCCTCACCGGCATACTGTGCCTCTATGCCGGAGACCAGGAGAAACCCGCCCGGCGAGACCGTGCGGATTACGTCGGGCGCCCGGCGTTCGAACGTGCCGAAATCGAGGTTCGCCAGGACAACGTCGTATAAGCCTTTTACCGCGTCTATATCGCCGCAAGCAACAGATATGCACGGGCGGCCATTGAGGCCGCAGTTCTTTTTCATTGCCTCTGCGGCCAGCGGGTCGTGGTCGATTGCCGCAACCTTCGATGCGCCCAGCAACCAGGCGTTGATTGCGAGCACGCCCGACCCGGACCCGATATCGAGCACACTCCTGCCGTCGATGGGGACGCGCTCCATCATGGCGGCCATCAGCTTCGTAGACTCGTGCCTGCCAGTGCCGAAGGCCATGCCCGGCTCTATCACTATGGTCCTGCCCTTCCTGCCCGATTTCCGCCAGGGCGGTAGGATGGTGAGGCCGCCGATCCTGACGGGCGTGAAGTGCTTGCGCACCTCGGCCACGTAGTCCTTCGCTTCTTCCTCGGTCGTCGTCACGTTCCTGACCCTGATGCCGGCCTTGCGCAGGTGCGCAAGGAGAAGGCCGGGGTCTGCGGGGTAGCACGTTATGCGCACGCCCCGCGCTTCGTCTTCGACCCAGAGGCCGCCCGCGAGGCTGTAGAACGTCTCATCGAGAAGCTCCTCGGTCCCTTTGGCCGCTATGATGTCAACCCTCGTCACGCAATTGCTCCAAAATGCATGGAAGAGTATATCACTATTTGCACACTTGCACGCGTTGGTTTTCGGTTGCATTTTGGAGGCTCACGCATTATTCTTGAGGGGACCGAACAGATAAAAAAGGTGAAAAATGAACCGAATCGGACTTTCCATCCTTTTTGTTGCGGCAGTGCTTACAGCGTGCTTTATCGCGCCCGCGCCGGGTCACGCGGCAGCGCAGAAGAACATTATTTTAGCCACGACGACCAGCACCCAGGACTCCGGCCTCCTCGACGTCCTCATACCCATGTTCGAGAAAAAGACCGGCTACTTCGTAAAGACTATAGCGGTCGGCTCCGGCCAGGCCATGGCCATGGGCAGGAAGGGAGAGGCGGACGTGCTCCTCGTCCATTCGCCCGAGGCCGAAGAAGCCTTCATGAAGGACGGCTTCGGCACAGGCCGCCGCCTCGTAATGCATAACGATTTTATCATCGTCGGACCGGCCGCGGACCGGGCAGGCATTGCAGGGACGAAATCCGCCGCCGCGGCGTTCAAAAAAATTGCCGCGTCGCAGGCGCTCTTCATGTCCAGGGGCGATAACTCCGGCACCGACGCGAAGGAAAAGTCCCTGTGGAAAGCAGCAGGCATCGCACCCGTCGGGCAGAAGTGGTATCAGGAGACGGGCCTCGGCATGGGGCAGACCTTAAACGTGGCTTCCGAAAAACAGGCATACACCCTCGCCGACCGGGGCACTTACCTGGCGCTGAAAAAACGGCTCGACCTCGCGGTCCTCGTACAGGGCGACAGGGGCCTTCTCAACGTCTATCACGTGATAGAGGTCAACCCTGAGAAATGGCCCAAAGTGAACGCAGCAGGCGCAAAGGCATTTGCCGCTTTCATGACGGCGCCCGAGACGCAAGGCCAGATCGGCGCCTTCGGCGTCGATAAATTCGGATCGCCCCTCTTCTTCGCCGACGCAGGAAAGAAAGAGGAGGACCTGGGTAAATAGATGGAGCTGATCCTCGACGGGCTCCGCAAGGCCTTCTGGCTGTTGGTGACGTTCGACCCCGAGGTCTTCGGCATTACCCTACTGTCACTTAAGGTGTCGGGCGCCGCGACGCTCATCAGCACCGCGATCGGCATATCCTTAGGCGCCCTCGTGGCGCTCGCGCGCTTCCCCGGCAAGCGCATAGTAGTGGGTCTGGTAAACACCGGGATGGGCCTGCCGCCCGTGGTCGTCGGTCTTTTTGTGAGCATATCTTTGTGGCGCAGTGGCCCCCTTGGCTTCCTCGGCATGCTCTTCACCCCAGCCGCCATGGTGGTCGCGCAGACAGTGATAGCTACCCCCATCGTCATGGGTATCTCCATCGCCGCCCTCCAGCAGCTCCCGCAGAAGCTGACCCTCCAGGTGCTTGCCCTCGGCGCGACAAAGGCGCAGCTTGCCTGGATACTGATCAAAGAGGCACGCCTTCCTCTCCTTGCCGCAGTCATGGCGGGCTTCGGCGGGGTCATATCGGAGGTGGGGGCTTCCATAATGGTCGGCGGCAATATCAAAGGATACTCGCGCGTGCTGACCACCGCGACCGTCATGGAAACAGGGCGCGGCAACTTCGAGACGGCCATCGCCTTAAGCTTTATCCTGCTTTTGCTCGCCTACGGGGTTAACCTGCTGCTCACGCATATCCAGCAAAGGGAAAGGCCCAGATGAGCCCGCCCGCCATCATCGAGGGGAAGGGCCTTCTGGTTAAAAGGGGCGGCGCCGTGACAGTGGACGTGCCCTCTATCGATGTAAAACAAGGCGAGGTCCTTTCCGTGATCGGCCCGAACGGCGCGGGGAAGACGACGCTTCTCCAGGTCCTCGCGCACCTTTTGCCTTTCGAGGGCGAGATCCTCTTCCGCGGCCGCAAGGTGGGGCGCGACTGCCCTGTCCTCGCTTACAGGCGCTCCCTCGCGATGGTCTTCCAGGAGCCCCTCTTATTCGACACTACGGTCTACCAGAACGCTGCCTCCGGGCTCAAAATAAGGGGAGCCAAAAAGGCCGCGGTACGCGACGCTGTCATGGAGGCACTCTCCCGCTTCGGCATCATCAATCTGAAGGACCGCTCGGCACGCAGCCTCTCAGGCGGAGAAGCGCAACGTGCGACCCTGGCGCGGGCGTTTGCCGTCCGGCCGGAGGTGATGCTCCTCGACGAGCCGTTTTCTTCCCTCGACCCTATGAGCCGCGAGCCGCTGATCGAAGACATGGAGGCGGCCGTCCGGACCACCGGGACTACGACGGTCCTCGTCACCCATGACCTGATGGAGGCGCTGCGGCTCTCCGACAGGATAGCCGTGATGAGCGGCGGAAGGGTCCTCCAGGCGGGGCCGGCGGAAGAGGTAATGAACGCGCCTGCGGACGAGTTCGTCGCCTCCTTCGTCGGAGCGGGGAGCCTTCTGAGGGGGCAGGTGGACGGAAGCGGCGGCGACACCGCCGTCATAACGGTCGCGGGTATGCAGATAGAGGCGGCCGGCCGCATCGCGCGCGGCGAAAAAGTGACGCTCTACATAAGGCCGGAAAATGTGACCCTCTCCGTGCCTGACGGTCACAACGGCGAAGGCCCCCGGCTCACGAGCGCGAGGAACGTCTTCCCCGGCGTAGTGACGAGGGTGGCCTCCATGGGGTTTTATCAGAAGGTAAGCCTCGATTGCGGCTTTCCGCTCGTCTCCTACATAACGGGCGAATCGCGCGAGGCGCTCTCCGTTGCGGAAGGCAGGCGCCTGACCGCCTCCTTCAAGGCCACTGCGGTCCACGTCATAAAGCGAAGCTGACCAGCCGTGTAACCTTTCGAACACATCGCACGACTTACCTGATAAGAAGACACGAGCGAAACGGACAAAGGGCCCTAAAAACCGCCCGCACAAAAAACTGGAGGAGCTAACATGAAAAGAGTTTTCGTAATCGCCCTGGCAATGCTTTTCGTAAGCTGGGCAGGAATGGCATACGCGCAATCGCCCGGGCAGGGTCCGGCCCCGTCAGGCCCCGCCATGGCGCAGCAGGGCCCGGCCCCGTCAGGTCCCGCCCTCATGCAACACGGCCCCGGCCATCCCGGCGGGCAAGATCATTGGGGCCACATGCGCCACCGCATGGGGAGGTTTCTGAACCTTACGAAAGAGCAGCAGGATAAGATGCGGGAGATCGGGCAGCGCTTCCTGACGGACACGCATGACGTGAGATACGACCTCCAGGTAAAGCGCATCGAGATGAAGAAGCTTTTTACGGACCCGAAGGCTACGGACGAGGCGCTGCTCGCGAAGCAGAAAGAGATCGACACGCTGATAATGAAGCTGATGGACAGAAAAGCCGCCATGAAAGTAGAGTGGAGAAAGGTGCTCACCCCCGAGCAGTTGCAGAAGCTCGACAGGGCAGGCTTCTTCAAGTCCCACCGCCATGGCCGTTTCATGCAGTAGAAACCTCTTACGATACGGCACAGCTAAAACGGCCTCCCGGCCCTCCCTCCGGGAGGCCGTTGCCGTAAGCCGGCCCCTTCCTTCCGAAGGAGCTTCGAATCGTCCTCTATATGTCCCCGGTGGAGCGGGGCACTTACGAGCAGATGCTAAGGGCCCCGGCGAACCAGCACTAACTATCACGATTCCCTCAGACCCTCCTCCACAGCCGCCAGCCGGTAACGGAACAAAGAGGATATTATAAGGCGGCGGCAAGAGCGGGCTATACTGTACCTATCGCGTGGGATATTAAGACGTCGATATACGAGAGCCTTAGTAATCCGCGCCTGCTGTGCTGTCTTTCCGAAAAAAAAGAGAGAGGGAGGCATGTCTCGCCCCCTCTCTCTGACGCGGTTACGACGCAGGTGTTTCTACATCGCGTAGTCGGTGTCCGTGAGATAGTGGATGTGATTGACCGTCTTATACGTCCCCTTCACCTTGGAGCCTATCTTCAGCCCCTTTGCCTGGTTGTAGTCCTGCATGAATTTGGTGTAGTCGTCCTGCAAGGTCATGTCCCCTTTTGCCGTCTTTATGACGACGCAATGACACACCGGGTCATGGCTGACGACCGTACCTGCCAACTGGTGCTCTTTGGCGACGGACAGCTTGTTCATGAATTCCTGCTTGCTCCATTCGGCTCCACCAGCGCCTTCCTGGGCAAATGCGTGTCCCACGAACACCAACGCTAAAACGAACATTAAAGCTACCGGCAATACCTTCTTCATACCGTACCCTCCAAGTTTTTATTTATCGTGATCTCGAAACAAGATCGTACTAACAGTGTAATCGCCGGCACGGGTCTTTACACAAATATATTTTAAAAAAGTGAAGGCAGGGTTATCCTGGCTGTAATGCCGGTCGAAATGTTGGAGAGTCTCGATAGAAGAGCCGCGCAATTTAAGTAAGGAACACTAATCCGACCGGCATAGCCACATCTCGATAGAAGAAGCCCAAGTCGAGTCAATAAGTCCCGAAATCACTTCATCTTTTGTCTTGAGCCCTGCCACATTCCGGTATGGATGGACTCGCGACCCTGAAATACGGGACGATCGGGCTTATAGTTACTCTGATTGGCGGATAGTTACGTTCTTCTGCCGGCCCGTGCCTGATTGCTAATGGGAGGTGAACAATTAAAAAACATTCTGCCGACCGCGCAGGCGACGCTATTCTACGCAAGGTCCTCGAAAATCGATATGTGATACTCGTTTTCCGCTGGGTCCTGGCCGTGACCTTCCTCGTCGGCGCGTTGGGGAAGCTCGTGGATATCGAGCACTACTCGGTCGCTATGGTCTACAATTTCGACCTGCTGCCGGGTCCGCTGGCGATAGGCTTCGGGTGGGCCCTTCCATTCATCGAGCTCGCTTGCGCGCTCGGTTTGCTGTTCGGCGTGTTGACCCGTCTGTCCGCTCTCGGCATCGCCTTGCTGAGCACCTCTTTCTTTATTGCCAAGGCTGTCCTGCTGTCTCGCGGGGCAGATATGGAATGCGGCTGCTTCGGCGCCATCGGATCGACTATGGCGTCGTGGAGCATCTATCTGGACCCGGCAGTTTTCCTGCTTGCGCTGGCAGTCCTTTTCTCACCGGGGCACAGCCGTCATTGGCTCTCTCTGGGGAACAGACTGCCTTCGAGGTGGAGCGACAAACTCCGCCTTTTGTGGTGAAGGGAAGAACGAGGTTATGTAGCGGCTAAGACTCTCTCGCTCGCCGGGGAAGCTACTTGGGTTCTACCGGATACTTGGCCTTAACCCAATCCTCCCAGGCGCCCTTTATGCCGCCCTTTAGATAGTAAACTCTCTCGTAGCCCGCCTTCAGATACGCCTGTGTCAAACTGACACTTGTAGAATCGTTCACTCAGGCGCAGTAAAGGACGATTGTCTTGTCCCTGGGGTACTTGTTCATCCAGGAAGCGAACTTCATCCCCTCTTCCCTCACGGCCCCTTTGATCTTCATGCTGCTCTTGTCCCAGTCATAATTCGTACGCACATCAATGATGATAACATCGGGCTTTCCCAGCATGGGAAGGAGTTGCTCCTTCGTCATCATGTGCGCATCATTCGCTCTTGCGGCACCGCACAACAAGACGACCAGTATCAGCGTAACGGTCGATACCACATGCTTCGTCATAAACGTTCCCCTTTTGCATCTTCGCGGCGTGATGCCGCAAGGTCTCATTCCCGGACTTGCCGGGAGCACCGGATCCTACGATTATTCTTGAAATATAACACCGCCTGGAACCCTTTGCCAGCGCCGAAGGAAAGGGCGACAGGCTTCTTTTTCGCTCTGCCACCGCGTCCTGCGCTTCCGCCACGTATTAATCATAGCCGGGAGTAATGTTGTATTGCAAGAAAAGCCTCTCGCCGCACCGCGTTTTACAATCGGCTTGAAAGGCGCGGAAAGTCCCGGCCCCTACCCACCCTTTGACCCCCCTGGCAGACTGCTTCGATACGTGTTAGAATGCGGGCCATGGCGTTTCCGACGAGAGAACAGGCCGTCCGGTTTGTCGAATCCATCGCCTCGCGGCCCGATTGTATGGGTGAATGCCGGCAGGTCCTTCTTGTGGCGAACTTCGATGCTGCGTCCTGCGAGGCGGCCGTCTATGTGCTTGAATGTGTGTCCGGCCGGTGGCACGTGGCGTCCGGGCCCGTGAGCGGCAACATAGGCAAGGGTGGTTTTGCGCCGCCGGGCGAAAAGAGGGAGGGGGACGGCAGGACCCCGAGCGGCCTGTTCGGGCTGGGGTGTGCGTTCGGCTATCCGCCGTCGGTCGATACGGGCATGTCTTACCGGCAGACAGGGGAAGACGACTTTTGGGTGAACGATATCGATTCGCCTGATTACAACAGGTGGGTCAGGGGCGCGCCCGCGGCCGCGGTCGAGAAGATGAGGCGGGACGACGACCTGTACAAGTACGGCATAGTCGTCGAATACAACACGGACCCCGTTGTCAAAGGACTGGGAAGCGCAATATTCTTCCACGTGTGGAAGGCGGCCGGGGTGCCGACCGAAGGGTGCGTCTCCATGTCGGAGGAGGCGATGCTGCTCGTCCTCGGGTGGCTCGACGCCTCAGCGAAACCCGCCGTCCTGATGGGGACCGTAGCCGACGTGGGCCGCGATCGAACAGGCGCGAGTCCGGCCAAGAAGAAACGCCTTTGCTTTTTCACCTCTTTATTTTAAAACGACACGATAGACGACGGTCCGGACATTACAACCCGCCGATAATCTCCGCCACGCGCGGCCCCCACACCTTCAGGGAGTACCTTTCTTCCGCTATTTCCCTCGCCCTCTTCCCCATCCGCTTCCGCAGCTCCGCATCGTCGCGCAGCCGCTCGATTGCCTCGCGCCACCCGTCGATATCGCGCCTTAAGAAACCGCTCGCCCCGTCTTCCACGATCTCGTTCGAGACGCCGAACGGGTGCGATATGGACGGCAGGCCGGACGCCGCGTACTGGATGAGCTTCAGCCCGCATTTGCCCCGCGACCAGGCGTCGTCCCTGGCCGGCATGACGCCTGCGTCAAAACCGAGGAGCATCCTTTTTTCCGCTTCTCCGCTCCACGCCTCGAACTCGACCTGCGCGCGTGCGATCTCCGGCCGCCTGTCGGCCACGACCTTGAAGGATACGCGGTCCGGCGGCGATGCCAGAAGCGATGATATGTCCTGGAGGTACCGCAGCGTCGATGCCCCGCCCATCCAGCCGACCGCAAGGGCCGCGGAAGCCCTGTGCTCCTTGACCGGGTAATCGTCCGTATCGACCACTGTGGGCACGCAGAAAACGTTCGTTTCCTTATACCTTTTCGCCTCGGACGCCAGAAAGCCGTTGCCGCAGAGGACCGCATCCGAGAGTTGTATCATGCTCCTGAACCTGCCCCTTCGCGTCCGGCTCTCTTTTTTGCTGCCGTACATGATGGCGTCGTCGAAGTCGAAAACGACCTTTTTCGCGAAGGTCTTCAGAAGATAGCGTTTCCCGATGTCGGGGAGGAGCCGCTGCACGTAGACTACGTCGGCCTCCCGCAGCGCGGCTGCAAGGGCGGCGACGCCAGTCCTTGTGGTGATGCGGCGGACTGCGAACCCGGCCCGCTCCAGATAGGGGAAATATTGCTCGATGCGGTAGCCGTTGGGGTTTTGGATCGCCGCAATATTATGCGCGAAAACGAGTATTTTTTTCATCAGGGCCTAGGCATTACTATACCACAAATGCAGTCTGCTAAAAGCCCGTGAAGTGCAATGACGCGCCGGCCCCAGGCGGCTCCTTGTCGATCGGCGCCTGCTGTGATAGAATTCGCATACCAGGGGGTATCTATGAAACTTAGATTCTTAGGCGCGGCAAGGCAGGTGACGGGATCATGCTACCACTTATCGACCAACGGCGTGCAGATGCTTGTCGATTGCGGAATGCAGCAGGGCGAGAACGCGGAGAACCATAACACCTTTGCATTTCAGCCCTCCGAGATAGATTGTCTTTTCCTCACCCACGCCCACATCGACCATTCGGGACTCGTCCCTAAGCTGGTCAAAGAGGGGTTCAAGGGGCGGATCATCACTACCGACGCTACCGCGGAGCTTACGGAAATCATGCTTTACGACTCGGCCCACATCCAGGAGAAGGAGGCCGAATGGAAGACAAAGAAGGCCCTGAGGAAAGGCAAAGACGAGGTATTCGACCCCCTCTATACGGTAGAGGACGTGAAGGCCGCCGTCCCGTTTTTCAACAAGGTGAAGTACGGCGAGACGGGCCGCCTGGAGGCGGGCTTCCGTTACTGCTTCGTCGACGCGGGCCATATCCTCGGCTCCGGGACTTTCGAGCTGTGGTACCAGGATGGGCCCTCGCAGAAAAAGATCGTCTTCTCCGGCGACATCGGAAAGCGGCACAACCCGATCATAGCGGACCCCAAGTCGGCGGCGTCCGCGGACTACGTCGTAATGGAATCGACGTACGGCAACCGCCTCCACAAAGAGATGAAGGAGAGCATTGACGAGCTGGTGGACGCGATCAAGATCACGTTCAAGAGGGGAGGCAACGTCATCATGCCGACCTTCGCAGTCGGCAGGACGCAGGACATGCTTTACATCCTCAACGAGCTTGTCACACAGAAGCGGCTGCCGCCGCTCGACATATATATCGACAGCCCTTTGGCGGACGCAGTTACGAAGATATATACTAAACATGCGGAGTATTTCAACCCGGAAGCGCGTAAGGTCTGGGATAACCGCAAAGGAAACGGCAGCGGCGCCCTTCGGCTCCATTTCACGCAGTCAGTGCAGGAGTCGCAGGCGATCAACAAGATCAAGTCCGGGGCCATCATCATGGCGGGGAGCGGCATGTGCGACGGGGGCAGGGTAGCCCACCACCTGAAGCACAACCTCTGGAGGCCCGAGTGCGGTATAGTCTTTACAGGGTTCCAGGCGCGTGGCACGCTCGGCAGGCGTATCGTGGACGGCCTGTCCCCGGTCCACATCATGGGTGAGGAGATCGCCGTGCGGGCGAAGGTTTACACCATAAACGGTTTTTCCGCCCACGCTGACAGGGACGGCCTTTTGGAGTGGGTCTCCGCTTTCAGCGGCGCGCCCGAGGTCTTCGTGGTGCACGGCGAAGAAAGCGTGGCAGTCGGTTTTGCCGAACTGGTGACCGAGAAGCTTGGTTTCAAGACGCATGTTCCCCACAGGGGAGAAGAGTTCGCTATTTGAGCAGGCCACGACATACAAAAGGAGGGTGAGTCATGGTTCACGGTGAGCCGGCCGAGTTTTTCAACGCTACGGATTACTTCCTGGACCGCAATATACGGGAAGGGCGCGGAGGAAAAGTCGCAGTCTATACCGAGGGCAGACAGTACACGTACAACGACATCCAGAAGATGGCGAACAAGACGGCCAATGCCTTCAGGGACTTAGGCGTTCGCGTCGACGACCGCATCCTTGTGCTGATGCTCGACGTGCCGCAGTTCTACGCGGTCTTCTGGGGCGCGATCAAGATAGGCGCGGTGCCCATTCCCGTCAACACGATGCTTACTCCCAACGATTATGAATACTATCTCAACGACAGCCACGCGCGCGTGCTCGTCGTCTCCGAGCAGCTTATCCCCGTGATCACGAAGATCGAGGGGGACCTCACGTACCTGCGGGATATGATCGTCATATCGGAAACGAAGGGCGCCCATGTGCCTTTCCGCCAGATGTACCGCAGGGCCCCGAAAGAAGTGAAGACGGAGAATACGACGAAAGACGACGTCTGCTTCTGGCTTTACAGCTCCGGCTCGACCGGCTCGCCGAAGGGCGCGATCCATTCCCAGTACGACATGGTGGCCGTGTCGGACGCGTTCGGCAAGGAGGTGCTCGACCTGACGGAGAAAGACATCGTCTTTTCCGCGGCGCGCCTCTTCTTCGCGTACGGCCTCGGCAATGCCTGTTACCTGCCGTTCTCGGTGGGCGGCTCGGTTGTCCTCAGCCTCGGGCCCGCCGAACCCCGAAAGCGTCCTGCGTCACATGACGCGCTTCCGCCCGACGGTCTTCTTCGGCGTGCCGACGCTTTACGGCCAGATCCTCGAATACAAGGACAAGAAGGACCGCGAGGCCGGTATATCGCCCGACCCTGCCGCACCGCACGAGTTCTCATCCACCCGCCTATGCGTGTCGGCGGGCGAGGCGCTGCCGCCGGACCTGTATCACCGCTGGAAGGCGCGCTTCGGCGTCGATATCCTCGACGGCATAGGCTCGACGGAGATGCTCCATATCTTCATCTCCAACTCCCCAGGCGACATAAAGCCGGGTTCGACGGGCAAACCCGTGCCAGGCTACGAGCTGCGGCTCGTCGACGAGGAGACGCATGAGGTCCCGAAGGGCGAGATAGGCACACTCTACGTGAAGGGCGGAAGCGCCGCGCAGCAGTATTGGAGAAAACGGGAAAAAACGCGCCTGACCATGCAGGGCGAATGGATCAACACGGGCGACAAGTATTACGTGGACCCGGAAGGCTATTACTGGTGCGCGGGCCGGGGCGACGATATGCTGAAGGTTGGCGGCATCTGGGTGTCGCCGGTCGAGGTGGAGAACTGCATGATGGAACACCCGGCAGTTCTCGAAGTCGCTGTCGTCGGCAGGGCGGACGATAAGGACCTGATAAAGCCGAAAGCGTTCGTCGTGCTCCGCGATGGGAGCGCACCTTCCCCCGAGCTTGAGGAAGAGCTGAAAAAGTGGGTGCTCGACAGGCTGGCAAAGTTCAAGTACCCCAGGTGGATCGAGTTTGTAGACGCCCTGCCGAAAAGCGCGACGGGCAAGATGCAGCGCTACAAGCTGCGCTACAGGTGAGGCGAGGCGAGGACCGTGAAGATCGAGGTGCGCCTTTTCGCCACGTTCCGTGAGTTCCTGCCCGCGGGATGCGTTGGCTACTCGTTCTTTAAGGTGTTGGACCGGGAGACGACCGCGGGCGAGGTTGTGGGAGGATTGGGCCTGCCGGAGGACGTGCCGAAGATCGTAATAGTGAACGGTACGCACTCCGAGCCGGACCGCGTATTGAACGACGGCGACGTCCTGAGCGTTTTTCCGCCGGTTGCGGGCGGATAGCGCCGGTCAGGGGCGAAAAGCAGAGCGAAAGAAAAAATAAAGGCCTGTCAGGACTTCGAAGCCTTCTTCTCTTTCTTCGCGACCCTCTTTTCCTTCAGCGACTTGCCAGCCGGCTTCTTGGCATCCTTTTTCACGTCGTGGCTCTTAGCCATAGTCCGCTCCTTGTCTGTTGTTTGTCTCATATTAACACAAAACGGATGGTTTTTTAAACCATAAATCGGGCCGGCGTATGAGGGTAGCGTGCCTCCCCCCGGCACGTGCGGCCGCCCGCTATCTACCTGAAAGCCGTCATGATATAATATCACGGCCGGCAGGAACTTCCTGCACATTTAAAGGAGATGAGATGAGCGGAATATTCGGGTTTATCGGCAGGGGAAACGCCTTCGTCGAGGTGCGGACCGGGCTTGAAAACCTTTCCCATCGGGGGCAGGAGAGCTGGGGCATCGTATCGGGCTTGAAAGACGGCTCCTTCTCGGAGGTCCGCATGATGGGCTCGATCTTTCGCCATCCCACGGTCAACCGCCCCCACTACGGCTCGGTGGCCGTCGGTCACGTCCGTTATCCCACGGCCGGAGAAGCGAGCGAACGGAATTCACAGCCTATCATCGGCACCGCCAAAAAGGAGAAGATCGCCGTAGTCCATAACGGCCATTTCCCCAGATACAGGCAAATGATGGAAAGGCTCGACGGCCTTTTCCAGACGGATACCGACACGGAGGTCATCCTCCAGATGATCGCCAGGGCCCAAGGCGAGGATATGCTGGAGAAGGCGAAGAAGACGCTTGCCACCCTCGGCCGGGAGACGGCCTTCAGCCTGATAATCCTGCACAAAGGCAGACTGATCGCGGCCCGCGACCCCTTCGGCTTCAGGCCCCTTTCAATCGGGCGCAGGGGAGAAGAGGGGGACTACGAGTGGGCGGTTGCCTCCGAGACGTGCGCGTTCAGGGACAGGTTCGACTGGATCGGGGACGTCGAGCCCGGCCAGATGGTCGTCATCGATGGTGACGAGGCGAGGCCCGTCAGGTTCGCGCCTGCGCGCCCGAGGCCCTGCATCCTTGAGGTCCTCGACTTCGCTTCGCCGGCCAGCAATGTGTTCTCCAGAAACGTTTACGAGTTCAGGGAGAAGGTCGGGGCGAGGCTGGCAAAGGGCGAGACCCAGAAGGCCGACATGGTCGTGCCCATCCCACGGGCGGCCATCCCCGGCGCCCTCGGCTTTCACGGCGCTACGCGCATCCCCTACAAGGAGATCATCAGCACCGTAGGCGAGATAGGCCGGATATTCATCATCCCGAAGGAGAAGGACAGGCTCGAAAAGGCCGAGATGCGCTTCCAGATCAACCGCGAGATGGTGAAGGGCAAGGAGATCATGCTCATCGACACTATCCTCGTGAGGGGATCGACGACGATGGTCCTGATCCCGAAGCTGCGGGAGGCAGGGGCGAAGAAGATACACCTCCGCGTCACCGCGCCGCCGCCGCGTTATCCCTGCTTCATGGGCATGGCGATGGCCAAGCCCGGCGAGCTTCTGGGGACGAACAGGACGGACGAAGACCTCAAGAACCTGCTGAGGGTGGATACGTTCAGATATCTGTCCACCAAAGAGCTGAGGGAGTTTAGCGGCACGGACTTTTGCGAGGCGTGTCTGTCAGGACAGTACCCCTTCCCTATTTGATAGAAGGGCCCGACGGAGCTTGGTCGGCCGCGTGCGCCGGCGAGGGAACGTCGAAATCTTCACGCGGCCACCTTTCGCTCTATCCGTGATAAGGATAGCAATCGTCTATTTCACGACCAGGTTATTCTTTACCGATTTGACTCCCTTGACGCTCGTTGCGATCTCCCCCGCTTTGTTGACGGCGTTCTGAGAATTAACAAAGCCGCTCAACTGGACCGTACCCTTGTAAGTCTCGACCCCGATCTGGAACGACTTGACAAAATGATCTTCGGCAAGCAGAGCTTTTACCTTTGTCGTGATGGTCGAATCGTCCACGTATTCGCCCGTGCTTTCATGCGTGCGTGTCGAGGAACAGGCCGCAAAGGTGGCGACAAGCATAAGAAGGACCAGATAGCCGATAAACACATTCCTTGTTTTCATAACGATTACTCCTCTTTAGTATATTTGACTGAAACGGCCGATTACGAAATCTTTTCTGTTAAAGATGTCGCGCCACTCGCAAGCTTTTCCAGAACCGGCTGACCACCTCCTTTTACATAGCCCGATCATGGAAAGCCTATCCCGTGAAATGAGCCCTTCGCCAATGAAATATCCTTTGACGGCGTTGGCCCTTCTTTCGTTCAACTTTTCCCCTATCGAATGTGGATGGGAAGTACGAGGCTGATGCCCGGCGACATATACGGGGCCGGGGCATAGACGACCGGTGGCGGCGCATAGACAGGTGGCGCGTAGTAGCCGCCATAGGGGTAATATCCACCACCACGGTAATAGCCATGGGCTCCTCCATACCCGCCGCGCCCGTGATACCCGGCATGCCCTCCACCACCCCTGGCGTTATCTCTGGCAAACGCCGGCGCGATGGATATACCGCCGATCATTGAGGCGAAGACGAGCGCCATCACGACCTTGGCGACTATCGACTTAAACTTGCTGGCTTGCGTATTCGAGGTTCTCATAATGACCTTCCATTGTTGGAGTTATTCCCTATCGCAAAATAGGGTTTACTGTCTTGACGTCATGGCGGTTGGGATCATTTGCCCTTTGCCTTCATGCGGGCGTGCTGGCGGAATAACTTATCGGCGCTCTTCTTCTGAGCGTCCGACATGCCGGCATAGAGCGGCTCGAAGGCCGGGATGAATTTCTTGAGGCCATCCGCATGCGCCTCGGCAATTGCGCTGTATGATTTGAGGTCGTCGATGGCGGTCATGGTACCTGCTTTTTCCGTCCTTCCCTTGATGAGCGCCTCCATAGTTTTCGCATTGTCCCTCATCACCTGGACGACGTTGTTCCATGGCCCTTCCTGTGCCGGGGTGATATTGAGCTTGGTATGAAGCTCTTTGATGCGCGCCTCGACGCGGTCGGCCTTTGAGGCGGAACCGGCGGTCGCCATGCCCGGCTCGGGCGAGGCCGCCCACGTTGGGCTTGCAGTTGCGAGAACGATAAGCGCGAGGAGCGCCACCGCGACAGTGAGTGCAGCCGGATAAGTGAACTGACGGGCAATTCGTTTCATGATCTGTCTCCTTATAAGGTTAATTTCTGCGTCCCAGCACGTAGGGGAGCTTAATGGGAGCGTTCGTTCTCTCCACCCATTTATGGTACCTATGAAGTTTATCAGGCTGCATGTTCCTTGTATGTCGCACAACCGACAATTTTGATGTCATCATTATCGCTATCCGAGTTGCATCTGATGCCGCAACACAACATTTCTTCCCCGATCGCCGGAATGAAATGTCTTTTATGCAGCGATGTATTACACTAAAAGCGGTATGATTAACGATTGCACGTAATCGGTTGGTGTCACTGAATGCCCAATTGTCTGTCTGCCGCATCGAGCTTAATATGGTGAACGAAGATGGAAAAGGTTGATGAAATGGCAGGGGAGATCAGGAAGAAGTATGAGTACATGGACAAGATGCCTCCGGAGGGGTGGCTGTGGGAGGTTATAAGAAGGAGCCCTGCCTATCGGGAGAAAATAAAGATACTTGCTGAAACAAAGGATAGTATTGCCCGGAAAGGCATAGTCGACGAAATCAAGGGACTCGGGGTCCACATTACTTTCATCGACCCGGGGCAGTGGAGTCATGAAAAAGGTGATTATCTAATAGCCCCCTTGAGATTTGAGCCGAGGCGAGCAGCCATTATCCCTCTTCCGGACACAGTTTACGAGAAGCTCGACCCCAAACTGCCCCCGGTGAATTTCGATCCGGTAAACTTTCTTTCCGGTGCTTACGTAGATGAACAACTGGAAATTGCCGATAAGAAGGAGGCATGGAGTCTGCTGCCGAGCGTAGACCCGTCAGAGTTCTGGGTGCTGGGGGCGTTGACGCCGACGAATGTTGCCGATACACTCTACTTCGGGGTATCAAGGACGGCACTGAAGAAAACGATAATTGAACGGATATCCAGGCTGCTCGACGAACATAACGTCAGGCGCTACCGATCAAGGATGAGGACAGACAAATGGAAGCGCTATATCATTGTCTATGACCTGCATAAAGCCGAGAAGTTGCCCTATAGCGCCATCGCAGAGATCCTCGGCGATGTCTTTCCGAAGGAAGGCGGCAAATCTCATGCCGGGAATGCCCTTCAAAGAGACTATGCAGAAGCCATTAAGCTTATTGAAAAGGGTGGGTACAGGCAGTGCCTCTGCCTATAGAAGCCCCACAAAGCACAGATGGCTTGAAGTAAACGAATTCACCTTTTGTTTCAATACTACCTCGTTGATAGACAAGAAGGAGAAACAACACCGCGGATTTAACGTTCGGCCGGCAAGATCACATTAACCAGCGTCTTTTCATCAATAGATATGACAAGTAAAGCATAAGTGCTCCGACGAGCAACAAGTAAATCCAATCAAAAACCATATTCCCTATTCTCCCCTCTTCTATCAGAAGGGATTTAAGGGGCTCGTAAAATTCGTAGGATGGCATGAAGGGCGCGACGATCGTCAGTTTTTTCGAAAAATCTGACAGCGCCGAGGGAAGAAGAAGCGGCAAATAGAAGACAAGGCCCAGGGCCCTGGCGCTCGCCTGATTGCGGCAGAGAAAACCCAGAAAAATCCCGCAGGCGCTGAAACAAAAACTCCCTACGACAATGAATGAGGCATAGCTGAAAAGATTTGCCACGCTGAATCTACCCAATAAATGGAGAAATAACACGGCTATGATTATAAGGACCATGCCGATGATGAGTTTGGCAATCAGCCATTGGATCTCACGTATGGGCGTCAGGAGAAGCGCCAGGAGCAGTTTCTTTTCCTTTTCTTCGGCGACTTGCGCTGGAAGAATAATGAAACCCACGAGGAGGGCGAGCATCAAAATCCACGTCGGTAAAGTCTGTCTTTGAATGCCGCCTTCGTAAAGCGGTTTAACGTCGGTAATCCAGCTTATGCTGCCTCCTTCCGCCGCTTTCTGCAAAGCTGAAAAACATTCCACGATGGCAAGAGTATGAGGAGATTCCTTTTTTGACACCAGGAGTGCAAGACTATCGGGTTCTCTTTCATTTCTTACCAACACCCCGTCTAGTTTCTTTTCTTTCAAAAGGCGCTTGCCTTCCTCTTCGTTTCGAACCCACGTAACTTCAATGATCTTTTCGGCCGCCTTGACGCTTCGGCTGAATTGAGGCGCGTAGGCATATTTTTGAATGAGGCCGATTTTGATTTTGGTGACGTCTGCGTCGGGCCGATCTATCAATTTTAAGGAAATGAAGACGAAGAAAGGAATGAAAAGGATGAGATAAATTGTTTTATTCTTTAATGCGACGGCAAAATCATTGAATGCGAGTACAAGGATATTTCTCATCATCATGCGTAGAGGCTTTCGTGAGTCTCGGATTGGAAATATCTCTGAGGAGATCCGTCGAAGGCCAAACGGCCTTCGTGCAGCACCATGATGCGCGTTGCCAGGCTCTTTATCTCTTCGGGCCGGTGGGAAGTAAAGAGGATCGTTTTCCCTGCGTCATGCATTTTGTTCAACAGCCGGTATATTTCTTTCGTCATCTCGAAGTCGAGACCCGATGTTGGCTCGTCAAAAAGGAGAATGGGAGGATCCGCCAGCAGGGCGCGCCCGATACTCACCCTTTGCTTTAGGCCTTTTGACAACGCCTGTATTTTGCTTTTTCGAAAGGGAATCAGATTGAACTCTCTCAACACCTCATCCACCCGCGGAAAGGGTATTTGAAAGAGAACGGCAAACAGTTTGAGATTGTATCCAACTGAAAAGAAGTCAAAAAGGTTGGGGACTTCCGGAACAAAACCAATTTTCCTCACAACGGCGGTCCTGTTGCTCAGATCGATTCCTTCTATCGTGACTTGACCGCCGTCCGGAAGAATCCAGTTTGCCAGCATTTTTAGAAGAGTGGATTTACCGGCGCCATTGTGACCGACAACAGCCATCAGCTCGCCTTTTGTTACTTCAAAGCTGGTCGGCAGAAGACCCCTTTTGTGATCGTAGAGCTTTGTCAGATTCCGGATTTCGAGCTGCATGAATTATCGCCGTGCCCCTATTTTGAACGCGAAGGACGAGAATTTGCCGTGTAGTACAAAACACCGTAGCCTTGGGCCCCTGGAGCGTGACAGCGAACAGACGCTAACGGCAAGCGCTGTCACGCTCCAGGGGTCCCCCCGCATGGCCGATAGAGACAGAAGTGCGTTGCAGGAACTCACGCACGGTGCGCTAAAAAGATTACGACAAGAACCAGAGCAGCGATAACTAAGATTCCAATCACGAATCCCATTTGTGATTCCTCCTTTTTGTAAGAGTGTATTGAAAAACGTCTGCAATAAGATACGACAAGCGCGGACTCGCGTCTGTCGCAAAACCGGGAATTATTTTGCCGTTGTCACGCGCGCGGCCGTGTCATTGTTTTTACTACGGGGGTTGAAACCAGTGGGGCCGGCCCAGCATACGGTTTTTCCGGATTTAAGGTTGCCGGGCCGCGCACGGCATGCGCAATTGTTTTGCTGAAAGGGCTATTCTGTCAGGCTGTGCGTGATGGCGTAGTGAATCAATTCGCTAGTTCCATTAACCCCGATCTTTTCCAGGATGCGGGCCCGGTACGTTCTCACCGTGTTTGCGCTCAAATGGAGCTCTTCCGCGATGTGATTTACTGCCTTTCCGCCGCCGATCATACAGAGCACTTGAAGCTCCCGATCGGAGAGTCGCTCATGTGGAGGTCTGTCGGCATTCGACTCGAAATCAAACATCATTTTGTCGGCGAACGCCGGGCTGATATACCTCTTGCCGGACAAAATTTTGCGTACCGCCAGCACTAGTTCATTCGATGCACTTTTTTTTGTGACATAACCCTGCGCCCCGGCCTTTATGGCACGGGGTGCGTATTGCTCTTCGGGGTACATGCTTATGATAAGGACGGGGAGCTTCGGGTTGTTTTTCTTAATCTCCTTAAGGACTTCCAGACCGTTTATGTCAGGAAGTGAGATATCGAGAAGGACCAGATCGTACTGGTTTTTCCGGACATTGCTCATGAGCTCATGACCCGTGGTGGTTTCATCGATTATCACTTCATCGAAACTATCCGAAAGAATCTCTTTCAGGCCTTTGAGCACGACCGGGTGGTCATCGGCAATAACGATGCGGAGCATCATCCCTCCTCGGACCGTTGTTTCCTGCAACGCTTTATTATGCGAGGCCCTTCTTTCCCTTCACCGAGCGGAACGCTCAGGGCGACTGTCGTCCCTTTTCCCCGCGCGCCGGCAACGGTCAGGGTTCCCCCCATAGCAAATGCTCGTTCCCGCATGCCCGTTAATCCGATAGACTTCAGATCGGATATCTGTGTTTTCGTAATGCCCCTCCCATCATCCTTCACTTCCATAATAAATGCATCTCCCACGGTCCGCAGGGATACGACGACTCTGTGCGCGCCTGCATGGCGGGCGATGTTGGTAAGCGCTTCCTGAAAGATGCGGAAGGCCTCGGTGGAAATGTTCCCCTTGAGGTCTATATCCTGTGGCTTTGAAATAATCTCGCAAGCAACCTTTGTCCTCTTTTGAAAGTCTTCCGCCGCCAGTTTCATCGCTTCCTGCAGGCCAAAATCGTCCAGAGCGGGCGGTCTCAACGCCATCGAGATTCTCTGTACGGAAACGATGGCGTCATCGATAAGCGCGAGCAACGAATTCACTCTTTCAGGGATTATGGTACGGTCTTGCGGCGTTCTTCTCCCTATCCATGCGACATCCATTTTTATGCCCGTTAAGACCTGCCCCAATTCATCATGGAGTTGGCGTGAGATAGATGTCCTTTCCTCCTCTCTCACCTTCCGCGAATGGATGCTGAGGCGGCGCAGCCGTTCCCGGGACTCCTTCAGTTCTGTTTCAACGATCTTACGTTCAGCGATTTCCTGCCTGAGCAACATGTTCGATTCAAACAGTTGAGCCGTACGTTCTTTTACCCGCCCTTCCAGCTCGTCGTGCGCCTTCCGGAGTTCTTCTTCGGCCAGTTTTCTGTCTGTAACGTCCCGGATATTGCACTGAATGACCTTGTGATGGTTAACCGGATACACATTGCTGACAAATTCTACGTCAATCTCCCGCCCGTCTTTTGTGGTGAGCGGCAAGTCTTCGTAGCGGACGTACCCTTTGTGTTGTAGCTTCGTAAACACCGCCTTGTTTGCCCTGGTGTCCTTGAAGGCGCCTATCTCCCAGAGCCTCTTTCCCTGGAAATCTTCGTAGGTGTAGCCGAGCATATCCATGAGGAATGGGTTGACGTCGTCTATCTGTCCAGTGTCTGCGTCGAGGATAAGGATTCCGTCCTGGGCCGTTTCGAAGAGTCGGCGGTACCGGGTTTCAGAAGCTTTCAACTCTTCATCTCTCTGTTTCAATGCTGTGAGGTCTTCAATGGCGAGGAGAATCATCTTCGTGCCGACGTCTTCCTTGTAAATCCGACGGGCGTTGAGCACCATGAACTTATGCCCGATGGTCGGGAATACGTGGTCGACCGCATAGTTGTCGAGTCTGGTATTCTTCAGGATGTCCCGAAGCAGTTTCCGGAGCCCGGGGATGTTCCACTGTCCGTTTCCCAGGTCGTAGATATATTTCCCCACGGTCTCACCGAGGGTTACCTTGAACGTATCGTAGAAGCTGCGGCTGGCGGAGAGCACCAACAGGTGCTTATCCAAAACCACAAGGGGTTCGCGCACCGTGTCGATTATCGCCCGAGCGTATGCGGCGGTTTCTTCCGCTGCGGTCTGAGCGTGTTTCCGGCGAGATTCCAACGCTACCGGTTCATCAGTCCGTCGGGCAGTCCCTTCGTTGACGAGCTGTTCTCTTGAACCATTCCTGTCCTTCATCTTTCGTGTCCTTATACGTGCAAATATACCACAATCGAGAGGTTATTGCCTTCCGTCCGTTCTTTTGTCCTGTCGGGTGTCATGTTCCTCGGTTGAAAGTACCTTTTTTCCCGGCTTATTGGAAAGTGAAATCAAAAGGAGCTTCACTACCGACCCCCCTATGAACGGTTTATTACATATACCCTTTAGGTTACCAGAAGTCGGTTGCCCGGTCTGTCGCAGAGGCAACAAACATTTTGTAGCACTTTTCATAAACGAGCGCGTCATCATTTTTGCTACAAGCGTTGCGATCGAAAATTGCGTACCGAAGCAAGGTCCAGAACCCAGCTTGATGCAGATATAGGATGTTCGCCAGCAAGAAGCGATGTGTAAGAATGCCCAGAAAGGGGTCACGATTCCGAACAGCCCACGAGTCCTGCCGCAAAAAGCTATTTAACAGTTGACGGCGACCGTCCAATTGGAGAATAATAAAGGCGCTTTTGCAGCATAATTTCGCACTTGCGCCCTCTAATAAGAGAGGGCAGAAAAGATCGGTCCCGGAGGGCTCATGAAAAGGTTGATGGTCGCGGCTTTTGTCGTCATGCTTTTAGCCGGCTGCAGCACTAAATTCCAGGAGATCAAACGTCCCGACGGAGCAAAAGATTACTGGATTTCCTGCGGCAAGCTGAAGACTTGCTACAACAAGGCTAACGAGCTGTGCCCTAATGGATACGCGACCTTGTCCGAAGATGACGGCGTCTTCAGCAGCAATTTACGCATCGGCTGCCGGCCTGAAAAGAAAGCCGGGCAGTGAGATAGGGCGATAGGCGCCCCTGAGCGTGCTGCCGCCGGCAGGTCGGGGTGTGCTTTTCGCCTTGTTTTTCCAACAAACATTTGACTAATTCCGCCCCGTCGCTATAATAGAAGGGTCAGCGTAAAAAATCGGAGGGCGAGATGAAGATCAAATGGTACGGCCACGCAGCGTTCAGGATCACGACTTCCGACGGCACGGGCATCATCATCGATCCTTACGAATCCGGCGGCTTCGGCGGTGCCATAACTTACGGCCCCATCACAGACCGCGCAAACATCGTGCTCGTCACCCACGGACACGCCGACCACAACTACACTGCATCGATCGAAGGGCCGTACAGCGAAGTCCACGACGAAGGCGTCTATGAGATACGCGGCGTCAAGATAAGGGCGGTTTCCGCCTTCCACGACGAATCGAAGGGGAGGGAAAGGGGCAAGACCCTTTTGCTCGTTATCGAGGCGGACGGCCTGTCGGTGGTCCACCTGGGTGACCTGGGCCACCCCTTGAGCGACGACCTCGTTAAGCGTATAGGCAGGACCGACGTGCTCATGATGCCGGTGGGCGGCTATTTCACGATAGACGCGGTCGCGGCGACGAAGGTCATGGACGCGCTGAAGCCGGCAATCACCATCCCCATGCACTACAAGACGGACAAGGTCGATTTCCCCATCACCGGCGTCGACCTGTTCGTCAAAGGCAAGAAGGGCGTGAAGAAGGTTGACGGCTTCGAGATAGAGGTAACGAAGGAGGGCCTGCCGAAAGAGCCCGAGATAGTTATTTTAAGGCACGCCAAATAACATGACCGAGAAGCTCAGCAAGCTGTTCGACGAAGACGACATCCGGAAGGCCGTAAAAAAGCTGGCCGGGGAGATCGCAAGGGACTTCAACGCGGAAGAGATGGTCTTCGTCTGCATCCTCAAGGGGTCCTTCATGTTCCTCTCGGACCTCGTGCGGGAGATGAAAAGCCACGTCGTAGTCGATTTCGTGCGGGCCGCTTCCTACGGCTCGGCTACGACCACGTCCGGCGAAGTGAGCCTGACCATGGACCTGGAAACGGACATCACGGGCAAGAATGTCATCATCGTCGAGGACATCATCGACTCCGGACTCACCCTTACCGTGATCCGCGACATGCTCGCGGAGAGAAACCCCCGCTCTCTCAAGATCTGCGCCCTCGTAGACAAGCGGGCGCGGAGGAAGACGGAGATAGAAGGCGATTACGTGGGTTTCACCATCGAGGACGGCTTCATTGTAGGATACGGCATAGATTACGCAGAGCGTTATCGAAACCTCCCCGCGATTTTCGTCCTGGAAGAAGACTAATCTGCCCCAGGGGCTGCTGCGCCCCAAATCCAAAGCGAGCGAATGCGAAGCGCCGAAGGACCCCGATGATTGCCGCACCAGCGGCAATAAAGCAAGCGAATGCGCAGCGCCGAGCGGGGAGGCTCCATGCGGCTTCGCCGCTGGAGGGGGTGCTGAACCCCAATGATTGTTGCAAACCGGGCCTAACTATTTTAAGCTATGGAAAACGATTTGCGTGAAATGAAAGCGGAGGTTTGCACGTATGGAGATCGTGCGGTCGTCTGAGAGCAGGCTGGGTGGCGTCGATTTCGATAACCTGGAGTTCGGGAAGATATTTTCCGACCACATGTTCGTAGCGCACTACAAGGGAGGGGCCTGGACTTCGCCCAGGATAGTACCCTACGGCAAGATCGAGATCGAGCCAAGCCTCTGCTCCCTCCATTACGGCCAGGCGATCTTCGAGGGGCTTAAGGCGTTCCGCTCGAAGGACGGCGCTGCTTTCATCTTCCGGCCGGACAGGCACCAGGAGCGGTTCAACAACTCGGCCGCGCGCCTGTGCATCCCGTTGCTGACCCACGACATGTTCTTCGACGCGGTGGTGGGGCTTTGCAGGCTCGACAGCGAGTGGATACCGAGGAAGCTCGGCTCTTCCCTTTACATCCGGCCCTTTATTTTCGCCGCTGATAATTTCCTCGGCGTGCACGCAGCAGCAACGTACACGTTCATGGTCATCACGTCGCCAGTCGGCGCCTACTACCCGGAAGGCTTGAACCCTGTGAAGCTCGTCACGTCGGGGCCTTACGTAAGGGCCGTGAGGGGCGGCCTCGGAGAGGTCAAGACACCCGCGAACTACGCAGCCTCCCTCCTTCCCGCGGAGAAGGCCCAGGCGGAAGGGTTCACGCAGGTCCTATGGCTGGACGCGGTCGAGAAGCGTTACATCGAAGAAGTGGGCACGATGAACATCATGTTCGTGATAAACAACGAGCTTGTCACCCCGCCGCTGGACGGCTCCATACTGCCGGGCGTAACGCGGTATACGGTCCTTGAGCTTGCCGCCCACAGGGGCATCCCGGTCAGGGAGAGGAAGATCACGATAGACGAGGTGATGGAGAGGTCGAAGGACGGCAGCCTCCAGGAGGTCTTCGGGACCGGCACGGCCGCCGTCATATCGCCCGTCGGCTGGATACGCCACGAGGAAGAGACGATAACCGTCAACGAAGGCCGCATCGGGCCGTTCTCGCAAAGGCTCTACGACGAGATAACGGGCATCCAGTACGGAGACATGCCCGACCCGTTCGGCTGGAGATACCCGGTAACGTTGTAAGAAAGGTCGCGAAGGGCCGATTCGGCCCTGTTAGTGTATTAAGGAGAAGGACAATGGAAGACAAAGAACGGCTGCGGATCGTGTTGAAGCACCTCATCGAGCACAACGAGGGGCACGCAGAAGATTACAAGCGATGGGTCGAGCTTGCCGGCTCGAGCGGGACGGAAGAAGCCGCACGCCTCATTGCGGAAGCAGGAGACCACGTCGAGAGAGCGGGCGCGGCACTCAAGAAGGCGCTGGATCTCATCAGCTAGAATACTATCCTGTCCGGCTGAAAGGGCCGCGCCTTACCTCCACCTTCTCGCCCTTTTGCAAGCCCTGCTCCTGTGCAAGGTTCCCCAGAAATAAGCCGAATTCGAGGTAACCCGCGCTGCCGACGAGGCACGTATGGGTAGCCTCGTAGTAGCTCCGGCTCAAGGAGGAAAAAGAGAGGCGGCCAAGCGTGACAGTAAACGGCCTGCCTGCCGTGAATTTACCGAAAAGGTCGTGGGCGACGTTCGAGATCGCGTTGCCGAAGCGGTCGAACCGGACGATTTTCCCCTGCATCACGTCGCCTTCTACGACAGGGAAAAGGCCGTCTAACGTTACAGGCCTTGCGAATTCGGGGCCAAGCCCGGCAGGGTGCTCGCCGGCCGCCAGCCGTGCCGCAGCGGGGGCGAAAATGTCCCTGCCGTGGAATGTGCCGCTCACGTCCCCGCCGCCCTGTGCTATCTCGTACGTCCGCGTCTCTCCCTTCGCATAAAGCAGGCTGAAAAGGCCGTTGTCGGGCCCCACGAAAAGGTAGCCGTCAATCACCGCGACCATGGCCCTGCGGCTGCTCCCTACGGTCGGGTCAACGACGCACAGGTGGACGGTCCCTTCCGGGAAGCGTCGGTAATATTCGGCGACGAGGAAGGCGGCCTCCTCTACGTCCTGCGGTCCCACTTCATGGGTGATATCGACGATAACGGCTTGTGGGTAAACGGTCAGCATTACCCCTTTCATAATGCCGACGTAGGGGTCAATCGATCCGAAGTCAGTGAGGAGTGTTACGATGCGCACGCCTGCTCTGGGAGAAGAGTATTTTTATATACTTGCCGAAGGGTTTTTCGAGTACTCCGTTCTCGTTGAGGATATAAGTGATAAGGCGCGCGGGCGTGATATCGAAGGCGTAGTACCTGGCGGGCACGTCCGCCGGCGCGACCAGGCGGCCGTTCACGTACTTTACCTCCTCGCCGTCGCGCTCCTCGATGTCGATCTCTTCCCCGCTCCTGATGGCGGGGTCGAACGACGACAGGGGCGCGGCTACGTAAAACGGCACCTCGTTGTCGTGGGCGGCCAGTGCGATCATGTACGTCCCTACCTTGTTCGCCGTGTCGCCGTTCCGCGCCACCCGGTCTGCGCCGACTACCACCTTGTCGATTATGCCCTGCTCGCACAGAAGGCCCGCGTGGTTGTCCGGGACGATCGTGACGTCTATCCCCTGCTCGCGCAGCTCCCAGGCCGTGAGCCGCGCCCCCTGGAAGTAGGGCCGCGTCTCAGTGGCGATCACGCGTATCTCCTTGCCGGACTCATGGGCGGTCCTGATGACGCCCAGGGCCGTGCCGTAGCCGCCCGTGGCAAGGGCGCCTGCGTTGCAATGGGTGAGGATGGTGTCTCCGTCGTCGATCAATTCCGCCCCGTACATCGAGAGGCGGCGGTTGTTCTCTATGTCCTCTTCGTGCATCTCCACGGCGGTCTTCAGCATGATCTCGGCCACGCCGTCCGCGCCCTGCTGCTCCGCGTACACGGCCTTCATCCTGGTAAGCGCCCAGGTGAGGTTGACCGCGGTGGGCCTTGTCTCCTGGAGCCTGCGGCAGATGCGCTCGATGTCGCCCGGCCTTACACGGCCGCGCCTCGCTGCCGTCTCCCTGACGCCGAGCACAACGCCGTAGGCGGCGACGAGGCCGATGAGCGGCGCTCCCCGTACAGCCATCTCCTTGATCGCCTTTGCAGCGTCCCTGGAAGTCTCGCAGCGGATGTAGGTCTCCTTGAAAGGCAGGAGCCGCTGATCGAGGACGTACAGCGCGTCGTTCTTCCAGTAAATGTGCTCGCGCATCAGTGTTTCAGCCTTTCCACGAGGAGGTCGTTCAGGAGCTTGGGGTTGGCCTTGCCCTTCGTCTCTTTCATGACCTGGCCGACGAAGAAGCCGATGAGTCTTTCTTTGCCCGATTTATATTCCGCGACTTCCTTCGGGTAGCGGGCGATGACGCCCTCGATAGTACCTGTCAGTGCATCCGCGTCGGAGATCTGCACCAGGCCCTTTTCCTTGATGAACTCCCTGGGCGACGCGCCGCTTGCGAAGATGTCGGGGAAAATCTCTTTGCCGATCTTGCCGGATATTACGTCTTCCTTGATGAGCGTCAAAAGCTCGGCTAGTGCGGCCGGCCGCAGGGCGGCTGTGCTTGCGGATACGCCCGCCTCGTTCAGCTCCCTCAAGAACTCGCTCATGATCCAGTTGCTTACGGTCTTCGCCTCCGGGAAGAGGGCGACCGTCTCTTCGAAGTACGCGGCCAGCGCCCTGTCGGCCGTCAGTATCTCCACGTCGTACCTGGGGAGGCCGTATGCGCTCATGAAGCGTTCCATCTTCTGAACGGGCAGCTCCGGCAAGGCCTTCCTTATCTCTTCCTCCCACGCCTCGTCGACGACGAGCGGCACCAGGTCCGGCTCCGGGAAATAGCGGTAATCGTGCGCCTCTTCCTTGCCCCGCATCGAGTAGGTCACGCCTTCGTCCACGTTGAAAAGGCGCGTCTCCTGGACGACTGCGCCGCCGCGTCCGACAAGCTCCGCCTGCCTTTCGATCTCGTAGGCCAGCGCGCGCTCGATGGAGCGGAAGGAATTGAGGTTCTTTAGCTCGGCGCGGGTCCCCAGCTTCTCGTCGCCCTTCCTGCGCACCGACACGTTGGCGTCGCACCGGAAGCTCCCTTCCTCCATATTGCCGTCGCAGATATCGAGGTAGATGAGGATGTCCCTGAGCATCTTGAGGTACAATACCGCCTCTTCGGGCGACGCGATGTCGGGCTCGCTGACGATCTCCAGAAGCGCCACGCTCGACCGGTTGAAATCGACGAGGCTGTACGTGCTCGTCTCTATGGTCGCCTCGTGGACGAGCTTGCCCGCGTCCTCCTCCATGTGGATCCTCTTGATCCTGATGCGCTTGCTGCTGCCCCCTTTTTCGAAGATGTCGAGGTGGCCGTCTATGCAGAGGGGCTCTTCGTACTGCGATATCTGGTAGCCCTTCGGCAGGTCGGGGTAGAAATAGTTTTTGCGGGCGAAGATGCTCATGCGGTTTATCTTGCAGTGCGTGGCGAGGCCCGCCTTAACGGCGAAATCGACGACCGTCTTGTTGAGCACGGGCAGCGCGCCGGGCAGGCCCATGCAGACCGGGCACGTGTGGCTGTTCGGGTCTGCGCCGAATTCGGCAGAGCTGCCGCAGAAAATCTTGCTTTTCGTGAGAAGGTGCGCGTGCACCTCCAACCCTATGACGCCTTCAAAACCGTCCAATGAAGACTCCTTTAAGCAATCATTGGGGCTCAGCGCCCCCTCCACGAACGAAGTCCGTGGAGTCCTCCCCCCTCGGCACTTCGCTGCGCTCCGTTTTATTGCCGCTGGCGTGGCAATCATCATTGGGGCTCAGCGCCCCCTCCACGAACGAAGTCCGTGGAGTCCTCCCCCCTCGGCACTTCGCTGCGCTCCGTTTTATTGCCGCTGGCGCGGCAATCATCATTGGGGCTCAGCGCCCCCTCCACGAGCAAAGCTCATGGAGCCTCCCTGCTCAGCGCGGCGCATTCGCTTGCTTTATTATCCTGCTTTTTGAGCAGGGTAATTTATAGGAGGCCCTGAGTAAAATTTAATTGTCCGCGCCCCTATATGCGGCCTATAGGGGGATATCGTCTTCGCCCGGGCTCTCGTGCACGAAGTCGTCGTCCCCGTGCGACTGGGAAACACCGCCGCCCCTTCTGTCGTCGCCGCCCGGTCCGCCCCCGGCAGTGCTCAGCATCTTCATGGCCGACGCCACGATCTCGTAGGCCTTCCTCTTGACGCCGTCCCTGCCCTCGTACTCGCGGCTCTGTATCCTGCCCTCGATGTAGACGAGCTTGCCTTTCTTGAGGTATTCGGCCGATATCTCGCCGAGCTTGCGCCACGCCACTATGCTGTGCCATTCGGTCTGCTCGGACTTAGTGCCGTCCTTGTTCTTCCGTGTCTCACTGGTCGCCATCCTGAAAGTGGCGACCGGAGTTCCGTCGGCGGTATAGCGGATTTCGGGGTCGGCCCCGAGCCTCCCGATAAGGATTACCTTATTAACGTTCGACATTCCTTTCCTCCCATAACCGACGGATAAGATAGTATCAAATGCTAACGTATAGGGGATTAAATGTCAATTTCGGGGGACTGCCCGCGTCAAAGGAGCGCCTTTCTGTAAATCTCCTTCAGCTCCAGGTACTGCTTGTTCATCTCCCTGATCACAAGGACGTCGTCGTCGGTCAATGTGCGGACGACCTTTCCCGGCGTGCCCAGCACGAGCGACCTCGGCGGCACGATGGTCCCCGGCGCGACGACCGCGCCCGCCCCGACAATCGACTCCTCGCCTATCTCCGAGCCGTCGAGCACGACGGCCCCGATGCCGATGAGCGCCCCCCTCTTTATATGGCACCCGTGCACCACGGCCCGGTGGCCGAGGACAACGTCGTCCTCCAGTATCACAGGGTAGCGGCCCCTTACCACGTGCAGCACGCAGGCGTCCTGGATGTTGCAGTTCGCCCCTATCCGTATATAGTGCGTATCGCCCCGGACGATTGACTGGAACCAGATATTGGCGCCTGCGCCGATCGTGACATCGCCTATGACCATGGCATTGCCGGCTATAAACGCCGTGGGATCGACTATCGGTTTCTTTCCGTTAATCTCAGTTATCATATATATCCTCGTCGCGTCATTTAATCGGAAGAGGTCGTTGCCGGGCGAAGCAAGCGCTCGCCCCCCCTCCTGCCGGAAAGTAAATAATAAAGGCCGATTGTCGCAACCGTCACTGCGGCCATAATGAAGTACGAGCCGCGATATCCCGTGTACGGCAGGAGGGACCCGAACAAATAGGGCCCCAGGCTGAAACCCACGTCAAGGAACATATAGTATGTGGCCGTTGCCAGCCCCAGCCTGTGGGACGGGGCGTTCTTTATCGATATTGCCTGCCCGCAGGAAAGGAAATTGCCCCACCCTAAGCCCATTATAGTCCCTGCAAGCAATAGGGTTATTATATTAGTGACCCCGCCGAGCAGAAACGTGCCGATCGCAAAAATCGCCAGACAGGGGTATACGACGAAATTGGCGCCTCTGGCATCGAGCAGGCGCCCCGAGAACGGTCTCGACAAGACGACTGCCGCCGAATAGCAAATAAAGAAGAAGCTCGCGGCCGCTTCCAGGTGCAGCCCTTTGGTGTACAACGACAGGAAAGTCAGGATGGCGGAATAATTGAAACCGATTATCATTACGATAATCGAGATCGGTATGGCCGTCAATTCGAGGAAGCCCGATACCTTAAAACGCGCGGAGGCTTTGGCCTGCTCCTGCCTCACGCCTTTACGGGCCGGTTGGGTGATGATGAAAGAGATTGCGAATCCGGCAGCGGCTATGATCGAGTTAATGATAAAGATCATGTTGAAGTCGATATGCCGGCTCAATACTATCCCGAGGAACGGGCCCAGGGCCGTCGCGAGTATCTGGCTCATGGTGTAATAGCCGATGCCTTCCCCCCGCCTTCGGTCGGGAATGACCTGCGCTACTATCGTCCCCGCAGCCGTGTGCGCCACCCCGTAGCCCAGCCCGTGCAGAAACCGCATCAGCACCAGCAGGGGCAAGCTGACGGCGGCAAGGTAAAGCGCGGACGTGACCGTAAAAAGCAGTGTCCCGACGATCAGGACTTTCCTGCTCCCCACGTCCTCAACAATGCGCCCCGTCCCCAGGCGGCCGATCAGGATGCCGATAATAAAGACGCCGGAGACAAGCCCCGCCATGCCGGTGGAAGCATGGAACGTATCCACCGCATAGGCGGCGATGACGACCATCAAGAGGTAGAAGACGATGTAGATCAGGAAATTAGCGAGAGCGATGATGATGAAGTTTTTGGTCCAAAGCCTATCGTCGGTCATATTCTCACTCTCATAGTCGGCCGGGATCTTTTTGCGCCTTTCGCGTCGTATTTCTCGGGCGCGAGTCCTCACGTACACAACTACGTACGCTGCGGCTCGCTTGGTCGAAAAGCAACGCGAAATCCATCAAAAATATCCCGGCCGGAAAAACCACGCGTATAGTTCGCCTACTAACTGTCAACCCTTTAAGGTAGGGTTTTCATTCCAAGGATCGGCACCTCGTATCAGCTAATGCAATAATCAAGTAATGACGATCGGTGGTCAAATTAGCCCTTTTCTTTTATCGATTCATTAGTCTTCATTAGGCGCTCTGTCGCCTCTACAATCAAAGCCGCTCGTTCTACACTTTCCTTATCCGATTCTTCTCCACGTAGCATATTGCTAAGTTCAGCCAGGAGGCTGGACTCGAGTTCTTCGAGAAAGTAATGAAAAGCGTCTGAACCAAACTTGTCGATCATTTCAGCCCGATGCGGTAGCGCGACTCTTACCAGCTTTGTGATGGTCTCCACGTCAGCATAGTCTTTCTCCATCCCACTTTGAAGAGCCTTCAGCCTCAACGCGGCATGAACAACTATCGCTTCGTATGCAGAATAGTACGCCCAAGCGAGTGCGAAAGAAAGGGACGAGACTTCGAAGCCTCGACAGTTCTAAGTTGATCAGGGTCGTACGCTTTGCCGATCGCCACGAACACTTCCCTAAAACGCGGGTCTCTGGCCGCCTCTTTTGCCGCGGCTTCAAATTTAAGAATAGCCATTGTTGCGGACACCTGTTTCGCGGGCGCGAGAGATATTACCGCATTCCATATTTGTTCCACGGCAACAATTCGACGCTGGTAAAGGACTGCTTGCCTATTGCTAATTCCTGTCAGCGCACCCGTTCTCAATGCATCGATTTGAGATTCTTTCGCCCTCAATTGAGCCTTAAACGCTTCTTCGCTCTGACGTAGAATTGCTCTTAGATCTTCTATCTTCTTGTCGTATTCGTGGCTTACTGACCTTGTTAACCGTGTGATGATAAGGCTTCGCAATAGCCAGACGACAAAAGCCAGTACCGTCGTCGTAGATATTGCAGGGATCCAGTCCATTTTATCCTCTGCGTAAGGGAGTATAAAGGGTAATGACAGCAAGCTGAAAGATCATAGTACCAACTGAATCAGTGCCATGAGTTTCGCGCCCAGAATCGAACCGGCCGTGCCTTCTAAGACGTTTCGCACTGAGCTCAAGCTTTCTTTGATGATAATTGTCTTCGGTTTCGGAGAAGCACACTGCGCCTCGACCGTCTTCATCTCGGCCTCTATTTCCTCACGCGCGGCTGCTGGCAAAGTACCCATGTGAATATAGTCTTTCACACCTTTCAGTATCTCCTTGAGCACTTCCATATCTAGCCGTTCGGTCATCGGCTCTTGTACCGAACCGTATGTTTGCTGTTGTATCTGCGAATTAGTAACGGGGCCATAAAAATTGTTTATCGCATATGAACCTTTTCCTGCTGTTCGCTTTTCTTTGTCGTTAAACGCAAGCCCGACACCGGCTATTCCCTCTTCCTCAAGTTTCATAGCCCAATTTAGGACCACGGTCCTAACAGCATCAAGAATGCGTACGAGGGTGCTTGAAGGGAGCATCAACGTTACTTCGGTATCGAAGTCAATTGACTTTCGCAACCGTTGTTCCATATAAGCAGAATACGACATTTGAATTGTCTGTCCCGATGTATTCTTTTCCGTGAGATTCTCTAACTCCGCGATGGCTAGACCGCACGGTCGCTTGGAAAGTAACTCCTGCTTCTCGTGATCGCGAAAAAACACCTGCGTCCAGCCGTGGTACGGATTCCATGCTTCAACAGTACCCCTAACCCAGCGATATTCTGGCACATCTTTTGTTTCGCCGTACCCGTTTAACTCGTGTGTGATCCAAGTCTCAAATTCAGAAATCCTAAGCTTTTTTGCGATAACTAGTGCCTTGCGTAGAAGGTCAGTAATCGGAACTCTCCGGTCGAGAGCATCACGCTGGAGTGCGACAACCGCTGATTCAGCCATACTTTCTCCCGTAACCCCTTATGATATGTAATATCGCACGATTTTTCGAACAAAGGAAGTGAAAGTTGTACGAAGTAATTCTCCTTGCCATCAGCCGTTGCTCTGCCGGCCGATACTTGTCTTGCCCTTTCGGCCGGAGATTTTTCGATGCATTTCGCGTTGCTTTTCGAAGAAGCGAGCCGCAGCATACGGTTTGTGTATGTGAGGACTCGCGCCGAGAAATCGACGCGAAAGGCGCGAAAGGATCTCCGGCCCCCGCGTTAGCGGCTGGACAGCTACCTTAAATCCGCGATGTATGGATTTAAGGTAGCTGTCCACGTAGTTCGACCTTTCACCGCGATAAAGGCGCCGAGAATCAAGCCTTTATCGCAGAGGCGCTGCGCGGCCTCAAGGCCGCGCGTCAGCGCCTCGTCTATCTTACCCTCCGATAACTCCCCTACCGCCCCCGTTACCCACTCCCCCGCTATGTCCGTGTCCGGATAGACCGTTTCCGGCAGATAGCGCTCGACTGCCGGGTCTTCTACGTAGGTTGCATTGGCGATTACGCTCGCTGCTGCGTCGGCGAGGGCCGCTGTTTCGGCCAGCACCGTTACTGCCGAGGCTATGCCTTTGGTGAAGCTTCTGCCACCCAGGCCGCTTGTTGCTACGCCGCCGATGCCTGCGCCGGCCGGGATGTTTAGCACGTACGTCGGCCGCTGGGCGTCTATTTCCGTCTTGATCCCGACGCGCGCCGTCTCGTCGCCTTTTAGGCGCAGCGCGACGTCGCCGCCGTTATCGACTATGATCTTTGTGCCGCCTTTTTCTATGCAGTAATCGGCTACCGCGTCGGATGCCGCGCCCGCGACTGCGGCCATGGGCGTCAGGTCGGCCGCCTCCATCTTCTGCGCTGCCACGACCATGCCGGCTACAACGGCGGGAAGGTCCGCCTTCGCCTCTATTTCGCCCGCCTTCTTTTTGAGCAGGGAGAGGAAGCGGGCCTGGTCTTCGAGGACGCCTGCGGCCATTCTGCCGCCTTCTACGGCGAGGTCGAGGCGGGGCCTGCCCCTGTCGGTCGCCTGAATGTACATATGCATGGGGCCGTAATCGACGAGGACCGTGCGGTCGTCTACTCTCTTTAGCGTCCTGCCTTCCTCTTCTTTGTCACCGGGTGCTTGCATAGCGGTCCTATACTATAGCAGATTATCGGGCGAGGCCAGCCTTTTAAGGCCGCCTTTGTCCTCAGATGACGAAGAATGCGCTAATGTCCCGGAATATTGCCTTCGCCCATCCCGGCGAGGTCAAAAATGGCTGATTGACGTTGTAAATGCCGTCGATGTAAGTTAGGATTTTCGGAGCATCAGGGAACGTTGGGGAGCAAACGGATGCGCGGATTCCTATCCTGGTCGATACGCACTCAATTAATAATATTCGTTTCCTTGCTGGCCGTGCCGTCGCTGGTCCTGATAATCCATTCGGGGCTGGCCGAGCGCAGGACTGCCATACAGGACGCCCGCAAGGAATGCGTGAGGGTGGTCAATAATATTGCGAGCGAGGAGCAGGCGGTCGTCGCGGGCGTGCAGCAATTGGTGACGGCCCTGGCTTTTTTGCCCGAGGTGCAGTCCCGCAACGCACAGGCCACCGAGCGCATCCTGGTCCGGCTCCTTGAGCAGAACCCGCAGTATGCGACGATCGGCATAGGCGACGCTGCGGGCACATCCTGGGCCTACGCTATACCCGGCGATGGCGCGCTGTCGATGGCAGGTCGCAGGTACTACGAGAACGCGGTCCGCACGGGCCTTTTCTCTTCCGGCGAGTACGCCATAGGCAGGCGCGTGAAAAAGCCCGTCGTCCACTTCGGGTACCCTGTGAAGGATGCGTCGGGCAGGCTGATATCGGTGATAGTCGTTGCCCTCAACCTGCCGCAGACCGTGCAATCCCTGAATGATAACAGCCTGCTGCCAGGCGCGTCGCTTACCCTGCTCGACCATCAGGGGACCATACTGACCAGGAGCCTCCAGGACGTATTTTCGCAGGGCCTCGTCGGGCGCACAGACGCAAGCCGCGTGATGTTCGACAACATGCTGCAGGGCGGGCCGGAAGGGACATTCGAGGCGAACGGGAACGACGGAAAGCACCGCATCGTGGTGTACAAGAGGGTCAGCCTGCCGCACGAGGCCGGCCCCTATCTTTATGTCCGCCTGAGCGTTCCCCTGGCCTCCGCGGTATCGAGGGCCTACGCGTCGATGTACAGGGACCTGGCCGTTCTCCTGGCCGTATACCTGGCCGCCCTCGTGCTTGTCTGGTTCGTGGGGGAGGCTGCGGTCGTAAAGCCCGTCCTCAAGCTGGTCAAGGCGTCCGAGCAGCTTACCGGGGGCGTTGCCCGGGTGAATGTATCGGACGTAGTGAAAGGCGGGGAGTTGGGCAAGCTCGCGCAGGCGTTCGACGACATGGCCGAGTCCCTCCTTGAAAGAAAGGCGGACAGGGACGCGGCCGAGGCGTCGCTGGCCTTGCTCGCAGATACGGCGGGCGACCTGCTGCAGGAGCCGGACCCGCCGAAGCTCGTCGGCCCCATCTGCACGAAAGTGATGGAGCGCCTCGGCTGCCAGGCGTTCCTCAATTTCCTTACCGTCGAAGGGACAGGCGGGCTGAAGCTGAATGCCTTTGCAGGCATCCCTGAAGAGGCGGCGTCGCGGATCGAGTCGGTCGATTTTCCCGCCGTCTTCTCCGACGGGTCGGGCTGCGGGGCCTGCGCTGAGGCGGGATGCGCCGATGGCGCGGATACGCCCTTACGCATATCGGACTTCGTCAAATCGTACGGCATAAGGGCCTACGCCACCAACCCGCTATTAGGCCCCGACGGGCTGGTCGTCGGCTCCCTCTCATTCGGTGCGACCGGAAAAGACGCCTTCAGCGAAGACGAGCTTTCACTCATGAAGGCGATAGCCGGCCAAGTGGCCGTAGCCATAGTCCGCATGAGGAGCGAGAAGGCGGTGAAGAAGGCCCGCGACGAGCTGGAAGAGCGGGTAAGGGAGAGGACCGAAGACATCAGGAGGCAGGCGGAGCTTCTGGAGCTTGCACACAACGCAGTCATCGTGCGCGACCCGGAAGGCAGGATCACGTTCTGGAACGCGACGGCCGTGGAGGTATACGGCTGGACGAAGGCGGAAGCGCTGGGCAGCTTCAGCCAGACCCTCCTCGATACGCAGCTCGCCGTGCCTTTCGATCAGTATACGACCGCCCTTTTTGATGAAGGCCGCTGGGACGGCGACCTGGTGCACGCTACCAAGGACGGCCGCAGGATAACGGTGCTCAGCCGCCAGGCCCTCCAGAGGGACGAAGACGGCAACCCCATGGCCGTCCTCGAGATCAACCTGGACGTCACGGAGGCCAGGCGCACCGAGCAGCAACTTAGCCAGGCGCAGAAAATGGAGGCACTCGGCACGCTCACGGGCGGCATAGCCCATGACTTCAACAATATCCTCGCCGCCATCGTAGGGTTTGCGGAGATGGCGAAAGGCAGGGCGGAGGACGGGAGCCGCCAGAAGCACGACATAGGCAGGGTGGTCGAGGCCGCCTTGCGGGGAAGGGACCTCGTCAGGCAGATGCTCACCTTCAGCAGGAGCGGCCTGCACGAGAAAGAGCCGCTTCGCCTCAGCGACACAGTGGGCGAGGTAATGCAGCTCCTTCGCGCCTCCATCCCCTCGACCATCAGCATAACGGTCAAGGTGGAGAGCGAGTCGGGCATGGTCTATGCGGACCCCACGCAGATGCAGCAGGTGGTGATGAACCTCTGCACGAACGCCGCCTACGCCATGCGGGAGACAGGCGGCATCCTGCACGTCACGCTGAGCGATTTCACGGTCACGGAAACCTGGAAGGACGCAGATATGAAGGCGGGCCCTTACATGAAGCTCGTTGTCCGGGACACGGGCGTCGGGATGCCGCCCGATATCATCGACAAGATATTCGACCCCTTCTTCACTACCAAGGAGCGGGGCGAGGGCACGGGGCTCGGGCTTTCGGTCGTGCTCGGCATCGTGCGGCAGCATGAAGGCTACATTACCGTGGAGTGCGAGGCAGGCCAGGGCACGGAATTCATCGTTTACCTGCCCAGGATCGAAGGGAAACGGGAGGAAACGGCCCTGGAGGAAGAACCGATACCCGGAGGCAACGAGCGGGTGCTTCTCGTGGACGACGAGGAGCCGCTCACCGACATGGGCAGGGAGCTTGCTCGAAGACCTCGGGTACGAGGTGACCACGCGGAACGACAGCGTCGAGGCCCTTGCCCTTTTCACGTCCGACCCGTCGCGCTTCGACCTCGTGATAACCGACCAGACGATGCCTGACATAACGGGCATCGAGCTTGGGAAGGCCATCCTGTCCGCCCGCCCGGATATCCCCGTCATCCTCTGCACGGGCTTCAGCCACCTGGTCGACGCGGATTCAGCAAAGGCGGCAGGCATCAACGGCTTCGTGATGAAGCCGTTGACGAAGAGGGAGATTGCACTGGCCGTCCGCAACGCGCTCGACGGGCAGCCATAAAGGGGCGCCGCCCATGGAAAAACGTCCCCGGCGCGCTTCCCCTACTGCTTGAGGGTCAGCTCTTTTTCACAGCAAGAAAAGGTGCAGGGGCAGCCGCATGACGTCGATGTCGTGCAGGTCGTGCATTCCTTGACCACCTGCAACTGAAGGCCGCACTCCTTGCACTCGTAAACCTGTCCCTTTTTCATCTCCTCGCAGCTCGGCATAGCGACCTCCTCATTATGATGTTGTTTGTAGTAACCCCTGTTTTGAAACTAAGGCGGCGAGAGGTTAAAGTCAAATGTCCGAGGTCGCCTAAAAAAACCGCGTCTATAATAAAGCAAGCGAAGCGCCGCGCCGAGCGGGGAGGCTCCATGCGGCTGATGCCGCTGGAGGGGGTGCTGAACCCCAATAATTGCCCGCCCGGCGTAGTGCCGGGCGGCCGATCCTGCGGAAAAACGGCTGAAAGGATGATGCCCCTTATCCGCCCATTAGCACCTTCGGGAGCCAGGTGGCGAGCTGGGGGAAGATAAAGACCAGGATGCCGCCGACGACGAGGCTTATCAGGAAGGGATAGACGCCGTCGTAAATCGTTTTGAAGGAGGCCTTCGTGATCTGCTTGACCACGAAGACGTTGATGGCCACAGGCGGTATCACCACGCCTATCATAACGGTGATGCCTATCAGGATGCCGAACCAGAGAGGGTTGTAGCCGAGCTTGATAATGGCGGGATAAAAGATCGGCGTCGCGAGGATCATGAACGCCATGTCGTCGATGAAAGAGCCGCCCACCTCGTAGATGATGGCGATGAGGAACATGATCAGCGCCGGGTGGAGAGGCAGGGAGACTATCCAGTCCGCGGCGATCATCGGTATCCTGGTGACGGCGATGAAATGGCCGAGCACCGTGGAGCCGACGATCAGCACGAGGACCATGCAGGCCGTCCTCACCGACTCCGAGACGGACTTGATGTACCCTTTGATGTTGAGGTCGCGCTTGCCGAAAGTAAGTATCAGCACCAGGAACGTGCCTACGCTGCCTGCCTCCGTCGGGGTAAAGAACCCTTTAAGGATGCCGCCGATCACGAGCACGAAGACGAGGACGACCCAGGCGATTTCAGGGACGGCCCTAATCCTCTGGCTCCATGACGAGCGGGCGCCTTTCGGCCCGAGGGCCGGGTTGATCCTGCACCACCCGTAAATGACGCAGAGGAAGAGGGCGGCTATCATAAGGCCCGGGCAGATGCCTGCCAGGAAGAGCCGGCCTATCGACTGGTCCGTGATGATGCCGAACACAATAAGCGTGACGGAGGGCGGCAGGAGGATGCCAAGCGTCCCGACGGAAGCGACGACGCCCGTGGAAAGCCTCCTGTCGTACCCGTAGCGGTCCATTTCCGGTACGGCCACACTGGCGAACGTCGCCGCAGTGGCGGGGGAGGAGCCGCATATCGACTTGAACGCGGTCGCCCCGGCAACGGTAGCCATTGCCAGGCCGCCCGGCACGTGGCCGATGAATTTGTAGGCGGCGTCGAAGAGCCTCCTCGCTATGCCTGAGTTAAAAGCTATTTGCCCCATCAGGATAAAGAGGGGGATGACGGTGAACCCGTACGAATCGAGGACGTCGAAAAAGTCCTTGGCCAGAAGGTCGAAGGCCGCTTTCATGGAGACCAGGTACGCGAAGCCGGCGAACCCTATGGCGATCATTGCAAACGCAAGCTCGATGCCCGTAAGAAAGAGCACGAGCACGGCGGTGAGACCGACGATGCCTACCCAGACCTCATTCATAAGTACCTCCCGCCACCTTGCATATCTCGCACAGGGCGACGAGACACTGGATGAAGCAGCAGACGCCCAGGCCGTACGCTATGGGATAGAAAGGCAACTGGCGGGTCAGCGTCACCTCGCCCGTTATGTAGAGCTTGTAGCCCAGCTTGATGAGGTTCCAGCCTATGAAGACGAACATCACCAGTACGATGATCCTCGTGCACACGTGGAGCGCCCGCTGGAAGGCCGGCGGCGCCTTCTGGTAGAGGAAATCGACGAATATGTGGCCTCTGAGCCACGACGTTATGGGAAGGGCGAAGCCGATCACGACCGCCCCGCCCAGCCCCACCAGCTCGAACGTGCCGTCTACCGGATGGCCGACCAGCCTTCCGGCAACGTCGGTAACGGTAAGGAGCATGATAAAGGTGAGGGCAATGCCTGAGATGACCTGCATCAGCTTGCCCAGCTTTTCAATCAGCCGGAAAAATCCTTGCATGACGCCTCCCGAAAAACATTTTGCTCTGCCGCCCGTAAAACGCGGGACGCGGGCGGATGCGTACTACTTCTGGTTTGCCTTCAGGTAATCCTGGACAAACCTGACGGCCGCTTCGGCCGGCAGGCCTTTGGCCTTGTTGGTCTTGACATAGTCATCGATGAGCGGCTGTACTTTTGCCTTCCAGCGCGCGCCCTCTTCTGCACTGAGCGTCTGGATCTTGTTGCCCCTCTTTAGCACGAATGCCTTGCCTTCCTTGTCCAGCTCATCCCAGAGGCGCCCTTGTTTTTCGATCCATTCTTCGTTGATCTTCTCTATCGTCTTCTGGATGTCGGGGGGAAGGGCGTTCCATTTGTCCTTGTTCATAACGACGAATTCGATGTCGGTGTAAGATATGGGATAGCACTCGGTGGTGGAGGAGACGACCTCCCCCCACTTGAAGCCGTACAGGGCCTCATATGGCGCCAGGGCGCCGTCGGCTACGCCGGTGCGGAGGGCGTCGTACGTCTCAGGCATGGTGGTCCCGACAGGGGAGCCGCCAAGGGCGTAAACGATCCTGGTGATGCTGCCTGATGCCCGCACCTTCATCCCCTTTACGTCCTCAAGCTTCGTGACGGGCTTTTTGGTGTGCAGGAGGCCGGGGCCGTGGCCGTGGAGGTACATCACCTTCACGTCGTCCAGTTCTTTCGGCTTGAACTTTTTATAGAAATCATTGGCGAGCTTCGTTACGACGTAGGCGCTCTTGTAGCCCATCGGCTGGTTTATGGCGTCCATGAGCGGGAATTTCCCCCTGGTGTAATTGAGGACGCTCATGCCGATGTCCGCGATGCCCGTCGTGACGCTGTCATAGGTCTGGGCGGGCGGGGTGAGCGTGCCGCCGGGGAAATATGCGATCTTGACCCTACCGTTCGTTCTCTTTTCCACTTCCTTGCACCACGCCTCGGACATCTGGCTGTTCCTGTGGGGCGCCGGGAAGAAGTTGGCGTAGCGCAGGTTGTACGTCTTTTCCTGGGCGAAGCCGGGCTGCGCCATAAAACAGAATATCGAAGCTGCGGCGACGATAGCAGCCAGGGCCACGCAAATCTCTTTTTTCATGTCATCCTCCTATATGGTTGGGCCGGCGTGAACACCGGCAAGCTCTCCGTGCGACCGGCCCCGTCCCGACCCGATGGCTGAAACCGGGCCGGCCCGGAGGGCCGTTTGCCTTTCCGTGCTTTTTTGCCGATGTTGGGACTGCATACTGTACCCCAGAAGGCAGGCACCACCATCAGCCGAATAATGTTATCCAATCGGAGAGGCCCGTGTCAATCAAAAAGGAACGGACCGGGAAGCCAAAAGAAACGGGCGCCTGGGCCTCATTGTGGCCACATGCGCCCGAATGGCAGCGTTTGGTCGGTTTAGGGGGGGCGGACTTCCTTTCACCGCCCTGACGGCGCCGGGCCGTACTTCGCCGCGAACCATCCCGCGCCCGACTTGCGGAACATCTCCATATCGCTTTCGAATGTCGTTATCCCTTCGTCCAGGTACTGCTCCAGGGTGGGGAGGTCTATCTTGTTGCTCCGCCACATGGCCTTGATGTCGCGGACGTTCCTTGCCGCGTATTGTTGTTCGTAATTTTGGATATAATCATTCAAGGCGTCCATTCCCTCTTTATGCCTGCCCTGCCTCAGGAGGATCAGCGCCTTGTAGCCCAGGATGCGGATATAGGCGTCGCTGCTCTTGTTCAGTTGTACCGCATCCCGGATGTAGCCGGACGCGGCCTCGATGTTGTTCAGTTTATAGCTCGCCGTCGCAGCGTAGGCGTAAGGGTCCGGCTCCTTCGGCATGGCCTTTGCCGCGTCTACGAAGCTTTCGAGCGCCTGCTTGTAATCGGCGTTGTCCAGCATCTTCTTAGCTTTCGACATATCAGTCTGATAAGTACTGTATTGCTGCATGGACGAGCAGCCGAGGATCCCCGCCGCGAATACGACAAGAACGAGCAGAAGCGCTTTCTTCATTTCGATAACCTCCGTGCTTTTATACCGACGAACGAAACCATAGCCTAACGGGCACGTTATTGCAAGAGTTAAATGAGTGCGCTCAAAGTTGTGGATGGAATAGGTAAAGGCTGGCGGCGGTGAGAAGGATACGTGTATTGCGGCCGGACCCGTGCCTGTTCGGAATCGCGATCCTGCAAAATGTGCGAGTCCCGGCCCCGGTAAAACGCCTTTGCTTCTAGATCTTTTCTCTTTGCCTCTCTCTTATCAGTCCCCGCAGGCTTTCCTTCCACGTCTCGATGGTTTTCACCGGCAGCCATCGCATGTGCCTGAACTTCGATGCGGCCCTCAGGATCAGCGCAAGGCCCGCAACTATCAGCGCAGCCGCGACTACCAGGACCGACAACCAGACCGGCAGGAAGAGGGCGATAACGGCAACCGCAGTCGCAATTGCGGCGATCAGGCCCGCAGCAAGGATAAGAGCGCCCACTACCATAAACATTGCGTACCTGACGGCCCGGCGTGCGACGCCGCCCATCTCCGCGCGGGCCAGGGCGACCTGCGACCTGACCAGCCCCGCTGTCTGCTCCCGCAGCGTGACGACGAGGTGCGGGAGATCGATTTGCTTCAATGTCTGTTCCATATGGTCCTCCATATCTTTTCCTTGCCGGTCATCCTACTCGCCTTCCCGCGCTTTCCCCCTGAAGACCCAGTACTGGTAGTTGTGGTAGACGAGGATGATCGGCGTTAAAACGACCATCGCGATGAACATGAAAACGAGCGTGGGCTGCGAGGCAGCCGCGGCCCGGAAGGTTACAGGCCCGGCGATGCCCGGTATCATGTAAGGCCAGAAGCCTATCGAAAGCCCCAGGAACGAGAACAGGATGATGGCGATGTTCCAGAGAAGCGGGGAGAGGTCGCGCCGCTTCAGTATGGCCCGCAGGAACATGACGAAGGAGAAGAGCGCGAGGACGGGGAAGAGCATGATGAAAAGAAGGCCGGGCCACGCGTAAATCTTCTGCGCAAAGAAGGGGTAGCGGAGCACGACCCAGACCCACGTGGCCGCAGACACGATGCCTGCCGCGACAGAGGCGGCCAGCGCGAACCGCCTTGCCCTGTCCTCGATCGGCCCTTCGAGCTTCCAGACGAGGAAATTTCCCCCGAGCATCGTATAGCCGAAAAGGACGCCTGCCGTAATCAGGAGGGCGAACGGGTTGAGCCAGTCCCAGACGCCCCCTGCGAAAATGCCGTCTTTAAGGGTTATCCCGCTGAGGAGGCCACCCAGGGCAAGGCCCTGCGCGAGCGTCGCAGCCAGGCTCCCGATGCCGAAGGAGTAGCGCCAGAAAGGGGCGTACCCGTACTGCTCGCCCAGGTCGATCCCGATGCCCCTGAAAATGAAGGCGATCAGCATCAGGGCCATGGGGATATAGAGCGCGGAGAGGAGCACGCTGTAAAAGATCGGGAATGCGCCGAAGAGCATTCCCCCCAGCACTACGAGCCACGTCTGGTTCCCGGACCAGACGCCCTTTATGCTTCCGATCATCCTTTTCCGGTCTTCAGCGCCCGGCGTGAAAAGCGAGACGATCCCCACGCCGAGGTCGAAGCCGTCCGTAACTGCGTAATAGAGCAGAAACAGGACGATGAGGACGACCCACAGCTCCGGCAAATACGCCTTCGCCATCGCAAGGAGACCGGCAGAAGCCTGCTCCATATCTTCCCCCTATATCACCGGCGGCTCATGCACCGGGCCACGCGCCAGGACCATCGCCCCGAAGACGCAAAATGCAGCGAGCAGCACGAGGTAGACGGCCGCGAAGGCGAAAAGCGAAAAGCCCGCGCCTGCAGGCAAGGCGCTTGCCGACCCGGACGTCCTTAAGAACCCGTACACTATGTAAGGCTGCCTCCCCACCTCGCGCGTGACCCATCCCGCCTCCATCGCGAGGTAGTTGAGCGGCGCTGCCGCCATCCACGCGTAAAGCAGCATCCTCTGGCCGCCTATCCGCTCTGCCGAAAGCCTTCTTTTGGCCCACGCCCGTAGCGTCCACAGCATGAGGAGAACCGAAAGAAAACCGACGAGGACCATGATGCGGAAGCCGTAGAAAGGCATCAGTATGGGCGGCCGGTCATCCGGCGGAAACGACTTCAGCCCCTTTATCTGCCCCGTCAGCGTCCTTGTAGTGATGATGCTCAGGGCGTACGGTACATCGATGGACCAGAGGTTCCTCTCAGCCTTAGGGTCGGGCCAGGCAACCACGTGCCAGGGTGCGCCGGCGCCTGCGCGGTTCGTCTCCCACGTCGATTCCATCGCGGCCAGCTTGGCGGGCTGGTATTTATAGGCCGAGCGGCCGGAGCCGTCGCCCAAGTAGACCTGGAGCGGCGTGACCAGGATTGCCGCCACGAGGGCGATTTTGAAGGACTTGAGGAAAAGACCGGCGTTCCTGCCTTTCAGGATGTACCACGCGCTGACGCCGCCCACTACAAAGAGCGATATCTGAATGGCGGCCACCAACATGTGGGAGACGCCCCACGGCATATTCGGGTTGAAGATCGCCTCTGCGTAGCTTTGGACAACGAACTTGCCGTTATGAAACACGCCACCCGAGGGGGTCTGCATCCAGGAGTTGCCCACCATGATCCAGAAGGCCGAGAGGGTGGCGCCGAAGGCGACCATGCCTGTCGAGACGAGGTGCATGGCCGGGCTGACCCTGCGCCAGCCGAAAAGCATGATGCCCAGGAAGCTCGCCTCCAGCATGAAGGCCATCGCCGCCTCGAAGCCGAGCATGTTGCCGAAGAAGTCGCCCGCCGACCGCGCGAAAGGCGCCCAGTTTGTGCCGAACTCGAATTCGAGGGGGATGCCTGTGACTACGCCGATGGCGACATAAAGAAGAAAGACGCGTCCCCAGAAGCGGGCGTGTACGTAGTAGTCGCCGTCTTTAGTGATGAGCCAGAGGGCCTCGACGATGAAAAGAAAAATGCCGAGGCCGATGACGCATACGGGCCACAGTATGTGGAACATCGTCGTGAGGGCGAATTGGAGTCGCGACAGGTAAGTGAAATCCATACGAAAAACCCGGAAGGCCGCGCCCCTATCCCGTGCCGGCGGGCTCCAGAACGATATCCCCTCCCGGCCGGAGGGCCTGCGTTTTTTCCGGCATCCTCTTCATGCGGTCGATGATGCCGGTGGTCGAGACGTTGTCGACGTAGGGTAGGATGTGGACCTGCCCGCCCAGGCTGCTCACGAGCGAGGCTTCGGGCAGGGTGGCGATTGTATAGTCGCCGCCCTTCGTGAAGACGTCGGGGCGCACCACCTTTATCAATTCGGCCGGCGTCTCTTCCTCGAACGCGATGATATGGTCTACGCAGGCAAGCGCAGCGAGCACGCGGATCCGGTCCTCAAGGTTGTTGACGGGCCGTCCGGCCCCTTTCAGCCTGCGGACCCCCGCGTCCGAGTTGACGCCGACGATGAGCACGTCGCCCAATTCCTTTGCCTGGTTGAGGTAGGTTATATGACCCCTGTGGAGGATATCGAAGCAGCCGTTCGTGAAGACGATGCGCAGTCCACGGCCCCTGTACCGATCTACGTGCTCGGCGAGCCGCTCCGGCCCGCAGATGTATTTACCGCCGGGAACCAAGTATTCCTTCAGCTCGCCCGCGCTGCACGCCGTCGTCCCCTCTTTCTCCACGACGACGGCGGACGCTGCGGACGCGACCTCCGCAGCCGCCGGCGTAGGCGCGTTGAGGGCGAGGCACAACGCGAGGGCGGCAGTGAACGTGTCGCCCGCGCCGATGACCTTCGTTTCGGCGGCGGGCACAGCGTGCGTCCGGTAGGGCTTCTCGCCCCTCTCCAGGAATAAGGCGCCTTTGGAGTCGAGGGTCACAGCCGCTACGCGGGCCCCCGTAAGGTCGAGGAGCAGGTCGGCCTTACGCGCTATCTCTTCCGGCGAGGCGTCTTCCGGGAAACCCAGCAGGTCCAGCGTCTCTTCGATGTTGGGTTTGACCGATGTCACGCGGAGGGACCTGTATTCCGGCAGGCGCCTCGAATCGACCACGACGGTCCTCGGCGCCGATGATTGAAGCTTCCTCAGCGTATCTATAAGTCCGGGGGTGATTGCCCCGTAGCAGTAATCCGATATGACCACCGCGTCCATTTTCGGGAACAGCGAGCAGAGCCTTTCTACGAGCGCGCTCTCGACGGCCTTGCTTACGGGCGCCGTAGTCCCCTGGTCGAACCTCATCACGATCCTCGAATTGGATGTCAGCCTGTTCTTCGTAAGCGTGACCCTGCCTTTTTCCACGAGGAGATTGTCTATATCCACGCCCGACCCGTCAAGCATGCGGCGAAGGGCCCTTCCTTCCTCATCGTCGCCCGTGACGGACAGGAAGGTCGCCTGCGCGCCCATCGAGGCGACGTTGAGGGCCGTGTTGGCTGCTCCCCCGGCAGCCTCTTGCCGGTCGAGGACGTCCACTATGGGGCAGGGCGCCTCCCTGCAGATCCGCTGGACCACCCCTTCGAGGTAGACGTCCATCATGGCGTCCCCTATAACGAGGACGTTCAGGGCGCCGAAGAGGTCTATAAGATCGGAGAGCATCATGATGCAGCGCCTGCAAACATGCGGTCGTCTCCTCTTTCGCTTACGTGCGTTTTATCAGGTTAGCCCCGGTCCCTGTAGGACCGGCCATACCTTAATCTGAGGCCGCTTCCATCGATTGTCAAATCGTGCGGCCTCGCTCCCGGAGGCCGCTTTTCGCTTCCCTTGGCAACCCTTCCGTTTGTGCTTTTATTTAAAAACGGTAAGGTAAGGATTTTGGATTTCGATATCGTCATTGCCACCCGAAACAGGGTGGAGGCCCTGCGGCTTTCCCTTCCGCTGATGCTCTCCCAGTCGCGCCTTCCCCGCAGCCTCATCGTGGTCGATTCGAGCGATAACCATAAGGAGGCCGCGAGGACCGTCGCGCAGATCGCGCGGGATGTAGCCCCCGGTGTGCGCCTCGTAGTGCTGCGGTCCGCGCCCGGCTCCTCCCTCCAGCGCAACACAGGGCTCGATGCCGCGCTCTCGCCTGTCGCGATGTTCCCCGACGACGACGCCCTCTGGTTCCCGGGTTTTTCCGATTCCGTCATGCGCGTCTACGAGACGGACGCGGAAGAGACGATAGGCGGGGTAGGGGGGACGGAAGTTGCCGCCTTGCCGCCCGGCATGTCCGGGTGTGCGCCCCCGGCGTACCGCATGGCCCTCCGCGACAAGCTCCAGCTCTCCGTCGGCCGTTTCATCGATTCCCTGGAATACAGGCTGTTTCCGGACCCGTTCTTTGTGGAAGCCGATTCGCGGAGCGCAAGGATAGGAAGGCCGGCCTGGCTCGCGGCCGCCGGCGCAACACCCGCCACGGCCCTGCCCGGCTTCAGGATGTCCTTCAGGGCGGACCTGATCCGGAAAACGGGCTTCGACGAGACGCTGGGTACGTATGCCCTGTTCGAGGATTACGATGCGAGCCTTGCAGTCCTCGGCAGCCACCTCCTGGTCGATGCGGAAAACGCCCGGGTCTTCCATAACCGGGCGCCGGAGGCGCGCGTCAATGGGACCGCATGGGGCGTCATGCAGGTACTGAACAGGGCGTACGTGGTATGCAAGCATGCTGCGCACGATTCGGAGGCGCGCCGGCGGATGAGGGGGTACGCGCTGTATAAGACTGCGCGGTATATGGCGCAGGCGCACACGGGCTACGGGAGACAAAGGGCGTGGGGAGCGGTAAGGGCAATGAAGTGCATTGCGCCGCTGATGGGGGCGAGTGCGGCGGATCTGCCGGTGATGTATGCGCGGATGCGCGAAAGGTGTATGTCGGGTTGGACGACACAGGACTTCAGGTGGTAGCGATAGAGGCAAAGGCGGATGTTGTGGCAAGGTTTGGACTCGTGCCTGCTGCGGACCACCCGCATGCAAGGTGGCGCCTTTTCAACACGCTTTTTACCGTGCGGGCACCCGGCAAACCTACTTTCAACTGATATGACGGATGCGGCGCCCTGCTCGCCTTGCGCCCTCCGACGTACCGACGTACGCTGCTATGATAAAAGTCAACGGATTCTTCCAGCGGGCTTTTGCTACCCCCTTTTCTTTATGGGTCAGTCCATGACTTTCCCTCTGTTATTAGTGAGTACATATCCGATAGCGAGCGCGAGGCCGACGACCTTACACAGGTCCGCGGCCGAAGCGCGAGCCTTTCTTGAAGAGGAGGTTCTTTGCAAGCTGCTATTCGTGGTCCAACCCACATGTGTCTGCTTTTCGAAAAAAGAGGAACGGGCGTCAACATACTCCGGGCCGTTCTTTAATACAGCGTACGTGGCGTTGTACGCCCTTGTTCTGTTAAGGTCCTCTTCCGTCAGGCTCATCCTATCTAATAACTCCGACCGTATAAGGCCTGCCCGAAAGCATGCAGGCCCGAAGGCGCACAATAAGAGTACGGGCAACTGCCACTATGGCTTTCTTCTTGCTGCCGCTCGACCGCCATACCCGTGAGAACTTGGACAGCAGGGCCGGGTCCTTTCTGATCGCTATCCAGGCATTCTCGACCAGGATATGCCGTATGAACCCCGACCCCATGCCCGTGATACGACCTTTCCGTTCGGTCTGGCCCGTCGAATGCTCGCTGCAGCCCAACCCCACGAAGCCTGCGATCTTCTTCCCGCTTCCGAAACGGGAGAGATCCTCCCCCAGCTCTAATATCAGGCGGATGGCTGTGAACCACCCTATGCCGGGGATGCTCTTTGCGACCTCGTAGGGCTTTCTATAACGCTCCTTCTTGCACAGACCCCGGAGATAGTCCCTCAAGACCGCACGCTGGCCCCACAGTTCCTCCAGTATGGTCAAAAGCGAGCCCAGAGCTGCCCTTAAGGGATCGCTCAGGGGTAATGTCCGAAGACCCTCGAACTCCTTTCGCCCCCATTCGCTCTTACCGGCAAAGGGGACCTCGATCCCGTGAAAGTCGAGGAGCTTGCGGATGCGGTTGCGGTTACCGATGATATCCTTCTGTATGGCGATTATGGTACGGCTTACCTGCCGGTCCTCCCTCCTCTCTTTGTCGGGTACACAGCAGGGGTCCCTGTAATCGTGGCTCTCCAGGATGCGGGCGAGACGGTTTGCATCCCTTTTATCGGTCTTAACCTTGTTTGCCTTCGGCTCCGTCACCATATGGGGAGGGATCACCACGCAGTCGATGCCGTCTTCGGCAAGAAGATCGTGAAGGTTGAACCCCTTGAAGCCTGCTTCGTACATCAAATGGACCGTGCAACCGGGGAACCTGTTTCTCAGGTATTGCTTCAGCAAGACATACTTTGCCTCCATGGATACCTGGTGGATCACCATCCTGTCACACCGAACTGCTATCTTCCAGGTCTTCTTTGAGTCTTCCAAACCGATAAAAACCTCTTTACCTTCAACCACAAAATCCTGTACCCTATGAATCTCCATTGGCTACCTCCCTTTCCTTGGTTTGCGATGTGCATCCATCGCTTAAGAGAAAGAGGGTAGCCTTTTTATCCGCCCCTGTGGAAGAGGGCTTTTATAGCATAGAGACTCCGGGCGGCAAGGCACCCATTTCATCCGCCTATCGCAATTCCTTGAGGCGCTCCTCCGACCACGGCAGCAATTGGGCCGGGGGCCAATTGCTGCAACTGCGGGTATTCGGTAGTCGGCGATTCGCCTTGCCTCCGTCATACCGGCGAAAGCCGGTATCCAGGTATTTCCTCGGCTTGGAGCGACCTAGACATAATAGCTGACAGTTGAAGGAACGAAAGGACCTGCCCCTTATGACCGTGGGTTATACTCTGGCAGCTAAACCAAGTACAGAGCCACTAATAAGGAGGCAGGCCGTGAAAGATTCTATCACAATTGTAGGACTCGATGTGCACAAGAACTCCATTCAGATTGCAACGGCAGATGTGGATGGAGCGATGGAAGTCAGGCACTACGGCAAGATAGGCGGTACGATGGACGCCCTGGACAGGGCGGTAAGGAAGCTCATCAGTGGGGGGATAACCTTGCGCTTTGTCTATGAGGCCGGACCCTGCGGGTATGAGATATACCGCCACCTGACCAGGAAGGGGTTTTCCTGCAAGGTCGTCGCTCCTTCCAAAACTCCACATAAGAGCGGAGACAGGATCAAGAACGACCGAAGGGATGCAGAGACCCTTGCGCGCCTGGAGCGCGCGGGTGAACTCACGGCCGTCTATGTCCCCCGTGAGGAGGACGAGGCCATGAGCGATCTGACCAGGGCGAGAGAAGATGCCTCCAAGGCGTCGAAGACCGCGCGATATCAGTTGAACGCCTTTCTCCTCCGTTATGGGAAACGGTATCCCGGCAAGGCGTCATGGACGCCTATGCATATACGATGGCTCTCTGATATAGCCCTTCCTCATCCGTCCCAGCAGATTGTATTGCAGGAGTATATCAATACTGTCACTGCATGTGCGGAGCGAGTGGCTCGTTTGACCGACCAGATAATAAAGCTCCTTCCCGACTGGCGCCTGAACCCCGTCGTCAAGGCCCTGCAAGCCTTAAGAGGCGTGGCCCCGATCGTTGCGGCAACTACCATCGCAGAGATCGGCGACATGAGCCGTTTCGAGAACCCCCGGCAACTGATGGGCTATCTTGGGCTCGTCCCCTCGGAGCACTCCACGGGGGAGAGCGTCCACCGGGGAAGCATCACCAAAACGGGCAACGGCCATGTTCGCCGGGTGCTCATTGAAGCTTCCCATGCCTATGGCTTCCCTGCCCGTGTGAGCAGACATCTGCTTAAGCGTCATGAAGGCCTGCCAAAGTCTGTCCTCGATATTGCCTGGAAGGCTCAAGTAAGGCTCTGCGGCAGGTTCCGCAGGCTCATGGCGAGAGGAAAGCTGAAGACGAAGATCACCGTAGCCATAGCACGGGAGCTTACGGGGTTCATATGGGCCATAGCGAGGGAAGTGGCGGCGGAACAATGACATTACTTTAAGGAGGCGAATCCAGGGCATACGGAGGGACGCGACCGCGTTGGGAGAACCCACGGAGAGTCCATATAGATAAGGCGAAAGCCGAACTCAAGAACCTAGACCGAGGGCAGCTCCCGTGACGAAGCCAAGTCATGCGGTTAAATCCGCGAATATGAGAATGATCAAACGTCGCAAGATGAGTCCCGTCCCCCGGAGCCCTCTTATAACATTGATGATTGATAGGATGTAAAGACAAAAAGAAAAAGGGGCAGGCACAATCTGCTTGACAACTGTCAGCTATATGGGACCCTGGCCTCCGCCAGGGTGACGGAGAAAGGAGCAAGCGGCAACTGGGGGTGATTGGGGATTGTGCGTCGGTGCTTTTTACTTGATTCCTCCGGGCCAAGCCGATATTGTTATGGGTCTGCTGACTACAAAAAGTGCAAAAGGCTGTGGAGAGGATGGCGATTAAGAAAAAAGACGAGGGTTTTCTGACAAGGAGCGGGCTGCGGGACGCGGTCTTGCTGCTCTGCGCCGCTTCTGCGTTTTTCTATCCGCTGACGGTGGTCGAGACAGGCGTCGCCCTGTTGCTTCTCGTGCTGGGCAGCTCCATGCACTTCATTACCAAAGGCGTGCTGATAAGGAACCGGGTCCTTTGCAGGGAGGGTGTTTACGGGATAGTACGGCACCCGTACTACCTGGCCAACTACCTTATCGATTCGAGTTTTTGCGTGCTCAGCGGCAACCGCTACCTGCTGCTCCTTTATCCTTTTCTTTTCTTCTGGAGCTACGGCCCGACCTTCAGGAAGGAAGAGGGCACCCTCACCGAGATGCACAGCGAGGGGTCCGTCGCCTATATGCTCGGTACCCCTCCCGTCTTCCCGGACCGCCATTCCGTCCGCGGCGCGCACCTCTTCGCCGGTTTTTCGTGGCGGCGCATAAGCGGCAAGGAAGTGGCGAGGATCATGAGGTTCTACGCTATGGCCCCACTCATCGTAGTAATCCACAAATGGCCGCACGGCGCCGCAGGCCTCTCCTTCCTGCTGCGTCCCGACGTGCTTGCCCTCCTTATCCTCTCGGCCCTTCTTTACGCATCGAGCGTTGTCATCCTCAAGGCCAGGAAAAGAAAAGACGACCGCCGGTAGTCACTGAAACTATATTGTTTATAGATGGCTTTGCGCAGGCCCGTATCTTCTTACGCGATGCCGGTGCTAAAGGCCGCCTGCGGTCTTTTGGCCGTGGCCGCCCTCGCGCTCATCCTCTATTTCTATTATGAGGGCGCGTGGCGGGACCTGTTCTTCCGGTTCAAGTATTTCTTCAGCTTTAAGAACCTCAGGGATTTCATACTCTCTTTCGGGGCCTACTCGGCAATCGTCTTCGTTCTCGTCCAGGCCTTTCAGGTCTTGTTCGCGCCCATTCCGGGCGAGATAACCGGGTTCATCGGCGGGTACCTCTACGGGTCGTTCATCGGCACGCTCCTTTCAACCGTCGGCCTTACGCTGGGTTCTGTGGGCGCTTTCGAGATCACGAGGCTCTTCGGGACGCGCCTCGTGCGAAAGGTGGTCAAGCGGAAGGCGATGGAGCGGTTCGATAATTTCGTGACGCACCGGGGCGTACGGATCGCGTTCGTGCTGTTCATCGTGCCGGGCTTCCCGAAGGATACGCTGTGCTACCTGCTCGGCCTCACGCACCTGCGAAGGATAGACTTTATTCTGATGAACATCCTGGGCAGGCTGCCGGGCACGCTTGTCCTGGCGTTGGAGGGCGATGCGGTCAGAACGGGCAAGTACAAGGCGTTCTTCTGGATCCTCGCCGCAAGCGTCGCAGCGACGGTGGGGCTCTACGTGTTTCGGACGTATCTGATACAGGCCTTCGTCCTGCTTGCGGGAAGGCTCGTGAAGATAATCAAAAGACAATAGCGCACAGCCGGAAGATAAGGGCTTATCCGGGCTCAAGGTCGATCTGGCCCTTCAGCACGCGCTCTATCCATCCGATCTCAGCCCTCTGCCGCTCCGTCGGGTTCAGCGCAACGCGGACGGGCAGGCGGGGTACGGAGGTGTTCTTCCAGCTCTTTTTCGTACTCATTGTAATATTTGGCGAAACGCTTCCGGAACGTCGGAACTATCGTGGCCTGGATGCGATAGTAATCCTCTGACCGGATCGCTTCGAAGTAGTCCATGCGCAGCATGTAGAGAAGCTCTGTGTCTGAAAGTTTCTCCGGCTCATTCACATAGGCCTCCTCGGGCATTTCTGCTTATAAGATAAGACACGGGCAAAGTGAATACCGTTTCTTTCGGGCCGCGCGTTTTGCGCGGGCGTGCTGCCTTCCTCACCCTCACGCAGGCATGCCGGCCGGCGGCGTTTTTCTAAGGCCAGAGGGAAGCAAGCTCTTTAGGCAGGGACGCCTTGATGTTCTTGACCTGTCCGGGCGCGACGTGGCGTTCTATCACCGAGAAGACCGAACGGATGACTTCCTCGGGGTTGACGTCCGGGTCGTTTATGAGGTTGTCGGCAACGGCCGAGAGAAAAGCCTCCCTGGTCCGTTTGTGGGGGACCTTGCTCGGGCTCCAGCCCTCGTAATAGATGCCCCGAATGAGCATCGGCAGCTCGGCGCCCAGGTGGGCCGCCTCGTCAACGGTCAGCCGGTCGCGGAGCAGGTGCAGGACCGTGCGCAGCGCCGTATACGCCTTGTGCCTGTCTTTCCACTCCTCCTCCTCCATGATGTCCTTGATCCAGATGTTCGACTCCTGGACGGTAGTGTCGAACGCGCTCAGACCCTTTGTATTTGCCATGTTAACCCTCCTTGCTGTATGCCTTTCCGAGCCTTCCATTCCTATCATCACGCTATACAGGCGGCCAACCTTACGAGCTGGCTTGAATAGCCCCATTCGTTGTCGTGCCGGCTTAATATCTTCGCCAGGTCCCCGTCGATGACGCGCGTCATCGCCAGATCGACTACGGAGGCCCTGGCGTCCCTTTCTACGCCTGTCCCCGTCGCCCCTGCTTCGGCCGTCCCCAGGATACCTTTATACCTGTCGGTTGCGGACTCCTCCCTGAAGATAGCGTTGATCTCGTCAGTGCTCGTCTCCCTCTCCGTCAAAAATATCATGCCCTTCGTCGAGGAAAGACACGCCCCGGCCACGGACCCCTGGCTCGTCAGGGCCATCTGCTTCACCCCTATTCTTCGTTCCATCACTTCCATGACGGGGGCGACGCAGTTTGCGGCTGCGCTCGCGCACGAGACGAGAAGGGCGCCCGTCCAGGCGCTGTTTACGCCGTAGATCACGGTTTGTATTCCATCGTCGTCCGCCTGCGCAGAAAGGATTACCCTGCCCGCGCCTGCGCGAATGTGCTTCGACAGGCCTTCCGTGTCCGTGAAGCGGCCCGTGCATTCGAAGACAAGGTCTACCCGGAGGTCTTTCCAAGGGAGCCGGGAGGGGTCCGGCTCGCATAAGAGCCTTATCCTCGAGCTGCCGGTAACGATATCGTTCCCGTCGCTGACCACCTCAGCCTCGTATTCGCCGCGGACGGGGTCCGCCTCGAGCCGCCTGACAAGTTGCTGCGGCGGGATGAGGTCGTTTACGCCGACAAGCTCCAGGCCCGCCCCTGCAGAGAGGATCCTGAAAACGGCCCTGCCTATCCTGCCCATGCCGTTTATCGCAACTCTAGGGACAACTCCGCCTTTTTTGTGCGCTGTCGTGTCCATATTGATAGTCGTTATGTTTTAGAAGCTAGTGCCGGGGGGTGGTTTTTTCAAGCTTTGGGCAGGGTCTCTATACGCGCAGCACCCTTACGGTCTGCCCGGCGGCTGCCTTTTTTACGCCTTCATCAAGGATAATGTAGCCGTCCGGCTCCTCTGCGTACATTTCGACCATGCCTTCCGGCCGGCCGGTTATGGAGACGGGTATGACGAGCACGGCGCCTGCGGGTTTCTCGATCCGGCGGAGCAGGGGCAGCAGGCACTCCGCCTGCAATTGCGTACGGCCCGCCAGGGCAAAGAGGGCGGGTCTCACGAAAACATCGTAGAGGGTCCGGACTGCCGTCGGCCTTCCGGGCAGGATAAAAAAGAATTTCTTGCCTCTCCTGCCGAAGGCCATCGTCTTGCCCGGCAGGATCGGTGCGGACTTCAACAGGAAGCGGAAGCCGATCCGCCTCACCGCCTCCATCGTGACGTCCTTCTTTCCGAAGGCCGTCCCGCCTGTCAGGATAATTAAGCGGGCGCCCGGTGCATCTTCGACTGCGGTGGCTATCTCTTCTTCATCGTCGCCTGCTGTATAAAGGCCGGCCGTCTCTCCCCCGTCCCTTCGGACCAGGCCCGCCAGCAGGAACTTATTGGAGTCCGCGATATAGCCTTTTTTCAGCTCGTCCCCGGTCGCGACGACGGAGACCTGCGGCCTTCCGTAAACGCCTACCATATCGTGCCTGCCCTGGGCAAGCAGGCTCATCGCAGTCGGTCCTATGACGTCGCCCGGTTGCGCGATCATGCGCCCTTTCCTGAGCCAGTCGCCCTTCTTTACGATCTTACGGTCGTCCTTTTCGTGTTCCACGGTGACGGCCTGCGCGTCTTCCGAGGCATATTCGCACGCCACGAAGCGCGTATCCGGAGGGAATCGCCCGCCTGTCGGGACGAAAAGGGCCTCTCCCTGCCTGAGCCGTGAATGGATGGGACCGAGGGGTTCAAGGCTACCCTTGAGCGTGAACCGCCTGCCGGGCCCTTTGACTGCGTATCCGTCGAGGGACGAGACTTCGAAGGGAGGCAGGTCCCGGCGGGCCGCAAGAGGCCGGGCCGCCACGCGCCCCAGGGCGTCGATAAGGGGGACAGTCTCTTGCGGCATGGGCTTAATATAACGGGTGATAGTCAGAAGGAGAGAAGAAAGGGTCATGCGGGACGCAGGACGGTTATTTCTTGATCCGCCACTTGGTGCCTTGCGGTGAATCGAGCAGGATGACGCCTTTTTCGAGCAGGCTGTTCCTTATTTCGTCCGCGGCCTTGTAATCGCGCCTGCCGCGCGCATCCGCCCTTGCGCCGATGGCCTGATCGATCTGCGCCTCGTTGAGGCCGGCCGCAGTAAGGAAGCGGGCCGTCTCCCAGGCCGCGTACTCGTCCGTCTCTTTGGTGAGAAGCCCGAGGGCGTGCGCGCAGGCGAGCAGGGCGTCCCTACCTTTGGCGATGAGCGGCACGTTCGCCTCAGTACCTTCGTCCATCAGCTTGTTCAGGATGGTGGCCATGTCGAAGACGGAAGAAAGGGCAAGGGCCGTGTTGAAGTCGTCGTCCATTGCCTCGTAGAACTTTTTTTGCAGGTCGTCGATCTCTGGGGCGTCGACCCGGGCCGCGTCCGGCGCCTTAAGGCTTGTGCTCCTTTCCAGCGTCGCATATAACCGCTGGAGCGCGCTGTCGGCGCTCTCTATCGCCTTCTCCGTGTAATCGACCGGGTTGCGGTAATGGGCCGAAAGGAAGAAGAGGCGCAGGACGTCTGCATGATAGACCTTCAGGAAGTCCTTGATAAGCAAAATGTTGCCCAGCGATTTCGACATTTTCTCACGGTCCATCGTAACGAACCCGTTGTGGACCCAGTAATTGACGAATTTCCGCCCGGTGGCGCACTCGGCCTGGGCGCGCTCGTTCTCGTGGTGGGGGAAGACGAGGTCTTTGCCGCCGCCGTGGATGTCGAAGGGGTTCCCGAGGTACTTGATGCTCATCGTCGAGCACTCGATGTGCCAGCCCGGCCTGCCTTTACCCCAAGGGCTCTCCCAGAAAGGCTCCCCGGGCTTCGACTCTTTCCAGAGGGCGAAATCGAGGGGATCCTTTTTCCGCTCGTCGATATCCACGCGGGCCCCTGCGATCAGCTCGTCCGGCGTCCGGCCGGACAGCGTGCCGTAGGCTTTGTCCTTCGTGACGGAGAAATAGACGCTGCCCCCGGCCTGGTAGGCGCAGCCCCTGCGGACAAGCTCCTCGATCAGGGCGATCATCTCCCCGATGTGCTCAGTGGCCTTCGGCTCGTATGTGGACGGGACGACGCCGAGGGCGGCCATATCGTCCCGGAAGGAGGCGATGTAGGTCTCGGCTATTTCTTTCCAGTCGCGCTTCTCGGTGTTGGCCCTGTTGATGATCTTGTCATCGATGTCGGTGAAATTCCTGACGTAAGTGACCTCATTGCCCGCGGCCCGCAGGTAGCGGGAGACGACGTCGAAGACGATGGCGCTGCGTGCGTGCCCGATATGCGAGTCGCTGTATACAGTGACTCCGCAGACGTAAAGCTTGACTTTTCCCTCTTCAACGGGGGCAAAGTTAGTCTTTTCGCGGGTAAGAGAGTTATAGATCCTGAGGGCCACTTATCTATATTGTTAGCACAGACGAGCTTTTCTGTCAAAAACAATCTGCTTTGAAGAGAGGCGCCGCTTTACCTTGACGGACGGGCAGCGGCGTCTTACATATAAGCTATAGGTTATCAGGAATGGTTCCTAATTGATCGGCGCGACTAAAGAATCAATAGCGCGGGAGCTGAAAGCGAAGGGGCTGAGGCTTACCCCTCAAAGGCTGGCTATCATCGAAGTGCTTGTCGAAAAGCGAGACCTCCATCCCAGTGCGCTTTCCGTGTGTGAAGAAGCAAGGAAGAGAAAGAAAGGCCTGAGCTTATCGACCACCTATGCGGCGCTGAGCGAGCTATCCCGCCTGGGCATTATCAAGACGCTCCAGTTCGATTCCATGGAGATGCGCTGCGAGGGCAACCTTGAAGAGCACCTCAATCTGGTCTGCGAGCGCTGCGGCAAGATCGTCGATTATGCGGCGCCTGCCGTTGCCGACCGCGACGAGATAGCGGAGAAAGCCGGTTTCTCGGTTACGGGCGCCAGGCTGGAGTACTACGGGTATTGCAGGGAATGCCGGGCAGAAAACAAAAGGGGCAGGATAAACAATTAACAGAATGAAAGGAGCAAATATTATGGACGAAGAAAAAACGGGAGGAGCTAACAAGTTCGCTTTCGGGGGCGGCGCGGCGAACCGGGACTGGTGGCCGAACCAGTTGAGGCTCGATATACTCCACCAGCATTCCTCCAGGTCGAATCCGATGGGCGGGGATTTCGACTACGCCGGGGAGTTCAATAGCCTGGACCTGGGGGCCGTGAAGAAGGACCTCCGCGAGCTTATGACGAAGTCGCAGGACTGGTGGCCGGCGGACTTCGGCCACTATGGACCTTTGTTCATCCGCATGGCGTGGCACAGCGCGGGCACCTACCGCACAGGCGACGGCCGCGGCGGCGGCGGCAGGGGCCAGCAGCGTTTCGCGCCGCTAAACAGTTGGCCCGACAATGCGAACCTCGACAAAGCGCGCAGGCTGCTCTGGCCGGTCAAGCAGAAGTACGGCCGGAAGATTTCCTGGGCCGACCTGATCATCTTAGCCGGCAACGTCGCCCTGGAGTCGATGGGTTTCAAGACCTTCGGTTTCGGAGGCGGCCGCGAAGACGTCTGGGAGCCGGACCAGGACGTCTATTGGGGCGCGGAGAGCGAGTGGCTCGGCGACAAGCGTTACACCGGCGACCGGGACCTCGAGAACCCCCTGGCCGCCGTTCAGATGGGTCTGATCTATGTGAACCCGGAGGGCCCGAACGGCAACCCGGACCCTGTGCTCGCGGCGCGTGATATCCGCGAGGTCTTCGCCCGCATGGCGATGAACGACGAGGAGACGGTTGCCCTCATTGCGGGCGGACACGCCTTCGGCAAGACCCACGGCGCGGGCGACCCGCTGTTGGTGGGCCGCGAGCCGGAAGCCGCCCCCATTGAGGAGCAGGGCCTGGGCTGGAAGAGCAGCTTCGGCACCGGCAAGGGCGACGACGCGATTTCCGGCGGCCCGGAAGTTGTCTGGACCCAGACGCCCACGAAGTGGAGCAACAACTTTTTCAGGAACCTGTTCGGCTACGAATGGGAATTGACGCGGAGCCCCGCCGGCGCCCAACAGTGGAAGCCGAAGGGCGACGCAGGCGCAGGCACCGTGCCGGACCCGCACGATAAGTCAAAGCGCCGCGCGCCATCGATGCTTACTACGGACCTTGCCCTGCGGTTCGACCCTGTCTACGAAAAGATTTCCCGGCGCTTCATGGAAAACCCCGATCAGCTCGCGGACGCGTTCGCCCGGGCGTGGTTCAAGCTGACGCACCGCGACATGGGCCCGCGGCCACGCTATCTCGGCCCGGAGGTCCCGGCGGAAGAGCTGATCTGGCAAGACCCCATCCCTGCCGTGAACCACAAGCTGATCGACGCGCAGGATATCGCCTTCCTCAAGCGCAAGGTCCTGGCTTCCGGCCTGCCGGTGTCCGAGCTGGTTTCGACGGCCTGGGCGTCTGCGTCCACCTTCCGCGGCTCCGACAAGCGGGGCGGCGCAAACGGCGCCCGCATTCGCCTGGCGCCACAGAAAGATTGGGAAGTCAACCAGCCTGCCCGGCTGGCTGGTGTGCTGAAGGCCCTGGAGGACGTCCAAAGCGCGTTCAACAGCGCCCAGTCCGGCGGTAAGAAGGTGTCGCTGGCCGACCTTATTGTCCTGGCCGGTTGCGCCGGCGTCGAGCAGGCTGCGAAAAATGCGGGCTTCGATGTTACGGTCCCGTTTGCGCCGGGACGCATGGATGCGTCGCAGGAGCAAACCGACACGGCGTCATTCGCTGTGCTCGAACCGGCCGCGGACGGGTTCCGCAACTACCTGAAAGCCAAATATGCAGTAAGGGCAGAGGAGCTGCTGGTCGATCGTGCTCAACTTCTCACGTTGACCGCTCCCGAGATGGCGGTCCTCGTGGGCGGCATGCGCGTCCTTAACGCTAATTTCGCAAGCGTCCAGCACGGCGTCTTTACCAGGCGGCCGGAGTCGCTCACGAATGACTTCTTCGTGAACCTGCTCGACATGGGCACGGAGTGGAAGCCAACGGCGGACGCCGATGTATTCGAGGGCCGCGACCGCGCAACAGGCGCGCTCAAGTGGACGGGCACGCGGGTCGACCTGATCTTCGGCTCGAACTCCCAGCTCAGGGCCCTGGCGGAAGTCTACGGATGCGAGGACTCGCGGGAGAAGTTCGTACGGGACTTTGCAGCGGCCTGGAACAAAGTGATGAACCTTGACCGGTTCGACCTCGTCCGGCCGTAACGTATCCGTTCTTTTGACAACCCGTAAGGGAAAGGGTTATCCTTATCTGTGGGCGAGTTTAGAAGGGACGCTCTGACGGGCAACTGGGTCGTAGTCGGCGTTAGGAAAGTCAAAGCGCAGGAGATCGACGTTTGCCCGTTCTGCCCCGGCAACGAGCACCTGACCCCTCCGTCCATCAGGGAGATAAGGGACGGGCAGGGCGCCTGGCTCGTTCGCGCTTTTCCCGCCGCAAACCCCGTCTTTCAAATAGAAGCGAGCGAAAATAAAAGGGCCGAAGGGTTCTATGACAAGATGGGGACCCTCGGCGCCCACGAGATCATCGTCGAGGGCAGGCCCCACGTAAAGACCTTTGCGACGTTCGATGCAGGCGAGCTGTTCCGCGTCGTCGAGATGTACACCGAGCGCATCCTCGACCTGAAAAAAGACAAACGTTTCAAGTACGTCCATGTTTACAAGAACCACGGGGAGATAACGGGCTCTTACATCGTGCACCCCCATTCGCACGTGCTTGCGACGCCGATCGTCCCCCATCAGTTGTTCATGGAGCTGGAGAATTCAAGGAACCATTACCTGCAGAAGGAAAGGTGCCTCCTGTGCGACGTGGTCAGTCAGGAGGAGAGACAGGACAGGCGCGTGGTGGTAGCGAGCAGCCATTTTTTAGCCATCTGCCCCTTCGCTTCGCGCATGGCCTTCGAAGTGTGGATCATCCCCAGACAGCACAGCCCCGCCTTCGAATCGTGGGAAAGGGAAGACCTGAGGCGGGAGTTCGCCGAGGTCTACCTCAACGTCATGAGGCGCGTCGAAAAGGTCAGGGATGCCTATTCCGTGGTGATCCATACGTCCCCGAACACGGCCGCCGGCCGGTTCGGCGAGCGGGGCCCGCAGGTGGACGACTATTTCCACTGGCATGTCGAGATACTCCCGAGGACATACTCACAGTACAAGCGGGAAGACGAGTTTTATACGGTCCCCGTAGTGCCGGAAGAGGCGGCGGCCATAATGAAGGGCGAAGGATAGGGGCCGGGACCTTCTCCGCTGGATACCGGCTTCCGCCGGTATGACGGAAGAGGTCGAGCCGGTGACCTTGATGAAAATTCCATCCAAAACCTCCATCTTTTGCTTTCCGTTGCGCAGTTTTTAAAAAGATTTAAAAAAACTTTAGAAAATTCTTGACAAAGACTCACCGAAGAATGATATCATAGCGGTGATGGCACAACATATAGTACTAAATACATCCCTCATCACAATATATAGTCATTCCAGTTATTTGCCGTTATTCATAGTAAGCTGAAAATTATAAGGAGGATCATGGAGACAACCGATCTGAATCTTTTTGTCCGCACGTCGGAAGAAACCATCTCGGACTGGGACCGCTCGCGGATAGTGGACGCTCTCATGCGGGAGACGATGATCGACCAGGATACGGCAATATCGATCAGCAAAGGGGTTGAAGAGCTGATCATGAAGTCGGGTATAAAGGTCGTGACTGCGCCGCTCATCAGGGAGATGGTCAATGCCCGGCTGATCGAGAAGGGGCTGGAATCGCCCCGGAGGATGCATACCAGGCTCGGCATGCCTATCTATGACGTAAGCAACCTGATCCTTCACCAGAATAAAGAGAACGCGAACGTGCCGCACGGGCCGGAGGCGACGAACCTTACCCTTGCGGAGAGGATAAAGAAGGAGTTCGCCCTGTTGTCCGTCTTTTCCCAGGACGTGGCCGACGCGCATATGAACGGCGATATCCACCTCCATGACTTAGGGTTTATCGACAGGCCGTATTGCAGCGGCCAGTCCCTCGAATATATAAAGAAGTTCGGCCTCAACCTCCCGCATTCGCTCTCCATGGCGAAGCCGGCCAAGCACCCCGAGGTGCTGCTGGCCCACCTGGTCAAGTTTGCGGCCGCCCTCCAGAGCAATTTCGCCGGGGCCATCGGCTGGGACGCCATCAACATCTTCTTTGCGCCGTACCTCGAAGGGATGAGCGACAACGACGTGAAGCAGCTTGCCCAGATGCTGATCTTCGAGTTTTCACAGCAGGCGGTGGCGAGGGGAGGGCAGGCGATCTTCACCGACGTCAACCTGTATTGGGAGATTCCGAAGCATTTCGTGGACGTCCCCGCTATCGGGCCTTCGGGGGCCTTTACCGGTAAGACGTACGGTCAATACGAGAAAGAGGCGCAGCGGTTCGTCTGGAAGCTCTTCGAGGTCTTCAAGGAAGGCGACGGCGCCGGGCGCCCGTTTTTCTTCCCGAAGCCGCTTGTCCATATCACCGAGAAATTCTTCAAGACGGAAGGGCACAAGGACTTCCTGGACCACATATCGGACGTCGCGTCGGACAAGGGGAATACGTACTTCGTCTTCGACAGGGGAGAGACGGCCAAAATATCGGAGTGCTGCCGCCTGAGCTTCAAGCTGGACGAGTTCGACCTTTTGGACGCAAAAGAGCCGTGGCGCATGCGCTATTGCGCACTCCAGAACGTTTCCCTCAACCTGCCGCGCCTTGCCTACAAGGCGAAGGGGGACGACACTACGCTCCTAGGGCTCATCACGGACCAGTTCATGCTGGCCGTGAAGGCGCACAAAGAGAAGCGGAATTTCATAGAGAAGCTCCTTTCCGCCGGAGAGGACGGCCCGCTGTCGCTTCTGACGATGAACCGCGACGGCATGCCGTATCTGAGGATGAACCGGGCATCGCACCTTGTCGGCATGGTGGGCCTCAACGAGATGGTCCAGGTACACACGGGCGAGGAGATGCACCAGTCGAAGAATGCGCTTAAGATGGGCCTGAAGATCATGGCCCACCTGAAGCTCCAGGCAGACAGGGTCAGAGAGCGGGACAAGATGAGGCTGGTCCTGGAGCAGACCCCTGCGGAAAGCACCAGCTACCGGTTTGCGAAGCTCGACCTCCATTACTTCTCGCCGGTTTCGGGCAAGGTTGTAAAGGGCGACGTGTCGAGCGGCGAGGTCTACTATACGAACTCGACGCACCTGAACGTCTCTGTACCGATGAACCCTATCGAAAGGGTGACGAGCGAGGGCCTCTTTCATCCTTTGATCGAGGCGGGCTCGATTTCTCACGTGTGGATGGGCGAGTCTATGCCGTCGAAGGGCGCCATAGCGGACTTCGTCACGAAGACCTTCAGGTACACCCTGAACGACCAGATCGCGTTTTCGCCGGAGTTCACCATCTGCAACTCCTGCAGCCGGACGTCACGCGGGCTGGCGGATGCGTGCCCCCACTGCCACTCGAGTGATATCGACGGCATCACCAGGATCACCGGTTATTTTACGAAAGTCTCGAGCTGGAACAAGGGCAAGCTGGGCGAGCTGCGCGACCGCTACCGCAATAGGGAGTTCTTCTCGGTGAATGAAGAGAAGAAAGAAGCGGTATAGTAACCATAAATGCGCCCGGTGGGAGTGTTAGAGACAAAGGCGGATGTTGTGGCAAGGTTTGGACTCGCGCCTGAAGGAATCGCGCTATGCGGCGCCCTGTTCAGCGCGTGCCCTCCGACGTACATGCGTACGCCTCCGGCCGACGCACTTCACATTGCATCCGCCTATCACGATTTCTCCAGGCGCTCTTCCGACCACGGCAGCAATTGGGCCGGGGGCCAATTGCTGCAACGGCGGGTGGTCAGCAACGGCAAGGTTCGTAATAGTACAATTTACATATGGCACATCAACTGGCCTCAGGTGGAAAAACCCCGAGTGAGGGAAACATGGGAGTGGTAAAGATTTTTTATAAGGACGACTGTCCTAAGTGCCCTATGGCTAAAGAGTTGGGCAGCCGGTTGCTGGAAGAAAAAGTCAACGTGCTTACCTACAACGTGGGGACTGCGGACGGTCTTGCGGAGGCAAGCTTTTACAGCGTTATGTCCCTGCCCACCGTAGTGGTGGAGGATGCGCTGGAAAACGGCTTGGGAGAATGGAGGGGCGATGTCCCCAAGGTTGAAGAAGTACTCATTGCCGTGCACTCTGCCTGATTTCCCGGTAAAGGGCTTCATCGAGACGAGCTTTATCGACTGGAAGTCGCACCTTGCCTCTGTTCTATTTTCGGGCGGGTGCAATTTCAGGTGCCCTTTCTGCCATAACAGGGAACTGGTGCTGCGCCCCGAATCGCTGCAGGACGTGCCCTTCGAGCATATCGTCGGCAGGCTGCAAAAATTCCACAAATGGATCGACCGGGTCGTCGTCACCGGCGGAGAGCCGACAATGCACAAGGGCCTGCCGAATGTGCTCGAAATGCTTAAAGGGCGCGGGGTGCAGGTAAAGCTCGACACGAACGGGTCGCGGCCGGACGTGGTAAAATCGCTCGTCGGCGCGGGCCTGGTCGATTATATCGCCATGGATATCAAGGGGCCCATCGCATCATACGACAGGTGGTGCGGGTGCAGTGTAGACAAGGCGAAGATCAGACAGAGCATCGATTTCATCGTCGAGGGGCGTGTAGACTACGAGTTCCGCATGACGCTGGTGCCCTTCCTTCACAGGGAGCAGGACGCCTTGCAGGCTGCCGTTGAGATCGGGCCCGCCCGCAGGTTCTTCCTGCAGGATTTTGTCCCCAGGGAGACGCTCAACGAGAAATACGAGAGCGTTAGTCCTTACCCGCCTGAAAAAATGCGCGCAATCAGGGAAAAAGTCGCCGGTATCATCCAGAATGCCCCTTTCCGCCATAGCATACACGAGTGACGAACACTTCACCGGCCTCGCCGCCCTTCTCAGGGAAAGGTTCGAAGACCGGGAGATAAAACCGTACACCCTTTCCTTCGCCCAGAGGCAGGCCGCAGGCAGCGTCCGCTTCCGGGCGACCGAGCTTGCGCCGGGCGTGCTGATGCCCCTACTTGCGGATATGGCGGGAAAAAAGAGCCTGGTCCTTGCGTCTTCAGCCGACCGGGAGGTAAAGCGGGCTTCCTATAGCGAGATCCTCACCGACGCCGACAGGTCGCGCAGGGTAATCACCGTCCAGTACGCAACCCCGGTGATCGTCCAGGTTATGGGCGCCCGCCTGCCCTTTCCCGTCATCCCGGCGGTTTTCGAGCGCTACGGGCAGGTATGGAGCAAGTTTTCGGAAGTCGATCTCCCGGCGCCTGCCTCAGACGCGGCGGCCCTGGTGCGCGTTTCCGACTTCAGGGTCTCCTGTGCGGCCACCCCATACGGTGCGGGAGCGCAGGGCTGGGTGACGTTGGAGATCGAAAAAGGGCGCACAGAGAGGGAGATCGGCCTCTTGAACGCCCTTATCGATTTCGCTTTCTACTGCGGCACAGGGTTACATACCGAGGCGGGCCTGGGCCAGACAAGACGCATAAGCGCGCGGCATCCCTCGTCGCAGGAGCCTTAACCCTTCTATGTCTTTCCGAATTAATACCCTGCTGCAAGCAGCAGGGTATTAAAGCAAGCGAATGCGCCGCGCCGAGCGGGGAGGCTCGCCGAGCCGGGGCACCCGCCCGACGTAAGGAGGGAAGGGTCGCGGCGAGGGGGTGCTGAACCCCAATAATGGCCGCCGCGGTCCGGCGGTCATAAAGCAAGCGAATGCGCCGCGCCGAGCGGGGAGGCTCGCCGGGCTTTGCCCAGCGAGGGGGTGCTGAACCCCAATAATGGCCGCCGCGGTCCGGCGGTCATAAAGCAAGCGAATGCGCCGCGCCGAGCGGGGAGGCTCGCCGGGCTTTGCCCAGCGAGGGGGTGCTGAACCCCAAAAGTTGAGAAAGGGGGAATTGCGCCCCCTTCCCTCAATCGCAAACCGCCAGCGCGCGTCTGCTACATCTCCTTCTTCGGCGCGTAGGCGACGGTCGTGGCGTAGTGGATGTGGTTCACCGTCTTAAAGGTGCCCACTACGTTGGACCCTATCTTGAGACCCTTCGCCTTGTCGTATTCCTGCATGAACTTGGCGTAGTCGTCCTGAAGGGTAATCTCGCCCCTGGGCGTATTTACCACTATGCAGTGGCACGCTACGTCATGGCTCAGCACCGTGCCGCTGAACTTCACCACCTTCGCGGACGCCAACTGGTTCATGAAGGCTTGCTTGTCCCACTCGGCCGGGCTGGCCTCCCCCTGTGCAAACGCCTGCCCAGCAAACATCAAGACGAAAGAGAACAACACCGCTGCCATCAAACAACGTTTCATGTGGAACCTCCTGATGTAATTTGACTGCTGTGGCGACGTCCAATGCCCACAAATCAATCTAGGACACGCTAAAGGCGCTTGACAAGGGGTAGACCTGCAATTTTCTGCGGAAAGTTGGAAAAGGACGGGTTGCACCTTATTTACTCCAAGTTAGAGGCGCCCGTCATCTCTGCCAGAGGATATTGCCGGCCTCCAGGGGGACGGACGCGCCGGGGAACCGGGGGATTATCCTGGGTGTATAGTCTGACGCGGGCCGGTTGGCGGGCGCCTCGCACTTATAGACATAACCGTCCGGGCCGGCCTTCTCCTTTTCCTGCGCCATATCTCGCAGGAAAGGACCTTCGCCTTCTGTCCCTTCCGCGTAAAGCTGCACGCCGATGGAGGCGAGGTCCAGGCTGCCCGGGTAGACGCGCACGGTGAAGCGATAAACTGCGCCTGACGTCTCGACCTTTATCTTGCCGAACCGCACGGCGGGCCACATCCGCTCTATCATCTCCTGCCAGCTTACGATGCGGTCCGCAAGGGAGCACCCGTCCGCTACCCTCTCCCTGTAGCTGTCGGCGGCAGGGAGGTAATAGTCTTCCGTGTACTCCCGCACCGCGCGATTGGATGAGAAGCGCGGGGTGAGCCTTGCCATGCTCTCCCTCATGCGGGCCACCCATGCCCTCGGCATCCCTTCCGCGTCCCTGTTGTAAAAGTCGGGTATGACCTCTTCTTCCAGGAGGGTATAGAGGCTTTGCGCCTCGGCGGCGTCCCAGGCGGGGTCTTCGCCATGCTCCTTCTTATCGCCCAGTGCCCAGCCCACCTCAGGACCGTAGGCCTCGGCCCACCAGCCGTCCAGCTCCGAAAGGTTGAGACCCCCGTTGACGAGCACCTTCATGCCGCTCGTGCCGCACGCCTCCCACGGCCTGCGCGGCGTGTTTATCCAGACGTCGACGCCCTGCACCAGGCGCTGGGTCATCAGCATGTCGTGGTCTTCCAGGAAGACCGCGTGCGCCCCCGGCGCGCCGGGCGATAAAGGCCGTCCATTCCTCGATCATCGCCTGCCCCGGAACGTCTGCCGGGTGCGCCTTGCCCGCTACTACGAGCTGCACGGGCCGGTCCGCCGACGTCAATATGCGGAGCAGCCTTTCGGGGTCATGGAGCAGCAGGGTGGTGCGCTTGTAGGTGGCGAAGCGCCGCGCGAAGCCGATGGTCAGCGTATCGGGGTCAAAGACGCCCTTCGCTGCCTCGATCTCCCACGAAGGGGCGCCGAGTGCTGCCTTGTGGCGCCACGTGTGGTCCCTCACATAGTCGATCAGCATTCTGCGCCCTGTGCCCCGGAACGCCCAGAGCTTAGAGTCGGGCACGTCGCGCAGGTCGTCCTCCATCGTTTCCAGGGTGCCCTGCCAGCGGTTGCGCGCGCACGCCTCCGTCCAGACCTTGTCGGACTCGGCCGATTCCCAGGTAGGCATGTGCACCCCGTTCGTCACATGGCCCACGGGGATCTCGCGCGTCGGCCAGTGCGGGAAGAGGGGCCGGAAGATCTCCCTGCTGACCTGGCCGTGCAGGCGGCTGACGCCGTTGACGTGGCCGCTCCCCCGCACGGCAAGGCAGGCCATGTTGAAGGGCTCCGATTCGTTGCGCGGATGTACGCGGCCGAGGGCCAGAAGCTCGTCGACCGAGATGCCCAGTTTCTCTTTGGCGTATGCGCCCAGGTACTGCTCGATGAGGGCGGGCTCGAAACGGTCGAACCCGGCTGCCACCGGGGTGTGGGTCGTGAAGATGTTTCCGGCCCTCGTCGCAGCCAGGGCCGTGTGAAACGGCTGCCCCGTCTCTTGCATGAGGCCCAGCGCGCGGGCAAGCACGACTAAGGCCGTATGGCCCTCATTCATGTGGCAGACCTCGGGTTTGAGCCCTAACGCCGCAAGGAGACGCCATCCCGCGAGGCCGAGCAGTATCTCCTGTGTCAGCCGCAGCTCCTGGCCCTCTCCGTAAAGCTCGCTCGTGATGCCCCTGTGTGCGGGGAGGTTTGCGGAGTCGTTGCTGTCGATGAGGTAGAGGCTCGCGTTTCCTACGCGGACCTCCCACGTGCGCAGCCAGAGGGAGTAGCCCGCAAGGGGCACCTGGAGGCGCAACAGCTCGCCGTTCGGGTCGTGCAGGGGGCGTATCGGGAGCTGGCCGGGGTCGTTGTAAGGGAATAGGGCGCGCTGGCAGCCGTTCCTGTCAATGGCCTGCCGGAAATACCCCTGCTGGAAAAGCAGGCCGACGGCCACTACGGGCACGCCCAGGTCGCTCGCAGCCTTGAGCTGGTCGCCTGCCACATTTCCCAGGCCGCCCGAGTAAATGGGCAGCGCCTCGCTCAGCATGTATTCCATGCAGAAATAGGCGACGCACGAAAGCTTCGCGTCCGGGTGGTTCTTCTGGAACCAGCCGGGGCTGCCGGCGGCCACGCGCCGCGCTTCGAGGACGTCGTCTACGAGGGAACGCACGTCCGGGTCCGCGAGCGCCTTCCTGATGCTGTCGCGCGATGCGCTTTGCAGGACCGTCCACGGGTTGTGCGTAAGCCGCCAGAGCGTCGGCTCGATCGTCTCCCACAGCTTGTCGGCCGTGTGGCTCCACGACCATCGCAGGTCGAGGGCGAGCTCGATCAGTGGGTCGAATTCGGGTTCGCCTTCAGACAGGAACGCGCGGCGGGGGTCTGTAGTCTTTTCTTCTTCGGCCATTGCCTACCCTCTTCTTAGCTAATCTAACGCCGGTGAGACTGAGTTTGCAATTCCGACAGGTCAATAGTGTCGGTTACGGACGGGCTATCTTGCCCCGGATCAGCTCCTGGCAGAGCCGGATGCCGGTCATGGCGTCCGAGGCAAATGCGTCTGCGCCCACGTGGCTGCAGACGCGCTCGTCCACGCAGCCGCCGATGATGAAGGAAGGGGAAAAGCCTTTGCTGCCTGCCTCGGAGCGGAGCAGGCCGATGGTCGTCCGCATATTTTCCAGGACCGAATCGAGGAGGCAGGAGACGCCTACTATGTGCGGCTTGATCTCGATCGCCTTAGCCAGGAAGTCTTTCGCCGGCACGTCCACGCCGAGATCGAAGACGGTAAAGCCGTAACACCGCAGGAGCACCTTTATAATGTCCTTGCCTATGTAATGTATGTCTCCCTCTACGGTGCCGAGCAGGATGCGCCCCGATTCGTTCCCGACCACCTGCGCCTTCAGGGCGGGCAGGACCATGTCGCCCACCTCGTGCATGATCGCGCTGGCCATTATCAGGCCGGAGATGTAATAGAGGCCCTCCTCGTAGCGCTCGCCCACGAGCCGCACGCCCTTCTGGCATTCTTCGACTATATGGAGAGGGTCCTCCCCGTCCGCCATGCGGCGGCTCACCTCGGCAAGGACGGCTTCCTCCCGGAGGTCGGCCAGAAGACTGCTCAATGCGCTTTCGGCTTCAACCTTCACGTGCCTGCCCCCGGCTTTCGGTTTTTCGTCCATGCGCCTTCGTTCAAGCCGACGGTGGCATGGAAGCGTATGAGGTCGCCCCTGCACGTAAAGAAACCCCAACTGATAGGGCGGTTATCGAAATCGTAAAAGACGTGCTCCAGCCTGAACGACGGCAGCCCCCGTGGCGCCATGAGCAGGGCCGCCTCATCTTCGCTTAGCGCCGCCGCCTCGATGGAAAGCTCTCCCCGTTTCAGGCCCGTCTCCCCCGTCCCCGCAAAGAGGCCGTGGAGCGCGGTGACCTCCATCTCCGCCTCGACGATCGGCCGCGCCGGGTCGTATACCAGGTATTCATGATGGTAGAGGATCGGGTTTTCCCCTTCTATGATGAGGCGGCGTATCAGGATCACGCGGTCGCCGGGGGCGATGTCGAGCCTTGCGGCTACCGGGGCGTCGGCCCTTACGACGCTCACCTCCAGGAGTTTCACTTTATTCGTGGCCTTCTTGTCGAAGATGGACCGCAGCTCGTCCATGCTGAACATGACCGTGCTCAGCTCTACGGGCTTTACGAACGTGCCCCGGCCCTGGGTGGTGCTGACGAGGCCTTCGGCCACCAGGATGTTGACCGCCCTTCGCACCGTCATCGGGCTTAGACGGTAGCGCCCGCATAATTGCGACTCCGAGGGCAGCCGCTCTCCGGGCTTCACCAGCCCCGACGCTATCTGGCCTCGGATTATATTGACGAGCTGCACGTACGCCGGCTCGAAGGAGAGCCGGTCTATACCGGGTGCGGCTTGCTTCATACGAAGAAACCTCTTGGCGATTATCTTACCGAAATCGTCCGCATCTAGTCAATAGCGACAATTCCTTTGACGGCCAATGAAAAATACAAATTAACCGGTTATATATAGAAGTTCCCTTTTATCTTGACAAAGGCGGTGTTTTTTTTCTATAAAATAGTCAGCGCACACGCGCACCTGGTGGTTGTGAGGAAGTCCGCGGGCTGTCCCGGAGGAATCACCGGAAGGTCCCCGGAAAGAAGTCTTGATGGTGTCGGACGTACCGGCCGGCTAAAATTCCGGGAGGCAAGATGGATAGGCTGCTCGATTCCTTCCTCAAAGGGAGCAAGTTCCTGCTCAATGCCATAGGCGGGGCGACGCTCAGCTTCATGATGTTCCTCACAGTTGCGGACGTGAGCCTTCGGGCTGCCGGTCACCCCATCATCGGCACGTTCGAGATAGTGGCTCTGTCCCTCGCCCTTGTGATCGGGTTCTGCTTCCCCTGCGTCTCCCTCGACAACGCCAACGTGTACATGGAGTTCCTGCTGGAGCGGCTCAGCCCCAGGGGGAAGGCTGCAATGTACACCTTCACGCGCATCCTCGGCATAATACTCTTCGCCCTCATCGCGTACAACCTGTTCGGCGTCGGCAAGGAGTTCCACAAGTCGCGCGAGGTGACGGCCACCTTGCGGATACCCTTTTATCCGGTCGCTTACGGGGTGGGCGTCTGCTGCATCGTCGAGTGTCTTGTGTTCGTCTCTCAGATAATAAAGACGTGGAAGGAGGACCTCCATGAGTGAAGTGACGGTCGGCATAGTCGCCCTCCTGGTCCTCCTGGCGCTTTTCGCTACCGGTTTCGAGCTCGGTTTTGCCATGGCCCTGGTGGGCTTCGCCGGTTTTGCCTATGTTAACGGTCTGCAAGCCGCGATGAACCTCCTCGGCAGGGACGTCTACGATGTGATCACGAGCTACGGGTACACGGTCTTCCCGCTCTTCATCCTCATGGGGCAGATAGGCCTGCACGCGGGCATAGCGGTGCGCATGTACAACGCGGCCCATAAGTTCGTGGGCCACATCCCGGGCGGCCTCGCCATGGCCACGGTTATCGGCGCGACGGGCTTCAAGGCGATTTGCGGCTCTTCGGCCGCCACGTCCGCCACGTTCGCCAGCGTCGCGATACCCGAGATGGACCGTTTCAAATACGACAGGCGGCTCTCGACCGGGATTGTGGCCACGGTCGGTACCCTCGGGGTGCTCATCCCGCCCTCCGTCACGCTCATCATATTCGGCATAATCACCGAGCAGTCCATTGGGCAGCTTTTTCTCGCGGGCATCATCCCAGGGCTCGTCATCGCCTTTTTCTTCCTTCTCATAATTTACGGATGGGCGCGCCTGAGCCCTTCAATCGCGCCCAGGTCGGAGCGGTCCACCTGGAAGGAGCGGTTTGCCTCCCTGCCTGAGCTTACGTGGATCGCCCTTGTCTTCATCCTGGTGGTCGGCGGCATTATGCAGGGCTATTTCACGCCGACTGAGGCGGGGGCGGTAGGCACGTTCGCCGTCTTCCTGCTCTCGGTCATAAAACGGGAGATAACCTTCAAGACATACGTGCGGGCGCTCACCGAGTCGCTGCGGACGGCGGGCATGGTCCTCATTTTGATCGCGGGCTCCGCGATCCTCGGCCATTTCATCGCGATAACGAACATCCCGCAGCATATAGCCGACTGGCTCGTCGGGCTGCCGGTCAACCGCTACATAGTCCTTATACTCATCTGCTTTATGTACGAGATAGGCGGGTCCTTCATCGACGACCTCGCCTTCATGATACTGGCGACGCCCATCTTCTACCCGGCCGTCCTGAAGCTCGGCTTCAACCCCATCTGGTTCGGCATGGTGCTCGGCGTCGTATTGATGATAGGCGTGGTCATCCCGCCGGTCGCAGTCTGCGTCTTCGTAGTGAAGAACATAACCAAAGAGCCTATGGGCAGGATATACCAGGGCGTGACGCCGTTTCTCATCTCGCTCGTAGTGGTCTGGGGCCTTCTCTTTTTCTTCCCCCAGTTGGCCCTCTGGCTCCCGTCGGTGTTCTACAAGTAAGGGTGTCGGCCGCGCGCGCCGGCCTTGACGACGAATTGTATCGCCCGATGCGGGCAGGATGATTTTTTAAAAAGTAAAGGGAGGTGCTGGATGAGAAAAGTGCTGCTGGTTTCGCTTTCGGTTGTCTTTATTCTCGTAAGCGCGATGAGCGCGGGCGCCGCTGACGTAATCAAGCTGAAGGCCGCCAACTATCTGCCGACGACCCACAAGATGTCGGTTTTGACCGACAGGTTCTGCCAGGAGATCAAGAAGCGGACGAACGGGCGCGTTGAGATCACCTATTATCCGGGGGGTACCGTCCTGTCGCCGGTGAAGATGTTCAACGGCATAACGACGGGCATCGCCGACATCGGCGTCTCCCACATCCAGTATACGCGCGGCCGCTTCCCGGTGACGGAGGTCTTCGACCTGCCCCTCGGTTTCCCGAGCGGATGGGTCGCGAGCCACACGTGCATGGATTTCTATGAGAAGTTCAAGCCGGCCGAGTGGGACAGCGTACACCTGCTCTACATCAACACGACGGGCCCGCTCGTAATCGAAACGGTAAAGAAGCCCGTGAGGACGCTGGAGGAGCTTAAGGGCATGAAGATCCGGGGGGCCGGGCAGGCCACGGACATGCTGAAGCACCTCGGCGCCATACCCGTCCCGCTGGAGATGCCCGACGTCTACGAGGCGCTGCGGAGGCAGGTCCTCGACGGCATCATGGTCGACCTCTCCACCCTAAAGTACTGGAAATTCGCGGAGGTCGTCAACAACGTAACATCCGTATCGCAGCTCGGCACGGGCATCACCTTCTACTGCGTGATGAACAAGGCCAAGTGGAACGCGCTGCCGCCCGACATACAGAAGATATTCACGGAGGTCTCCGCCGAGGCGCTTGAGTGGCAGGCCCGCCTGTGGAACGAGATGGACATAGAGGGCAAGGACGTGTTCAAGGCGAAGGGCGGCAAGCTCATCACGCTTTCCGATGCTGAGGCGGCGAAGTGGGTAAAGGCCGTCCAGCCGGTCATAGGCGCATACAAGAAGCACATGACCGAAGAGGGCTTCAAGGCAACCGACGTGGACACCTGGATAGCCTTTATCAAGGAGCGGATAGGGTACTGGAAGAAAGAAGAAGCGCAGCGGAAGGTGCCGAGCCCCTTCTGACCCGACAGTGATTACGGCTAAAAAGGGCTGCCTGCCCCGCGGGGCGGGCAGCCTTATACTACTAACACGTGAATGACAAAGATATCCGGAGGAGCAAGTGAACGATAAGCTGGTCAATTTGATGGCGGACCTCAAGGAAGAAGAGACGGTTGCCCTGGTCAAAGAGCTTATAGCCGCAGGGACGGACCCGGTGGCCGTTCTCGACGACGCGAGCAAGGCGATGGAGGTTGTCGGGAAGCGCTTCGAGCAATGCGAGTATTTCATTCCCGACCTGATGATGGCGGGAGAGATCCTCAAAAGCATCTCGGACATCGTCAAGCCGCTTCTGAAACAGGAAACAACGGCGTCCACGGCGGGCAGGGTGCTCATCGGCACGGTGGCCGGGGATATCCACGACATCGGCAAGGACATCGTGACTTTCATGGTAGACGTGAGCGGCTACGAGGTCCTCGACCTGGGCATAGACGTCCCCGTGGAGGTATTCGTTGAGAAGGTGAGGGAGTTCAAGCCGCAGGTGGTTGGGCTCTCCGGCTTTCTGACGCTCGCCTTCGACGCCATGAAGAAGACGGTGGAGGCCTTAGACGCCGCCGGGCTGCGCAAGGGCGTCAAGATCATGATAGGCGGAGGCCAGATGGACGACGAGGTGTGCAAATACGTGCACGCGGACGCCTACGGAAAAGACGCGGTTGCCGCCGTCAACCTGTGCCGGCAGTGGATAGGGGCGTGACATGACCACTACACCTGAAGAACTTTACGCTGAGCGCGAAAAAAGAGTACTCGACGCCATAGCCCTGAAGAAGCCCGACCGCGTGCCGGTGACGGCCCTTTTCAGCTTCTTCCCGGCCGCCTATTCCGGCATTACGGTGGAGGACGTCCTGTACGACCCGGAGAAGCTGGAGAAGGCTTACTGGCGCGTGATGACCGAGTTCGCGCCCGACATGGACCAGAACCCGTTCGCCCTGCGCTTCATCGGTCCCCACCTCGACACCCTCGACCACACGCAGCTTAAATGGCCGGGGCACGGCCTGGCGAGCGACGTTACCTACCAGTTCGTCGAAGGCGAATATATGACTGCCGACGAATACGACCATTTCCTCTTCGACCCTACCGATTTCATGCTGAGGAAATACTGGCCCCGCGCCTTCGCCGCGCTTAAAGGCTTTGAAAAGATCAACCCGCCCCGCAACATAGTGACTTACGCGATGGGCATGGCCTTCGGCTTTGCCCCGTTCAGCACGCCGGAGGTGGCCTCTGCGCTCGACACGCTGAAGAAAGCGGGCGAGCAGTCGGTCAGGGTCGCCACCTACGCGGCGGCATTCACGAAGAAGGCGAAAGAGGCGGGCTTCCCCATGCAGTACGGGGGCTTCACCCAGGCCCCTTTTGATACGCTGGGCGACTACTTCAGGGGCACCAAGGGCCTAATGCTCGATATGTACCGGAGGCCGAAAAAAGTCATAGAGATGTGCGAGAAGCTTTTTTACATAATGCGCGACATGGCGATCGGCGCGGCGAAGGCGTCCGGCAACCCGAGGATCTTCATACCCATCCACAAGGGGCTCGACGGCTTCATGTCCCTCGAGCAGTACAAGACGTTCTTCTGGCCTACCTTAAGGGAGCTGATGGTGGCCCTCATCGATGCCGGCTGCATGCCGTGCCCGCTCTGGGAAGGCAACTGCACGAGCCGCCTTCCCTATATGAAGGACATACCTGCCGGCCGCGCATTGTACGGGTTCGAGGCGACCGATATGTTCAAGGCAAAGGAGATACTGGGCGATACGGTCTGCATCAAAGGCAACGTGCCCCTCTCGCTGATGGTCACGGGCACACCCGATGACGTGAAGGCGTACTGCAAGAAGCTCATCGACGTTTGCGCACCAGGCGGCGGGTACATCATGGACTCAGCGGCGAGCCTCGACAACGCGAAGGCCGAGAACATCAGGATGATGATCGATTTCACCAAAGAGTACGGTGTCTATTAACATGGAAACACGACTCGTAAGCAGTAAGGGCAAGGAAGTAGTCATAGGGCCGGGCCTGCCTACGGTCATCATAGGCGAGCGCATAAACCCGTTCGGCAAGGGGCCGGTCAAAGAAGCGATGATTTCCGGCGACATGGCGCCTATCCGCAGGGTGGCGGCAGAGCAGGTGGAGGCGGGGGCGGACGTGCTCATCGTCAGCGTGGCCGCCTTCGGCATCGACGAGGCGCGCATCCTCCCTATGGCGGCCGCCGCTGTAATGGAAGAGGTCGATGTCCCCCTGTGCATAGAGAGCAGGAACCCGGCTGCCCTGGAAATAACGCTCGCCCTTGGGTGCGGCAAGCCTGTCGTAAGCTCCGCCACTGCGGAGGATAATGTGCTTTCCGCCCTGCTGCCGGTCGCAAAGCGTTACGGCACTGCCCTGGTGGCGCTCGCCTCCGACGCGTCGGGCATACCGAAGACTGCACAAGAAAGGCTCGAAGTCGTCAGGCGGATCCTTGAGCAGGCGCAAGCTGCGGGCCTCGCCCCCGAAGATATCCTCGTCGATTGCGTCGCGGAGTCGAGCGCAGTCAACGATAAGGCCGTAGCCGTCACCCTCGACACGATGCACCGCGTCTACGACAGCCTGGGCCTCAACCTCGTACTACGGCGCGAGCAACGCCTCTTTCGGGCTGCCCGACAGGACGATAGTCAACGGCGCTTTCCTCGCCCTCGCCATCGGCTCGGGGCTGAATGCAGCGATCACGAACCCTGCCACGATGAAGCCGTACACGATGGCCGCCGACCTTCTCATGGGGCGCGACCCGCGGGCAAGGCGGTTCACGACGTACTACAGAAAGCGGCGGGCCGGGCAGTAGCCTTGGGCAAAGACGCGGTCAGGGCGGCCCTCGGCCACGAGGCAGTCCATCCCCTGCCGAGGGGGGAGTTGTTCCTGGCCGAAGACTTCCTTGAGGGTTTTTTCAGCGTGGAAAGCGATTATGCCGCCCGTCTCGCCGCCGCAGCCCGCTCGCTCGGTCTCTCCCTTGTCGGCGTCGATCTTAACGGCGGGCTGGCTTCCCCCTTCTTCGGTTCAAACAGCGGTTGTCTTCAAGGGTATTTCCTCGCAGGTTACCTGAACGGTCCCGTCTCCCGCCTGGTCGGGCGATGCGGCTTCCTCGACGCCATGCTGAGCCTGCACAAGACACCGGGTCTTTTTCAGGAGATATGCGAAGCTGCGGTGCGGGAGGCGGAGGAAACGGCCCGTCTTGCGGCCGATAGGGGTATTTCGGCGATAACCCTTGCAGACGACATTGCCGGGACGCAGGGATTGTTCTTTTCTCCCGTCTGGTTTGCGGAGATGCTGCTGCCCGTATATGCCCGCATCGTCCGGACTATCAAAGAGAGCGGCCTGGCCGCTTTTTTCCACTCCGACGGGGATACGCGCAAGATCATAGGACCGCTCATCGAGGCCGGGTACACGTGCGTCCATCCGGTAGACGCCCAGGCGGGGCTGGACCTTCACTCTTTGAGGGCCGAGTTCGGGACAAGGGTCTGCTTCATGGGACACATCGACATAGTGGGTTGGGACGCGGAAAGGGTTGCGGCAGAGGTTGAGGGCGCAGAAAGCGGCTTTAGTCACGGCGGCCTCATACTCGGCTCCAGCGGCGGCGTCTCCATGGACACGGTGAGCCGGCTCGCCTCGCTCTATCCGGGGTGGCGGCAGGGCAGGCCCATTTGAAACTTTGTGCGGGGGGAGGGTGGGACACCTGCAAACGGGCTTGGGTAATTATCCGCTGCTTAGAAAGATGCTATAATTATTCTGCCGTTGCAATTCTCCGTAACAGACGGTTGGCCGGGCGGATCGATGGAGAATAAGAAGAAGAGAAAAACAGGGCCTTCGGACGGGCTGAAAGCGGACAGACCCGTTGGGGACAAAAGCGGTCCCCTTCTTCAAAACCAGCTCGAATTGTCGCAGGTCATGGACCTCGCCCGCATCGTTTACTGGGGTCTCGATCCTGCCACGGAAACCTTCATCTTCAACGACCCCTTCTATGCCCTTTACCGCACGACTGCCGAGCGCGAAGGGGGCTACCTGATGGCCAGGGAGGAATACGCCCGGAGGTTTATCCACCCGGACGACCTCCCGCTCTTCCTGCACGCCGGGGACAAGCGCCACTCCCACCGGGAAGGGGAGTTCTTTCACGATTTCGAGCACCGCATCATACGGCGCGACGGCGAGTTGCGCCACGTCGTCGCGCGCATAAGAGCCATCCTGGACGGGGAGGGCCGTATCATCAGATGCTACGGGGCGAACCAGGACATCACGGAGCGAAAGAACGCGGAGGAACAGCTTGAGCGTGAACGACTGCTCAAGGAGATACAGTTGCAAAGGGGAAAGGCCCTTGAACGGTCGAGGGAAGAGGCTGCGGAACCTGTCCGAGCATTTGCAGCGCGTCCGGGAAAGGAGACGGCACCCGCATCGCACGGGAGGTGCACGACGAGCTGGGTCAGTTCCTGACTGCGCTGAAGATCGATCTGGCGTGCCTTGGGCAGGGTCTGCGAGGCAACGAGGAACACCTCTTCGAGCAGGTTGACGGCATGACAAAGAAGATAGACAACGCCGTGCAGTCGGTAAGGCGGATTTGTTCCGAGTTGAGACCATCTATACTGGAGGACTTCGGACTGGCAGCGGCCATCGAATGGCACATGGGGGAATTTCAGAAGACGACCGGCATCCGGTTCACGGCAAGGATAGACCCGGTCTTTCCCGAAGTGGATAAGGGCCTGGCCCTCGTCCTTTTCAGGATTTTCCAGGAGGCGACGACGAACGTCGTGCGTTACGCGGAGGCGACGGCCGTGAGGGTGACCCTGAAAAAGGACGACGAAAACATTCTTCTCAAAGTGGCCGACAACGGCAGGGGAATTTCCAAGAAAGACCTTTCAAGCCCGGGATCGTTAGGCATTATCGGCATGAGGGAGCGGGTGCGCTTCTGGAACGGCCAATTGCTTTTCAAAAGCCGACCGAACAAGGGCACTACGATGATCGTATCGATCCCTCTGAGCCCGGCCGGCCGTGAATCAGGGGAGGTCGATCACGCGCCCGCCCTCCCGGAAAGGGGGGCGGCAAGAGATAGATGGTAAGGGTCCTGATCGTCGATGACCACGCAATATTCAGGGAGGGGATAAAGAATTTCTCCGCTACGCAGGACATGGAAGTGGCGGACGAAGCGGGCGACGGCCGCGACGCCATCAGGCTGATGATGAGCCGGACCTATGACGTGGTGCTTCTCGACCTGGCCCTGCCGGGCATTCAGGGTCTCGACGTGCTGAGGGAGATAAAGACCAGGAAGCCGGCCCTCCCCGTGCTCGTCCTCAGCATTTACCCGGAGGACCAGTACGCGACCAGGGGCCCTCAAGGAGGGGGCGTCGGGCTACCTCACGAAAGAGAGCGTGCCGAGCGATCTGGTGAAGGCCATCCGCAAGGCGTCGCAGGGGGGGAGGTACGTCAGCGATTCCCTGGGGGAGCGGCTTGCCGTCGAGATCGCGGGAGGACGGACCGGCCCGCCCCACGAGAGCCTTTCGAGCAGGGAGTACCATGTATTCGAGATGTTGGCGGCCGGCAAGACCGTCAAAGAGATATCCCACGAGCTATCCTTGTCCCGCACCACCATCAGTAGCTATCGCGCGAGGGCCCTCGTAAAATTGCAGGCAAAGACCAATGCCGACCTGGTCCGCTACGCCCTCGAGCACAATCTTATCCTTTAGGCCCTCCGTCTATATTGTAGTCCAAGGACTACATAGGACTGAACCACATTCTACGACAGAATTGTCGCCCGCCGATAGCGGGCCCCGGCGGCCCTTTGATAGAATTTGCAATCAATCGAAGGGAAAAAGTTTATTGGCTCGACCTTACCAAAAGGAGGGGAAGCATGGCGACAAAGTCGATGAGCGTAAGGGAAGTTTTCGACACCCATCCGTTTTCTGCCTACCAGGTCTGGATCTGTTTCCTTTGTTTCTGCGTCACGTTTCTGGACGGATTCGACCTGACGGTCATAGGGGTGGCGTTACCCAAGATTGCAGAGTTTCTCCACTCGAAACCCTCGGCCCTCGGCTTCGCAATGAGCGCGGGGCAGGTCGGCGCCCTGATCGGCGCGCTCTGTTTGGGCACCCTTGCCGACCGGTGGGGGCGCAGGGGTATGCTCTTTGTCTCCGCCTTTGTATTCGGCATCTTCACCATAGCAATTTCTTTCATCACAAGCGTCGAGCAACTGGCCCTGTTCCGTTTCATCGCCGGTCTCGGGCTTGGCGGCGCAGTCCCTAACGCCCTTGCCTTCGGCTGCGAATACGCGCCGAGCAACATGCGCGCCACCCTCACTACCATCATGTATGCGGGCATGGCCATCGGTTCTACGACTGCCGGGCTGTCGGCGGCGTACCTTCTCCCCAATTTCGGCTGGCAATCGGTCTTTGCTAGCCGGCGGCATCGTGCCGTGCGTGATCGGCATAGGCGTCGCCATCTTTCTTCCCGAGTCTCTTGAATTCCTTGTAAAGAAGGGAAAAGATGTGGCTCAGATTCACAAGATCATTTACAAAATCGCACCCAAGCTATCCGAGGAGAAGGACATCGATTTTGTTTCATCCGAGAAGAAGCTTGCCGGTGCGCCCGTCAAGAACCTTTTTACCGACGGCCGCGCCTTCAGCACCATCCTGATATGGATAGCCTTTTTTGCGAGCTTCTACCTTCTCTGGCTGCTCCTTTCATGGGCGCCCACTCTCCTGAAAAAGAGCGGCGCCTCCGTCCAGCAGTTCAGCATCGCCTTTGCGTGCATTAATATCGGCTCAGCCCTCGCTACGGTCACCATCGGCATCCTTATGGACAGGTTCAGCCCCTTCAAGATACTGGGGGTAGGTTTTATCCTGGCCTTTCTGAGCGTTGTAGTCTTCGGATATGCCGCAGGGAGTCCCTTCATCGTAGTCGCCATCCTGTCCGTAGTAATGGGGTTCTTCGTGATCGGAGGCAATTCCGGTCTCATGGGCCTTGCCACGGTTTCCTATCCTACGGACATGAGAGGCACGGGACTCGGGTGGGCCTACGCGATAGGGAAGATCGGCTCATTGCTCGCGCCCATCGCAGGCGGCTTTATGCTCACCCAGAACTGGACAGTGCCCAGGATTTGTACAACCAACGCCCTGGCCGCCCTCGTGGTCGTGGTGGTCGTCACGGTCCTGGGGAAGGTCATTTTCACGGGACCTGCGCGGGCCAAGCGCACTTGAAAGCACCACCCGGAAGGGGAGGGCAGACCTCCCCTTTTTTAACGCGCGTCACGGAGCGACCGCTAGGCGGGTGACCGTGAGAGGACTGTATAAAACGGTCAACAACTACAGCAGGAGGCAGACATGGAAGAGACGCTCGTGAGCCTTATGGCCGACTTGAAAGAAGACGAGGTGCTGGCCCTTGTCAGAAAGCGGGTCGCGGAAGGGACCGACCCCGTCGCCATACTCGACGACGCCCGGGCGGCCATGGAGATAGTGGGGAAGCGCTTCGAGGCGTCCGAGTATTTTATCCCCGATCTCATGATGGCCGGCGAAGTGCTTAAAGAGATATCGGAGATCGTCAAGCCCCTCATGGAGAAGGGGACTGCCGGGGTTAAGCAGGGCAGGGCCCTGATAGGCACGGTGGCCGGGGACATCCATGATATCGGCAAGGACATCGTGACCTTTATGCTTGACGTGAGCGGCTTCGAGGTCATGGACATCGGCATCGACGTGCCGGTTGAGACCTTTGTGGAGAAGATACGGGAGTTTGATCCGCATGTGGTCGGACTCTCCGGTTTTCTCACCCTGGCCTTCGATTCGATGAAGAAAACGGTGGAGGCCCTGAAAGAGGCGGGCTTGCGTGACAAGCTGAAAATCATGATCGGCGGCGGCCAGATGGACGACGAGGTCTGCAAGTACGCGGGGGCCGACGCCTTCGGGAAGGACGCCGTGGCGGCCGTGGGCCTTTGCAGGAAGTGGATAGGGGGCAGGTCATGAGCAACGATGCAGCGGAAGCTTACAAGGAGCGCGAAAAGAGGGGCCCTCGACGCCATCGCTCTGAAGGTGCCCCGACAGGTCCCCATAGAGACCATGTTCAGTTTTTTTCCTACCAGGTACGCCGGCTTCACCGTGCAGGAGGTCATGTACGACCCGGAGAAGCTCCTCTCCGCCCAGATGAAGGCCCTCCTCGACTTCCAGCCCGACATGGACCAGAACCCCTTCGGCTTGCGCTTCCTGGGGCCCGTCCTCGATATCCTCGACTTCAAGCAACTGAAGTGGCCCGGCCATGGCATGTCGGCCGACCATACCTACCAGTTCATCGAGGGCGAGTACATGAAGGCGGACGAGTACGACCATTTTCTCTCGGACCCGTCCGATTACATGATACGGAAGCACTGGCCCCGCATTTGCGGCGCGTGGAAGGGCTTCGGAATGATACCGTCCCCTCACAATTTTATTACCTACTATATGGGCATCCCCTTCGGCCTTGCCGCTTTCGCCCAGCCGGAAGTCATCGAGTCCCTGGAATTGACGATCAAGGCCGCAAAAGAGGCAGTCCGCGTTGCGACGTATACGCGGATCTATACGGAAAAGGCGAAAGAGGCGGGGTTCCCGATGCAGTTCGGAGGCTTCACGCAGGCCCCCTTCGACACCCTTGGCGATTTCTTCAGGGGCACCAGGGGGCTTATGCTCGATATGTACAGGCGGCCCGACATGGTATTGCGGGCCTGCGATAAGCTCCTGCCGATCATGTTCGATATGGCGATGAACTCGACGCGGAACTCAGGCAATCCCAGGGTCTTCATCCCTGTCCACAAGGGGGTCGACGGGTTCATGTCGTCCGATCAGTTCAAGAAATTCTTCTGGCCTTCCTTCAACGAGCTGATGCTGGCCCTCATCCGGGAAGGATGCATCCCCTGCCCCCTCTGGGAAGGGAACTGTACCTCCCGCCTGGAGATAATCAAGGGCCTGCCCGCAGGCAAAGCCTGCTACGCCTTCGAGGCTACGGACATGTTCAAGGCAAAGGCAGTCCTTGGGGATAGGATCAGCATACGCGGCGCGGTGCCCCTGTCTATTCTGGTGGCGGGCACGCCGGACGAGGTGCGGGCTTACTGCAAGAAGCTCATCGATGTCTGCGGCCGGGACGGCGGCTATATAATGGACGCCTCTACAAGCCTGGACGATGCCAGGGCGGAGAACGTGAAGGCCATGTTTGACGCCACGCTGGAGTACGGGGTCTACTAGACAAGAAAGATGGGCCGTCAGGGACCGGAAGGCGGGCGTGGGTAGGCTTACCCGGCGCGACTTCCGGTCCCTGACGTCCAGACCGTAACCTGTCTGCCGTTGTCCTCTACAATTTCCTTCCGCACCCTTGCCTGGCTTTCGAGGTAGATCAGATGCGCGATCGTCTCGCCCATGGCGAACCACTTCTGGGGGAGCGGAAAGACGTCGAAGGAATCGCACTCTATATCCCACGTAACCTCCGACGCCACGCGGTAAGCCGTTTTCGGCCCGGCTGCAAGCGCGGCGAGCATCTCGTTTGCCCTTGCTGCGTGGTGTCTTTTTAGCTCCTCGATCCTCCCCCGCATGTCGCGAAAGACCCTCCTGTGGCCCGGCAGTACCACCTCGACGTCTAAGGACGAGACCTTTTCGAGGCTCTTCAGGTATTCGGCAACCGGGTCCCAATCGGGGAACCATCCCTGGACGTTCGGTGTGATGTCCGACAGGATATGGTCGCCGGAAAAGAGCACCTTTTTTTGCGCGTCGTAAAGGCAGGTGTGGCCGAAGCTGTGGCCGGGGGTTTCTATGCAGCGCAGGGTGCGGTTACCTGCCTCTATTATCATGCCGTCGGGAGTCGGAGTGAAGGGGAGCGGCAGCCGGGGCCCGTAGAGGAGCCCGGGGTGGCGGCCTATGGCCTTCTCTACGAGCTTCTCCGGGAAACCGTTCAGGCGCGCCGCCTCGTCGAAGCGTTCTTCGAACCAGCGGTCCGAGACGATGCGCTCGCTGTCCGGGCGGTTCAGGTAGATGGTCGAGCCGTTTGCCGCCAGCCTCGGAGACGAGGCCCAGGTGGTCGGCGTGGAAATGGGTGATAAAAAAATCCGTGTCTGCGGCTATCACGCCGAGCGCCCTCAGGCCCTCGGTCATTACGGCAAGGCACTCTGGGCGCCGCATGCCCGTATCGATAACGAGGTTGCGGGGGCGTCCCTTGATGATGTACGAGTTGACCGCTTTCAGCGGGCTGCCCGGAAGAGGCACCTCCAGCCTGTAGATGCCTCCCGCCACTTCCTGCGGTCCGCCCGTGCCGACTTTGCGCTGCGCCCGGCCCTCCTCCATGATCTCTCCCCTTTCGCTTCCCCGTGAGCCTAAAGCGCCGCCTTCTTTCCGTACCGGTTGTGGTGTATCTTCCCGTAATCGAGCCCTTCCGCAGGTCTCGGCTGCTTTGCCTCTGCCGGATATCCCACGGCGACGACAGCCTCAACCCGGAGGTTGCCGGGGATGCCCAGGAGCTTCTGTATGTACTCCTCGGCAGTCTCCGCCCCGGAATGCGGCCGGTTCCTGATCTGGCACCAGCAGCTTCCGAGACCCAGGGAATGGGAGGTGAGATGCGCGACGATGGAGGCGATTGAGCAGTCCTCCACCCAGACGTCCGACACCGATTCGTCCCCGCAGACGACGATGGCCAGCGAAGCCCCCTTGATGAACTCGGCCCCGTGCTCCTTCGCCTTCGACAGATGGGCGAGTATCTCCGGGTTATCAACGAAAACGAACGTCCACGGGTTCTTGCCCATAGACGAAGGGGAGCGTAAAAGCGCCTCTTTCAAGGTATTGAGCGATTCCCCATTGATCGGTTTCTCCTCGTATGCCCTGATGCTCCGTCGCGCGCGCATTATCTCTATCATTTTCCGCCTCCGGATTGTTGCGATAATCTGCGACTCTCTTTCCCCGATGCCGGTCAAATTGTCCTGTATCCGTACAATAGATAACACAGACGCCCGCCGGGCGCAACGCGTAAGGGCCTTGGCCGCCTTTACATGCAACCGGCCTTGCGATATTATTGTTATATTATTTATGAAAGGCCAGAGCGCCGTCAGGGGCGCTCGCATGCGACAAAACGAGGTAGGGACATGGAGAAAGTCAGGCTCGGCAAAACGGGGTTGGTCGTAACGAGGATGGGTTGGGGCGGCATACCGATCCAGCGGGTCAGCGTGGAGGAGGCGGTCCCCGTCATCAGGGAGGTCGTCGGGATGGGCATAGACCTTCTCGATACGGCCCGCGCGTACTCCGACAGCGAGCAGAAGATCGGCCTCGCACTCGCCGGGCTCGACAGGCGCGTCGTCATATCGACGAAGTCCCAGGCGAAAACCGCGGCCATCTACGATGAGGTGCATGAGAGCCTTAAGCAGCTCAAGGTGAAGAAGATCGATATCTACCACCTCCACATGATCCCCAACATGGAGGAGTATGAAAAGGCGATGGCGCCTGGCAGCGGGTTTGACGCCCTTCGGAGGGCGCAGGACGAGGGACTGATCGACCACATAGGGCTGACGAGCCACAACCTCGACGTGCTCTTGCGCGCTGCGGAAGAGGCGCGGGTCTCGGTCATCATGGCCTGCTACGGCATCTTAGAGCCGCAGGCGGCAGAGAAGGTGTTCCCCGCGGCGTTTGCGCACGACATAGGCGTCCTTGCCATGAAGCCTTTTTCCGGCGGCGTCATCGAGGATGCGGGGCCTGCCCTCAGGTACGTCTTTGCAACGGAGGGCATAGTGCCGATACCGGGGACGGAAACCATCGAGAAGTCGCGCGAGAACTGGCGCATCTTCACCGAAGGGGGCCGCCTCACCGAAGAAGATATGGAGCGGATAGAGGCGCTGCGGAAGGAACACCAGTACCAGTTTTGCAGAAGGTGCGATTACTGCCAGCCGTGCACGGAGGGCATATCGATACAATTCATTATGGGCCTGAAATCGACGTTCAAGCGGTTCGGCTCGAAGGTGCTGGAGCTCGGCTGGATGACGGAAGGCATCGAGAAAGCGCGCAACTGCTCTGAATGCGGCGAATGCCTTGCGCGCTGCCCCTACGGCCTCCCCATCCCCGACCTCATCAAGGAAAACCTCTCGCTATACGACAGCTTCAGGAAGGGATGAGCTTCAGTACCTGCGCTCTTCTATGAACTGTATCAGCCAGCCTAAGAGGCCGGAGATCACGTATACGCCCATTGCGAGAAATATCACCCATAGCTTGAACAACGCCAGCAGCACAACCACGAGCACCACGAGCAGGGCGAGCTTGACCCCTTGCAGGTTCTTAAGCAAAGCAGCCTGCGGCTTCGAATAACCCACTGTAGAAACCATCAGCAACCCCACGACGCAGAAAAGCGCAGCGAAAAGCGGCTGCGGGATATTCCCCGCCGGAAAGCAGAGTATCCCGAGCGCCACGAGCATCCCGGCGGCAGGGGAAGGGAGCCCCTGAAAGGCGTGCGGGGATGAGCGGACGTTGAACCGCGCAAGCCTGTATGCCGCGCACACGGGGAAGACCGCAGCCATCAGTATGCCCAGGTTAACGGACTGGCCGGAAACATCGAGCGTTGCCGCCGCGAGGTAGGCCTTATAGCCCAGGTAGCCGGGCGCGACCCCGAAGGCCACGCAGTCGGCAAGCGAATCGAGCTCTTTCCCGAGCGGGCCGTCGACGTGCAGGCGGCGGGCGACCTGACCGTCAAGCCCGTCCAGGAGCGCTGCAAGCAGTATCAGCACGGCAGCCACGCGCAGCCCCTCGGCAGAGCCCCCGCTTGCAAATATGACGGATACGAATCCGCAGGTCAGATTGCCGAGGGTGAGTATGTTGGGTATCCAGATCGGCCTCATGATTCTTAATATACACCTGATTGCCCCGCTACGCCCACCTTTTCCCGTCGGCCCTCATCCGCTCACACACGCGTGAGTTGACACGGTTCCCTGCTGGCTCTAGATTCAACTACAAAGGGGGAAACGACTTTATGGCAAGGCTCGACAAGATGATCCAGGAAGAGGTCGACGACCCGTATTTTGTCAGGGAGAGGTACCACGACCCATCCGTATGCACCAGGTGCAAGGTGGTCTTCACCAGGGGTGTTTTCGCGTGGGAGGACCCGCCCCCCAGGGATGCGGCGGAAATGCTCTGTCCCGCCTGCCGGAGGATAGAGGAACATTACACGGGCGGCCAGGTGGTGCTCGAAGGTGAGTTTCTCAAGGAGCACAAGGACGAAATATTGAACACGATCAAGAGGGCCGGGCAGACCGAGAAGGCGCGGAGGCCGCTCGAAAGAATCATGGACATATCCGCCAAAGAGGGACGATTAGAGATAAAGACGACATACGAGCACATGGCGAGAAGGGTCGGAGAGGCGGTCCGGAACGCCTTTAAAGGAGAGTTGAAGCTGCAATACCTGGAAGACGAGAAGTTTGTAAGGGTCCACTGGAAACGCGACTGAAAGGTAGCCAGCCGGGCGGCCATCCGCGCCGCCCGCATAAAAACAGCCCGGACGGTCGGTTTTCGCGCTTTTTTTATTGACGGCAGAAGCGCGGTTCTGCTAAGCTCACTTACCCTTATGAGAAGGACTATCCTCGCGTCCCTGACGTTCGGTTTAATTTTGCTCTTTTCCTGCCCCCGGTTATTCTGCGCAAACGCGCCAGTGGGAATGGCCGCGAACACGGGCAGCCCGGCCGTGTCCGACATGAAATCGCAGACCGGCGAAGCAGACGAAGCCGAAAGCGACCCTCCCGACAACCTGTTTATCGGCATTCCGGACGCAGCGGACGCGGCAGGGTTGAGCGGCCGCGATGCAGCCTCCCCGGAGTCACAGACGACCGGCCTCACCGACGAAGAGAAGAATATCGTCGAGACGGTGCGGAAGAACCTCGAAGCGTCGCACCAGTCGGGCGGCTTCGACATGCCCCTTGTACTTAACGATGCCGTAAATCTCTACATAAAATATTTCTCCGAGAAGAAACGCAAGGTCTTCGCCCGGTGGCTTGTGCGCGCCCAGAGGTATGCGCCGACGATCAGGTCGATCCTCAAAGCGCACAACATGCCCGAAGACCTCGTCTATCTTTCCATGATCGAAAGCGGTTTCAACATGAGGGCCTATTCCCCTGCAAAGGCGAAAGGCCCCTGGCAGTTCATCCATGAGACGGGCGAGCGGTACGGGCTGCACGTCGGCTTCTGGGTGGATGAGCGGTGCGACGTGGAGAAGTCCACAGTGGCGGCCGCGCGCTACCTGAAAGAGCTTTTCGACAGGTTCGGCTGCTGGTACCTGGCCGCTGCGGGCTACAACGCAGGGGAGCACAGGATCGAAAAGGCCATCGTAAAAAACGACACGCGGGATTTTTGGAAGCTGCGCCGGTTTAAGAAGCTGCCCCGCGAAACCCAGGAATACGTGCCCCAGTTGATCGCCGCCGCGCTTATTGCGAAAGACCCTGAAAAATATGGTTTTGACGGGAAGCCGTCGGCGTCCGTCGATACGCTGACAAAGGTAGAAGTGGCGGGTGGCCTGCCCCTGCCGAGGATCGCGCGCGCCCTGGCGATAGACCCGGCCGAATTGTCCGTGCTAAACCCGGAGCTTACACGGGGTGTGACCCCGCCGGGCAAGTCGTACAGGATAACCCTGCCGGGCGTCTCCGACAAGGAAGCGGTCAAAAAGAAGATAAACGAGGAGTTCGAGGGCGGCGGGCAGCTTTTGGGCGTAGTTAAGCACTCCATAAAAAAGAAGGAATCACTTGCCGGCGTCCTGAAGCAATACAACGTCTCCCACTCCGACTTCGCCCTCGTCAACGGGGGGACAGGCGGCAAGCGCGGGGCAAACAAGGTCGTCTTCATCCCCAGGTTCGCCAGTGCGAAAGGGGCGGCCGTAACTGCGGGCGATACCCACGGACAGGCCGTCATGCAGGACGCGGACTTAGATGACGAGGTTGTGACCCTCGCCAATGCGAAAATAAAGAAAAGCCGCGGTCCGGCCGCAGTCAAAGCCAGCCTGACACGGCACGTCGTGCATAAGACGGACCGGGCCGACCGTACGAAGACGGCAAGGAAGGGCCACCGCACGAAGACGAAGAGGCTGGTCGCCCGCAGATAAATCCGCTCCGGCTCTTACCCGTTATCCAAACCCTGTTTCTCTAATCGATGTCAACTTGAGGGAGCGAGAATTTTCCGCTGATATGCAGTTTGTACCTGCCGGAAGGGCGCCGGCATTTACCACATAAATCCCGGCTTGGTCCGGACGGGCGCCTTGGCGCAGTCGCCGACCGATTCCTCGGTGCACCTCTCCCCGTTAGTCCAACGTGCGCCCGACAGGCTCACGCCCGAGAGATCTACGTCTGAAAGGTCGGCGCCGGTCAGGTTCGCACGGGCAAGGCTCCCGCCCGACAGCGTCGAGTGGGACAGGTCTGCGTTAGCCAGGTCTGCACCGTCCAATTTGATGTCCGTGAGGTCTGCGTGGGAAAGCCGGGCCTCCGTCAGATTGGCCCCCGACAGGTCCGCCCCCGTCAGGTTGGCCTTGTTGAGGACTGCCTTTATCATGACCGCGTTCCTCAGGTTGGCTTTTGACAGGTCGGCGCCGGTCAGGTCTGCCCCGGAAAGCCTTGCGCCTGACAGCCGCGTGCCGGACAGCTTTGCCGCCACGAACTGCGCCTCCTTCAGGTCGCAAAAGGAGCATGACTGGGTAGATTTTAGCTTCTCCAGGTCCGTCTCCTTGAACGCCCGGACAGGAGGGGCACTAACCGCGAGCATCAGGACCGAAAGGACAAGAACGCATTTTATAGTCTTTACCATCATGGTCATTTCTATCATATCATCGACTGCGGCGGCAAGGGTTTTCATAAAAAGCCCGATCCGCCTCTCCCGGTAGCAGGCCAGTTTCAAATCGTGCTTGTGCGGTTGAACTATAGCGGATTACTCCGAAGAGATATCGCTTTTCCCCTCGTTCGTTTGTTGTTTATCGAGAAAAGCTTGTAAATGCGCCCTGACGATCATGCTCTTGACCTCCGGTCCGTCGTTTACGGGAATAATTTGTATATTCGGATGCCGATTTGCAAAAACCCTGAAAATTTCGTCTGCAAACGCTCGGCCTACTGTCTGCACTCCTGCAAAATCCAGAATAACCGTTTTGAATCTATCTACCCTTTCCATGAGTCGTTTACCTTGAGAACGTGAAATTAATTGCTCGTTTCCATATAACGCCAATCTCACAGGAACTACTGTCTTGGTAAATCCAATCTCATCGCCTGTTTTAAAGCCATCAAATACCTCTTTTGTGGTTCGAGAGGTATTGTTCTTAAGTTTCATAGTGATCCATGTTCCCTTACAATATTCTGAGTTTTGTAATATCCAATCCTCGTCTTTCCCATAACTGTGGGAAAGAAAAACCTCGCCAGATAAGATGCTAAACATATCGAACATGCGAGAAGTAAAAAAGATACCCTCCCCCGTATGACTGGCAGGATCAGTCGTGAGTTTGCCCTTTGTTAATTCTAAGACTGCATGTCTTTCGTCAAGTAGGTCCAGTGCAGTCTTGATCTTAGTAAATATGCCAATCCCACGATCCAATATTACCACATTCGTGGTCAGAGCCGTTTTTTCGACCTCAATCCATACAGTATCGCTTCCTGAGTGATCAACAACGTTATTATAGATTTCTGTAAACCCATAACTCCAAATCGACAAAGCATTGTCTGACAATCGCCCGACCTTCGGGGCTACTATAGTTCGCCAAACAACATCTTCATGAACATTTTCCGCTATAGACAGGGTAGTATCCCACTTTTCTTGTGGTCCTAATTTGGGTAGCCCATTTACCCCTATAACCACACAGCCTTGCTCTTTGAGGTTTCTAAGATGCTTGTAGACGGCTTGCCGCGTGATCTTGAAATTATCCATAGTTGTCTGGACTATGTTTTGCCCGTCGTTTTCAATGTGCTCCAAGATAAATTCTCTTACGATTTCGCCTCGTTTTCTTAATCTTGTCACCTCGCCCCTCCATCTTGTCAACCTTGTCTTGAATAAGTGTAAACCTTTAGAGCTTTGTTGTCAACTGTAAGTCTTGTTTTGTAAACCTAATTACTGGGAGGAATTGATTATATTAAACTTATTATATCCTTGACCTCCCACACATGATCTGTTACCTCTGCTATCATTGCCGGCGGTTACTCCCCGAGTCTTGTGAATCCGGCATAAGTTGTAGTACATGACGTACAGGGTCATAGCGTTGGCTAATCTCAAACTGACCCATTCCCCCCTCCCCCGGGAGCTTGACAATCGCCCATGATTTGCCGATAATAGCCATGAAAATGAAAATATATATCAGGACCACCGTACACATGCCGGAGGTCCCCGGCGAGATAGAGATGGAAGCCGGTCTCCTGCAAGACCTTCTCGTCAGGCTCTTTACGGGGACGCCGGTCGGCCGGGAGATGATCGATTCTCGAACCGGGGAATTGCGGCTGGAGGGCGTCTTCGAAGTGGCGCTCAACGAAATGCCCCACAATAGCCTGCCCGACGGCCTGGCTACCCCCCTCCGCGACGGCGACACCGTCCGGCTCTCCCTTATCCTCCTCGGCGGGGGATAAAGATTCCAATAATTTACCCCGTCCTTTATTCCAGGCTCTTTTCGCCGTTATTCCGGGCAAAGCGGGATGCAAGTCATTATAGACGCCGGGAGCCGCCTAAAAAAAATCTCCCCAGCTATTGACAAAAAAGCGGTGCACCCATTATATTATTTTTAGCAATCATTCTCACAGATTGCTATTTCCAAATTCAAGAAAGGAGCGTGATACGATGAAGGTCAAACCATTACAGGACAGACTGGTCATCAAGAGGATCGAGGAAGAGGAGAAAACGAAGGGCGGCATTATCATTCCTGACGCTGCCAAAGAGAAGCCCCAGGAAGGGCGCGTGACAGCAGTGGGCGACGGTAAGGTGCTCGAAAGCGGTAAGAGGTCTCCTTTGTCCGTTAAGGTCGGCGACAAGATTCTCTTCGGAAAATATTCGGGAACCGAGATAAAGATCGACGGCGAGGAACACCTCATCCTGAGGGAAGACGACGTCCTTGCCGTAATCGAAGATTAATATAAGGAGGAGTTATAATGGCTAAAGAGATTCTATACGATCAGAAGGCAAGAGAGGCGCTTCTGAAGGGCGTAAACACGCTTGCCGACGCGGTTAAGGTTACGCTCGGCCCGAAAGGGCGCAATGTAATCCTTGAGAAGACTTTCGGCTCGCCCACCGTTACAAAGGACGGCGTCACCGTTGCAAAAGAAGTGGAGCTCGAAGACAAGTTCGAGAACATGGGCGCGCAGATGGTGAAAGAAGTCGCCAGCAAGACCTCCGACGTAGCAGGCGACGGCACGACTACCGCCACGGTGCTTGCCCAGGCGATTTACAAGGAAGGCGCAAAGCTGGTGGCTGCCGGCCACAACCCCATGGAGCTGAAGCGGGGCATCGACAAGGCAGTCGAGACGGTCATCGATGAGCTTAAGAAGCTCTCCAAGCCGACGAAGGACCAGAAAGAGATCGCCCAGGTGGGCACCATCTCCGCAAATAACGACGAGACCATCGGCAACATCATCGCCGAGGCTATGAGCAAAGTCGGTAAAGAAGGCGTAATCACGGTCGAAGAGGCCAAGAGCATGGAGACGACCCTGGACATCGTCGAAGGCATGCAGTTCGACAAGGGCTATATCTCCCCGTATTTCGTCACAAACCCTGACAAGATGGAGACCGTCCTCGACGAGCCGGTCATCCTGATCAACGAGAAGAAGATAAGCACGATGAAAGACCTTCTGCCCATCCTCGAGCAGGTAGCGAAGATGGGAAGGACGCTCCTTGTCATCTCCGAGGACGTAGAGGGCGAGGCCCTGGCGACCCTCGTAGTCAACAAGCTGAGGGGCACGCTGAAGGTTGCGGCAGTCAAGGCTCCGGGCTTCGGCGACAGAAGGAAGGCCATGCTCGAAGACATCGCCATCCTTACGGGCGGCCAGGTAGTCTCGGAAGAGCTGGGCATTAAGCTTGAGAGCATAAGCCTCAAAGACCTGGGCAGCGCCAAGCGCATCGTGATCGATAAGGACAACACGACGATCGTTGACGGAGCGGGCAACAAGAAAGACATCGAAGCGCGCGTTAAGCAGATCAGGACCCAGATCGAAGAGACCACCTCCGATTACGACAGGGAGAAGCTCCAGGAAAGGCTCGCGAAGCTGGTCGGCGGCGTTGCAGTAATCAACGTCGGCGCAGCGACGGAGTCGGAGATGAAGGAGAAAAAGGCCCGCGTGGAAGACGCGTTGAACGCCACGAAGGCAGCCGTGGAAGAGGGCGTTATCCCGGGCGGCGGCGTAGCCTTTATCCGCGTGATCGCCAAGCTGGAGAAGTTGAATCTGGAAGGCGAGCGCGGATTCGGCGTGAAGATCGTGAAGAAGGCCCTGGAAGAGCCGATCAGGTGGATTGCGCAGAACGCAGGCCACGACGGCTCGATCATCGTCGAGAAGGTCAAGAACGGGAAGGGCAACTTCGGGTTCGACGCCTCCAAGGAAGAGTACGTAGACGACATGATGGCAGCAGGCATTATGGACCCGACGAAGGTCGCCCGCACGGCGCTCCAGAACGCGGCGTCGGTTGCAGGCCTCCTGCTCACCACGGAAGCGATGATCGCCGAGAAGCCGAAGGAAAAGGGGTCTTTTCCTCCTATGCCTCCGGGCGGCGGCATGGAAGGCATGTACTAACAGGTTAACGAATAAAAAGTACCGGAGGGGGCCTCTTTCAGGCCCCCTCTTTTTTTGAAGCGAGCGTATCGCCCACCGAAGGGCGGCGGACCCCGAATAATTCAAACTAAGAAAAACTTATAAGCCCGCAAAAGTATTTTAAGAAATAATCTTGACAAGCGTTAGGTACTATGGGATATAACGTATCATAATGTTGTATACATGCATAAATAACGCATAAGGTACGGCGGGAAGCCGCAGCCTTAGCAAAACCCGTAAACCGAAATACCTGCGGACGCTGTATCTACACCTTTGACTAATTGAAGGGAGGTCGTGATGAAATGCTTTAACGGTAATGGGTTTAAAGAGACAAAGAGGGCGATTGCCCTGCTTATGACAGTCCTTTGGCTCTACGGCCTCCTTGCAGGCCCTCTTCTAGCCGCCCCCACGGGCGGCGTAGTCACAAGCGGCACCGCCGCCATAGTCCAGTCGGGCAATACAACGAACATCAACCAGTCCACGAACAAGGCCTCCATCAACTGGCAGACCTTCAGCATCGCACCGGCAGAGACGGTCAACTTCAACCAGCCTAGGCATCTACGCCATCACCCTGAACAGGGTGGTCGGCAATGAGAGCAGTATCATCCAGGGTGCATTAAATGCCACAGGCAGGGTATATCTTATCAACTCCAACGGCATCCTCTTCACCAAGGGGTCTAGTGTAAATACCTCAGGCTTCTTAGCCAGTACCCTGAACATAACGGATGCGGACTTCAACGCAGGCAACTACGTATTCAACGCCAACGGCTCTTTAGGCTCCGTAGTTAACCAGGGGACTATAACAGCCAACAACGGAGGGTATGTAGCCCTTCTAGGCAATACGGTATCCAACCAGGGGGTAATAGCAGCTACCAAGGGTACGGTAGCTTTAGCCTCAGGCGACCAGATAACCCTCAACTTCAACGGCAACTCCCTCCTTAACCTAACGATAGACCAGGGCGCCTTAAATGCCCTGGTAGAGAACAAGCAGGCCATCTATGCGGACGGGGGTACGGTAATACTTACCGCCAAAGCAGCAGACGACCTCCTATCCGCCCAGGTGAATAACTCAGGGCTGATCCAGGCGCGCACCATAGACGACCTTAAAGGCAACATAAAGCTCTATGCGGATGGGGGCACGGTCAACGTGGCAGGTACGCTGGACGCCTCTGCTCCTAACGGTGGGGATGGGGGGTTGATAGAGACGTCGGGCGCCAATGTCAACATAGCCAATTCGGCGGTGATAACCACGGCTGCGGCTTACGGCAAGGCGGGGACGTGGGTTATAGACCCGGATGGGTTTACTATAGCGGCAAGCGGGGGGGACATTACAGGCGCGACGCTAGGCAGCGAGCTTGCCGCTAACAATGTCACTATCGCATCGACACAGGGCAGCGGCAACAACGGAGCGAACGACGGCAATATCAACGTCAACGATGTGGTGAGCTGGACCACAGCCAACACCCTGTCGCTCACCGCCACCAACGCCATCAATGTCAACGCGGCGGTCACAGCGCCCGTGGGAACGCTCACGCTGACGGCAGGCACTGATGTCAACATCAATGCCCCATCCTCCCTGCAAGTCGCCACGCTGGGCGCGACCGCCGGGAATAACGTGAACATCAACGCCCCGCAGACCTGGGCGAACAACGGCGCCTGGACCTTCTCTGGCACGAATATCAACGTCAACGATACGGTGAACTGGTCGGCCGGCACGCTGACGCTGAACGCCGGCGCTGCGGGCGGCTTCATCAATGTGAATGCGGTGATGACGGCGAGCGCTAATGCGCAGTTCGTCGCAACCTATGATACTGCGATGGACACGAGCATGTCCGGAGGAAGTCCGACCGCGACCTATGGAACGCCCTTTGGCGGGTTCAATTTCCTCTTCCAACCCGCCACACCCGCTACCGCGACGACGCCTCCGATAGCTCCAACACCCTGGTCCTTCATCGGCAGCCTCGATTTCGTCAATAGCACCGCGGCCACTCCGGTGATCATCAACGGGAATGTCTATACGCTTATTACAAGCATTGGCGGGTCGGGGCCGCACGATCTGAGCGTCATCAACACCAATAACGGTGTTGGCTATTATGCCTTGGCTTCAAATCTAACCGCGCCGAGCACGGCATTTACAGCCCCTCCGATCAGCGGCATGGCAACCGGGTCAATCTTTGAAGGCCTGGGAAATAGCATCAGCGGCGTCACCGTAACGGCCAATCCGGCATTGACGCCGGCGTCCTTCTTTGGCGGCAATTACGGCACGATCCGCGACATCAACCTGACGAAGGTCACCATAAACTCCGAGGCAATCGGTGACGGCGCCCTTATCGGTGTGAACAACGGCACCATCATCAACGCCTATGTTAGCGGGACAGTGAATGTCATCGGGTCAGCGGTGGGGACCTCCTTCACGGGCGGCGAAGATATTGGCGGCTTCGCCGGAATAAACGAAGGCGTCATTTACGGTTCACGGGCCAATGTGAACGTCAACGCGACGGATGCTTACGCAGTCGGCGGCTTCGTCGGGGAAAATGTGTCCGAAGGCAGTTCTCATGCCGTGATCCTTAACTCCGCCTCGTATGGAACGGTGACCATTTACGAAACCAATTACAATGCCTACACGACGACCCTTAACGGAGGACTTGGCTTCGGTGGGTTCGTCGGAAAAAACAATGGCGGTGTCATCAGTAACTCCCTTTCGGACGGGGCAGTGATAGCGTCGTCCGCGGCGGGATCGAACATTCCCTTTACCAGTATCGGCGGGTTCTTCGGTTACAATGTAAATGGCAACGGAAGTGGCATCATCAATAATTCGGTTTCCTATACTACGTTATCATCTACCACGACGGTACCTGGAGATTCGTCGGGTGCCTATAGTTACGGGCTTAGCGGCAGCTTTGGGGGCTACTCGTTCAGCGGGCAGGTCAATAATTCTTCCGCCTTCGGCAATGTCTCGTTGACGGGGACTTACGCCTCCTCCTATGTCGATGGGTTCGCCGGCCGCAACGGCAGCACCACATTCAACGGTAACACCTTCAACCCAACGACGACGGGTGAATCAACAGGCGTCGGAAGAGGCTCTGGCACCGGTGTATCGACAACCACCAGCACTTTTGGCTCGTCCACTCAAGGGCCGCCCGAGTCGAACGCGGCCCAATCAGCCGCGACGGCGGTTGCCAACGCCCAGACCCTTACTCAGCAGGCTACGTCACAACAGACAGCCGTGGCGACGGCGGAGGCATTCGCGGCCCAGCAGGAAGCCAATTTCGAGTCCAACGGCCAGCAGACGGGCGGGCAGGCTTCTTTTAGCGGCCAGGGGAGCAATTCTACCGGCCAGGGGCTGAACAACCAGATCGGCTGCTTTACGCCAACGAACACCGGGACGGTAAACGGGACGATGGATAACCATATCGTCTACTCCGATTCGGGCAGCTACTCGGCCACTATAAAATCGATCAATGCAGACGGCATGCAGTTCGACCTGGAAGGCGGCAGCCAGGGCGGGGAAGGCGGTGCAGGCGGGACAAACAAATAGCCGGCAGGCCGGGACACATTTCGGGGCGGCAGCAAGGAAGCCGGGGTGCCCGCCCGACGTGAGGAGGGAAGGGTCGCAGCGGGGGTGCTGAACCCCAATGATTGCCCAAAGCAAGCGTATGCGCCGCGCGAGCGGGGTGGCTCCGCGGCTTTGCCCGTGGAGGGGCTGCTGAAGCCCAATGATAGCCCCCTCTTTTGCAAGCTTTTGTTAACGAAGAATAGAAGTAGCTTGCATGCGTACGCCCTTGTGCTGGAATATATAAATATGGATGGAATGACGGCTATCATCCTCGGCGGCGGCGCGGCACGCGGCTTTATCCGCTTACGCTGAAGCGGGCCAAGCCTGCGGTCGGTTTTGCGGGCAAATACAGGATCATCGACATACCGCTGTCCAACTGCATCAATTCGGGGATCAAGCGCATCTTCGTGCTGACCCAGTTCCTTTCCGCGAGCCTCCACCGCCACATCATGCAGACATACCGGTTCGACGAGTTCTCGGACGGCTTCGTCGACATCCTCGCCGCGGAGCAGACGGCGCAGAAAAGCGACTGGTTCCAGGGGCCTGCCGACGCAGTGCGGGCGACCATGAACCACACGCTTTACTACCACTCCGACGAGATACTTATACTTTCCGGCGACCAGCTTTACCGCATGGACTTCGCGGAGTTGCTACGGTCCCACAGGCAATCGAAGGCGGACGTCACGATTTGCGTCTGCCCCGTGGAAAGGGCGGACGCCCGCAGGATGGGGCTCGTCGGCGTAGACGCCTCGTGCGTCGTACGGCGGTTCATGGAGAAGCCGCAAGATGACAGAGTGATCGATGCCTTTCCCGTTCCGCCTGCGCTTTTCCCCGGCGCGACGGATATACGGCCGGGCAGCGCGCTCGGCTCGATGGGCATTTACGTGTTCAGGCCGGAAGTGCTGAAAAAGGCGCTCACCGAGAACGGCGCGAACGATTTCAGCACCGGCATATTCGAATGGGCGATGAGCCGGTACAGCGTGGCCGCTTACCCTTTTGCCGGCTATTGGCGCGATATCGGGACGGTAGAGGCGTTCTTCGACGCAAATATCGGCCTGACAAAGCCGGATGCGGCCTTCGACCTCTACGCGCCGCGACAGCCGATCTATACGCGCAGCCGCCCGCTGCCTCCGGGCCGCGTGATCGGCTCGGAGATACGCGACAGCCTGCTTTGCGAAGGCTCCTGCATCGTGAACGCCCGCGTGACCGATTCGGTGGTTGGCGTGCGCAGCGTAATCCGCGAGGGGACTACGCTCGACCAAGTCGTGCTGCTGGGTGAGGATTTCTACGATGGGGAGCAGCTCGTCGCAGATGAGGACGCACCCGCAGGCAACCCGGCCATGGGCATCGGGAGGAACTGCATCATCGAGAGGGCCATCATCGACAAGAGCGTGCATATAGGCGACGGCGTGACGATACGGGCGAAGGCGCGGGGAGAGTCGTACGAGTCGGAGCTATACTGGGTGCGCGACGGCATCACGGTGATACCAAAGGGTGCAGTGATACCTGCGGGCAGCGTGATTTAGCGGGTCTGGAAGTGCATCGGTGCGGTTATAGAGGCTAAGGCGGATAGTGTGGCCAGGTCTGGACTCGCCGCATGAAGAATACTCCCTCTGCGGCGCCATGCTCGCCGTGGGGCCTCCGATGTACGAATGTACGATCTCCGGCCGCCACGGCTCCCATTGCATCCGCATATGAAGCATCCTCCATGCGGCTCCTCCGGGCACTACAACAGTTGTCCGCCGGGGCGGACAACTGCTGTTAGGGGTGGTCGGCATCGGCATGCCCTGCCGCCCGGCTTTAGGCCGGAAAAAAGCAAAGGGACAGTGATTGTGATCCGGTGGTCACGCTGCCGCAATTGTCCTTACGAGCGGACAATTGCGGCGAGAGCGGGTGGTGCAGTCTGTCGCCGGCAAATCAAGCCCCCGATCCTATTCAAAATACTCCGTATTTCACCTACAATCAGAGCCCACCGGCGAGACGCGTAAAAGTACCGAATGCCACAAGGAAGAAGAGAAACGGGTACGGCCATTTCTTTTTGGCAGAATCTATATTCGTCCATTCGGCACCCTGCGTACCCGGCGGGTGATCGCATCCTTTTCTCCTTCATTTCCCACTTACCTGTTTGTCGATCGACCGGAATGCGGTCGGCTATAATCCTGCGGCAGAATTTTCAGAACCGCGTGGTTCGACCAGCGCGAAGGACTCCGAAATGTCGAAAAGAGGTTCGTCGTTCCGGACGCCGGGCACACGGCCTGGTCTCTTATGCTATCGGTGGGTGGAATTAAGTGCGTAGAGCCTTGGTTAGGCCGATGAGGCCGTTTTGAGAAAGTTGCACGCTGCGGACATGGCGATCTGCTGGGGCCCCGGGCCGGTTGTACACCGTTAAGGCGCGCAGCGCGTCAAACTTCGGTTGTAAGACTTAAGAGGCGTCGGAAAGGGCTGGACCCTAAAACGCCTTGTAAATAGCCTGTTTGTTTCGGTGTCTTTGCAGTCCGGCCTTATTACCGGAGGCACTTTCGTCTTGACAGGATGTATGAATACTTTACAATTTTAGCAGCTTGTAAACCTTTCCAACATCACGACTAATTTGATCGATCTCATTGGTAAATCAGGGCGGGTAAGGACAGATACAAGGGGCAATTAGCTGTACGACTTCCGCGGTAGATGGTACGACGGTTCATTCCCAGAGCCTTGATGACCACCTCGGGGATCTCTCTCTTCTATCCGCCGCACCGCGCGTATCCGGATAGCTTCCAGAACATCATGTTTGAGCTTTCTCCCATCAGTCTCTCTCATGCCTCCCAGTATACCATAAAGAGGCTTTACTTATGAACTGATCAGTAAATCTAGTGTACCGTCTCATTAATGGCTTTACACGGGCTATTTTCTTGGCGACATCTTCCGCCTTTTTCGTCCAAACAAAGGGGATTGCCAGGGTCATGGAGAGCGAAGCTTTTGATACAACCATGTTCTGGAAATTCCCAGCAGTTGTGCTGCTTTTTTCTTGTTTCCTTTTGTTATCCTCAACGCTTGATTTATAGCTCTTTGCTCCGCGTTGGTCCTTGCCTTGCGCATCTCTTTCTCACATGATATTTCGTTGTGCGAGACTGATTTCAAGAATGCAGGCAAATCGGTCCTGTCAATTTCGGTGCCGGGATAGGCGTTGAAAATCGACTGTTCCACGGCGTTACTCAGTTCGCGAACATTGCCCGTCCATCTGTAGCTGCACATCGCGTCGAGAGCGCCGCCTGAAATTGACCGAACATTCCCGGACAATCTTCGATTGATGACCGGCAACAGACTATTAACCGTGTAGGGAATATCCTCGACTCTCTCCCGCAGTGGGGCTATCGCAATCGGCATGGAAGCCAGCCGGTAATAAAGATCCGGCCTGAAAGTTCCTTTTTCCACAAGGTTGGATAAGTCGACATTCGTCGCCGCGATCAATCTGAAATCGAGCTTTTTCGTATCATTCAAAGCGAGAGCTGGACTTCCTTTTCCTGAATTACTCTCAGGAGCTTCGTCTGTATGGACAAGGGCATAGCGATTACTTCTCAAGAAATATAGTCCCGCCGGAAGCGAGTTCGAACTTTCCTATATGCCCGGTGTTGCTTCCGCCGGTGAAGGCTCCCTTCGCGTAACCAAACAATTCGCTTTCGGCTAGTTCAACAGTTATGCCACCACAGTTAACCCGAATCAAGGGACCCTTGGTGCGACTACTCGAGTTGATGGATGCTATGCGCAAATAACTCTTTCCCCGTTCCTGTCTCCCCGGTTAACAACACGGTGGAATCTGTGCGCGCAATTCTTGCGGCTCTTTCTTTTGACTCGGTTATGGACAGACTTATCCCCAGAATATCATCGAAAGTATAATCGGCATTATTCGGAGCATGGCTAAAGCTTATAAATTTGTCGGTGGCCGGAGATTGAGCCAGGACGTTCTCGATCTCCATCTCTCTCATGAATGACCATGTGTCCCCACCGCGCCGATCAACCGCCTGTTTCTCACTATCGGAAGCCTTTGTAACATAGCCATTTTTGCCAAACGTATTTCTTTGATAACCTGCCATTGCGGAAATACGTTCTTTTGCTCTTCAATAAGCCTAAATCCGGAAAAAACTCCGCAAGGTTTCTGCCGCGGCCTGCTCCCGGAGGGAGTCCGAACCATGTTTCGGTGGGTTTGTCCATGAACACCACGTGGCCCTTTGTATCGATCACGATCGAACCTTCATACAGAAACCTGAAAAGCTCCTCAAAAACAGGAACCGGATCGTAATGGCTTAGCCCTTCCTTGACCTTCGTGAAAACATCGGACCATGAGTCAGCAGAAATGGACATGTTATCTCCCCTTTACACATAGAAGACTATTGCCGTAGGATTCGCCATGGCGCTACAAAATGATCAGCTGTACGGAAAATTGTGTCAACAAAAAAACGCACCCATATCTAAGAGAATACTATTTACCTTGTTTTTTCGTCTGCTTTCCTTTTTTACATTTTCCGCGCCTTCTTTGATAAATCGTCACCTTTTGCCACGTTCACTTCGTGCAGGCATGGTTGCTGCATATATGTTTGTTCCCGAGGTAGAGAAAGCGGTGACATATACAAAACAAACGATTGAGGTGCATTGTTCAGTACGAAGTGGAAGACTTCAAAGATAAAATCCACCAACTTTATTTTCGAGCGGACGTGCGGGTGCCCATGAGCGACGGGACCGAACTCAGCGCGGATATCTGGCGGCCGGACAGTGCCGAAAAATTCGCCATGATCCTAGGCATCCATCCGTATCCGCAACAACCACAAACGGCACCCATAATGCCTAATTCCTTTTCCTCCGTGACACATCCCCATCCAGGAGAGGATAAGGGCAGGGGCTGGATAGAATCGGGCGATCCCAATTTCCTGGTGCGACGCGGGTACGTTCAGGTAGTCGCCAATGTGCGTGGCACGGGCAAGTCCGGGGGAACGTATGACTTCATGGGGAATCAGGAGATCCGCGACACCTATGAAGTCATAGAGTGGATAGCGAAGCAGCCGTGGTGCGACGGCAAGGTGGGCATGTTCGGCGTTTCTTACTTCGCCTGGATCCAGGTGTTCGTTGCGGCCCTGAATCCGCCTTCCCTCAAGTGCATATTCGCGCCCCACGGGCTCACCGACTTTTATCGCGACTGGATTTACCGGGGCCGTATTTTCGGGTACAACTTCCTGCGGGCACTGGCCAAGGATTACCTTAACCCGCGATTCGAGCCTGATCACCCGCAGGCTCCTTGGGGATAAGGCGGTCGAGGAGGCGGTCAAGAAGGCCCTCCAGGATGAAGACCTCATGGCCATCCCCGGTATGATGGACGTGGTGAAAAACCTCACCGAAGGCATTAATCCGATCCTTGCCGATGTCGCCCTCAACCCTCTGGACAATCCTTTCTGGGAGGAGCGCAAGGCAAAATATGACACGACAAAGGTACCCGCGTATATCGGCGGATGCTGGGCGACGTATGGGCTCCACCTGCCCGGCGCATTTCGAGGCTGGGAAAAATTGAGTGCCCCCAAAGAAGATGGTTATCGGTCCGCCCTTCTATCTCGACCGGCCTTTCTTCCAGTTGCAGTTCGAGGCCCTCAGGTGGTTCGACCAATGGTTGAAGGGAATAGACACGGGTTTTATGGAAGAGCCGCCGGTCAAGCTTTTCGTGATGGGCTCGAACAGGTGGAAGAAGTCGAATGAATGGCCTCTCCCCGAGACCAAATGGACATCTTTATTCCTTCACGAGGGTGAACTCCTCTCCGAGCATGAGCATTGGCCCTACGAGGCGCAGGTTTCCTATGAGGATTCACCCTGGGTGCGCGGCCACGTGGACTATTATTCCTCTCCTCTGGTGGGATTCAAAGGTTTTCGGAAAAGATATTGAATCCAAATGCGTCCACCACCGACGATTCTGGCCCTGTGGTGACCAGTCTCAGGGAAGTCGACCAGCAAGGCAACGAGAAGAACTGACTCGCGGCTGGCTCAGGGCTCCCATCGGCCGTCAATACCGCCCGCTCAAAACTCTAGCCGTCCGCCCCCTACAGCACCTCCGATGCAAGTTACCAGTCAGTATAGGCGGAACCCGACCTCTAACCTCTTTAAGGCCTGCACAAAGATAAAGCTGAGAATCACGTCTGCCTATGACCCCGCAAAGCATACGTTCGAACAGATCGCGGGCGGTCACATCAAGCGGCAGTCCTCCTCACGCATCACGGTCTTTCAGGACGCCGACCATCCGTCACACGTGCTGCTTCCCATTACCGAGGGTAATATCATTGGAACTTTCCTGTCGGGAGGCAGGCCGTACACGAACGTTTAGGACATTGCAGGAGCTGCGGTCCCTGCTTCTCAGAAGAGGGTTAGGGGTGCTGGAGAGTGGTCTTGCCCAGGGTGAAGGCCGACGGCACGAGCCGAACACGGACCTTCACCCTGGGACAAATAAGAGCCATTCGGTGAGGTGAGAGAAAAGGGAAGATTTGAGGGCGGGATAGTGTTCTTTGGCAGATCCTGATGAGCAAAGAAGAAAAAAAAGGGGGGGATGATGCAGCGGAGAACGGGAAGGTACATTTTTGTGGCTTTTGCTTTAACGTGGTTCGGCTGGTTCTTTGATGCCATGGATTCAATGATATATGGGTTGACCATACCGGCAATGATCAAAGAATGGCATATAACCCAATCGATTTAGGTCTAATGGGAACTGCATTTCTCCTCAAATACGCTGTCGGCGATTTAGTATTTGCATTCTTCGCCGACAGGTATGGAGAAAGCCAATGTTAATGTTATCATTAGCATATACAGTCAGTTGTCACTGGTTATGCGGCTTTAAGGAGCTTGAAAGGCATGTTGGTCTCCAGATCGTTTTCAGATCTGGCCAAGGAAGTGCCCTAGGACGTGGTATTCGAACCAATCCTGCAAAATGGAGAGGCTTTGCACTGGGAGCGTTGATCAGTGCCTATCCGATAGGGTATTTAATTGCGGCGGCCCTCAATATCGGTTTGTCGCCCCGTTATGGGTGGCGTTCGTTATATTTTGCCGGCGCTATACCTGCGTTGGTTTTAATAGCATTCATAGCAGTTATTCTTAGAGAAACGGAACGGTTCAAGCAAATCCAGACTGAGGCAAGACAAAAAAACAAACGCCACAAATTGGACCTGTTGGAGCCGATACGGTACAGCGTGAGAAATTATCTCGTTGGGATCGTCATAATGTTCGCGTTTTTGTTCATGTGGTGGGGATGGGCCACTTCGATACCGCAGTTCTTGATAACGGAAAAGCACCTGGGTATATTGAAAGGCTCTTACTTCATAATATATTATAGCATCTTCGGTCTTCCCGCCTACTTCATTTGCGGTTATATAAGAGAGAACTCAGGAGTAAGAAATTATTGGGTTATTCATTTTCCCGGCCGCCGTCCTTTTGTGATCTATGTCAATTTATCATCGGTCATCGCTCTGCTCGTTGTGCTCCATCACCTCATTCTTTATCTACGGCGGGTATGCCATTGGCATCACTTACAGTCTATTCTTCCCGACCAGAATGCGTGGCACGGGTTATGGCGGTGCAATGTTTCATTGCACGTATATTGGCGTCAGTCTCCCCTTTCCTTATAGGGTACATAGCCACAAAGACATCGATTGCTGCCGGACTGCCGATACTTTCAGTGATATTCCTGATAGCAGCTTTAGTCATTTATTTATATGCGCCTGAAACTGCTCAGATGGAGTTGGAACAAATTACCGGTTAACGATCGATCAGGGAATCAGGCACATAAAGATTGTAGCATAGGTAAACTCCTGCACCACGGTGGCATGCACCGAAGGGCGATAGGGAAATGGCGCTTCATCAGGATTGCCGCGTGAAGTGTTACGCTTGTGCCGTTAATGGAGAGATCACAACTTCAGGAAGAAGCTAATGGTCTCGAAGCGATGATGATAGGTGCGGATTACAACGACGCCGGCGGGCCTTGCAGGGTTACTTCGCCGGCCCTTCCGCGGACCGTGCCGTACTGGCATTCGCAGACCGGTATGTCCTTTTGATTTTTCAGTTCTGCCGCTATATCTGTCAGGCGCTTGAAAGAGTAGCCGCGCTCTAACGCCTGCTCGATGAACATCTTTAGGAAGCCCGTCCATCGGTTGCCTTCAAGCTCCGTATGCACGGAGATCACGTTTAGTCCTTCGGTAAGGGAATTTGCGAAGAAAGCCGCTAGAGTGGCTTGGTCGTTGCCCTCCAGGCCCACCATCTCATCGAGCGTCGGCAGCGTCGAGGGTATCTGGAGCACCGGGAATGTTCTGCCGCCCATTCGCGGATAGAACGGGCCGGTCCCACGCGTATCGCTCGTGTAGGAGAACCCGTTTGCCTCGAAGAAGGCGAGCGCGTGGGCGCTTATCATCCAGCCGGGGGCCGCGAACGACGCGGGCTTTTTTCCGACCAGCGCTTCGTACGTACCGGCCGCTTCGGCAAGTATCTTCTCCGTCCGCGCCCGGTCCATATTTTTTATGTGGTCGTGCCAGTAAACGTGGTCGAGGCCGTGGATGCCGAGCTCGTGTCCCCTTGCCTCGATGTCGCGCAGCAGCCCCGCGTTGCGTTTGGCGATTTGCGCGCCGGGCAGGAGCAGCCCCCGCATGAGGGTCTTTACCCCGTACGTCTCGAGCACCCCTACCCGCTGCGCCTTGGAGACGAAGCCGGGCCGGGTGAAGACGCGCTTCACGGTCCAGCCCGTATGGTCCTTGCCCATGGGGACGAAAAAGCTCGCGTGCAGGCCGAAGGAATCGAACAGGTCGAGCAGGCGGCCCACCCCGTGCCTCATCCCTTCAAAGGTATCGACGTGGACCTGCAGCCCTACGACTTTGTGCATCAGATGCCGTCGGCTTTCGGTCCCAGGTAGTATTCGAGCGTTTTGCGCAGCGCCGTATCGAGGTCCACCTTCGGCTCCCACCCCAGGATCTCGCGCGCCTTCCTGATCGACGGCACCCTGCGGTTGATGTCCTGATACCCTTTGCCGTAGAAGTCTCCGGAGGAGACATCGACTATCTCGGCCGGCTTCTTGCCCGCGTTGCCCTTGTACGCCATAAAAAGGTCGCGGAGCTTGTAGGCCAGCTCTTTGATCGTCGCCTCGTTTCTGGGGTTCCCGATATTGAATATCTCGCCGTTGCAGACGTCGTTCTTGTTCTCGATGACGCGCATGAGGCCGTCTATGCCGTCGTCGACGTAGGTGAAACACCTTCTCTGCCCGCCGCCGTCAACGAGGCGGATGACGTCTCCGTGGATCAGGGCGGATATGAACTGCGTGACGACCCTGGAGCTGCCTTCCTTCTCCGGCTCCATGGTCAGATCGTCGAGCTTCGGCCCAATCCAGTTGAAGGGGCGGAAGAGGGTGAAGCGCAGGCCTTTCTGGAAGCCGTATGCCCATATGACGCGGTCGAGGAGCTGCTTGGAGACGCTGTAAATCCAGCGCTGCTTGTTGATGGGCCCCACCATGAGCGGGCTTTCGTCCTCTTTGAACTCCTCGTCGGGCGACATGCCGTAGACCTCCGACGTGGAGGGGAAGATAAGCCTTTTATTGTATTTCACGCACTGGCGGACGATCGCCAGGTTTTCCTCGAAATCGAGGCCGAACACCTTCAGCGGCTCCTTGACGTAGGTGGCCGGCGTAGCTATCGCCACAAGCGGCAGGACGACGTCGCACTTCTTCACGTGGTATTCGACCCATTCCTTGTTGATCGATATATCGCCCTCGACGAAGTGGAAGCACCGTTTGCCGTGGCACTTGTCCAGCTTGTCATCCCGTATATCCATTCCGTAAACTTCCCAGTCCTTGTTTTCCAGGATGTGGCTGGCAAGGCTGTTGCCGATAAAGCCGTTGACGCCCAGTATCAAGATGTTCAAAACCTACCTCCTAAGAATTTCATATCAGGTCCGTGGAGGCGGACGAAAGAGTCCGCTCCCATCTCGTTTTCACCGTCCGCCTGGAGCGACATGACGCGCAGCAGGCCGTCCCCCGCCTTGATGACGAGAGGGTCCGTAGAGACGACCGTACCGGGTAGCCCGGCGGCTGCCCCTTCCCGCGGCGCTGCCTTCCATATAAAGAGCTTGCGGCCTGCCATAAACGTGTAAGCGCCGGGGTATGGGTGGGTGACCGCCCTTACGAGGTTGTAAACGCTCAATGCGCTTTTTTCCCAGTCGATTATACCGTCTTCCGGCCTGCGGCCGCCGTAATATGAAGATTGACCCGTCTGGGGCCTGCGTTCCGGCCTGCCCGCCTCAAGTTGCGGCATTACCTCGCGCATCAGTCCCGCCGCAGCGGCGGCCAGCTTCCGCGCCAGGCTTTCCGCCGTGTCCTCGAACGCAATGGGCACTTCCCTCTGCCCCACTATGTCCCCCGCGTCCGGTTTTACCTCCATCACGTGGAGGGTGACGCCGGTACGCTGCTCCCCCTCTACGAGCACCCAGTTGACGGGGCACCTGCCGCGGAATTTCGGCAGGAGCGAGCCGTGGAGGTTCAGGGGCGCGATCTTCGGTATGTCGAGGACCTCTTTCGGGAGCATGTGCCTGTAATAAAATGAAAAAAGGTAATCGGGCTCGTAAGCGCGGATGCGTGCGGCCCACGCCGGGTCGGCAAGCGATTCAGGGTCGAAGACGGGGATGCCGTTTTCTTCCGCCAGCGCCCTCGGCGTGCGGAACCAGATTTCCTCTTTCGGGTCGTCTTTGTGGGTAAACAGGGCAAGCACGGATATGCGGCTTGCCAGCAGGGCCTCGAGGCAGACGTAGCCTATCTCGTGATAACCTAAGACGACCGCTTTCACAGAAGTTCCTTCTTCACTACGAACCTGGGCCTTCTCCGCACTTCCTGGAAGATCCTCCCGATGTATTCGCCGATGATGCCGAGTGCGAAGATCTGGATGCCCACGAAGAAGAAAAGGACGGCAAACAGCGTGAATAGGCCGTCCGACTCAGGGCCGAGGATGAGCCTGCGGACGAGGAGGTAAATGGCGAAGACCAGCCCCATGAGGGCGATCACTACGCCAAGGATGCCGATGAACTGTATCGGAAGGAGGGAAAAGCCCGTCATAAGGTCGAAGTTGAGCCGAAGGAGGCGGAAAAGCCCGTACTTCGAGACGCCCCGTTTGCGCTCCGCGTGGCCGACCTCGATTTCGACGAACCGTCTGGCGTAAGTGTTGGCCAGCGCAGGGATGAAGCTGGACGACTCCTGGCAGAGGTTGATCGAGTCGATCACCTGGCGGCTGTACGCCCTCAGCATGCAGCCGTAGTCCCGCAGCTTCGCGCCTACGAGGCGCGAGGTGATCTTGTTCACGATCCAGGAGGGCCACCTGCGGAAGATCGAGTCCTGTCTCCCCCTTCTGCACGTTGCGACCACGTCGTAGCCCTCGTCCGCCTTCTCGACGAGGCGGGGTATCTCCTCCGGCGGGTTTTGCAGGTCTGCGTCGATCGTGACGATCACCTTGCCGGCGGCCCGCTCGAAAGCCGCGAAAAGCGCCATGTGCTGTCCGAAATTCCTTTCGAACTCGATGACCTTGATCCGCTGGTCGGTCTTCCGGTAGCCTTCTATCATCTCCTCGGTCCTGTCGGTGCTCCCGTCGTTGACGTAGATGATTTCCCAGGACCGGTCCATCGATGACAGGACCTTCGTAAGCCGCTCGTTCAGCTCGTCGAGCGATTCTTCCTCGTTCAGGGCCGGCACGAGGACCGATATATCGACCCTACTTTCCATCTTTCCTCATGAAGATCAAGTAGTTATCCCTCTCGTACTGCGCTTTCTTCGAAAGGGGAAAAAGTTGTCTGAGCGCACTAGCGCTCCCATACTTGTCTTCGGCGATGACTATTATATCATCTTTTTTCAAAAGGGCATCATCCGGCCCCAAAATGGCCGGGACCGGCCTGCCCATGTAGTAGATCAGGGCGGGGGAGTTAAAACCGTAGCTGCATACCGTGGCTGCCTTCTGGGCGTCGCTCAACCGGTCGGTGATCAGGCGGACCGAGTTGACGTTCCGGTCGACGGCAGGCATAAAATTCGTGTGGTAGACGACCCCGAGTATCAGGAGGTAGACAAAGAGCGCGAGGAAGTTCTTTGCCGGCGATTTCATGAGGACCGAGACTACGAAGAAGACCCCGCAGGCGAACAGGACCGCCGCCATGCCTATTAGCAGAGGCATCCGTCCTGCGAACATCTGCGCAACGAGGGGCACCCGGTCGTAAGCAGGGAAGAAAAGCAGCGGGGCCAGGGCAAGGAGCGCGCCGAAGACGCAGAAAACGAGCCTGGTCCATCGCGCCTCCGCCAGTGCGTACCACCGCTCCTTGAGGTACATGCCCACCAGGATGGCGGCTGCCGGATACGCCGAGAGCAGGTAGATGGCGCGCTTGCTCCGCGATATGTCGAAGAAAACGAAGGTGAAGACGAGCCAGATGAGGGGCAGCCATAGCTTACGCTTGTACGCGAACCAGGCGGCGAAGGGCAGGGCGATGCTCCACGGCAGGAAATTGACGAAGAGCTTGGGGAAATAGTACCAGAACGGCTGGATGTGGTCGAAGCCCGTAGCGAACCGGGCCACGTTCTGGTGCAGGATAAACTCGGTAGCGTAGGCCTTTCCCGCCATGAAGAACCAGATGGAGGCGACGGCCGAGGAAAGGAGGCAGCCGGCCGTCATGGGAAGGAACATGCTGCGCAGGCGCTTGGTCGCGAGACAGTAAAAGAAGAGGACCACCAGGGGTATAACAAGCCCGGCAGGCCCCTTGCTCAAAATCGCCCCCGCGCATGGCAGGAGCGCAAACGGCAGGAGCCACTTCGTCCTGCGCTTTTCGATGCAAAAATAGCCTAAAATTATAGCCACGCCTATGAAAAGGGCAAAGGTCATGTCCATGACCGATTCTCTTGCGTTCCCCAAAAACTGGTAATTTGTCGCCAGGATAAGGGCGGAGAGGAAGCCCGAGACCTCGTGGTCCGTCTTCGCCCCGTAAAAATAAACGAGCAAAAGCAAGAGCAGGGCGGCTATCGCCGAAGGGAGGCGCGACGAGAACTCATCTATCTTGCCCGTGACTTTTGCGGTGGCGACTATGAGCCACGGATGGAGGGGCGGCTTCTCAAGGTAAGGCATTCCGTTGAGATAAGGATGGACATAATCGCCGCGCTCCATCATCTCTCTGGCCATAATGGCTTGCCTCGGCTCGTCGGGGTCCCACAAAGCCGTGCTGCCCAGGCCATGGACAAAAAGAACGCAACCGATGCAGAGGATCAGTAAAACTCTCATAAAGCCTGGAATTATATGACAAAATCATCGAATATTTCAAGTCCCTTCCGCAGGCCGGGGTCGGGCGGGTTATTTTTGCGCCCGAAGTCGTCGTTGCCTTGCTCCGGGAGACGGTTTCCCGGCGTCAGCTTGCTATGGCGGCTGCTCCGGCAAGTGCAGCCTGGCCGTCCTGAGCAGACGTCATGCCGCTCACGCCGATTGCGCCTATGATCCTGCCGCCTTTCAAAAGAGGCACCCCGCCCTCGATAGGCGTCGCGCCGGGCATCCGCAATATCGCCATGCGGCCGCCCGCAAGTGCGTCCTCGAAGGCCTTGCTGGGCCGCTTGAACATGGCGGCGGTGCGCGCCTTCTCGATCGCCACCCGGATGCTCGCGGTCTGTGTGTCGTCCATGCGCTCGAGCATGACGAGGAGCCCCCGCGTATCGACGACGGCGATCACGAAGGTCCAGCCGTTCTTTTTCGCCTCTGCCTCCGCCGCTGCTACAACCTTCTTCGCGACGGCGAGGGTGACGTCCGCGCCGTAGACGGGCGGCCCGGATACGGGTGCAGCAGGTTTTTTCATAGCGGTCTCCCCCTATTGTAAGGATATAAGCGGCCCCGACACGGTGTCCTTCGCGCGGTGTCGGCCTGCGTATGTCGATTATATCAGAATAGCTTATTTTTGTGGAAGCGGGAAAAGGCGGAGCATGGCAACCGGAAGGACTCTTTGATATAATCTTGATGTCTCACCGGAAGCGCCGTTAAAGGAAAGCGGCGCACGATCCGCCCATTGCGCGGGAAAGGAGTTTAGATGGAGACAATCGATTTCGAATATTTCAAGAAAGTGGACCTTCGGGTCGCCCAGATCAAGGAATGCGAGGAGATACCGGGCGCCGACCGGCTCTACAAGCTGACCATCGATGCCGGGGAAGAAAGGCAGATAGTGGCCGGCATAAAGCCCTATTACACAAAAGAAGAGCTGGTGGGCAAGCGCATAGTCATCGTGGCGAACCTGGAGCCGAGGGCGCTTCGCGGCATCATGTCCCACGGCATGCTACTCGCCGCCTCCAGCGAGGACAAGTCGTCCGTGGTCCTCGTTACGCCGGACAAAGATATCCCGAACGGCAGCCCAGTCTCTTAAAGCGCCGCCATCCGGCGGATTTGCGTTGTCCTAGAAGTGGACGCCCTCAGGCTCCGGCGGAGGCGCCGGCGCAGCGGGCGCCTGCTGCGACCCCGGCTGCTGCTGGTCCTGCGGCCGCCCTGCGCGGGCTGGCCGCCCGTCGCTTGAGGCTGAGCAGGCTGCGTGGCCTGCTGCTGCACCGGCTGCTGCTGCCGGCCGCCCTGCGCGGGTTGCTCGCCGCCTGTCTGGGGTTGCTGTGCAGTCTGCTGCTCGCCGCCTGGCGGGGGCTGTTGTGCAGTCTCACGTGGCGGGGGAGGCGCAAGGGGCTGCCTCTGCTGTACGGGCGGTAAAGGCGTCCGCGGCTGTTGGCGCGCCCTGATCGGGCGGCGTGCCGCCTTTCGGCTCCTGCCTGTCCGCACCGGGCGCGCCCCGCTCGGCTTTTCCCATCACGGTCAGGACCGGCCTGCCTTTCCCTTCGTCCATGAGCACGTAGCTGTATCCCCTCATCATCTTCGAAAGCGCCTCCGGCAAGGTCAACTTCGAAAAATGGAGGGTTAACGGCTCGTTCGCGCTGCCTTGACGGCCGGACAGGTCGAAAAGCTTTTTGTCGGCCATCATCCGCAAAAGCGAAGAAAGCGACTTGTTCTCGACGTCTACGCTTATCTTCTGCCCGTTTTCCACCTTCAGCTCTTCCCTGGCCCCACCCGTCCCGGCCGCCGCCGGACCGGCGAAGATCGGGACGAGAAGGGCGCACATAACGAAAGCCATGGCGCTTACAGGGCGCCTTTTATGATCGTGTTTGGAATTCGTAACAGCCTCCTTACCTCCGGGGGCCCCGATATGCCTTGCATGGCGCGGTCTTAGTGTAAGGTGTGCGGCGACTCTACCCGAAGGAGGGGTATAGGCTACTAAGTCGCTTTTATTTTTGTCAAGTTTTCAGGTCCGGCGTGCTTTCCGGGGAATGGCTATCCTTGAGGCTCTGACTCGATTATGTCGTAAAGAAGATAAAATATTTGTCTCGTCACGTTGGTCAACTACGTCCCCTATTTGCTCCATTTGTCTCGTCACGTTGGTCAACTACGTCCCCTATTTGCTCCAAGGTCTCAGGTCACCTCGTTACCGGTGACCTCATGACGATACCTTACAAGGAGTACATGCCGTCTTGTGAAGAAGTACTAAAGGAGCGCAAGAGGTAGACGGCCGGATGAGGCGTCTCGGGGAAGGCTATTGGTCGGCAGACGGCACACAGCGGAAGCGAACCCGTGCCGGTGATCGGGTTTTGAAGGGGTGGTTGATTTCGAAGCACCGGGGTCACCATAGCTCGAGAACAATGCCTTGGCAGTTGCCGGCATGGCGTCAAACGGCACGGACCTTCTTCGAAACAGGTGCCTTTTACGACAACGGAAGGAAGACCCTGAAGACGGCGCCCCCTTCCTCAGACTGCAACACCTTGAGCTCTCCGGCGTGTGCTTCAACAACTTTGAGTGCTATGGCAAGGCCGAGTCCTGTACCATGCTGCTTGGTCGTGAAAAATGGCTCGAATATCTTTTTCCTGTGCTCCGCCGGTATTCCCGGGCCCCGGTCCGTGACTTCGAACAGGGCCTTGCCATCTATGAAGGCAGTGCGGACGATCACCGATTTGCCTTCCGGAGTGGCGTCTATGGCATTGCTGACGAGGTTAAGAAAGGCGCGCTCCATTCTCGCGCAATCTAACCGAATTTTCATATCAGGCCTCAGTGACCAGGAAGTCATTGCTATATGCAGCCCGAAAGAGGAAGCCCCCGACAATCTGTCATCGGGGGCTTCCTCCCGGATTCGCCCTCTTACTTCTGTTCTATTTTCTCGGGCATCTTGAGCGTCTCTCTCTTAAGGGGGGACGGGATAAAGACAAGATTGAAATCTATGCTCCCCAGGGTCTTTAATGCCGCCCTCGGAAACGTAACATCCAGGGACCCTTCGGCTACCTCGCCGGGATTTATCTTGCTTAACATCATGGAAGCCTTGGCTATTTTCTACCCGAGGCTGAAGGGAATAACCTTGCCCTGCTCGTCCAGGTATTCGACTGTGACTCCCTGGACGTCCAGGACATCTTTCGATGTGTTGGTTATCTTGTAATGGCCTCCGAGAGAGGGCGTCTTGACCACCTCCTTGGATGTCGGGTCCACATACATCGTAAGCTGAAGGCTCTCCACCTGGATCTCGAAGTCCGCCCCTTTGATATCAGCCTTCGAGGGGACCAGGTTTTTCGTGACATATTCCTGCTTGGGCGCTTCGGCCATATTTCCTTTGCTGCATCCCGCAATTCCCAGCACCAGGGCCAACGCAGCCAATCCGAACACCGTTAAATGTTTCATATGGCATCTCCTTTTAATTTCATAATGTTATATCGCCTACTCAAGGCCATCGGCCTTGAGTCCACCCGTCGATTTCAATCACACGCCCCGCATTGACAACCATAGACTTAATGTAACGCCTCCCTTTACCGTTAGTTCCGATGCTCGGCCGCATGCCTGTTTATCCTCATCCTGAAAGGCCGGTTCAACAATCGCAGGGTTGCGTAACACGGCACGCATTGCATGGCATTATTAGACATAAGCGCTATGCAGTCGTCGCTTTGCTTCCTGCATTTGAGGAGCCGGCATGTCTGCCTCACGTCATCCTCATCGAAGACGATAGAAATCGCTCCCTCCCTTATTATCGGAACCCTCATTGCCCCTCCTTTCGGACGTCAAAGACGGCCTCGCTATCTCCGCCTGCCTGAACCGGCATGTGCCTCAAGGCCGGAAGGTAGGCGTTGAAGGTTATATCCGTAGCGCGGAGGCGCATCCTGACGCAGCCATGATGCGCCTCCAGTATATCCCGGACAGTGGAAAGGGGACGGAGGACGTTATCGTGTCCCGGGGAGTTAAGGCGTATCCTCCGCCCCCCCTTGGCTGCTGCATGGAATGAAAGGAGTACGCAGGCGTTGCCCATTCCTTTCGACACCAGTCCCGTTTGGAGAGGCGCCAAGGCGGTGTGGATCGTGACGGTACCACCGGGTGCAAGACGGCCCGCGCATTCTACGATGGTGAAGAACATAGCGGCCATCAGATCCGGGTCTGCCATAACGAGCAGCACGTTGCCCCCGAGGACCGTTCTAAGGCTGATCCTTTCGAACGGCGAAAGCAGCCCGGCAAGACGATTGATGCAAATGTTCAGGTCCAGCGGTCCCGGCCTCATGTAACCTCCGGGTGCATCCGGTATTTCGTGGCCGGCGGAACATCTTTCCACCTCCCTTGTGGCGCTGCGGTTTTCCGGCGGTTGATCTGTACCATTGTTTCCATGGATCGCTCCTCATATTTTTAGAGATCCGATACTTCGTCTCTCTGAACCCCAAGAGCCCAAGCATAAAAAACGTGCTAAGGGAATTGAGTATAGAATGGACCGGAACCGATGTAAGGATCAGGAAAGAACGGGCGGACCTCGGTAGGAATGGGTGTGGACCACCAAAGATTCATGGAAAGGGACTGCTGCGTCAGGGGTAAGGTAAGAAGTCTCTTCGGAGAAGAGTGGACCGCAAACGCAGCCCGCCAGGGCAGCCGGATCGTTTGCGTCCTGAGCCACTTGAAATTGGTTTTCCAGGCCGCCTGTTTCGATGGTTATAAGCTTTTTTGCGGGCAGCAGCGCGAGCAGCATAATAAGGATAACGGCGAGACAAAATGGTGCTCGGCGGAAAAGGCTATTTGTCGAGGAGCATTTTCTCATATTGTGCCCCTCCTTGCACAGTACGGTTTCAAGCAACATTCATGCCAAGTCGGAGAGGATATAGAACAATATGATATCATGGATGTTTCTTATTCATATAGGCCCGGCGTATCGACAAGACTGTCGAGAATAAAACGACACATAGCCTAGTTTGTCGAAACCTTCCGACCCGATGCGGCAGGCGAGGAGCGCGCATTTCCCCACTTTGTTGTGAAGATTGAAAAATGAGTGTTTCCATTCGATGACCCTGTTATGAGGTTTCTTTTGGACCGCGCCCCGCCCGCCGTCGTATCCCCCTTTTTACCATCGGCCTTGAATACTGTATCTTTGTCCACTACAGCTCTCCGACGTCCATTGATTCATTGCCCATTTTCGCAGAGATGATGGTCCCCTTTCCCTGCGGGTCGATGGCGGTGACTTTGCCCGTAGCGGTTTCCATCTTGCCGGACGTGGAAAACAACCCCCATTATCTTTCCCTGCCTCATTGGCCGATGGGTGTGAAATGGTCCCTTCTGTTCTTCGCCCACGCCTCTTCGTTGTGTCCTTGGTCCACGGGCTTCTCTTTCCCATAGCTAACAGTATCCAGGCGGCTCGTGTCCGCACCCAGGCTGACTAGAAATGCCTTCGCGGTGTCCGCCCTCTTCTGACCGAGGGCCAGGTTGTACTCGACGGTCCCTCTCTCGTCGCAATTCCCTTCGATCCTCACCTTGCCGCCGGTATTCAACCGTATCCAGGCGTAGTCCTCCTTGAGCGTCTCGGCGTCGCCCGGCCTTATGTTGTACCTGTCAAAATCGAAGTAGACGTCCTGGAGAACCGAGGCGAGCGCGGCTCTTGCGACGGCCCCTTTCCCCTCTTCATTCACAACGATCCGTTCCTTCTGTTCAGGCGCGACAACTGTTTTTTGCTCGGGCGCTGCGGGCGGCGCTGCCTCGCCCCTCATCTTCTGCTGAAAACACCCACAAGCCGCCAAGCTGAAACCTATGACAGCAACCATGACCACCAGACCGAACGATCTTGGCATCATATCTGCGTTCCTCCTTATTCGGTAAATTGTTCCTTCTTTCGGAATTCACCCACAATATAATCGCCCGATATGGGAGAAGCAGAAATAAACCGAGGGCAGCGGCCGGCCCATTCCTATCTCTTTGCGGCCGTGGCATGGGAGGTATATATTCGTTTTGTAAAGTCACATCGATGATATCGAGTCGGGAGGGGTGAACGTATGAAAAAGCATATCGTTTGGCATACGCTTTCCTTTTGCATGATATTCATGTTCTTATGCCTTGCTATTAACTGCATAGCCGCTGAAAGAGATAACGACGGAACACAGGCGGGCAGCGTAAATATCACGCCGGGTTTTTTACAGTTGGTCGAAAGCCATTCCGAAGGCGGAGGAGATTTGCTATACGCCGCAGGCAGCGTCCGGAATGACTCAAACCAGCAATGCCGCGACGTAATAGTTCATGTAAACTTCTACGATAAGTCCGGCTCCGGAATAGGCGACGGGGAGGACATCGACAGCAGACTCGCGCCTCACGGCGTATGGAGCTTCAAAGTGCTGTTGGACCCTGAAGCAAAGAAATGGGAGATAAAATGGATCAAAGGAGACTGTGTTCTGCTATGATCGCGTTTTCTCCCCATAGATAGGATGGAGTCGGCTTTTTTAAGGTAGGCCCGTGCACTATTTCCCTGTCGCATTTCCTTTCCTGGTTCTGTTTGCGATTTTCCTCGTCGTGCTGATGGCGATGGTGGAGATAGGGATCCTTCGCTACGCCTTCCACAGGATAGGGGTGGGGCAACGCCATATGTTTCTTCTGCTCGCCCTCTCGTTCTTTGGGAGCTATGTCAACATTCCCTTATGGCAGCTTCCTCCCTGCCCGGTCAGCCAGGCAGGGCTTGCCTGCTTTCACGGAATGCTTCATGTCATTCCACAGGTGAAAGGCCCGCCTGGAACTATAATTGCCGTTAACCTCGGCGGCGCGATCATCCCCGCCTTCCTTTCTGTGTACTTGCTGATGAAAAACAAGATGCCGGGCCGAAGCCTCCTCGGCGTGGCAATCGTTGCCATGGTTGTGCACATGCTCGCCGAGCCGCTCAAGGGGGTTGGGATTGCGGTACCTACGTACATTCCTCCGCTGGTCGCTGCGGCGGTAGGTATCCTCCTGTCGCGCCGTTACGCTCCCTCGCTCGCGTACATTGCCGGAAGCCTGGGCACACTTGTCGGGGCCGATTTACTCAATCTCGGAAAGATACGGGCCTAGCCGCACCCGTTGCGTCGATCGGAGGGGCAGGAACGTTCGACGGCATTTTTCTCACCGGGATTCTTGCCGTCCTTCTGGCAAGCTTGTTCAGCAAGAGTCCCGACGGCGCAATAAACCTTGAGAAAACTGTAGGAAGCAAGCACCGACGGGAAATGTTATAATGCCTCGGGGAATCACAAGGGTCGTTTGGGCAACAGGCCCTCAAGGGCTGACCCCTTCTACGGACCGGTTTGTGGATTTACCGGCACCCAGGCCCTGTGGGCGGGGCGTTCCCTACCACCGCTCCTGTAAGGGCGCCCGCGGCAGCGCCTATGAGGTCGAGCCCGTGTGGCCCCCGAGGGGCTGTCCGGCCAGCGCGCCGCAGATGGCCCCGATAACCGCACCCTTCTGTGTGTTGTAGCCTTCGTCCGTTGCGCAAGAGCAGACTAAAAAGCCGAAATGATGCAAATACCGATCAATGCCTTCATTATCCCTCCTGGTAGACAGCCTCTATCTGCTTGTGGAGGCGACAGTGCTCCTCGCATACGCTGTTCTAATCCGATGCAGGCAAAAGCGTTATTCTATTGTGGGACAAGCCCAATTGGGCGTTTTGCAGGGGCGGTGTCCGTGCTGCCCCGCCTCCCTTTCCGAGGGTATCAAAAGAATTGACAAAAGCTCCCGATTACGTTAAAAGTATGTGAAATTTTTTGCTAACAAAAACCGAAGAGGTGATATATGAGAGACGTGGTCATAGTTTCAGCCGCGAGGACTGCCGTCGGACAGTTCGGACAAAGCCTCAAGGACGTGCCTGTAGTCAAGCTGGGGGGGCTTGTTATTAAGGAAGCGATCAAGCGGGCGGGGATCAAGCCGTCCAGGACGAAGGACAAGGAATTCGCCCCTGAGATTTTCGGCGGGAAGCTCGACACGGACCTCGAAGGCAAGTATTACGACTTCGACGCCTCTTTAAAAGAGGTCGATATAGACGAAGTAATAATGGGCAACGTGCTCCAGGCGGGGCAGGGGCAGAACACCGCCCGCCAGGCCGCGATATTCGGCGGCGTGCCGAAGGAGGCGAACGCCTTTACAGTCAATAAGGTCTGCGCTTCCGGGCTGCGGTCGATAGTGAGCGGCGCCCAGGCGATCATGACCGGCGACGCGGAGGTAATCGTGGCGGGCGGCATGGAAAACATGAGCCAGGCCCCCTTTATCCTTCCATCCCTGCGGTGGGGCGCCCGCATGTTCAACACCGAGGCGGTTGACCTCATGGTCATGGACGGTGTCTGGGAGATCTTCTACGGCTACCATATGGGCCTGACTGCCGAAAACATTGCCGAGAAGTACGGCATCAGCCGCGAAGAGCAGGATATGTTCGGCCTCGTCAGCCACCAGAGGGCGCGCAAGGCGATCAAGGAAGGCTGGCTCAAGCCTGAGATCATTCCCGTGGTCATGCCCCAGAAGAAGGGAGACCCGATCGTCTTCGAAGTGGACGAGCGGCCCATGGACACCTCGATGGAGAAGATGGGCAAGCTCGGGACCGCCTTCAAGAAGGGCGGCACGGTCACGGCAGGCAACGCCTCCGGCCTCAACGACGCGGCGGCGGCGGTCGTTTTAATGTCGCGGGACAAGGCGAAAGAGCTGGGCATCAAGCCTATCGGCAAGATAGTCTCCTGGGCGGCAGGCGGCGTGGACCCGCAGTATATGGGCCTCGGGCCGGTTCCCGCAGTCAAGAAGGCATTGAAAAAGGCCGGTCTCACTACCGACAAGATAGACATGATCGAGCTCAACGAGGCCTTCGCCTCGCAGGCGATCTCGAATATCAGGGAGCTGAAGCTCGACACGAACCGGGTGAACATCCACGGCGGCGGCATCTCGATAGGCCATCCCATCGGCTGCACGGGCGCGCGGCTCGTCGTAACGCTTATGCACCAGCTCCCCAGGCTCGGCCTCAAGTACGGCATCGCCACCATGTGCATCGGCGGCGGCCAGGGCATGGCCATGATAGTGGAGAGGGAGGCGTAATATGCCTTACGACAACCTGATCCTGGAGGTCGCCGGAGGCGTAGGCACAATCAAGATAAACAGGCCGAAGGCGCTCAACGCGCTCAACTCGGCAACGCTCGACGACCTTACGGCAGCCGCTGGTGTGCTCGCCGCCGACCCGGGCGTAAGGGTCGTCGTTGTGACCGGCGAAGGCGACAAGGCGTTCGTCGCGGGGGCGGACATCGCGGAGATGCAGCCCATGCGCCCCATGGAGGGGACGGTCTTCTCCGAGAAGGGGCACGCGGCCATGCTGCTTTTGGAAAGGATGGACAAGCCGGTCATCGCGGCGGTCAACGGCTACGCTTTGGGCGGGGGCTTTGAGCTTGCCCTCGCTTGTGATATCATTTATGCAACGGAAAAAGCGAAAATGGGGTTCCCGGAAGTTACGCTGGGCATTCTCCCCGGCTTCGGCGGCACGCAGCGGACCGCCAAGCTCGCGGGCCTGGCGAACGCCAAGGAGCTTATCTTCACGGGCAAGGTGATAAGCGCCCAGGAAGCCTACGTGATGGGTCTCATCAATAAGGTGACGCCCGACGGGCAGTTGGCGGAGGCAGTGCGGGAATTGGCCGGCAAAATGCTGGCCGCGGGGCCGGTGGGGATCGGGCTCGCGAAGTCTTGCATCAACAAGAGCCTTTACCTCGATACCGATTCCGGCCTGGACGTGGAGGCGAAGGCTTTCGGCCTTTGCTTCGGCACAGCCGACCAGAAAGAAGGGATGAAGGCTTTCCTGGAGAAGCGAAAACCCACGTATCGTGGTGAATAATTAAATCCGAAAGGAGGATGCCGTGAAGATCGTCGTGTGCATAAAACAGGTTCCTGACACAGAAGCCGAAGTCAAATGGGACCTCCAGAAGGGCACCCTTAAGAGAGAGGATATGGATTCTGTCACAAATCCTTTCGACGAGTTTGCACTGGAGGAAGCGCTTCTCACGAAGGAGAAGTATGACGCCGAGATCGTGGCGATATCGATGGGCCCCGAGAAGGCCGCCGACGTGCTGAGGAACAGCCTCGCCCTCGGCGTAGATGAAGTGCACCAGATCACCGACCCTGCCCTGGCCGGCTCCGACACGCTGGGGACGTCCTACGTGCTCGCCAAAGCGATCGAGAAGATAGGCGATGCAGACCTCGTCCTGTGCGGAAAACAGGCGACCGACGGCAACACGGGCATCGTCGCTACCGAGCTTGCAACGCGGCTCGGATATTCTCAGCTCAGCTTTGTCGGCAAGATCATCGACATCGACGCCGCGGGCAAGAAGATCAAGGTCGAGCGCAATATCGAGGGCGGCAGAGAGGTCATCGAGGCGCAGCTTCCCGCCGTCGTATCGGTGCTCAAGGGCATCAACGAGCCGAGACTGCCGAACCTCATGGGCATCAGGAAGGCCGCCAAGGTCCAGATACCTGTCTGGGATGCGGCCGAAATCGGCGCGGCGAAGGAAAAAGCAGGTACGGAAGGCGCCGCAATGAAAGTGATCGAGCTTACTACACCCCCTCCGAGGGCGGCCGGTGAGATGCTTGCCGGCGACGTGGATCAGGTAGGGGCCCTCCTCGTAGAGAAGCTCCTTGATCTCAAAGTTATTAAATAAGGGAGGCTGGTATGAGCGATCATAAAGATATTTGGGTATACGTGGAGCATAAAGACGGCGCTTTCACGCCTATGGCTTTCGAGCTCTTCGGGATCGGCAAGAAGCTCGCGGGCGATTTGGGCTCGAACCTCTGCGCCCTGGTTATAGGCGAGAACACGGACGAGATGGCCAAAGAGGCCGGCTACTACGGCGCGTCGAAGGTCTATGCAGTTGACGGGGCCCCCTTCAAGACGTTCAGGGGAGAGGCCTACGGCAAGGCAGCCTCCGAGGTGATGAAGAAATATAGCCCCGACGTAGTCCTTTACAGGGCGACGACGCAGGGCGCGGACCTCTCAGCCGTCTGCGCGGCCGCCCTTGAGACAGGTCTCGGGTCGGACGCCATCGGGCTGGAGCTCGGCGAGAGCAATGCAGTCAAGATGACCAGGGCCGCGTTCGGCGGCGCCTACCTGGTAAGCGTCATCAACACGAAGACGAAGCCCCAGCTTGCCACCGTAAGGCCGAAGGTCTTCGCAATGGCGGAGCGCGACACGTCGAAGGCAGCCGAAGTGGTGAAGGAGTCGGTCGCGGTCGCAGAGGACACCCTGCGGACGAAGGTCCTCGAGTTCATCAAATCGGAAGTGACGGTCAACCTGGTCGAGGCGGACATCATCGTTTCCGGCGGCAGGGGCGTAGGCAAGCCTGAAGGCTTCGGCATCCTTCAGCAGTTGGCCAATACCCTGGGCGGCGCACTTGGCGCATCGCGCGCTGCGGTCGACTCCGGCTGGATACCCCAGGAGCACCAGGTCGGGCAGACGGGCAAGACAGTGAAGCCGAAAATCTACATCGCCTGCGGCATTTCGGGCGCCATCCAGCACCTGGCAGGCATGAGGACGTCCGACTGCATCGTAGCCATCAATAAAGACGCAGAGGCGCCTATTTTCAAGATCGCCTCTTACGGGATCGTAGGTGACATTAACCAGGTCGTGCCGAAATTGATTGACGAATTCAAGAAAAAGTTGACTAGATAAGGGGTAGGGGGGGCGTGAAGCCCCCCTTCCCGGACGCAATATGATTATCACCTGCCCTTCCTGCAAGAGAAAATACCGCATAGACGAAGACAGGATAAAACCGCCTTACCAGAAAATGCGCTGCTCGGTCTGCGGCAACGTCTTCACTTACGAGCAGCCGGTTGCCGTGGATGAGGGCCTGCCCGAGTTCACGGTCGTTCCGGACGTGGGCCCGGCCGCGCGAAAGAAGCGAAAGGGGGCTCCCCTGGCCGTTGCGGTCGCAGCCCTGCTCGTTGTTCTGGCAGGGCTTGCCTATTTATACTGGTCGAACTACCTGGGCGCCTCGGACAAGTGGCTAGCCCTGAAGAATATTGAGGGACAGGAGACGGAGGTCGTCGGCGGAAAGGTCTTCCTCGTCAGGGGGGTCATCCAGAACAACTCGACCAAGACGAGGAAATATGCGATCCTGAAGGCCAAGCTGTTCGACGAGAGCGGGAAGGTCATAGGCGAGCACTTTGCACTGGCCGGGCTTCCCTTGTCCTCCGCCGATATCCGCGGCCTGACTCCCTCGGAGATCGATAGGAAGGTGGCCGAATTCCGGCTATCCGCCTTGTCGGCCTTCGTGGTCGTCAAGGGCAAGGCCATACCTTTCTCTATAGTTTTTCCCGCTAATTATACGTCGAAACCGAAGCAGTTTTCCGTCGAGGTGATGGAAGCGCCCCTGCTGTAAGGTTGAAACCGGCGGGAGCTTACGTCTCTTCCTTCGGCGCCAGCCCGAACGCAGTCTGCATCAGATGCAGCACGTCGCCCAGTGCCGAGACGTTCCCCTTCATCCTTTTGTAAGAGAGCAGAAGCCCCACATACGCTTCCTCTACGCCGTTCAACGAAAGCGGCTTGTTCTTTTTGGCCACCTCGTCGAGGTAGTCTAGGGCCAGCTCGTAGCTGCCCGTCTCGCCGTCGCGGAATGAAGACTCCATGGAGCCTTCTCCCTCGCGCATGCGTTCTTCGAACTCGCGGCTCGTCTCTTCGGACGCCTTCTTTATCTGCTTGAGGAGGTCATTGAAGCGCTCTTCGAGTTGTCCGTCTCCGGTCATGTCCTAATATAATTATCAAAGGGGGCTTGTGCGAGGGGTGACGGCCCGAAAAGGAAAGGCTCCCGAAGGCCGGACGTCCGAAACGGGCGCTTGCGGCCTTCGGGCATTTTTGTCAATCGCGCAGGGTGGCGACCAGCCGCTCCGGATGGACGATCAGGCCTAGGGCTTTTATGACGTCGGTGACGATCAGGTCGGCCTCTTTCAATACGGCGGTCGAGCAGCCCTCATCTCCCATGACGGCTATGCCGACGGCCGCTTCTTTCAGCATCTGGGCGTCGTTCGAGCCGTTCCCGATGGCGACTATCTTCTCGGGGCCCAGCTCCCTGACGACCTTTGCCTTCTCTTCTCCGCTGGCGCTCTTTCCCACCTTGATGAATGTGACGCTGGAGGCGCTCAACTCGGCGTCGGCCGTCTCATAGGTGTCGGCAGTTATTATGAAGACTTTAACGTACCGCGATATCTTGTCGATTACGTCCTTGACATCTTTTTTGAGCTTGCCGTCTAACGCCGCGGTGCCGTTGAAATCGAGCATCACGTATTCGATGGCGAGTTCCCCCCAGCCGGGGATTTGCACGTTTATCATTCATCCCTCCTGATGATCGTTGTTCGTATTGTAGCATAACCCGGCCCGCACAAGCACAAATAAATGCGACGGAAGGCATCATTCCGGTCGGGGGGGAGCCTGCATCCCCTTTTGCCCTTGATTGTGGGTATCGTTATGCTAAACTCTTGTCGCCGCAGGAAGTACGTCCCGGCAGTGGGCCGGGGACTATTCTTTCACACGGAGTATTTATGCCGATTAATTGCATCATTTACGATTGCGACGGCGTGCTTTTCGACTCGCTGGAAGCCAACCGCAGGCTTTACGACCACATAGCCGTATCTTCCAACAGGGGGCACCTTACCGAAGAGGAGCTGGTTTACTGCCACATGAACACCGTCGGCGACAGCATCCACTGTCTCTTCGAGAACGACCCGGAAGGGGAGGCGAGGGCTGTCAAGTTCTGGAAAGAGAAGATAAACTTCCTGGATTTCATCCCCTACCTCATTATGGAGCCGCACCTCATGGAAACGCTTTCCACGATCAAGTCGAAAGGGGTCAAGACCGCAATAAGCACGAACAGGACTAACTCGATGCCCTACATCATGGAGCGGTTCAAGCTGAGGCCTTACTTCGACATGGTAGTCACGGCCCTCGACGTCGCAAGGCCGAAGCCGGACCCGGAGTCGGTCATAAAGGTGCTGGGCGCGTTCAGCGTGAAGGCGGAAGAGACGTTATATATCGGCGATTCGGAGATCGACCTGAATACGGCCAGGTCCGCAGGCGTCACTTTCGTGGCCTATAAGAACCGGGCCATATCGACAGGCATCGTCATCCGTGACCACAAGGAGATACTCAGGTTTCTTGGGAACGAGGGACCTCTTCCACAACAGCCCGCCGCTTGAAGATGTAAGCAACGGGGCCGGAAAGGGCGTAGACCATCGTTGCGACGAACAGCATGATAGCCGGCTCGATCAGCACGATCACGAACAGGAGTATCGCCAGCACTACTGCGTCGAAGTGGCGCGACTTGAAGAGGCTCGACCCCTTCATGCTCGCGTACTTTATCCCGCTCACCATCAGGAAGGCAAGCCCGTACATGAGGATCGGGACGAAGATCTTCTTTACCTGGGGCGGTATGCTCAGCTCGCCGAAAAAGAGGACCGTAGCAGCGATCGTCGCTGCGGCCGCAGGTATCGGCAGGCCGAGGAACTGTTTTTTCTGAACGGTGTCCGCCTGCACGTTGAAGCGCGCAAGGCGCAGGGCGCCGCACGCCACGTACAGGAAGGCAGCGAGCCACCCGAAGCGGCCGTAACCCTTTAATGCCCACATATAGAACAGGAAGCCGGGGGCGACGCCGAAAGCGATCACGTCCGACAGGGAGTCGTATTCCACGCCGAATTTGCTGGTGGAGCCCGTCATGCGGGCAACCCTGCCGTCGAGCGCGTCCAGGATGCACGAGACGAATATGGCTATGGCCGCCTGCGTGAATTTCTTGTCGACGGTCGAGACAAGCGCGTAGAAGCCCGCGAAAAGGCTCATAGAGGTGACGAGGTTCGGAAGGAGATAGACCCCCTTACGATTTCTTCTCTTCATTGCCCGCCTCCTTCCTTGCTAATACGGTCAGACCGGCCCTGACTTGCCGGCCTACCTCTACAAGAGGAGTATAACAGGTCGGCATGTAGGTGTCCACTCTGGAGCCGAAGGCGATCAAGCCTACCCGCTCGCCTCTTTCGACGCGGTCGCGCTCCTTTACGTAACAGACTATGCGCCGGGCGAGGAAGCCGGCTATCTGGACGATCAGGAACCTCTCGTCGTTCTTCTTGAAGACTATATAATTACGCTCGTTTTCTACGTCTATCCCCTCCTGGAAGGCAAGCTTGAACTTGCCGCTTCGGTGCTCGATCTTCTCTATGCTACCGTCGCACGGGGCGCGGTTCACGTGGACGTTCGAGACGGACATGAAAATGCTCACCCGCTTCATTCTCTCGCCCAGGTACTCGCTTTCGTCGAGGTCCTCCACTCCGATGACCTTGCCGTCCGCAGGCGACAGGATCTCCCCGCTTGCCGCCACCCCCGGCCGCGACGGGTTCCTGAAGAAGAAGATGAAAAATAGGCAGATAAAGACGGCAGCGCCCGTGAGGGGATAGACGCCCAGAACATAGAAAAGGAAGGCCAGGAAAATACATGGCAGGACAAAAATGAGTCCTTCCTTCGCTATGGGAAATGCCATTAAATTAACCCTTTCTCCCGATCCACTCTGCATTATTGGGGCTCATCGCCCCCTCCGTCGGCAAAGCCGCCGGAGCCACCCCGCTCGGCGCGGGCAATTACTGGGGTTCAGCACCCCCTCCACGAGCAAAGCTCGCGGAGCCTCCCCGCTCGGCGCTGCGCTGCGCTTGCTTTAATACCCTGCTGCTTGCAGCAAGGGTATTTAACCTTTTCTCCCGATCCAGCTCATCATCGAGCGCAGGGTAGCCCCGACCTTTTCGATCAGGTGCTCCTTGTCCCTCCTGACGATCGCGTTGTAAACCGGCCTGTTGGCCGCGTTTTCGAGTATCCATTCCCTTGCGAACTCGCCCGTCTGTATCTCGTCCAGGATCTTCCGCATCTCGGCCCTTGTTTCTTTCGTAATTATCCGGGGGCCGCGCGTGATGTCGCCGTACTCGGCGGTATCGCTGATGGAGTAACGCATATTGGCTATGCCGCCCTCGTAAATGAGGTCAACGATCAGCTTCAGCTCGTGGCAGCACTCGAAATAGGCGATCTCCGGCTGGTAGCCCGCGTTCACGAGGGTATCGAAGCCCGCCCGGATCAGCTCGGTCACTCCGCCGCAGAGCACTACCTGCTCGCCGAAAAGGTCCGTCTCCGTCTCTTCCTGGAACGTCGTCTCCAGTACGCCCGCCCTTGTCGCGCCGATGCCCTTGGCGTAAGCGAGGGCCAGCTTGTGCGCCTTCTTCGAGAAGTCCTGATAGATGGCGATCAGCGCGGGGACGCCTGCGCCCCTCTCGAACTCGCGCCTTACCAGGTGGCCCGGCCCTTTGGGCGCGACCATGATGACGTCGATATCGGCCGGCGGGACGATCTGGTTGAAATGGATGTTGAAGCCATGGGAGAAGACGAGGGTCTTGCCCTTCGTCAGGTTCGCCTTGATCTGCTCTTTGTAAAGGAACGCCTGGACCTGGTCCGGCGCAAGTATCTGGACTATATCCGCCTGGCGCGAGGCCGCGTCTGCGGTCATGGGCTTGAAGCCGTGGTCTTTCGCCAGCTTGTAGTTGGGCGTGCCTTCGAGCTCGGCCACGATAACGTCGAGGCCGCTTTCTCTCAGGTTCTGCGCCTGCGCGTGGCCCTGGCTCCCGTACCCGATTATCGCTATCTTCTTGCCTTTTAGGGCGCCTAGGTCCGCATCCTTGTCATAGTACACCTTCGCCATTGCTTCCTCCTTTGGATTGTCTCTCTTTCGATCCGGGCGGCTTCTCGCCCCTTATCATCGCTACGGAGCCCGTCCTGACGAGCTCTTTTATCCCGAGGGGCCTGACCAGGGCCAGAAACGCCTTCACCTTGTCTTCGTTGCCCGTTATCTCAACAACGTATGACCTGGGCGAAACGTCCACCACCCTGCCCCTGAATATCTCTATCATGCGCAGGACCTCTTCCCTCGTCCTGTCCTCCGCGTTAACCTTGACGAGCACCATCTCCCGCGATACGTACTCGACGTCCTTGAAATCGGTCACCTTGACCACGTTGATGAGCTTGTTGAGGTGCTTGAGGATCTGTTCGAGGATCGCGTCGCTGCCCGTGGTGACGATGGTCATCGTGGACATCTCCGGGTCCTGCGTCTCGCCGACGCAGAGGCTCTCGATATTGAAACCCCTGCCGGAAAAGAGCCCGGCTACGCGGGCGAGCACACCGAATTCGTTTTCAACGAGGACGGAGATAATATGTCTCAATGATTCCCCCTATACGAGCAGCATGTCGCGGAGGGCCGCGCCGGAAGGAACGATGGGGTAGACCCCCTCGTCCGGGCTGATGTGGACGTCGATGAGGGTTGGCTTGCCGTTGGCGAACGCTTTTTTGAGCACCTTGTCCACCTCGCTCTCATGCTCTATCTCGTACCCTGCCGCCCCGTACGCCTCGGCGAGCTTAACGAAATTCGGCATGCATTCGAGGGTGGAGATAGAATACCGCTTCTGGTAGAAAAGCTCCTGCCACTGCCGCACCATGCCGAGGCACCCGTTGTTCAATATGACGACCTTGACGGGGAGCCCGGACTGCACGGCCGTTGCCAGCTCCTGGATGTTCATCTGGATGCTGCCGTCGCCCGCGATATCGACGACGAGCGCGTCGGGGTAAGCCGCCTGCGCGCCGATGCTCGCCGGGAACCCGTAGCCCATCGTCCCTAGGCCGCCGGACGTGATGATCCGCCTGGGCACCAGGAACTTGTAGAACTGGGCGGTCCACATCTGGTTCTGCCCGACTTCCGTCGCGATGATGGCCTTGCCTTTTGCAAGCTCGAAGATGCGCTCGATGACGTACTGGGGCTTGAGCGTGCCGTCCCTCGTGTAGCTTAAGGGGAAGCCCTTCTTCCATTCGTCGACCTGCTTCAGCCAGTCGTTTATGTCGTGCCTGTAGCCCGCGAACGACTCTTTGTCCTCATCGCATATCTGGACCATCCGCTTTAGCACGTTCTTCGCGTCGCCGACTATCGGTACATCCACCTGTATGTTCTTGCTGATCGAGGTGGGGTCTATATCGATGTGTATGATCTTGGCGTGCGGGGCGAACTCGTCCACCTTGCCCGTTGCCCTGTCGTCGAACCGCGCACCCACGGCAATGACGACGTCGGAGTTGGTGATGGCCATGTTCGCAGTATAGGTGCCGTGCATGCCGAGCATGCCGAGGAATTGCGGGTGGTCGCCGGGGAAGCCGCCCAGGCCCATGAGCGTGCTCGTCACCGGGATGTGCAGCCGCTCCGCAAGCGCGGTCAGCTCTTTCGAAGCGTTCGACGTGATGATGCCGCCGCCCGTATAGAGCACCGGTTTTTTCGAAGAGGAGATCAGCTTCATCGCCCGCTTTATCTGCCCCGGATGACCCATGTAATTCGGCTGATAGCCCCTGATGAAGACTTTATCGGGATATTTGAAATCAGCCAGCGCCGCCGATACGTCTTTCGGTATATCGACGAGGACGGGGCCCGGCCTGCCGGAGCGGGCTATGTAGAAGGCTTCCTTGATGATGCGCGTCATATCGGCTACGTCCCTGACAAGGTAGTTGTGCTTCGTGCAGGGGCGCGTGATGCCGATGATGTCGGCCTCCTGGAAGGCGTCGTTGCCGATAAGGGCGGTGTTCACCTGGCCGGAGAAGATGACCACGGGCACCGAGTCCATGTAGGCGGTGGCGATGGCTGTGACGGTGTTCGTCGCGCCGGGGCCGGATGTGACCAGCGCCACGCCGACGCGCGCGGAGGCGCGGGCGTAGCCGTCTGCCGCGTGGACAGCCGCCTGCTCGTGGCGGACGAGGACCTGCCTGATGCCGCAGTCGTACAAGGCGTCCGTTATATTGAGGACCGCGCCGCCGGGGTAGCAGAAGAGGGTATCGACCCCCTCGGCTTTGAGGGATTCAACGAATATCTGGCCGCCGGTCTTCTTCATTCCGGTCCCTGGCCCTTGTCGCTCAGCCCTTCCATAAGGTCTTTATAATAGAGCTTTTTCTTCTTCAGCACCCGCACTTCCACCTCTTCGGCCTCAGAGAGGAACGCTTTGCGCAAAAGCATCTGGAGCCGCCTGTCGAGTGACGTGTGGGCTTCCTTGGCTTCCTGATAAAGTTCTTCACGGCTTTTAGTTTTTTCCATAGATGTGGGTATAGACTGTACAAAATATGGCGCGAAATGTCAAGATTTGGGCCGGGGCCGGGATCTTTTCGCGGCCTTCGCGTCGTTTTTCTCGGCGCGAGTCCTCACGTACACAAACTGTACGCTCCGGCTCTCGCCTTCGAAAAATAACGCGAAATCCATCGAAAATCTCCCGGCCCCGTTTCACATATCGGGTGCGGGGCCGGGATTTTGTTGCGCCTTTCCCGGTCCCGTGATGAATTTAATCCGAAGGGGTATGGCCCCGTTCGCCGCGCGAAGACATACGGCGTCCGGGCGGCGGCGGACTTTACAATCTCCCCGTTCGTACTTACATAGGATGCATTGGCTCAACGGTTCCCCTCCGGGCCGCTACGCAGCAGCAGAAAGACAGAAGGAGGAAGCAGTATGAAGATAATTATCGCGGCCGTTACGGTAGCAGTGTGCCTGGCCTTTACCGTTACCGCCACGGCCCAGTCGATGGACTTCAATAAAATGTCGACCGACCAGTTGTACCAGCTCAAGCAGCAGGGCGTCCCGAAAGATCAAAGGGCCGACTTCCGGAGCGAGTGGAACAACCGGGTCCTGAACATGACCCCGGAACAGATGCAGAAGTACAGGGTCCCGTACCCGGAACGGCAAAAGATCGAGGGCGAAGAAGACAGAGAAGAGGGCACGCCGACGGCGGTGAACTAGCAACGCCTCATAAGGCCCGGCTATTTCCAAACCCCCTTATCATAGGGCCATGGCGCGCCCCTCTCCTGTACCTTTAGCCGCCTATCAGTTCCGACTCCTTGTAGTTGCGCATCGTATAGCTGCCCTCCGTCACGGTGCTGAAATGGAAGATGGGCCGGTCGACGCGCCTCACCCTGAGCGGACAGTGTTTCATTCCGCCGGGCACGAATATCATGCTGCTTCTTGTAATGATATGCTGCTCGTCCTCCAGCCAGAATTCCACCTCCCCGCCGAGGTCGTAAGGGTCTTGCGGGTTGCTTCCGAAAAAACCGATGATTTCATCGGTGTTGTGCGTATGAGGGTGGTCCATGGGCATCTCTTCTGTCGGCGGCCGCAGGTACCATGCGCAGTTCATCTGGAATGCGCCCGGCACTACTTCGTCGTCCATCCACAATATCCTGGTGGCCCATTTTGCATACTTAGCATTGAACTCCGGCGAGAACCTGGTCGTCCTCAGATCGCTCACAATATGTTTCCCGTACTTGGACTCCGCCATAACGACAGCCTCCTGATGTAGTAGATTTCCTAGTGAATCAGAATTGGTGAGCGATGTAAAGGGCGGGGCGGGGCGGGTTGCTCCCCGGCTATTTCCAGACCCGTTCGTCGAGGGAAAACAGCCGGGCGTCGCCGGTGGTGATTTTGGCAAAGTCCCGGTGCTTCGGATTGATGACGAAATTGTATTCGTTTTGAACGACCGCGGAAGGTACGCGGAGCACGGCCGATTTGCCATCGCGCACCCATTCCGTCCCGAGGGCCCTCGTAAAATCGGGCGGGGGCGATGTGTCCCACCCTGGTTTCAAGTCCTTCAGCCCAATCTCCAATTGCGATACGGAATCCGGAATCTCGACAGGCACTGCAACGAGCGATTTAGCGATCTTGATGTCTCTTCTTGTAAAATGGACAATCAACTCAAGGACCGCGAGGGAGAGCGTCCCGCTAGCGTAGACGACGGGTATCCCCACCTCATTCCAGCGGCCGCCGCCGAGGCGCGCGCCCTCTCCCGAGAGGGCCTCGGCCGCGTGTTTCTTCTTGACCAGCCGCCACGCGACCGTCAAGAAATAACACCGTACTCTATGCGGATAAGCAGCTCCTCGACCTCGCGGGAGCCTGCGTCCGTCTGAAGCATCTTGATCGGTACGGCGCCGCCCAGCCCGTATTGCCCGCTGTTGAGCCACTCAATCGCGTCTTCCCTACTTTCGAATACGTCTTCCGCAAGAGCAAGTATCCTTGCGAAGCGATAGAGCCTGTCGCTCTCGACAGGCGACAGCCTGGCTGCCGGCTTATGCCGCTTGTTCGACGCGGCCCGCCGCCTGGCGACGGTGCGCAGGCTCACGCCTATAATGTTCGCCATCGTCTCATCAGAAAGATCGAACGTCTCTTTTACATGATAAAGCGCAGCCGGAGGCATGCCTTTTCTTATGAGCGAGTCAAAATCGATAGGGTTTTGGATTTTCCTACCAAGTTCCTTTTCCCCGCCCAAAATACTAACCACCCTGGTCATCCGTTACCTCCTGCCAATGTCATTAATACTATATGACAAATGGCATAAGAGGTCAAGTAGTGGGGGGCGGGGCCGGGATCTTTTCGCGGCCTTCGCGTCGTTTTCTCGGGCGCGAATCCTCACGTATACAATACGTATGCTGCGGTTCGCTTCGTCGGAAAGCAACGCGAAATCCATCGAAAATCTCCCGGCCCCGTTTGCCGAATTTAAGACGGTCCGATTGGCACCCGCCTCTCGTCGACAGAAACCAATGCTTTTTTGGGCTCCTTGTGTTTCCTCTTGAGATTACCCGCAACAATCGTCTTGCTATTTATTCGAAGCCATTGGAAAATAGACATCAGTAGAGGGCAAGGGGAGGTATGACGATGGAGAGTAGACGGCTAAGCATACCCATATACTTGAACCAGAGGATAGTGTTTGACCTTCTGGCTGTTGTTGAAGACGGATTTACACAACTCCAGACGGTGAAACGTTCTGAAAGCGGGGATTCGTCAGACAAGAGAGATGTTTCAGGAGAAGTAGGTATAAAAAATGTTTTTGCTTTTTTGAATCTAGGTATTAAAGGCACTACGTCACGAGAGAGTTCAAAAGCCAATCAAAAAGAAATCGCGGAAGAGCGGGTATATACGCCCACGTCTCTGTTTTCAAAATTGAGAGATAGTTTAATTGAAAGGAAGTTGTTGACATCATTGGATGACGAGACTAAAGTCGAAAAACTTACGCCTGGGAGTTTCGTTGAGTTCTCTGGCATTCTTAAGAAAAACCCTATGGTAGCGTGCATGGAAGGAGTAACACAAACCGTCGAATTGAGCCTTTCTTTTATGAATAGCGAAGATAAGAAGCAAATCAAAGCGCAGCAAGATATGCTGAGTCAGATGAGGAAATTCCTAGCAATGTTGAAACAAACTGGCTCTCTGGACTTGGTCGCTAGTTTAGTAAATAGTTCCGGGCTGAATGCAGTTATACCTGTTCAACTAAACTATTTTTCCAACGAAAGCCCAGCAGATATCATTGACGGTCAGTTTGTCATTTTAGGAAAAGTCGCAAGATATATCGCGGCCGGTTCCACAGACTCCATTAATCTGACAAGAGGTACCCCACTCGCTTACCTTCCCACTGAGCATTTTTCGCAATTCATATCAGCACTTAAGGGTGTGGCCTCCTTAATCGGCGCGGGAGAAGCATTTACTACTCAGATTCCAGGCCTGTGTTCCTGGTTATCCCCATCGCGATTTATGCTTGAGAGATGAAAGGCCCTATGCGTCTTTTGTCAGTTCCTGCCCCGCCTGGACTGAAAAAGGGGACAGGCTATTTTTTGAGGAAAGAGCGAAATAGAGCAGCCTGTCCCACTTAAGATTGACAGAAAGACTAAGCAGGTATTGAGGTGATTATGCTTGATTGGAATAAGCTGCTTGCAAGAATAGCTGATGTTGCACTGAGGGACATGATACGTCGGCAGGTAGAGATTCAGAACGAGACCATCAAGAATCAGAAGCCTGACTAGTTCACAACGAAATACAATTACCCAACTGGAGCTTGAACTCAAGACAGCAAAGGAGCCGATAGGCGGTCGGGGCCAGCCAGAAGGCGAAGCGCGACTGTTTGAAAGTAACAGTGTTTTTTGGAGCGTTAGTGAGGTTCGGGGATTGAAGATATATAAAGCTCATTGCCCGCAGTGCCAAAACGTTCTGAATCGTACTATCGATTTTTGGGAATGCCGAAGCTGTGGGTTTAGCAATATAGGGGCAAAAGACAAACCATCAAACATACCGGACTGGGCTAGATAAGACGCAATCTGCCCGCCGTAGCCTTTCCCGCCTTGCTTTGGTCTTGACCTGTGTAATTGACCCTTCCCCGGCCGGAGGGAATTTTGATGATAGGCGCCGTGATCGAGGAGCCGCCGCCCGGAGCGTACTCTTTGTGTACGTGAGGACGTGCGGCCCGGAGAGACAGGCGCATAGCGCAAAATTAACCCGGCCTTAGATATATCACATGATATAATACCCCATGGTCCACGTCGGCACTTGCTCCTGGGCTGAAAAGACCCTTGTCGCCAGCCCTGACTTTTATCCGCCCACTGCCCGCAACGCCGAGGCGCGGTTGCGCTACTATGCCGGCCATTTTGATACCGTCGAGGTCGATTCTACGTATTATGCGATACCCGATCCCAAGACCGTCTGGCTTTGGGAGACGCGGACGCCTGGGGATTTTATTTTCCATGTAAAAGTCTACGGGGCGCTGACCGGGCACGCTATCGACCCCCGGACGCTGCCTGCCGACTTGCGGGCGCTTGCCGGGGGGGATTCGGGTAGCCAGGTCTACGTGCGGGAGCGGGAGATGCTGGCCCCTATCGCTCGGCGGTTCGCCGATGTCCTTGCGCCGCTTGTCCGGGCGCGCAAGCTCGGCCTTCTTGTCTTCCAGTTCCCGCCGTGGTTCGACTACAAGGCGCGCAACCTCGATTATATTTTGCTGTGCCGGGAGCTTATGGCGCCGCTGCCTGTTGCCGTCGAGTTCCGCCATGGTAGCTGGCTTAGTGCGTCAAAGGCGCCCGCAGTGTTCTCTTTTTTGCGCGAGCACGGCCTGGCCTACGTGCCTGCCGACGAGCCACAGTACGGGACCAGCGCGACCGTCCCCTTCGTCCCCGCAGTCACCTCCGATACGGCGTATTTCAGGTTCCACGGCAGGAATGCCGAGAACTGGCTGAAAAAGGGCGTCCCCACGACAATGCGGTACGACTATCTCTATTCGGATGCGGAGCTGGAAGAGTTTGTCCCGGCCATAAGGGAGGCGGACAAGCAGGCAAAAACGACCTACGCCATGTTCAATAACTGCCACAAGGCCAACGCGACCCTCAACGCCCAGCGCCTCAAAGAGCTTCTGAAGAAGGGCCGGGTAGGGGGCTAGGCCGTTTTTTTGTTCCTCTGCCCCGGCCGTATCGTCAGTACCGGACACTTTGACTTGCGCACTACCTTTTCCGCCACGCTGCCGAGGAGTATGTGCTCCAGGCCGCCCCTGCCGTGGGTGCCCATCACGATCAGGTCCGCCCCTATCGATTCTGCGTACTCCGTGATCTCGATGAAGGCCGAGCCGGTGCGGATCGCCTTGGTCACGCCCGGGACCGTCACCTTTGCGGCCGCCTCATCGAGCTGCCTGGTAATCTCGTTTTCCACGTTTTTCTGCATGGTCTCCAGGTATTCGGCAGCCATGAAAGACTCGTAGGGCGTGAAATACTCCATGCTCGGGACGACGTGGATCACATGAACGGACGCGTCGAAGCGCTTGGCGATGGCGGACGCGTATTCGAGTATCTCGTCCGTGTATTCGGAAAAATCGACAGGCACTACTATTTTGTTGAACATTTACGCCTCCTTATCCGGCTTTACCCTTGCATAAAGCGAACCAGGAGGCCGCAGGTCTTCAAGCGGCTCCCGGGCCGTGCCCACCTTGACGACGGGGCGCGGCTTACTTCTTTATCGTAAATCCCACGTTTTCGATTGCCTGTTCGAGGTCCTTTTCTTTGACCTTCGCGTCGTCGTACGTGACGTTGGCTGTGCCGATGGCCACGTCCGCCTTCGATACGCCGGGCAGGGCCTCGACGGCCTTTTTCACGCGCATTACGCAATGCTGGCAGCTCATTCCTTCTATTTTCACAATAGTCTCAGACATAACGCCCTCCTGCCGTATTGTGTGCTTTTTCCCCTGAATTTGCAATATGGGGTGGGGGCCGGGATCTTTTGGCGGCCTTCGCGTCGTTTCCTCAGTCGCGAGTCCTCACATACAGAATACGTATGCTGCTATGATAAAAGTCAACGGATTCTTCCAGCGGGCTTTTGCTACCCCCTTTTCTTTATGGGTCAGTCCATGACTTTCCCTCTGTTATTAGTGAGTACATATCCGATAGCGAGCGCGAGGCCGACGACCTTACACAGGTCCGCGGCCGAAGCGCGAGCCTTTCTTGAAGAGGAGGTTCTTTGCAAGCTGCTATTCGTGGTCCAACCCACATGTGTCTGCTTTTCGAAAAAAGAGGAACGGGCGTCAACATACTCCGGGCCGTTCTTTAATACAGCGTACGTGGCGTTGTACGCCCTTGTTCTGTTAAGGTCCTCTTCCGTCAGGCTCATCCTATCTAATAACTCCGACCGTATAAGGCCTGCCCGAAAGCATGCAGGCCCGAAGGCGCACAATAAGAGTACGGGCAACTGCCACTATGGCTTTCTTCTTGCTGCCGCTCGACCGCCATACCCGTGAGAACTTGGACAGCAGGGCCGGGTCCTTTCTGATCGCTATCCAGGCATTCTCGACCAGGATATGCCGTATGAACCCCGACCCCATGCCCGTGATACGACCTTTCCGTTCGGTCTGGCCCGTCGAATGCTCGCTGCAGCCCAACCCCACGAAGCCTGCGATCTTCTTCCCGCTTCCGAAACGGGAGAGATCCTCCCCCAGCTCTAATATCAGGCGGATGGCTGTGAACCACCCTATGCCGGGGATGCTCTTTGCGACCTCGTAGGGCTTTCTATAACGCTCCTTCTTGCACAGACCCCGGAGATAGTCCCTCAAGACCGCACGCTGGCCCCACAGTTCCTCCAGTATGGTCAAAAGCGAGCCCAGAGCTGCCCTTAAGGGATCGCTCAGGGGTAATGTCCGAAGACCCTCGAACTCCTTTCGCCCCCATTCGCTCTTACCGGCAAAGGGGACCTCGATCCCGTGAAAGTCGAGGAGCTTGCGGATGCGGTTGCGGTTACCGATGATATCCTTCTGTATGGCGATTATGGTACGGCTTACCTGCCGGTCCTCCCTCCTCTCTTTGTCGGGTACACAGCAGGGGTCCCTGTAATCGTGGCTCTCCAGGATGCGGGCGAGACGGTTTGCATCCCTTTTATCGGTCTTAACCTTGTTTGCCTTCGGCTCCGTCACCATATGGGGAGGGATCACCACGCAGTCGATGCCGTCTTCGGCAAGAAGATCGTGAAGGTTGAACCCCTTGAAGCCTGCTTCGTACATCAAATGGACCGTGCAACCGGGGAACCTGTTTCTCAGGTATTGCTTCAGCAAGACATACTTTGCCTCCATGGATACCTGGTGGATCACCATCCTGTCACACCGAACTGCTATCTTCCAGGTCTTCTTTGAGTCTTCCAAACCGATAAAAACCTCTTTACCTTCAACCACAAAATCCTGTACCCTATGAATCTCCATTGGCTACCTCCCTTTCCTTGGTTTGCGATGTGCATCCATCGCTTAAGAGAAAGAGGGTAGCCTTTTTATCCGCCCCTGTGGAAGAGGGCTTTTATAGCATAGAGACTCCGGCTCGCTTCCTCGGAAAGCAACGCGAATTCCACCCAAAATCTCCCGGCCCCTTCTCCGACATATTACATCTTACCCCCGGTATTGATCTCCGTAGTATCCCAATTATGTCTACGGTACAACCCGCTCTTACCGCCGCCTAATAATGCTCTTTATTCGATTGCGGCGGTCGCGGCCGGAGGAGCGCCTCAAGGGGTTGCGATATGTGAATGAAATGGGAGCCTTGCCGACCGGAGGCGTATCCAGGTACGTCGGAGGGCGCAAGGCGAGTATTTCGCCGCATAGCGCGACACCGCAGCAGGCGCGAGTCCAGCCGCGCAAAAAGCATTGGTTTTGCTTTTTTAGCCTTTTCTCGCGCGATCAGGTCAACGTTCGCCTTGACGCCAGCGCTTGCGAACGCTAATATAAGGGGCAGATGGGGGATCGTCTAATGGTAGGACACGGGCCTTTGGAGCCCGCTATTCAGGTTCGAGCCCTGATCCCCCAGCCAATCCCTGTTTGCGCAGGAAGTGCCCGGTTTGCCTTGCTTTTGACCAATAAATCGGCCGGGCGGGGTCGTTTTGTGATATAATTATTCTTTATAAATTAACGAGAAAGGACAGGGGAGTAAAGGGCGTGACTCAGGAAAAAGTCAGGATTCTTTCGACGACCCTGGCGGAGATTTACATGCGGCAGGGCCACTTCGACAAGGCGCGGGAAGTATACGAGCGGCTACTGTCGAAGGACGCGGCGAATTCCTTTTACAGGAGGCGGCTTACGCTTCTTTCCACGGAAACGCCTGATACGAAGAGGCTCAGGGCGCTCTCGCGGCTCTTGAGGAAAATCGAAGAAAAGCGCGATGAGAGAGAAGCGGGCAGGTAGGGTCGTCGAGATTCTGGAGCGGCAAGAACTCCATGCCTGTATTATCAAGGGCATGGATAACATATTCTACCTTACGGGCTTCCGGGGGACCGAAGGCATGGCGCTCGTCACCAGGGGCGACGTGGTCCTCATGGTCGACGGCAGATACATCACCCACGCCCGCGAGGTGGCTGAAGGCTGCACGGTAGTCGAGGTCAAGGGCGCCACGGACCATCCACTCGCTTCACTTTTGCGGCAGTACGGGGTCACAAAGGCGGGCTTCGACAGCATACAGACCACTTTCCACCAATACCGGACGTGGTGCGACGCCAGCCCGGACGTCGAGATTGTCCCGCTGGCGAACGAGATCGAGTCGATAAGGGCGTGCAAGGAGCCCGAAGAGGTCGCGACGATGCGGGAGGCTATACGCATCGCCACGGACGCCTTTTCCGCAGTCCTCGGCAATATCGCGCCCGGCAGGACCGAGATGGAGATCGCAAACGAGCTCGATTGCGCGATGCGCGATTTGGGGTCGGAGGGGCCGTCTTTCGAGACGATAGTGGCCTCCGGGCCCAGGTCGGCGCTTCCCCACGGACACGCCACGGCCAAGAAGCTGGAGGCGGGCGAGACGGTCGTGATAGACTTCGGCTGCCGGTTCGAGGGCTACTGCTCGGACGAGACCTGCACGGTCGCAGTAGGCGAGCCGGGCACGCAGCTTAAGGAGATCCACGAGGCAGTCTTCGAGGCAAAGCAGAAGGGCATAGCGTCGGTGCGCTCAGGCATGCCCGTGCGCACGCTTGACGCAATAGTGCGGGGCGTGATCGAAGAGAAGGGTTACGGGCAGTTCTTCAGCCACGGCACAGGGCACGGCGTGGGCATAGCAGTCCACGAGCCGCCCTCGGTAACGGCCAGTGGCGACGGCATTCTCGAAGAGTCGATGGTCATCACCGTCGAGCCCGGCATCTACATACCGCACGTCGGTGGAGTGCGGCTCGAAGATATGGTGCTAGTAACGGACAAAGGCGGGGAGGTCCTCACCCGTTTACGGAAGGACCTGTTGCATACAGGAGGGGTTTGACATGATGGTTTTTACCAGCGAATTCAGAAAAGGTCTGAAAGTTTTAGTCGACAACGAGCCTTATATCATAGTCGATTTTCAGCACGTTAAGCCGGGCAAAGGCGGCGCTTTCGTCAGGACGCGGATCAAAAGCCTCGTGAGCGGCAACGTGCTCGACAGGACATTCAGGTCCGGGGACAAGCTCGATGTCCCGGAGATGGAAGATAAATCAATGCAGTACATGTACAAGGAAGGCGTCAATTATTACTTCATGGACGTCGACACCTACGACCAGACTTTCATAGAAGAGGAGAACCTCGGGGACGCGAAGAACTACCTGAAAGAGGGACTGGTCATCAATGTCTCGTTTTACAAAGGGAAGGCGATAGGCGTAGACCTGCCCAACTTCGTGGACCTTGTGGTAGCGAAAACGGAGCCGGGCATCAAGGGGGACACCGCCCAGAACGCCACGAAGCCTGCCGAGCTCGAGTCGGGTTACACGCTTCAGGTCCCGCTCTTCCTCGAAGAGGGAGAGATGATCAAGATCGACACGAGGTCGGGGGAGTACATCACGCGGGTCTCCAAGTAGGCCGCCATGCTGATCACTTTCGAGGGAGTCGAAGGAAGCGGAAAGACTACGCAGGTTGAGCTTCTCGCCGCATACCTGCAAGAGAAAGGGCTACAAGGTCCTGAAGACGCGGGAGCCGGGCGGCACGGCATTAGGCGAGGCGCTGCGGCGCATACTTCTCCAGAAGGACCTCCGCGTTGTCCCCCTGTCCGAGCTGCTCGTCTTCATGGCGGTGCGGGCGCAGCACATGGAGGAGGTCATCATGCCCGCGCTTGCGAGGGGCGAGGTCATCCTTTGCGACCGCTTCGCGGACGCCACCCACGTCTACCAGGGGTACGGCCGGGGCGTTGACTTCGGGATCATTGCGACCCTGAACCGCCTTGTCACGAAAGGCGTTACGCCCAACCTGACGGTCCTCCTCGACTGCGAGGTCACGACCGGCTTCGGAAGAAAAGCCGCAGTGGACGCCGGGAAGGACAGGTTCGAGGAAGAAGAGACGGCCTTCCACGAGCGGATAAGGCGGGGCTACATCGAGCTTGCCAAGGAAGAGCCGAAGAGGTTCTTCGTGATAGACGGGAAGGGCGACGTAAAAGCGATCCACGAGACCATCCGCACCAGGGTGGAACAGTTGCTGAAGAGCCATGGAGTTTAAGGCGCTCGGCCATGACCGCCAGAAGCGGCTCCTTACCTCCCTCGTCGGGAGGGAGAGGCTGCCGCACGCCCTGCTGTTCTCCGGCCCCAAAGGGGTCGGGAAGCGGACGCTTGCCGCGGAATTCGCCGGCAACCTGTTCTGCGCGGAAGGGCGGGGCTGCGGGGAGTGCCGCTGGTGCCGGTCGCTGGCCGCGGGGACGCACCCCGATTTCAAGTTCATCTCCGGGGAGCCGTCCATCAAGATAGACGCAGTGCGGGCCATCGCGAAAGAGTGCTACGAGCCGCCCTACGAGGCGCCCTTAAGGGTGGTGATCCTGGACGACGCGGACCTTATGACCCGCGAGGCGGCCAACGCCCTTTTGAAAACGCTCGAAGAGCCGCCGCCCGCCAACCTTTTTATTCTGGTTTCCTCGCGCGAGCAGGCTGTGCCGCTTACCGTGCGCTCCCGCTGTATGCGCATCGGGTTCGGCTCGCTGCCCGCCTCGCTTGTGCAGTCTTACTTCGAAGAAGTGGAGGGGATGGACCCCCAGAAGGCGGCAAGCCTCGCAAGGCTCGCAGGCGGCAGCATCGCGGCGGGCCTTTTCTGGGCGGATGACGAGAACTACGGGATGAGAAGGAGGATCGCGGAGCTTCTGGCAGGCAGCAGCGGCTCGTCCGCAAGGGCATCCGTGCTCGCGGAGAGGATGGCCGCCAAAGGGCGCGAGATGGAATACCTCTCCTTCCTTCTGACATTTTTCAGGGACGTCTGGTGGCTCCGCAAGACGGGCGATGAATCGGGCCTCGTCAACGCGGATTTAGCAGGCATAGTCCGGGAGGGGGCACTCGGCGGTGCGCGGTGGTGTGATGCGTCCGTCGCCCTCGTGATGGAGATGATAAGGACGCTTCGCTACAACGTGAACAGGTGGCTCGCCCTCGAAAATATGCTTCTGCACCTTGTGAGGCCCGCATGAAATCATGTCGCGTCAAGTTCGACCGCCTTACGGGGACCATCGAGCTGGAGGCCTGCGAGGAGATCAAGACGGGAGACTACGTCGTCTGCGAGCTCGAAAAGGGCGAGTGCCTCGGCGTCGTGGCGACCGGGCCCGCTGAATGCAGCCGGGAGGGCCTGCGCAAGATAACCAGGAAGGCCTCCTCCGAAGAGGTGGCCGACCAGGCGAATTTGCGGACCAAGGAAGGGCACGCCTTCGAGGTGTGCAAGCGGAAGATCGAAGAGCTGAAGCTCCCCATGAAGCTCCTCCAGGCAGAATATCTCATGCGGGCCTCGAAGCTCATCTTTTATTTCTTTTCCGAGGACAGGGTCGATTTCCGGGACCTCGTGAAAGAGCTGGCCAAGGAATTCCGGGTAAGGATAGAGATGCGGCAGGTCGGCGTCAGGGACGAGGCCAAGATGATAGGCGGCCTGGGGAACTGCGGCAACGTAGTCTGCTGCAAGCGCTTCCTCAACAACTTCTCTATCGTTTCGATCAAGATGATGAAGGAGCAGAACCTTCTGCTCAACCCGTCGAAGATATCGGGCGTATGCGGCAGGCTCATGTGCTGCCTGGGCTACGAGTACGGCATGTACGTAGACCTCAAGAAGGACTTCCCCAAGGTGGGCAAGCGCGTCATGACGCCTGCGGGCGAGGCCAAGGTGATAAAGAACAACGTCTTCACCCGGACGGTTGTCGTAGAGACGGCGGACGGGAAAGAGACGACCTTGCCCGTGACCGACATCAAGCCTATCAAGATCGAGTGAGACGAAAGAATGGCAAAGAGCTATTATGTAACGACGCCCATTTACTACATCAACGACGTACCGCACATAGGCCACGCCTATACCACCTGCGCAGCCGACGTAGTTTCGCGCTACAAGAGGCTCCGGGGTTACGACGTTTTCTTCCTTACGGGTGTCGACGAGCACGGCCAGAAGGCGCAGAAAGTGGCCGTTGAACAGGGGATCACCCCCATGGAGCTCGCCGACAGGATGGTGCCGAGGTTTACCGACCTCTGGAAGCTCCTGAATGTCACCAACACGGGGTTCATACGGACGACGGACGCGAGCCACAGGCTTGTCGTGCAGCACCTCTTCCGGACCATCGAAGAGAAGGGGGACATCTACCTCGGCGCATACGAGGACTGGTACTGCATCCCCTGCGAAACCTATTTCACCGATCTTCAGTTGAAGGAGGGCAAGTGCCCTGACTGCGGGCGCGGCGTCGAGCGCCTCAAGGAAGAGAGCTACTTCTTCCGGATGTCGAAATATACCGACCCGCTCATTCGCCACCTCGAAGAGCACAGGGATTTCGTCATGCCCGATATCCGCTATAACGAAGTCGCGAGCTTCGTCAAAGGCGGCCTGCGCGACCTTTCGATAAGCAGGACGACCTTCGACTGGGGCATCCCTGTGCCGGGCAACCCCAAACACGTAGTCTACGTCTGGTTCGACGCCCTCGTTAACTACCTGACCGGCGCGGGTTTTTTGAGCGACCCGGAGCGGTTCGGGAAGTTCTGGCCGGCCGACGTGCACCTGATCGGCAAGGACATACTCCGGTTCCACGCGGTCTACTGGCCTTCTTTCCTCATGGCCGCAGGCATGCCGCTGCCGAAGCACGTCTTCGCACACGGATGGTGGACCGTGAACGGCCAGAAGATGTCGAAGTCCCTGGGCAACGTTGTTGACCCTGTGGAGATGGCGGAGACTTACGGGGTCGATGAGTTCCGCTTCTTCCTCTTCCGCGAGGTGCCCTTCGGCCTGGACGGCGATTTCTCGAAAGAGGCCATCGTCGGCCGCATAAACGGGGACCTGGCGAACGACTACGGCAACCTCCTCTCGAGAAGCACGAACATGGTCGGTAAGTTCCAGGCAGGGAAGCTCAACGCACCCGCCGGGCCTGCCGGCACGGACGACGTGCTGCACGACCGCACGACCGCGCTGGTTGCGGATTACGAGCGGGAGATGGAGGCGTTCGGCTTCTCGAAGGCATTATCTGCGGTCTTCGAGCTTACGGCGCTTTTCAACCGCTACATCGACACGGAGGCGCCCTGGAAGCTCGCAAAGGAAGACGCGGGCCGCCTTTCGACCGTGCTATACAATATCTGGAACGGCGTCCGCATCGCGACGCTCCTTCTCCATCCTTTCATGCCGTCGAAGACGGACTCCGCCTGGAAGTCCCTGGGGATAGGGACGGACATCAGCAAGGTGTCGTTCGACGAAGAGCGGAATTTCTATTTCCCCGCCGGCCTCGCGCCCGTTGACAAAATACCGCCCCTCTTCCCGAGAAGGGACGCCTGAACCATGCCTTTCACCCCCTTAAAGCGCATCCTGGAAGGGGTCCTCAGGGAAAAGGCGTTCAGGGGGGACATCGAGGCGTTCAGGGTCTTTGGGGAGTGGCAGCAGATTGTCGGTCAGCCGCTGGCGTCGCATACCAGGCCTGCCCGCCTGACGGAAAAATACCTCTATATAGAGGTGGACGACCACCTCTGGCTTGCGCAATTGAAATATATGAAGGCCGATATGCTGAGGAAGATCGACCGCGCTTTGAAGCCCGGCCTTTTCGAAGACCTAAAGTTCTTTCTTAAGGGCCTCCAGTAGCTCCCTGTAAGGCCTTTTCAGCTCGTCCGCGATAGCCTTCACCTCTTCGAATTCGAGATGGGTCTTGACGCACCGCCCCTGCCTGTCGTAACCCCGCTTCACGCGCACCGGGCCGAAAGACGTCTGCACTACCTCTTCCTTCCTGGCGAGGACCGTCCTGTGCTCGCGGCGCATCCTGACGCCGAAGGTCGATGTCTCGCTGAAGATCGCGTCCGTCATTGCGCCGATGCCGGCAGCAGGCGTAAGTACCGAGAGGCGCACGCCCGAGCGGCCTTTCTTCATCTGCACGGGGAAGTAGAGGACGTCCAAGGCCCCGGCGAGCCCTGAGCCTGTCCGCCACTGCGCCCATATACTCCGTCTCCATGTCGTCCATGTCGGCCTCTATCACCCATACCTCATCGTCTGCCCCGGCGTCGGCCGTCTCGCCGAGAAATGCGCGCAGGACGTTCGGCCGCTCCGTCTCGTAGGTGCCGAAGCCGCACCCGTGGGCGAGGACCGTGAAGGGGACGCGCGCCTGGCTTTTTACGTAATGGCGCACAATCGCGGCGCCCGTCGGCGTCGTCAGCTCAAGCTCCTCATCCATGAAAGACCACCTGGAAACCCATGAGCAGCTCGGTCGTGGCGGGCGGCGGGTTCGGCATGATCCCGTGGGCCGTCTTAACGTAGCCCCTGCCTACCGGGATGGGGCCCGCGAAGACCCTGTCTATGGAAAAGTGGGCGATTGCGCGGGCGACGCAGACGATGTCGATGACTGTGTCGATATGCGAAAGCTCGTGGAAATGTACCTTATCCTTCGGCATCCCGTGGACCTTGGCTTCCGCTTCAACGACGATGTCGAGGATCGAAAGCGCGTCCGCCTTGACGCGGTCTTCCGTGTCGAGACCGTCGATCATCCGCCGCATGTCCCCTACGGACAGGTGGAGGTCGGAAGGGCCGATCAAAAGGTGCGTCCCTTCGATTGAGCCGTGGCGCTTTTTTTCGGTCGTGATCTCGGGAATATCGACGGGAAGCTGCGCGAGCAGCCCGGTCAGTGTATCGAGCGGGCAGCCCGCGTCCACGAGGGCGCTTATGGTCATGTCGCCGCTGATGCCCAAAACCGGGTCGAGGTAGAGTACTTTCATAGGCGGTTGATAAGTGTGGCGAAATAGGCCGCGCCGAAGCCGTTGTCGATATTGAAAACCGCTACCGTCGAGCACGAGTTGAGCATGGCCAGAAGCGCGGACAGGCCGCCGAGGCTCGCCCCGTAGCCGATGCTCGTCGGCACCGCGATGACGGGCACTCCCACCAGACCTGCGACGATGGACGGCAAGGCGCCTTCCATGCCTGCCGCGACGATGATCACCCGCGCTTTTTTCAAAAGGTCCATGCTGTGGAAGAGGCGGTGGATGCCGGCAACGCCGACGTCGTAGAGCTTCTGTGTCTCGTTGCCGAAGAAATCGGAGACGAGGTATGCCTCCTCGGCAACGGGGATGTCGCTCGTCCCGGCCGAAATGACGAGTATCAGGCCCTTGCCCCTTATGGTCGCATCTTTTTTGATTATGAAGCAGCGGGCTTTCTCAACGTAGGCGCCTTCGCTGAAGGCCGCTGCCAGGCGCTTGCCTTTTTCGGCGTCGATCCGCGTGGCGAGGACGTCGATCTCTTTCTCCTGCATCGAGCGGACGATGTCGCATATCTGCTCGAAGGTCTTACCCTCGCCGAAAATGACTTCCTGGACGCCTTTGCGGAGCTGCCTGTGGATGTCGATCTTCGTGTGCTCCAGGTCCAGAAAAGATATGTCCTTCAAGTCCTGAAAGGCCGCATCCGCCGATACGCTGCCTTCTGCGACGCGCTTCAGCAGGGCGAGTATCCTGTCATCCATGGTCTTCCACCATAAACGCGCCTTTTACGAGCTTCATCTTGCCCGAGTCGATGCCGAGCACGTCGAAGCGGATGCGCCTTCCGAATGCCTCGTGGGTTTTCATATAATATAGGGCCGCGCTCACCATGTGCTTTTTCTTGCGCTCGTCGATCGCGCAGACGGCCTCTCCGAAGAGGCCGGTATTTCTTTTTTTCACTTCGACGAAGACGAGACAGCCGCTTTCTTCCGCCACTACGTCGATCTCGCCGAGCCTAGTCCTGTAATTTCTCTCCACGATCTTGTAACCCTTGCGCTTCAGGGCCTTGACTGCCTCATCTTCCCCTGTCTGGCCTTCTTCACGGTTGCTCAACCGGCTATCTCCTTTACGCCTCTGAACGTCTTCCTGTGGAGCGGCGTAATGCCGTAGTCAAGGATGGCCTGCTTATGCTCGGGCGTCGGATAGCCCTTGTTTTTCTTCCATTGGTATTGCGGGTAGTCGGCGTCGTAGGCGACCATCATGCGGTCCCGGTGAACTTTGGCTATGATCGAGGCGCAGGCGATGTAAAAGCACTTCCGGTCCCCCTTGACGACCGCCACGGAGCCTGCCCGTTCTTTAAGCGGGAAGAGGCCGTCCACGAGGACGAGACCGGGGGAAACGGCAGTCGCAGCCACCGCCCTTTCCATCGAAAGGAGCGAGGCATGGTGGATGTTGAGCTTTTCTATCTCGTCGTTGCTTGCGATCCCCACGCCAACCCTGTATGCGTTCTCATGGATCCAGCCGAAAAGATATTCCCTCTGTTTCCCGGTCAGTAGCTTCGAGTCGTTGACGCCCTCGTGATTCTCCGGCGGCGGACCGTCCCAGATGACGCAGGCGGACACTACCGGGCCGGCTAGGGGCGCGCGCCCCGCTTCATCGAGGCCGGCCACCAGGCCTGTGAGGGCGCAGCTCACTAATCCCTTTTTTCTTTAAGCTTGGCAGCCTTCCCTTTGAGATTCCGCAGGTAGTACAGCTTGCCCCTGCGTATCTTCGCCTTGCTGAGCACCTCGATACGCTCGATAAGGGGCGAATGCTTCGGGAACGTCTTCTCGATCCCTACGCCGTAGGAGACCTTGCGGACGGTGAATGTGGCCCTGGTGTTTCCACCCCTTTTGCCGATCACCACGCCTTCGAACATCTGGATCCGCTCTTTGTCGCCCTCGTAAATCTTCGTGAAGACCTTTACGCTGTCCCCGACCCCTACTTCGATGAGGTCAAGCCTCATGTGTTCCTTTTCAATCAAGTCGATGGTCTCGTTCATCTTAACCTCCTGCGATTACCGGGCGGCCTGCCCCGCGAACGGGAAAGGCCGGCAAAGGCCGTTTCTTTCCGGTTTCTCCCTTTTATGGTCTTTATGAAGCTTCCATACGCATGCCGAACAGCCTGTCCAGAATGATGCCGATGGCTACCCGCAGGGAAAGGTGGTTATAATCTCCCTGCCCCCTGACCGGCAAAAGCGTCCTTTCACAGGCGTCGACTATATCGGCCGGCAGTCCCCATCCCGTCCCGAAAAGCAAAAGGAACGGCCTGGGGTCCGTCTTTATCCAGTCCCTTAACGCGTCATACCCGATGGAGACGTCCCTTATCCTGGACGAGGTGCCTATGACCACCGGGTCCTTCCCCTGGAAATCGGACATGACGTCGCCGACGCTGTCCCTGATGCAGACTTTTTCAAGCGCCTCGGCCCTGTGCGGGTTGTATTGCCGCCCGTAGCCTTCCTTCCAGTGAAGGGCAAGCCTCTCCGCTATCCCCTTCTGCCTTTCCAGAGGCGTCACAATATAGCATAATTCAACGCCGAATGTCATGCAACTTCTAGCGGCGTCGTGGATCTCCAGATTGGAGATGCTCGTCGCCACGATGTCGCCCCGCTTGTCGACTATCGGATAATGGACGATTGCGATGGAGACAGCGCCCATGTTAATCGATCTCGTCCATGACGGAGCGCAGGAGCTTCACATCCTCAGGCTCCGGCTGGAAGCGCTCCATCAGGTCGGGCCGCCGCAGGACCGTCCTTTTGAGGGACTCCTTTCTGCGCCAGCGCCGTATTTCCTCGTGGTTTCCGGACAGCAGGGCGTCCGGCACGGCCCTGCCCATATATTCCCTTGGTCTCGTGTACTGGGGATACTCCAGCAGGCCCTCGTGGAAGCTCTCGTCGGACGGGGATTCTTCATTGCCCAGGACGCCGGGGATGAGCCTTGCGACTGCGTCGATCACGACCAGTGCCGCGGCCTCGCCGCCTGACAGGACGTAATCGCCTATGGATATCTCGTCGTCCACAAGCTCGGACACGCGCTCGTCTACGCCCTCGTACCGCCCGCATATCAGGGCGAGGTGGGGCAGGCGGGCAAGCCCGGTTGCAGCGTTCTGGTCGAACATCCTGCCGTGGGGCGTCAAAAGGGCGAAGCGCGCGCCGGGCGTCTGCGTGCGGACGTGCTCCATGGCCCCGTGTATCGGCTCCACCTTCATCACCATGCCGGCGCCGCCGCCGAAGGGCGCGTCGTCGCAGGTGTGGTGTATATCGGTGGCGAAATCCCTTATGTTCATTACGTTAAACTGGAGAAGGCCCTTATCCCGCGCCTTCTTGATGAGGCTTTCGTCCAGGAAGGATTCGAGCATGGCGGGGAACAGGGTAAGGACGGTAAAGATCATTATTGGGGCTCAGCGCCCCCTCCAGCGGCAAAGCAGCATGGAGCCACCCCCCTCGGCGCGGCGCATTCGCTTGCTTTATGAAATGCCGCCAGGGTCATTCAACCAAGCCTTCTATTCTTACTTGCGCGAGGCCGGCTTCGATGTCGATTTTAATGATGTAGTCTGCTGTCATGGGGACAAGGTGCTCGTCGGGCGCGTCCCCTACCACAAGTATATCGTTCGCCCTCGTGTGCATGACTTCCTTTACTTCCCCGAGCCTGCGGCCGTCTACCGTGACCGCCTGGAGGCCGATGAGCCGGTAATCGTAGTATTCGCCTTCTTCCGGGGGCGGAAGGTCCTCTTCCCTCACGAAGACCTCTTTCCCTATGAGGAAGCGGATTGCGTCCGCGCCTTCCAGCCCTTTGAATTTTATGAGGAACTGCTTTTGGTGGGTACGTACTTCAGCGGGCTTAAGCTCTATCTCCTTGCCGTTGTCTTCGACGAAAAACGAGGGATACCGTAAGGGAGCGTCGCCGCCTTCGTTATAGTACCTGAGTCTTAACTCTCCTTTTAACCCGTGGGCAGCCGTAAGCTGCCCCACCGGAACGAGCTTCATTCGATGATTTCCAGAACGGCCCGCTTTTTTATCTTCGTGGACGCTGCGCTTAAGATCGTCCTCATTGCCCTGGCCGTCCGCCCCTGCTTGCCGATGACCTTGCCCAGGTCATCCTTGGCGACGCTCAGCTCAATAACGGACGTCTTCTCACCTTCGATCTCCGAAACTTTCACGTGGTCAGGGTCGTCGACAAGAGCCTTGGCGATGTACTCGATGAGTTGTTTTAACACGGCTCCACCTCCGGAAGAATTAGGCTGTTATGTCAGTCTTCAGGACCCCCTCCCGTTTAAAGAGCGCCTCGACCGTCTTTGTAGGCCTCACCCCTTTCTCATACCAGGCGGCTATCCTTTCTTTATTGAGCTTGACCTCGAAAGGGTCCACCAGGCAGTTATAAGTACCCACCATCTCCAGGAACTTTCCGTCCCTCGGATACCGTTCGTCCGCCACTACGATCCTGTAATACGGTTTCTTTTTAGCTCCATGCCGAGTGAGTCTGAATTTTACCGCCAATCCTGCCTCCTATCTGAATAGTTGTTTCGGGAGGCCCTTCATGCCTCCCTTCGTGAATCTCTTTATCATTTTTTTGGCTTCGAGGTAGCGCTTCAAAAGGTCGTTCACGTCCTGCACGCGCATCCCGCTGCCTTTGGCTATCCGCACCCTGCGCGAGCCGTCGAGCAGGTGAGGGTAGAGGCGCTCCTTGGGCGTCATGGAATTTATGATCGCCTCCGTGCGCTTCATCTCCTTCTCGGCCTCCGAAAAATCAATGGCCCCTTTGAGCTTGCTGCCCAAGCCCGGGATCATGCCGAGGATCGACTCCATGCTGCCTATCTTCTTCATCTGCTTGAGCTGCTCTTTGAAGTCTTCCAGGGAGAACTCGTCCTTGCGCAGCTTGCGCTCGAACTCCTTCGCCTTCTTCTCGTCGAAGACCTCCTGGGCCTTCTCGACCAATGAGACGACGTCGCCCATGCCGAGGATACGGGATGCCATCCTGTCCGGGTGGAAGGGCTCCAGGGCGTCGAGCTTTTCCCCTACGCCGATGAACTTTATGTATTTTCCGGTAACCGCCCGGACGGACAGGGCTGCGCCGCCCCTCGCGTCGCCGTCGAGCTTGGTGAGCACGACGCCGTCGATGGCTACCTTCTCGTCGAACGCCTTGGCTATATTGACCGCGTCCTGACCGGTCATGGCGTCTACGACCAGGAGCGTCTCCCTCGGCGAGAGGAAGGCCTTTTGCTTAACGAGCTCCTGCACCATCGCCTCGTCGATATGGAGCCTGCCGGCTGTATCGACGATGAGCGTGTCGAAGCCGTGCTTCATCGCGTACGCCTTAGCGTCCCGGCAGATCTGGACGGGGTCCGTGCCGGAGGCGGGGGCAAAGGCCTCCACGCCTATCTGGCTGCCGATCTTGGTAAGCTGCTCGATGGCTGCCGGCCTGTAAACGTCGGTAGGGACGAGAAGGGGCTTACGCCCTTTTTTCCGCAGGTAGATCGCCAGCTTCCCGGCGGTGGTCGTCTTGCCGGACCCCTGAAGCCCGAGGAGCATCACGGGGACGGGCGGCGACCCGGCAACATCGAGCGGCTTGTTCGTCTCGCCGAGGAGGCTGCACATCTCGTCGTATACAATCTTGATGAATTTCTGGCCGGGGGTGATGCTGCTCATCACATCCTCCCCCATGGCCTTTTCTTTCACTTTGTCGAGGAAGTCCCTGGCGACCTTGTAATTGACGTCGGCTTCCAGAAGGGCTACGCGCACCTCCCGAAGGGACTCTTTTACGTTGGCCTCACTAAGTTTTCCGTACCCCTTGACCTTCTTGAATACGGCGTCGAGGCGTTCCTGTAGTTTTTCGAACATATGTCATATCATAATGGATATCAGGCAATTAGTCAATGCGGACGGCCCTTTAAGGGGCGCAGTGCGCGCCCGTCAAAGAGGGCAGCGACTCCGTGGGAATGAAGTATTTCGTGACAGATTCCTAATTCCCGCCAATCTTGAATTCACGGGAAAGATGGTTATGTTAGCCCCATTGAAGCTTCTCGCCGGGTTTCCCTACATAGGCCCGCCGCACAAGGCGGGGGGAGATAAAAGGTAAGGATACGCCCTGTCTAACTATAACGCCGCGTCCGACACGTTCACGCCCGATGGGAGCGGCAACAACTGCGGGTACAAGTGTCATACGATAGTACAGGCAAAAGATTAATTTTTCACCCGTACCAGAAGCGGTGAACGGGGATACGGTGGGCACGGCCAATATCCCGGCTGCCTTAAGTATGGGAAGAGGAAAAACTGATAAGAAAGGAGGGTAAAACAATGAAGCTTGCGATGGTACTAACGTCGCACGACCAACTTGGCAACACCGGCCGCCCAACGGGTTTTTGGCTGGAGGAATTTGCGGCCCCCTACTTTGTTTTCAGAGACGCCGGGGTCGAGTTAACACTCGCCTCACCGAAAGGCGGGCAGCCACCGCTCGATCCAAAGAGCGATCTGCCGGAAAATCAGACCGAGGCCATGGCACGCTTCAAGAAGGATGCGGCGGCGCAAAAGGCTCTCGCCAACACGGTCAAACTTGCGGACGTGAAGGCGGAGGAGTTCGACACCGTTTTCTATCCTGGCGGCCACGGCCCGATGTGGGATCTCGCGGAAAGCCCAACGTCGATCGCTCTTCTGGAGGCCTTTTACAATTCAGGCAAGCCGATCGCATTGGTGTGCCATTCTCCCGGGGTGCTCCGCCACGTCACTTACCAGGGCGCTCCGCTGGTGAAGGGAAAACACGTCACTGGTTTCACGAATGGCGAGGAAGTGGAGATGCAGCTTACGAAAGTTGTGCCGTTCCTGGTCGAAGATGAACTGCTGCGGCTCGGCGCCATATTTGAGAAGAAGGCGGACTGGCAGCCGTTTGTCATCACTGACGGCCGTCTCATCACCGGCCAGAACCCCGCGTCATCGACGTCCGCGGCTCAAGCGCTTCTGAGGCTCATGACTGTATCGAAATCGGAGTCGTCAATGGACGCCGTACAAATCGAACAGAAGAGCTATGAAATGCCCCCGCGGGAGGGGATCAGCATCGCGCATTTTCTCACCGTGAAGGACATCGAGCGATCGGCTCGCTATTATGAGACGGTCTTCGGTGCTCGCATTCTGAGCCTGGGCGACGGCAACGCGCCTGGGTACCTTCAGCTCGCGAATATATGGATGATTTTAAACGTCGGGGGCGGGCCGACGCCGGACAAGCCGACGGTAACGCTCAGCGTACCCGACCCGGGCCACATGAGCAGCTTTCTGAATCTCCGGGTTGCGGATATTCAAGCGTGCTACGAATTATGGAAAAGTCGAGGAGCCGAATTCATCACGGAACCGATCCCCAAGTACGGCGAGACGCGCTGCTACATCCGCGATCCTGACGGTTATATTATCGAGGTCGGGCAGAGCACCGCGCTCAAATACGGTTAATACTTGGAGGGCAACATGGGGCAACATGGGGACGCTCGGGGGCAACATGGGAACATGGGGACGTTCTTGAAATGTGATTCCTGAGAAGCAACGGCCTTTTTTGAACGATCTCAGCCTTCAAGGCTGCAAGCGGGCGCAAAAGGTCATTCCTTCGAAAAAGGGACCCTCTGGCGGAGCAAACGGCCGCAAGCGGATGGAAATAGGCAACATAAAGTCCCGCAACAGCCTTCTCAGGGCCCGATAGGCCCTGGCCCACCTCTTGATGTTGCAGGCCGTCAGCTTGCAGGCGACGGCAAAGCAGACCTTTGTCCATCGGCGCACCCGAAGCTTCCCGATCCCATGGGCTCGCTTCAATTCGGAGTTCGTCGCTTCGATCCCTGCTCTGATTTTGTAGCGGTCCTTCCATTCAGTCGTCTGCTGGATCGAATACATGCGGTCTCTGAGGCGAAGCTCGGGCGTGATCTCCAATCGAAAGTTTCCGACCGTGTCGCGGGCTTGGCAGCCCTTGTCGCGGTGGTTCGGAGCCCGTACCGGACAGCGGTCGAGCATGGCGCAGGATCGGCAGGTCTTTCCGTCGAAGACTGCATGGAGCGAACGGCGAGTCGTGTTGTTGCCGCTCATGATGCGATGAGCTATGGGCTTATGGCCCATGGGACATTTGGTCGCAAAGCCTTTTGAGTCGAAGGCAAAAAGGTCTCTTCCCACAACGTCGTCGGCTAGTCTGACGCGGTTGACGGGCGCCATGAATTCTATGCCCTGCTCTATGACCTTTAACGCAGAAGGACCGGAAGGATAGCCGCCGTCGGCGAAGAGGACTTCCGGCTTACGCCCGGCTGCCTCTAAGCGTTCAACGACGGAGACGGCTTTGCCCTTGTCGGAGCGAGCGGCGCCGTGCACTTCATAGTCGGTGATCATCTCCATCTTGGAGTTGTTGCACGTCTCGGAAATATGGAGGCTGTAACCGCCTCCTTTATGTCCGTACGAGGCATCCGGGTCGTAGGGAGATTGGAGCGTAGGCCCTTCGCTCTTCTTTTTGACGTGGACCTGCTCGTCTGAAGAGATCTCGCATTGTTCGGAAAAAAGGCGCTTCAGCAGTTGATAAGGCTCAAGCGCTGTAAGCTCCTCGTCTTTCTTGAACAGGACAATAAGATCATAAACGCAGTGCGCCAGTTCCTGCGCTTTGACCTTCTGCTCGGCCAGGCCGAGTCCGAACCAGCCTTCTGGTTCTGCCGTATGCCAGTCCTGCAGTGATTGGGGGACCCGTGAAAACTGCTCCTCATTCAGGCTTTTGAGAAAGAAATCGAGGGTATTTGAGAACAGGGCCAGTCTGCCGCGCATTCGTATGTTTGAGATGATATGAGTGGAATCAAGCCGCTGGTTGGCGGAAGAGAGGCCGAGCTTCTTTATTGCCGCATCCCTGACGCTGTCGAAGATGTTGCGGATCAACTTCATCTCGGGGTCCTTAGAAGCCAATCGTCTGCGGAACTCGACTAAAGACCGACGGGACAGATAATCTTCTTCTTCGCTTACGTCCAAAGCATACCGCCATCGGATGTCGAAGCTGAAGGCGTCGAGGGCTTCCTGGTCGCTCAGGTCGTTCCACTCCTGGAGGAGACACAGGCCCAAAAGACGGGCGACGCTGAAATTGGGGCGGCCCGTTGTCCCGTAGAGCATCGCATACTGGTCTTCGTTCTTCAGCAATAGTGGAAGAACTTCCAGTCGGAACAGATGAGCCCATGAGGACTCGAGGCGGCTGCGCAAGGAGGACGTCAATTGGGTTTCTACGCCGAATAGTTTTCCTTGAGGAGAGGTTCTTTTATACATGCAAGAGTATAGCATTGTATGCAATTAAATACAATTGATAGTTGAGGACCGAGGCGATACTTGGGAGTTGCTTCTCAGGGATCAACATTTCAAGAGCGT
>CAWEPK010000016.1:0-212974 GCA_963810935.1 uncultured delta proteobacterium | reverse complement strand
CCTGAGAACAATGGAGGGAGGGAGTAAAGGCCATGGCAAAACACACCCACGATTTCGTAGAAACCTTTGACGGCTTCATAGGATACGGCATGGACAGGCAATCCAACGAGAATACGGTGCAGGTCTACCTTCAGAAATTCTCGGACGACCAACTCATGCAGACGCTCCTGAAGCGCATGACCGACGACGACCTGACCGATGTATTCGAAATGGTAGCCAAACTACTCAAGAAATATCTCAACGAACCCGAATATCACAGACTGTTCCTAAAGGGCTGATGCCCTTCCCTCGGCATTTCGGTTTTTTTGTCTTCTAGGGGCCGGAGCTATTTTCGATGATAGCCGCCGTGACCGAAAAGCCGCCGCCCGGAGCGTACTCTTTTGTACGTGAGGACGCGCGGCTTTGAGGGACAGGCCGGGGCACCCACGCACAGCCGAGTGCGTGGGTCGAACGCGAAAAGAGCCCGGACGCACAGTACTAGAACTCGCCTGGTCCGCGGGAAAACAGAAGCGCGTTATATAGTATCGCCCGTCTCAGGTCCGCCGAGCTGACTATAATTCGCTCGTCCGGCTGTATTTTCAGGCTGTCCCGTCCGCTGCCTTCCTTCGGCTCTATTACCAGGGCGATGTTCCCATACCACATCCTCTCGAACTCTCTCGCCGACACGGTCGTGTTGCCCAGCGCAGGGTCGGCCAGAAAGACCCTGCCTTTATCTATGCCCTTGAATATGACGAAATGCTTGTACTCGCGCAGCAGTATGGCCACTATCGACGGCTTGTTCAGCGCAACCAGCCCATCCATATCCGTCTTGTACCCGATAGCGCGGTACCCCATGTATTCGGCAAACTTCTTTATATCGAGAAGGGAGAACCCTTTGCGCTCGACGATCTTGTCCACGTTGCCCGCCTTGAACATTGCGTCGATCACCTTTTCTTCCGTAATAGGATCGCCCAGGTAGTACTTGAATATAGTCGCAGTCGAGGCCGCCCCGCAGCTATAATCGTAGGTCTGCTTGACTATGTTCCGGTCCTTGAAAGCAGAGGCGGGTTTGACCTTCGGCTTGATCGTCATCGAGCCGAACGGCCCGCTGCCTATGGGAATGCTCATTTCGCAAAGGGGCTCACTCTCTGCCGCACAAAGAGCGGCAGGCAGGAAGAGAAGAAACGCAATAATGAACAGCTTCACCCGGCCTCCTTTTTCCTCATCAGTAAGGCAAGGCGAGCTTTTTAGGGCCGCCCCCCCTTCATCGCTTCTGTCTCCTCAATTGCCGAGAGCCGGTATTGGCGGCCGGCCGGCTTTCGGAAAGATAGTGCGCAAGGCAGCGGCCGGCCCTTCGTCCCACAGGATGATGCGCCCGGCGCTCTCCCGATAAAACATTGACGGTCCTACCCATCCGGCCGCGTATACGGCATCCATCTCGGCCGGCCCTATCCGCTTTACCCTGCCTTGCGTCCCTGAGCCGGCAGTAACGACCCCGGATTGCGGAGACGCCTGCCCGAGATCCATGGCGGGCAGGAGGAGCAGGGCACAAAGACAGACGCAAAAAGCGACGTGGGGACCGGCAATCGATTGCCTCATTTGCTTTCGACCCCCTTCTGACAGTCATATACCGGTTTTCCCAAGCAAGGGACGTGCCAGCCCGGCGCCTGTTGGTATTACCGGCTATCCGGCACTTTCAGCCGCGGCAGGCTGTAAAGGAAGGCAGACACATGTAAAGGTTTTTTCCACAACATGGGGCGGGTGTACGTATAGTTGCAGGCGGCCTTTCGCGTGATCCGAACTTGCGCCGGGTGAGTTACTGACCGAAAATCGAGACGGACTTCTGGGCGAGGAGGACAAAGTCCCTCGGGAAGATGCCGAGGTAAAGAAGCGCGCCTATGCTCACCAGCATCACGACGACGTAGGCCGGGGAAATATCTATTTTGCCCAGCTCCTTCACCGGCTCCTTGAAATACATGTACATCAGGACGCGCAGGTAATAATAGGCGGCGACCGCGCTGTTAAGCATGCCGATGACGCCCAGCCAGTAGAAGCGTGCTTTCATGGCGTCGCTGAAAATGTAGAACTTGCCCGCAAACCCCGCCAGCGGCGGTATGCCCGTCAGGGACAGGAGAAAGATGGTCATGCAGAGCGCGACGAAAGGGTGGCGGCTCGCAAGGCCCGCGTAGCTGTCGATGTCTTCGTGCTCCTCTCCCTTCCTGCCGAGGACGATCACCACCGTGAAGGCGCCGAGGTTCATAAAGGTGTAGGCCAGCAGGTAATAGAGCACGCTCGACGAAAGGACCCTGTCGCCGGTTACGAAGGCGATCAGGATATATCCCGCGTGCGCGATGCTCGAATAGGCGAGGAGCCGCTTAATGTTGTTCTGGACGAGGGCGGTGATGTTGCCCACGCACATGGTGAGCACAGCGATGAGCCAGAGCACGCTCGACCAGTCCGCTATAAACGGGTAGAAAGCTGTATAAAAGACCCTCAGAAAGGCGCCGAAGGCGGCGGCCTTAACGCCCGTCGCCATGAATACGGTGACGGAGGTCGGGGCGCCTTCGTAGACGTCGGGCGTCCACATATGGAAGGGCACGGAGGCCGTCTTGAAGCCGAAGCCGACCAGCAGCAACGCGATACCCGCGAGGAAGACCGGGTCTGCCGCGAGGTTCCTGGCAGTCGCGACCGTGCGCACCATGCGGATGTCGATTGCGCCAGTCGAGGCGAAGATGAGGGCTACCCCGTAAAGGAAGAAGGCGGTTGCGAAGGAGCCGAGGAGGAAGTACTTGAAAGAGGCCTCCAGGGCGGCCGCCTGCCCTTTCAGGAGCCCGCAAAGAATGTAAATCGAAAGCGACATCAGCTCGAGGCCGATGAATATCGTGATAAAGCTGTTCGACGAGACCATCACCATCATGCCCAGCGCGGCGAAAAGCAAAAGTGCATAATACTCGCCCGCGGGCATCTCCTCCCGCTTCGTATACCCCAGGGAGATCAGCGCTACTAGGAAGAGTATCAGGAGAAATATGGCCTTAAAGAAGGTGCCGAACCCGTCGATGACGTATAGGCCGCTGAAAATATCCGTCCGCACGGACCAGAGGTGCATCGTGAAATAGAAGGCGAGGGCAGACCCGACAAGGGTGAGCAGACCGCCCATCCTGCCGCGGCTCTCGGTGCGCGCTGCGTCCGCAAGGAGAACGAGGAGCCCGAAGACGGCTACCGTTATCTCCGGCAGGATCCATTCAAAATCGGAAGGGGACGGCATTATGTTCATCCCATAACCTCTATCGGCTGCCTGCGCCGGGCAGCTTGACCGCCACGGCCGGCTGTTTGACCGTCATCGTCGAATAGTACGCGTTCCTCTCCTTCACAAAAGCCAGGAAGCCCTGCACGGACGTGTCCATCTTCTTTAAGAACATCTTCGGGTAGACGCCCATGAGGATGATGAAGAAGACAACGCAGCAGAGGGTGAGCACTTCCCTCGCACCTAGGTCCTTCACCTTCCTGTTCTCCTCGTGCTTTATCTCGCCGAACATGACCCGCTGGAACATCCAGAGCATGTAGACGGCGCCCAGTATCACGCCTATAGCGCCGAGGATACCGTAAAGCTTGACTGACTTGAACGCGCCGAGCAGTATCAGGAATTCACCGATAAAACCGTTCGTCCCAGGCAAAGCTATGGACGAAAGCGTGACGATCATGAAAAAGACCGCAAAGATGGGCATCGAGGCGGACAGCCCGCCGAAATCGGATATCATCCTCGTATGGCGCCTCTCGTATACCATGCCGACTAAAAGGAAGAGGCCCCCCGTGCTGATGCCGTGGTTGAGCATCTGGTAAATGCTCCCCTGCATGCCCTGCATGTTGAATGCGAACATGCCGAGCATAACGTAGCCCAGGTGGCTCACGCTCGAAAACGCGATGAGGCGCTTCATGTCGGGCTGCATCATGCTTACGATTGCCCCATATATGATGCCTATCACAGCGAGCGTGCTCATCAGAGGTATGGCGTCGAAGGCCGCCTTGGGGAAGAGCGGAATGGCGAACCTCAGGAACCCGTACGTCCCCATCTTAAGGAGAACGCCGGCGAGGATTACGCTGCCCGCAGTCGGCGCCTCGGTATGCGCGTCAGGCAGCCATGTATGGACGGGGAACATGGGGACCTTGATCGCGAACGAAAGGGCAAACGCGGCGAAGAGCCAGTACTGCAAGCCGATGGGCACGGTCGTTTTGTACAGGTCGAAAACATTGAAACTCGGGACGCCCGTCTGGGCCGCATTATGGAAATAGAGCACGAAGATCGCGAGCAGCATGAGGACGCTGCCGACCATCGTAAAAAGGAAGAACTTGATGGCTGCGTAAATCCTCCTCGGTCCGCCCCAGATGCCGATGAGCAGGTACATCGGGATGAGCATCAGCTCCCAGAAGATGTAGAAGAGGACCAGGTCGAGGGCGCAAAGCGTCCCTATCATGGCCGTTTCCAGGAAGAGGAAGGTGATGTAGTATTCTTTCACCCGGGTCTGTATCGACTTCCAGGAGATGAGGACGCAGAGGATCGTAAGGAAAGTCGTAAGGAGCACGAGCAGCAGACTGATGCCGTCAATGCCGAGGAAGTAGCTGATGCCCCATTCCGGGAACCATGCGGCCTTCTCCACGAACTGCATGCCGTGGGCCTGCTCGTCGAAGACGAAGAAAAGGGGCAGCGAGATGGCGAACTCGACAATCGAAAAGGCGAGGGTGAAGCCCTTGATGAAAAGCTCGTGCTTCCTGCCCACGAAAAGGAGCACTATGGCGCCGAGGAGCGGCACATAGATCAGCGTGCTTAGTATGGGAAAGGAAAGCTGGCTCATATCACCCTACAGGATCACCCTTATAATGAGATAGCCGAGCACCAGGATTGCGCCGAGCAGCAGGGCAAACGCGTAGCCCTGCACGTATCCCGACTGGAAAAGCCGGATCAGGCCGCCGATGGCGCGGATCAGCCATGCAACGCCGTTAATCGTGCCGTCGATGAGCGTCTCATCGACCACCCTTTTGCAAAAGCGGCCGAGCCCGAAAAGCCCGCGCACGACAGTCGCCTGGTACAGCTCGTCGACGTAGTATTTGTTATTGACCGTCCTGAACACGCCCGGCATGGCTGCCACTAATTTCCCCGGCAAATCGGGACGGCGTATGTAAAGATAGTAAGCGATGAAGATGCCTGCGAAGGCGATAATCACGGCTGCCGCCATCAGCATGCCTTCCGGCGAAGATGCCTGCGCGTGGCCCGCGCCTTCGGCGAATGCCGGCGTGACGAGATTGAGGGCAGGCGCCGCCGCCTCTTTCGCCGGGCCGAAGACAGGCTCCAGCCACCGCTCGAAATAGTTCGAGCCGCCGAGTATACGCGGTATGCCGACCCAGCCGCCCACAACCGAAAGGACCGCGAGCACCATAAGCGGTATGGTCATCACCTTAGGCGACTCGTGGATATGATGCTTCACGTCTTCGGGCGCCCGGCACTCGCCGTGGAACGTGTTGAAGAACATCCTGAACATATAGAAGGCGGTCAGGCCCGCGGTGATGGCGCCGATTATCCAGAAAGTAATGCTGCCGCCGTAGTTGGCGAAGACCTTCCACATAATCTCGTCCTTGCTGAAGAACCCTGAAAAACCGGGCACGCCTGCGATGGCGATGCAGCCCGCGAGGAACGTCCAGTAAGTTACGGGGATGCGTTTCTTCAGCCCGCCCATCTTGCGCATGTCGAGCTCGCCGCTCATGGCGTGCATGACGCTGCCCGCCGCCAGGAAGAGGAGGCCCTTGAAAAACGCATGCGTCATCAGGTGGAAGATGCCCGCCGCAAATGCACCCGAGCCGACGCCCACGAACATATAGCCCAACTGGCTCACGGTCGAGTAAGCGAGCACCCGCTTGATATCGTACTGGGCGCAGCCGATTGTCGCAGCGAAGAGGGCGGTCAGCACCCCTACGAGCGTGACGATGAACATCGTCGTCGGCGCCATGACGTAAAGGAAGTTAAGCCTGGCGATCATGTAGACGCCGGCCGTAACCATCGTCGCCGCATGGATGAGCGAGCTGACGGGCGTAGGGCCTTCCATTGCATCGGGCAGCCAGACGTAGAGAGGTATCTGAGCGGACTTGCCCGTTGCCCCCACGAAGAAGAGAAGCGTAATGAGCGTCGCTGCGCAGCCCGTAATAAGGTGGGCGTTTTTCTGAAGCTCGCCGAAGTCGAGCGTCCAGACGCCGTGCGCACCGAGAGTAGTCAGCAGGAAGAAGACGCCGAGGAGGAAGCCGAAGTCGCCTATCCTGTTGACGATGAACGCCTTCTTTCCTGCGTTCGCCGCGCTGTCTTTCTTGTACCAGAAGCCGATCAGGAGATAGGAGCACAAACCGACGCCTTCCCAGCCGACGAACATGAGGAGCATGTTGTTCGCCGTCACCAGTATGAGCATCATGAAGACGAAGAGGTTCAGGTACGTGAAGTACCGGGCATAGCCTTCGTCGTCGTGCATATAGCCCGCAGAGTAGACGTGGATGAGAAAGCCCACGCCCGTCACCACCAGGCACATAATAATCGAGAGCGAATCGATCCTGAAACCGACCCTGGCGGTGAAATCGCCTGAGACGATCCAGTCGTAAATATTTTTGTTGAAGAGCCTCGCGTCAGGGGCCAGCTTCAGAAATTCCAGGAAGATCAGCACCGAGACGACGAAGGAGATAAAGAGCGCCAGGCAGGCGACGAACGAGACGACTCCCTTGGGCAGCTTCCGGCCCAGGAACCCATTGATAAGGAATCCAATGCCGGGCATTACAGGTATGAGCCAGATGTAATCAGCCATCGCCTAACCTTTGAGCAGGTGTATCTCGTCCACGTTCACGCTCCCGCGAAGCCTGAAAAGGAGCACGAATATGGCAAGGCCTATCGCGGCTTCCGCAGCCGCAACCGTCATTATAAAGAAAACGAAGACCATCCCGTCCACGGTATTGAGCATATTACCTGCCGTGATGAACGTGAGGTTGACGCCGTTCAGCATCAGCTCGATGCACATAAAGACGATTATCGCGTTCCGGCGCGTAATCACCCCGATGGCGCCGATCGTGAAAAGCGCGCCGCTCAGCGCGAAATAGAAGCTCACAGGCACTCCGTGCAGCATATGCTCTCCTGACTCTCCATCACCCCGGCTAACAAGCGTTGTTTCAATCCCGCCGGGGATTTATCGTCAACCCTTTTCGCCCCCACGGCGCGCCAGAATTACCGCCCCGATAATACCGACCAGAAGCAGGACGGAGGCTATCTCGAAGGGGAAGAGGTACTTGCCATAAAGGGCCGTGCCGATGTCGGCCACCGTGCCGACCGGGCTTGTCGCGGCCGCCTGGGGCGCCTTCGACCGCAGCGTAAGGACGGCAGCCGCGATCTCGACGAAAAGGATCACGGTAATGACAGCGCCCAGGGTCTTCGGCCCTGAAAGCTTTGTTTTGTAAGCGAAGCCCGTTTCCAGGTGTATCAGCATGATAACGAAGACAATCAGCATCATGATCGCGCCCGCGTAAACGATCACCTGCGCGACAGCTATGAACTGGGCGTTGAGCGTAATGTAGATCGCCGCGATCGAGAAAAAGGCCACGATCAGCCACAGCGCGCCGTGGATCGGATTGCGGCGCGTCACCATCATGATCGCGCCGACTAAAGCGAGCGCAGCCGCGAAGATGAAAATGACCCATTGGAATGCGGGCCCGATGAAAGCCATGTCGCTCATCGTTTGTCCTCGTACATGTCGAGCAGCTTACTTGTGTCGAGGATAAAGTCGGACCTCGCGTACTTGACGTACTCGAAGCCAAGCCCGCACTTTATCGCGTTGACGGGGCACGCCTCCTGGCAGTACCCGCAGAAGATGCAGCGAAGCTCGTCGATCTGGTAGTGCCTCGGGTAGCGCTGCCCGTCCTCGCGCTCGCCTATCTCAAGCGATATGCACTGCGAGGGACAGACGGCAACGCAAAGGCCGCAGGCAACGCAGGTCGTATCGCCTTTCTCGTCCTTCCGGAAATAATGGATGCCTCTCCACCTGCGGGCCGGTACGTGCTTCTGCTCAGGGTACTGGATCGTGATCGGCCGGGAGAAAAACCGGGAGAGCGTCAGCCTGAGACCTTTGAGAAGGGGTCTTATTATCATGCTCCCCTCAACGCGACCACGAGGGCGGTAACGACCACGTTTGCTAGGGCTATCGGGAAGAGCACCTTCCAGCCGAACTGCATGATCTGGTCGTACCTGAGCCTCGGGTACGTGCCCCTCTCCCAGATGAAGAAGAAGACGAGCACGCATACTTTAATGAAGAACCATAGCGGACCCAGGCCGGGATAAGACGACGAGAAGGGCCCCAGCCAGCCGCCCAGAAACAGCGTAGTCGCGATGCCGGCCACTGCCGCCATGTGGGCATATTCGGCCATGAAGAAGAGTGCGAACTTCATGCTGCTGTACTCGATATTGAAGCCGCAGGCAAGCTCGCTTTCGGCCTCCGGCATGTCGAACGGCGTCCGGTTGATCTCCGCAAGGCCGGCTATCATGTAAAGGATGAAGGCGAACGGCTGATAGACTATGAACCACATGTTCGATTGCGCCTGGACTATATCGGTCAGGCGCAGCGACCCGGCGAGTATCACGGTCCCGATGACGATAAGGCCGAGGGCGACCTCGTAGCTTATCATCTGCGCAGCGGCCCGAAGAGAGCCGAGCACGCCGTACTTATTGCCTGATGACCAGCCGCCCAGCACTATGCCGTACTCACCGAGAGTAGCGAAGGCGAAGATATAGAGCAGGCCGATATCGACATCGGCGATCACCATCTTGAAGGCGCGTCCCAGCAAGTGGACCGTGCCGCCGAACGGGATCACCGCAAACATGCAAAGGGCCGAAAAAAGGGCTATCATCGGGGCCATGACAAAGAGCGGCTTGTCCGCGTTGGCCGGAATGATGTCTTCCTTCGTAAAGGACTTGATGCCGTCCGCAATAGGCTGCAACAAACCGAAAGGCCCTACCCTGTTGGGGCCGAACCTGACCTGGAGGCGGCCGAGCACCTTTCTTTCCGCAAGGGTCAGGTAGGCGACGAAGCCCATGAGCACCGCGATCACCAAAAGGTTCTTGACGACGGCCTCTATGAGAAAAAAGAGTATATCCATCATCTCACCCTTTCTGCACCTTTACCTCGACCCATTTCGCCGGGGTGTCGATCAGACCTGACGCCTCTTTGCGGTCCCTGAATACGATATATTCGAGCACGCCGGGCTTGAGGCCCTCCTTGACGGAGAGGGGCTTGCTGACCGTCCCGCTTTTCGACGAAACCTGCACTACGTCGCCTTCGGCCAGACCATTAGCCTGCGCGTCCGCCGGCGACATGCAAAGCTTGTCCTCCGAGACGGGATAGCCGGGGTGCCTGTAAACTGCAGCAACCCCCTTCGAATAGATCTCCGTGTCTGCAAGGTGGTGGTTGCTGAAGATGTCCCTCATGATGAGGACGTAGCTGCCGTTGCCTGAAGCGGGCGTTGCGCCGTTTGTCGTCCGGCCCGCCTCTGCCCGGCGCTCAGGCCCTGTCACCGCTTCCCTGCCGCCGTTTGCCGCGATGAGCCCCTTTTCCTTCATGTATGCAGTTACGTCATGGGGCGAGCGGAAGGAAGGACCGCCAAGCCGGACGAGCACCTGCGACAGGAACGTAAAGCCGGGGTACGCTGCTTCCGACTCGCAGTGCGTGACGCGGGAAAGCCGCCTTATCGCGCCGTCCCCCGCGAAGAAAGTGCCTTCCTTCTCCGTGAACACGCCGGTAGGCACTACCATGTGGGCATGCTCAATAACGGTCGTCGGAAGGGCGTCGCAGACGAGGACAAACTCTTTTGCGGCTATCGCGGAAGCGGTTGTCGTCCCGGTATATCTGAGCGGGTTTTCTTCATAAAGGAAGAGCGCCTTTATGGATGCATCGGCGATAAGCTCGTGGGGTGATGCAGCGCCATCAAGTATGGAGGCCGCGCCCACCGCGTTGGCAGCCCTTGCGACAGGCATGAGCAGGCCTTTTTTGTCCGTCCCGAGTCGCGCAGCTACGTCGAGCAGGGCATCAAGGCTCGCTTCCGACGCACTTATTCCCGAGCCGAAGATCACCGCCACATTGGCAGCCTTGCCGATGAGCGCGCAGGCGCGCGCGAATTCACGGCCATCGACGCCGGCCTCTCCAAGTGCGCGCTCCACGTCCTGGACATTGGACTCCGGGCCGCGGCCGTCCGGCAACTGCCGGGCCAGAAAGCCTTCGAGGGCACCGAAGAGGGCCGCATCTTTGCCGGGGAAGACCTTAAGGTGGCAGTCCGCGAGGTTCGATAAAGCCGCAGGTGCGGGGTCGATTACTATGATCCTGCTGCCTTTCAGCTTGTAGGCGTCTCTCACCCTGTCGCCGAGGACATGGTTGTTGGAGAGCAGGTCCGCGCCCGCAATAATTATCAGGTCCGCGTCCATCAGGCGGTCGTACGAGTAAGGATATGAAAGGCCCCTCTTCCCGTATGCCTCCCAGACCCTGCCCGTGTGGTACCAGGCGGAGCTTGCAAGGGCGCTTTTTTTCAAGCGGCCCGCGATCTCCCTGACAAGAAATATCTCTTCGTTCGTCGCCCTTGGGGAAACGACGAAACCGACGCCCTTCCCTTCCGCATCGAGGCTGCGGAGGCGCTCCGCTGCTGCGGCCGGTGCGTCGGACCCAAGCTCCGCGTCTCCGGCCCTGGCGCTTACGACGCGCGCCTCGTGGTTGACGAAGTCGTAGCCGAACCTGCCCATCACGCAGAGGGATCCCCGGTTCGGCATGTTGTTCACGTTCTGTATCACGTCGGTGACATAGTCGTCCGTCCCTGACGTCCATCTCGAAGGTGCAGCCGAAGCCGCAGTGCGGGCACGTTGTAAAGTGGCGCTCGACCTGCCATAAGCGCGCCTTTATCGGGCTCAGGTTCTCCGTCAGCGCCCCGACCGGGCAGACGAAGAGGCACTCGCCGCAGGAGACGCAGTTGCGGCCGTTAGCAGGCGCCATTTTCGCGTCTATGCCCGTCTCTACGAGGTCGAGGACGTGCCTGCCCGAAACCTCCCTGCACGCCTGGATGCAGCGCAGGCAGAGGACGCAGCGGTTCTCGAAATACTTTATAAGCGGTGTAGCATAGCCCTCGATCTTTTTGCGGCGCGTGACGGAGAGGTCGGCCTTCTCGATGCCGTGCGCGAATACGAGGTCCTGAAGATCGCATTCGCCGCCCGCGTCGCAGATGGGACATTCGAGTGGATGGTAAGCGAGGATAAGCTTCAGGTAGTCCTGCCTCATGGCAAAGAGCCTGTCGGAGCCGGTGCGGACCGACATGCCGTCCTGCGCTGCGGTCTGGCACGAAGCCATGGGGTTGGCGTAGCCGTCGACCTCGACTATGCAGATGCGGCAGGAGCCCAGGGGAAGCAGGTTCGCGTGGTAGCACAGGGTAGGGATGTTGATCCCGTTCTCCCTGGCCGCCTCGAGAATCGTCCTGCCCTCGGCCGTCTCTACCGTCTTACCGTCTATAGTCAATCGTATCATTAGCTTATCGCAGTCCTAAACAGCCACCATGCCGATGCGCCAGCAGCGCAGGCACCTGGAGGCCTCTTTTGTGGCCTCGTCCACACGGAAGCCTTCTTCGACCTCGTCGAATGTCCACTTCCTCGTATCGGGCGGCAGCATCCGCAGTTCTTCGCGGCGCTGTCCTCCCGCTATACCCAGGTTCTCGTCTTTCTGGTAGACCTTTATCTTGGCGAAGAGGTTCTCGAAGCGTTCCCTCTCCGAAGGCACGCGCGACTGCCCTTTGAGGTACTGGTCGATCCTCCATGCGGCTTTCTTGCCGTTTCCGCAGGCCCTTACGAGCACGTCCGGACCGGTCTCGCAGTCGCCAGCGGCAAATACGCCCGGACGGCTTGTCTCGAACGTTTCCTGATCGACCAGCACGGTGTTCCATTTCGTCATCTGTACGCCCAACTCGGCGTCGAGGAATGAGAGATCGACCGCCTGCCCGATGGCCGGGATGAGGATATCCGTCTCTATGACGAACTCCGAGCCGGGTACCGGCACAGGCCGCCGCCTGCCGCTCTTGTCCGGCTCGCCAAGCTCCATCCTGATGCACTCGACTGCTATAACCTTGCCCTCATTGGCGATGACCCGCGTCGGGTTGCAAAGGTAATGGAACTTGACCCCTTCTTCCTCGGCATCGTGTATCTCGACGGGGTCCGCCGGCATCTCCGCCTTCGTCCTCCTGTACACCAGATTGACGTCCGGCTTGCCGATGCGGAACGAGGAGCGAACGCAGTCCATAGCGACGTTGCCGCCGCCGACCACGACCACTTTCTTGCCTGCCGGATACGGGTCTTTCCCCATGTTTACGTCGAGGAGGTACTTGACGCCCGTTATAAACCCCTCATAGCCCTTGTCTTCGCCTTCTACGCCCATCGGAGAGCTGTTGTGCGCCCCGACGCCTATGAACAGGGCGTCGTAGGTATCCGCGATCTCGCGCAGGCCGATGTCCTTGCCGACAGTCGCGCCGTATTTTATTTCTACGCCGAGGTCTGCCAGCATGGAGGCCTCGAAGCCGAGGACGCTCCTGGGGAGGCGGTAGTCGGGTATGCCGACGGCAGCCATGCCGCCCGGCTCGCCCAGGCGCTCGAATACGGTCACTCCGTAACCCATCTGGGCGCAATAATAGGCGACCGAGAGGCCGGCCGGGCCCGCGCCCAGGACGGCTACTTTTCCGGCCTGCCGCGCAGCCAACGGGTGCGGGCGTTCCTTCTCCTTGTCCAGCTCGTAATCCGCCGCGAACCGCTTCAGGTATTTTATCGAGATCGCCTCGTCGATATTCGCCCGCCTGCAATTCGATTCGCACGGCCTGACGCAGACCCGGCCGAGCGTACCGGCAAGGCAGGTGTCCTGCCGTATTACCGAAAGCGAGGCGGACGGCTTGCCTTCAGCGATCTCTTCGATATATTTCGGTATCTTCAGCTTCGTCGGGCAGGCGCTCATGCAGGGCGCAGTCACGGCCACCCGGAAGTTCGCGGGCGCGCCCTTGGCTCCTGCCTTAACCGCTTCATTGAATGACTTTCTGAAATGCTCGAGCGCAGTCAGCAGCGGCACAAGGCCCGTCTGCCCTATCTGGCACTTGGAGCCTTCCTTGATGTAGGCTGCAAGGCCCTCGATGCGCTCCAGGTCGCCCAGTTTGCCCCGCCCTTCGCATATCGACGTCAGGACGTCTACGATGACTCGGGTGCCGACCCGGCAGGGCACGCACCTGCCGCACGATTCGGCCTGCACCGCCTCGACGTACCGGGTGCACATCTGCACTACATCGATGCCCGCTTCCATAAGCGCGAAGCCGTCCCAGCCCATGAAGGCCTTTATCGGCTCTCCTTCGGCAAACTCCGGGGGTATGGCGAGCTTCTTCGGGACGGAGTAGTCCGCCTCGGGCTTGCCCCTGTTGTCTACCACTTCCCCCTGCCATGCGCTGAAAAGGACGCCTGCCATCGCTTATCCTACCTGTCTATCTCGCCGAGCACTATATCGACGCTCCCTATGGCCGCTACTACGTCCGCGATCATCTGCCCCTCGATCATCTTCGGCACCGCCCCGAGGTTGATGAACGATGGGGGCCGTATGCGGAACCTCGCCGGCTTGTTCGTGCCGTCGCTCACGAGGTAAAAGCCCAGTTCGCCCTTGGGCGACTCGACAGCCCCGTATGCCTCGCCTACGGGCGGCCGGAACCCCTCCTCCATCAGCTTGAAATGGCGGATGAGGGCAGCCATGTCATGTTCGACGTCTTCCTTGGCCGGAGGCACGATGCCCGGCGCGTCGGCGTTCACCGGCCCGTCCGGCAGCCGCTCGATCGCCTGCCCTATGATGCGGTTGGATTGGCGCATCTCGCGCACGCGAACGTCGTACCGGTCGAACACGTCGCCGGTCTCGCCCATCGGCACCTCGAAATCGAAATCTTCATACGACGAATAAGGATATGCCTTGCGAACGTCGTAATAGACGCCTGAGGCACGGAGCACCGGACCCGTGACGCCGTAGCTTAAGGCGTCCTCCTTCGACAGCGGGGCGATGTTCTTCGTCCTTTTGCGCCAGATGATATTTTCCGTCAATAGCGTCTCGTATTCGTCCACCCTTCGCGGGAAATCCTCGACGAACGCCCTGACCAGGCCGGGGAACTCGGAAGGCACGTCCTGCGCGAGGCCGCCTATCCTTATGAAGGAGGGCGTCAATCTGGCGCCCGTTACGCGCTCGATTATCTCGAGGATCGTTTCGCGCTCCCGGAAGGCGTAAAAAAGCAGCGTCATGGCGCCGATATCAAGGGCGTGAGTGCCTATCCAGATGAGGTGGGCGGCGATGCGCTGCAGCTCCGCAAGGATCACCCGGAGGTAGCGGCCCCGTTTCGGCACCTCGATGCCGCAAAGGTTTTCGCAGGCCAGGCAGTAAGCCAGGTTGTTCGAAAGGCCGTTGGTATAGTCGAGCCTGTCCGTAAGGGTGAGGGCCTGGTGGTACGTCCGCGCCTCGGCCAGCTTCTCTACGCCCCTGTGGAGGTACCCGATGAAGGGCGTTGCCTTGACGATGATCTCGCCGTCGAGCTCCAGCAGGATCCGCAGGACGCCGTGCGTAGCGGGGTGCTGCGGCCCCATGTTGATGGTCATATATTTCTTGTCGTTCGCCATCGTTACCCGGCCTCTCCCGGCCCGCCTTCTTCCAGGTTGACTTTGAAAGGCTTGTCGAACCCGTAACCCTCTGTAGGGAAGTCTTTGCGGAGGGGATATCCGTCGAAATCTTCGACCATGAGGATCCTTCGGAGGTCAGGGTGGCCCTCGAAGCGGATGCCGAACATATCGTACGCCTCACGCTCCAGCCACTCTGCCGCCCGCCACAGGTCGCACACCGTAGGGACAGCGTCGCCCTCGTCCAGGCGCACCTTTACAAGCACGCGCTCTTTGAGCGTGAGCGAGTTTAGAAGGTACGCAACCTCGAACCTGGGGGATGCGCCGAAGCGGTCGATGGCGAAGAGGTCCGTCATCGTCGAATAAAGCAGCGAGCCGTCATTTTTCAGGAAAAGCAGTACCTCGCGCAGCTTTTCCCTACCGACGATCACAGCCGTCTGGCTGCCGGCCTCGTCCAGCGTCAGGGAGGGTCCGAATGCGGCCTGGAGCTTTGGGATGGTGCTTCCCGTGCTGCTCATGCTTTACGTCCCGGCACGGTCACGAGCCTTCTATTCTCTTCGAACATGCTTTCTTTTCCGATTTTTTCCTGGAGCTTGATGAGGCCGGCGAGCAGCCCTTCCGGCCTGGGGGGACACCCCGGCACATAAACATCGACCGGCACTATCTGGTCAACGCCCTGGACGACGTTGTACGTCTTGAATATGCCGCCGCTCGAAGCGCACGCGCCGTACGCGATTACCCATTTGGGCTCCGGCATCTGCTCGTATATCCTCCGGACTACGGGCGCCATCTTCTTCGTGACGGTCCCCGCAACTATCATAAGGTCCGCCTGTCGCGGCGACGGCCTGAAGACCTCCGCCCCGAACCTCGCCATGTCGTGCGTGGCGGACGTCGCGATAATCATTTCAAGGGCGCAGCAGGCAAGGCCGAACGTCACCGGCCACAGCGAGTTCTTACGCGCCCAGTTGACTACGTCATCTACCGTCGTGATCAGGACGTTATTCTCTATTCCCATTCGAGGGCGCCTTTCTTCCAAACGTAAATATACCCGATGAAGAGGATGGCCACGAAAACGATCATCTCGCAGAAACCGAAGAGCCCCAGGCGCCGGGTAATTACCGCCCAGGGATAAAGGAAAAGTATCTCCAGGTCGAAAACGAGGAAAAGCATGGCGATGATATAGTACCGGACCGTCATACGCCGCCGGGCCGGCCCTACGCTCACCATACCGCATTCGTAGGGAGACAGCTTTACCTTCGCACGCGTCCTGTTGCCAAGCACATAGGATGCGCCGACGATAAAAACAGCTATGAACGCCGCGAGGGCGATCATGATCAGGATGGCAACATATTCCATAAGTTAATCTCTGGCTATTGCCTCACCTTGCCGGGGGCATCGAAGCGCCTAAGTTTACCAATCAGGCAGGCTTACAGTCAAGTAAAAAAACGGCTTCCTGCATACAACCCGCCTCAAGACGACGGGACCTTCGTCGCTTCCCTGAAATCGTAGGGTGTAATGTCGCGATTCCGGCCGGCGTCGGGTAAATCGGGCGGCGGGGCCTGCGGCGGCTCGAAATCGTCAGGGGGGAACCTGTGCATGGCCGCTGCCATGAACTTCATCCATATGGGCAGCGCCACCCTCCCCCCGCTTTCGGCCCGTCCGAGGGAGGTCCGCTGGTCGAACCCCGTCCACACGCCTGCGCAGATATGAGGCGTATATCCCACGAAAAGGGCGTCGTAAAAACTGTTCGTCGTCCCGGTTTTTCCCGCAACGGGGTAGCCGAGAGCGCTCGCGCCTTTTGCGGTCCCGTAAGTCGTAACGCCCCGCAGGAGCACGTTCATCTTGTAAGCGACATCTTCACTCATCGCCCTCTCGATCTCCGTCCCGTGCTCTTCCAATACGGTCCCGTGGGTGTCCTCGATCCGTTTTATCATGAAGGGTTTCACTCTCTTGCCGCCGTTCGCAAAGGCGGAAAAACCCTTCACGAGATCGAGGAGCGTGAGATTGGAGGTGCCGAGGGCTATCGAAAGGTCGTCCTCGACATCTTCTTCGATGCCTACGTCGTGGAGCACCTTTTTGACGGAGCCGACGCCTACCGACTCGAGGAGGCGCACCGTAGCCGCATTCTTGGAATAGGCAATCGCGTCGCGCAAGGTGATCGAGCCGCTGTAGGTGCCGTCGTAGTTCTTCGGGACCCACGTTTTTCCGAAGCCTCCCCCGTATGTCTTCGGCTCGTCGAGGATCACGGAATCGACATCGTATCCCTTTTGGAGCGCAGCAAGGTAGATGAAAGGCTTGAAAGCGGAGCCCGGCTGCACTTTTGCGGACAACGCCCGGTTGTACGGGCTTTTTTCCACGTCCCTTCCGCCGACGACCGCATAAATATAACCGAGGGCCGTATCCATGCATACGAGGGCCCCCTCGATGCCGGAGTTCCTCACCGGCGTGAAGAGCATCATTTTCTTCTTGTCGGCGCCGTTGTAAATGCCCCGCACGACGTCCCCCGGTTTGAACGTGAAATCCGTCAACCGGAGAAGTCCCTTTCGCGTCCCGGCAAAAACGGCGTAGCCTCCCGCGACCCTTTCCGAAACAAGGAGGTTGCACGCCCCGCCGGAGATCAGGGGCACGAGGGCAAGGTCCCTGTCGGCAGTACTCTTAAAGCCTTCCCATCTTCCCTTGTCGAGATGGTACGCAACCGCGTATGCGCCGCGCCGCTCATCGTACTGGGCGAGTCCCTTCTTTACGGCGTCCTCCGCGGCCCTTTGCAGCGCCGGATCCACGGTGGCGTATATCTTAAGCGCCCTCCGCGAAAAAACACCTTTGCCGTACTTGTCTTCCACGTACTTGCAGATCGCGCTCTTGAAATAGGTGTCCGCGAATATGCCGTCGTCGGGAGTAAGCCTCGTGCGCTCCTTCAGCATGGCGTCTTTTTTCTTCGCGTCGACAAAGCCCTTTTTCCACATCTGGTCGATCACGTAGAGCTGCCTCATCCTGGCGAGCCCCGGATGCCGCCTGGGCGTGTACCTGGCGGGCGCCTGCACAATACCTGCCAGCAGGGCGGCCTCCGCCCTGTCGATCTCCCAGACGTGCTTGCCGAAATACACCTGGGACGCCGCCTCCACGCCGTAGACCCCCTGCCCCATGTAGATGTTGTTGAGGTAGACGTTCAGGATTTCCTGCTTCGTCAGGTACATCTCCAGCCTGTAGGCGAGGATGGCTTCGCGCACCTTACGCATCATGCTCTTCTCGGGCCCCAGTATGAGCGCCTTGATTACCTGCTGCGTTATGGTGCTGCCCCCCTGGACGACCCGCCCGTGGACGATATTCATAAAGAACGCCCTGAAAATGCTCTTGATCTCCACGCCTTTGTGGCTGAAAAAGTCGGCGTCCTCGGCCGCCAGGAATGCCTCCCGCACGTACTTGGGCATATTGGCGTAAGACACCGATATCTTGTTGTCCGGCACCACTACGTAGACCACCTGGCCGCCTACGCCGTAAATCGTGCTGACGGGCTTGTTGGTCAGGTCCTTCAATGCCTTTACGGAAGGTATCTCGGTTATGAGGAAAACATAGAAGCCGACACCCGTAAAGATCAGGGAGAGGGCAAGGAAGAGCAAAAGGTAGAGCTGAATCCGTTTTTTCAAAGATACCGCCTACCGCCGGCCGGGAACTTGTTGCCTGTCACTTTAGCCTCCTCAATCTGAGAGCACCCGGTACGTCTTGCTTTCGATCCGCCACGCCCCTTCCGGCTTGCCCCGGAAAAGGAACGCCCATCACTTTAGCCCAAAAACATCCGCGCAATCAAGTACTTCGGGCAGTTACCGGGGCTCAGCGCCCGCTCCGCGAGCAAAGCTCGTGGAGCCTCCCCCCTCAACGCGGCGCATTCGCTTGCTTTATAACCCTGCTGCAAGCAGCAGGGTTATTTATTATCGCCCCGGACCTCCACCTTAACGTCCAGGGCAAGGCAGCCGCCGCCTTCCTGGAACACACGGATGGGGTTGACGTCGAGACTTTCGATCTCAGGGTGGCTGACCGCCAGGTCCGATACGGCAACCAACGCACGCACCAGCGCCTCGATGTCGGCGGGGGGCGCCCCGCGGAAACCTGCAAGCAGGCGGCCGCCCTTTATCTCCCCGATCATCTCCCGCGCCTCTTGTGGGCCTATCGGGAGCACCCGGCTCGTCACGTCCCGCATGACCTCGACGAAAATGCCGCCCAGTCCGAACAGCATAACCGGCCCGAATTCAGGGTCCTGCTTCGCTCCGATAATCACATCGATGCCGGATGGCGCCATTGCCTGCACGAGGTAAAGATCGGCGGCCATATTGTCGAGTACCCTCTCAAGCTCCTCGTCGCTGCCGATATCGAGACGGACAGCACCCGCCTCCGTCTTATGGAGGACAAAAGGCTCGGCCGCCTTTAGCGCGACCGGGTAGCCTATCCTTCGGGCGGCAGAGAGCGCCTCCTTCCGGCCTGCTGCAAGCTCATAGGGCGCAACGGGCAGGCCGCCCTCTTTTGCCAGCGAGAGGGTGCGAGCGACGCTTTCGGTCCGCGCGGCCCCTTCGGGACGCCCGTTTTGCCCGACAGTCGCCGAAGCGAATGAGGTTGCCCGCCGGACTGCGCCTTTCCGGTAGTGGGCCAGCGAATGCGCAAGCGCGGCAAAGGCCTGGCCGGACGTCGAGAACCACGGGAACGGAGCGCCGAATTTCAGGCGGGCCCAGTCGGACTTCTCCGGCGTCATGCAAAGGACGACCGGCTTGCCCGCCTCGCGGCATACGCGCTCCATACCTTTGAGGACATCCAGGACCACCGGCTCGCCGAAGGCGTAATCGTAAAAGAAGACGACCCCGTCCACGCCGGTTTCGGCGAGCGCCTTCCCTACCAGCTCTACATAATAAAGCTCGCTGAAGACGTCGCCCAGGTCGATCGGGTTCGTGCCCCTTATGACGCCTGCCCTTGCCTGGCCGCCGATATTCTCGAAGAAACCGGCAGGCAGGGGCGGCAGGGTGAAACCGTAACGGTACGCGTCGTCGGCCAGCATGACCGCCTGGCCGCCGGACCGCGACAGCGCCATTACGTTCGGCCCCCTCATCGGCGGCAGGGAGAATATCTTAAAGCAATCGATCATCTCCTGAAGCGACGATACGCGGTGTATGCCCGCCTGTTTGAAGGCCGTGTCGGCGACGCCGTCATCGCCCAGAAGGGCGGCGGTATGAAACGAGGCGACCTGATGGCTCACCGGACTTATGTTTCCTTTTACGATTACGATCGGCTTATCCGTTCGCGAGGCCAGGTCCATAAGACGCCTTCCGTTCCTCGCATCTTCCAGATAAACGCCGATTACGCTCGTCCCCTCGTCTTCCAGCAGGAATTCGAGGATATCGTTTCCATCGAGCATCAGCTTGTTCCCGATGCTGGCCATCCTGCTCAAGCCCACATTCTCGGCCGTGCACCGCCGCATCAGCTCGTGGAGAAGGCCGCCGCTCTGGGAAACGAAAGCATTCGTGCCTTTTTCGATCTCTTCCTTTGCAAATGGGACGAACGGCAGGCAGACACCGTTTTCCGTGTTGATAACACCGATACAGTTCGGGCCCATTAAAGTCATGCCCCACTGCCCTGCTATACGCCTTATCTCGTCTTCCAGTCCTTTCCTTTCCGGGCCGAACTCCGAGAAACCACCCGTCTCGATTACGACATGGCGCACGCCTTTGGCCCCGCACGAGTCGAGGAGGGCGGGTATGTTCCTGGCGGGGACGAGGAGTACCGCAAGGTCCGGTACTTCCGGCAACTCCTGCACATCGCCGTAGATCTTTCTGCCGTCCAATTCTACGGCCGCGCGCCCGACGCCATAGAGCCTGCCGCTATAGCCAAATCCGTTCAAATTGCCGATGATCTCCCTGCCCAAATTCCCGCTGTTATCCGACACCCCGCAGACGACCATGCTCTCGGGGAAAAATATTTTTCTGACGTTCATCTCGTTCATAAAGTTCCCCCCTCCTCGATAATCGTAACCCAATCGCGCGTCTGTATGCAATCGTCCTGAAGACCCGTGCGGGCTAAGGAAGGAAGATGAGAATGAATAACTCGGGAAATTAAGCGGACGGGCCTACTTGTGGCAGACGGCGCAGGCGTTGCAGGCCGACTCTTCTCCGTCGTCCGTGTAGGCGCCGCTCTCGCCGTAAAGGTTTTCCATGCGCACGCGCTGATCCTCCCTCTCCATAACGTAGCCTGCCTCCAAAGGTATCTTACCCAGGCCCCCCGTTATATCGAGGGCATAACAGGGAAGGGCGAGGCCGGAGACGGACTTTCTCAGGGAGCGCATGATCCCTGTGCCCGTATCGAGGCGCACCTTGAAATGGGTCGCCCCGAGGACGTCGTCGAGCTGAAACAGGTAGTACGGCCGTACGCCCAGTTGCACCAGCGTCTCGAAGAGGCGCGCAAGGATATGGACGCAGTCATTGACCTTACGGAGGAGAACGGTCTGGCTTATTACGATTGCGCCCGCCTCCTGCGCCTTCTTTACCGCGCGGGTGAATTCCGGCGTGACCTCCCTCGGATGGTTGATATGGACGATGAGCCAGATGGGGCCGTACCGCTTGAAGGCATTAAAGTGGCCGTCAACGACCTCCGGAAAGACGACGGGCGCCCTCGTGCTCACCCTTATCACCCGTATCCGGCCGATACCTCGCAGCCGCCCCAGCACGTATTCCAGCTCGGCGGCCCCGCACATGAGGGGGTCCCCGCCCGAAAGGATTACTTCTCTTATCTCGTCGGACTTCGCGAGGTAATCGAGCGTCTCTTCCCTGGAGTCCTCCGGCCTGAACCCCTTTCCCACGAGCCGCTTCCGGTTGCAAAAACGGCAGAACATGGCGCATTCCGATGTAACGAGGAAGACACCGCGGCCCGGGTAGCGCTTGAAAAAGGAGGGTGTGGCGGCGATCTGCCGCTCTCCGAGCGGGTCGGCACTGCCTGTTTTTCGCAGCTCCAGGGCTGAAGGCACCGCCTGCAGCCGTATAGGGCAGTCAGGGTTCCCCTTTTCCATCAGGCCCGCGTAAAACAGGGGCACCCTGAAGGGATAAACAGACTTTACCGCATTTATTTCTTCTTTCGAATCATTGTCCAGTTTTATCAGACGGGCAAGGGCTTCGACTTCCGAAACGGATTTATCGATCATGGGGCTTCATTTGCGCGGCTGTCGTGGCTGCGTTTGAAACGTGGTGCCGGGCGACCGGCCGCACCTTTCTCTCGCCCGGCCGCCTTTTGCGTGTGTGCTAATGAGTGCCTGTCTCCGGGGCTGAAAAAGCAAAAGGAGGGTAAGGGGGTTACCCTCCGCGCTTTCGTCTCGGTCGTTCGTTTCTTACTATGCGCTAATTACTGAAGCGAGGTGAAGTGGTCTCTTCTGTTCTTCGCCCACGCCTCTTCATTGTGACCCGGGTCTACCGGTTTCTCTTTTCCGTAGCTGACCGTCTCCAGACGTTTCCCGTCGACGCCCAGGTTTACGAGGTAGGCTTTCGCCGCGTCGGCCCTTTTCTGCCCGAGGGCCAGGTTATACTCGACGGTTCCTCTCTCGTCGCAATTGCCTTCGATCCTCACCTTGCCGGCTGTTAGACGCCAGCATGCCATAGTCCTTCTTCAGTATGTCGGCGTCGCCCGGCCGGATGTTGTACTTGTCGAAATCGAAGTATACATCGGCAAGCCCGGCAACCATGGGGGCTGCGACTGCGGCGCCGGCGCCCTCTTTATTCACTACGACCTGTTCTTTCTGCTCAGGCGCTACAACTGTCTTTTGCTCCGGTGCTGCGGGCGGTGCTGCTTCACCTCTCATCTTCTGTTGGAAGCATCCGCATGCCGCGAGGCTTAACCCCAGCATAGCAATCAAGAGCACAAGACCAAAAGATTTGATTTTCATGCTCATCCTCCTTCTTAAATCAGGGGTATATCCGTACACACGGACATACCCCCCTTAAATAAAAGCCGAACTATTTTGCCGGTGCAGGTGCCGGTGCAGGTGCCGGGGCAGGTGCCGGGGCAGGCGCTTCACCTGGCTTTGCCGGCTCACCCGGAGCAGGTGCTGCCTTTTCAGGCGCAGGAGCAGGCTTAGCCTCCTCTTTAGCCGCAGGCGCCTTCTGCTCGCCCGAAGGTCCGCAGGCGACCAACGTAAAGCATGAGAAAAACGAAATAGCTATAAACAGCACTAACAGTTTCTTCATTCTGTTCACCTCCTTTCAATTGGCATTCCTTTCTTCGCCGTACTCGTTCACAGCGCTCTTTAATGCATATACTACAATATAATACTCAAAACAAGAGAATTATACACTTTCGGCGACTATTTCCTGCTGAAAACGCATGTCCATGCCCATGAGGCACGGCAAAGCCGTTTCCGGCCCGGCGAGGGCGTTCACCCGCATAACATGTTGAAAATCGGGGATCCTGCCCGGACAGGGTCTCGAAGTGGGAATGTTCATCACGGCGGCATTGCCGCAGCACTGCGCTCATTGGCGTACCAGTATACCACGGAAGCAAGGCGGCATTCCATAATTTCCCTCGGCCGGCTGCCTTACGGCGCGGTCTCGAAAAGCGAAAAACGACCGTTGCCGTGTGCGCGGGACGGCCATCGGCTTCTTGCTTGTCACAAAGAGTTCGCTTATGGCATACTTTCGGTTGATAGAGCGCCGGACGGACGCCGTCAGGCATGTCTGCCCGCTCTGCTTCCGTAAGCAAATCAAAATCTCTGGGGGACAGGATGGATAAGACGACGCTCAAGAATCTTCTGCTCTGTGCAAAGGGCGAGATACCTGCGGATAAGGTAATCGGGAACGGGAAGATAATCAACGTCTTCACGAATAGCGTAGACGAGGGCGCCGTCGTATCGATCAAAGACGGCTTCATCGTGGGAGTCGGCGAAGAGATGCGCACGGAAGCTTCGACGGAAATAATCGACGCCGGGGGCCGCTACCTTTGCCCCGGCTTTATCGACGCGCACACTCACCTCGACAACATATACACGTTCTGCGAGCTGGTCCCTTTTGCCCTGAAAGGCGGAACGACCTGCTGCGTCTCCGAAAGCGGCATGGTAGGGACGTCCTCCGGGATGGAGGCACTCGAATCCTTTTACGACAGCACGAAGGGCCACCCATTGCGCTGCTACTTCCTCGCCCCGCCCCTGACCCCGCCCTTCCCGGAGATGGAGACCGCCGTAGGCTTAAGCCTCGAAGAGTTCGAAAAGGTGCTGCGGCGGGACGACGTCCTCGGCATAGGTGAAGCCTACTGGACCAGGATCGTCGAAGGGGACGACCGCGTGCTGGAGCAGGCAAGCATGGCGCTCTCAATGGGAAAGACACTCGAAGGCCACGGTGCGGGGGCCAAAGGGCCGAAGCTCGTCCAGTACATTGTAACCGGTATAACTTCCGACCATGAATCGATCACCGCGGACGAGGCGGCAGAGAGGCTGAAGTACGGCATCTACGTCATGATAAGGGAAGGCTTCGTACGGAAGGAGCTGCCGGCCCTGTCGGCGCTCAAGGACATGAACGTGGACACGAGGAGGCTCATCCTCGTGTCCGACACGTTCGACGCGACGATGCTCGTCGGGCAGGGCTACATGGACGTAGTTGTGAGGACGGCGATCGAATACGGGTTCAACCCGATAGACGCCATCAAAATGGCGACCATCAACCCGGCCGACTATTACCGCCTGCGCCACCTCGGGGCCATCGCCCCGATGCGCAAAGCGGACATACTTTTCCTAGACGGCCTGGCCGAAGTCTCCGTGCGCCATGTCATGTGCAATGGGGAGATGATCGTGATCGACCGCGATTTCAAGGGGCGCCCACCTGCCTATCGTTACCCGGAGGCGATGAAGCACACGGTGAAGACGGATAAGGTGACTTCAGATGATTTCCGCATATCCGCAGAACCGGGCGCGAAGCGCGTGCGCGTGATCCACCTCGTCAACGCAACCATCACTCGCGAGACCGAAGCGGTACTCCGGAGCGAAGGCGGTTTCCTTCAGAAAGACCTGGCGAAGGATATCGTGCCGGCAGCCGTCATATCGAGGGGCAGCGGAAAACGGATGGGAAAGGGATTCATAACGGGCACGGGCGTATGCAGCGGCGCCTTCGCCACCACCTTCGTCTGGGATACGTGCAACATACTGGCGGTGGGTAGCGACGAGGCGGACATGGCAAATGCCGTCAACCGCCTGATCGACCTACAGGGCGGCATCGTCGTCTCGAAGGAGGGCCGCATCGTCTATGAGCTGGCAATGCCCGTCTACAGCCTTCTTTCCGAAGCACCGATGGAAGAGATAGCCCGCAGGACAATGGAGCTTGACGGAGCGATGGCCGCTATAGGGGTCACGATGGAGAAGCCGTTTCTGGCGCTCCAGACGATCCCGTTCACAGGACTGCCGTTCCTCAGGATCACGGACAAAGGTCTTGCCGACATAAAGAACAAGCGCCTCGTTCCGCTCTTGCTGCCATAATTGGGGTTCAAGCAATTATTGGGGCTCAGCGCCCCCTCCAGCGGCATCAGCCGCATGGAGCCTCCCCGCTCGGCGCGGCGCTTCGCTTGCTTTATTGCCGCTGAGGTGCAGCGGCAATTATTGGGGCTCAGCGCCCCTCCAGCGGCATCAGCCGCATGGAGCCTCCCCGCTCGGCGCGGCGCTGCGCTTGCTTTATTGCCGCTGAGGTGCAGCGGCAATTATTGGGGCTCAGCGCCCCCTCCACGGGCAAAGCCCGTCGGGGCGCCCGCTTTGCGGGTCGTCCGCCCTCGTCGCTGCTCATACACTCGCTTTGACATTCCGCCGTACCCGTCTGTGATGCACGTTGCTTCACCATACCTTTCCAGGCACATGATTGCTTTAGCCGGGACACACTGAAACAGACGACAACATTCGTCCCTCCCCTGCGTATCCCGTATTTCCCCGGTATCTACATAATGTTTTCAGACACCGGCGACATTCAGGTCACATGTCTTAGACTCGCGATTTTCACGAATGATATTATACGCAAATCCGGCTGTCACCGGATCAAGGGTAAGGGAAATGGGACGCTATGAATGAGCCGACTGTACGAACAGAGTTACCGCTAAGGACAATGCTTAGGCCGAGTGAAGTCGCTTCTTTCTTACGCGTATCGGAACGGACTGTTTACCGTTGGTTCGATCTCGGTCTTATCGAGGGGATAAGGATAAACAAATCCCTGAGGATAAGCCGGGGCTCGATTCTGACCTTATTGGACGGCGCCGGACCCGACAGATAGCACTCCTGGATCGACACGTGGTTCAGGGATACATGTGCTTTCTTCAAGGGCGGTAGCCTATCCATCCGCCGGGCGCGCGTTGGTTGTTCTTCGGCCGTCTTTTGAGGACCGCCTTCATACGGCGGCAACCCGACGGGCAAGCTTTTTGTCCGCAGCCCTGATGCGAAGCGCCGAGAGGGGACGACCCGCAAAGCGGGCGCCCCGACGGGCTTCGCCCATGGAGGGGGCGCTTAAGCCCCAATAACTGTATGAAACAGGGAAAAACACAAACAGGTCGTCTGTTCCGGGGTCGTGAGAACGAGCGCGAGGACCCGTCGATACTCCTCGTAGATGACGATGAGGCTATCCTCGGCCTGCTTTCCTCATGGCTTAGCGCCAATGGCCTGCGCTCGACATTGGCGTCGAGCGGCCGGGAAGCGATCGATAAGTTCGGTCAGGTTCCATTTAACATCGTAGTGCTCGATTTGTGCCTCGGGGACGATCTGGACGGTCTGGGTGTCCTGGAGGCCATCAAGAAGGAGAATCGCGACACGGCTATCATCATGATGAGTGGTACATCCAGCGAAGAGACGCGAGAGGACGCGATTCGTAAGGGCGCTTATGCCTTTCTGGCCAAGCCTTTCGACCCGGCAAACCTTCTGCTCCTGATCAAGTCCGCCGGGCGCGAGGCAGCCCCGCCCGTCCGATGATGGCCTCCTGCCTATCGTTCCTATTTGCAGGCGGATGTCAGAGCCTCAAGGAGGTACAATGGATACCGAGAAGTTCCAGGACCTGCCCGACAAGACCTTGCTCAGACCGCGCGATGTGGCAGTATTCCTGAGTGTTTCCCTGAAAACCGTGTACCGATGGTACCGGCAGGGATCGATCACCGGGATCAAAGTGAGGGGCTCCTTACGGATTTACCGGGGGTCCATCACAAAGCTCATCGACGGCCTGAAGCCTACCAGAGAATAAAGTCAGGATGAAATATCCATCGTCACCCTCCCCCATCATGTTACCGGGCCGGCCGGAGTTGACGGCGGCCGGCCCGGCCGCTTCGGAGGCTTGTTTGGCTTCACGGGAAGCAATATACACTACATTCTGCGAGATCGGCACCCACGTCAACCGCAACTCCTTCGCGGTATTGACGTTTCACATCCCCCTCAAACCGCCCCACTATCCCCGCAGAAAGCCGGACGTGAAAGGGCCGGGTTCGCCAGTTCCGGTGCCCGCTCCTTTTCGCGTCCGGCGCCCCCACTCTCTCCGGCCGTTTCTTTAAGGGGGGCCTGCGGCCCGGCGACCGAAGCTTAAACCCCGATAATTGCTGACCTGGGCTGGATGCGGCGTATAGTCTGCGGACGCCAGGGGGTTTCCGGCGCATCCAGCCCCTCCATACTTCCGCCCTTCAATTTCACTATGGCCGGGCGGGGAACACAAAATCGTAAAAACAAGAAAGGGACAGCGAATGATAATAACAAGGACGCCCGTGACCCTGACGTTTTTTGACGGCGCGGTCCATTATGGGGAAAGCCTCGAAAAAGAAGGCAGGGCGATGATGGGCGCGACCATAAACAAGTTCACTTACGTGAGCGTCAACAGGCTGAGCAAGTTCTTTGAATACCGGATAAGGCTGGGGTATTCGGAGGCCGAGCTGATCGGCAGCGTCGAAGAGATCGCCCACCCCGGCGTGAGAGAGACACTGAAGTTCAAGGACGGCCACACCAACCTCGACATCCATATATTCGCCGATCCCCCGGCCGGGATGGGCCTGGGCTCTCCGGCATCCTTTACCGTGGGGCTCCTCAACGCGCTCTATGGACTGGAAGGGAAAAATATCCCGAAACAGCAACTGGCCGAGGAAGCGGTCCACATAGAACAGCGGCTTGCAAAAGAAGGCACCGGATGCAGCGACCAGTTCATATGCGCTTTTGGCGGATTGAATACTATCGAGTTCCAGCGGTCAGGCACCTTCGTTCGTTCGGTGGCGATATCGAGAGAAAAGCATGAGTACCTCAACGATAGCCTCATCGGTTTTTACGCCGGCCCTACCCGCTGCGGCGGAGAAGCTGCGGGCGAGCAGTACCGAACCGTAAAAGAACGGCGCAACGATAGAACCGCGCACCGTTCTTCCCGGATCGTTTCCGAGGCCGAGACGATCATTTCCGACGAAAGCCCGCAGGAAATGGCAAAAGCCCTCGGAAGCCTTCTTCACGAGACGTGGTCCCTGAAGAAATCTCTCAACCCGCGGACCGCCGGCTCGTATGCCGATGAGATATACAGTGCCGCAACCGGCGCAGGCGCATACGGAGGAAAGCTGACCGGGACAGACGGAAGCGCCTTCTTTTTCTTCCTGACGGCCCCCGAGAACAAACAAAAGATCAGAGAGGCGCTAAACGGACTTCACGGAAGTCGCATTCAGGCTCGAGAACGAAGGCTCGAAGATAATATACAGGTCGGACGGCGCTGACAGAGCCGAAGAACACCGCCGCGCACCGCAGAAGCGTCGATTCCTTACAATCGGGCAACAAGAGTCACCACTGCGCGAGCTGCTGCGTAAAGACGTGCTGGAATAATCCCTAAGTCCGATCGGTCAGCCGATATAAAAAGACAAAGCACCTACGCCATAGATCGCATGGCTCACATCGTAGATTTTTGATGCCTCCCCGGCACGCCCCGCCCATACCCCGCAAGACGACCCGCCACCTCTTCATCACCTATATTCACAAAACTTAAACCTATTGAAAAGCGACCGGGGAGGTTATTCATCTCGCGGCAGCGGAAGCACCGGCGCGCAGGCTTTTCGGCTATGTTTCTTTCAGGGACATGCCTTCCAGGAAGCTTTTCTGGAATTCATGCGTATAGGAAAGATTTATAACTTTTACACGCCGGGCCATCGCAACTGCGCCCGGTCCCGCACCTTCTTCGATAGAAGGGCGTGCTTGGCGCCAACGCCCGCGGCGTTGCCGACGGGCTTGATCAAATCGAGAGAAACGTTCGGCAGCAGGCCTATAGAGCGGGCGTTGGCCTTGTCGATGTAATTGCCGAACGCCCCGGCAAGGAGCACTTCCTTAAGGTCGGCCTCGTTGACGCCCATCCTGGCAAGCATGATCTTGATCCCCGCTGTTATGGCGCCCTTGGCCAGTTGCAGCTCCCTTATGTCTTTCTGGGTGACAGCGACATGCACGCCGTTCCGTCCGCCTTCGACAATCACGAACTCTGGGCCGGACAGACCGCGGACAACGCGCCGGCCGAGTCCCTCCACTGGCGATTTTTCATCATGACCGACCAGCCGGCCTGTCTCATCCAGCACGTCGGCATTGCGCATCACCGCCAGCGCATCGACCAGTCCAGAGCCGCATATGCCTACCGCATCGGCCCCTCCTATGGTCCTGACCGAAAGCTCCGACCCCGATGCGCTCATCCCCTCAATAGCCCCTTTCATGCCCCGGAGGCCGCCCGATATCCTGGAACCTTCGAAGGCAGGTCCTGCGGCTGTAGAAAGGGCGAAGAGACGGCCGAACTTGTCCCGGCCGACCACTTCTCCGTTCGTGCCTATATCGATCGCAAGGCCGGCTCCCCGGTCGTCTTCGAATCGCGTAGAAACGATCACTCCGGTCGTGTCGGCGCCGATAAATCCGCCGATGCCGGGCAGGACGTATACGCTACCCCCGGGGTGCATGGGAAGCCCCAGCGTCCCGGCCTTCACCTCGACCGCCTCGCTGGTCACCGGAACATACGGCGCAAGGCCGAGATAGTGCGGGTCGATCCCCAGGAAAAGGTGCGTCATCGTGGTATTGCCTGCAACGCAGATCTCGTACACGTCGCTGCTGCTTACCCCTGCGCGGGTGCACGCCTCGCCTATAAGGCGGCCAATCAGGTCCCTGATGAGCCTGCTCAGCGTCTCGACACCGTCAGGTTCCTCGATGCCGTAAACTATACGCGATATGACGTCGAAGCCGTGGCGGACCTGCGGATTCAAGGCCGAAGCAACGGCCAGCTCGCGGCCGGACGTCAGGTCGATGAGGTAACCTACCACGGTGGTCGTCCCGATATCGAAGGCCATGCCGAGAAGGCCGCCGCCCGGCTGCGACCGCACATCGACGACCTCGTCGCCTATAAGAGTGACCGCGCATTTGAACGAGCATCCCTAAGCGTATTCGGCGAGGTTGCGCAGGACGGGCAACCCGAACACGGGCCTCGCCACGCCGGCCTTCGATAGCGCGCGCTCCAGGCGCTCCCTGTCCGGCGCCTGGTCTTCCGCACCGGGAGGCGCAAGATCGAGGAGGATGCGCCTTACGCCGGGATCGAGCTCGCAGGCAACGGCGCCGTAACCCTCTTCCATGATCTGCGCGGATATCGAAAGGGCCGTCTCGGGGACGCGGACCGTTGTCTTGCCCAGCACCTTCGCCCGGCACATCAGGCGCCGGCCGGGTTGGAGCAAGCCGCGCCGTATGGCCGATTTCTCGACTGCCGACAGGGCGCTCAGCTCTCCTTCCGCGTCTGCGGCACACCTGTAGCACCTGCCCTTGCCTCCGCACGGCAGCTCTACCTCGAGGCCGGCCAGCCCGGCGGCGGCAGCCAACGTCGTGCCGCGCCGCACGCGGATTACCCTGCCTCCCGGCTCGACGGTCACCTCTGCGAGCCCGTTATCCTCCGTGGGAAGGTCTCTTTTCATCGCAGCCGCTTTCCCATGCCTCCAACTCGTCCGTTTTCCGGGCGTCTTAGCACCGAATTCCGTACAAGCACCTCATTGTATGCCGAATCCCCGCCTCTTTCAATAGACCTACTTACTTTATTATGCCCGCCCGTATCGTCCCTTATAGACTAGTATACCCGAAGTCAGAAGGTGCTTTTCGATGGGTGATGAGGCGCACATGGGGTTACGGCTTCCTGCCGGGGGCAACCACATTCTGCAACCCTTCCGGGGGCTGGGATGTAAGAATACCCGTTGCTCACGGGCGGAGTGAAGCTCCGTAGGCTTGCCAGTGAAAACCAACGTGGATGTAGCTTTATCAACTGAAGTTGGTTTTGTGTGCCCGAGCTTCTTATTGAATATTTATACCGAACTTTTTACTGTCACTTTGTAGCTGTCACATCGATGCATTTGTCCCCATCTTTGAAAACCTTCACCTTGCCGGTTAGCTTAACCGTTTTACCTACGAGACTCTGTAGTTGGTCCTCTTGGTTCTTCTCATCGTAGAATATGCAGTAGACCCCCCCTTCTTGACGTTCAAGAAGTATTGCATACGAGCATATTCCAAAGTGCCGCTCACCGTTGCCTTATATTCCTTGACAATTGCGCTTTGACTGAAAGCTATCGAGGCGTTTCCTAAAAGAAAAAGCGAGGCCACAATGACGATCAGCTTCCTCATATACCTACCCTCCTTGCAGAGCTTGTTGCCCTAACCATTCCTATCAGAACGGATGTATGGCTTCAGCCGCTTTTCCAAGAAATACTCAAGTCCCAGTAGCCAATGTGCATTTTCCTTGTCCCGTATGTTAAACAGCAACAGCTTCGCGCCCGGCTCTTGCGTCAGCTTTTTCATTCCATAAGTTCCATCTTTTCGTTTCGTATTATCCCCAATATGTTCCATCGCCCTGCGGCGGGAATTTACCAGTGACCTGCCTACCTTAACAACACCACGTGGGCACGTAGTCGCCCAAAACACGTAGACACCCGGCGAATTTACTTCGGTATCATTCTTCGTCTTTTTGTCCGCAGCTTCTTTCAAGGTAAGTTCACGAAACTTCAATCGATCAGCCAGGAAAGCGTATTCCGACATGAATATCTCTTTGACCTCTTCGATAGTGAGCGGCATTATCGTTTCGCCTATATTTTCACCCACAGTAAGTCCCCCTTCTCTTACAACAAAGGCCCCGCTACGTTCCTTACTTACTTGTCGCCTGATTATCCGGTGCAGTAGACCGACCAGAGTCTCCGGCAGGATTTTGCTCAACACCCGCTTGTTGTTGAGCCTTGGCTGCTTCCATCATATCGACATACCCCACCCCTACGCCGGCGAGAGTATCAATCAAGGGCTTGGCCCCTCGCACCTCAACTAGCTCGTTGTTTCTTATCGTCGCTCAACTGCGAGGTATACTGAATGTCGCTTTGAATAACACTCCCATTGACCCTTGCGCTTCCCTTCGAAGCATTTGCTATTCCATTCTTGAAAAAAGGAGTATCACTAGCTTTTATTAATACCTCTGGAAGCTTCACTTCAAGAACAGCTTCGCAGGTCAGCTTACCCACCTTATCGTCACGACCAGCAGTCCTTACAGAACTAACCACGAATTGAAACGCGTTTAGAATCGTATCCGCTGCCGCCTTATCTCTCCCTATGCTCGCAATGTCCTGCTGCAACCCGTCTTGACACGTTTTCTTAACCAGGTCAATTGTCGATTGGTCTCCACAAGCTGGCTGAGACTTCCCACAACCGAAAAGGACAACAACACTGATAGGAATAACAAGCATCCACAAAGCTTTCATACCCTGCTCTCCTTGTTAAAGTTTGTTCGAATCCGCGCTCCTCCGCCTTTTTGTCCTTCCACAACGAAACGTTTTCCTTTTTTACCCACATTTGCACCGGGTGTCAAGGAAATTCACAGCCAGCGCTCACTAACAAGCTTATCAAACTTTCGATCTTGCTCGCATGGCTCTGACTATGCGGACTATCGCTCCTGGCGTCCATGTCTTGCCTCTTGGCTTGTAACCCTGCCGTTCAAGCTCCCGGCATATGTACTTGGGCTGTGGCCCATATCGTGTAGCTCTGCTACGATCTTCTCCACCTCTGCCCTGTCTGTCTTCAGCCCGTTTATTTCAAATAGCTCGGTACGGTGGAGTATGGCGTGGAGCACGTTCACAAACCGCAAAAGGTACTTGCCTATTGCCCCGCCCGTGTCTATGCCTTCTGCAATGGAGTGAAACTCAACCCCGTTCTCGTCTATGAGCTTTATCAGGTTGATCACGTCCCATGCGTTTCTCGATAGTCCGTCCAGGGTGCACACGATGACCGCCCCAATCTCCTGACGGGTAACTCTATCGATCAGGCAATGCAGCCTGGCCGGTTGAGGGTTTTGCCGCTCGTACCCGTGTCCTTCAGTACATCTGTCAGGGCAAGCTCGTTCACTATGGCATAGGTCCGTATCTTCGTTTCTTGGCGGTTGATACTGATCTGGGGTCTGAACCCTTCTTCAGGTGATAGGCGCGCGTACCCGATTGCCTTTGTCTATGCCTCCCTGCCTATGCGGCTGGCTTGGGTATGGGTATTTGTACGGCCCCTCCTTCTTCCGTGTCAAATCAGTCCCTATATGTCGTTTTGCGGCTAATGGTAGGGTATTTTGAGTCGCCTTTGTGCGCCCCCCCCTTTCACAAAGCCATAAAGAGGACACGGCGGTACCACACGCAGCTATTTTGCCATTTGTGCACCATTTGCAGTACTCCTTAATGGCCTTTGATCTGTCCTGCGCGTTCTGTTTACCCATGCCCGCCCTATAAGGGTATCACGGACAGTCCTATTCTTCGCATCGGGCAACCTCTCGTGTCTACCAGCCCCGGCAGTTAATACATCTTTCATGTATACCTGCTCGGCGGCTCAGATTAACCACCTTGGGGCCGCCGTCTTTCGACATAATTGTCGTCTTCATCTTCTCTTACTCCTTCGCGTTATTGCTATCGCCTAGTTGTTAGGCCGTTACTGCAATAGCGTTTGCCCTTCTTATAGAAGGGTGATAAATTATTAGGAAAAATAACGGGGGGCCGACTATGGAAGAGATACTCACGGGAAAAGTGGAAAAGTATTTCGGGAAAATCGGCGTTGCCGCAATACGGATAACGGCCGGTGAGCTGAAAACGGGAGACACGATCAAGATCAAGGGCCATACGACCGACTTCGAGCAGACGATCGACTCCATGCAGGTGGAGCACGCGATAGTCCAGAAAGTCGGCGTCGGCGATGAGGTCGGGATCAAGGTGAAAGAAAAGGTCCATGAAAACGACACGGTATATCTTGTGAAGGGATGAGAAGAAGCGTTACGTCCCTACCCTTGCACTACGGCAAGGCGCCGGGATGGCTGTTTGAGAGGATGAGGCAGTTATCGTCTGCCATAGCCTCGCTTATCGTTATAGAGTTCGGACCGGGTGAGCTGATAAGGCGCATGGCCGATCCTGTCTGGTTCCAGGCCCTGGGCTGCGTGGTGGGGTTCGACTGGCATTCCAGCGGGTTGACGACGACCCTGTGCGGGGCATTGAAGGAAGGGCTGGCGGGGTCGGGGGAAGACTTGCCCGTCGCCATATGCGGCGGAAAGGGCAAGACGGCGCTCCGGACGCCCCAGGAGCTGGAAGGCGTGGGGGCGAGATGGGACATGGACATGTCGGAGTTCGTAAGGATGAGCCGCCTTTGCGCCAAAGTCGATAACAGCCTCATCCAGGACGGCTACGACCTGTACCACCACGTGCTCGTCTGCTCGCGGGAGGGCGACTGGGCGGTGGTCCAGCAGGGGATGAACGGCGACGAGAGGACGGCCAGGCGGTACCAGTGGCTGTCGCGGGAAGACCTCGACGTTACCTGCGAGCCCCATACGGGGATAACCTGCGACAAGACGGAGATAAGCCTCAATCTCGTTGCGAGCGAGAGCGCACCCGCGCGCATGGCGACGGTCGAGTTCACGCGCGAGGGCCCCGACAAGATGGCGGAGATATGGAAAGACGTCTGCCTGGCCATGCCCGAGCGGCACTATATTACACCGGGGGACGTTGACGCCGGGCGGCTGCGCAAGGTCTTCCGGACGCTCCACGAGTCGAGGCCGGAAGCGTACATTGACCTGCTGGAGATACGCGGAGTAGGCCCGCGGACGGTCGCCGCCCTCAGCCTGGTATCCGAGATCGTTTACGACGCGCCCCCCAGCTTCACCGACCCCGCCCGGTTCAGCTTCGCCCACGGAGGGAAGGACGGCCATCCTTTCCCCGTCGACCGGAAGACGTACGACCGCTCGATCGAATTCCTGAAGGGATGCCTCGACCGCGCGCGGGTCAAGGACAGGGAAAAGATCGACGCCTTCAGGCGGCTCGCCCGGTATGAGGACCGCATGTCGGCAGGCGCGCCCCCTGAGGCACACGGGCCGTAAGGTTGCCGGGAATGAGTCGGAGGACTATTGACACCGGGAGACGGAATTATGGATGAGATGACACAGGAAGAAACGTACGCCAAATCGAAGCTCGACGTGCTCGCCTGCGTAGCGAAGACCCTGGGCGACGCCAGGGCGTCTCTTTTCATTCGCGACGCAGCCCGGCTACGGCAGGCACGGGAGGCGGCGCGGGCGCTCGTCCGCCCCGGCGCTTGTAAAGGGAACGCAGAAAAAGAGGTTCCGGCTCTCCGGCGCCTCTCGGAAGCGGCTGAAGAGCTCATGCAGCGGATACAGGACGGACTCGAGGCCGGCATCCGGATGGAGCCCGCGGCCGAGGCGCACGTGAGCGAGCTAATCACGCTGGCGGCCGATGCGGCGAGAGACGCAGGCGACATGACCGCCCCCGGAACGCGCCCCGATTTCAGGCGCTACGTCCTTTCGAACACGGCCGTTATTGCCGATAAAGTCCGAGGGTGGACGGCCGGGAACGGGCAAAACCGGAACACAGCCGCTCTCAGGCCCGACGCTTTGACATTCTACCAGGACATAATGGGCCTGCTCGAAAAAATTGCGGACCGCACGGCCGCCATTGTAACGAATGCGTAAGACCTCGCTCCTTTCTCCGTCGGCGCTGGCAGAAGCGATAGGACGGCTCGACATTGTCGGGAAAATCGGAAGCGGCCGGTTCGCCGGCCCCGTTTTTCTGGTCGGGGGTGCGCTGCGGGAACTATCCCTCGGCCGCCTGCCTAACGACTACGACCTCGCCCTCTCCCGGCCCGAAGACGTCGTCCGCATAGAGCGGATATTCGGTGCCAAATCCTTCCTCCTCGGTAAAAAACCCATCCAGGCGCACAGGATCGTGGCACGGGGGATCAGCCTGGACGTCACCATACTGGCGGGAAGCATAGATGACGACCTGCGGAGGCGCGATTTTACGATCAATGCAATGGCTTACGCAATCGGTCCCGGCAGGCTGCTCGATCCCCTCGGCGGTATAGAAGACTTAAAAAAGCGCACCATACGCTATCCCAGGAAGGAGTCTCTTAAGGAAGACCCGCTGAGGATGGTAAAGGCGATGAGGCACCTCTGTGCGTTGTCCGGCTTTACCCTGGACCCGGCGCTGAAAGAGGCAATTGCGGCTGAAAAGGCGCTTATCCGCAACGCGGCCGCGGAGCGGGTAAAATACGAGCTCGACCTCATAATGATTTCGGACAACCCTTACCGCGCCATTCGGACTATGGAGCAGACGGGCCTCCTTTTCGAGATATTTCCCGAGCTGCTCGGGCTCGCGAAGATGGACGCGGAGAGGCATCTGCGGCCTAGGGCGCTCGGCCACACGATAGGCGGCTTCAGGCACCTCCGGAAGATCAAGCGGTTCAGTCCTTTTACCGAAAGGGAGGTGCGGCAGGCAGGCTACGGGCTGCTTTTCCATGACCTGGGCAAGCCCGCTACTTTTTCCTTCGACGAAGAGAAAGGGCGCATCCACTTCTACTACCACGAGCGCCATTCGAGCAACATCGCGGCCGGGATCATGAATCGCTTAAGGTTCAGCGCATCCGAGGCAAGGGCTATACGGACCGTTATAGAAAACCACATGCGGGTCTTTCTCATAAGCACCCGAGAGGCCACGGAAAAGGCGGTGAGGAGGATCGTCTACAAGATGGAAGAGCTTTCGCCCGCCCTCGTTTTCCTTACGCTTCTAGACCTTTACGGGAATACGGGCGGGAGAGAAAACGAATCGACCGAGCAGGTAAAAACACGCTGCCGCGAGGTGCTCTCAGGATACGCGGAATATAAAAGCACTCCCCTGCCGCAAATCTTGACGGGACACGACCTATTGGCCGCGGGCTTTGACGAGGGGCCCGCACTGGGGCAGGTGCTCCGCGAGATTCGGGAAAAACAGATCTCCGGCGAGATCACCGGAAAATCGCAGGCTATGGAGTATGCGGCCTTAAAGAAGGCAACACCCGATCACTGACCGCGCTTTCGCCTCGTGGTGATCGTCTCGCCGCCGACACCCCAATTGTCCGTCTCGACTTCATCTATCACGACGAAGACCGTGGCCGGGTTCTTGCCGAGCACGTTGACCAGCAGGTCGGTCGCGCCCTTGATCAGTTTTTCTTTCTGCTCCGCGGTTACACCTTCTTTGGTGACTTTGATATTCACATACGGCATACAGGACCTCCTTTATAAAATCGTAGCAGGCCGCCGACATATTCCACCTATAGATAATGAGCCGGTCCTCCGCCTCCACCCTCGTTCCGCCGCTTTCCAGACTGAAACGGCCGTCCTTGCTTATGGCCGGCACAGTCACGACTAAGATTCCGTTGCCCTTCGGACGCGCGGGCAGCGGCCTTCCGTTGTAGTAGACAGTCACGTCATCTTTAGGGGGTGTGACGCGTATCGTCACCTCCTGGCCCCAACGCGCCGATTTGGGCTCGAACGAAAAGCTCCAGCCGGCCTCCGCACGCTTTGCGGCCCGGGCGGCAGGGCTTGATGCGGACCGCAACGCCGCTGACCGGTCCGAAGGCACGGGCCCGCTGAAATGGAGTGCAAAGCCTGCGGCGAGCAAGGGTATGGTGCACCCCAAAAGCGCACGGGCCGCCCATTTTCCGACGAGCGGGGGCTTCCTTACGCGGTTGAAGATCAGTATAGAGACGCACAACAGGCCGAGCGCTATGAGGATAGATGATAAGGGCGGGACCACCACGACGTATTATAGCAGGCGGAGAAGAAAAAGCAAAATCACTGCTCTTTTGCGCACATTGAGGTCACGGCCCGAAGCGCGACAAAGTTGTGCGGAGAAAGATCCCGGCCCCTAAAAAAACGGTTTCCTTGAAGCTGTCGCTGCAAACCTGTATAATAAAACCATGAACAACGTGGCCATTCTGTGGGACTTGGAAAACGTCAATCCCGGCGCAGACTCTCTTTTCCTCGAGGGCCTTATCGAGCACGCGGAGTCGAAGGGCCGCATAGTGACCGCCCGCGCGTACGGCAACTGGACGAACACCGTCTTCTCGAAGCTGGCGCCGTCGCTGACCAGACGGTACTTTTACCTGGTCCATATCCCGAAGGGCCGCAAGAACAGCTCCGACATGGTGCTGGTCTCCGACACGCTGGAGATCCTGCGCATCCACGACCACATCGATACGTTCATCCTTGTAACGGGCGACAGCGATTTTCGTTTTCTCGTGCTCGCCCTGAGGCGGGCGGGCAAAATGGTCCACATCGTCTGCAACACGCAGAACGCGTCCGAAGACCTGCTGGCCCTTGCTGACAGTTATGTCGATTACCGGGAGCTGATGCCCGGAGGAAACGACGAGGAGACGACCGAAAAACCGGCCCCTCTGCCCGATGACAAGACAGCGCAGGCGAAAGGCGGGGCGCCGGTAAGTGCCACCTCCCCCATGGCTATCGAGGACTGGTTCCAGGTCCTTGCAGAAGCAGCCGACACCATGCTGAAAAAGAAGATAAACCCGGGCATAGGGTCCGTGAAGATCAGGATGAAGATGCTCAACCCCAATTTCAACGAGAAGAAGCTCAACTTCTCCCACTGGAGCGACTTCGTGAGCGCGGCGGTCAAGGCGGGCTTCGTCAAGATCGAAGGCAAGGGCGCCGAATCGCTCATCTATCCGGTCCCCAAGGTGCTGACGAGAGAAGGGCCGATGCAGCACGCATTTCAGTTCCTGATCGACGTCCTCGCCGAGCTGGACAAGGGCGGCGAGCCCAGCTACCACTCATACAGGAATGTGAACTCCAAGCTTATCGAAAAAAAGATCTACTTTAACGGGTTAGGCTTCAACCAGTTCAAGGGATTTATACAGGCGGCCGAGACAAGGGGGCTCGTACAGTCTAAAGTTGAAGGGCTCAAGCACTCGGTAAAGCGCATGCCCCAAGGGGAACCGGCCGGGTACGCCGTCACTTAGCAAACGACTCAAATACCTCAAGCTTCCGACAAACGTCTCATTTATCTTAATTCGACCATATAATCAGCGATTTCTCCATGATATTCGCCGGCGGTCGTCGTAAGCTATACAGGTGGTATGCAAGGCATTGCATCGGCGAAAGGAAGGCAGGCATGGGCGTGAAAAATATAGATTTTTTTTATAGATGCGGGGGATTGGCCTGTGCTACGATAAGAACTATGGGTTTTTGCCCGAGTAGGTAGGTGCATGGAAGAAGACGCGAAAACGATCAACGATTATATAGATATCGTCCTGCGAAGGAAATGGTATCTCGTCCTTCCAATCGTTGTTATCTTTTCCATAACGCTGGTCAGCGCCATCCTGTGGCCCCGGACGTACAGGTCGACTTCCACCATACTGATCGAGGAGCAGGAGATACCACGCGATTTCGTCATCACTACCGTAACGGGGTTTGTCGAGCAGCGCCTTCAGTCGATCAACCAGCGCATCATGAGTACGACCAGGCTTCTCGAAATCATCAACCATTTCGGTCTCTATGCGGAGCTTAAACGGAAGATGACCACCGAGGAGATCGTAGATTTGATGCGAAAAGACATCAAGCTGCAAATGATCAGCGCGGATGTGGCGGACAAGAGAAGCTCGACGCCCATGCAGGCGACCATTGCCTTCTCCCTTTCCTATGACGGCAAGTACCCCCAGGTGGTGCAGGAGGTCGCCAACATGCTCGCCTCGCTCTACCTCGAGGAGAACCTGAAGACACGCGAGCGGCAAACGGCCGGCGCGGCCAGGTTTCTGGAGGATGAGGCCAAAACTATACAAGAGCACCTGCTGAACCTGGACTCTAAAATAGCTGTTTTCAAGGCAAAGAACATCAATGCCATACCCGAATTGCTGCAAGTCAACTTCCAGGGGCTCGACAGGACCGAATCCGACCTTAACAGGCTCAATGACGAGCTCAGATCGTTGAAGGAGAAAGAAGAGGTCTTCCAGACGCAGCTTGCGAGCATCCCGACGGAGAGCAAGGACCAGGACAGGACACTCCTGAAAGAATTGAAGGCAAAGCTCCTCCAGCTCGAAAGCCGTTACTCCGACAAGTACCCGGACGTGAAGAAGACCAGGATGGACGTCGACGCCCTCGAAAAACGCATAGCCGAGCGGTCGGCCGAAGAGGGAGTGGACCAAAAGCCGCTGATTTCCGTGACGGACCAGGCAAACAACCCGTCTTACGTGACGATCGCCTCCCAGCTCGCAGGCCTGCAATCGGACATAGAATCCGTAAAAAGGCAAATAATCGAGATGCGCAAGAAGCGGGAAGACTATGTCCAGAGGACTGAAGCGGCCCCGCGCGTCGAGGAGACGTACAAAGCGTTGATGGTGGAGCGCACCAACACCGAAACGAAGTACCAGGAGCTAATGAAGAGGGTGCTTGAGGCCAGAGTAGCCCAGGGGCTCGAGAAGGAGCAAATGGGTGAGAAGTTCACGATTATTGACCCGGCGAGGTTGCCCGAAAAACCGGTCAAACCGAAGGTGCCGGCAGTAATCCTCATCGGCTTATTCCTTGGCATAGGGGCCGGTGTGGGGAATGCGGCCCTGAAGGAGCAGGCGGACCAATCGGTCAGGAGCGCGGTCCAGTTGTCGAACGAGATAGGGTTCCCGGTGCTCGGCACCATTCCCAGGATAGTAACCGAAGAGGACAAGCTGAAGACGCAAAAGTTCAGGAGAAAGGTAGCTGTCTGTCTTGCAGTCGGATTGGCCGCGGCTATAATCCTGTTCCATTTCTTCGTGATGGATCTCGAAGTCTTCTGGGCAAGGCTTGCGAGACGATTGATGATATAGGAGGAAGCCCGTGCCGGCGTTTTGGAAGCCCACGAAAGCCGCCAAGCGTAAGAAGGCCCCGGTGAGTGAACCGATGCCGATGCCCGATAGCACCATGTCTGTATCGGGGACGGGTGTCGTCGAACCGGCGCAGACGATGGAGAGAGAGCTGACCGGCTGGGTCTCTCCAAGCTACAACCAGTCCAGGACCGCCTGGCTCAACCCCCTGACCGCCGCAGCGAACCGTTGTGTGGGCGTGCTGCCCGCCTCGCCCTATCTGGCGCCCTACAAGGTGCTCCGGACCCAGATTTTGCAAAAGACCGAGGAATGGGGCGGGCGGGCGATTATGGTCACGAGCCCCTTGTCCGGCGAAGGCAAGACGATCACCGCGATCAACCTCGCTTTCGCCTTTGCCAGAGAGTTCAGAAAAACTGTCCTTCTCGTCGATTGCGACTTCCGCAATCAGCGGATACATGAGTACCTGGGGATCAAGAGCGACATGGGTCTCTCGGATTATCTCCTGAACAACACACCCATATCCGACCTTATCATCTGGCCCGGTTCCGAGAAGCTCACGCTTATCTCGGGCGGCGGAACGCTTCAGGACAGCACCGAGCTTCTGGCTTCCCCGAGGATGAAGGAACTAGTCTCCGATATGAAGAGCCGCTATCCCGAGCGGTACGTGTTCTTCGACGTGCCCGGCGTACTGACAAGCCCCGATGCCCTGGCTTTCGCCCCGCAAGTAGACCATATCCTGATGGTGGTCGCTGCCGGCTCGACGCCGCTCGCAGAAATCAGGAACGCCCTGCAGCTCCTTCCGACCGAGAAATTAATCGGCCTGGTCCTGAACAAGCAACGGAAAAAATAAAAAGGCGGGGGGTTACCCTGTCTTTTTCGACAACGCTTTACCTATCCAGTCTCAGCCGGACTGCTGCCTGACCCTCCCTCTCACAGCTTCGTCAACACCTTCTGCGCATCTTCTTTGCCCTGAAAGTTCTCGCCCGAGCTTACGGCCCTTGTCAGGTACTCCTTTGCCTGGGCAGTCTTCCCCGTCTTATAGGCGACCATACCCATGTGGTAGTTGACTGCGGCACTGCCGGCCATTTTCACGTACGCTTTCCGGATCAGCTCGGAAGCGCGCTCCGTATCGCCCTGCTTGTAGCAGACCCATCCGAGCGTGTCCTGAATCCGCGGCTCGTCCGGCCGGGCATTGAGCGCCTTCTGCGCCAGGATTCTTGCCTTTTCAAGGTCTTTCGGGGAATTAGATTGTTCGCTCAGGAGGAACGCCAGGTCATTAGAGACGGCCCAGTTGCCCGGCTGCTTCTGCAGCGCCTTCTCGTAGATCCCGATCGCCTTTCCGTATTCTTTATTCCTGTAATAGAGCTGGGCCAGCAAGAGCTGAACGTTCCCATTCTCCGGCTCCGCCTTGAGCCGGTCCTCCAGCTTCTTTACGGCCGATGCGGTCTGCCCCTGGGTCACGTAGACCTGTGCGAGCCCGCCGAGAGGCGCCGTCCACGACGGCTGCAACTCCATTGCCTTCGTAAAAGCGCCTTCCGCTTTTTTGAATTCTTTTTTCGTAGTGTAAATCTGCCCTAGAAGATTATACGCCATGGCGTCGTTGCCGTTCCGCTTTATTCGCTCTTCGCATAGAGAAACGGCCGCATCGTACTTGTTCTGTGCGATCACCACGTGGACAACTGCGGACAGCAGGTCCGGGGAATCGGGTGCGAGTTTCCATGCCTGCTCGAACTCGGTCCTGGCCTTATCCAGCTTCCCCTCGTTGAGAAAGAGAGCGCCCAGCTTTGCGTATCCCGCAGGGTTCTTTGGCGCCCGTTTTTTGATGTCTGCATACTGGGCCTCGGCTCGGCCCATCTCCCCTTTCAGGAGGAACAGGTCGCCCAGCTCTGCCGTAATGCCCAGGTCTTCGGGGTTTGCAGCCGCCATTTTACGAAGTTGGTCCTCAGCCCTTCCGTTTTGTTTCTGCAAGACCAGCAACCTTGCGTAAGCCATGCCTGCTTCCCGGGATTTCGGGTCAACTTTGAGGGCGTTCAGGAGCACGTCGGAGGCGAGGTTCAATTCGTTATTCATTGCATGGGCTTCGGCCATACGAACGTAGGCCGCGATGAGCTGAGGCCTATCGGCCACCACCGTGCGAAACTCCGGAACGGCATTGTTACCGTCTCCCCTCGCAAGATACACGCTGCCTTTGAAGAAATGGGCATCGAGGTTCTTTGGGGATTCTTTCAGCACCTGCTCCGTATACTTGGCAGCCTCGTCGATCTCACCCCTCGAAAGGCAGATGCGGGCAAGTCCGTTTTTGGCCATGATAATATCCGGATTGGCCGGGTCCTTTTCTAATCCGAGGCACTCCACGAGGGTCTTTTTGGCGGTGTCCCCCCTGCCCGTATTCAGGTACAACTCGCTTAAAGCAAGGCGCAGCTTGATGCTGCGGGGAAACTTTCCGATCCCGTCGCCCAGCGTCTTCTCTGCATCGCTCAGCCGGTTCCGTGAAAGATAGAAACCGGAGACCCGCAGCCATCCGTCTTCATTTTTTCCGTCTCCGACGGAAATCTCTCTTAGCACCTCGCGGGCCTTATCCTCGCGCCCCCCGTCCCAGTTGAGACTTGCCAGGACAAGCTTGCGGTTGAAGTCTGCGGGGTCCAGCGCGACCACCTGCTGCATAGCCGCGATTGCCTCGTCTATGCGCTTGCTCCTCGCCATGAGCTCGACGAGGGCAAGGTGGAGGTTAACCGAACGGGGGTTAAGCTCTATCCCTTTACGGAGCGCTTCCTCTGCGTGCTTCAGGTCCTTCTGCTGCGAAAAACAGGCAGACAGGAGGATGTAGGCATCGGGCGCCTTCGACCCCTTCGCCAGGATGGCCTCCACCAGCTCGCGCGCTTTTGCAGACTCCTGCTTCGCAAGGAGCGCGGCCGTCTTTACTATCAGCACTTTTTCGTTCCCCGGCTCTTCCCTCAAGACAACATCTGCGGTCTCGATGGCTTTGTCGAACAACCTGCCCTGAAGCAGTACTCCTGCCATCTCCGCCCGCGCCTTCAAGTGACCCGGATTGACCTCGAGCGCCTTCGACAGGTTGCCAAACGCCTCATTGAGGTTCCCCGTTTTCAGCCCTGCTAACCCCAGCATGTAAAACCCTTCTGCGAACTTCGGGTCGATCTGCACGGCGTTCCTGAACTCGAGCTTTGCTTTGACATAGTCGCCTTTTTCGAAGAGGTCCTTCCCCTTGTTCAGGAATTTCATCTTCTTCTGCTCGGGACCTCCGCAACCGGTAGCCAGGGACACGGTTATCAGAATCGCCAGAAAGATTTTCACGAATGGTTTCAATCTTCTTCTCCTCTTGATCAGGTTAGCGCGTCACCAGCGCATCAATCCTCTCGCTACCACTATAATCAGGGGCAGCATGCTTGCTGCGGCAAGCCTTGTGAGCTTTCCCCGCATCTCGCCGATCAGGACCTCGTAGCTGAAATAGAACATGACCGTCTTTGCAGCGATAACCGTCAGATTTTCTATATGCAGGTAACGTGAGAGCGCATGCGGCACGACAAGGGCTATGAAAAGGATGAGGAAGTCCATTGGTGTCGTCTTGAAACCTTGCTGTCTTCTGGTGAATTTAAGCGTGAGCACGACAAAAACAATGAGCACTATATGGGCCATATTGTAGAGCCGTGAAAACGTGGTGCCTATGTGGTTAACGTTTTCGAAGTCAAGGGAAATAATGAAAGGCACGAACAAATAGACGACCGCCGTCAGGGACCCTTTCATCCATTCTCTCTTGAAGCACCATACGAGCAACAAGGCCGCCAGGAATACGGCGCAGAGGTAGGAAACAGCGGGCGGTATCTTTGGCGGAAGCAGGCAGGCAATGAACAGGAGCAAAGGCACGCCGAATACCGCCACGCCGAAACATACTTTAATCACGAACCCGTGGCCGCGCAAACCCCTCAGGCGGCCCTTGATGGCCTGGTCAAAAAGGTGGTACCTGTGCAGCTTCCACTTGCGCTTTTGAGCAATATGGAAACCGGCGAGAACCAGTACCGAGAACAGAACATACCCGGCAAGAAGGAACCACTCGGTGTTGAACCTGAAAACGAAGGCGGCGCTTACGAGCATCGCCTGCACGGTATAGATCAGGAGCACGGACTCGTTGTGATAGAAACCCAGGCTCATGAGCTTATGGTGAAAATGGTTCCTGTCAGCCGCAAAAACGGGCTTTCCTTCCGAAATCCTCTGCGCCATGACGGCAAGGGTGTCGAGCACCGGAAACCCGAGCACGAGAAGCGGGATAAGCGGGCTCAAGGGCGTTTGACCCTGTGTGAGGGCCAGCGATAGGCTTACGGCCGAAAAACCGAGGAACTGGCTGCCCGTGTCGCCCATGAAAAGCTCGGCAGGATACGTATTATATCGCAGGAACCCGAATATTGCGCCTGCCAGGGCGAGGGCGAGGAGGCACAACGTGATGTCGTCTTCCAGGTAGGCAAGATAGGCGAGGCAGCCAAAACTCAAAAGGCAGATGCCGCCGGCAAGGCCGTCCAGTCCATCGGCCAGATTGATCGCGTTGGTTACGCCTACAATAGCAACAACCGTCAGCAAGACCGAGACCGTCTCCGGCAGCATCACGTCTTCTGGCAGCAGGCCGCCGAGGCTCTTGATCTTGACTCCCCCGTATATGACGATCACCAGCGCAGCAACTACCTGTGCAAGGAATTTAAGACGGAAATCAATGCCGTTGAAATCATCGACGACCCCGAAACAAACGATGAACAGGCTCGATATAACGTAAGCCGTTATAAAATGCTCGTGTGGTGAGAGAAAAACGGCGGACACGTACACGCCCACGACCATTGCGACCCCGCCCACCCTGGGTATGGGACGCTCGTGCACCTTCCTTCCGCCGGGCATATCGAGTCCGATATTCAGCCTGAGCGCCGCTCTGCTGAATATCGGTATAAGGAGGATGGTCACAAAAGTCGATATAAGGAGGGTGCTGACCATTCCGGCTCTCTATTTTCCGATAGGCTCTTGCGGCATGCTTTGAGAACGGGCCACCGCCATGATGCGTGGGTTTAGGAGCTTCAGTAAAAACCGAAGCATCTTAAAAGTGCGGGCTTCGTGCATACCCTTCGTAAATCCGTTCGTATTCTATTACAAAACCTTTGCCACGGCAATCACTTTGTTATGTAAATAGACGTCATTATCCGGCGGCGGACTCATGGTATAACGATCCTGACCCCATCTCATGGTATTATCGACCGGAACCGCCGGAAGTATAAGGCGCGGCAGGAAAAACTGCGCCTTTAAGGGGGCGGGGAATGCGGGAAGGCAGACCATTATAGCCCCGGTGCAGCTTCACACTAACGGGCCGGCCGCCGTCATTTCAAATTGCGCTTCGAGAGCGCCGTCTCCCAGTTCCATGCGGTCTTTATTATGAAATCGAGGTCGTCGTGGCGCGGCTCCCAATTAGTCCTGGCTCTCAAGAGCCGGCTGTCTGCGACCAGGGCAGCCGGGTCCCCGGCGCGCCGGCCGGTCTGCTCGACCGGAAAATCAATCCCCGTCACCCTTTTAGCGGCATCGACCACTTCCCTGACCGAAGCGCCGTGCCCGTAGCCGCAGTTCATAACACCGGCCCCGCCTGTCCTGTAAAGGTAGTCAAGGGCGCAAAGATGGGCGGCCGCTAGGTCTTCTACGTGTATGTAATCCCTTACGCACGTACCGTCGGGTGTCGGGTAGTCCGTCCCGTATATCAGCAACTTTTGGAACTCGCCTTTCGCGGTCTTGAGCGCCCTGGTGATCAGGTGAGTCGCCTCCTTGTACACCTGGCCCAGCTTGCCGTCCGGGTCTGCACCGGCGACGTTGAAATATCGCAGGGCGGCATACCGGAAGTCCTTCGCCGCTGCCAGGTCCGAAAGCGCCCTCTCTATCATGGCTTTGGAAGACCCATAGGGATTGATGGGGTTGAGCGGCGTCGTCTCATCGACAGGCATCCTGTCGGGCGTGCCGTAAACGGCGGCCGTCGATGAATGTATGAGGTAGTTGACGCCGTTGTCCGTCATTACCTGCAGGAGCCCCATCGTGTTTGCAAAGTTGTTCCTGTAGTAAAGAAGCGGCCGCCTCATTGACTCTTCGACCTGGATCGACGCGGCGAAATTGAAGACCGTGTCGGGTTTGGCTTCTTTGATCGTCTTATCCAGGAGGGACAGGTCTGCGAGGTCACCCTTGACGAGCCTTCCATAAAGCACGGCCCATTCATGGCCGGTTGAAAGATTATCGTAAACGGTTACGTCGTGCCCATTCTCGCCTAACATTTTGACTACATGGCTTCCTATATAGCCTGCTCCGCCGGTGACAAGGATCTTCATGTACCCTCCTTGAATCTGCTGCCCCTATCTTATACATAATCTCTCTTTGCGGCAAGACCGTTCGATGAGGGACCCGCGGCGAACCGGAAAGACTTGACCGCATCCCCAGTTCCATGATAGAAGAAAACCGCAGAAAAACGGTTGTAGATTACCCTTTCAGTGAGTACAATTTTTACGTGCCCCCGTAGCTCAGGTGGATAGAGCACAGGATTCCTAATCCTGGTGCCAAGTGTTCGAGTCACTTCGGGGGCACTTTTCTTTCAAGGGGTTACGGCGATCTCCTTTTCTTGTCATCCCGTCTGTGTGGGACTTTGTCCCCGGTGACCTTTTCGTAGACGTTCATTGCCACCCTTTCCGGATTGCGGATACTGTGCAGATAAATCTCCGTAGTTATCCTGTTCTCGTGTCCGTGTGTCCTCTGGATCGAACCGATATTAACGCCTGCGTTCTCAAGAGTTGACGGGCGATGCCCCACGCGTCCGTCCCTCCAAAGGAGCGGCTTGCAAGGGGTATAACAGGATAGCTTGGTGGGGCTTTCCGTAGGTCTCGAAGGCCCAAGAGACCTTATTGCCGATTTCGAGCAGGCCCTACACAAATGGTGCGCCGGGCAGCGCAGTCACCGCAGGGAGACGTGATTATTCTTGACAATATTCGTCACGTTAACTATATTATTCCTACTGTCATAGTAGTCTAATAGTCCCGGCCAGACGGACCGGCAAAAAAGGAGGCATCCATGGCCAGATATGATGACAACAGCCAGTCGATAGGAAACACGCCGCTGATTAAATTGAACCGCATCGCAGGTACGGATGCGACGGTTCTCGCCAAGATCGAGGGAAGGGCTCCCGCTTATTCGGTAAAGGACCGCATAGGGGCGGCAATGATCCGTGATGCCGAGAAGACCGGGCGCTTAAAACCCGGCATGGAGATCATCGAGCCGACGTCGGGCAATACGGGCATAGCCCTGGCCTTCGTTGCGGCGGCCAGAGGCTACAAGCTGCTTTTGACTATGCCTGAGACGATGAGTATCGAGCGCAGGAAAGTGCTGAAGATATTCGGCGCAGGCCTGATCCTGACTGAGGCGGCCAAGGGCATGAAGGGCGCCATCGCAAAGGCCACCGAGCTTGCCCAGGGCGACCCTTCTCATTATTTCATGCCCCAGCAGTTCGAGAACCCGGCGAACCCCGCCATCCACGAGGCGACGACGGGTGTAGAGATATGGAACGACACGGACGGCAAGATGGATATCTTTGTATCGGGCGTCGGGACGGGCGGGACGATCACTGGCGTGAGCCGCTACTTCAAGCTCACGAAGGGTAAGAAGATCGTCTCCGTTGCAGTGGAGCCCGCGGAATCGCCCATCCTCACGCAGACGCGGAAGGGCGAGGAGCTAAAGCCGGGCGCCCACAAGATCCAGGGCATAGGTGCAGGCTTCGTTCCCAAAGTCTTGCAGTTCGACCTGGTGGACAGGATAGAGACCGTCACGAGCGATGAGGCCATAGATACGGCACGCAAGCTCGCCAGAGAAGAAGGCATACTTTGCGGCATATCGAGCGGGGCAGCGGCCCTCGTCGCCGCCCGCATAGCAAAAGAGCTGGAGAGCAAAGGAAAGACCATAGTTGTAATTCTACCCGACGCAGGCGAGCGCTACCTGACCGCGCCCCTTTTCCAAAACCTCTTCCCTGGGTTGGAGAGCGCAACGGCGTCGGACAAAGCTATTTGATGCAGGAGTGAACGAATCGTGAAAATGTCAACCAAGGGCAGGTACGGACTGCGGGCCATGATGGACCTGGCGATTAACCAGAAGGATGAGGTGCCGGTCTTTCTTGCCGATGTAGCGAAGAGGCAGGATATATCGGAGAAGTACCTCGAGCATATATTTGCCGCCCTGCGCGCGGCCGGGCTTATACGCACGGTAAGAGGCAGGAAAGGCGGCTTTCTCCTTATAAAGCCGCCCGCACAGATAACTGCGAGCGAGGTCATCGCCGCTCTCGAAGGACCATGCAGGCTCGTGGACTGCGTGGACGAACCGAAAGTCTGTCCGAGATCGGCAACCTGCGCGACCCGCGACATCTGGACCCTCCTGGGGGGTAAGATGGACGAGTTCCTTTCCGGCTACACCCTCGATAAACTCGCACGTATGCAAGACGAGAAATCCGGAAAGGACATGGCCATGTACTACATATAGAATACGGACCCATCGGGGGATGCCGGGTGCCCGATATCGGGTCCGGCGCCGACCTCAACCCCGGCTTACATCAGGAGGAAAAACCGATGGCAACGAGAAGACCCGACACACTGGCAGTTCATGCAGGGCAGGAAAGCCCCGACCCGGCAACGGGCGCCCGCGCGGTGCCCATTTACCAGACAACTTCTTACGTCTTCAGAGACACGGCCCACGCCGCCAACCTCTTTGCCCTGGCAGAGCTGGGGAACATCTACACGCGCATCATGAACCCGACGACCGACGTCTTCGAGCGGCGCATAGCAGCCATCGAGGGCGCCTCCGGCGCACTGGCAGTTTCTTCCGGGCAGGCGGCCAGTACCCTCGCGCTGCTTGCGATCACGCAGGTGGGGGACGAGATCGTATCGGCGAACAACCTTTACGGAGGGACGTACGAGCTTTTCCACTATACGTTCCCCAAGCTCGGTCGCCATGTAAAGTTTGTCGATTCGTCGAAGCCCGCAGAATTCGCACACGCGGTCACGGACAAGACGCGGGCGTTCTACGCGGAGACCGTCGGCAACCCGAAGCTCGACGTCCCCGATTTCGAGGCGGTCTCGAAGATAGCCCATGACGCGGGCGTTCCGTTGGTAGTCGATAATACGGTCGGCGTCGGGCTGGTAAAGCCCCTCGACTACGGCGCCGACATCCTCGCCACGTCGGCAACGAAGTACATAGGCGGCCACGGCACGTCCATAGGCGGTGTCATCGTGGACGGGGGCCGCTTCAATTGGGGCAACGGCAAGTTCCCGGAATTCACCGAGCCCGACCCCAGCTACCACGGCCTCAAGTTCTGGGACGTCTTTGCGAATTTCGGCGATATGGGCAACGTGGCCTTTATCTTCAAGGTGCGCGTCCAACTGCTGCGCGACATGGGGGCCGCGATGAGCCCTTTCAACGCGTGGCTCTTCCTCCAGGGGTTGGAGACGCTGCCCCTGCGACAGAAGAAGCATTCGGAAAACGGCCTTGAGGTCGCCCGGTTTCTGAAGGGCCATCCACTCGTCTCATGGGTCAACTATCCGGGCCTGCCCGACAACCCGAACTACCTGGTTGCGAGTAAATACCTGAAGAGCGGCTTCGGCTCCCTCGTCGGCTTCGGCATCAAGGGCGGCCTCGCGGCCGGGAAGAAGTTTATCGAGTCGGTCGGGCTCTTCTCGCACCTTGCCAATATCGGCGATGCAAAGAGCCTTGTCATCCATCCCGCATCGACCACGCACCAGCAGTTGACGAGGGCGGAGCAGGAAGAGACGGGCGTCACCGAGGACTATATCCGCCTCTCCATCGGCATAGAGGACGTAGAGGATATCAAAGAAGACCTGGATCAGGCGTTGAAGAAAGCAGTGGAGTGAGCAATGGTGTCGCGCAGCGAGGAGGGGCTGGGATTCGTGGAGACAGGATACTACACGTTTGCCCGCGATCCCGGCCCCTTCAGCACCGAAGGCGGGAAGGCGATCTCGCCGGTCACTCTCGCCTATGAGACTTACGGAAGCCTGAATAAAAGCAAATCGAACGCAGTCTTAATACTCCATGCCCTGACAGGCGATGCTCATGCGGCTGGGCAGCACGCAGGCGACAAAAGGCCCGGCTGGTGGGACAACATGATAGGTCCCGGCAGGGCATTCGATACGGACAAGTATTTCGTTATCTGCTCCAACGTCCTGGGCGGATGCAGGGGCTCGACCGGCCCCTCCTCGATCAGTCCCCAAACCGGCAAGCCTTACGCCCTTGATTTCCCTCTCATCACTGTCGGCGATATGGTAAACGCCCAGCGCCACCTTATAGACCACTTGGGTATAGACCGGCTCTTATCGGTCTGCGGCGGGTCTATGGGAGGGATGCAGGCCCTGCAATGGGTGGCATCCTATCCGGACAGGGTCGCCTCCGTTATTCCTATCGCCACCACGGCCACCCACTCGCCGCAGCAGATCGCCTTCAACGAGGTAGGCAGGCAAGCCATCATGGCGGACCCTAACTGGAAGGAAGGCGACTATTACGGAAGCGACCTTCCCGCCAAAGGCCTGAGCGTAGCCAGGATGATAGGCCATATCACTTACATGAGCGACGTGTCGATGAGCGAGAAATTCGGGAGGCGCTTCAGGAACGGCCATTCGGGTTTTTCTTTCGACCCTGACTTCGAAGTGGAGGGCTACCTCCAGTACCGGGGAGATAACTTCATAAAGCGGTTCGATCCCAATTCCTACCTCTACATCACAAAGGCCATCGATTACTTCGACCTCGGATACGGCAAGGGGCTCCGGGGGGTGCTGCAGGGAATCAAAGCCCGCTTCCTGGTGATCGCCTTCAAGTCCGATTGGCTCTACCCTGCTTACCAATCGCAGGAGATCGCACGGGCATGTAAGCGGGCGGGAGTCAAAGCGATCTATGTAGAGCTGCATTCGACGTGGGGCCACGACGCATTTCTTATCGAGGTGGAGGAACAGGCCCACCTCATCAAGCATTTCCTCAAGAATGTGTTTGGCGGTGTATAGAATGAGCGACCACTTAAGCCTGCGCCTTGACCAAAAGGCCATAGTCGAGATCGTCACGCCCGGCGCAACAGTGCTCGACCTGGGCTGCGGCGCGGGCGAGCTCCTTGCCGCATTGGTGGAGGAGAAAAATGTGAGTGGCGAGGGCATAGAGATCGACGACCAGGCCATACTCGAATGTGTGGCAAAAGGTTTGAACGTTTTCCACGACGACATAGACAGGGGCCTTTCAGAATACGAGGACCGGTCCTTCGACTATGTCATCCTCAACCAGACCTTCCAGCAGGTGAGGAAGCCGGACGAGGTGCTTAAGGAAGCCTTGCGGGTAGGGACCAGGGTAATCGTAGGCTTTCCGAACTTCGCAACCTTCTCCACACGTTTCCAGTTGGGCATGATGGGGAAGGTACCCGTCAACGCTTCATTGCCGTACCAGTGGTACGACACGCCCAACCTCCATTTCCTGAGCATCCTCGATTTCGTCGAATACTGCGGGAAGCGGGGCATACGGATAGAAAAAGCTTTCTATTTCAATGCTAAAAGGAGGGTAAGAATGTTCCCCAACGCGTTCGCCCACGCGGGGGTATTTCTCGTTACCTCGCGGCGACCTACGATGAATTGAAGAAAGCCGGCCTGTGTTCAACGGAGCCTGCACGCAAGCCTTGAATCCCCTGAAGCGCCTGCGAATTGGAATTGCCTCCGAGGGGAGAGTATAGGCCGTTCGGAAGAGAAATAAAGGCCGCGCACTTGCAGGCGCTCTCGATAACCTGGCCGTTGCCGTAACTCCCCTGGATCGGCACGTGGCTAACCCTATTATGGGCAGTTTCAGTCCATCGCGTCGACATAATTGTCGAGAACTTACGTGACGTCATCGGATGGTTTTGCGAAAAATGGCTTAAATAGGGCGTGTTTCTACGTGTCCGCGCCCCTGGCATCGCCTGTGCATGCGTATCGTGAGTCTCGGAAGGAAGATGGATTCCCTGGAGAGGCGATCCCCGGTGATTCTCGTGCTCCCAAGGGTATTGAATCATCTTCAGGGACCGCTCAAAATACTAAGGAGGTATGAATGAAAAAGTTGCTTGTATGGGCGATCTTTTTGGCGTTGGCGGTCGTCGCTCCCTTTACGGCGGGGGCACAGGTGGGCGTCAGCGTAAACATCGGGATTCCCCTGCCGCCGCCCGTCGTCGTGCAGGCCCCTCCCGCAGTAGTGGTGCTTCCCGGCGCCCCGGACGTCTACGTTGCCCCCGAGGTCGCCGGCGTCGACCTGTTCTTCTACAACGGGTGGTGGTGGCGTCCGTGGGAAGGCCGCTGGTACCGTTCCCGTTACTATGACCGCGGATGGGCTCACTTCAACCATGTTCCAGGCTTCTACGCCAAAGTGGACCCCGGATGGAGAGGATATTATGCCAGCCACAACTGGCACGGGCAGCCCTGGAACTTCCAGAGGGTCTCCCACGCTCAGCTCCAGCAGAACTGGAAGGGGTGGCACAACAGCGGGTACTGGCAGAAACAAGGTATGGGCTCCCCGCCCCGGCCTCAGCAACAGGCTGTACGGCAACAAGGATACCAGGGGAAGGCCGACTTCCACGGACAACCGCAGGCCGGGCATGCTCAACCCCGAGTCGAGGAACGACAGGGACGAGGCGAAAAACACGGAGAAGAACGGAGATAGGAGGAGATGAGAATCGCGATGGGAGGGTAATGGTAGAGAGACGACCTTTACCCTCTCGCGCGCCTTCCCCGCAGGAAGCCGATCATCACGACCAGGGCCCCGGCGCATAGCATCCCCAGGATGATCCAATGCTCGTACTTCTTCACGTCGATGCCGATTGCCTGTGCCGCCATACCCAAGGCGTACCCGACAAGAGAGCCGCCGATTGACCATCCGAGCGCTCCTATCATGTCGAGCATAAAAAAACGAGGGATACTGATCGAAGTCAGGCCGAGCGCAAAGGGCGTTACCGTCCGAAGGCCCGACATGAAACGAAGTCCGATGACCGAGAGTTTTTGGTGTCTCTCAAGAAGCACCAACGCTTTTTCGACCCCGACCTTCCAACGAGGGCGCCTCTTCAGGAATTTTTTCCCCTTCAATCGTCCCAGGAGGAAATAAGACATATCCCCCAGCAGGCTTCCCAGAAAAGCCGCAGCTATGACCCACTGGAGCTTCAGGTGTCCCCCCTGTGCCGCAAGGCCGCCCGCAAACAGGATCAGCTCTCCTTCCGCCGCTGTGCCGAGGAGCACCGCCGGGTAGCCAAATTGTGAGACCAGATACCCAAAAGTCATAACGTCTGGCGGGTGCACCTCATAAACAAATTAACGCTTCTCCCCCAGGTTTTCATTCGGAAGAACCGGACCGTGAATGCTGCGGGGTTCGTGCTATGGGCCGACCGTTAACGCGACGTCATCGCGGTCCTCGAAGGCTTCGGACCGGCTCATGACCACTTGCTCCTCGACGAGGCCGGATATAAGGTGCAGGGCAAAAAGCTGGACCTCCTGGACCCTTTGCCTGTCGGAGGCCGGCACGAGAACCACGATATCGGCCATAGAGGCCAGCTCCCCGCCGTCGCTTCCGAGGAGTGCAAGGCAGGAGATCCCCATCCGGTGGGCCTGTTCACAGGCCTTTATGAGATTGGGAGACTGTCCGCTCGTGCTGATCACGACTAGGAGGTCTTGCGGCTGACCGAGCGCCTCCACCTGCCTCGCAAAGACCTGCTCATAGCCCATGTCGTTGGAGCATGCGGTAAGGATGGCGGAATCGGCCGTCAGGGCGAGGGCCGGCAAGCCCGGCCGTGTGCGGCTTTTGAAATGGCCGACCAGCTCTCCCACGAAATGCTGGGTGTCCGCGGCGCTCCCGCCGTTGCCGCAGACAAGGACCTTCCCGCCCCTCCGGAAGCAGGCGCCGACGGCGTCCGCAGCCGCTATGATGGGCGAATGAAGGAGGGCCTGCGATTTGCGCATCACCTCCATGACCGAGGCGAAGCCGTCTCCGATCATCCGGTGCTGCCATCCAGCGGTTTGGGGCTTCTTTCTTTCCCCGGCGAGGACTTCATGCACAAGCGCCTCAATGGAGACCGCCACTTTCTGCCAGGTAAAGTGCCGGTTGGCCCTCTTTACGCCCTCCTGCCCGAGGTCCTCCCGCAACTCCGGGCGCGCGCGAAGGGTGGAGAGGATCTCGGCAATCCTTTCATGGTCGTTGGGCGGCGCCAGGAAACCCGTCTCGCCATCGACAACGCTGTACTTTATGCCGCCGACCTCGGCCCCGATCACGGGCACGCCGCACGCCATGGCCTCAACGGGGGTGATGCCGAAAGGCTCGTACCACGGCATGGTGACGAAGACGTCCGAGGCGTTATAGTAGTAACGAAGCCGGTCCCTGCCCCTTTTCCCGAGGAATGACACGTAGGGCTCGATGCCTTTGCCGGCCGCGATCCCCCGAAGTCGCTCCATCTCCGGTTGACCGCTGCCCTGACGGCCGTCCGATTCCCCTCCCACCACGAGGAGGCGGGCGGGCGCCCTGTGTCCCTGCAGGAACCGGGCAAAGCCGCGGATGACCGTGTCTATGCCTTTCCTGGGGACGATGCGGCCGAGCTGGAGGACGATGAACTCATCTGCGCGAAGCCCCAGCTCCTTTCTTGCCGAAAACCTGTTCATCGGCCAGAATTCCTCCGGGTCGAAGCCGCACGGAATGATCGTCACCTTCGCGGGGTCCGCGTTATAGAGTGACGTCAGATCTTCATAGTCCTGGGGGCATTCGGCAATAATGGCGTCCGCCTCGGCAATGATGCGCTCCTCTATCAGGAAACGCTCGTCAGGGAAGTCGTCCGCCTCCTGCTGGTAGAGCCGCCGGACGCGGCCGAGGGCATGAAAGGTGACGATGAAGGGGAGGCCCAGCCTCTGCTTCAGCTCCGCAGCCACAAGCCCCGACATCCAGAAGTTCGCATGGATGATATCGTAGTCATTTCCGGCCTTGATGAACCGAAGGCAATAGTCGGTGAATTCCCCCATGTAGGGGAGAAGCTCTTCTTTCCTCACATATCGCCGGGGACCGGCCTTCACGTGGACTACCCTGACCCCGTCCTTCCACTCGACTATATCGTTGAGGCCCGTGTTCTCGCGGCGCGTGAAGACGTCCACTTTATGGCCGGCCCTGGCAAGGCTCCTCGCCACATGGCCCACGTAGATGTTCTGGCCGCCGCTGTCGACGCCGCCGATTGCAGCAAGGGGTGAGGCGTGCTCACTGATAAGGCATATCCGTCTGCTCATGCTTTACGATTAACCTGGGTCCGCTTCCCGAAATTGTCAAATAACGGCGGACCCGGTTCCACCCGGCTGGATAGCGTCATATCCGGAAACGGTGCGAGTATCGTCCTTGATCTTTTGGGCGTTTCTATGGTGCGGAAATGTCAGAGACGGAAGTCTACTAAATTACGCCAAGACCAGTCGGCAAGAATGTCACGCCTTCTATCCCGCCGGCTTCATGCTCAGCAAAATGGAAGGCAGCCTTTTGTCGATGGCCTCTATCTTTCGCAGGCCGACGGCAAGGCTTTGCACCGCCCCGTCGCCCTTAAAGCGGACCGTCCCATTGATAGTCCTGTCCTTCCGGCCGAACTTGCTCTGGAGAAGCTCCTTCGACTCTTTTTCTTCGATGCGGCCCGCAGTCACGCTGAAGACGGTCCGGCCGGAGCAACCGTCCCCCGTCACCTTGAATAACTCGCAGAACGCGCCGTTTGCGGCAACGACCCTGAAATCGCTATCGAGGGCGGCAGTCGGGTTCGGCGAGCCTTCCACCATGTCCGCTGCAAATTCCTGCATCGAGGCAATCAGCTTCTCCACCAGCGTCCGCTGCCCGGCAACGCTGAAAGTTAGAACAACGCCCTGGATTACCTGCTCCTGGTTTTTGTAAGGCATGATACGCATGTGATACCATTCGCCGTTATCGAGCTGGACGTCGGTCTCTCTGTACTGGAGCGTCTGGAGGACGGACGCTGCATCCTCGATCATCTTATCGTACTTCACTTTGGTGACGATGTCCGACAGCGGCCTGCCCACGTCGGTTGGTATGAGGTTGATAAGCTTGATCGCCTCTTCAGTGAAACGGACGACGCGCAGGTTGCTGTCGATGAAGACGGTTGCGACCCTCATGCCTTCCAGGAGGTTCTTCATGTCTACCTCGGTCCTGGAAAGCTGCTCGATCTTCGATTGCAGCTCGGCGTTCACCGTGACGAGCTCTTCGTTAACGGATTGCAGCTCTTCACGCGACGTCTCAAGTTCCTCGTTCGTCGACTGCACTTCTTCGTTCGTCGATTGGAGCTCTTCGTTGGCCGACCTCGAGCTCTTCGTTCGAGGATTGTAACTCCTCGACCGTCGCCTGCAGGTGCTCCTTGGTCAGGCGAAGCTCTTCCCGCAGGTGTTCGACGAGCTTTACCTCGTGCTTCGTGCCTGCGCGCTTCTCCTTGGCTTCTTTCTCGCCGGAGGCTTTTGCTTCCTCGAAGATTATGAGATACATGCCCTCCGTGCCGGGGTCCGAAAGGGGAAGGACCCGCAGGGTCACGCGCTGTATCCCGCCGTTGGTCTTGACCGGCAGGTCGTTGTAAACTACCTCTTTCTTCTGCTCGGCGGCGTTCGCCAGAGCCAGGCGTGCCTCCGTGCGCATGCCCTCCCGCGCCATGTCGAAGACGTTCATGTGGGGAGAGCCCTCGGGGGGCTGAAGATATTTACCCGTCTCTCCCTGGATGAAAACGATATTCCCTCTTTCATCGACGACGACCGCGGGAGGGGTGAAATGGCGAAGCAAGCGCCTGCGGATCACGTCGGCAATGATCACCTCGCTCGGTCTCTGGTCCGCCTGCTCTTTGGACCTGCCCTTGAACGGCGTCCACGTGAGGGCCTCCGGCAGGGCCGGTCTGGCCGTAGTGGAGATGCGGGCGTCGAAAACCTTCCACTTCTTATCGACAGCCTCGAAAAGGTCCGAGAAGGAGGCAATACCTTCGGAAGGTCCCAGCAAAAGTATGCCTCCCGGCTTCAGGCTGTAGTGAAAGAGCGGTATGACGCGGTTCTGAAGCTCGGAATCCAGATAGATGAGGACATTCCTGCACGAGAGCAGATCGAGGCGCGTGAAGGGCGGGTCCTTGATAATGTCCTGGACCGCGAAAACGATCTTCTCCCGCACATCCTTCTTCACCCGATAGCCGTTGTCATCTCTTATGAAAAAGCGACGAAGGCGCTCCTCGCTTACATCGCCCGCGATATTGGCGGGATAAGCGCCAGTGCGCGCCCTGTCGACTGCGGCCGTGTCTATGTCCGTCCCGAATATTTGAATCTCGTTGCCTCTCTTGTGCCCGTCGAGATATTCGTAAAAGGCCATCGCAATCGAGTAAGCTTCCTCGCCCGTGGAGCAGCCGGGGACCCAGATACGGACCGTGTAGTCCTCGGGCTTGCCGTCCATGAGGCGCGGCAGGACGTCGCGCTTGAGCGTCTCAAAGGCGTCCGGGTCGCGGAAGAAGCTCGTGACGCGGATCAGGAATTCGTTGAAAAGGAGGAGCACCTCTTCCCTGTGCTGCTCCAGGTAGCGCACATATCCTTCCGCGTCCGATATGGCGTGGAGGAGCATGCGCCGCTCAATCCTTCTGACGATGGTGCTCTTCTTGTAGTGCGAGAAATCATGATGCGTCTGCACACGGACCAGGGTAAGGATGCGGCTGAGGACGCTCTCGAGCTTCGTGGGCGGGGTCGGCCGCTTGCGGGCCGCAGCAGGCAGGAGCTGGTCGAGGACCTGCTTGAGCTGGTCGCCCATTTTTGCGGCAGGCAGCACGTAATCGACGTGGCCGGAGTTTATCGCGCTTTCAGGCATGCCTGGGAAGCGGGAATCGCTCGGCTCCTGGACCATGGTGACACCGCCCGCGCCGTTTATGTCCCGGATGCCCAGCGTGCCGTCCGTCCCGGTCCCCGAAAGGAGGATCGCCACGGCCTTTTCCCCTCGCTCCCTTGCAAGGGAGCGGAAAAAGAAATCGATGGGCATAGGGATATGGGGGCGCACCCCGGTGCGCTCAGTGAGCCTGAGGATGCCGTCGTCCAGCGCCATATAGACCTTCACCGGGATGACGTACACGTGGTTCGGCTGGATCTTCATGCCCTCGCTAGCCTCGTGCACGGGCAGCTTGGTGAAGCGGTCCACCAGGTCGCGCAAAATGCTCGGCTGATCGGGGCCAAGGTGCTGGATGAGCACGAAGGAGGCGTTTGTGTCCACAGGTAAATTGCGGAAAAAGAGCTCGAAGGCCTCAAGCCCCCCGGCTGATGCGCCTATGCCGATGACCGGCAGCCTTTCTTCCTCGGCGGCGCCTTTTTCGGCTCGCGCCTCCGCAACCTGCGCCGCCTTACTCCGCTTTTCGGGCTGCCCGGTCTCCTTAACCAGCGCGCGCCCCTTTATTTCTTTCCGGTTTTTTCCTTCTTTCATGGCGTCTCCCTTAAAATACGGACCAATTACCGTGCGGACAACCGTCCACACGCCCGGTCACCCGGGCAACCGCCCATCCCCGTCCTGTCCTCGCCATAAGGCATTGAAAATTATGAGTATAAATGATATCAGAGTCATTGTTTAATGTAAACGACGGTAAATCAGGCGCCGGAGGGACTGCTAATATTTCGACCTGGTCACGCCTTTAAGCCCTTAGCCTGCCCATGAAGGCGTGGCCGATGGCAAGCCCTACCGCGAGGACGGCCCCGATGATAAGGACGGATTTCTGAACGGGCCACAGCTCGACCGATGAGAGCCCCCAACCTGAATTGAGCGCGTCAAGGCAGTGAAGGACACCGGGGAAGAGCACCAGGCCGGTTATAACGGTCACAAAAAGGACAAAACAAAGGTCCGTAAGAAACGTACCGCAGGCGCGTAATAGCTCGACTCGCTCCTTCCATCGTCTCGCCACTTCTTCGGCCCCGTCCAGCTCCCGCGACAACTGCACGCACTGCTCCAGGCAGCGGGCAAAAGGCTCGCGCCGGCTCAGGTCTCCCTCGACTCCCTTCAGGCGCTCCTGGATGGGACGGACTTGCAACCCCATCCTGGCGGCAGCCGAAACTCCCCTGACCATCGCTCCGGCACGCTCTGAAAGCTCTTTAACTACTTTCCGGACGTCGCCTGCACGCTCTATCTCGATTGCACGGCAGTCGCCCACGATGCGCTGCGCCGTGTACATTGCCTCGCGACATAAAAGGAACGCCTCCGGCTTGGCCAGCAGCCCGTGAAGGTGCTCCTGTATCGACAATACCTCCGCCGCTCCCTCGTCTCCGGTCCCGAGAAACCGCGTAAGCCCGGCTACGGCGGCGTCCGCCTCTTTTGCCGCCTCCCGCGCCCCTATCAGGACCTCCACGCGGAGCTTGTCGAGCTCGGAGGCGATGGCCGGGCGGAATTCGGCCAACTCGGGGGAGATGAGGGCCGGGAGATAGAATTCGTGTGAGAGCTTGAGCAGCTTGATAAGCCGGTTGAGGCCGTCCGTCTGCCGCCCCAATTGAAAATGGCGGGCCGCATCCTCGAATTTCGCCTCCAGACAGTAAGGCTCGATCCTGATTGCTTCTTTTAGCGCCTCCAGCGACTTGTCACGCTTCTCCAGCAGCTCCCAGATGCGGGACATAAGGAGATGTAAATATGTCTTCTGGGCGGGACTCACGGCCTGTTCGAGGGCCTCACGGAAAAGGTCGCAAGCGTCCCTGTATTCCTCCCGCTCCATTTTTATGAAGGCCAGCCCGCACGCCGCCCTGTAGTCATCCCGGTTCTGCCTGCCGTACCGCATTAAGAGTTTTTCCGCTTCGTTCAGGTCGGAGACGCGAATGCAGTCGCGGGCGATCCAGAGCACGCCGCCCTTGGCCGAAGTCTCCCTTCCGACTTCCCTGACCTTATACCACTCGTCTCTCGGCGAAGCGCTCCATATGACGTTCATGAAACGTATCTGGAAGGCCTTTCTCAGCTCGTAAAAGGCTAAAGGGACGAGATAGACGGGGTCTACCATATCGATATCCGCATCCGCAGGCACGGAAAGCCTTTCCCCCTCCGCACTGTCGAGATATTGCGCAAAACGCTCGTTGATCTCGCCGATCGATAAACGGCCGAGTCCAGCCAGTCCACGGGTCCGGTAGAGCAGGTGCTTCGATGGGCAATCGCTCGCGGGATGTCTTCGCGCCCCACAGTAAAAACACGGGCGGTAGTCTCCTTCGAGCAGGGCCCGGCTGTGGGCGAAGAAGACAGGGCCGTCCTGTCCGGCGCCGGCTGCGTCGGCATCGCCGCGCCAGACCAGATCGTAGAAGGCCCGGTGCCCGGAAAGCAACCGCTGAGTCACGTCCACGGGCTTCAGCTCGACCGCCTTAACGTCCCTTACGGCGACCGAGACGGCGGAAGAGACGTAGATGCGGCCTGCCTTCGCAATGCGCCCGGCCTCCGCCGCGAAAACGGCAATGTCGCCGTGGATGGCCCCGTCGCTGAAGGACCCGCTGCCGTGATGAAGCACGATCCGCACCTCCGACGAGCACTCGCCGCCCCCTTCTACCGGCGGGCCGCCCTGCATCAAGATCGCGGCCCTGACCGCCCCGACGGGGTCGGTGAAGCAGGCAAGAAGGGTATAGTCGCCCTTCCTGACTATAGTCCCCCCTTTTTCCGCCGCGATCCTCGAGAGCGTCTCCAGGCCCTTGTGGTCGGCAGGGCCACCATGTGCGCCGTCAGGCCCCTGCCCTTCTGCGCCGGCCGGTATCGCGGCGTAAAGCACGGTTATCGCGCCCTGCGGGTGCTCCTTTCGTGGTCGGGTTTCGTACATCGAGCGTATCTCCCCAAAGATATTTATCGCCTGTGCGGCGACACGCTTAAAGGCAAAAGAAAAAACGCGCTTGCCGGCCGGCGCGCCACGCCCATTTGCAGATATAAAAGTCTTCGGTATAGTGGTACACTTCAGATGCTGCGTTACCTTTTCATAGGGCCGATCAAGGAAGGAGCTTAAGTCGTGCAAAGCAGGCAGGAAGGCTCGGTCATGCGTAAGATGATGAAGACCTATCCGGAGAAGTTTATTCCGGAAGACCAGATATTCAGCCAAATCCAGGCAGGCGACAGGATTTTCATCGGCACGGCGTGCGGAGAGCCGCAGTACCTGGTGAACGCGCTGATACGTTACGTGGAGTCGCACCCGCTTACGTTTTCCTATGCGGAGGCGCTTCATATCTGGACGCTCGGCGTAGACCCGCAGGTTTCTGAAAAGTTCGGGAGTAATTTCCGCCGCAGCTCCTTCTTTATCGGGAAGGACGCGCGTGATGCCGTCAACAAGGGCGAGGCAAATTACATACCCATATTTCTCTCGCAGGTACCCGCCCTGCTCAGGCGCCATACCATCCCCATCGACGTGGCGCTCATACAGACGTCGCCGCCGGACGAGCACGGGTATATGAGCCTGGGCATCAGCGTCGATATAGTTAAGGAAGCCGTGCAGCTTGCATCGCTCGTAATCGCCCAGGTCAACTCCAATATGCCGCGCGTCCACGGGGACAGCTTCGTCCATATCGGCCAGGTGGACTTCCTGCTGACCCACGACGAGCCGCTTTTAGAGTACGAGACGGACCGTCCCGACGAGACGGTCAGGCGCATGGGGAAATACGTGAGCAACATCGTGGAGGACGGCGACACGATACAGGTCGGCTACGGAAGCATACCTTCGGCCGTCATCTCGTACCTCAGTACGAAGCACGATTTGGGCGTCCACACGGAGCTTTTGACGGACGGCCTGGTGGACCTGATGAGAAAAGGGGTCGTCAACAACAAACGTAAGAACATCGATACGGGCAAGACCGTCGCCGCGTTCTGCATGGGCAAGAAGAACACCTATGCATACGTTAACGACAACCCCACCTTCGAGTTCAAGACAATAGATTATACGAACAGCCCGTCTGTCATCTCGCAGATAAACAATATGACCGCCATCAATAGCGCCCTGGAGATCGACCTCACGGGCCAGGCCACGTCCGAATCCCTCGGCAGCAGCTTCTACAGCGGTATCGGGGGCCAGGCCGATTTCATGCGGGGCGCGGCCATGGCGCCTTACGGAAAGAGCATCCTGGTCCTCCCGTCTACGGCCCGCAACGGGACGGTATCGAGGATCGTGCCTTCCCTGAAAGAGGGCGCCGGGGTCACCCTGACGCGGGGCGACATACATTACGTCATCACTGAATACGGTATAGCGTACATCCACGGGAGGAACCTCCGGGAAAGGGCGATGTCCCTCATCGCCATAGCTCATCCCGCCTTTCAGCCTGCGCTGCTCGAGCAGGCGAAAAAACAGAGCCTGGTCTACGAGAGCCGCATTTACGCGCTGGGCAAGAAGGGCCTCTATCCCGAGCACCTGGAGGCGCGGCGCAAGACCAAAACCGGCCTTGAGATCTTCCTGAGACCCGTAAAGGCGACCGATGAGGCGATGCTCAGGGAGCTACTATCCCCGCTCCCTGTCGAGACGTACGGAGAGACGTGCAGCAAGTTCCTCCACGCCCTCCATGAGCCCGACGAATCGGGACTCATAGATTATACGCGGGAGATGGCCATACTTGCGCTCCTCAAGCGCGACAACGAAGAGAAGCTCGTCGGCTTAGGCAAATACGTCGTCAGCGATGACCGGCACATCGCCGAGCTCGCGGTGCTCGTAAGGGAGGACAGCCGCAACCTGGGCGTGGGAACGGAGATACTCTGGTACCTGAAGCGCATAGCGCGCAGGCGCGGCCTCCTTGGCTTCACTGCGAAGATCGCCAAAGAAAACGAGCCGGCCCTCCGCCTCTTAGAGAAGGCGGAGTTCGACCTGAAGCGCAAGACCCTCCGGACGGAGTACCTGCTGGACATGCGTTTCAAGGCGTAGCCCCGCGCACGCAGGCCGGCCCATATAAAAGAACAGCCCGCTTCTACCGGAAAGCGGGCTGTTCTTGTCTACCGGGTAAACTCCCTAATCCCTTTTAATCTGTCTTACCACTTCGCCGCTCGGGTCCATTATATTAATGACCAGGGGCATCCTGCCCGGCAGTGTATGCGTGGCACAGCCGAAGCATGGATCGTAAAGCCGGAAGGCCATCTCGACACGGTTGAGTATCCCTTCCGTCACCTCCACGCCCTTCTTGATAAGCCCCTGCGCCGCCTGCTTTATGGCAATCGAGATGGGCGCGTAGTTGTTGGTCGTGCCCACGATAAGGTTCGCCTTCGTTACGATGCCCTTCTCATCGGTTACATAGTGGTGCGTAAGCGTCCCTCTGGGCGCCTCGACGATGCCGACGCCTTCCGTCGGCTTCTCCGTGGGTATGTTGCGGATCTTCGTGTCTGTGATGGTCTTGTCTTTGGCCAGCTCCTGCAGGCGCTCGGCTGCATAGAGCAACTCGATCAGGCGCGCCCAATGTGTAGCAAGGAGATTGTGCACGGGCTTATGGCCGAAGGTCTTGTACATCTCCTCATATGCCTGCTGCGCCAAGGACGTAGCCATACCGTCCGACAGCATTGAGGCGCGAGAGCGGCGTTGCCTGGTACACCCCGGAGTCTTTGCCCAGAGTAAGGCCCTTCCAGCCCACATTCTTAAGGTACGGGAACTTCAGGTACGTCCACGGCTCCACGCGCTCTGCCACGTTGTACAGGTAATCCTTCGGCGCGTACTTTACGAACTCCTTGCCGTCCGGGTCTACTACCCTTATCTTCCCGTCGTAGAAGTTCACCTTGTTGTTGTCGTCCACCATACCCATATAGTACGTGGGCATGGTGAAAATAGGCGACATGATCAGGTCGAGGTAGTCCTTGTTTGCAAGGACGATGTCCTTGAAGAGCTTCAGGGTGAACAGCGCGAACTCTATCGAGTCCCCGGCGGTCTGCTCCACCTGCTTCCTCTCCTCTTCGGTGAGGCCCTTCATGACGCCTCCGGCGATGCCGAAGGTGGGATGGACCTTCCTGCCGCCAAGCATGCCGATGATGTCCATCGCCTTGCCCCTGGCTTCGATCACCTTCGAGCCTATCTCAACGCCGACCTTGTGGATCACGCCGAGGATGTTCCTCTCTGCCACGGGGGCGTCGGGGCCCATCACGAAGTCGGGCCCGCCCAGGATATAGAAGTGGACCGTGTGGTCCGCTACGTAAAAGGCGGAGTAAAAAAGCTCTCTCAGCTTCTTTGCCGTCGGCGGCGGCTCGACGTGGAACACCTCGTCGGTGGCCTTGGTTGCGGCGAGGTGGTGCGCCTCGGGACAGACGCCGCAGATGCGGGGCGTAATGTCCGTCAGTTCTTCGACCCGCCTCCCCTGGGAGAATTTCTCGAAACCCCTAAGCTCGGGGATGACCATATAGGCATTGGCCACCTCGCCCTGGTCGTCGAGGAAGATGTCTATCCTTCCGTGTCCTTCGAGCCGGGTCACGGGATCAATGCTTATCTTCTTCATAGCGCTCTCCTTATAGCAGTCTTCGGACCCTGCGTCTGCATCACATCTTCCGCCGGTGTAAGAGCGACGCCGGGAGACCGAAGCGGTAGAAGGTCCCGATAGGGTCGGCAATCTCGCCCACGATGCGCGCGGCCTCCTCTTCCGTATCCGCATCCACGACGGACGCCACGGCAGACATCAGGGCAGCGCCCTGGTCCACGACGTGGGGCGGGGCGCCGTAGCAGCCACGGCAGGGCACGTCGACCTTGGTGCAAAGCGCGCCGCAGCCGCCCCTCGTGGCCGGTCCCGCGCAGATCAGGCCCTGATCGAAAAGGCATTGCGTGGAGTCGGGGATGATCTCGTAGGTGCGGTAAAACTTCTTTATCGCCTTCTCCTTGCGCTCATGCTTGCACTCGTCGCAGACTGTCTTATCGTTTGCGCCTACCACGCTCCCTTTCTCAGGCAGCTTACCCTGCACTATCGCCTCTATCACGGCCCATATCTGGGGGGCCTGCGGGGGACAGCCGGGTATGTGGTAGTCCACGTCGACGACCTGTGATAATGTCTTCACCGTCTGGTAAAACTTCGGTATCTCTATCTCCCCTTCCGGCATATTGTTATGCGTCTGCGGGACGACCTTGTCGGGGTTGTCCACAGAGGGAGACTCCAGATAGGCATAGTCGAAAATCGACTGCCTGTCGTAAAGGTTGGCCAGGCCGGGCATGCAGCCTTCGTTCGCGCAGGAGCCGAACGCAACGAGGACCTTCGATTTCTTCCGCAGGAGGTGGGCCAGGTGCTCGTTCTCGCTCGTGCGGATTGCCCCGTTGAAAAGGCAGACATCGATATGGCCGTCGGGCATGGCCTCCACGTCCTTATACTTCGCATCTACGGCGACCGGCCAGAAGACGATGTCGGCTACCTGGTCGACAACGAGTATCTTCTCGCGCAGCTCGACAATGGCTATATCGCAGCCGCCGCAAGATGCAGCCCAGTACAGGGCGAGCTTTAGTTTATCAGCCATGCTAATCCTCCTTGCTCGCGAGCTGGGCTTTCCAGTCAAGCGGCCCCAGCTCGCGTACCTGTTCGGTGAAAGTCCGGGCTAGCTGCGCCCACTTGGGCGCCTCGGCGCCGGATATCCAGCCCCAGTGGAACCTCCCCTTCTCAATGCCGAACTCGGAAAGGAGCGTCTCTAAGAGAGGCATGCGGCGGAAGGTCTTGAAGTTGCCGTTCGTGTAATGGCAGTCTCCCGGGGGGTGGCAGCCGGAAACAATAACCCCGTCCGCCCCTTCGGCAAATGCCTTCATTACGAACATGGGCTCTATCCTGCCCGTACACATAACTCTTATAGCGTCTATGTTTCCGGGCTGCTCCAGACGGGCGACGCCTGCGGCATCTGCTGCTGTATAGGTACACCAGTTGCAGAGGAAGGCGATTATTCTTGGTTCGAATATCATCATCGTGCTCCTTTAAGCAGTTTTGAGAAGCCCTTCTATCTGTGCGACGATCTGCTCGACCGAGAAATGGGCGTCTGAAATTGCCGCCGCAGGACAGGTAGCGACGCACGTACCGCAGCCCTTGCACAGGGCGCTGTTAACCTTAGCCAGCTTCTTTTCACCGTCGAAGGTAATCGCCTGGAAGGGACAGACAGAGAGACACGTCTTGCAGGCGCTGCACAGCTTCTCGTCGACCGACGCCACAGTCGGCGATATAGTCACCTCCCCCCTGTTGAGAAGTGCGACCGCCATAGAAGCCGCGGCCCCGGCATGGGCGACAGTGTCAGGCACGTCCCTTGGCCCCTGGGCGCAACCCGCAAGGTAGACCCCCTCCGTGTTCGTTTCGACCGGCCGCAGCTTCGGGTGCGCCTCCGCGAAGAACCCGTCCGCGGAGCGGCTTATGGTGAACATGGACGCCACTTGCGCGGCGTCTTCCTGCGGCTGAAGCCCTGTGGAAAGGATGACCATATCGACAGGTATCCTTCTTACAACGCCGATCAGTGTATCCTCCGCCCTGATAACGAGCTTCCCGATTTCTTCCTGACTGATTGCCCAGTCGGTCACCTCGGCAACGCGGCCGCGTATGAAATGGACGCCCTCGGCGAGCAGCTTGTCGTAAAACTCTTCGTAGCCCTTTCCAGGCGTACGCATGTCGATATAGAAGTTGTAGACCTCGGCGCCCGTGTGGTCTTTCACCATGTGGGCAAGCTTCAGGGAATACATGCAGCAGACCCTGGAGCACCAGCGGTTCGTCTTCTCGTCGCGGGAGCCGACGCAGTGTATGATGGCGACGCTCTTCGGATGCGTGCCGTCCCGCAAGACCACCTCGCCGCCGGTAGGCCCCGAGGCGCTCGTGAGCCTCTCGACTTCGAGGCCGGTGTAAACGTTAGGATAAATGCCGTAGCCGTACTGCGGGAGTCTCGCTGCATCGAACATCTCGAAGCCCGTAGCGATGACGATGGCGCCGACGTCCACCTCTAATGTCTCTTCCTTTTGCTCGAAGTCGATGGCATTCCTGTCGCAGGCCGTGGCGCAGGTTTTCTTGCATTTGCCCGTCTTTAACTGGATGCAGCGGCCCGGGTCGATGAGCACGACCTGCGGGGTTGCCTGAGGGAAAGGCAGGTATATAGGCTTGCGCTTGCCGAGGCCCATCTGAAACTCGTCGGCGAACTTCGCCTCTTTATAGGTGCATCCGTCGATGCACTGGAGGCAGCCCACGCAAAGCTCTTCTTTGATATAGCGCGGCTTCTTCTTCACGGTCACTTTGTAGTTGCCCACATAGCCCGATACATTCGTAACTTCACTGTTCGTTAGAAGGGTGATGTTCGGATGCCGACCGGCATCCATCATTTTGGGGCCGAGAATTCAGGTACTACAGTCTAGTGTCGGGAACGTCTTGTCGAGCTGGGCCATGTGGCCCCCTATAGAAGGTTTCCGCTCGACCAGGTAAACCCGGTAGCCGGCATCGGCGATGTTAAGGGCCGCCTGGATGCCTGCGATGCCCCCGCCCACCACAAGGGCCTTGGGCGTGACGGTGTCCTTCCGGGAGAAAAGCTCCTGCTGGAGCAGCACCCTCGATACTGCGGCCCTGATGAGCCTCTTCGCCTTCGCCGTCGCCATATCTTTGTCCTTGACGACCCAGGAAACGTGCTCCCTGATGTTGACCATGGCGAAATAGAACGGGTTAAGCCCGGCTTTCTCAAGGGCCGTCTGGAACGTCGACTCGTGCATCCTGGGCGAGCAGGAAGCGACGACAACCCTTTCTATATTTTGATCCTTGATGTCCTGCTGGATCATCTGCTGCCCCGGCTCCGAGCAGATATACTTGTATTTCCTGGCAACGGCCACACCCGGAAGGGTGGAGGCAAATTCGGCCAGGGCCTCTCCGTCTACGGTGGCGGCGATGTTCGTGCCGCATTCGCACACATAGACCCCAATTCTTGGTAATCCATTCGCTGCCATTGGCTAACCTCCTATTTGAGCCTTCTTGTACGGCACGAAGAGCCGTTGCATGCCCAGCTTGTTCTCGGGAATGCCGAGGGCGACGCCCAGCAACTGGGTAAAGTAGACCACCGGCATGTCCACGCCGCCTCTGTAGTTTGCGTTCATGTCGGGCTGGAAGCACTCCAGGCCGAACTGGCACAAGGGGCAGGTGGTGGCGACGGTATCGGCCCCTCTCCTCTCCGCTTCTTTGAGAATAAGGTAGTTGAGGCGGAAGCCGACGTCCCTTATCGTGCCCACGAGCGTCCCGCCGCAGCAGCGCGTCTTCATCGCCCAGGGCACGGGCGTGGCCCCTATGGCCTTCATCATATCGTCGAGGCTGGTCGGGTTTGCCTGGTTGTCGAAAGTGGCATAGGGCCTGACGATCTGGCACCCGTAATAACATGCCACATTGTTTCCGACAGGCGATTTGACCGCCTCCTTTATTTTGTCCGTCCCGATGTCGTTCATCAAAACGTCGAGGGGGTGGCGCACATCGACCTTCCCTTCATACGTGAGACCGGCCTCCTGCAGGCCCCGGTCGACCTTCTTCCTGATGTCCAGGTTCTCATCAAGGTAGTGCTGCGTCTTCAGGGAAAGGGCATAGCAGGCGGAACACGGGGCGACGAGCTGGACATGGCCGTTATCTGCGGGCTCGCCCTGCTTCTCGGCGAGAGCCAGGTTGCGCGCGGAGAGGGCGAAGGACTTGACCTCGTCCACTGCCATGTAAGCCGTGGCGCCGCAACAGTTCCAGTCGTCGAGCTCTTCGAGCGGCACGCCGAGCGCGGAGAAGACCGCCTTCAACGATTCCTCGTAAGGCTTTCCGGTACTCTTCAGGGAACAGCCTGGGTAATAGAGATATTTCATCTCGCTTCCTCCTCAGCCTTTTCTACGCCCCGCAGAAGCGCGCGGAGCTGTTCCTTGTTCTTGATGCCCTCTTCCCGAAGCGCCATCCTGCCCGTCGTGAAGAGCTTCATCCCGAGGCGTGTATACTTGAAGAGATTGAAAATACTCGTCCTCCGCGCCATGTTTATCATGAGGGTGCCTTCGGAGTTCCTGCCGTTCTTCGCAACATTCTTGTAGAACTCCTCCGCCATGATGGGCACCGGGAACTTGGCCGGATAGAGGTGGCGCGCAATCGCCTTCTGCTTAAGGGCATACATGATGTCCGTGATCCTGATCTGCTTCGGGCAGTCTACAGTGCACTGGTAGCAGGAGGCGCAAAGCCAGATGGTAGTGCTCGTCAGGACTTCTTCCTCGAACCCTGAGCGGACCATGGCGATGATCTTCCTCGGCGAATAGTCCATGTAATGGCTCACCGGGCATGTACCCGAGCACGTACCGCACTGGATACATCCCAGCAGGCTCTCCCCATGGGCCTTACGGGCCACGTCAATGCCGAACTCCGGGTTCAGCTCCGACTGGTACTTCAGCACCTTCCTCACTTCATAAAGAAGCGAGGGGCGGGCGCCGGAGTCGGAAGGGCTATACGGTGCAGGTCTAGGACTCTTCATCTCACTGGTCTCCTTATGATAAATACTGATCCGCGAAGACGCGGTTTGACCGTACCTTTATCGCAGCTCGAGGTTGACTCTGGTCACTTCCTCGTCTGACCTCTCGATGGTAAATCCGAGCTTTCTGCATACCGCGATCATCTTTTCGTTTTCCGTCAATATCTCACCGTAGATACCGCCCAGCCCTTTATCTTCAGCAATGCCTATAAGCACGTCGACGAGCTTAAGGCCGAGTCCTTTGCCCTGGTAGTCATCGTGGACGAGGACGGCGAACTCCCCGGACTTGAACTGTCTGTCTACGATCAGCCTCGCTATGCCTATCATCTTTCTTTTCTCGTTCTCGCGCACCTCCGCTACTATGGCCATTTCCCGGTCGTAATCGATGTTGCAGTAGCGGATCAGCATCTCGTGGGAGATGTCCTTGATTATCGAGAAGAACCGCGCCCTCATCGTAGCTTCCGACAGGGAGCTGAGCAGGTCGTGCTCAAGCGGCTCGTCCTCCGGCTTTACGGGCCGCAGCAGAACCTGCCTGCCGTCCTCGAAGTGCCACTGGCTGACGTAACGGGTCGGGTAAGGCGTGATGACTACGTGGGGATACTGGCCGACCTCCCCGGTCTCCAGTATGATCTGGGCGTTAACCACAAGCGGCTTGCCGTTCGAGATGACTATCGGGTTAATGTTTACTTGTGATATCTCCGGGAAATCGATCACGAGGTCGGAGAAGCGGACGATAATCTGCTCGATCTCGCGCAAGTCAGCGGGCTTTTTGGACCCAAGTCCCTTCAATACCCTGTACACCTCAGTCTCCTCCATGAGGAGCCTGGCGAGGGTCTGGTTGAGGGGCGGTATCCCGAACGAGATATCCCGGTACACGTCAGAACCTATACCACCCGTGCCGAAGTATATGATACACCCGAAATCGTGATCCTTGTCAGCCCCTAAAGCGATCTGCGTTTCGATGTTCTCGACCATCTTTTCGACGGTCACACCCGCGATTTTGGCGTCCGGGCGGTTCTCCGCGACCCTCTTCAGAAGCGCTTCGTATTCGGACCTCAGCAGGCTCGGCGCATAGACCGCCACGGTGCCGCCCACCTCGCTCCTGCGAAGGATATCGGAGGAGACGACTTTCAGGACTACGGGGTAGCCCACCCTCTCCGCCCAGTTAGCGGCGATCCCGGCGCTGTCCGCCATAAACGGGGTGGTGCTCGGGATCCCGTAGCTGTTCAGGAAGTTCTTCGACTCCGCCTCGGTAAAGACGCTTTTCCCTTCTTTGAGGCTGCGCCGTATGAACGCCTTCAAGTTGTTCTTCGGCGGTCCCTGGTCTACCCTCAAATCCGCCGGGGTTTCGTACAGGAGCTCCAGGTTCCGCTTATACCGGTACATGTAAAGGTACGTCTTTATGGCCTCTTCCGGCGTTTCGTAGACAGGTATCCGTATATCCTTGAATGCCTTCTTTCCTTCCCCGACGCTGGGACCGCCCATCCAGGTGACGATCACGGGCTTCGTCGCCTGCTTGGCGATCTCCGCCACAGCCACGGCCAGGTCCTTAGGGTCGGCGGCCGTGCTGGAGGCATAGATAATCAGAATGCCGTCCACGCACCTGTCCGCGAGACAGACGTTGACCGCCTTCGTGTACCTTTCGATGTCCGCGTCCCCGAAAAGGTCAACGGGGTTGTTCCTGCTCCAGTGCGGCGGCAGGAAGAGGTCCAGGTCGTCTATGCTTTTATCCGACAGCGGAGCCAACTTGCCCCCGAAGCCGATGAGTATGTCTGTAGCCATAACACCCAGGCCGCCGGCGTTCGTGACTATTGCCAGGGAGGGCCCCCCGGGCAGGTTTTTGGAATGGAGCACCTCAGCCGCGTTAAAGAGGTCCATAATCTCCCGGACCCGGACGACCCCGGCCCGCCTGAAGGCCACCTCGTACGCCTTATCGTAGCCCGCAAGGGACCCGGTGTGTGAATGAGAAGCACGGGCGCTCTCTTTGAACTGGCCCGATCTCACTACTACGATCGGCTTGCTCCTAGCGAAACTGCGCGCGGCGCTCATGAACTTGCGTGCGTTGCCGATCGACTCCATGTAGATCATGATGCTGCGCGTCAAAGGGTCTTCGCCGAGAAAATCGATGAGGTCGCCAAAGTCTATGTCGGCCATCGAGCCGAGCGAAATCACCATGCTGAAGCCGACGTGGGCGTTTGCCGCCCAGTCAAGGACTACGCGGGCGACAGAGGCGCTCTGCGAGATGAACGCAATGTTCCCCTCGTCGGGCTGCACGTCGAAGATCGACGTATTGAGGCCTATGCTCGGCCTTATGATGCTGCCCCTGTTCGGCCCCAGTATCGGCATACCGTAGCCCCTGGCTATACGGCTGACGGCCTCCTCGAGCCTTGCCCCTTCCTCTCCCGCCTCCCTGAAGCCGCCCGAGAGGATAGCTATGCCCTCCACCCCGGCTTTTCCGCATTCCTCAACAATCTGAGGGACGCCTGGCGCGGGGGTTGCAATTACGGCCAGGTCTATCTTTTCCGGTATGGCCGCCACCTCGGGATAGGAACTCAGGTCGAAGATGGATTCGCCCGTAGGGCTCACCACCAATGTTTTAGGTTTTGTTCCTTTTTTCGCCTTCTTTGCGGGTTCTCCGCCGTTTTCTTCGGCGTGTACCCAAAAGGTCTTATGACTGTTGGAAAGAAGCAGGTTGGCAAGCAGAATCTTTTCTACAGAACCATCCGCGTCCATATCGCCGAAAACCGCGATAGTTTTCGGCTCGAACATTTTTCTTATGTCCCCCATGCAGCTCCCCTATGTACCGGCGATAGGGCCTTTGCTCAAGCCGGCTCTCTTTCCATCCATATCGAGTGCTCTACAAGCCCGAAGTTCTTGAGCGCCTCGCTGATGCTCAAGCCCGCCCGGCTCCCCTTTTGCTGCATCACATTGGTCTCCCAGGTAAAGCTGAGCGCCAGATCGGTCTGATACTCAGCGCTGTGGTACATCCGGACCCGGAGGAGTCCCGATTCTCCGGTTGCCTGCCTGATGTTATCGGAGATCAGGCGGGCAACTCCATCCAGTTGAGACGGCGTGGTTCTTAGACGGATCATCTCCATCCACAGCATCCATGAGTAAGCAGCATAAAACGTGCCAAAGTATAGAAGTTACCGGCGTCTTTGATCTGGAGGGAAGCAAACAAGGGATACTATTAAATATTGCAGAATTATCTATCATAATTAGAAGATATGTTGTAGATTAATGGGCACGTGAGAAAACACAACTGCTCATCCTAAAAACGGTACAGTAAGCGGTTAATCAGGGGGGATTCTCGATTTACGGTGATCGGGAAAGCCGATGAATAAGAACGATTTCTTTCGCGAATTCATTTTTCGTATCTGCGGAAGCCTTAATATAGGAGAAGCCCTGTGGCGGTGTCTGCTCTTCATCCGGGAGGCAATGCCGGCCGACGAGTTGATTCTGACTGTATATAATCAGTCGTTGGGAGTGCTTGAAATTTTCGCGCGGGCTGACGAAAAAGGTTTTTCTACGGGTTCCGACGGCGTGCCCATGCCCGTTTTCGTCAGGAACGAGCTGGAGAACGTTCAGCAGTTCAGAAGGGTCCGCATCAAAAGCGACTTCCTGCAGGACTCCATAATCAAAGAGGTCGGCTTACAGCTAAAATGGCCTGAATCTTCGATCATAGTCGCACGCCTCATTATCCAGAGCAAATTCATCGGCTCCCTCATCGTACGGGCAGACGGAAAAGGCAGGTACACAGAGGAGCACGGCGACCTGTGGTCGATCGTCAACGAGCCCGTGGGGATCGCCCTGGCCAACAGCCGCCAGTACCTGGAGCTGCTGAAACTGAAAGAAAAACTGGCCGACGACAACAGGTACCTGCATAACGAGCTGCGGAGAACCGTAGGCGCCCAAATTGTAGGGACCAACTTCGGTCTTAAAGATGTGATGGAACAGGTATACAGGGTAGCGCCCCTGTCCAGCCCGGTCTTGCTCGTGGGCGAGACAGGGACCGGCAAGGAGATCGTAGCCAACGCCATCCATAATCTTTCCCCAAGAAGCGCAGGGCCGATGATAACGGTAAACTGCGGGGCCATCCCCGAATCCCTCATCGACAGCGAGCTTTTCGGCCATGAAAAAGGAGCCTTCACGGGCGCCCTTACCGAAAGGAGAGGCCGCTTCGAACGGGCCGACAAAGGCACGATCTTCTTAGACGAGGTGGGGGAGTTGCCGCCCCCGGCCCAGGTAAGGCTCCTGCGGGTGCTTCAGGAGAAGGAGATCGAGCGCGTGGGCGGGTCGCAGCCCATAAAGGTAGACATACGTATCCTCTCCGCGACCCACAGAAGCCTCGAAAAACTGGTTGCGGAAGGCTCCTTCAGGGACGACCTATATTACCGGCTGAGGGTTTATCCTATCCGCATCCCGCCGCTGCGCGAGCGCAGAGGGGACATACCGGCCCTGGTCGAGCATTTCATCGAGAAGAAGGCGCGGGAGCTCGGCTTCCACTCCATGCCTGCCCTTGCGCCGGGCTCCATCGACCGTCTCATAAAATACGAGTGGCCGGGCAACGTCCGCGAGGTGGCCAATGTGGTCGAGCGGGCACTTATACAGTGCGACGGCAAACAACTGACGTTCGATGACATAGCAGGCCACGGCGATAAAGAAACGCCGCCTGCCTTTTCGGAAGGCGCACCCCACCTTGCCGACGTCGCGAGCAACGGCGCCGAGGAGCCGGGCAGGCTCAGGCTGGACGACGTGGAGGCACGCCACATCAGGTACGTAATGGAGACCACCGGGGGAAAAATCGAAGGGAAAAACGGGGCGGCCTCGGTACTCGGCATGAACCCGGCCACCCTGCGGTACCGCATGCAGAAGCTCGGCATTCCCTTCGGCCGCGCCCGCAAACGGGGCTGAAGGCCGCGCACATAGAACTATCTAACCTTAAAGTAAGGCCCGTGAAGGCTTTTGCCTTCACGGGCCTTAACTATTCACAGTTTTTTTATCTCACGAGGGGCGCGGGTAAAGCTTGGCCGCCTGCACGATCTCCGCGACCTTTTCTTCCCATTCAATGGCCATTATGTGGACGCCTGCAACCCCCTTGATCGCCCGCACCTGCTCGATCGTCTCTATGCATATCTTAATCCCTTCCTCGACCACCTTCTCCTTGGGCACGCCCTTGAGGCGGGTTATCAATTCCTCGGGCACGTCCATGCCGGGCACCGACTTCTGCATGTAGCGGGCCATGCCTATCGACTTGCACGGCGTGATCCCGGCAAGGATATATATTTTTTCATGCACACCCAGGTCGCGCACCATCTCCATCCATTTCTCGAACTTGGGCACGTTAAAGATGCACTGGGTCTGGACGAACTGGGCGCCGCAGGCAGCCTTCTTCGCAAGGCGCATCGCCCTGATCTCGAACGGGTCTGCAAAGGGGTTCTCCGCGCAGCCTATGAACATGTCCGGCTTACCCCCCTTCACCTCTTCGCCGCCCAGGAACCTTCCGTCGTCCCTCAATCCCTTTATAGTCCCGATGAGCTGCATCGAGTCTATGTCAAAAACATTTTTGGCCGTAGGATGGTCGCCGAACTTCTGATGGTCGCCGGACAGGCAGAGGACATTGTCGAGACCCAGGGCCGAGGCGCCGAGGATGTCGCTTTGCAGCGCGATCCTGTTGCGATCGCGGCAGACCATCTGCATAATGGGGTCGAAACCCATCTGTTTCAGGAGGACTGCGGCGCCGATGCTGGACATCCTGACAACGCTCGTCTGGTTGTCCGTGACGTTGACGGCGTCCACGTAGCCCTTCAGGTAGCCACCCTTCTTGCGCACGGGTTCGGGGTCCGCCCCCCTCGGTGGACCGCACTCCGAGGTGACCGCAAAATTGCCGCCTTTCAGCACTTTTTCGAGGTTGCTTGCGCTCATAGCTTCAGATCCTCCCTAACCCTTTTCCTCGGGCCGCCGTCCCTGGCCGTCGACCAGTCTTTCAGCGGCTGGATCTCCATGTATTTATCGAGCATGTTCAGCTCTTTATAACGGTCAACGACAAGCTGCCAGCCGCAGGGTATCTCGTCGCTCACTTCGCATTTTCCTCCGTGGGAGCCACCGCAGGGACCGTTGAAGAGGCTCTTCGCGCACCGGGCGATGGGGCAAACGCCGAGTGTCTTATCGAGGATGCAGTTGCCGCAGCCCTGGCAGCGCTCCGACCAGACCCCCTGCTCCTCCGCGACGCCGTAGAAGGTCGTATTGACGCCCGGCAGGACGCGCTTATCGCGGTACTTCTCGCCCACGAACTGAATGCCGCAGCCGCACGCCATGGAGAGAACGGCCTGGGCCTCGGCGATCATCGGCCCAAGGCTGTCCACGTATTCGGGATCGCAGTTCCGCTCCGGCGTGTGCTCCACGATCTCGATGGGATTGCCTTCTTTTTCGCGGTGCATGCGCAGCTCGGAAGCGAGCACGGCCACCTCTTTGGCCCCGCCTGTAGCGCAGACCGTAACGCATTCATTGCAGCCGAGGAGAACGATCTTGCTGTACGGTTTCAACATCTCCACGATCTCCTCAAAAGGTTTCCTGTTCGCTACAATCATGATATCTCCCTCTTTACTGTTTTCTTGCCTTCCCGTTCTTTGCCGGATTCGGGCCGAGCTGCCGCACTTTCTCGGTCATTTCCCGCGCTATCTCGGCAAACCGCTGTCCCTGGGCGGAGGAAAGGTTGTACATCACTACGCGGTCTCCCCCGACGCCGCACTCGTTCAGTAGCTCCTGTACGCGCGCCACGCGCTTCTTGGCGCGGAGGTTGCCTTTCAGGAAATGGCATTCCCCCTCGAGACAGCCCGCTACAAAAACGCCGTCAGCGCCGTTCTCTAACGCCTTCAGCATGTGTATGATATCGACTCTTCCCGTGCATGGCACCTTGACGATCTTAACGTTCGTCGGATAGGTCAATCGCATCGAACCTGCCAGGTCCGCAGCCGTGTACGCTCAGTACTCGCAGCAAAACGCTATGATATTCGGCTCGAACGACATTATGCTCCTCCTTTACGAGACTAAGGCGCCCGACTTTTCGATTATCTGGACGTCGCGGTAGTGCATCAGGTCTATCGCCTTGGCTGGGCATTCGGCCACACAGCTCCCGCACCCTTTGCACTTACTGATATCGATCTCCGCCTCGCCCTTGGCGTTTATGACCGGCACGCCGTAAGGACATGCCCTGACGCACGTGAGGCAGGCAGCGCACTTGTCTCCCTGGACTTCGGCTACCACGCCGCCGACGAGGATCTGCTCCTTGGACAGGAGCGTGCACGCCTTGGCGACGGCCGCCTCCGCCTGCGTGATGGTCTCCCGTATGTTCTTGGGCGAATGGGCGAGGCCGCACAGGTAGATGCCGTCTGAAGCGAAATCGACCGGGCGCAGCTTCATATGCGCCTCAAGGAAGAACCCTTCCGCAGTCCTCGGGACTTTGAGGAGGTTGGCCAGCGCCTCGTTCTCTATGGGTATCGTGGCCGCGGAAAGGACCAGCCGGTCCGTATCGAACGTAACGTCTTCCATGATCGCCGGGTCGTAGCAGGTGAGCGTCAGCTTGCCGTTGCTCTTTGCGAGGACCGGCGGCCTCTCCTTCTCGTAGCGGACGAACCTCACCCCCGCCCGGCGCGCGGCCAGGTAATACTTCTCCAGGAAACCGTATGTCATTATGTCTCTGAACAGGATAACCACGTCGAGGTCCGGCGAGGCGTGCTTGAGCTGCAAGGCGTTCTTTACCGCGTTGGAACAGCAGACACGGCTACAGTAAGGCCGCTCGTCGTTCCTCGACCCTACGCACTGGATCATGGTAACGCGGCCGGCCTTTGGCGCCTTGCTGCCGGCAATGAGCGCCTCCAGCTCCATCTGCGTCATGACCCGCTCGTCCTCTCCGTAGGCGTACTGGCCTTTTGGCTTCCATTCCTCGCCGCCCGTAGCCACCACGACGATGCCGTGCTTGAGCGCGGTCACCTTGTTCGCCCTGATGTCCCGCAGGCCGGATTCGAAATTACCCTTGAAGCCGGCATGCTCGACCACTTCCGTCTCCGTCAGTACGTGTATCAGGGGGTGACTTACCACCTGCTCCGTAAGGTTCGCCATGAATTCCCTGACGTCAACGCCGTCGAGCGTCGTGAATATGTGGCGCAGGTTGCCGCCGAGCTCCGCCGTCTTTTCGGCGAGATAGACCTCGAAGTTCTGCCGCGCGAACTTGAGGGCCGCCGTCATGCCGGCAAGGCCGCCGCCGACGACCAGCGCTGTCTTGTTGACGCCTATGGAGACCTCTTTGAGGGGCTTGATGTAGTTGGCGTTCGCTACCGCCATCCTGACGAGCGTTTTCGCCTTTTCGGTGGCGTTCTCCTTGTCTTTCATATGGACCCAGGAGCACTGGTCGCGGATATTGGCCATCTCGAAGAGGTACTTGTTGAGGCCCGCCTCGCGTATGGTCGTCCGGAACAGGAACTCGTGCGTCCTTGGCGAGCAGGACGCCACGATCACTCTATTAAGGTTTTGCTCCTGGATGAACTGCTTCATCTTTTCCTGCGTATCCTGCGAGCAGGTGAAGAGGTTCTCGTCCGCGACGACGACGTTGGGCAACGTACGAGCGTATTCCTTCACGGCCGGCACGTTGACCACACTGCCTATGTTGACGCCGCAGTGGCATATAAAGACGCCGATCCTCGGCTCGTCGCTCTGTGCGACCTCCCGCTCTTCCGGCAAGGGCATCACTACGAGGTCCTTGCCGCGCGCCTCCGCTATGATGGAGGCGGCCTCGCACGCTGCGCCCGATGCCTGCGTCACGGTCTCGGGGATATCCTTGGGCGATTCCGACGCGCCGCTCACGTAGATGCCTTCCCGCGTGGTGACCAGGGGGTTGCTCGGGGCCGACTTGACGAAACCGTATTCGTTGAGGCCGATGCCGAGGGCCCGGGCCAGGGCCGGCAGGTTCCGTGCGGGCCTCATGCCGACCGACAGGACCGCCATGTCGAAAATCTCAGATTTAAGCTGTCCGTCCTCATCGGTGTAGACGACTTCCAGGTCGGATGTGTCGGGGTCTTCCAGTATGCGCGATATGGACGATTTCACGTAGCGTACACCGTGCTCGTGTTTCGCCCTCTCGTAGTACTGCTCGAACCCCTTGCCGAAGGCCCGGATGTCCATGTAGAAAATGGTGGGCTCTATGTCGTTCTGGTGCTCCCTGGCTATGATCGCCTCTTTCGTGGCGTACATGCAGCAGACGGACGAGCAGTACTCGTTGGTCTTGTCCCTGCTGCCTACACACTGGAGCCACGCCACCTTTACGGGAAGTTTCCCGTCAGAGGGGCGCATTACCATGCTGGACGTGGGCCCGGTGGCCGAGAGTATCCTCTCGAACTCCGTGCTCGTGACTACGTTCGGGTACATCCCGTAGCCAAGCTCCGGCCGAAGGCTCGCGTCGTATTCTTCAAGGCCCGTGGCGAGCACCACGCTGCCTACGTTGACCTTAACCTCTTCAGGCCCCTGCAGATAGTCGATGGCGCCCGGCTTGCAGGCCTCCTCACAGAGCTTGCAGCCGAGGCAGCGCCTGCACGAGAGGCAGCGCTCGGCTTCCAGCTTCGCAACAGCCTCGTCGAACGCGAGGTCTACTTCCTCGAAGCCTTTCCTGGCCTCGACGGGCATCGAAGGGACAACCGCGCGCGGCCGCCGCCGGATATCTTCCGGGACGTCCACGACCAGCGCCGTCTCCTTCGCCATGCGCCCTTCTTTCAGGTCCCTGCCTTCGAGATAGCGCTTAATCGACTCCGCGGCCTCGCGTCCCTGGCTGACTGCATCGATAGCCATCTTGGGACCCGTCACGATGTCGCCACCCGCGAATACCCCTGTAACCCCGGTCTCCAGGGAAAGGGGGTCCGCCTTTATCCAGCCGCCACGCATAAGCTCCACTTCCGGCAGCTCTTTCAGGAATTCGGTCTCGGTCGACTGGCCGATGGCGAGGATCACCATGTCCGCGCCGTAGACCTTCCTTATGTTGTCGTCGTACGACGGGTTGAACCGGCCCAGCTCATCGAAGACGCTCGTGCACCGCTTGAACTCCATCGCCGTGACGTGCCCGTTCTCTGTCTTTATCGTGTGAGGCCCCCACGAAGGATGGACCTTTACGCCCTCTTCGATGGTCTGCTCGATCTCCCATTTGCTGGCCGGCATTTCCTCCGATTTTTCGAGGCAGACCATGTGGACTTCGGCCGCACCCATACGGCGCACGGTCAGGGCAACGTCTACCGCGACGTTTCCGCCGCCTACCACGACGACTTTGCCATGGACATCGATGGGCTGCTTCTCGTTCGACAGGCGGAGGAACTCGACGCCGGTCATGACGCCTTCAGCGTCTTCGTTCTCAAGGCCGATCTTCCGGCCGCCCTGCGCGCCGCAGCCAACGTATACCGCGTCAAAGGAAGCCTTAATGTCCTTAAGGGAGATATCCTTGCCGACGCGGGTATTGTACCTTACGTCTATGCCCAGGCGCCCTACGATTGCGGTCTCGCGGTCGAGCACGTCCTTGGGCAGGCGGTACGCGGGGATGCCCCAGTAAAGCATGCCGCCCAGTTTTTCGTGGGCTTCGAAAATCGTGACGCCGTAACCCGCCTTCCGCAGCTCGATGGCGCACTCCATGCCCGACGGGCCGCCGCCGACTACCGCGACTTTCTTCCCTTTGTCTTCTCCGACTTCCGGCAGGGGCATCTCGCGCCGCCCTACTTCGTAGTCCGCTACGAAGCGCTTCAGCGCGCAGATGGCAAGCGGCTGATCGACCTTCTCGCCCCTCAGGCAAACATCCTCGCAAGGGTGGTTGCAGATACGGCCTATCGTAGCCGGGAACGGCAGCCTTTCCCGTATGACGTCGAGGGCTTCGAGGAAACGGCCTTCCGCTATAAGGCCGACGTAGTCACGCGCGTTAAGGTTGATCGGGCACCTGTTGACGCAGGGCGGTATCTCCCGGTCTATCGAATAAGTGGAGGGGATGGCCTGGGGGAAGTTGATGAAAGCGCCGCTTCTCCGCGAAAGCCCTTCGTTGTAGTCCGCCGGTACTTCCAGCGGGCAGTAAGGCGCGCAGAGTCCGCACGAAGTGCACTTCTCCTTCACGATCCTTCGCGGACGCCTCTTGATCGTGGCCGTGAAATTACCCGGCTCGCCATCGAGGGCCACCACCTCGCTGCTCATGAGCAGCTCGACGTTTACGTTACGGCCCACCTCGACCAGCTTCGGGGCCATAATGCACATGGAGCAGTCGTTCGTCGGGAACGTCTTGTCGAGCTGCGCCATCTTTCCGCCGATGTTCGCCTTCTCGTCCACCAGGTAGACCTTGAAGCCGGCCTCTACGAGGTTGAGGGAAGCTTCCATACCCCCGATGCCGCCGCCGATGACCAGTACCTTGCCGACCTTATCCATAATCCTCATTACCTCTTTTTGAAAACGGGGTGCCTGTCTTTGAAACCGGCGATCTCAACCATGTTCTTCTTGATCAGGTCCTTCAGGTGGTTGAAGACGCGTTCCTTGCCCATCGACAGGTCATGCGCCAGCGATGCAACCGTACGGTCCCCGCCGCTCAGGAGCTCGAGTATCCGTGCCTTCTCGTAGGCAGAGCGCAAAAGCGGGTCGAAGACCATGTCGAACTGGCGCTCCGTGAAGCGCTCGCCGTAGATGTTCTTGTCAAGGAGCAGGGACTTCCGTTCTATCAAGCGCTTGAGGCGCTCGCCGCTTTCCGGGTCCTGGGCCTTGATATATTCGAGGGCCTCTTGCCTCTCCATGGCCTCATACCTCCTTGATTTTCTTCAGTACCCCGTCTGCGGCCACGAGGTGAGAGGCCATGCCCACCATACTGCCATATAGGGCAAGCTCGAAAACCTCAGACAGGAACAGGATAGGTATGGCAGGTTTTATGCTTCCGAGCGAAGGCAGCAGGTCGAGGTTCATCTGGCATAGGGGGCACGGCGTTACTATCGCGTCCGCGCCGGATTTGATCGCTCTTTCCATTATGCGTTCCGAAAGGCGGACCGTCATACCCTTGTCGGTCAACGTCTTCGACGCGCCGCAGCATTCCATCTTGAAGGGCCAGCGCAGGACGGCCGCGCCGCATGCCTCTATCAGGTCGTCCATGCTCGTCGGGTTTTCCCTGTCATCGTACGGCTTTACCCGCATGAGCCGCGTAAGCACACAGCCGTAATAGGGGACCACCCGCAGCCCCGACAGGTCGAAACGGCGCTTTGCGGCAATGGCCGAGACGCCCACGTGATCGTCGAGCACCTCGACGATGTTCTTCACCTCTAACGAGCCCGTGCATTGAAGGGGCGCGATGGCGCCGTTAACCTCGTCCTGCAAGGCGGCGTCGTTCCGTATGGTATCGTTGGTGATTTTAGAGCGGCTGTAGCAGGCCGAGCAGGGGGCGAAAAAGTTCAGCTCTTCCTTCTCGGCGATTGCGAGGTTGCGCGCCACGAGGACATGGGCGACCTCCTCGTCGACTGTATGGGCGGCCGACGCCCCGCAGCATGACCAGTCATTAAGCTCCTTGAGCTCGATGCCGTAGTTGTTGAACACCTTCCGGATCGAGGTCTCGTAAAACTTGCTCCCCGTCTTGAGGGAGCAACCGGGATAGTACGTAAGCGTCACCATATAGAACCACCTTGTTTTGGCGGCCGGTCTCGCTGCCCTTCGACCGAACCCGGCCGCGATAGGTCTTTTGTCTTAAGCTATATATTCTAACACATCCTTTAGGCCTTGCGGCCTATGCGCTCCAGTGCCTTTTTCAAGCCGGCCCTGTCTTTTATGTTGTGCGGAAAGAGGCCCATCCTCCCCTTTTTCATCATATCCATGCCCATTTTGGTGTCGGAGAAGAAATCCTTCTTCTTTATCTTGTAGGACATGACGGACCCCAGCTCATACAGCCTGCCGTGCTTCTTGACGCTGTCGAGGAAAAGCTCGTCGAACGTCCAGACGTCGGACGTCGCCTTCCCTTCCCGGACCGCGATCTTCCGCGCTGTATCGAACACATGGCCCACGTGGATATCGTTGGGACAGCGCACGCTGCACGTGTAGCACTGGAGGCAGGACCAGATGGTCTTGCAGGAGAGCACCTTCTCCTTCTCGCCGAGCATTATGTAGCGGATAACCCGATGAGGCAGGATGTCCATCTCCTGCACGACCGGGCAGCCGTTCGTGCACCGGTAGCACTGGTAGCAGGACGACACCTGCTCTTTGCTCTCCCGCTCTATCTCTTTCAGAAAGCTCGCGTCATCCATGTTGCACCGTTAAAGCTCGAGCCACGAGTCGGAGTAAAGCGTCTGACCCAGGAGGACCCGTGTGGTCTTGACGTAGACCGTTTCCTCCTTCGACAGGCTCGAAGGAAGCGCCTCGCCGTCCATGACCTTGTATACCAGGGCTTCCATATCGGCCATCTTGCCCTTGGCTATTGCCTGCAGCTCCATGTCGAACGCATCCGCGATGGCCGAGTACATGCCGTAACGCTTCAGGAAAATGGCGTAGCACCTGTTCAGGACCGGGCGCAGGTGCTCCGGCGCGCCGTTCGAGATGTTGGAAAGGCCGCACGTCGACTTGCAGGTCGGGGCGATGTCGCCGAGCATCATCATGAACTCGGTGCAGCCCTGCACCTGTATCTGCTGTGTATTGATCGGAAGGACTATGGGGTCAATCCACATGTCTTCTTCCGACACGCTGTACTCTGCTGCCTTGGCAAGGTGCTCCGCGACAAGGAGACCCCTCTCGTTCGCGTCGCGCGGTATGCCGTCTACGCCGAGGCAGAGGGCAATGAACGGGGCGTTGTACTTCTTGGCGATGGGGATCAGCGCCTCCATCCTCTCCGGCCTCGCCGAGATGGAGTTTATGAGCGGCCGGTTCTTACAGGCCGCGAGTCCCGCCTCTATCGCCTCGATGTTCGTCGTATCGAGGCAAAGCGTGGTGTCCGTGACTTCCTGCACGGTCTTGACGACGAACGCCATCAGCTCGGCGCCTGCCTTGCGCGCGGGACCGAGATTGAGGTCGATGATATCGACGCCGGCCTTCGTCTCCGCCTCGGCCATCTCCTGGATGGGCTTCGGGTCTCTGTCCTTGAATGCCTGGCCGATCTTCTTATTTATGACGTTCAGGTTCTCACCAATGATCAGCATGTTTCCTCCCGTTCGGTTAGGTATTTTCACCTGTTCTTCAAAAATGCCGGTAAGTGCGCCGCTTCCCTCGGGCCGACCGTTATCTCCCACCCGGGCAGCTCTTCTTCGAGGTCGCCCAGGATACCGGCCGCGTAACCCGGGATTATCAGCTTCTTATGGTTGACCTTGTCCGCGATGCCGGACTTCTTGATGAAGGGTCCGACCGTGTCGGCGACAAACTTGCCGGCGGCCCAGGCAGTCATGACCGAGAGGCCTTCCGTGTCCATAACGCAGAGCCACGTGGGCACCCGCGAGTTCTCTATCTCACCGGTGACTATGAAGTACGTCAGCGAGAAGTTGCAGGTCACAAGGACCGGCGAGGACGCGTCCGGGTTGTTGATGGGGTAGATGCCCTGATCCGTTGTCATCGGGCGCTGCGGGTCCGTGTAAATGTTGAGCCTTTCCAGGAGGAGCGGGAAAACGTTCTCGCCCGCGAAGTCGGACAGGACTATGATCGCGCCGTATTTTGCGATGAACAGGGAGGCGATCAGCGTCTCTTTCATTACGTCGTCCGTCATCTCGCAGGGCAGAGCGATAGTCGGGAAGCCCAAGGGTTTGAAGCGCGACTGGAGCGCGGCCCTCCTCATCATGATCTGGTCGGAGAAGGCTTCCTTCACGGTCCTGGTGCCGGAGTCGAGAATCAGGTCCTTGACGCCCATACCGATGAGCTTCTCGGACAGGGCGGCCAGAGCCTCCAGGCCCTCACCCTTGACTGCCAGGGGGCAGGCGTACTCTTTCGCCAAGGCGCCCATCGCGTCCGTGTTGTCCTTGGTGGCTGCGTAAATGAGCGGCTTTTTGTCCTTGGCGATATCGAGCGCCTCTTTCATGGCGGCCGGGTCGAAAGACATAAGGATAATGCTGTATGGCGTCGCCGCCACTTTTTTCACGATTTCCAGGAAGCGGGTCTTGTTGCCTGCTTCTTTAACGGCAACCAGCTCCGGCCTCAGGTTGAGGCCGACGCGCTCGTACTGCAGCTCGGCCATTTTACCGAGTTTGCGGGCCACTTCCGCGTCGTCCATCCCGTCGGTAATAAGGACGGCCAGACCGGGCTTATTAAAGAAGGTCTTCTCATGGCGGAACATGACCGTCTCTCCGCCGACCTTCACTGCGTATTCGCCCGTCCCTATCGTGAGTTGCCTGATGGGGGGCGCGCTCGCCTCTCCAAGCTGCTCTTTAGCCGCATCCGGGAGGGTCGGGCATTTTTCCAGCTCGGCCTTGCCGGCAGCGAGCGCCATGGCAAAGGCAAGGCAGGTGGGGTAACCGCATTCCCCGCAGTTGGTCTTGGGAAGAAGCTTGAATATCTGGATACCTGTGAGTCCCATAGCAGTCTCCTTTTTTTAAGCTTCCTCTCCCAGGCCTCGAGGAGGGTGTCTGTAAGAACTGCCAGGCGGGTCTTCTGACTCGGGGATCATCCTCCGGCGCACCTTCCCGGGATTACCCAGTGGATCTTGCGCCATCGTCCCCCCTTACAGCGGCGGGTCCGTGATGGAATTACACCATCTTCCCTATTAAAGCGCGTACGCGCTGCCTGGCAGCCTTGCCCTTTCTACATAATCGATTCCATTGTCAGCGCCGGATGCCCCTTCTCAGTGCAGTATGCGATGACTTCCTCTTCCGTCGTCGCTACCGTCTCGTCAGCGATCCTGTCGAGCAGATCGGGCACGCCCAGCTCTTCCGCGCGCTTCTGCAGCCGCTCGCGCAGGTCTTCTTTCAGCTTCTTGGGCATCCACACGAGCCGCAGGAGGCCGCCGTCGCCTTTAAGGAACTTCCTCTGCGTGACGTTGTACTTGCTGTGTCCCAGGAAGCCCGGCGCCTGCGCGCCGCCGCCCGCGGAGCCGGCAAGTGTAGTGAACTTCATGCCGCACGGGGTCATCCCTGTATAGTCGCGGTCGACCGTCATAATGCCGTTCGCCATGGGGAGAACGGCTGCGATGCACTCGCAGCAGCCGCAGGTCGTCATAGGATCGACCATGAGGCTGTAAAAGCTTACGTTGGAGACCTTCTGTCTCGATGCCTTGAAGACGAAGTCGTTCGCGCCCTTGAATTGGCCGTACCTGGCGTCGAGTACCTCGCCCTTGGCTATAGGCTGGTTCGGCCCCTCAGGGTTGATCTCGTAGGAGGCTTTGCAGTCGAGCCAGTTGTAAGCCCCGCACAGACCCGTCCTCTCCGGTGCGACCACGCAGACGTGGTTCGGCGCGAAGGACTGGCAGAGCGTGCAGGAGTAAAAGGTGTCCGTCGTCTCGTCGGTCATGTTCTCGACGCGGTCATCCCTGTGCTTGTACGAGGCGCGCGCCTTCGCGAGCACTTCCTGGACCTTCGCCTCTTCCGTGTAGATCTTCACCTGGACCTTGTCGAATATCGCGCCAAAGTCCTGATGGTACTTGGCATGGATGATCTTTCCGATGTCGGCCAGCGTAAAGCCCTTCTCGACCGCCTGCTTGGATATGCGGATCCAGGCGATATCGCGCTGACCTATGTGCATGATGCCCTGGGCCTGATTGATGAGGTGGTGGTTCTGCCTCTCCAGGATCGGCTCGAAATCCTCCTGGAAGTTCCTGCCCGCCACCTCCGCGACCATGGCGAAGTGGAGGCGCGTGCCGGGGGTGATGTCTTTAAGCTCCGGCCCGAAAACCTGTACGCGGCCGTCTTCAACGTCCTCCATGTTGGCTGAAGTGGTCCACTCGACGGCGACCGTCTTGCCGCCGCCAACTTCCAGATAGATGTCCTCGCCGCGCACGCGCTCGCCCTCGAAGGCGGGGCCGTAGGAGACGGAGATAGGGACCTTCGTGACCTGCACCTTAAGGCCCCTGACCTCGACCGCCTTTTCCACGATGTTCGCATGCGGGATATTCGAGACGACGTGCTCGTACGTGCAGATGCCCGTCGGCAGCGCCTCGGGGATCGGCGTGTCCGCGATGGTCGGAAAGCCCCAGTTAAGGCAGCCGGCCGCATTGGCGTACCATTCGTCAGTCACGTCCCCAAGGGCCATGACGAAGGCGTATGTCCTGTCCTTATTGTATATGAGGACCTTTCTGAAGTCTCCCGGCTTGATGCCGCCGAAGGCCATTGCAACGCGGCACGCGAAGCCGATTGCGAATACGGCCTGGTGGATGTCCGGGCCGAAGGAGACCAGCCGCGTCGGCCAGCCGATCTGCACGCCCGCCTCTACGAGCTGCTCCGCGAACCTCTTGCCGTTGTTTTCCGCCGCCATGAAGACATAGAGGTTCTTCTCCTGGAGCTCCAGCGCGATCTTCGCGGCTGTCTGGGAATCGGGCGCAGCGCCCACGATGGCTGCGAAGCCAGGCGCGGTGCCGTCCACGAACTCGACGCCCCTCTTCCTGAAGATGAGGTCCGAGGCCGCTCCCAGCCAGATGTTCCCATCAATCGGGTCCTCCCCGTTGACGTAAAGGTTCGGGGTCTCCAGATACTTGATCGCCTCAACCATCTCTTCGACGAAGAACGTTGCCATGCCCGCGTCGAGGGTGGGGGCGAGGTAAGGCAGAGGGTTCGTTTCCCTGACAGGCGCCGGGATGAGCTTCCTGCAGAGATCGAAGACCTTCTTCATGTCGCCCAGCTTGGCTACCGGCATCCCGGTCATGGAGTAAATGATGGGGAGATAGTAGGCGGTGTTGGGAAAGCCTATTTCCTGGTCCGGCCCGTATTTTGCGAGGGTGGCCTTGTACGTGGCCTCGCCCCTATCGAATATCTTCTGCGCCCCTCTTATGGCCGCAGAACAAATGATCTTTGACATTTGGTTGCCTCCTTTATGCTATTACCCGTCTCACTACCCGATTCCCTTTACTCGATGGCCCTGCGCATGGCCATATCGAACAGCACCCTCTCTTTGCCCTTGTCGAGGCCGAGCGCCTTCCTCTTCTTATCGATATGGGCGATCATCATACGGGCGGCCTTTACCGGGTCCACCTCGAAGGCCCACATGCCTTTATACAGGTCCTCGTGCTCCTCGAAGAGGTGCTTCGTGAATATCTCGCTGCCGAAGCTGGGGAAAGTGGCGCCAAAGACCGTGTAGACGCCGGAGGCGACGAAGTACTGGCCGATCGATATGGCCTTCTCGCTCATCCACTCTGGCGCCGCGCCCGCCGCAGGCAGGTCGGAAATGTCATCGCCGAGGCCCCCTTCCTTGACAAGCGCCGTAGCGGCGATCAGGATGCGTGAGTTGTCTACGCAAGAGCCCATATGGAGGACCGGCGGTATGCCTACCGTCTCGCAGACTTCAGCCAGACCCGGACCGCAGTATTTCTTTGAGGCTTCGTGCGTGAGCAGGCCGGCCTTTCCGCAGGCCATTGCGGAGCAGCCCGTCGTGAGGACGACAACGTCGTTCTTCAGGAGCTCCTTAACCATCTCTATATGGCCCTGGTCGTGAGGGGTCCTCGGGTTGTTGCACCCGACGACGCCCGCCACTCCCCTGATGCGGCCGTTGATTATGTTGTCGTTGAGCGGCTTGTAGCTCGCGCGGAAGAGGCCGCCCAGCAGGTAGTTGATCGTCTCGTGGGAGAAGCCGACGACACCGTCCGCCGAATACTGCGGTATCGTAACGTTGTGACGCCGGTTCGGGTAATTGGCTATGGCGAGCTTCAGCAGCTTCTTTGCAGTGTCGAGACCCGTCTCCGGGGTGAACTCATAGTGCTCGGCGCCTTCCATCTTCGCCCTGTCGGACGTCGTAATCAGCTTTGTGTGGAAGCACTGGGCGACGTCGGCCAGACCCTGCATCTCGCACTGGACATCGACCGACATCAGCTCGACTGCGCCCGTTACGAGCGCCAGCTCCTGCTGAAGGAAGTTGCCTGCGACAGGCACGCCGTGACGCATCAGCACCTCGTTGGCCGAGCAGCACATGCCGGCAAGGTTGATGCCCTTCGCGCCGACCTTTTCCACTTCTTTCTTGATCTCCGGGTCGCGGGACGCGACAACCATAAGCTCCGGAAGGAGCGGCTCATGTCCGTGGATGATGACGTTGACCTGGTCTTCCTTCAGGACACCCAGGTTGAAGGTGCCCACTACCGGCACAGGCGTGCCGAACATGATGTCCTGGAGGTCAGTCGAGATCATGGAGCCCGACCAGCCGTCCGCCAGCGCGCAGCGCGTGGCCTGCTGCATAATGTGCCTGTAGTCCTGGTCCACGCCCATATGCGTCCTGTGCATCACTTCGACCACTTCCCGGTCGATGCCCCTGGGGACTACGCCTTGCTTCCGCCAGATATCCTGTCTCTTGAGGGGGGCCTTCTTGACGTATACGGCCTCACCGTGCTGCCTGCCGAACTCCGAAAGGGCCTTCTCGCCTATTTCCAGGGCGATATCGTTCGGCTCCCTACCCTCGGTCGGCACGCCGAAATCGAGGGCGACTTCCTGGAGCTTCATTTCATCCTTGATCTGGAAGCCCTGGGCCTCGCCCTTGGCCGCCTTGATGAAGGTCTCTACGACCTCGCGGGCGTGGTCGGAGTGGGCTGCACAGCCGCCGGCCACTTTACGCGCGAAGTTTCTGGCGACTACGGTCTCGATGGTGGCGCCGCAGACGCCCATTCTCTTCTTTCCGTCGTCTTTCTTCGGCTTGGGCATCCTGCACGGTCCCATCGCGCATATCTTGCAGCAGCTCTCTTCCACGCCTATGGGACAGGGCTTCAAATCTTCAGCCCGGAAGAAGGCGGTTGAGATCTTCTCTCTTTCCGCCTTGTCCAGAAGCTCGATTGTCGCTTTATCTATACTCCGTATCTTTTCTTCCGACATGGTTTCCCCCTTACGTTAATTCCTTGAACATCTGTCTCGCATAGGCGATGGATTCAGGGTGTCTCATGATAAGCAGGTCCGCGCCCGCCATGGCGAGCGTCATCGCAGCGACCGACTCCATAAGGACGGCCCTTTTCTTCGCGTCGCCGAGCTTGGGATTATCTTCTGTCCTGGTTTTGGCCTCTTTCGTCTTCCATACCTCGTTCCCGAGGTTGCAGATGATGGGCGTCTGGAGCTTCACGTCTTCCTGGGTGAGGGCGGCCATACGGTCGCGCTCCATCACCGAATAGGAATATTCGAGGCCGTAGCCCAGGCCGCCTGTCGTCGGGTCGATCAGGAGCCGGTTATCCTGCACACCAAGGTTGCCGAGGAGGATGTTAAGCTGCTTCGCCAGGTTGACGTCGATAGGCGTGGATGCGATAACCACGTGGTTGTAGCCAATGGCCATGGCCCCTATCTGTTTGTAGTTTTTATCGGTCACGGGGCCGATGGCGAGGTTCTTGCCTTCGCAGACCTCCGCTACGCGCCGGAGCATGATTGCGTCCTTCTCGTCGTTCGCGCAGCCCCAGACGATGAGCGGAACGGAAACTGCGTCCGCAACCGCCTTGACCGTTGCAACAACGGCCTCGGCGTCCCGGTTCGCGCCGTTCGGGTCTGCGCTCTTGAGGAGCAGGGCGACCATCTCAGCCTTGTAGACATCAACTGCCTTCTTCGCCCAGGCAACCGGGTCGGAGATGACGTCTTTATACGGCTCTACGGCCCACTCCGGCCAGTCTTCCGGCTTGGCGTCCCATACCTCAAAGGCTATCTGGGGCGCACGGGGCATGGCCCCCTCGAAGGTATAGAAGGGGTAACATGCCTCTCCTCCGAGAGTAACGGAAGAGGTGCCGCTGCCTAATGTCACTTCCTTGATCTTACCTGTGTAGCTGATCGTAGGTATCGTTAAAGCCATGGGTTACCTCCATTGGGTTCTTTACCGCTTTATGATAGGACGGCTTTCGCTCGCTCTCTGCGGCCCCTCGCTTGACGCGCCTCTTTTGAGCGGGCCGAAACCGAAAACCGTCTTTACGCGCCTCGCCCCGCCAAAAACTACGGAAGATCCCGGACCGGCCTTGTCGCGTGCGACGGGTCTGTCCGCGAAGGCGCTAAAGCAGGCCCCTTTATGCCTCCTGCTTCCTCTTCTCGCTGCCGAACCAGTCGTCGCTGTACCAGTAGCGGAGGGCGGTTTTCAAATAACCGAGCCTTTCATTTACGCTGCCGAGCTTTTCCGTCCAGTCGTCTTTTCCCTGGCCTGAGCCCGGCTCGTAGGTGGCGCCCAGCACTTTCACCTTCTTGCCCTCGAAGTTTTCCTTCTCTTCGTAGTTGTAGTCCGCCATTGTCTCCTCCTTACTTTATTCCCCCAAAAAGCTTCGCAGCCTTGACTGTGTTAAGCATGAGCATGGTGATGGTCATGGGGCCCACGCCTCCGGGGACCGGTGTGATGAAGGAAGCTTTCTCTTTAACCGACTCGAAATCCACGTCTCCGGCCAGCTTCGCCTTGCCTTCCGGCGTCATGCCGATGCGGTTGACGCCTACGTCTATAACCACTACTCCTTCCTTCACCATGTCGCCCGTGATCGCCTTCGGCCTGCCCGCGGCGACTATCAGTATGTCCGCCCGTTTCGTATGGAAGGCCATGTCCTTCGTCGCCGTGTGGCAAATGGTGACCGTCGCATTGGCCCCTTTTGCCTTCTGGAGAAGCATGTTGGCGATTGGCTTGCCGACGATGTTGCTCCTGCCCACGACAACAACCTCCGCGCCGTCCGTCTTGACTCCGCTCCTCACCAGGAGCTGCTGGATACCGTACGGAGTGCACGGATAATAATTGGCCTCCCCTATAACGAGCTTGCCGACATTGACGGGATGAAACGCATCGACGTCCTTATCCGGGTCGATGGCGTACAGCACTTTCGTCTCATTCACGTGCTTCGGCAGGGGAAGCTGAACAAGTATACCATGAATTTTAGGGTCCTTGTTGTACCTGTCGATAAGGGCCAGGAGCGCCTCTTCGGTGATGTCCCCGGGCTGGTTGTCCTGTATCGAATAGAAGCCGAGGTCGTGCGATGTCTTCTGCTTCGCAGTGACATAGCTCACCGAGGCAGGGTTTTCCCCGACAAGGATGGTGACAAGCCCTGGAGTCAGGTTATGCTTCGCCTTGAGCTCATCCACGTCTTTCTTGATCTCTTCCCTTATCTGAGCCGCTACGGCGGTTCCGCTTATAATAGTTGCAGCCATGTTTACTCCTTTCCCTTCAGGATTTTTTCAAAAACATCGTAAGCGTCGTGAAGGGCCACGCCGTTCTCTATCGAGAACACGTTGCCGCCCTCCGCATCCATGGCAAAAAGCGACGGGTCGTCGCGGATGATGCCGTTCACCTCAACGCCCCTTTCTGCGGCCAACCGGGCCAGCCCCTCGTGCCCCGGCCCCACTCGATTGACTATTGTGTGCTTACAGCCGATCCGCAGATCGAGCTCCCCCGCAAGCTCCAGTATCCTACGGGCGGTCAAAAGGCCCCTTGAAGTCGCATCGGAGATTACGAACAGGTGGTCCACGTCCTGGGTAACGAGCCTGCTCATGTGCTCCATGCCCGCCTCATTGTCCACCACTATGTAAAAATAGTTGTCTTTGAGGATATCGATGTGCTTTTTGACCAGCGTGTTGGCCGCGCAGTAACAACCCTGTCCTTCGGGCCTTCCCATCACCAGGAGGTCGAACCCCCGGCTTTCGACAAGGGACTCATGCACCTTCAGCTCCATCCAGGTTTCTTTGGTCATGCCGGAAGGCACAGCCTCTTTCATCATCTCCCGCGCTTCACCTATCGTAGCGTATGAGCGTATGCCAAGGACCTCGTTCAGGTTAGCGTTGGGGTCGGCGTCCACGGCGAGCACGGGGCCGTCCTTGCGCCTTTCCACCAGGTAGCGAATAAGCATGCCGCTGACGGTAGTCTTGCCCACCCCCCCTTTGCCGGCAAAGGCGAAAATCTCAGGCGCCGCCACTCTTGCCATCCCTCAAAACCCCCTCCATCTCGTATTTCGCGCCAATGCTTCTTATGTGTTGAAAGGTGCACCCGGCGGCTTTCCTTCCACCGGATGCACCTTTGCATCTATGCCGTTAGAACATACCCGTTACTTTGCCCGTCTTGACGTCCACGTCGATCCTTCTGAACGCGGGGTCGGAGCTCGTGCCGGGCATGAGGCTGATCGCGCCGGTCACGGGGCAGAGGAACTTGGCGCCGGAGAAGATAAGGACGTCCCTCACCGGCAGCACCCAGCCCTTCGGCACGCCCTTCAGGTTCGGGTCGTGGGAGAGACTCAGGTGCGTCTTGACCATCATCGTGTAGTAGTCTCTCTTTTCGGGGTCTGCCTCGAAGGCCTTGGCTTTGGCTTCCGCCTCGGGCGACCAGGAGACGCCGTCCGCGCCGTAAACGTTCTTCGCCACCATTTCGACCCTCTGGCGGAGAGGCATTTCGAGGGGATAAAGGAACTTGAAATCCGACTTTTCTTCGCACGCGTCATGGACTGCGTCGGCAAGCTCGAGTGCGCCGTCGCCACCGTTCAGCCAGTGGGTCGATAAGGCCACGCGGGCGCCTTCGGCTTCAGCGATCTTCCGCAGCATGGCGATCTCGTCCTTCGTGTCCGTGTGGAACCAGTTGATGCAGACGACGGGCTTCATCCCCGACTGCTTGATGGTCTTTATGTGGTGGACCATGTTGGCCGCGCCTTTTTCGAGGAGTCCCAGGTTTTCCTTCTTGTACTCTTCGGGCAGCGGGAGGCCCGGGGCAACCCTCGGTCCGCCGCCGTGCATCTTGAGGGCGCGGATCGTGGTCGTGAGGACCGATACGTTGGGTTTCAGGCCGCTGATCCTCGACTTGACGTTCCAGAACTTCTCGAACCCGATGTCTGCGGCGAACCCACTCTCCGTAACGTTATAATCGAAGAGCTTGAGTGCCACACGGTCGGCTATGATGGAGGACTGGCCGACTGCGATGTTCGCGAACGGGCCGGCATGGACGAGGACAGGCTGCCCCTCGACGGACTGGAGGATCGTCGGGTTGACGCTCTCCCTCATAAAGGCGGTCATGGCGCCGGCCACTTCGAGGTCGTTACAGGTTACCGGCTTGCCGGTCCTGTCATATGCGACGGTTATCTTGCCGAGTCTTTCGCGGAGGTCCGCAAGGTCCCGGATGATTGCGAGTATCGCCATAACCTCGGAGCTGACCGCTATGTCGAAGCGGGACTGCATGAGGTAGCCGTCCATCTTGCCGCCCAGGCCGATCACGATGTTCCTGAGCGACTGGGCGCAGAAGTCCATGATCCAGCCCATCTGGATGTTCTTCGGGTCGATATCGAGTCTCTTCAGCTTCCTCTTCGCGAGCTCGGCGTCCGAGTAATTCCTCTCGTGCTGCATGCGCGACGTCATCGCGACCATGGCGAGGTTGTGGGCGTTCATAATGTTGTTTATGTCGCCTGTGAGGCCGAGAGAAAACTCAGTCAGAGGGATTGCCTGCGCGTTGCCGCCGCCGGCCGCGCTTCCCTTGACGTTCATCGTCGGGCCGCCCGAAGGCTGACGGATGGCGCCGCCTACGTTCCAGCCCCTCTTGCCCATACCCTCGACAAGGCCCATAGAAACGGTCGTCTTCCCTTCGCCCAGGGGGGTCGGAGTAATGGCCGTGACTTCTATGTACTTGCCGTCCGGCTTGTCCTTCAGCCGTTCGATGACTTTCATGAAATCGACCTTACCTATCCGGCCGTAGGGCTGGATCTCCTCTTTCTTGAGCCCCATTTCGTCGCCCAACTGCCAGATCGACTTCATTTTCCCTTCAGCAGCCTCGGAAATCTGCCAGTCTGCCATTTTTGTCGCATCGTACGCCATACAAGACCTCCTTAAATAATGGTTTCTGGGGTTATTGCACTGTTCGCGCTTTCACGACGGCCTCGACGCATGAATACCGGTTCTCCAACTTACTGCATCAAGCATAAAACATGCCGCAGTTCACACGCCCCGCAAACCTGCTGTATACATTATATATTCTTCCGGGAAACTGCAAGATATGACAGCGACAACCTTATACAATTATAAGATAACTGCATCAAACTATTAAATATAACGGGTGGCAATCGGAACCCGAACGCGCCCGGCCCGGCCCTTCGGAAGTCCATTTCCGTACGTCCCCTTAATACCCTTCGCCCCCATGCCGACCGTGCTTTATTGCCGCCTCCTGAGGAACTTGCGCAAAGGAGCCGGGCTGCTCCTGATCCTGCGGCAGGCCGGCTGCTTGAACCCGCCCGGCTGTATGTCCGGAAGCACGAGCACAAACACGGACGTTACGAATTATAGCGTACGGCGGAGCCACTTATTCGTCAAGAGGACGTTTTTATGGATACAAAGGCGTCCTTTCGCCGTTAAGTCTGAATTGCCTGAATTTGCTCAGTATGCTATAAATATCCATGCTTGTAGATTCACATTGTCACCTCGAGCTCGAGGATTACGACAGGGACCGTCCGGAGGTTATCGGCAGGGCTGCCGAGGCCGGCGTATCCTGCATGATCACCGTGGGGACGGAAGCCGCCTATTTCGGGAAGGTGGTGTCCATTATCGAGAAGCACGACTCGATATACGGCGCCATCGGCATCCACCCTCATAATGCAAAGGATTATTCTCCGGAAGCCGAAAAAACCATAAAAGAATACCTCACACATCCAAAGATAATCGCTTACGGGGAGATCGGCCTGGATTTTTACCGGAACTATTCACCGGCCCAGCTCCAGGTCGAATCCTTCAGAGGGCAGATAGAGCTTGCCCGTGAGGCCGGGCTGCCGGTGGTCATACATTCACGGAACGCCAAACGTGAGACTCTCGAGATACTGAGAACGGCCCTGGCCGGCCATACTACCGTTATACATTGTTACTCGTACGATGTGGAAACTGCCGGCAAGATCCTCGACATGGGCATGTACCTCTCCGTCCCCGGCACGGTGACCTATCAGAACGCGGGGCTTGCCAAGGTCGTCCGCTACGCGCCGCTCGACAGGCTGCTTTCGGAAACGGATGCCCCGTTTCTTACGCCCGCCTCCGAAAAGGGGAAGAGGAACGAGCCTGCCTTTGTGGAGCGCGTTGTCCGGGAGATAGCCGCCCTGAAATCGAAGACGATAGAAGAGACGGCGGCAGTTATAATGGAGACGTTCAGGTCCGTCTTCCTAACGAATCGAAAAACGGCACCTTTGGCTGGTAAACAATGAAACCTGCCGTAATCATTATTGATATGTTGAACGATACGTACGAACAAGAGAAGGTCCCGGCGCCCATTTCCGCCATAGTGCCGTCCGTCCGGGGCTTCCTCAAACGCTGCAGGGCCTCCTCGGTCCCCGTGATTTTTGCCTGCGACAGCTTCCTTGAGGGCGATTTCATATTCAAGGGCAGGATGAAGCCGCAAGCACTTAGGGGGACGAGCGGGGCGCAGGTCACGCCCCTGCTCGAACCGGAGCAGTCGGACATCATGCTGCCGAAAAGGAGGTTCAGCGCCTTTTTCAAGACGGACCTCGACCAGACGCTGCGGACGATGGGGGTGGATACGGTGGCGATAGGCGGGATCAACACGCATTTTTGCGTCATAGCCAGCGCCATAGACGCAATCTGCCACGATTTCCGCACTATCATCCTCGAAGACATGAGCGCCGCGTTCAGTCTCGAAATACATACCCATTTCGTGGACGCCTACAGGAAATCGGTCCTATACCCCCTGTTCGCCGTAGCGACGGGGGAACAATTCCTCGGCATGCTGAACAATGGGCAAGCTTAAGCTCACGTTACCCGTTTACGTTGCTCTTGGCCTGGTTGCGATAATCATCGTCTGCCTCCTTTACGGCCGGCCCGCTAAAATCGCATCCGGCCCCGCGAGCAAGGCAGGCGCCACTGCCGTTATCTTCGTCCCGGGCACCCAGGGAAAGCTGGCAAAAAGGGTAGTGGAGGTACAAAAGCAGCTAACCGACAAAGCAAGGGCGGAAACGCTCTTCAGGGAGCTGAAAGAGGGGCGCTCCATACCCGACAGGCTCAGGCTTTACGAGATGGCCGTGGGCGAGGACGGTATATTATACTTAAACGTGTCGAAGGATTTCATCGACCCCGGGACACCGGCAAGAGAGGTCACGGTAGTATACAGCATAGTCAACTCATTCCTGGCGAGCTTCCCGCTTGCAAACCGCGTACAGTTACTTGTGGACGGGGCGCCCGTATATACGAGAAACGGCCTTCTGTATCTGCTTGAGCCGCTGGAATTCAACAAGGAACTGCTGGAGGATTAGATGCTCGACCCGAAACTGATAAGGGAAAGACCTGAGATAGTAAAGGAAAGCCTCAAGAAACGGGGGGCCTCTTTCGACCTGGACAGGCTGATCGGCCTGGACGAGAAAAGGAGGACCCTCATAAAAGAAGTCGAGGCGATGCGAAGCGACCGGAACGCCACTTCCGACGAGATAGCGCGCCTGCGCAAAAGCGGGGCCGATGGGAAAGACAAAATCGAGCGGCTGCGCGAGCTGGGCAAGCAGATGGAGGTCCGCGAGCAGGAGTTGAAATCCGTCGAGGCGGAATGGGAGGCGCTGAGCCTGGAAATACCGAACATCCCGGATGAATCGGTGCCGGTAGGGGCGGGCGAGGAAGACAACAAGGTAGTCAAGGTCTGGGGCGCCAAACCGGCCCTGGACTTTACGCCTGCGGCCCATTGGGACTTAGGCGAGGCGCTCGGGATACTCGATTTCAAGAGGGCGGCCAAGATAACGGGGTCGAGGTTCACGCTTTACAAATCCGGAGGCGCGCTTTTGGAGCGGGCCCTCATCAACTTCATGCTCGACCTCCATGTGCGCGAGCACGGCTATATGGAAGTCCTTCCACCGTTCATGGTCAACAGGGAGAGCATGACCGCTACCGGGCAGCTTCCCAAGTTCGAGGAGGAGCTCTTCAAGCTCTCCGATCCGGACTATTTCCTTATCCCCACGGCCGAAGTGCCTGTGACTAATATCTTCAGGGACGAGATTCTCAAGGAGGCGGACCTGCCGGTCAAGTATGTAGCCTATACGCCCTGCTTCAGGAAAGAGGCCGGGGCGCACGGCAAAGACACGAGGGGCCTGACCAGACAGCACCAGTTCAACAAGGTGGAGCTTGTCAAATTCAGCCTGCCCCGGGACTCCTTTGCGGACCTCGAGAGCCTGTTATTAGATGCTGAAGACGTCCTCAAAAGGTTGAATATCCATTACCGCGTCTCCCTTCTTTCCACGGGTGACCTCGGCTTTTCATCGGCGAAGACATACGACATCGAGGTATGGCTGCCGGGCCAGGACATTTACAGGGAGATATCGTCGTGCAGTAATTTCGTCGATTTCCAGGCGAGAAGGGCAAAAATCAGGTACAAGACGGAGACGGGGAAGACGGAGATGGTCCACACCCTGAACGGCTCGGGGCTCGCCATCGGCCGCACTGTCATGGCGGTGATGGAGAACTACCAGCTTCCCGACGGCAGGATAGCCGTCCCCGAAGTCCTGCGGCCGTATATGCACGGTATGGAGGTTATTCCTCGAGTCTAGAGAGACGGCCGTCTATCGCGTCGATCATCTCCGGGTCCTTCTCTGCGTCGGCGATCTCTATGAGCAGGTCTCTGGCGGTCCTCGGAGGAAGTCCGCAGATATAATCGACGGTGTAAGCTTTGGCATCCCGGTCGTCCACCTCGGAGAGGGCGGCCATGAGCGCCACGATGCTTCTCCTCTTGCCCGTCTCGACGAAACCCCTGACAAGGAGCCTGCGCAGCTCGGCCGATTTCTCCTTCCTGAGGTGGGCGAGCAGCGGGTTGATGAGGGCGTCGTCCTTCGCCTTTGCGAGCAGCCTGAGCGCCGCCTCACGCATCCGGTCCGAGTCGTGGTTGAGAAGCAACAGGGCAAACTGGCCGTCGAACCCGTGACCGCCCTTCCCGGCCCTTTCGATGCCTCGCACCCAGTCCCTCCCGTGGTAGACCATGCTCGCGAGTATCAGCCCCATCTCCCTCTTGGTAAAATTCATGCCGTCCATAAGGTCTTCGACCGTGTCGAGGACGCCCGGATCGAGGAAGCGTGACTCCCCGGCGGCCTCGCGCAGCGCGTCCCGCAGGCGCCTTTTGCAGTCGAAGGCGTCGAGACCCAGGCGGCGATGCAGGGGCTCTTTCAAATGGCGGCTTGAAAGCGTCCAGAAAACGGTCTTCAGGACTTCCTGCCTGCGGACGATCCCTTTCTCCTGAAGCAGCTCAAGGCAGTTAAGGACTCGCTTGCGCGGCACCCGCGTCTCGAAGCATATTTCTTCCTCTGAGTAGCGCTTTAGCGTCTTCTCGCCGTTGCCCGCGAGGACCGAGACTACTTCCGGCAGGTCCCCGGCGCCGCCAAGCCGCTCGATCACCTCGGCCACCTTGTCGTCTACGATCTCCAGCGGGACGGCGCCTGTGGGAGGCATGGCGGCCAGCTCGGCCTCCGGGCGGACGATAGGGCTCATCTCGAAGATAGCCGACATGCTCATTTCCGCGAACGGCCGGTGCCAGTCGAGGAAGTCCTCTTTGTCGCCAATTGCTATGAGATACGCGTTCTCGTTTTCCAGGCAGAACCTGACAAACCTTTCAAGCTTCTCCGCCTCATCCGCCTCCAGGTCCTTCAACCGCTCGCATCCGTCGAGGATGAAGAAGCACGGCCCCCCGCCTTGCACGATAAGCTTTCTGCACGTCGATATTATATCTACGGCGTCTCCGGCGACCGTGCTATGGACGTTCCCTATGGCCTCTCTTATATCGTGGACCGGGTGGTCCCATATCTCCGCGTAAAAGACGTTGGGGGAGATGCGGCGGAGCTGCGGCGCCACGAAGGAGTTGAGCATCGTCGTCTTACCTGTGGTCGCATCGCCTACAACGATCGCGCAGCCGTGGCTGAAAAGTACGTCGAGGAGCCTCGACGCCTCCCCCCAGCGGACATAGGGAAGACCCTCCAGCTCCGTGAAAGGGAAACGGCCCGCGGAATCGGGGTGGTCCTCCTCCTGCCGCTGTTCGGTGTCCCACAGGATTTGCCTGTACTGGAACCCGAGCCTGCCGTTAACCGCCTCCTTGAAGCGTGCAAAATGCGTATCGACGTGTTCCCTGATGCGCTCCAACATGTGCGCCTGATAGGGAAACGCTGGAGCGCACGAGACCGAGATCGCCCCTTCCTTGCTGTCAACGGCAAGCAGCGCCTTCCCGCATCCCGGGCGCAAGCCGGGGTTGCGCGCCCTGTTCAGGACCGCGTGGCATGCATCGTCGGAAAAGACGTCCCACATCAGGTGGGCGAAATCGAAAATGCCGCCCAGCATAGGGACGTTGCGAATAATCGCCTTTTTCGGCCCTTCCGCTATCTCCCATTCTATGGGGATCTTCTTTATCGAGAAGATCAGCCCATTTATCAGCTCGATGGACCCCTCGGGCATTTCAAGTCGGGCGGCTATCTCGTTGTTGAGAAAAAACGTCTTCTGGAGAGGGTCGAGCGTATTGACGATCTCCGGGCTCCGGCTGAAGGCATATCCCGAGGCCGCCCCGGTGTCGTGCAGGTAAAGCATGCAGAGGAGGATGAAAACCTCCCCGGAAAACATCTCTTCCCGACGGTCCTTCGGCTCGGGGATGAGCTTTTCAATGAAACCCTTCAGCGCCTCGACGTGGGTCGCAAGCGGGACCTGTGCCGACGGGAAGACCTCTTCCTCGCAGAAACGGGCGAGGGTCAGAAACTTCTCGTAGAGCCTCAGCTCCCTCTCTTTTTCCTTCAATACGTCTTCAAGCTTAGATTGCATTCAGGCAAAGTCTCTTGCCGGTACGTCCGGCTTGGCCGGGCGGGGCCGCCCGGCAAGGATGAAGGGAGGCACGAACCTGCGCGAAGTAACCGAAGGGTACGTCAGCTCCTGGTCCTCCACAAATAGATCAACGGGCTCGCCACAAAAATGGACGAATACGTTCCCACCATCACACCGATAAACAAGGCAAACGAGAAATCGAACAGCACATGGCCGCCCAGGAAGAGAAGCGCCGCTATGACCAGCAGGACAGTAAGGGAGGTGATCAATGTCCTGCTCAATACCTCATTGATGCTATTGTTGATGACGTGGCCGAAATCCGATTTCGACTTCATTTTTGCCATGTTCTCCCTGATCCTGTCGAAGACGACTACCGTGTCGGTCAGGGAATAGCCCGCTATCGTGAGGAGGGCCGTGATGAAGAGGATGTTCATCTCGAAATTGAGCAGGTAGAAAATGCCGAGGAGGGCCAGCACGTCGTGGAAGGTGGCTATCGTCGCGGCGACGCCGAAAACGAAATTGAACCTCCATGCTATATAGATGACGATCCCGAGGAGGGAGAGGGCTATGGCAATGATGGCGTGCTGCTTCAGGGTCTTGCCCACGCTGGAACCGACCATATTGCTGCCGAGCACCTGGAAACCCTTGCCGGGGAGGGCCTTCGAGATAATGGCCGATATCCGGTCCTGGACCTTCTCGGTGCCGGTGTTCATCAGCTTCGTTTTCAGGAAGAAGTCGTTCTTGCCCGCCACTTCCTGTATCTGGACGTCCTCGCCGCCGCTCGCAAGGGCGTTCCGCAACGTCGCGATCGAGGTAGGCTGGTCGAACCGTATCTGAAGCTCCGTCCCACCCGTAAAATCTACGCTCAGGTTCGCTTTGCCGACTGCTGTCATGACGAACGCGAACAGGCCCAGGCCGACCAGAACAGCCGAAAGTATGAACATCTTGTTTCTGAAGCCTATGAAATCTATATTCGTCTTTTTCGTGATCTCTCGAAATTTCATCAGATGCTCAGGCTCCTCGGTTTATACCTCGCCAGTATCCAGTCGAAAATGGTTTTCGAGCCGAATACGGCCGTGAAAAGATTGATGATGATGCCGATGGCGAGGGTAACTGCAAAGCCCTTTATGGGGCCCGTGCCGAATATGAAAAGAATGAACGTGGTGATCAGGGTGGTGATATGCGCGTCGAAGATGGTCACCCACGCCTTCGAGTAACCGCCGTCTACGGCGGCGCGCACCGTCTTCCCGAGGCGCAGCTCCTCCCGTATGCGCTCGAAGATCAGCACGTTCGTATCGACGCCCATGCCTATCGTAAGGATGATGCCCGCTATGCCCGGCAGGGTCATTGTGGCCCGCATGGCCGTAAACGCGCCGAGAAGGTATACCAGGTTCAGGAAGAGCGCTATGTCGGCCACTATGCCTGAAGCCCGGTAGTAATAGACCATGAAGACGATGACGAGGAGGCCGCCCAGTGCGGCTGCCTGCACGCCTTTCCTGATCGAGTCCTGCCCGAGCGTCGGCCCGATGGTGATGTTCTGTATCACGCTGACGGGGGCCGGCAGCGCACCCGCCCGGAGGACTATGGCCAGGTCCTTTGCCTCGTCGGGAGTGAAGCCGCCGGTGACCGACGCCTTGCCGCCCGATATCCTCTCCCTGACAACCGGTGCGGAATAGACCGTGTTGTCGAGGATGATCGCTATGCGCTTGCCCACGTTCTCGCCGGTGACCCTCTCGAATATCCTGGAACCTTCGCTGTTGAACTCGAGGGCGACGTACGGCTCGTTGCGGAACTCGCCCCCTATCCTCACTCTTGCATCGGTCAGCATATCGCCGGTAAGCAGGGTCTGCTTCTTGAGGAGTATCGGGGTGGTAGTGGTCACGCCCGTTTCCTTGTTCCTCGATTTCATCATCAGGCGCTCGTCGCCTTCGGGGACGGGACCCGACTCGGCCCTCGACGTGTTCTCCTCGTCAACGAGCTTGAACTCGAGCTGGGCGGTCTTGCCTATCAGCTCCAGCGCCCTTTCGGGGTCTTTGATGCCGGGGAGCTGAACGAGTATGTTGGTCTCCCCCTGCTGTACTATGACCGGCTCGGAGACGCCGAACTGGTCGATCCTGTTCCTGATCGTCTCCAGCGCCTGGTGTACGGCGTTGTCCTTCAAATTGGCCACTTCTTTTTCCGAATAGGAAAGGTCGATCGAGAGGTTGTCGCCTTCCGTCTTGCTGCCGGTCACCTTTATGTCGGGCATCTCTTTTCCCAGCAGGTTATAGAGCTTCTCACGCTGCTCGGTCTTTATGACGACGTCGATCCTGTCCGCCCGTTTGTCCAGGGCTATGAACCTTATGCCTTCGCGGATCATCCCCTCTTTCAACTGATTGAACTTCCTGTCGAGCATATTATCCAGCAGCCGGTTCGTGTCGAGCGAAAGGAGGAGGTGCATGCCTCCCTTGAGGTCGAGGCCCAAGTGTATCTTTTCAGACGGGAAATATTTCTTCCACGCGCCTTCCAGATTTACCACGTTAGGCACGAGGTAGACGACCGATATAAAGAGGAACACGAGTATGAGAACGGCCCTGAGCTTCAATGACTTAAGCACTTAGAGACCTCATTTGCTTTAGTGACTCCGGTATTGCGAAAACCCCAAAAAATGATAACGTGGGGAGCGCTTTTTGTCAAGGCTCCATTGTATTTGGACTGCATCGCAGCGCAACGCACGGACTTTCGGGGCACGGGCTCACCGCAGGAGCGAAGGCCCAGGGCGCCCTATTCCATTTTCAAGTCCGCGTCTCGCCCGAGCTTCGCCGCCTTCCTCTTCAACCAAAGCTTTCCGACTACTATAACGCCGACGGTGAATACGGCCTGCACGGCATAGCTGGTCCAGATGCTCGGGTGAAAGGTGTTCTCTATGAAGGCGTCACCCACTATCATGTCGCCCGCCACCCTGCCCAGGACGGCAGCGCCGATCGTGACGATGATGGGGTACTTGTCCATGAGGCGCGAGAGTATATCGCTCGCGAATACGACAAGCGGGATGCTGGTCCCGAGACCGATAAGCAGCAACGCCACGTTGCCCTTGCAGGCGCCGGCCACAGCCAGCACGTTGTCGGTGCTCATGACGAGGTCCGCGACCAGTATAGTCACGACCGCTTTGCCTAGAGTATGGACTTCTTTGTGGTTCCCGTCGTCGCCTGTGCCTTCGATAAAAAGCTTCACCGCGATCCAGGCAATCAGCCACCCGCCCAGGAACTTGAGGAAGTTTATCTCAAGGAGTTTTGCGCAGAAGAACGTGAGAATGATGCGGAGCACCACGGCCATGCCGGTGCCCAGTATGATGCCCTGGAGCCTCTGTTTGCCTTTGAGAGAGCGCACGGCCAGTGCGATCACTACTGCGTTGTCGCCTGACAGAATGATGTTGATGACGATTATGCTGGCAAGGGCTAACCAGAAATCCGTAGTAAAGGATACGTTGCATATCGAGCCCCAATCCATGACGACCATGCTCCTTGTAATGAATTAACTTAGAGAAATATAGCATAAGTGGGTCGTATTGCGCCATACGAATTTTTCTGTTGCGGCTCAAGCGAATCCGGCCCCTTGCCCGGCACCGGCGAAGAAAACTTTTACCGTGCGCGGCCGGTCTTGTGGTATATTGGTCGTCTGTATGGACCCAGAAAAGAAAACCGGCTTACTGTGCATTGCCATCGGCATCTGCATACCGCTTTTGGTCCTGCCGTTCGTTTCGGGTTATTCAAAGGATAAGAGCATCTTCCAAAACCTGTACGGCGGCGTCGCAATAGACCTGCAAAGAGGCGCCCATGTCCGCACGGACGGCCCGGAGCCCATCGACCCTAACCGTAAGGCCCCGTCGACGTACTCGAAACTCGTGCCGAAAAGGATACCCTTCAGGTTCTTCCTGGTTTTCACTCTGGTCTTCTTTTATATGGGCATCGTAAGGATAGACAGGGCCAGGCGTCGCCAGTATGACCGGGACCACGGCTTCGGCAGGGAAACAAAACCCCTGGATAATGATCCGATAAGCTAACGGAAGCGGGAGGGGCCTGTCCGGCCTCTTTTTAGTTCCCTTTGCGCTCCAGGTCGCTGTACACGACCCTTCCGCCCACCATAGTCATAAGGTTTCTGCCCTTCAGCTTCCAACCGTGGAACGGCGTGTTCCTGCCTTTCGAGACGAATGCCGACCTGTCCACCGTCCATTCCGCCGAATCGGAGAAGACGATAAGGTCGGCCGTTTTGCCCGCATCCAGCGTGCCGTAGGGCAGGCCGAGCAGCCGGGCCGGATTAGAGGTCATCTTGGAAAGGAGGGCCTTCAGGTCCAGCACGCCCTCGTGAACGAGGGAGAGGCTCAGGCCCAAAGCTGTCTCAAGCCCCGAAATCCCCGAGGAGGCAATAGCGAACTCGACATCCTTCGAGACGGAATCGTGGGGCGCATGGTCGGTGGCGATGATATCGATGGACCCGTCCTTGAGCCCCTCCTTGATTGCCTCTACATCGGCTTGTGAGCGCAGGGGCGGGTTTACCCGCGTGTTCGTGTCATAGCCCAAAGTGGCGGCGTCCGTTAGCGTAAAATAATGGGGACACGTATCGCAGGTCGCAGGCTTTGCCTTCCGTTTCTCGTCCCGCATGATCTCCACCGTCCCGGCGGTCGAGATGTGCGTGACGTGGACGTGCGCTCCGACGTACCGCGCTACGGCGATGTCTCTTCGCGCGGCGATCTCCTCGGCTACCGGCGGGACCGCTTCCAGGCCGGAAAGGAGCGAGGCGCGCCCCTCGTGGACTACCCCGCTGAAGCTTGTGTCCTCACAATGGCAGATAGCGGGCAGGTCAAAGAGGCGCGCGTATTCAAGGACTTTCAGGAAGAGCTGGGAATTCCCCACCCACTTCCCGTCGTCCGAAACAGCGACTATGCCGGCCTCGCGCATCTCCCCCATCTCGGCAAGGTCCTCGCCTTTGAGCCCTTTCGTCATGGCCCCGCAGGGGAAGACGCGGACTGCGCCTTCCGAGCCGGCCTTTTTCATTATGTACTCGGTCACGCTCTTGTTGTCATTCACGGGGTCCGTGTTCGCCATGCAGACGACTGATGTAAAACCGCCCCGCGCAGCCGCGGCCGTCCCGGTGGCTATCGTCTCTTTCCACTCGTAGCCCGGCTCCCGCAAATGCGTGTGCACGTCGATCAGGCCCGGCGCTACAATAAGGCCGGCCGCATCTATTACGCGCTCGGCCTTAACGCCGGAGATATTCCTGCCGATCTGCTTTATCGTTTCTCCTTCGATCAGGATATCGGCGATTTCGTCCCGGCCGCTCGACGGGTCTATCAGTCTGCCGTTCTTGACGAGGATCAACCCTCACCTCCGCTGAGCAGGAAGAGGACCGCCATCCTGACGGCCACACCGTTCTCCACCTGGTTGAGGATGACCGAGTAAGGGCCGTCCGCCACGGTGTCGCCGATCTCAACCCCTCTGTTGATCGGTCCCGGGTGCATGATGATGACGTCGTCCTTCGCCTTTTTCAGGTGGGACTCCCTGAGGCAGTAAAGGGATGAATATTCCTTTATGGAGGGTATAAAGGAGGTGCCCCCCCTTTCCTTCTGGATGCGGAGCATCATGATCACGTCCCTGCCGGCCACCGCCTCTTCGATGCGGTATTCCACCCGGACTCCCAGGTCTTCGAGCCCCGGGGGGATCATGGTCGGGGGAGCACAGCACGTAATTTCCGTGTCGAACTTGCTAAGGGCGAATATATTCGAGCGGGCCACCCGGCTGTGGGCGACGTCGCCGATAATCGCTATCCGCAGGCCGTTCAGGGTCCCCTTCTTTTCTCTCATCGTGAACAGGTCGAGGAGCGCCTGGGTGGGGTGCTCGTGGGCGCCGTCGCCTGCGTTGACGACCGAGGAGCCGAGGACGCCGGAGAGCATGTGCGCAGCTCCGGCCATGCTGTGCCGGATAATGACCGCGTCAGGGCGCATCGACTCCAGGTTCCTCGCCGTGTCCTTGAGCGTCTCTCCCTTAACTGCGCTGCTGGTGCTCGCCGATATGCTGATGGTGTCTGCAGAGAGGCGCTTGGCCGCGATCTCGAAGGAGACCCGCGTCCTGGTGCTCGGCTCGTAGAAAAGCATAATGACCGTCTTGCCGCGGAGCGTCGGGACTTTTTTGATGTCCCGTCGCGAAACCTCACGGAAGGAATCGGCCGTATCGAGAAGCAGCAGTATCTCTTCCCGCGACAGCTCCCTTATGCCAAGAAGGTCTTTACGTGACCAGCTCATGGTGTTTTCGACAGCAGGACCTCATCCATTCCGTCCATTTCGCGAAGCCTCACCGAGACCTCTTCTTCCGTGGCCGCCCCGCACGAGAACCCCGTATAATCCGGCTGTATAGGCAGCTCCCTGGAGCCCCGGTCGATAAGAACGGCCAGTTGTATTTTTTTCGGCCTTCCCAGGTCCATAATGGCGTCGATCGCCGCCCTCGTGGTCCGTCCCGTGTAGAGAACGTCGTCGACGAGGACAAGGGTCTTATTGTTAACGTCGAAGGGGATGTCCGTCTTCTTGACGGCGAGCGTCGCCTTCTGCCTGGTGATATCGTCCCGGTACATGGTTATATCGAGAACGCCGACCGGCAGGTCCCTTCCCTCGATCTCTTTGATTTTCTGCCTGATCCTGTGGGCAAGGTAGATGCCTCTCGTCCTGATGCCCACGAGGCTTAAGTCTTTCGAGCCGTGGTTCTTTTCAAGGATTTCATGGGTGATCCTGGTGACGCTCCGCTCTATCGCCTTATCGTCAAGAAGGACTCGCCTCATTCAATCACCCATCGAGATGGCGTGTTCGGGGCAGGATTCCACGCATGCCGTGCATTCGATGCAGTCCTCGGGATTTTTGACCGTTACCTCGCCGTCAGCGTCCGCAAAGACCTCGTAGGGGCACGAATCTACGCACTCCGCGCATTTCTTGCAAAGCTCCTCCGAAATATACGGCCGCATCTCGGTTATGATAAATAGTTTGGCGAAAAAAAGCAAACCTTAAAAACAGCGCGTTCCGGCAGGGACGGCTCGAGACGCATGGCAACTTTCGTTTTTCACGCCGCTTTTACGCCGGCAGCCTGCCTGCAAAATCGCCGTTCCTCAAAAAAAATCGATTGACATATCTTTGCGGAATGTTATATATGCTTGTCACAGTTTGTGATAATTTTCATTAGTATAGACGTTGCCGGCGGGCTTTTCGTGCATTCGTACAGGAATAACCGTTCTTGGGGATTTCCATGGGTCTAAAGAGCCAATCAAAAAATTTTGAGAGGAGCTTGTCATGAGTTTCAACGAGATTTGGGACCTGCTCGTCGGCACAATGCAGACGACCGGCTTCCCGGCACTTTTCACGGTAATCGGCTGGAAATATGTCTTTATGTGGGCGGTCGGCTGTTTCTTCCTGTATATGGCCATAGTCAAGGACTTTGAGCCGTTGCTTCTTCTGCCGATCGGGTTCGGCATATTTCTCGTGAACTTCCCGAACACGCCGCTGTTCGGGTTTCAGGAGGGCCACCCGCAACTGCTCCAGTTCTTCTACAAGTACGGCATCATCTGGGAGGTGATCCCCTGTCTCATATTCCTGGGACTTGGGGCGATGACGGACTTCGAGCCGCTCATCTCGAACCCCAAGATGCTCCTCATCGGTGCGGGTGCGCAGTTGGGTGTCTTTGTGACCTTCACCGGGACGATCATGGCCGGCTTCACCATTAAAGAGGCAGCCTCGGTCGGCATCATCGGCGGCGCGGACGGCCCTACCACGATTTACCTGACGGCGAAGCTGGCGCCCCACCTTCTCTCAGCAAACGCACTGGCCGCATACTCCTACATGTCCATGGTACCTATCATACAGGCCCCGATCATGCGGGCAATGACGAGCAGCAAGGAAAGGCTCATCAAGATGAAGATCGTGAGAAAGTGCTCCAGGACGGAGCTCGTTCTCTTCCCTCTCATATGCGGCGGGATAATCGCCCTGATGGTGCCTGCCGTCATGCCCCTTATGGGCATGCTCATGTTCGGCAACCTCATGAGGGTCAGCGGCGTGGTGAAGAGGCTTACCGACACGGCTTCCAACTCCCTCATGGACATCGTTACGATCTTCCTGGGCCTCAGCATCGGCGCTTCGATGCAGGCGCACATCTTCCTGACTTATAAGCCTATTATGGTCTTTCTCCTCGGTCTCCTCGACTTCGTCGTCTGCACGGCCGGCGGCATTCTGACCGTAAAGGTCATCAACCTGGTAGCAAAAGAGAAGATCAATCCGCTTATCGGAAACAGCGGCGTCTCGGCCCTCCCCATGTCGCCGAGGCTGTCCCAGGTCATAGGCCAGCAGTATGACAAGAAAAATTACCTGCTTATGCACGCCATGGCCGCCTGCCTTGCCGGTTCCATCGGCTCTCCTGCGGCGGCGGGCATGCTCATATCCATGTTCGAGTAGGAGGCGCTAATGAAGACCATACTATCAATAATAGCAGTCGTGGTGCTCGCAGCGGCGCTCCTGCCCGCTTCTTCTTACGGCTTCGCCTCCGGCACGGCGCCATGGGGGGCACCCGTGATGGCCGGCGGCAAAATCGTCAAGACGGAGAGCACGGCGGTCTACATCGAATACAACGAGCCGTACGACAAAGTGCTGGCCTGGTACAAAAATGCGCTGAAGGATTACAGAGACCAGCAGATGAATATCGAGTTCACCAAGTACCGCGACTGGAAGGACCAGATGTATATCGAGGACCAGGGCGCGGCCAACTGGCATTCGATAGGCATCTCCAAGACCGGCGGTCCGACAACCACGGTCAAGATCGTGCGCGATAACTTCACCTGGATATTGAGCACGCTCCTTATCCGGTTCGCCGGCGTCTTCCTGGTACTGTGCATCCTCTGGGTACTGCTCAACATCAACAGTGCTATAATGAAGAGTGCATTCTCGAAGAAACAGGCCACAGGCAAAGCCTAAAGACGCACCATTTCGGTCGCCTTTTAACGAGGGACCCTCCGGCTAAAGCGGAGGGTCCCTTTATTTTGCGCATTTGCGCGCCCGCCGCAATTGGCTGTCGTGGAGGGGGCGACGCTATCCACCGAACCAGAGGGATAACACGTTTCTTCCTTTTCATGAGGGGGACGACCCGCTAAAGCGGGTACCCCGGCGAGCTTTGCTCGTGGAGGGGGCGACGCTAGCCCCAGTAATTGCGCGGCGTGAACTGGGCGAGGTCGTAGATGCCGAGCATCTTTTCTATGGAGGCGACCCGGCCGACCACCCGCTCGAACCCCTTTTCCCCGAAAAGGCTGTCCTCTTTCTTTTCGAACAGGTCGCCGAGCCTTTCATACTCGCCCTCTTCGACCGCCCCACGGAAGGCGGAAAAGAGCACGGTGTCTTCGCGTGCAGCGTGGGGGCGGTACATGCGGATGAACTCTAGCAGGTTGTTCGATAGGCTGCGCCGGCCGCTGAGGTCCTTGACCGAGCTTCTACCGGCGAACCGGAGGACGTTTTCCGTAAGGCGCCTTCCCGCCTGGTGCTGTGCGAGCAGGACATCCACCAGGCTCGCCATATTCCCCGCCTTCTTCATGACGGGGAATATGTAGTCCTCCTCAAGCTTTTCATGGTATTCCTCGACGAAAGACCGGATAAGGTTGGCCGCTTCGAAGAGGGTGCCCATTTTGTCTTCCCCCGTCCGGGCGAGCCTGAAAACCCAGTTCTCGTATACAAAGAGGAGCCGTCTCAATACCCCGTGCTCGCGCATCAGGTCTTCCACGGGTGATATATCCGCCTGTTTTTCCTCGCCGGCCGCCTCCCTCCGTAAAAGCAGCCCGGTCGCCCCGGCAGCGGTAAAGACTGCGGCGAGCGTGCCTGAGGTCGCCAGAAAATGTCTTCGTGTTACTTGCCCAGAGACCATTGCCCCCTTCCGCTCCTTCATTTTCTTCTCCGTTAATGCAGCCTGCTCCGTTTTCTATCTAATGCCCGGCGGCTTCATTGTCAATCATCTACCCCCGGCAAAGCCGGGGGTTTGTTAAAACCGTGAACCGCTCAAAGCGGTTAGTTGTGCGTTAGCTGCCTAAAGGCAGCTATTTGTCCTTCTCAAACAGTTTCATCTGGTCGAGCCTTCGATCTGTCTCTTCCTGGGCTTGGATGTACGCTCGTATGGCTTGCTCGTCCAACCCTATGGTCGATACGCAATAACCTCTGGCCCAAAAGCTCTGACCTACGAAGTTGCGTCTCCTGCCGCTCATCCGGGCTATGTAGATCGCGCTCTTCCCTTTGATAAAGCCTACCACCTGGGCAACGGCATACTTTGGGGGAACCGAGAGCAACACGTGGACGTGGTCCACTACCAGTTTCCCCTCCAACACCTCGCTCTCCTTCTGCCGCGCCAGCCTCCTTGATGATGGGCCCTAGCTCCTTCCTGAGATTCCCGTATAGTACCTTTTTCCGGTACTTCGGAATCCACACCACATGATACTTGCAATCCCATACCGTATGACATAAGCTCTGAATATCTTCCACCGAAAGCCTCCTTAACTCTGCCGACCGCCTAAACGGTTCACGGATACAGGAGGCTTTCCTATATATTCCCGGAATTGTCAAACTCCGGGATTCCCCCGGCAGAGCCGGGGGTTTACCAGAATGAAATTATCGGGGCTCAGCGCCCCCTCCACGAGCAAAGCCCGTGGAGCCTCCCGGTTCGGCCTTCGCATACGCTCGCTTTATGACCCTGCTGCTTGCAGCCGGGTCATCTATTAAAAAAATAGCACTTCCGGGCACGCGCAGCCCGGTCGCGTTTTTTTCGGCCGGCCTTTTGTTAAAAAACCGTTAACCATCTTAATAGAATCTGCCGAAGAGACGATAAACTTCCAGACCGCCTCCATTGTGTACAATGTGACCGCCAGAAGCGACACCGGCGGCGGGGCTGAAAATACTATTATTTGAAGGGGGCTCCACGGATGAGACTCTTTACGGACGCCAAAATAGGGCAGAGACTGGGAATCGCGTTCGGCATAACACTTGCGCTGGCGGCCGGCATGGTCGTCATAGGCATGCTCTGTGTCTCCGGTATCAACGGGGACGTCAGGCAGCTCGATAAGGTGGGAAACCCCGGCCTCCGTAACGCGACGGAGATGAGGACCGCACTCTCCGATATTACGTTCCAGTTAGGGCGCATAACCACGAGCCCGGACCTCGCCGCCAGGGAAGAAGCGAAGGAACGGATAGAGGCGCTCAGGGCCGGCTACATAGCCAACATGGCATACCTCGAAAAATCGATGACCGACGAGGCCGGCAGGCAGTTGATAACGAAATTCAGGGAAGATGTCCAAAAAGGCAAAGAAGCGAACAACGCCCTGATCGAGCTCGCCATGTCCGGCCAGACTGCCGAAGCAACGGCCAAATACGGCGATACCGTAAAGACAATCGAAAGTTACATGGGTACGGCCGACCGGATCGTGGAGAACCGTGCCGGGGTAATCTCCCGGGAGCTTTCCGGCATAACGAAAAGCGTCTCGTCCGCACGCGTGATCTTCCTGGTCCTCGGCCTCCTGACTATCCTCGTAGGGGCATGGCTTTCCAAGGCCATCACCCACAGCATCACGATGCCTATTCTCCGCTCGTCCAATCATATAGACCTGATGGCAAAGGGCGATTTCTCCATACATGTTTCGGAGCACGCGATTAAACGGAAGGATGAGATGGGCATCTTCGCGCGGTCCATGCAGGAAATGAACGCCAATCTAGGCCGGACTCTCAAAGAAGTGACGTTCTCGGCGACCAACGTCGCATCGGCAAGCACCCAGCTCAGCGTTTCGGCGGATAAGCTATCAAAGAATGCCATGGAGCAGGTGGAAAGGGCGTCCCAGGTTGCGGCGGGCTCGACGCAGATGAACCAGACCTCCGACGACATAGCCAAGAATTCCAGCAAGGTGGAGCAGTCGGCCGGCGAGGCCGTCAAGATCGCAAAAGGCGGCCGCGAGGTCGTCGACAAGGCGATCAGTGAGGTGAAGGTGATTGCCCAGACTGTAGAGACGGCCCTGGGCTTCGTGAAAGACCTCGGCATACAGTCCGAGCGGATCGGAAACATCGTGACGACGATCAACGAGATAGCCGACCAGACAAACCTCCTCGCCCTCAACGCAGCCATAGAGGCGGCCCGCGCCGGAGAGCACGGGCGTGGGTTTGCAGTAGTGGCGGACGAGGTGAAAAAGCTGGCAGAGAGAACCTCGGCTTCTACGAAAGAGATAGGCGATATGATAACCACCATCAGGGTGGGCGTTGAAAAGACGGTCGGCTCCATGGACATGGCAAAGGAAAACGTGGTGACGGGAGTCGAATATTCATCGCACGCGCAATCCGCACTGGAGCATATCATCACCAGCATCGACAACCTTTACAGTGACGTGCACCAGATAGCGACAGCCATTGAAGAAATGTATGCGACAACCGAAGAGATAACTAGGGACATGAACCAGATCTCGGGCATTACAAAAGACAACTTTGCTTCCGCCGAGGATATCTCGGGGGCGGCCAAAGGGCTTTCCGTGCTCGCCGCGAACCTGCAAAAGGCGGTCGAAAGCTTCAAGACGGAGTAATATCGGGCAACGGGCCGGGCGCGGGTGGCGCAGCTATCCGCGTCCGGCCTTATTTCTATCATCATAAAGATCGAGCACCTTCGGCCCCGGCCCTTGTCCACCCCTCAAAAACGGTTTAAAATGTAGCAAAAGGGAAGTTGAGAGGCATGGAGACCGAAACAATGCGGGCCATGGTGCTCGAAGAGGCGGGCGGGCCGCTCGCCGCAAGAAACGTCCCAATCCCTGCGCCGGGGCCCGGGCAGGTGCTCGTGCAGGTCCGTGCGTGCGGCGTCTGCAGGACCGACCTCCATGTTGTGGACGGTGAGCTTACCCACCCCAAGCTTCCTTTAATACCGGGGCATGAGATCGTCGGCACGGTGGTCAAAACGGGCGATAAGGCCTCCGGTTTCCGGACGGGCGACCGGATCGGCATCCCGTGGCTCGGGTTCACCTGCGGCCATTGTCCTCCGTGCCGGGCAGGCCATGAAAACCTGTGCGACAATGCCCTTTTCACGGGCTACACCATCGACGGCGGCTATGCCGAGTACACAGTCGCCGACCACCGGTATTGCTTCCATCTGCCCGCCATTTACGGCGATACCGAAGCAGCGCCGCTTTTATGCGCCGGACTCATAGGCTACAGATCGTATCGGATGATGGGCAAAGACATCGCAAAGCTCGGCATTTACGGGTTCGGCGCGGCCGCCCACATCATAGCCCAGGTTGCCGCCCACCAGGGCAAAGAAATCTACGCCTTCACGAAGCCCGGCGATGCGCAAGCCCGGTCCTTCGCGGAGAGCCTGGGCGCTGTCTGGACCGGCGATTCGACGTCGAGGCCGCCCGTGCCCCTCGATGCAGCCATTATCTTCGCACCCGTCGGTCCGCTCGTAGTCGAGGCGCTTAAAAGCACTGCAAGGGGCGGTACGGTGGTCTGCGCGGGCATCCATATGTCCGATATCCCATCATTCCCCTACCATCTGCTCTGGGAGGAGAGGGTGGTACGCTCGGTGGCGAATTTGACCAGGCAGGACGGCGAGGAGTTCCTGGCAATGGCGCCGGAGGTGCCTGTGAGGACGGAGGTGCACCCATTCCCGCTGGAGGCGGCTAATGAGGCGCTGAGCGCCCTGCGCGACGGCAACATACAGGGCGCGGCAGTCCTGGTCCCGTAAAGCAGAATACTTAATTACGGAAATAGCGTCAACTGGGCGGGTTTCGTGTCGAGGATATCGCGGATCTGCCTCAGGAGCTTCTCGATGACTACGGGCTTCGAGATAACCGGGACCCCTTCCCTTCCGATCCCCTTTCTCGACAGGATGTCGCCCGTGTATCCGCTCATAAAGATAGCCCTTATGTCGGGCCTTATCTCCTTCAACTCCAGATAAGCGTCTTTGCCGTTCTTCCTCGGCATGATGATGTCGAAGAGCAGCAGGTCCACCGCCTCTTTCTGTTCTTTGAACTTTTCGACCGCCTCGACGCCGTCGGCGGCTTCTATCACCACATAACCGAAGTCGTGCAACACGGTGGTTACGATCTGCCTCACGTCCTTATTGTCCTCGGCAACCAGTATGACCTCGTTGCCGCCCCGCAGCTCCTCCTTCCCCTCGGGGGTTAGCGACGAAGAGGCAGGCTCGGTCAGGGGAAGGTATATGGTGAATGTCGTGCCGCTGCCCGGCCGGCTTTCGACATCGACCCGGCCCTTGTTCTGGCTGACGATCCCATAGACGATGGACAGGCCGAGCCCGGTACCCTTCCCCACCTCTTTCGTCGTAAAGAAGGGATCGAATATCTGGTCCTTGACGCTCTCGTTCATGCCGCTCCCGGTATCGGAGACCTCAATGCAGGCGCAGGCGCCTTCCATGCCGTCGTACGCCTTCGCGACGCCGCCGCCCAGGTGTACTTTCTCGGTCTTTATACTGAGGATGCCGCCTGCCGGCATGGCGTCCCTCGCGTTCGTCGCGAGGTTCATCAATATCTGCCCTATCTGACCCTCGCCGATCAGGACGGTCAGCTTCTCTTTCGAAAGGGAAGTCCTCAGCTCTATGTCTTCGCCGATGATCCTTCGCAGGAGCTTTCCGACGACCTTCATCGATTCGTTGACGTCGACCGCCTTTGTCTCTATAGGCTGCCTGCGGCTGAAGGCGAGGAGGTTCTGTGTGAGGGCGCTCGCCCTTTCCGCCGCCTCCATGATCTGGTTGACGTAGCCCGCAAGCTGGTTATCGGGACCTGCCTTCATCAAAATAAGGCTGCAATATCCCATGACGGTCGTTAGTATGTTGTTGAAGTCGTGCGCCACCCCGCCGGCGAGGTTGCCGACGCTCTGCATCCTCTCGGCGTGCAGAAGCTGTGCCTCCAGCTTCTTACGCTCGGTGATGCTTTCCATCGTGCCTTCGTAGTAAAGTACGCTGCCCTCTGCATTGTGCACGGCCCTGGCGTTCAGCGAGACCCACCGGACGCTCCCGTCCCTGCAACAGACTTCTGCCTCGAAGTTGCGGGCGAGCCCTTCGGCCTCCATGAGGCGCACGTACTCCTGCCTTTGGCCCTCTCTGATATAAACCTGCTTCGCTACGTCTCTCACCCCTTCCATCAACTCTTCCGGGGAATCGTAGCCGAGTATACGGGCCAGGGCGGGGTTCGCGCTTATAAAACGTCCTTCCGGCGACGTCTGGAAGATGCCTTCGATAGCGTTCTCATATATATTACGGTACTTCTCCTCCGCCTGTCTGAGCGCTTCTTCGACCGTCTTTTTGTTCGCCATAGATTGCCGGCCTTGCCTGTAGCCCTCGCTGAAAAACCTCCACACGTTACCATTTTTTTGTAGCCCTCTCAACTGCTTTGTGATAGATTCCAAGCAAATACCCTGCTGCAAGCAGCAGGGTATTAAAGCAAGCGTAGCGCCGCGCCGAGCGCGGAGGCTCGCCGGGCTTTGCCCGGCGAGGGGGTACTGAACCCCAATAATTGTCACGGAGCGAAGCGGAAAAAGGTCTCCCTGCAGCAAGCTGCAGGGAGACCACAAGTTGAAAGGAATGGCAACCGGCAAAGCGGGAAAAACCCTTTTCGATTTTTGCGACCTCACCTGTGACTACGCCGAAATGCCGAAGATGTCGGGCATCGACGGTGCGGGGAGCTGCAGGACCTTCGCCGCCCTTTTCTGCAAGCGCAAGAAGGTGCTCGTTCATAAGAACCACCCGTGCAGCAAGAAAATACCCAGACAGCAGGAAAAAACGGGAAAACAGACGCGCTGACCTTACATCAACCGCCGATTGAAGAGGGCGGTATTTCATGTTATACTAGCAGTTGGGAAAGACTCGGGCCGGCAAAAAACTTGTTCGGCACGGAGGCTCGCCTGTATGTAAGCATCACAAGGAGGGAACACATGTTCGGACTCGGTTTCCCTGAGTTGATCGTGATCATGGTCATTGTGCTGATCATTTTCGGCGCCGGTAAGCTCCCTGAGATCGGCGGCGCAATCGGTAAGGGGATAAATAGCTTCAAGAAGTCGATCAAGGAGCCCGGCGAAATAGACGTGACGCCAAAGGGCGACCAGGAGAAGCCTAAGACATCCTGAAGACATGGCGGGGGTCGCGTTCATAGGTGCAGGCTCTAATATCGACCCCTTGGAAAACCTTCTTTCGGGGCTGAAACGGATAATCCGGAATGAGAGGGCGGCGCTCGTCGCCCTCTCATCTTTTTATCGCACCGCGCCCGTCTCGCCCGTAAGCCAGGACGATTATCTCAACTGCGCGCTCAAAGTCGAATGGCAGGGCTCGCCCCGCGAGCTTCTCGCCTTTCTCCAGGCGGTCGAGGATGAAAGGAACAGAAGTAGGACGGTCCGGCTCGGACCGCGCACCCTAGATCTCGACATACTTTTTTTCGGAGATATGACAATGGACGAGCCGGGGCTCACGATACCCCATCCAAGGGTGCACGAGAGAAGGTTCACCATCGTCCCGTGCCTGGAGATAGAGCCGGGCCTTGTCCACCCCGTTTTCGGACGGCCTCTCTCCGAATGGCTTGATCGCATCGGCCCGGAACAGACCATCGAGCTCTTCCGTAAAGTCTCACCCGAAGAGATAGCATCCTTCGACGAACACCGGCAGGAAAAACGGAAAACTTCCGATCAATACAACTGAAGGCAGGAGGATAGAGATGAAATTCTTCATAGACACGGCCAATGCGGGAGAGATAAGGAAAGGCCTTGAAATGGGACTGGTGGACGGCGTCACGACGAACCCGACCCTCCTGGCCAAGGAAAAGAAGGACCCCGACGCGACAATCAAGGAGGTCCTCTCCCTAGTGTCCGGGCCGGTGAGCCTGGAAGTGCTGGCGACCAAGGCAGACGGGATGATCGCCGAGGCAAGGACGCTCGCCTCTCTCGGGAGCCAGGTGGTAGTAAAAATCCCCATGACGGAAGAAGGGATAAAAGCCGTCAGAGTATTGTCCCAGGAGAAGATAAGGACCAACGTGACGCTTATATTCCAGCCGTTGCAGGCGCTTATAGCGGCAAAAGCCGGGGCGTCCTATGTCAGCCCGTTCGTCGGCCGGCTCGACGACATCTCCGCCTCCGGCATGGAAGTTATCGAGCAGATCATAGCCATATACGGGAATTACGGCATCGATACCGAGATAATCGTAGCAAGCATCCGTAACCCTTTGCACGTCCTCCACGCAGCAATGATGGGCGCCGACGTAGCAACGATACCGTTCAACGTTCTCAAACAGTTAATGCAGCATCCATTGACGGATATAGGCCTGGAGCGTTTTCTTAAGGACTATGAATCACTGAAAAAATAGGTAGAATGAGAAGAAAGGCTTCGCGGGCTTCACTCGTGGAGCCTTTCTTCAAACCGCCGGAAAGACTCCATTCAAATCAGCCCGTTCGGACTCGGCAAATCATGTGCGAAAACGCACATACTCGCGGCCGTCTGGACGCAATGTAATCTTCGGCTTTCGTCGGGTCGTGCATGCCGGGATCGCTTTCGGTCCCACATTTCCGTAGCACCCCGAAACGGGCGTAATTAAACATGTTCACAAAGGATACAAAAAGGGCATAACAAACAATGTCCCATCCGCAACATAATTACAGAAAATCCTTGACATATCTAGAGATTCTTTGTAATACATTGGGCATACGGACAAGTGGGAACGGGCGACTAAAATGAGACCCGCCAGGGACGCCAGTCTTACTCATTTTACGGCCCGGCTTTTTTGATTCATTACAGTTTTTAGCTGCGGTGGTAGAGGTGCATTTTATCGACTTGAAGTTTATTCTTCACGTACATAGGACAGATGCATTCGAAAGGCCCGGGACTGTAAAAAGTGGGCTGAGTGCAGAAAGGGGCAGGCCCGTATATGAGACAAGCAATCATTTCACGTTTCCCTCTCTGGATTTGTTTCCCTATTCTTGTAGCCGTTCTCGCCATTTCGTTGGGGAAGGCGTACGGCGACGACCTGATAGATATATACAGGCAGGCCGTTGACAAGGACCCCCAGCTAAGGGGTGCGTCCTTCGAGAGCCTTGCGCTGAAGGAAAGCATAAAGCAGGCTCGCGGGCGGGTCATGCCCGGGGTAAGCCTGGAGGGCGTCGGCACCAGGACTTATCAGGACATCGTGAAGACGTCGAACCCCGTCTTCGCCCAGGGCGTCGCCAATTACGACACCAAGCTGTATACGGCCAAGCTGGTACAGCCCATCTTCAGATATTCCCTCTTCATCGAGATATCACAGGCAAAAAAACTCTCGAAACGGGCCGACGTAGACCTGGAGATGGCCAAACAGGACCTCATGATACGCGTGGCCCAAACCTACCTGACGACCCTTGCCGCTAAAGAAAACATAGCATTTGCGCAAGCGGAAAAGAGGGACGTGGAGGTATTCTTCGAAAGAGCAAAAGCGCGCTACAACTCGGGTCTCGCGCCTAACACGGACTTGTACGATGCAGAGGCGCGCCTTGCGTCGGTCAACTCGCAGCTCGTAAAGGCCGAGAACGATTACCGTGACGCCCTTCAAGCCGTGATGGAGATCACGGGCAACCGCGTCGTCGCAGTGAGCGCCTTGAAAGATGCCCTGCCCCTCGTCTCTCCCGACCCCGATGACCCGGAGGCCTGGGTGGACGCCGGCTTGCAAAACAACCTGAAGGTAAAAAGCGTCGGGTTCGATGTCGATGTGGCCAAGGACGAAATCTCCCGTCAGAAATCGGCCTATTACCCGAGCCTCGACCTGGTGGGCCGGTACTACCGTAACGATATGGGCGGATCTCTCTTCGGCGGCGGGGCAACGGTCGATACGAAGGACGTCACGCTCACGCTCAGCGTTCCTATCTTCGAAGGTCTCGTAATACTGTCAAAAACAAGGGAAGCCACCAACCGGTACGAGAAGGGGCGCCAGACCCTGGAACAGCAGAAACGGCTCGCCATCCGTCAGATCAACACGTTTTACAACGGCGTGAAGACGGCCCTGAGCAGGGCGAACGCCATCAAGAAATCGGTAGAGGCCCAGACGATCCTCCTGCGCGCCAAGGAGCAGGGTTACAGGTCCGGGATGTACGCAAGCCTTGCCGTGCTCGACGCGGCCAGAGACCTGTACCTCTACAGAAGGGACTACGCCCAGAGCAGATACGAATATATCATAAACAACCTGAGGTTGAAGCAGGCGGTCGGTACGCTTTCCGACCAGGACCTGTCTGCCGTTAACGAGTGGCTGCAGTAAGATAACGACCGGGGGACAAAGGCCCAGAATCATCGAAATGAGAGTGGAGGAAGCACCATGTTAGCCGGCTTGAAAGAAAGGCTCTCCCCGAAACGAGTTGTAAAACGACAGGAGAAACGCCAGCGACGGGCCATGCAATTCGAAGTGCTCGAACGCAGGATTCTTCCTTCTGCCGGCGGTATCATCGCGTCCCAGATGGCGAAGCATGCGGCCGACGCACACGCCGCTCCGGCGCATGTACAGTGGGCTTCCGATGCCTCCGGGCACTTGCAGGGACCTGCCGGATGGGGACCCGGAAGGTCCGCCGAATCGGGAGCAATGGCGGCGGCCTCCAACTACCACCTCAACATCGCCCAATCCCAGGCCGTGCGGACGGCCAAACAATCCTTCGCAGACACGCAGAAGGCGAGCCCGATACAGGAAATCGTCTTCGTCGACCCCTCCGTCACGGACTATACGCAGCTTATCAAGGACATGTTTCAAAGCGGGCGGGCCGGGCAGACATCTGGCAGTAACGTAGCCTTCCATCCTTCCGCCTTCGGGACATCCTCCTCGGGCGACGGGCAGCAGATGGAGTTCGACGACAACGGCAGGCTGATCGTCGTGCTCAACCCGTACAAAGACGGCGTGGACCAGATAACCCAGGTGCTCTCGCAATACCAGGGCGTGAGTTCCGTTTATATATTATCCCACGGCAGCTCGGGGCTTCTCACCCTCGGCACTACCGTTCTGGATGACCAAACTCTTCAGAGCAGGCTGGCGGAGATCTCCGGATGGCAGGCGTCGCTCGCGCCCGGGGCCGATATCCTACTCTATGCGTGCGACGTAGCGTCCGGACAATCGGGCGTAAAATTCGTAAACGACCTCGCCGCGGCAACAGGCACAGTAGTCGCGGCATCCACCGAAGATATGGGCAACGGCTCGAATGCGACCTGGGCCCTTAATTACGCGACGGGCGCCGTTACGGCAATGCCCCTCTTCTCGGTCACCTCCGTCGAGGGCTACAAATACTTCCTCACCGACCACACGGCCGGCTCGCCCAATATGAACCTGACCGGCGGAGACGGGGACGATAACTACATATTCCTTGATAATTGGGGCAATGCAACGGTTACCGACACAGGCACGACCGGTACGAACGTCCTCAATTTCTCCAACGTCACCTCCAACCTCACCTTCACGTTCCATGCCAACGGTACGGTCTCGGTAACCGACGCGAACAACGACACCCTCAACGATGTAGCCAACATACAAGAAGTCATCGGCGGGTCGGGCACGAACCGCTTCGTCTTCGACAACGGGGGCACGTTCGCCGGCACCATCGTCGGCGGCACGGGCGCAAACACCATCGATTACTCGGCTTATACGACGGCCGTCACGATCGACCTACCGGCGGCGTCCGGCACAGGCTCCGCCACGGGCACGCTGGGCATCAGCAACATCGACAACGTGGTAGGCTCGGCCACAGCAAATACAACCATCGCCTTTTCAAACGGCTGGGGCGCGGTCTCCATAGCCACGACCGGCATCAAGACCCTCGACTTTTCCGCAGTCACGTCCGGCCTAACATTCAATATCAATGCGGACGGCAGCGTATCCGTCGCAGCCGGCGGTAACACCGTAGCCGATACCCCGGACTCCACCGGCGTTGCGGGCGTAGAGTCCATCATCGGCGGCCACGGCACGAATAATTTCGTTTTCGCCGCCGGCGCTGCCCTGGCCGGCGCCATAAACGGCGGAGCGGGCACGAGTACCCTTAATTACGCGGCTTATACGACGGACGTCACGGTCGACCTGCAGGCAGGGACCGCAACGGGCACGCTGGGAATAAGCAACATACAGAACATCACCGGCGGCTCGGGCAACGATACCCTGACAGCCAGCGCTACAGGCTCGGATACGATCACAGCCGGCAGCGGTAACGATACCCTTATAGTGGGCAGCGGGAACGATACCCTTATCGGCGGCAGCGGCAATGACACTTACAAGTTCTCGAACGGCTGGGGAACCGATACGATAACCGATTCAAGCGGGACGGATACGCTCGATTTTTCGGCCGTTACGTCCAGTCTCGCCTTCACCATAGGCTCGGGAGGGACAGTCAGCGTTTCGGACGGCTCGGGCCACACTTTGAGCAATGTCTCAAGCATGGAGCAATTAATCGGGGGCTCCGGCAATAATACCTTTACATTTAATAACGGCGCCTCCTTCGCAGGCACGATAAACGGCGGCTCAGGCGGCCTGAACACGCTCGATTTTTCGCATTATACAACGGCAGTTGCGGTCAACTTTACAACAGACGCCGCGACGGTATCCTCCGTCCAGACTACGTTCAGCAACATAAGCAACGTAATAGGGGGCTCCGCCACCAACACCTTCGCCTTCGGGTCCACGTCCGCTCAGGACGACACCTGGGGCAACGTTACGGCAAGCGGCGCCGGCTCGAATGTCCTCGATTTTTCCCAAATCAGCTCAAACACAGACCTCGCCTTTAATATACACGCGGGCACCGTCTCCGTTAACGACGGCAGCCAGATGAATACGCTGGGCAACGTCGCCAATGTGTCCCAGATAATAGGTGGCGCTGGCAGCAACACCTTCGCCTTCGACGACCAGGGCAGTTTCAACGGCACCATAAACGGCGGCACAGGAACGAGCAATACCATCGACTATTCCGCATATACGACGGGCGTGACTGTCAACCTCAACGCCAACCCCAGCACGGGTTTCGGCGCGGCCACCGGAACGGCGGGCATAAAGAATATCCAGAATATTACGGGCGGCCCCGGCAATGACGTCCTGACCGCCAGCGCTACAGGCGCGAATGTGATCGTGGGCGGAGGCGGGAACGACATCATCACGGCGGGCGGCGGGGCGGACACCCTCTCAGACGGGGGCGGCAACGACACGTTCAAGTTCCTAAACGGCTGGGGCACGGGCACTACCGTGACGAACACCGGGGCTACGGGGACGGCGACGCTCGACTTCTCCGGCCTCAACGCCACAAATAACCCCACCCTCGCTGTAACGCTCAACGCGGACGGCACTGTGTCCGTTTCGGACGCCCTTGGGGACACCCTTGCAAGCGTTGCGGGCATACAGGCCGTCATCGGCGGCCCGGGGGCAAACACGTTCGCGTTCCAGGACCAGGCCATTTTCGACGGCACCTTGGCAGGGACACTCTCGAGTACCACCCACGATTACTCGAACAACACCCTCGACTATTCCCTGTACAATTCGGACGTAGAGGTCAATTTAGGCCTTGGCATCGCTACAGGCACCAACGGTATCAGCAACATCTGGAACGCGACGGGCGGGCAGGGAAACAACACCCTCATCGGGGATGCCAATAACAACACCCTCATCGGCGGGCCAGCCAACAACATGTTCACGGGCGGCGGCGGCACGAACACGATTACGGGCAACACGACGGGCACGAATACGATAGTCGAGACGCAGGACGTGAGCAACATGACGCTTATCGGCACCGTCGCGAGCTCGACCCTGACTATCGCGAATAACGGGACCACCGTCGGGACGGATAACTTGACTAACGTCCAGGCGGCCATACTTACAGGCGGACTTCACTCAACTACGATAGACGCTTCACAGTTCTCGGGCAACGTCACCCTCGACGCAGGCTCGCAGACTCTGCTCTCCGCCCTGGAATACGGCTTCTCTACGACGGATGCGACAGATCCCGGTTTGACCGGATCGACACCCCTATCGAGTCTCAATGACGGGGCCGGTGCGGACCTCGCCTCGGGTGACGGCTTTACGGTCACACTTACCGACGGCACCACCTTCAACGTCGATTTGAGCACAATTACAAATTCGAGCCCGACCCTTCAGGACGTTTTCAACGCGATAACGAACGCGGCGCCGAAAGCAAACGAAGTCGAGAATGTCGCGCTGACCGGATCGACAACGGGCGGAGCCTTCACCCTCAGCTACAACGGCCAGACAACAGCCGGCATCGGCTACAACGCAACGGCCGGCCAGGTGCAAAGCGCCTTAACGGCCCTTTCGGGCATAGGCAGCGGCAATGTTGCCGTCACCGGCACCCCGGGTTCGTGGTCGGTCGCGTTCACCGGAAGCCTCGCCGGCTCTCCCCAAACGATAACGGCCGACGGTTCAGGGCTGGCCGGTGGGAGCGTCAACGTAACCGAGACCACCCCTGGGGGGCCGAGGGTGAGCGTTGGAATCGATTCCCAGCAAGGCGACTCCATTGTCATCACCGATAGCCTCGACTCGGGAGGCAGCGTCAGCATTACGCCCCTGGTCGGCAACTCGACGAGCGGTCAGGCCTCAAGCCTCGGCATTCTCTGTACAGGAAACGGCAATACGCTCATAGGCTCCTCGATAGCCGAGGTGACAGCCGATATCCAAATCACGATGATGAGCGGCGCGAAACTCGATGTGGACCTGTCCGGGCTTAACAACATTCAGGATGTTCTCTCTGTACTCAATCAGGCAAGTCCCAATCTCACTGCGTCCATAAACGCAACGGGCACAGGCATTAATCTGACCGACACAGCAGGCGGAGGAGGGAGTTTAAGCGTCATTAACATGAACGGCTCCTCTGCCGGAACCGACCTGGGGATCGTGGGCACGGCCACCGGCAATGTGCTCCATGGCGCGGCCATAGTCACCGGTTCGGAAGCCCTCGACGGCCGCAACAAGGTTGATACCCTTTACGGAGGCACAGGAACCAATACCTTCACCGGCGGCGGAGGCACAACCACCATCATCGGCCAGGGCACGAATAATACGGTTGTCGAAACCAGAGGCGACGACAGCTACACCTTCCTGTATACGCAGAGTGACACGACGCTGACGATCGATGGACGCACAAGCGGGGTCGTCGCCTCGGACATTCTGACCGATGTGCAGAACCTGACGCTTACGGCAGGCAACGGCAGTGACACAATGGATACGTCTGCCTTCACCGGAGGGAACACAACTCTCACGGTCGGCGACGGCAATAACGATCTCCTTAAAGCCGGATCAGGCAGCAACGCCACCAACATTCTCTATGCGGGCGACGGCAATAACGATACGCCTGTAGGCGGGGCAGGCTCCGGAATCACCAATACATTAACCGTCGGGGTCGGCACCAATGATACGGTCACGGGCGGCGCAGGCGCCACGAACGATCTTGTGGAAGTCGGCGATCACCGCTACGTGCTCTCAGGCAACTCCACCAGTGCTACCCTCGATATGGGCCAGGGCACGGACGAAGTCGAAAACGTCGCGCTGACGGGAACGGTCACCGGCGGCACCTTCACCATCACCTATGAAGGCCAGACGACCATCGCCATCCCCTATAACGCCTCGGCCGGAGTCGTTCAGGCTGACCTGATGGCCCTTTCGAATATAGGCAGCGGCGATGTGACGGTCGCAAGCAATACCACCGGGACATGGAGCGTCACCTTCACGGAAAACCTCGCGGGGCTTCCCCAAACGATTACGGCCGACGGCACCGGACTGACCGGTGCTAGCCCCGGCGTGCAGGTGACCCCGGTCACGACGGGTGCGCCTCCAGCCAATCCGGACACTGTTACGAACGTACAGAACGTCGGATTTTACGGTATCCTGCAAGGCGTCCTTATGGACACCTCGCAATTCAGCACCACCGGCACCGTCACCCTCTCGGGCGGACAGGGGGACAACACGTTCAAAGCCGGCTCGAGCACGACAGTGATGATCGGCGGCCCGGAAGACAACACTTTCTACGACGGCACGGGAACCGACACGATCACGGGTAACGCGACCGGCACGAACACCCTCATCGCGACGCACGACGCGAACATGACGCTGACGAACGGAAGCCTGGTCGTCGCCGGCCTGAAAACGGACACCTTAAGCGGCATTCAAAACGTCCAGATCACGGGCGGAGGAGGCAATAATACCCTCGACACTACAGGGTTCGACGGCGTCTATACCACCACGGAGCTGCAGTCCCTCAACAATGGTAAAGGCGTCCAGTGCGCGGGCAGCGGCCAGAATGACCTCGACATCACCCTTTCAGACGGCAGCACGCAGGTCCTGGTAAGCCTTAGCAGCGCCTTTACCGTTCAGGATGTCTTGACCGCCATAGACGCAGCCAACAGCCATCTTACGGCTACGCTGGGCTCAAACGGCGCAATCACCATCGGTGATTCCACTAACGGCTCCCATAATCTCACGGTGGCTAACTGCTCCGGCTCCACCGCTGCCACGGACCTCGGTATTGTGGGGACGGGCAGTGGGGCAAGCCTGACGGGGTCGCCGATCTCCTGCGGGAGCGTGACTTTTTATTCCAGCGCCGGCAACGACACGATGAAAGCCGGTACGGGCACCACGAACAGCCTTGTAGAGGCGTGGGACGCAAACATGACCCTCGCCGGCAGCGTCGCAAGCTCGTCACTGACCGTAGGCACCACCAAAACGGATACCCTTACAAATATCGGCAATATTACCCTTACGGACAGCGGCACTGCTCTTGGCACCAAACGTACCCTGGATGCCTCCGGTTTTTCGGGCGGCGTGACCTTCAACACGAGCCGGGACGACATCCTTAACGGCGGGTTGGGCGGCGGCAACGTGTTTGAGATCAATGTCAAGAACATGACGCCGGGGATCGATACGGTCACGGTAAACCCCGGCGGAGGTACCAATAACAGCGTTGTCATCGAAGGGGGCTCGCATAACATCACGACATCGAGCTTCGGCTGGATCACCTGGGTGGGCGCAGGCAGCTCGGCTGCCGCCTACGTCTACGACGGGGGCAGCAACACCGTAGTCACGCAGGACATTTACACATACGGCCAGAACATCACGATAGAGGGCGATACGGTCACCATCGACGGCTATACCGTGAACAGCGGCACGGACGGGATAACGTCGGTGACAAAGGCCGGAAACATAACAATCCAGGGCTATACCATAAATATAGACGACGGCGCCCAGATCCTCGCCAAGGCAACGGCAGGCGGCACGGACGGCGCCATCACGATTACCGCCCTTGATAACAGGGCCAATTTTACGACGGGCTTCGCCAACATTGACAATGTAAACGCTGTGCTTAACATAGGCACGACTTCGGGCGCGACGATCAGCGGCGGCAACGTCACCATCACGGCAACGGGTTACAGCCAGCACTACTTCCAGGCAAGCGATTTCCAGGTTTTCGATGTCGGGGGAAGGCTGAAGAGCGGGGCCTCCCTCGTGCAGGAGGCGATAGACGGCGTCCTGGGCGGCCTCGAAAGCCTCTCTTTCTTCGCAGGCGTGACGATATCCAAATCGACTGCTACAATCGACATCGGCCAGAACGCGTATATCAACGCGGCCGTCCTCAACGTGGATGCTACAGCGAAGGCGTCCGCGTCCGCCAACCCGACCTCATGGGGTCTCGGCGTGGCCTTCGGTGAGATCGATACAACGGCGACCGTGACGATCGATGGCCACATCACGACAACCGGCGACGCGGTAATAGCGGCGAGCACCGACAACACGATTATGGTCAAGTCTAATCCAAGCGCCATAAAGGGTTACGGCGTTGCGGCGGCAATAAGCCTCATCAACTCGAACGCCACGGCCGACGTGTCCCATCTAGCCGTGCTGAATATAGGCGGCAACCTGTACGTGAGCGGGAACAGAATCGACCGCAACTTTACAACGGCGATGTCGAACTCCGACTCGGACGGCGTGCTGAACGCTGCATTTGCCGTCTCGCTTGAGACGGAGCAGACGAACGCCTACCTCGACGGTACGGCAACCGTAGCCGGCAACGTTAATGTAGACGCGACCACCCAGAGTGCATCGATCCAGCAGAACAAGCTCGGCATAATACCGGGCACAGTCGGCGGCGTATCAGCGAGCGCGGGGGTGGGCGCGGGCTCGAATACGGGCGATCTCGTCACCGATTACAAGTCGGCAGCGATCACGAAGCTCACGACTCCACTCAAGAACGGGGCGATAAAGCTCCTTACCCCTCTCGGCAAGTGGTTGGCCGCGCGTAATCCCGTCAAGTGGCTCATGAGCAAATTCGCGTCCAGCAGCCCACCGCCCAGCTTCGATTTCGGAGCTGCCGTAGCCTTCGAGGAGGAGTACAGCCAGACCACGGCGCGCATCGGTGACGGCACGAACGCTGCAACGGTAACCTCGCAAGGTACCGTAAGCGTCGCGTCGCAGGTATCGGACAGCCCGAGCATCCAGGCCCAAACAACAGTGCAGGATGATACCTCTGATTCCGAGGCCAGCAAAGACAAGACACCCGCCACGGAGTCGCAGGAGCACGGTGCGACGGGCCAGGCAAACGACGCCGAGCCCGCCAAGAAGCAGCCGACTAAAGTCGGCATCGCTATTGCCGTCACGGCCGACATAGTCCATGACGACGCTTATGCTTACATAGCCGATCATGCCTCCGTTAGCGGAGCAACGGCCGTCACCGTCAATGCCCAGTCCCTGAACCAGATAAGTCCTAGCAGCCTGGAGATAATGAACCTCATCGCTCCCTTCCAGTCGAGCAACTACGGGGCTACGTACAATAGCGGCGATACCGGCCAGACTACTATAAACCCGGGAGATACGGTCGACGTCGTCGGCGGTGACCGTTACCAGTACCTGGGCACGACGCAGACCTCGATGGACCTTTCGAACACGCTCTACACCAATACGAGCTTATGGAAAGACCTGGGCCAGCCGGCGCAGCAGGATTACAATACGGGCGACACGGGTCAGACCTATGTCACCAACAATCCCAACAGCCCCACCCTGGTCAACGTGCTGCCCGGGTATGCGAACGGCGGTACTGCCGGGGATACCTACCAGTATATAGGCAGTCCCGCGTCCATTGACCTGACGGCAACCAACTACGGGGATACCAGCTCGTGGCAGGACCTCGGCAGCACGGCGGAACAGGCGACGAAAAGCTTCATCGGAAACCTCGATACCTACCTGAACGACAGCTTCGGGATCGGATACAACGTAGCAAACAGTTGGTCGACCGCAACGGCACAGGGGGAGACTAAACAGATATCGGCTGCCCTCGCGTTTCTTCTCCTTGAGCACACGGCCGATGCCAGCATCGACAGCGGCGCGGTCATCAACCAGGGCACCGCGTACCACAACAGCGCCGTAGCGGTGACTGCCGACGCAGAAAACGACACTATAAACATTACCGGGAACTTCCAGGTCCCCGGCCTCACTCTAGACACGTCGAAGTCCTGGGTCCCTAGCTTCCAAAAGCCGGGCTTCGGTACGAGTAAGGGGGCGAAGGCAGCGGGCGGCGGCATCATGGTGCAGCTTGACGAGTCTAACGTTACCGCCAAGGTAGAGGACGGGGTCACGCTTTACGGGGGCAGCCTTGACGTAGAGGCGGACACAAAGAACATATTGATCAACCTGACCGCATCGGGGGGCAAGTCGAGCAGCCTGGCCTTCAACGGCACCATCACGTTCAGCAGCGCCCTCGATACAACCCTCGCCCAGATCGACAGCGGGGCTACAGTCGTAATCGGATCGGGCAGCGTCAACAGCGACGATACCGTCCTGGTGAGGGCCGATGACACGTCGGTCCTCGTGAGCGTTGCGGGAAGTGTCGCCGTGTCGGACCAGACGGCTGTAGGCCTTTCCAGCGCCGTCAATCTCACGGGACGCAACACCCAGGCCGTGATCGGCCTGGAAGAAGGCGAGGCGGCCCCGTCTACCCTCGGCTCCTTCAGTGCGTCCGGAAACGTGGAGGTCGATGCGATAAACGGAGGTTTCGTCGGCGCCTTTGCCGTAGCGGGGAGCAAATCCTCGGGCTCGGCCTCACAATCCCAAAACGGCTCCGGCGGCACGAGCAACCCCGGCACGGGCGGCACCCAAGGCTCCAACGGTACGCAGCAGAGCAACCAGGACCTCGCAACCTGGCAGAGCAAGATGGGCGCTGTGCTGCAGGAGGCCGTAGCGAAGGGCAAGATGACCGGAAATATAGCCGGTACGGCCAACAGCGAGGGCGGCGGCACGGCGGAGGGGTCGAGCTCGGCCGTCGGTGTATCAGGCTCGGCAGGGGTCAACCTCCTTTTCGACAGTGCGGACGCGTACGTCCGCGATACGGGTGTCTTTCAGACGTACAGCGGCGGCAGTCTTACCATTAACGCAAAAAACAGCACGACCACGGTGAACCTCGCCGGGTCGGTCGCATACGCGAGCGGCAGCAACAACAATTCGGCAACGGGCATCAGTGGCGCTGCTGCGATCAATATACTTTCGGGCGAGACCGACGCCTTCATTGACGGTGTAGCGGGCCTGGTGCTTGCAGGAGGGCTCGATATTGAATCGAAGCGAACCGGCTGGACGATCTCCGTAGCCGCGGGCTTCGCCGGGGCAACCGGCAAGGACGGCAAGGCGATAGCCGGCTCGGCGGGAGTTAATATCATTACCTATACGACCGAGGCAGGCCTGGAGAATATCACGGGCACCTCTGCCAATCCCCAGGTGACTGTCGGTGGGGCGGTAACCGTCAACGCAAACGACGGATCGTACCTCGTCTCCGTGGGAGGCTCGGGCGCCTTCGGCGGCAAGGCGGGCGTAGGGGTGGCGGTCGGTTTTACTTATGAGAACAATACGACCCAGGCGGAAATAGCCAACGTTACGGGCTATAACGGAGCGGCGGGCTTAAGTGCGGCGGGCAATATAAACGTGGACGCGACCAACGGAGGCACGGTCGTCGCAGCGACAGGCTCTCTGGGAATCGCCACGGGCGGAGGCGGCGAGTCGGGTTACGCCGGAGCAGGCACCGTAACGATCAACGCGCTGCTCAACAAGGTCAACGCAGAGATCACGGGCAGCACTTTGACCACAACGTCTTCCGGCAACGTGGAGTCCTCGCGACGGACGCTACGTCGCTGTATGCTGTTGCGGGAGCGGTAGCCGTGGGCAAGACGGCGGGCCTCGGCGGCGCGGTCGACGTCAACGTAGTCCTGGACACCGCGACTGCAATAGTCACCGGCTCCACAATAGGCACCGCATCGAGCCCGGTCAACGCCTTCACGGCAGAAGCAGACAGGACGGGCACGGTCGTATCGGTAGCCGCGGCAGGGGCCGGCTCCAAGAAGACCGCATTAGCCGCAGGCATCGGCGTAAACTACCTGTCCAATACAGTCGAGGCCGAGGTGACGGGCGCAAGCAGCGTGACCGCAACCGGCGCTGTAGCCGTAAATGCGAACGACACGGAAACGGATATCGCCGTAATGGGCGGGGTGGCCATATCAACGGGCCAGGCGGGGATAGGCGCCGCAATCGGAGTCAATCTGAGCTACAACACGGTGGAGGCCTTCGTCAATAATGCAAGCCTGAAGTCTACCGCGTCTACCGTGAAGATCGACGCAAGCGCAAACGAGCTTTTATTGAACGTCGTCCTGGGCGCGGCCGGTGGCGACAAATTCGCCCTGGGCGGCTCGGTGGCGGTGAACGAGACGACCAACACAGTCGAGGCCTACATAACTAACAGCAACTCCACTGTCACGGCGTCGGGCGATATCACAGTCAGCGCCAATGATACCACGACTATGATCGCTATCGCCGGCGGCTTTGCCGGCTCCAATAAAGTGGCCGTCGGCGCGGCCATCTCCGTCACCAACGTGGCGGACAGGATAGAGGCGTATATCGACGGGGCAACCGTCACGTCAAGCACAGGTGAGGTGAATGTCAATGCGGGGTTCGCGCCTCCCCAGACAGCGGCCAATCTATCGAACGTCAATACGGGCGTGAGCGGGATTACCCTGCCTTCGGCGAGCAGCGTCCCCCAGCTTGGCGAGCAGATCGTCAACGTTACGGTCGCAGGCTCCGGGTCGGGCAAGTTCGCGGCGGGCGCCGCAATCTCCCTCAACTGGCTGGACAATACGGTCATCGCATATATCAAGGATAACGCCACTGTAACGGGCCACGGCGACGTCACGGTGTCGGCCACGGACAACGCCCAGCTCGACACTGGCACACTCGGCGCAGCCGGTGCGGGGCAGGTGGCAATCGGCGCGGCCCTTGCCTATGACTATATAGGCGGCGACCCGACCAACCCCGTGCTCAACGTGCCGGAAAACCCGCTCGGGAGCAGCCAGGCTCAGGTGACCGCCTACATCGACGGCTCGACTGTCGAATCGACGCACGGCAACGTGAACGTTACGGCGTACTCGAGTCCAAGCCTCGTGGACGTCACAGCAGGGGGCGCGGGCGCAGGCAAGGTGGCCATAGCCGGTTCTATCGCCCTGAACTTTATCCGCAGCGTAGTCGATGCTTCCATAGTGGATAACGCCCGCGTGACGGCCGACGTAGGCACTATCAATGTCAGCGCCACCACCGCTCCTTCGGCTACTATCATCGCAGGCGCAGCAGCCGGCGCAGGCACGGCGGCGGTCGGCCTCGCCTCCGGCGACAGCGACTTCCTGTCGGGCGTTACGGCCAATATAGACAACTCCCACGCTACCGCACATGACGTCTCGCTCACGGCGACGGACAACAGTATAGTGAATAACTTGACCTTCGCAGGGGCAGGGGCCGGCAGTTATGCGGCGGGCGTCGCGGTTGCCGTCAACGTAATCAACGACACGGTAGAGGCCAGCCTCACCGACGGTGCTGTCGTCAATACGACAAGCGGGTCCGGGTCGGATGGGACCGTCGCTCTGACCGCGCAGGATACCTCCACCATCGACGCCTTCGCCATAGGCGTAGCGGGCTCGGGCACCGCGGCAGGCGGAGCGGCCGTGGCGGCCAATGTAGTAACGAACACCATCGGGACGGACGTCAATGCCTCCACGATCGACGCAGGCACCACCGTCACCCTTCTTTCCGAAGCCCAGTCACTGATACGGGCGCTGGCCCTCGGAGTCTCGGGCTCCGGCAACGTAGCGGTCAGCGTCACGGCCCTGGGCAACTACGTCGGCGACACCGTTACCGCCGAGATAGACAACAGCTCGACCGTCACGGCTTCGGGCAACGTGAGCATCACGGCGGAGGAGATCGCCCCGAGCTTGCTTTCCCCGTTCACCCTGACCGGGACAACGGGCACGACTTCCACCCAGGAGAGCGCGCTGACGACCGCACTCGCGGGCTCCCCCATCAGCCTCACCGGCAACATACTGGCGATCATGGTCAGCGTTTCCGGCTCCGGCTCCGTTGCCGTAAGCGCGGCTATTTCCGGCAACATCGTCCACAACGTCGTTCACGCCTATATAGTAGACTCTACGGTCTCGGGCGCGGGCGTCATCCTGGCAGCGACTTCGTCCTCCAGCATCACGGCCGTTACAGTGGGCGTGGGCGGCTCGGGCAGCGTCGCTGTACAGGCGACCGGCTTCGGCAACGTGATCACGGATGACACGGAGGCTGAGATATCGGGCGGCTCGACCGTCAGCTCCACCGGAGTCATGAGCCTTACAGCAACCGACCAATCACAGATAACCGCCCTGGCCCTTAGCATAGCGGCCTCCGGCAGCGCCGCCATCTCCGCCATCATCGGCGCGAACGTGGTCACGAACACCGTGGAGGCCCTTATTTCGGGCTCCACCGTCGCATCGGGCGGGACGCTGGCCCTGGACGCCGAATCGACTGCGATCATTTACAGCTTCGTCGCCGGCGTTACCGGTTCGGGCGCAGCGGCCGTGACGGTGCTCCTCGGGGCTAACGTTATCCACGACACGACGGAAGCGGAGATCGAGAACGATAGCGGCTCTTATTCCGTGCATTCCGACGGGGCCCTCTCGATAACTGCAAAAGATTCATCCCAGATAAACGCCATTTCCATCGGCATCGCCGGATCGGGCGCAGCGGCCGTCACCGTGGGCCTTGCTGCCAACGTCGTTGCGAACGTCGTACAGGCAGAAGTCTCGGGCTCTACCGTCACTGTCGGCCCCGCCGGAAGCACCAGCGCGACCTCCACCGCGAGTTTTACCGAGACCGCCGCGTCCTCGGAGATCATCAGGGCGCTCGACATCGGCGTAGCGGGCTCGGGCGCGTGTGCAGTCCAGGTTGCCGCCATGGGGAACGCCATCGCGAACCACGTGGAAGCCGACGTGACGAACTCGACTATTTACGCGCAAGGCAGCGTCTCGATATCAGCGCAGGATGAGGCGCCTTCCGCCATACCCGGCCTGCCGACTTCCATGTCCAGCTCGTTTGACAGCGCCACTCCGAACTCCCCGATCCCGTGGAACGACAATATCCTGACCGTCATGGTGGGCGTCGCCGGCTCCGGCGCGGTGGCGGTCAACGCGGTACTCTCGGGCAACTTGATAATCGACACCGTGAGGTCTGACATCATCGGTTCCACGGTCAAGGCGGGCTACAGCAACTCAGGCGTCGAAATCTCAGGCTCCGCGTCGAGCCTCAACCTGAGCGCCCTGTCGCAGAATTCCATCATCGCCCTCACCGTCGGCGTCGCAGGCTCCGGCGCGGTGGCGGTCAACGCAACGGGCTACGGCGACGTGATCACCGACACGACAGCGGCGACGATCACGGGTGGATCCATTGTTGATTCGGCCGGCACCATGGGCCTTACCGCCCACGACCAGTCGAACATCACCTCCTTCGGCGTCGGCGTCGCCGGCACGGGCGCAGTGGCGGTGAGCGCGCTCCTCGCTGCGAACGTGGTGACGAACACGGTGGAGACCAAGATATCGGGCTCCACGGTCCACGCGGACAGCGCGCTAACGCTCGAATCCGAGTCACTCGCTAAGATCATGGGGATCTCGGTCGACGTCTCCGGCTCCGGGGCGGTGGCGGTGAGCCCTGCAATCTCGGCCAACGTCATCGCCGACACGACCGAGTCCCTCATCGTCAATAACGGGACCGCCAAGTCCAACGTGAGCGCGGGCGGGACCGTCACAATGACGGCCCTGGACTCGTCAGAGATAGACGCGATTTCGCTGAACGTGGCAGGCACGGGCGCAGTGGCGGTGGGGGTCTCCCTCTCGGGCAACGTCATAGCCAACACCGTAGAGGCGGAGATTACCGACTCTCACGTAACGGCCGGCGGCCTCAACATGACCGCCGAGGCGGACGAGATCATAAGGAGCCTGGCAGTCGGCGTCTCGGGCTCGGGCGCCGTTGCCGTCCAGGTAACGGCAATAGGCAACGTTATAGCCGACCAGGTCCTCGCGCAGGTGACGGGCGGTTCGAATGTTACCACGACCGGCACCGGCAGCATAACTATCCAGGCCATGGACCAGGCGCCGACCCTCGTCCCCGACTGGACGACCCAGGGCCTTCCCTTCCATAGCTCGACTTACAACACGAGCGATACTGGTTCGACTACCGTAAACAGCGGGGACACCGTCGACGTGCTGCAGGGTTTTACGGGCTCGGGCACGGTTGGAGACCGCTACCAGTACAAAGGCAGCACTGCTTCTCTCGATCTGACATCCGCAAATTATAACGATACCTCTAAGTGGACGGACCTGGGCAACAGCGCTTCTCTCGATACGGGCACCCTCAGCGGCTCCTTCAGCGGCTCGACGGTACAGCCTACGGGCAATATACTCGCCATCGTGGCAAGCATCGCGGGAACAGGCGGGGTGGCCGTAAACGGCGTCCTCGCGGGCAACATCATAACGGACACGGTACGTGCGGATATCATCGGCTCGACGGTGACGGCCGGCGGAAGCGTCAGCCTTACCGCCACTTCGAACGACGCCATTATGGCGGCAACGGCGGGCGTGGCTGGCTCCGGTGCGGTGGCAGTGAACGCAACAGGGTTCGGCAACGTCATCACAGAAACGGTGGCGGCAACTATCTCCGGTAATTCCACGGTTACATCGACCAGCGGCTCAACGGGCCTGACCGCCCGGAATGAATCACACATCACCTCCCTCGCAATCAGCGTAGCAGGCAGCACGGTCGCCATCGGTGGTCTGATCGGCGCAAACGTGATAACCAACACCGTCGAGGCTGAGATATCGGGCAGCAGTGTCGCGGCGGACACCTCCCTGACCCTGGACGCCGAATCGACAGCTTCCATACTCGGCTTGACCCTATCTCTGGCCGGAGGAGTCGGCGCCGTCGGGATCACCCTTTCGGCGAACGTAATTTCCGATACCACCGAGGCCCTCATAGTCGATAGCGGGACCGCGGGCGCGCCGGTTAGCGCAGGTGGCGCGATCACCCTCACCGCCAACGACGGCTCCCAGATCAACGCTCTATCCTTCGACGTCGCGGTAGGCGGCGGCGCAGCCGGATTGGCCGTCGCAGTAAACACGATCGTAAATACAATTGAGGCGAACGTAGAGGACTCGACGGTCCAGGGGGCTTCCCTGAGCCAGACGGCCGAATCGCAAGCCATCATCCGCACCCTGGTTATAGGCGTTTCCGGCGGCGGGGCCTCTTTCGGCCTGACCGCAGTCGGCAACGTCATCCATAACACGGTCGAAGCGGAGATAACCGGTGACTCCACGGTAACGACTTCGGGAGCGATAAATCTTACGGCCGAAGACATAGCGCCCTCGACCATACCGTCGTGGACCGTGCCGACTAACGATCAATCGACCTACAACTCGGGGACGAGCAGCTACCCGGGCAGCCTGTCGTCCGCAAATATAGTGGCCCTCGTCATCAATGTAGGCGGGGCGGGCGGAGTGGCGGCCAGCGTGACCGTCCTGGGCAACGTAATCGATAACACCGTCGCAACGGGCATCATTTCATCGACGGTTAAGGCGGGCGTATCGCCGCTCAACGGCGCCGCCGACATTAATCTGACGAGTGAGACTGATGACTCGATCATCGCCGCGATGGCGGGCTTCGTGCTGTCCGGCGTCGCATCGCTCGGCGCGAACGTCATGGGCAATGCGATAGCGAACGGGGTCACGGCAACGGTGCAGGATTCGACCGTCAGGGCGGGCGGGCAGCTCGCGATTTCCGCTAAGGACGAATCGAGCATAACGGGCGCAGACCTGGGCTTCGCCGCTTCCTTCAGCCTCTTCAGCTTCGCCGGCAATGTAGTAATGGAATATAACGACATAGGCAATACGATAGAGGCCGAGATCTCAGGCTCGGACGTTGAGACCGGGTCGGGCGTCTCTGCGTCCGCCGTTTCGAACGCCCAGGTGCTCTCCTTCGTAGCGGGCGCCGCTATCTCGGGGGGCGCAGCGGGTAACCTTTCCGCCACGATAAACGATATCCATAACACCGTGGAAGCAGCCATCGAGAATGACGGAGCAAGGGCGTGCTCGGTCAATGCAGGCGTACTCTCCAGCTCGACATCGGCCTCGGTCACGGTCAGCTCCTCCGACACATCGACGATAGATGCGATAGCCATCGGCCTTTCGGCCGGGGGCCTCTTAGGCGCAGGCGCGGCGACTGCGGACAACTACATCGGCTCGCTGTCCGGTCAACCGAACACGGTAGAAGCCACCATCGCAAATTCTACGGTTATCTCGGGCGGCGCTACGGACGTTACGGCAACGTCTACGGAGATCATCAGGAGCGTGGCAGCCGGTATCTCAGGCGCAGGCGGCGTCGCCGGGCAGGCGTCCATCACGGACAATGAGATCGACAGCACGGTAGAAGCCTCCGTCACGAGCGCCACCATTACGGCAGGCGGCGAGGTGCTCATCAAGGCATCCGACACCGCGCCGGGCGGCGGCCTCGATTACCTTTCGGCAATGGACATCCCGGCGAGCACCCTGACGAAGGTCGAGAACGCCCTGAACAGCAACAGCAATGCCTCATACTCGCAGGCGGCAAACATAGTCTCGCTGGCCGGCAGCATCGGGGGGGCGGGCCTCGCGGCAGGCAGCGTGGCGGTCTCTACGAACAGCATCACGAACACGATAAGCGCGACGGTAACGAGCTCCGCCGTAACCTCGACAGGGTCCGACGTGACGGTCGAGGCAATATCGGGCGAGCAGATAGCCAGTATCGCGGCGGGCATCGGCGCAGCGGGCGGCGTGGCGCTCAATGCGTCCGCAGCGACGAACACGATAGACAATAACGTAAGCGCTTACATCGACGGCGCATCCACTATCGAGGCGGGCGCGTCGAGCCCCATCAATGTCACCGCGACGGATACGGGCAGCATTAATTCGCTTGCCATCTCCCTTGCGGGCGCCCTCGGGTTTGCAGCAGGCGGCGCAGTTGTCACGAACACCATGGACGGTAACACGCTTGCGTACGTATCGGGGACGTCCGATACGTCAAGGACCGAAATCGACGGTGCGGGCCTCGTGACGATAGAAGCGCAGGCCACCGAAAGCGCAACCGGCATCGCCCTGGGTGCAACCCTTGGGACGGTGGCGGCAGGGGCAAGCGTCGTTACGGCGACCATAGGCGGCACTACCGAGGCCTACCTCGGAAATTATACCGACGTCGGCAATGCGGCGGGCATGACCGTGGGCGGTCTCACCGTAGAGGCAATAGCATCCGATACGACTCTTTCCGAGGTATGGGGCCTGTCGGGCGGCATAGGCGCTTTAACCTATAACGAGGCCGCATCCACTGCCACACCGGTGCTCCTTGCCTACGTGGGCAGCGATCCGAGTTACACGGGCAGTAATCCCAACGACACGAACGTCAACGTCACCGGCGCAATGACCGTAAGCGCAGGGGCCACGCCGCAGCTTGAATCGGACGCCAGCGGCATAGCTCTTGGCGCTTTGGCGGCGGGCGCGTCGGTCGCAACGGCAACTGTGTCGCCTACAGTGACGGCCAAGGCGGCGGGCAACATAGAGGCCGGCAGCCTGATCGTCCAGGCTTCCGATTCCGAAGCATCGGGCCAGCACGCCGCTGAGGCGAGTACCACGGGATCGACGGGCGGTCTGGTGGCGGTCGACGGGACGCAGAGTACGGCGGTCAATACAGGCACCGTGACAAGCTATGTGGACAACGGAACGACCCTGACGATCGGAAGCTCCGTAGCCATCACGGCGACAAACAACACAGACCAATACGCAGTTGCTAATGGAGACGCTTACGGCCTTGTAGCCGCAGGGGGCAACGTCGCAGAGGCAGACAGCAACAATGTCTCCACCCAGGCCTACATCGGCACCGGCGTCACGATAACCGGAGGGACCTCCGTGGTCGGCCTCACCGACGGCGGCCAGTATTACGTAGTGCCTATCTACGAATCGAAGACAATCGACCCCGCCACCGATATCAGCGGCAACGAGGTTGACCTAGGGGCGGGAAGCGGTTTCATGACGGGCGATCAGGTCGTCTATCAGACAGGCAGCTACCAGTCGGGGACCGACTCGAACGGTATTCCCGTGTATACCCCGTATGCGCCCATCGGCGGTCTTACGGACAACGCAGTTTACACGCTCACCGCGGATGCATCAAGGCCGGGTTACTTTACCCTCAAGGACCAGAACGGGAACCTTGTCACAACCCTGACGCCGGGGTCGGCCACCGGGAACAACCAGTCCTTCCAGGAGATAAGTCCTACCAGGGTGATGCTGGCTTCGAGCTTTGACAACGCAACATCCCAGATCCCCGTAACCCTGTCTTTGAGCGAGCCGACAGTTCCGGCGCCGGGTCACACCCTCACACCTGCAAACGGCGACGCCGCAATCACGTTCGACCCCGGCACGGAATTGAATACGGCCGACGGGTCGATCTACGTCGGGCCGGACAGCGGACTCTACCAGGGTGAGGCGGTCGTATATGCGAAAGCGACGGCCCCGTCGGTAACGATCTCCGCAACCGGCTATGACACAAACCTTGCCCAGGCGACGTCGGGCTCGGGCGGGCTTCTTGCCGGCGCCGGCGCGGCATCGACCGTCCGAGACACGAGCACCACCGAGGCCTACATAGCCGATGCGTCGTCGTCCTCGAACGCAACGAACCTGGATGTCGCGGCCCTTACGGTCACGGCGAACCATACGGCGCGGTTCGACGCCGAGGCCAACTCGCTCGCTGCCGGACTGGTCGGCGGGAGCGGCGCTTCAGGCTACAACGACGCCAACTCCACCGTCCAGGCCTCCATCGGCAACTATACCAATATCACCACGCAGTCCCTTGACGTGACGGCGCAGAGCACAACCCTCAAGAACTTTGTCGCAGTCGGGTCGGGCGATTGGGACGTCCAGGCAGGGTCGGGCGGCGTCTTCGCAGGGAGCGCGGCTGATAGCGAGACGGATATCACCAACAATACGTCCGCCACCATCGGCAACTACGTCAGCATTGCCGTTACCGGGAGCATCACCAACCCCGGCGACTTCATCGTTAGCGCCTACAATGACGTCGAGGCGTACGACTCCGTAGACATCGACGCCGGAGGCGCCATAGCGGGCGCAGGAGTCGTTAGCGAGATAAGGGCCGATACGAACAACGCTACCGCCGCTCTCGGCAACAATGACGTGATCAGCACCGTCGGAGACCTCGACCTGGAGAGCTACACCAAGGGGATACTCGACTCCGAGCCGAAGGCGCACACGTACGGCCTGGCCGCCGCCGCATCGGTTGACGCCCTCGCGCGCATCCACGAGAACGACGCCGTCAACGTTGGGACAGGCACCCTCGTAACGGCCATGGGCAACCTGAACCTCCTTGCCGGCGAAAACCACCTGGGGACGGAGAACTACTTCAGCGTGACCTCGCACGGCGACGAGCTGAACGCCGCCGCGATCCCCATCAGCTCGCTGACCTCCCACGGCGAAGTCGTGCAGAACAACACAGTCTATGTCGGAGGGCAGGACCCGGTTACGGATATAGATACAGACCTAAGGGCAGCCAAGGACGCCAACCTCACCGCACAGACGCTCGGTGACATTTTACTGGAAGCCTACGGCACGGGGAAAGACTGGCTGACGGCCGTCTCCGGCGCCATCAACAGCGCCCTGGGAGGCACCCCGATACCCGCTACCATGCAGGGCGGCACGGGGACCGAGACGACCGTTGGGACTGTAACGGTGAACGGCAATATCGAGGTGGGCATAGAGGACACGCAGACGCTCATCATAGACATGGACGGCACAGTCGATCATGCCTCAACGGGCGACATCACCTTTACTACGGACACGGAATCGGAAGCCAACAACCTGGTTATGGAATTCAACTACTATACCGAGCTTGCGCAAGTGTACGGCGGCTCGACGGCCGGCCAGGCATACGCCACACAGGCGGGTTACATAGCGACCGAGATGCAGCAGCTCGGCCTCACCGCGACGGGCAGCGCCGGCACCGCGTATATCACTTCTTATGTGGTGCCCTTTATCACTGTCAGCCCCATCTGGGCGCAGCAGGGGAGTATCAATATCCTGGCGTCCAACCCCTCGGGCAACGCCCTCGTCGTCAACGGGACGCTCGATGCGGCGGGCAACGTCGCAGTCACTATCGACAACAAGAGCCCGGCCTATCTCCGCATCGAAGGGATTACGATACCGAACAACACCGGCGCAGGCCAGGTGATGTACAACTATAATCCGCTCACAAGCCTGAATGGGGGCACGCTGGGGGTAACGGGAAGCGGCCACATCAACGCGGCCGGCGGGTCAGGCTCCACGGAACCGACGATTACCATCAAGAGCGAATTCAACGCGAGTGACCCTGTAGATCAATCATACGCCCCTTCGGCCCAGACCCCTGACATAGAGATCGCGGGAGACATCAATAACCTGAACGGCACGGTGACGATCACGAGCGCCGGGGGCGTCACGGAAGAAGCCAACCTCGACGCGGGGACCGTTACCATAACGGCGGGCGGCGGCTACGTGCAGAACTATACAAACGCTTTGAGCAACGTTGGCGGAGACCCCGCGGCCCAATATTGGTGGCAGCAGGCGATCAATCAGGCCGTAGCGGACGCGAGCCTCTCTCCGACGAATACGAGTTACACCTATGCAGCAGGAGCGGACTCAACCATCCAGGCGGACATCGCGAAAGCCCTTGCGGCGCAGCCTACAAGCAGCATCGTATCAGGCGGCAACGTCTTCATCGCCGCGGAGTACCTCAACATCGACGGCATCGTCCAGAGCGGCCAGCCGGCACAGACCGTGACCATAGGAACAAATGCGGCGACCCAAATCAGCGAGGCAAACACGGTCTACTCATATGAGCAGGCGGGCCAGACGTGGTATGCCCAATATCTCGAATCGTATTATGGCCTTTCGACGAGCGACGGCAAGCTCTTCAAGCTGACGACGGACGGCGCCAATGACACTATAAGCGCCGCTTACGACGCCCAGACCCAGCAGATCGAACTGGGATCGATAAGCGTGCAGGGCGGCTACATGCAACTCTACGGCGACATCGTGAGCACGGGCAGCGGCCAGATAAAAGTCCTCGACGGTTACGGCACGGTCAGCATAACGAACAACACCACTTATGCGATAGTCACGAACAATATCAGCACGGGAACAGGCGTGGCCGGCGAGCTGCTGATTACGAACACGGCTTATACCAACGGCAGCGGAACGCCCTTGACCACGGTGTACACGGTAGGGACGAACGATCAGGTAGCCGTAAGCAACTACTATGGTGACCCAAGTCACCCGGCCTCCACCTCCGACCCCAACTACCAGGCGGTAGTGGGCAACGCCGACCTCGGCCAAAGGACCGCAATATATACGCCCTTGTCGGGCCAACGCTACTACTGGACCGAGGGGCAGCAATTCATGGAGACGACGACCAACACGTACAGCGCGTCTTCATGGCTCGGCATCACCGCCTTCTATACGCCTTCGAACCTGACAAGCTCCAATACTGTAGCCACGGGCGGACTGGCGATACAGCCGGGTGCTTACGTGGCAGGCAGCAGCGTTACGACCAGCGTCTCAAACTGGTACGGTGGTAGCTCGAACCAGACTACAACCTACTCGGGCAACTTCTCCTTCAGCGGCCAATTCAACGCCGTCGGGACGGCCACGACGCAGGACTATCCAGTGCAGGAAAGCTCTACGTGGTACGGCAAGAAAACCTATACTTCGACGTCGGTAACCGAGCAGGGGTACGACGCAGTCTACATGGCGAGCATAAAGGCCGACCAGCCGATTAACATCCAGTTCATTGGCAGCGATACGGGAGGGATCACCGTAACGTCACAGGGAAGCGTCGTGATTAAAGGCTCGATCCAGGATGCGGTAGGCACGACGAGCATCACATCCTCCGGCGGCGATATCGAGACGGGCGCCGCGACCGCCTCCGTCGGCGGCTACAACATTATACTTTCGGCCGCTTCCGGCATAGGCGCCGGCAACGCCCTTACCGTCGACCCGACGACGCCGAACAACGGCACGCCCGGCGTGATCAATGCAACGAGCACGACCGGCGACATAGACCTGACGGACCCACACGGCGACATGGTCGTCAGTCAGATAGAGTCAGGAACGTCGTCTGCGCCGGCCGGTGACATTACGCTGTCCGCGGCAGGAAGCATCAAGGCCGCTACGGCAGCGCAGATTGCGGCGGCGGGCCTCTCGGCCACGCAGTCGCTTATTGTCGGCGGCGCCGTAACGCTGACTGCGACTGACGGCGGCATAGGCTCCTTCGGCACGGGAGGCACGTATGCAAACCCGGCGACCGACGCCCTTCCCATCAACATGGATACGGGGACCGACGCGACCCACGACACCCTCACGGCTACCGCCCAGGGCGATGTCTACATCGTTGAGCTGACGGGCGACCTGCGGGTGAACGCCATAACCACACCGGCCGACGTAAGGGTCGAGGTGTTGAACGGGAACCTGACGAATGCCAATACGACTGTCACAACAGACTCCAGGACGTGGAACGAGCTCCTCAGCATGTACGACGACATGGATGCGACAGGGGCCTCGGCCCAGACCAGCGTAAACAACACGATCGCTGCGTACCAGCAGGCGGAGACGCAGGACTACCAGACGTACTGGAGCTACCGGAACAGCCAGTCCGACGATTATGTCGGCGGTCTCACCCAGGGGCAGACTTATTACGTCGAGCTGAACGGGAGCACGATAAGTCTTTCCCTAACCCCGGGAGGCGCGCCTGTGAGTATAACGGCCTCGGGCGACCCAGGGGCGGGCGGCGCCCAACAGCGCCTCTACACCGGTTCGTCGAGCTACGTCACCTTCAATGACTCCTCTACCTACATCAACAATACGGCGGGCACCATTGCGGTTTCGGGCATATCCAACACGGGCGGCGGCGGCACGTTGACGAACGGCGAGGCGGTCACGTTCGAGCGGAACGTACCGTACAGCGACGGCCAGTCGGTGACCCTGTCCGCCGCGCAGACGACGGCATATACAGCGTACTACCAAGCACAATACCAGGCGCTTACAAACCCGAGCGAGAGTGAAAGCACCTATGTAGCTAACGCCCTCGCCACCCTTCAGACCCAGGAAACCCAGGAATACCACACCCTGAACCAGACGTGGGGACAGGTCGGGAATATAGAAGCCGGCAGTCACTACGACGGCGGCAACTATGACCCCAATTTCTCTTACACCTCGGGGTTCAACACCACCACCGATGTCGCAGCCACGGACGTCTTACATCAGACTTTCGGCCCATCGAACATCTCGGGGGGGACTACCGTTAACGTCGGCCTCAACGCCTTTACGAACGGCGAGGAAGTCGTCTTCGAGGGCGGAACGGCCGGCAACACGAACGGCAACCTCACGTACGGCCAGACATACTATGTCGTCACGACCGGCAACCAGCAGGTAATCAGCCTCGCATCGACTGCGGGCGGCAACGCGATCGACCTGAGCACCATAACGGGGACGGGGAACTACCTGTCGGACGGCGCGGTCCTGAGCCAGAGGGCGGCATGGAGCCAGACCCAGTTGCAAAACTCCGTCAGCGTAAGCATCTTCCAATCGCACACCACAACATCGACCCTCTACGGCACGGCAACGGACATCACGGGGAACAATGTATACCTGAGCGCAGGCGGCAATACATCGACCACCGGCGACATAGGCGTCAGCAACGGGACCCTTACAGTCTCCCTGCCCCTTTCCAGCCTCCCTCTCGGACGCCACAAAAGTGGCCATTGCGGCAGCGGAGCCTGAGGACATCACTTTCTATGACGCAGGCGGACAGGCCATCACGAACGTCTTCCCCGTGCTGAACGCCGCAGGAAGCGGCTACGCGGTCGGCGACCTGCTTACCGTATCCGGCGGTTCGGGTATGGAGCTTCAGGTCACCGCCCTTGGAACGAACAACGCTGTCGCCGCCTTCAACGTGGTCTCCCTCGGTTCCGGTTATACGGCGGCGAACGGCGGCGCTACGGCCGGAGGCAAGGGCACGGGATGCACGGTCAACGTCTCCGACACGCCCGTGAGTCTCACGGTCAACGAGGTTAAGTCGGTTGACATCGCTACCACTACGGGCACCGTCATTTTCAATGCGACGGGGAACGTGAACGTCGGCACTCTGGGCGGGTTCAACCTTGAAAGCGTGAACGCCGGAGGCGAGGCAAGGATACAGGCACAGTCAGGCCTCGTAGATGTCAGGGGCGACACCAACCCCGTGATCGTAGCAGGCGGTAACGCGATCCTCGAGGGCGGCAATAACGGCATCGGCACCTCCTCGGTCCCGATCTACGTTGCCCTCTCCACCGGCTCGCTGAGTGCCAGCGCGGCAAACGACATCTATATTACTGCCACCGAGTACGACTTGCGGCTCGTCGATATATACAGCAACGCCAACGTATACCTCACTGCCGACGGCACCGGCTCGATCTTCGACGACAACCCGAACAGCGCGGCCGCAGGCGTGTGGGAAATCGGCGGCCAGTCGGCATTCCTCCAGGCAGGGGGGAGCATCGGTACAAGCAGTAATTACGTCGCGACCGACCTTGGCCAGAGCGGGAAAGTCACGGCTACCGCTGGGCAGAACATCTACCTGCACCAGGTATCTGGCAACATGAACGTGGCAGCCGCCGATTCGACGAACGGCGGGAATATCGGCCTGTGGGCCGCAGTCAACCTCTACGACGCGAACGGAACAGTGGCGCCCGTCGCGATAGGGAACAATATAACCCTTGAGGCCGACAGCGGGGTCATCAACAAAGCCTCCGGCGGCGTCGCGGTCGGCTTTGCCATCCATGCCTCCGGGAACCTGACCTCTCTAAGCAGTCTCAATACGTACGTGACTGAGACGACGGGCAACCTTTCCCTCAACACCGTCCAGACGCAGGCCGGCACAGCCTTCATCTCCGCCCCGGCCGGCGAGATATTGAACGGCACAGGAAATACCAACATCACTTCCGGGGAAACATACCTCTTCGCATCCGGCGACATAGGCACGCAGGCAAACCCGATAAAGGCGCAGACGCCGTCAGGTTCCATTGCGGCCATAGTCCAGGGCGCATCGACCGCCGGGAGCATCTACCTGGATAACGAGGGCGCCCTTGACCTATCAAACAGCGTCACGGGCAGCGGTTACGGCATGCAGGCCGGCGGGGGGGTGTACGTCAACACCGACTGCCCCCTGGAGATATCCAGCGACGTATTCGCGCAAGGCGATATCGTCAAGCAGGCGGGCACGTCGCTTGGCGAGACGAACAGCGACCTTACGGTCGATCCCGGTGTGACCATCCAGTCCGCCAACGGCTACGTTTCGCTGATTGCTGGGACGGCCGTGATTCTCGAAGGCTCTTCGTCGCAGATAACGACCATCGCGAGTAACGCGAGCTACGTAAGCATCGTGGCCGGGACCAACGTCACAGTGCAACCTGATGTGGTGATCGCCGCCGGTTACACGGGCAAGAACTCCTCCACCAACGTGACGATCCAGGGAGACGCCTATACCTCCGGCTCGACGACCTACCTGAACTATAGACGGCGTTATCACCGGCACCAAGCTGACGATAACCGGCGGCCACGACAACGACGTAATAAACCTGACCAACGTACAGGCGGGCACGCCCACCGAGATCGATGCCGGAAGCGGCAACGATACGATCGACATCGGCAGCAAGGCCACAACCACCAACACGGGCGGCGTCGTAAGCACGATCGCCGATGCCTTGACGATAAACGGCCAGGGCGGCACGAATACGATCAACATCGACGACTCGGGCGATACGGCGGGGCCGACGGGCACCCTCACCTCCACCACCCTCACCGGCCTCGGCATGCCGGGCAGCATCACCTACGGCACAACCGAATACCTGAACATCAACCTCGGCGCCGGCCCCGACACCTTCACCATCTCATCCACGGGCGCCGTGACGAACCTTTACACGGGCGCAGGATCGAACATAGTGTACGTAACCGAGATAGACAACAACACAACGATCTACGACCAGAGCACGACCGATCAGATAAACGTGGGCTGGGGTCCGGGCTATACTTACGCCAACGGCTCCACAAGCCATATCAACGCCCTCCTCACTGTCTCGGGAGACAACGGCGCCGATGTGCTCAACGTCAGCAATGAGGCCGCCACGGCAGCCGATCCCGACGATGTCCTGACGTCCACGATGCTTACGGGTCTCGGTATGTCGGGCAGCATAAGCTACTCGCAGTGCCGACCATGTATATCTACCTCGGCTCCGGCTCCGACAACGTTCACGATCGCCTCCACGAGCGCTGTTACGTACCTTTACACGGGCGCAGGGGCGAACACGTGTCTACGTGACCGGGATAAACAACGATACAACCATCAACGACCAGAGCACGACCGATACGGTAAACGTGGGCTGGGGCCTGGGCCAGACCTACGCGGACGGCAACACGAGCCACATCAACGCCCTTCTCGACCGTCTCGGGAGACGGCGGTACCGAAGTGCTCAACGTCAGCAACGCGGCCGCCACGGCAGCCGATACGAACGACATCCTAACGTCCACGACCCTTAGCGGCCTCGGTATGGCGGGGAGCATCACGTACGGCAATGTTGCGACCCTCAACGTCTGGCTGGGCAAGGGGCAGAATATCTTCACTATCGCCAATACGGACGCGACCACAACGAACCTGTACGGCGGCCCGGCCGGGGACACGATCACCATCGCGACTGTGAGCGGGCAGACGTTCGTTTACGGCGGCGTGGGGAATGACACGATAACCAAGCAGGCTTACGCCGACACCGCCACCTTGAACATCGACGGCGGACTGGGGAACAACACCGTCAACGTCAGCTACGCGGGCACGGGCAACTATCTCGTGAACGTGACCGATACGGGCACTGATCCGACCCCTGTAAACCTGACCGGCACGCCTGCGGGTTCCGACCTGCAGCTCACCGCGCCTTCAACTTCCGCCAGCATGACTTTCGACCCGTCCTCGTCGTCGGTCGTGGATACGACAGACAATACGATCACCATCCCCGGCAACATTTACACGCCGGGCCAGATGGTGACCTACGAGACCAACGGAGGCTCCGCCGTCGGCGGCTTGAACAACGGGCAGAGCTACTACGTGATACCGGTTGCCGGCACGGATAAGATACAACTTGCAACCACCCTGGAAGACGCCCTTGCAGGAAATCCCATCACGCTCACGAGCCTCGGCGCATCCGGCTCGACGAACACCCTCGTCTCCGTCGGCATGACCTTCGACCCGTCCTCGTCGTCGGTCGTGGACCTGACACATAGTATGATCACCCTCCCTGGCAACACTTACACGTTAGGCGAAATGGTTCGCTATGAGAATGACGGCAGCTACCTGAACAACGTGGGCGGCCTGAATAACGGGCAGATCTACTACGTGATACCGGTTGCCGGCACGGATAAGATACAACTTGCGTCCACCCTGGAAGACGCACTCAAAGATAATCCGATCGCGTTCACGAGATACGGCGCATCGGGCTCGATGAACAGCCTCGTCTATCCTTTCCAGACGCTCACGTTCTCGGCTGCGCAAGTGAGCATTACGGACAATAGCCCCATTACCATTACATACGACTCCCACGGGCTTACGAACGGGGCGACCGTGATGTTCGATAGCAACGGCGGAAGTATCGGCGGCCTGAACAACGGACAAGCTTACTACGTGATCGTCGTCGATACGAATACAATCCAGCTCTCGGCTACACCGCTCACGGCCGGCACCACCCTCAACGTTTACGGCACGAGCGGGGCGGACAACATGCTCCTTAGGGCCAGCACCGACCCTACCGGCTACGCGTTCGTCGCAGACCTGAACCCCGACGGATCCGACGTGGAGAGGATCAACTACACTGCGTCCATCAGCAACCTAGTGGTCAAGACGGGGACCGGCAACGACACCGTGACCCTGGACGACAACCGGACCGAGACGGCGATTTACGGCGGAGGCGGCGATAACACGTACCAGGTCGGCCAGATCTTCCAATCCCTGCGCGACGCGCTCAATGCGAATATCGCGGCGGGGGACAGCTTCACGACGACGCTGACCACGAGGGGATACCTGAGCAACGGCGTAAGCTATGACACGGCGATAATTGGTGGCAACGGCGCTAACGACTTCACCGTCTACCGCAACGTGGCGACCCTGGACCTCGTAGGAGGCGCAGGAAACGACTCGTTCACGATCAGGTCCTTCGTCCAGGAGAACTCGGTCCTCTCGCGCGTCAATGAAGGGACCGGGACAAACACCATCACCTACGTAGCAAACGCCCCCATAGAGATAGACGGCGGCGCGGGCAACAACATCATGCGGATCATCGCCACGGAGTTCGACGACACCTTTGTCGTGACCGATGACGCCATTTACGGCGCGGGTAGGACGATAACTTACGAGGACATCCAGACGGTCATTATCGACGGCGCGGAAGGCAACGACACCTTCTATATACTGAGCACGCCTGCAATCGCACACGTAACGCTTTACGGAGGCCTCGGCGGCGACCACTTCATCTTAGACGGGGCCGTGCCCACCGGCACGCAGATCGACGCCGGCCAAAGATCCGCAACCGGGGCGGTTGAATACCTCAACCTTTCGACGCTGCCCGCCCCGACCTACAACCTTAGCTCGATAGAAGGGAGCCTCACCATCGACGGCGGGGTTGCCCCGGAAGACGCGATCAAGTCTCCGGTAATGCTGCCGGGCGAAACGAACGTGGCGGCCACGGATGGAATCGTACAGTCTTTCTCCGGCACAGGAACATCCGGTGCGACCGACACAATGAACGTCCTGACTACGGATATCCAGACATGGCTCGACGAGATCTACCAGTCAAGCACGCAGTTGCCATTGAGCAACCTGATAGGCCTGACTATAGAGATCACCACAACTCCCACGGGCAACAGCGGCGCATCAGGTCGCTTCTGGCAGATTACGGGTGAGACAGCCAGTACTACCACCGGCCAGACAACCCTTACCCTCCTTGACCCGTATGAGATACAGTCGAACTGGACGGCGCTGCCGGCGAGCGGCAGCGGCTGGGTCCTCAACGATCTGTCTCCGAATTTCTTCGTCAACGAAGCACAGCAGATCGATGCCGTAACCATCTGGGACACCGCGGCGACTGCCAACCTCACGCTCAACGGCACGAGCGCGGGGATGTACCTGACCGGCTACAATACGACGCCGGGAAGCGTCCTGGATTACCACAACATCGAATCCATGGAGTTCTTCCTCGGAAACAACGGCAATACCCTGAACGTGACGGGCAACCTGGAGCCGGATGTGGTAGGGACCACCGTTCTTCAGACCACCACAGTCTTCAATATGGGGAACGGCAACAATAACGTCGCGATAAGCCTCAATAACTCGGTGGGCGGCATCTTCGCCGTCAACCTCGGCAACGGCACCAACTACTTGAACGCCAGCGCCTCCAATGTAAACGGCACTGCCGCGACCGCGCCACTCGTCATCTTCGGCGGAACGGGGAGCAGTACGATCCTGGGCGGCCAGGGAGGTGACACGATCATAGCCCACCAGGGCGAGATCGACTATCGCGACGCATCAGGCAACCTGATCACGAGCCTCGGCCTGACCTACGCAGAACGGCTTGCCCTGAACCCGGGCCTGACCGATCTTACAATCAACCAGACCGACAACCTTGTCCATCCCGCCACACTCATCGAGACAACGTACGACACGGCAACTACCGGCACAGACACAATAACCCCCGGCGGCGGGAACAATACTATCCTGGCCGAAGCAGGCGATAGCGTCATAAACGCGGGCGCCAACGGCAACAACATCGTCATAGCGGGCTACGGTCAGGTGGCCGCCACGGCGGCAGGCATCATAACGAACATCCAGAGCACCAGCCCCAACGAGAGCACGGGCGACACCATAAATCTCGGAAACGGCAACAACATCGTGATCGGCGCGGCCGGAGGTAACACGATCGGCCTCGGTAACGGCAATAATATCGTGCTGGGCGACGACGGGACGGTAACGTACAACAACACCTCGGGCATCATTACCTCTATAAAGACGACGATGCCCACAGTAGGCAGCAACAACACGATAAATGTCGGCATCGGGAGCAATATCATCCTTGGTGGATCCGGAGCGAACACGATAAATGCGGGCGTCGGATCGACCACGGCCGGCAACATCATCTTCGGCCACAACGGCGAGATCGACTACCAGACGAGCGGCCTCTACGCCCTGATGGAGACAACCAACCCGACGACGGGCGGCAATGTCACCATCGACGCAGGTGATACGACGGGCACGGATTACATCTTCGGCGGCACCGGCGTGAACCATATCACGATGGGCAGCGGCAACTCCTACATCGCAGGCGCAAACGGCCTAATCCGGTTCTACTCAGGCTCGTCGGTAATGCAGACTTTCGAGTCCACGGACCCGGGCACGGGCCTGAACGACACGATAAATGCAGGTGTGGGAGGCAGCGGCAATTACGTTATCACGGGTGGCGACGGGACGAGCAATATCAAGGTCGGCGACGGCAACAGCATCGTCTTCGGCCATAACGGCGAGGTGGACTATGCTGCAACCGGGTTCCTCTCTTCCGTAGAGACGACGAACGCGACCGTGGGAGGCACCGCAACGATAATCGCGGGCAACGGTAACAACATCATCATGGCCGGGACCTCCGGCACCGGAACTAACTCGGTTACCGCAGGCGAAGGCAACAACGTCATAACGGGTCATGACGGAAGCATGACGTTCTTCTCCAACGGCATGGCCAGTCTGATCGAGACTACCGACCCGCAGCTAGCGGGGAGCGTGACCATCAACACCGGCAACGGCAACAACATCGTATTCGGCGGCTCCGGAGCGGACACGATCACAACCGGAAACGGCGGCAGCATCATCTTCGGCGACAACGGCTCCGTGAGTTACCAGTCGCCCGGCGTGCTGGGCACGGTCCAGACTACAAACACGGGTGTCGGGGCAAACGATACCATTACGGCCGGCACCGGTAATAATACAATATTTGGCGGCTCCGGCTCCGACAGCATTACCGCCGGTCTCGGAGGCACGGGCAACAACATCATCATAGGTCACGACGGGCTAATTCAGTACTTTACAACCGGCACTGCCAGCCTGATCGAAACAACCGATCCGCAGCTTGCCCAGAATGAACAAATCGTGGCAGGCAACGGCAAAAACATCATCTTCGGCGGCTCCGGAGCGGACACCATCACTTCAGGCAACGGCAACAGCATTATCTTTGGCGATAACGGCTCCGTGCAGTACCAGTCGCCCGGCGTTTTGGGCACCGTCCAATCGACCTACGCGACCAACGGAGCCAACGATACTATCACGGCGGGCACGGGCAATAACATCATCTTCGGCGGCACGGGCTCGGACAACATTACCGCGGGCCTTGCAGGCACGGGCAATAACATCATCTTCGGCGAAGACGGGTCGATCCAGTTCTTCCCGGCCGGGTCGCCCAGCCTCGCTCAGAGCATCGATGTGCAGCTTGCGTCGAACAACATCATTAACGCCGGCAACGGCAACAATATCATCTTCGGCGGCTCGGGGTCGAATACGCTCACGGCAGGAAACGGCAGCAACATTATCTTCGGCAGCAACGGCCAGGTGAGCTACCAGTCACCCGGCGTGCTTGGCACTGCCCAGACGACCAATTCGTCGATAGGTGGCAACGACACCATCACAGCGGGCAACGGCAGCGACTATGTCTTCGGAGGATACGGCAGCAACACGATCACCCTGGGAGGTACGACAACGCCCGACCCTAGGACGTCGAGCGCGAGCATAGTCATCGGACACAGTGGGGAAATCGATTTCGATCAACAGGGACTCTTCCCCAAGGATGCCTACTCCGTTGATAACTATCTGGGCGGGGACGATGTTATCCGTGTTGCGGGCGGCAACAACCTCATCATAGGAGGCGCGGGCGACAACTGGCTCTTCGGTGGCACAGGTAACGACATCATCTTCGGGGCCGGGGGCAGGGTCGCCTGGACCGGCAATAGCGAAAGCGTCGGCACTATCGCATGGACAGCCAATAGCGAGATCATAGAGAGCATAGACATCGAGCTTGGCGGACATGATTGGTTGAGCGGAGGCGGCGGAAGAAACATCATGATCGGCGGTATCGGTAATTCAGCATTTGTCGGTAATTTCAACAGCGACATCATGATCGGCCGGTTCGCCTATATAGTCGTCGAAAACGGGCGCACGACGCAGGTCGCCTGCTTCTGGTTCGGCGACGACCCCCTCGCGAGCCCGCTCTCCACCCTTTACAGCGCACAAGGCAACGAATCGGGCGAATGGGGCGAATCGGGCATGCAGTCGTCTACATCGCCCATCAGGCTGATCGCAGGAGTAACGGGAACCGGAACCGGCACGTTCACCGGAACCGGCACGTTCACCGGAACCGGGTCTTCGACAAACACGTTCTCTACGTCTTTGAATACCGGCACAAACAATCAGGACCTCCAGGGCCAGCAGCAGCAGCAGTCGAGCCATACGGGCTCTACCGGTTTCACGACTCAGCCCGGGCAGCAGTCTACGACCGGTCAGGGGCAGCAATCGACCCAACAGGGAGGACAATCGCAAGGCCAGGGAGGACAATCGACCTCGCCGACGGGCCAGGGGACCGACCAGGGCCAGCCGGGCGCCGGAGACGGCAACCAGCAAGGCGATCAATCGCCGCAGGGAGGAGACAGCCAGGGGATGCAGGAAACGGACGTGCAAGTGACGGTCGCCGCCAACGAGAAGGACAAGCAGCGCCTCGACGACGGCATTGTCGCCTTTGGCGCAGCGGTCGCATCCGCTGCCCGCAAAGATGTGTTCCTCGACCGTGACGGGTTCAAGAGACTTAAAGAAGAGCGTAAGAGGAGCCGCTTCCTGCCATGGTTCGGCGGAAAGGTAATCGATAAAGGCAGCGAGCGGACGGGCACACGCAAATGAATTAAATAAATGACCCTGCTGCAAGAAGCAGGGTCATAAAGCAAGCGTATGCGCCGCGCCAAGGGGGGGGAGGAGGCTCCAGCGGCTGATGCCGTTGGAGGGAGCGCTGAGCCCCAATGACTGCGTGTCGTGAGGTGTGCGGATACCCCAACGGCAGGGACTCGAAGCATGGCAACCCCTGTAGCAAGCTACACTGAATCGGAAACTTGATGTTTTAAACCCTTATCGGTTAGAATAGAGCGGCTTATGTCCCGGCCAGAATAAGTATCAGGAGGTAGTGCAAATGGCAAAAGAAGATGACGCGGCAACGAAACAGGACGCCCCTAAGCAGGATGGGACGCTCAGGATAAAATGGGACGATTCGAACCTCAAGACGTCCTACGCGAACGTTTGCAACGTGTCGAGCACGCGAGAAGAGGTAACCGTCCTGTTCGGTACGAACCAGACGTGGCAGACAGGCCAGAACGAGCTCATCGTGCAGTTGACGGACCGCGTCATTCTCAACGCTTATGCGGCGAAACGCCTTTCCTTGCTTCTTAATCGGATCGTTTCCGACTACGAAGCGCGGTTTGGAACGCTTGACCTCGATCTGGCGGGTCCCAAGTAGAGGTACGGCAGTCCCCCTCACCTGCAGTAACGCAGAACGGATGCATGAAGATGCGTACTCCATTGTGGGACCTTCCTTTCCGGAGAGACGACCGTGATTGAAGAGCGTGTCGGAGAGGAAGGCGCAAGGGAGCAGTCTGCCCACTGGACGGGGATCGCCTCAGCAGGCAATCTCGAAGAGTACTCCCAAAGCTGGCTTGCCCTCCAGTCTTCTCTGATCGGCTCCACCCTACAGGCCGTCCTGGTCATGCAACAGGACGGTGGCGACGGCTTTGTGCCTATCGCCTTCTGGTCAGCATCTCCGGAGGCAGACGGCGAGCGGCTCGCGGAGGTTGCCGAAAACAGCCTCGCGCAACGGCGCTCGCTTCTTACCGAGCTGCCCGCACCCCCCGGCGACGGGCAAGCCTTGCGCACTTTCGGGGTCGCCTGCCCCCTTCTCTTCGACGACCGGCTTCATGGGGTGGCGGCAATCGAGGTGGCGGTCAGGTCGGAAGAAGAGCTAAGGCCGGTCATGGAGCAGCTCCAGTGGGGTATGCCCCTGTTGGAGCTTTTCTTCAGAAGGCAGCAGACGCGGGAAGACGGGGCAGTCATGTCGCGGCTGCGCTCGGCAATCGACCTTCTGGCCGACGTGCTCTCCCAGGAAAAATTCGACGGCGCGTGCATGACCTTCGCAACGGGCGTCGCCGCCCGTCTTGCGTGCGACCGGGTCAGCCTCGGCTTCCTGAAAAAGCATAAAGTCCGCATACAGGCGATTTCCCACAGCGCCCTCTTCGACAAGCGTACGGGTTTTGTGCGCTCCCTCGGCACCGTGATGGACGAAGCCATCCAGCAGGGCACGGAGGTCATCTATCCATCGCCCCCCGGCTCTCCCGCCCTCGTGACGCGTAGCCACGAAGCATTTGCGGGCCGGTACGGCGTAAACGCGATGCTCACCGTTCCCCTTTACGCGAGCGGCCGTTATTACGGGGCGCTCACGCTTGAGAGGAACGGAGAAGACTCTTTCGATACAGACGACGTCAATATCTGCAAGAGCATCTTCGCCCTGGCCGCCCCTGCACTGGAAGGAAAAAGGGTACAAGCCCTTTCCTTCCCGAAATACGCATACGACGCGGCGCTGAGTGCGCTCAAGCGCGTTATGGGTCCCGGCCACCTCGGAATGAAGCTTATCCTGCTCCTTCTGGCCTGCGCGGTCGCTTTTTTCAGCTTTGCCGAAGGCCAATACCGGATCACCTCAACCGCGACGCTCGAAGGATCGGTTCGCCGTACGGTCGCCGCCCCGTTCAAAGGGTACATCCGGGAGGCCTATGTCCGCCACGGCGACACGGTACGCGAGGGAGGCGTCATGTGCACCCTCGACGAGCGCGATTTGCGCCTGGAGAAAACGAACCTCGCGGGCCAGGAAAGCCAGCTCCTCAGGCAGCACCAGGAGGCCGTTGCCCTGCACGATCGGGCCAAGGCGAACGTTATCAAGGCCCAGCTCGACCAGGTCATAGCCCAACTCGATCTCGCCGATATAAAGCTGCAGCGGACCAGCATGAAGGCCCCCTTCGACGGCCTCGTCCTCGCCGGCGACCTGAGCCAGAAGGTCGGGTCGGCGGTTGAAGAAGGGGAGGTTTTGTTCGAGATCGCGCCTCTGGCGGGCTACCGCCTCATCCTTCAGGTGAACGAAGCCGAGATCGCGCGCGTGCGGGAGGGCCAGAGGGGCGTTCTCGTGCTTTCGGCGCTGCCCGATACCTTCGGCTTCGTCGTCCGCAAAATCACCCCGCTGGCAACCGCCCAGGAGGGGAAGAACTGCTTCCGCGTGGAGGCGGCCCTCGACAAGGCGACAAACACACTGAGGCCGGGGATGGAGGGCATAGGGAAGATATCGGTAGACCGGCAAAAGCTCATATACATCTGGACGCTGAAGCTCCGTAACTGGCTCAGGCTTTGGTTCTGGTCATGGCGTCCTTAAAAAAAACTCCGGGAGAGCAAAAGACCCTTTTCAGCGAGTCGTGGTACCGGGTCTCCGGCCTGTACCCCCGTCTGCGCAGCCACACGCAGTTCCACCATCACGTGTACAGGGAGACCGACTGGTACATCCTTCAGGACAACTCTACCGGGCGCTTCCACAGGTTCTCGAAGGAAGCCTACGCAATCGTGGGCCTGATGGACGGCAAGCGCACTATGCAGGAGATATGGGAGGCGGCCTGCGAGCGTCTAGGCGACGACATGCCGACGCAAGGCGAGGTAATCAACCTCCTCTCCTATCTGCACCAGAACGACGTGCTGCAATCGGACAGGCTGCCCGACATCGCAGATCTGGCCAAGAGGAGCAGGAAGGATAAGAGCAGCCGCTGGATGGCTATCGTGCGGTCTCCGGCGGCTATGAGCTTCCCGGTCTGGGACCCGAACTCGTTTCTGGACAGGAGCCTCTTCCTCGTCCGGCCCTTCCTCGGCAAAACGGGCGCAGTCCTCGGGGGCATGCTCCTCGCAATCGCCTTTCTGCTTCTGGGCGTACACTGGCAGGGGCTTTCAAGCAACGTCACGGACCGCGTATTAAGCGCGGAGAACCTTATACTCATAGCCCTCATCTACCCTATCTCTAGAATACTCCATGAGTTCGGCCACGCTTATGCAGTCAAAAGGCTAGGCGGGGAAGTCCACGAGATGGGCGTGATGCTCATCGTCTTCATGCCCCTCCCGTACGTGGACGCTTCATGGGCTTCGGCCTTCCCGGAGAAAGGCAGGCGCATGTTCGTCGGGGCCGCGGGGATCATAGTCGATCTCCTCCTGGCGTCTGTTGCCCTTGTCGTCTGGTCGCTCGCGGAACCCGGTACGGTGCGCACCGTAGCCTATAACGTCATATTCGTCGCCGGGCTCTCTACACTGCTGCTAAACGGCAACCCCCTGCTCCGTTTCGATTCCTATTACATCCTCGCCGACTACCTGGAGATCCCGAACCTGGCCGACAGGGCCAACAAGTACGTCGGCTATCTGGCCAAGCGTTACCTGCTCAGAATAAAGGGCGCCGCTTCGACCGTGCTCGCGCAGGGAGAAAAACCCTGGCTTGTGGTTTATGCCATTGCTGCCTTTGCATACCGTATCTTCATCTCCGTGAGCATCTTTCTTTTCGTCGCCGCGAAGTTTTTTGCGATAGGCGTTCTTTTAGCCCTCTGGGCCGCCTTCAGCATGCTGGTCTGGCCGACGGTGAAACTCATACGCCGCGTGGCGAGCGAGATGCGTGAGCACGCCTTACGGGTGACCGCTATTGCGGCAGCCGTCATTTGCCCGCTTGCAGCTTTCGTAGCCTGGTATCCCCTGCCCTCATCGACCGTTGCCGAAGGCGTCGTATGGGTGCCGGAGGAATCGCAGGTCTTCGCCGGCGCGGACGGCTTTGTCGTCAAAGTCCTTGCCGTCTCGGGCGCGGGTGTCTCAAAGGGCGAGCCGCTCTTGTTCTGCGATGCCCCCGGCCTTCGGGCCGAGATGAAAGTGCTACAGGCAAATTTGAACGAGGTAGACGTCCGCATGAGGGTCAGCCTTATGACGGACCGCACGCAGACGGAAATATTGAAGGACGAGATGGGCAGGGTCCGGGCGAAGCTGGTCCGGGCTGAAGAGAGGATGTCGGAGATGATCGTGCGCAGCCCCGCCTCCGGGACTTTTTTGCTGCCCCAGTCGGAGGACTGGCCGGGCAGGTTCGTTCACAGGGGCACGCCTGTGGGCTACGTGGTCGATTTCTCGAAGACGGTGGTGCGGGTGATCGTCAACCAGGCAGACGTAGAGCATATCAGGCACCGGACGCGCAGGGTCGAGGCGCGCCTCGCCGAATCGCTGCCCACCGTCACTGCCGCCTCTATACAGCGGGAAGTCCCGGCTGCGTCGAAGGACCTGCCGAGCATGGCCCTGAGCGTCCAGGGCGGAGGCTCCGTGGCCCTCGACCCGAAGGAGACCCGCAACCCCAAGGCCTTCGAGAAGCTTTTCAATTTTGATATCCTCCTGCCGGGCGTGCAGGCCAGAGGGGTGGGCGAGCGCGTATTTGTGCGGTTCGTCCACACCCCGGAGCCTCTGTCGTCCCGGTGGCGCCGTGCGATCCGCCGTGTCCTTTTGCGCCGGTTGAACGTCTGATTTTCGGTATAAACGATGGGACGCCAGATATTTCATCCCCCCGCAACCCGCAGCCTCAGGCCTGAAAAGAAGGACCCTGCGCTTTCTTCCGTCGAGCGCGCAGCGAAGGTCTTATGCGCGCCCGTTGCGCTATCCCTGCACCTGTTCCGCCGGAGCAGAAAAATCGTGACCGCTGCCGGCAGGCACGCTGCCGCCGTGTCCCGGATGAGCGACGTGGAATTACGGGCGGAGGCGAGGCGCCTGGGCATGGAAGCGAGGATAAAAGGCTTCGATGTCGAGCCGGCCGGGCGCCTGTTCGCCATCATCCGTGAGGTCTCGGAGAGGACCGTCGGACTTCGCCATTTCGACAGCCAGTTGATGGGCGGTTTTCTGCTCTTAAAAGGGACGATCGCCGAGATGGAGACGGGGGAGGGAAAAACGCTGACCGCCACGCTTGCAGCGGGTGCGGCCGCACTTGCGGGCATCCCTGTCCACGTGATCTGCGTTAACGACTACCTTACCGCCCGCGACGCAGAGGCCATGGGCCCCGTTTACGCTACCCTCGGCCTGTCCGTTGGCTGCGTCGTCCACGACAAAGACCCCGGGGAGCGGCAGGCGGCCTACGGGTGCGATATCACGTACTGCACCAATAAGGAAGTGGTCTTCGACTACCTGCGCGACAGACTGACCCTCGGCCCTATAACGGACAGCCTGCGCTTGCAGGCGGAATACCTTCACTCGCATGATGCAAGGGACAGCCGTCTTCTTTTGCGGGGCCTCCATTTCGGCATCTGCGACGAGGCGGACAGCATACTGGTCGACGAGTCCCGTACTCCGCTCATTATATCGGGAGGCGGAGACACCGGCGATGAAGAGACTTTCCTGCGCCAGGGCATGTCGCTTGCCCTTGCCATGAGGGAGGGCAACGACTATATACTGGACCTGGACAAAAATAAGATAGACCTGACAGACAGCGGCCTCAAGCACGTCAGACAAGCCTCGGCCGCCTTGGGGCCCCTGTGGGCCGGGACCATAAGGCGCGAGGAGACTATACGGAAGGCCCTCGCTGCCCTCTATCTCTTCCGGCCGGATATCCATTACCTTGTGAGAGAGAGCAAGGTGCAGATAGTCGATGAGTATACGGGAAGGCTCATGCCGGACCGCTCGTGGGAGCGCGGCATCCACCAGCTCATCGAGATAAAGGAGGGTTGCGAGCTGACCCGGCAGGTCGAATCGATGGCGCGCATCACGTACCAGCGCTTCTTCCGCCGTTACCTGCACCTTTGCGGCATGACGGGCACTGCCTGGGAGGTGAGGAAGGAGTTGTGGTCGGTCTATGGCCTTGCCGTTGCGCGCGTGCCGACGGAAAAGCCGCTCAGGCGCAAAACATTGCCCGGCCTCGTGGCCCCAACCCTGTCCGAGAAGAAGATGGCCGTCGTGGAGCGGGTTGACGAGTTTTTCCAAAGGGGCCGCCCGGTGCTCATCGGGACGCGCTCCGTCGCGGCCTCCGAAAGCCTCAGCAAGTCGTTCACGGAGGCGGGCATGGCCCATTGCGTGCTCAATGCAAAGAATGACAGCGACGAAGCGGCGATAGTGGCACAGGCAGGCCGGCCGGGGGCCGTTACGATAGCGACGAACATGGCCGGAAGGGGCACGGATATAAAGCTGGGGCCGGGTGTGGCGGAGCTCGGCGGCCTTCACGTGATCCTGACGGAGCGCCATGACGCGGGAAGGATCGACCGGCAGCTCGGAGGCCGCTGCGGCCGCCAGGGGGACCCGGGCAGCTTCGAAGCGATCCTATCGATGGAGGACTCGCTTCTGGAAGGCGGAAGGGCCGGTATATTCGGATGGGCAGCCAGGCGCGTGCCGCGACGCCTCCCGTGCCTATGGACACTAGTTTCGAAAATCGCTATATTACATGCTCAGCGCAAGATGGAGCGCGCTCACGCCAGGGCGAGACGGGAGCTTCTCAAACAGGACGAGCGGATGGGCACGCTTCTTTCGTTTTCAGGGCTGGGCGAGTAAAGAGGAAGGTTCGATGAACAGGATTCTCCGTGCGACTATTTTTCTGGCGGCCGTTCTTCCGGTCCTTTTTTGCGCCTCTGCGCGAGCGACCGGCCCCTCGGAGTACCTGGACGGCATGATAGAGCCGTACCGCGAAGTCAAAATCAGCAGCCAGGTGCCGGGCATCATCGACGAGGTGCTGGTCGAGCGCGGCGACGTCGTACAAAAAGGCCAGATACTGGCTACCCTGCGCGCGTCAGTGGAAAGGGCCAACGTTCATCTCGCGGAGGCTCAGCTCGGCTTCAGTAAGCGCAAGCTCAACCGCAACGCGGAGCTATTCGCTCAAGAGCATATCTCCGCCAATGAGAAAGACGAGATCGAGACGGAGATGAAGAAAGGCGAAGCCGTGCTCGAAGAGGCAAAAGCTAAGCTCGAGATGCGAAACATCCGCAGCACGGTCGACGGCGTTGTCGTGAAGCGGGATCTGACGGCCGGCGATTATGTCGGCGACAAGCCTATCCTGATGGTGGCCCAGATCAACCCGCTCAACGTTGAAGTGGTGGTCCCGGTGAGGCGCTACGGGACAATAACGAAAGGTATGCTCGCAGAGGTGAGACCGGAGGCCCCGGTCGGCGGCAGTCACACGGGACGGGTAGTCATAGTGGACAAGGTCATTGACGCGGCGAGCGGTACCTTCGGCATCAGGGTGGAGCTGCCCAACCCCGGTCACGGCCTGCCGGCGGGCCTTAAATGCAGGGTGCGTTTTTACAGGAAATAACCCTGCCGGGCGATTAGCCGGGCCTGCCCCCTGTCTCCGCTCTTTTATTTCTTTTTCGTCCCCGTAATGAGGTAAAAGGGCGAGTCGAGCATTATCTCCGTCACCCCGACGTCGTGAAGTCCAAGGACCGACAGACTCTCTTCGTAAAACCCCGGTTCACGGAAATACCTGAAGAAAAGCAGGATAGGGATGGAGGCATAAGGCAGCGTTTGGCCCGAAGGCAGGCGGCCCCGCTCGAATATCATTAGGGAGCCCCCCGGCTCGAGCGCCGCGGCTGCCTTTTCGAGCAGAAAGTACGCCTCCTTGTCCGGCCAGTCGTGCAGCATCGATTTGAAGGAAATTAGATCGAAGGAAGGCGGCAGCGGATCGGCAAAGGCGTTTCCTTCGATAAAGCTTATCCGCCCGGCCTCCGGCTCCTGTGCTACGTGCTGTCTGCCTATATCGCATACGAGCGGCAGATCGAAAACGCTGACCTTCAGCCCAGCGTGTCTCTTACGGACCTGAAGGCCGAACTCGCCGCTGTTGCCGCCTACATCGAGCATACTGCGATGGCGGCCGAAATCGTACCGGGCTATGCAGGATGCGGCCTCGCAGCGCGTAAGGGCCGTCGTGAAGCGCACCCATCGCCGCGTAGCCTCGTAATTCTCCGGGGTATATTCCAATGCGCGGCCGTAGGAGAAAAGCTCGAACGTACGGGAGGAGCGGACGAACCGGCCGGGGTCGGTGATAAGCGCGCCGAAAAGGTCCGTAAAATCGGAGAGGACAAGGCGCGCAAATTCCAGCTTGGTCTCCATAAGACCGCGATATCGGAGGGTGTCGGCGAACCCGGCTGTCAGGCCTATTCTGCCGTCCTTCTCGCTCACCACTCCGTTCGCTTTCAAAAGGCCGAGCAGCATGTCCGCGCCCGGCGCGTCGATAGACAGGCGTTCTTCTATCTCTGCCTGCGTGGCAGGCCCGTGGTCGAGGAGATGGTCTATCAGGCCCGTCTCGAGAGCGCACGCCACGGCCCCCGCCTCGACGACGCCGGCCATAAAAGAATCGACGCGCAGGTAATCCCTTTCCTCAGAATATTCCATAGTAGCCGCTTTTGAGGACCTTGAGGCCGTCCCTCTCCATCCTGTAGTCGAACCCCACGTCGTATTCCAGGTGGTCGAGCATCGGCCTGTTTTTTTCGACGAATGAAACGGTCTCTTCAGGGTAGCCGAACTCTTTCAGGAAAGAGATGAAGGCATCGATGCTCACTCCGGCGAAGTAGATGCAATCGCTGCCCTGTTTGTTGGCAATGCAGATCGTCCTGCAATCTCTGTACTCAGGACGGACGATGGCATCGATTCCGATCTTCGTCATATCGACGTGGGCCGAGCAGGCTGCCTTCGCATAGACTTCATCGAGCTGCCTTCGGGCATCGAAAAAGTAATAAAGATTCTCGAGCCTGTTCCCGCTTTCGGTGACGGAATAACAGATGCCCGACGAAACCACGCTGCCCGGATTCCCGATATACATGTGCAGCTCTTCGAGGTCTCTCTTTCCTGCGGCCAGCGCGTTGTCGACATCCATGGAGAACATGAAATAGAGGAGACTTTCGTTGGGCACAACGCGGCTCGCCGCGACGGGCTTTATGGCATCGAGGACCAGGGACATGGACCTCTGCCTCCTGCTCCTTTCGTAGTCGTAAAAGTAAAGCTCCCACTTCAGGCCACCGCCTGCCTGCTTGACCCCGTATACCGTATTGCCGATGCCCGCCGCCTCTCTTATGCGCCGGATAAGCCGGAACATCGAGTCATCCGCGCCGGCAACCTCGAACGACTGAAAAAGCAGGTTTATCGACCTGAGCTTCCCCTCGAAGGCGAGGGCCGGCTCATACGGCCAGAGGGCGTAGTTGGTAAACTTGTCGTCCTTAGTCGCATATTCCGGCGTGAAACGCGATGTCTCTTTCATGGTTCATTCACCCCGGCGAAAGCCGGGACGTCCGGCGCGCTTTTCGTGTCATCGTGCGACCGGGGACAGGATGTTTCTCTCGTCGCCGAATTTTGCGATGTATGGCCGCGAAAGGCCCCAGCACGTCTTCGCCATGCACGATTCCCTGTAAATACAGGAGCCGAACCCGCTTTTTTCCAGGCAACCCCAGAAAGCATCGGGTATAAGGACTGCGGGAAAGTTGTTGTCGATAAAAACCGGGTCGTGGACGGGAAGACATTCAGGAAAAGCCTTGAGCACCAACGGTTTACGGCTGGACGCAAGAAGCGGGACCACTTTGTCGATCAGCCGCATAAGGTCGCTTAAGGGTACAACCAGGTCCTTTTCATCCCTTTCGTCCATCGGGAAAAAGTTCCAGAGGTGCATCTCGCTAACACCGCCGGCCGCTACCGCGGAAAAAAAGCCTGGCAGGTACGGATAATTCAGGCGCGTCAGGACCGTGTTCGTAAGCACCTTCACCGGGTAGTCCGCCAAATTATGAATGCCTTCCATCGTCTCTTCATAGGAGCCGGGGACGCGCGAAATGGCGTCGTGTGCGTCTTTCGGGCCGTGCAGGCTTATGAAGAACTCGTTGACGCCCGCTTCTATGAGCCTGCGAAGATAAGCCGGGTCGGCAAGCTTCCTCCCGTTCGTCTGTATCTGTATTGTCTCGAACCAGCCCATGCCCGCAGCAAACCTGACGTAGTCCTCCAGGTCATCGAAGGTCGTTACCTCCGCCCCCGAAAGGATCAGCCGCCTGCACGTGTCTCCGCCCGCGATGCCTATGACCAGCCGCTTGAAGAGGTCCCGGTCTACCGTGCGCAGCTTCGCTTTGACGGGCCCGAGCATACATATGACGCAGTTGTTGTTGCACCCGTACCAGAGAGGGATGACCGTGTACGTCGCGAGCTTGACCGTGGGTCCGCTCGCCGGGCCGGTCGATTCCCTGCCCTGCCCCGTACGCCCTTCCAGACCTCGCTCCCCTGCGGTCAACACTCCTCCACCCCGAAATGGACGGTAAAGAAATCACGCCCTTCTCTGTCGATGCCTCCGGTCAGGTGGCCCAGCCTCTTGGCCCTGACGTCGTCGACAAACGCAGCGAACTGTTCCCGGGGGAGACCGTAATGCTCGCCCATTCGCATAAGCAAAGGCTCAATCGACCCGAGCGTGAGGGCCGCGTCGTACAGGTTCATGTCGAAAGATTTTCTCGGGTTCCCATCCTCAGTCGTTTCGACGTAAAAGATCTCCGGGGCGACCTTCACGGCTGCCCCTACGATACCCTGCGCGATCCCGGCGGATTCTTCCGCGTCCGGTCCCGCGAAGGCAAGGGACAATTTCTCCATGATGTCCTTTGTCGTGAACGAGGGGTAGCAGGTATATCGCGCAAGGGCGTGCCTGGCCGTGTCAGCGGTATCCCATTTAAAGCCTATATAGATAAGGAAGGGATAATGGCGGCTCTTGAAATGAAGCTCCAGGTAGACCTTGTAGACCGACGATTTCTCGTTATCCTCGAACCCGAAATGGATGAACTTCGCGTCCGGGAGGTTTTGCAGTAGGGGCGCCCAAAAAGGGTCGGGCAGGCCGAGCCTCCGGCAGACATCGAGAATCTTCTCCCTGGGCACCGCTCCAGCGGGTACAGACAGGAGGAAACGGTCGGTCAGGACAATGCCCTTGAAAACCTTGAAGGAACGCTCCGAGCCGAGATCGACCCGGAACTCGTTGACGAGTCCCAGGAGCAGGCTCTTTTCCCGCATCGTTTTTTCCGGCGCCCGGTGATTTCCGCCCCTTGCGTCAGGCCAGATAGGGCCGTGGAGCGACTCATGACGTTGCAGGGTGGCATACAGGGCGAAGGCCAGCCGTTTGGCCATGAAAGGCGTCATCACTATACGTGCGAGGAGTTCTCCGGTCAGACTCTCCGGCATCCTCAGGCGAGGGCCGCCCTACGCCGAAAGTCAGGCTTATCTCTTCCCGGCCCGTCGAGCCTTCCGTTAAATCGGCCCGTAAGGTCCGCGCCCCGGCGTCCTGCCAGATGATGCCTCCGGGCTTCTTCGCGCCGGTTGCGGTCGATGGCGTCTTTTTCTCGTCTCTTTCCATATTTTCGCCGACTGCATATTATTGCACACGTGGCATTTTTTTATCACGCAAAATCTTTACGTTGCCTTCCCCCTCCAATCCTGCCCAGTGCCTTATCAGCCCTGAATTGACATAATGCGACGGATGTTTACCTATAGAATTAAGGCGACAATTTCGACAACGGACGATTGCAACGAGGAGGTGCGGGATGAGAAGAGTTTTTACGGGCTGTCTTCTAGGGCTTTTTATTTGCTTACCCTTAGCCGTCTTTGATATTGCGATGGCCCAGGGCGTCGGCGGAAGCGCGGGAGGCGCAGGCGGTGCAGGCGCACCGTTGCCGTCCGCGCCGCCCGGAAGCTCTATGGGCGGCGGCGCTTCGTACACAGGGCCGGGCCAGCCCGGACAGCCGGGTGCCCCCGGCAACTATGGCGGGACAAGCGCGCCCGGCCAGCCGGGCGGCTACGGCGGCCTCGGCACTCCGATGGGAGCCGGAGGCCAGTCGGGCGGTATAGGCGGCAGTGCGGGCGGTTACGGAGGTACGGGCACGGGCGGCGCAGGCGGCGGCTACGGAAGCGGCGCAGGCGGTGCGGGCGCTGGAAGATAGGAACATAGCTTGGATGAGGCTCCTCCGTTTATGTTTTAAGTAGGCGCCTGTAAGTCCGGCCATTGGTTGACACATCCACATTTATACCTATGTTAACGCTAAGGACTGACAGCGAGGAGGTGCTCATGCTTTACTGGGCTATCGTTTTCCTGGTTGTAGCTATAATAGCTGCCGTTTTCGGTTTCGGCGTGATTGCAGGTACTGCGGCATGGATAGCTAAGGTGCTGTTCATCGTTTTCCTCATTCTGTTTGTTGTCTCGCTGGTCTTCGGAAGGCGCGGAACGCCCCCGGTAGCCTGAAGGTTGCTTAAGCAGCCCGGAGCGGCCCGAAATCAATGAACGCAATCGCTGCCCCGGGTTTATAACGATCAAGGTGAAATATCGTGGCAAGAGGAACAGGCTGTCGATTAACGAAGCCATAGCGGCATTGAAGACACGCGCCGGCATCCCGGTACTTATGTTTGGGCTTAGATAACCGTCATAGAGGCCAGACGAATATATCTTACAAACAAAGGAGGTACGTGATCATGCGTCGCTTACTGATTCTTATTGCCGTGTTCGCTTTTGCATCAACTACCGTTGCGGGCTGTAGCCACATGTCGGGCGAGACGGCCGGTCAGAACCTCGATGACTCGGTTATAACGAGTGACATAAAAGCCAAGATAGTTAAGGACCCCGACCTCAAGACGCTGGCCATCGACGTCGCCACGTATCAGGGGAACGTAACGCTCTCCGGGCAGGTGCCGGACATGGCCGCACAGCAGCGTTTGATCCAGATGGCACGGGATACGAAGGGCGTCAAATCGGTAAAGACTAACCTCCGCGTGGCAGGGATGGCGCCGGGCACGGCCGGTAGTACCGGCGAGAAGATGTCCACTTCTGGTGCTGCTTCCGGGACCGAGTAAAAGCACCACCGCGCCGAGGTACGGCTATCGATATGATACCAAACGGGTAAAGAACAGGGTGAGTCAACCGGCTGCACGCACGAGAAGAAGAGCTGTCGACTCACCCTGTCGATTATTCTGATGGCACCGCTATTACTACGGCCCTGAAGACGGCCGTATATGTGGGCCGAAGAAAAAAGGAGGACGAACGCATGAATTGGGACCAGGTATCGGGTAGCTGGAAAACCATGAAGGGCACGGTAAGAGAGCAATGGGGTAAATTAACGGATGACGACCTGGAAGTGATTGCAGGCAAGGAAGATCAACTGGTCGGGAAGCTGTAACAGAGATATGGTTACTCCAAGGAAGAAGCCGACAAAGAAATCGACCGCTGGCAAGTATAATTCTTTGGAGGGGCCGATCCGAAGTGGGGGCATCGGCGCGGCGTGCCTTCGACAGGCCAATGCAATCGCCTGCTTCATAGATCGCGCGCCGTGCTTGTGCAGAACCGGCAATATAGCTCTTGTATGCAGCGGGTTGTCGAGTCCGTCAACCGGCATCATGTTTATATGTGAAGGCCCTTCTCTCTATACTTCTCATGGCTATCGCACTCTCCGTTCACATGCCGTGTTTTGCGAAAGGCAGCATTCGGGAAGATATCCTTATAATCAAAGCCGGCGACCGTTACTATAGCGCCCGGCATGCAAAGAACTGTGTTGCCTACGTAAGGTGGCTCACCAGGGGAAGACTGCCGTTCGGGCTTCACACACTTGCGGACAAGAAGAAAATCATCACGTCGCACCTGCCCAGGAAGGGACAAGTTGCGGTGATCCACCTCCGCAACGGTACGGGCCACCTTGCGTACGTGCTCGACTTGGACATTTCGAAAACGCACATAAGGATGACCCTCCTTGAATCGAACAATCCCCGCGGGGTAATCAGAAAAAGGACGATTACCGCCAGGGACGGCGATGTGGGTCACCTGCAATCGTTTGTCCGCATAGTGGGATATTGGGAACAGCAGCTTCCACATTGAGCACGGCAAGACCGGTTACAGGAAGGATCGACAAAACGCACTTCGGGGGATAAAATAAGAGCATGGATCAAAAGACCGTGAGGTATGAGAAAAGAGGCCCCATTGGCGTTATCACTCTCAATAGACCGGAGAAGCTTAACGCCCAGAACGCCCTTATGGCGCAGGAGCTGGCGGAAGTCTTCAAGGAGGCCGATGCCGACACGGAAGTGAGGGCTGCTGTCTTTCGAGGGGAGGGCCGGGCATTTTGCTCGGGTCATGACCTCACGGAAGAGACGGGCAAAGATTCCCTGGAGAGGGAGCTTGCAGCCGTCGAACTCCTCCAGAAGGTCACCGGCGCAATCATGGGCATGGGGAAACCCGTTGTTGTGGCCGTCCAGGGGTATGCCTTGGGGGCAGGATGCGAGTGGGTCATGAACTGCGACCTCATCCTGGCGGCAGAGGGGGCAAAATTCGGTTTTCCAGAGACCCGCATAGGATCTGCGGTCGGGAACGGAGCTACAAAGCTGCTTCCCCTTATAATCGGCATGGCAAGGGCGAAGGAAATGATCATGCTGGGCACGATAATCGATGCCGATCAGGCGGAGAAGTGGGGATTGGTCAACAGGGTCGTACCTCTTGACCGCCTGCTCGACGAAGCCATAGCGATGGCGGAGAAGATGGCGGAGAACCCTGAATTGGCGAACAGGCTCGCAAAATTGGCAATGAACCGGGCCCTCGATCTTGACATGGAGCAGGCCTTGCAAATCGAGCTCAAAGACATGATCCTTACGGACAAGATCTCTCGAAGATGACGATAACAACTACCTTTTGAAATCCTTCTATGGCATCCTTGTAGTCCTTTTCGCTTTTTGCATCTTCTGCGGCTGCCATCCCGCGATTCACATCTTAACCTGTTATTAGCCTATGCAGTCATGCGGCATTAACAAAGACGGGTTACGATTATGCGACGACATTTCCGTTCACGGGAGCGGCAAGTGAAAAACAAGGTGCTATATCTCGTCTTTTTGGCTGTGCTGGTGCTTGGCGGGACCGTCTCACTGCACAGGCAAGCATGGGGTGTTCAGGTGCAGCTTAAAGGTGCGGGGGCGACCTTTCCCCTACCGTTCTATTCCTCGATCTTCGATATTTACCGGCAGCAGTTCAACGTGCGGGTCGAATACGCAGGCGTGGGTTCGAGCGACGGAGTAGATAAGCTTCTCGACCGCGGTGTCGATTTCGCGGGGAGCGATGCATTCGTAAGGCCCCTATACGGGGCAGGCCATGCGGCAGTCATTCAGATCCCTACGTGTCTCGGTGGGGTAGCGGTTGCCTATAACCTTTCCGGGAACCCCAGGTTCCGGCTCGATTCCGCAACCCTTTCCGATATCTTCCTCGGCAAAATCACCGTATGGAACCATCCGAAGATCGCCGCCCTCAACCCCGGCGTGGGCCTGCCCGATTCCCCCATACACGTGATACATCGCACGGACGGCAGCGGGACGACTTTCATTTTCAGCGAATATCTTTCGAAGGTGAGCCAGGAATGGAGGCAACGGGTCGGTTTCGGCAACTCGCTTAAGTGGCCGGTCGGGCAAGGGGCAAAAACGAACGCGGGTGTCGCCGGGCTGCTCCGGCAAACCCCGAACTCCATCGGTTACCTGGAATTGATCTACGCGCTCGGCAACGGCATGCCGATAGCGACGCTGCGCAACAATTCCGGCAGGTTCGTCGATCCTACGACCAGATCGATCGGTCTCGCGGTTACGGACTCGATCCCGGATGACACCAACGTCTCTTTGACCAATACGGCTGCGACCGATGGCTACCCCGTCAGCAGCTTTACGTGGATCGCCCTTTTCAGGGAACAGAACTATGACGGCAGGAGCAGGCAAAGGGCGGAAGAGCTGATCCGGCTGCTCTGGTGGACTATTCACAACGGGCAGAAACACGCCCGCCGGCTGCACTATGTGCCGCTCCCGCAGGTTGCGGTGAGGAAAGCGGAAAACATCCTCGAATCGGTCACGTACGACGGATTGCCGCTGCTGAAGAGCGGGCGGGAAGGCCACATGGACCGGCCGCCCGGCGAGAAGGCCCCCGTTGCGCCAAGGAATTGAATAACAACCAGACCGTCGGTGATTTCACAGATCGGAGGCGCCATTGAGATGGACTTGCGATGGATGAGGATTGGAACCCGGCTCAGCGCCGGCATGGGTCTTTTGATGTTGTTCATGATAGCCCTTGTCATTCTCGGCCTTTCAGCCATGAAGGGGATCAGCGGGAAAATGGACCAGGTCGTCCGGACAACCAGCGCCAGGATATGGTACGCCAACATCATAAAGGACGCGGTCTGCACCGAGGGTGAAGCCGTCCTTACAACCATCCTGGCAAAAGACGAAGCGGTCATGGCGTTCGAGCAGGTCCGCATACTCACTGCCAGGGCCACGTACGAAGACGCCCTGGAGCGGCTGGACGGGCTCGAGACGACAGGGAAAGGCAAGATGTTCCTGCTCCGGCTCAAGGGGGCCGTGCGCAAGGCTATCTACCTGGGCGACCAGGCCCTCGGACTTGCAGCCATGGGAAAGCTGAGACAGGCAGGCGACGCCTACATGAACAGGCTGCGGCCGGAGGCGCTGGAGCTTCAGCAGTTCGCGACGGAGCTTGTCGTCTACGAGCGGGAACAGGCGGCCCTCTATTATGGAGAGGCTGTGAAAACGTACGAAGTAACCCGCAACCTCTTTGTCCTTACGGGCGCTTTCATCATCGCTCTCGCCATCGTAATCGGCATAATCCTGCAAAGAAGCATCACGGTGCCGCTGGGCCAGGGCGTCGAGATTGCCAACCGGCTCGCCGAGGGCGACCTGGACGTGGAGGTGGCGGCCGCAGGCAGGGACGAGCCGGCCAGGCTGCTTGCCGCAATGGGGAACATGGTGCAGAAGCTCAGGCAGATAAAGGTCCTGGAGCAGCAGCTATTGCAGTCGCAGAAGCTGGAGACGGTCGGTCGCCTCGCAGGCGGCATAGCCCACGATTTCAATAACCTGCTGGGCATCATCCTCGGGAACGCCGAACTTTTGAAGCTGCAGCTCGCGTCGCCCGGCACCCCCACCAACGGAACGGATAATTACCCCGAAAGGGAAAAGATGCGCGTCCGCTGCCAATCCATCGAAAAAGCTGTAAAGCGGGCGACGGAATTCGTGAGGCAGCTCCTGACGTTCAGCAAGCAGCAGGTATTGGAGCTTGTCACCGCGGACCTTAACCACGTAGTCGAAGATTTTGAAAAAATGATGAGGAGGATGGTCGGCGAGAACGTGGAGATGCGCGTCTCTCTACAGGCCGGCCTGCCTTCGGCGAAGCTGGACGTAGGCCAGATCAACCAGGTCCTCCTCAACCTGGTAGTCAATGCCAGGGAGGCCATGCCGGCCGGCGGGAAGGTGACAATAGAGACGTCGTTCGCCCGCATCGCTGACGACGAAGCGATCCTCTTTGCGCCGGACGGCAAGCCGGGGGATTATCTCATCCTTACCGTGACCGATACGGGCGCCGGCATGGACGCAGCCGTAAGAGAGAAAATATTCGACCCTTTCTTTACCACCAAAGAACAGGGAACGGGCCTGGGCCTTTCCGTAGTCTACGGCATAGTGAAAAAGCATGAGGGGTTCATAATGGTCGACAGCGACAAGGACCACGGCGCCGTGTTCAGGATATTCCTCCCTGCCGCAGGCGGGGCGAGGCCCGAGGAGGCGGTGACGGAAGCATCTCCGGTAATGGGAAAGGAAACGGTGCTGCTTATCGAGGATGACGGGGATTTGCGCAATGTAGTCCTCGATATGCTGAGCACCCTCGGACACAAAGTCTATTCGGCCGCAAACGGGGATCAGGCGCTCGCCCTGTTCGGAACAAAACTCCATCAGCTCGATCTCGTCATAGCCGATATGGTAATGCCGGGCAAGGGAGGGGTCGAGGTCTGCGAGGAGATGCGGAGAATCAGGCCCGATATAGCCTGCCTCTTCGTAAGCGGTTACGGGCTCGTCCAGAAGGGCGCCGTCCTGCCCGACGGCATCGGCATCGGTTTCATTCAGAAACCGTTCTCGGCTGATTCCCTGTGCAGGAAAATCAGGGAGCTCGTTGATGAAGCCGCCTCGAAGGGCGCCTGTTTCCCGCCTGCGCCACGGTCCTGAAGCAGCAGCGCGGCCGAAACTGTTTTTCGCCGCAAATTCACGGGAAGCCACACGGCCTGTTAACATTGGGGTGGTTAACTTATCCATCTCGCGCCAAGGAGGCGAAAGTGGTGGAAAAAGGGGGACTGCGCGGAATAACTCTCATCAGGCGGCCGGCCCGGCTCCATGTCGAGAAGGAACACGGCCTGTCCCTGCCGGCATGGGAGGACGGACCGGGGGTTGTGTTCTTTTCACCGGAAGATACGACGGCAGGGGCCGAGACGGAATTGCAGGCCGTTGTCGCCGGCAGGAAAAACGACGTTGACCTGCCGCTCATGATAGAGCAGTCGAACTACCTCGCCAACATAATGCGGCGGGCCGCCTCGGGAGACGCGCCGCGCAAGCTGGGGGGTGAGCTTGTCCGGTTCCTGAACGAAGGCGGCCGGAACGTGTGGGAGAATAGCTGGGTGCGGTTCCCCAAGGTGCTCCTGAATCGTTTTGCCCTCGACGTTCTAAAAGGCGACCTTTCGGCCGATAAGGCGGACCCGCAGGCCGGCCCACGTTCGGACATCGGGAAATTCTCATTTGTCAAAGAGGGCATCGAATACCTTCGCGTACCCGTCAGCTATCTCGTAAAGCTTGCCCTCGCCGACGCAGTGGGCGGCGACAACGTCCACCCCATCGTCCGCCGAACCGGCGTGCAGCTCCTCGACCATTTCGTGAGCGATAACACGTCTCCCGAGACCCATTCCTTCTATATCGTCCATGGTGCTCCCGGCAGGGGGCCTGGCAGGGAGCTTGCGCGCGAGACGGCCAAGCGCTTCCTCCTCACCCAGCTCCTCGTAATGTACGCGAATGAGAAGCTGGAGCTTGCATCGAGCGGCCAGAAGGCCATGATCTATTTTTCTCCCCATCCCCCCGTGCGCCAGAAGAGGCTCTCCGCCTGCATATCCGATTCGTTCTATCGCGAGCTTTTCATGAGTCCCTGCCTTTCGGGATGGGACAGGGGGGAGGCGAAACAGGAATATATGAGCCTGTGTCACGAGGTCCTGAGCCGGAGCCGGCTCAACGCTGTTGCCAAGCTCCACGACGCGGGCATCAACACGAGCAACCTGGTGGTCCTCCCGAGCACCTCCGACATCAGCCTCGCCAACAACGGCACTCACGTGAGCCTGGGAAGCAACGCCCTCACGCGTCTGCGCAACGACCCGTCGTCAGGCTTCGGGCTGCGCGAAGAGAAGCAGGCGGGCGATTTAGCCGTCAAGATCATGGAGCATTTCCTCCCCCTTTTCGTGAAGACGTACAGCGCAGCGCCGTACCGCTTCGATTTCGCCGACTTCCATCCCGAGCGCGTCCTCGGCTTCCTGCCCCATGAGCTCGACTACACGCACCTGCGCATGCTCTGGCGGCGCTGGAAGGCGAAGGCCGACATCAGGTTCTGCGGACATCCGGTGACGCCCCTCGGCCCGCCCCTGCTCGACAGGGCAATCAGCAGGATAGCAGGCTTAAGCGGCGATTTCGTGCCTGACTTCCGCCTTATCGATTACCTCGTCAGCCTCCTTAGCACGGAGAGAAGCGCGGCGCTTAACGGGACGCCGGGCAACAGCGAGCACCTCAAGAAGGACCTCGCCGACCTGGGCGTATTCGACACGCGCATGTCCCTTTACCTGCCGCTCAAGCTCAGGGAATTCGACAGGGTAGGCTTTTGCGGCTTCGAGGGGCGTTATTACAGCCTCTTCCCGAGCATCAAAAACGATATGGCCGCGGCCGTGGACCTTCAGAACCTTTTGATCGCTTATGCCTTCAAATCGATTACGAATGGGACCATCGAAGCGGAGGACATTCCCGACAGCCCCTTCGTGGAGAGCGAGCGCAGGCAGATTTTCTTCGGCGCGGCCATCGGCGTCCCGACGTTCTTCGTGAGGAAAGACACGGAGAACCGCTTCATGAAAGGCGTCCTTGAGCGGTGCGACCAGGTGCGGGCGAGTCACAGGTATCCCGGATATCTCAGAGTCTACAATACGGAATATTGCCGGGCCCTCGTGCGCCGCCTGGAAAGCGAGGCGGCCGATTTGATAGACCTCTTCGGCATGGGCGAGACGATGGAAGACCTGAAAGAGAGGCTCGAAGGCGCGCCCGGCCGGCAGGCGGCAGCCGCACTCACGAAGGAGGTCCTCGGGACGCTAGGGGCCCGCTCGCCCCTCGATGTGAGCAGCGAGGCATTCAACGGCGCGGCGGAGGAGTTCTACCGCAACCCCCTGCGCTTGCGCCACCTGGCTGAGGCGCTCGATATCATGGAAGAAGACCTGTCGCTCCTTACCTCACCTTCGTCCCCCCATAACGCCACGGTGGGGAGGCTCCTTTACGGGCTTGTGTCCGGTGAGGCCCTCGACTACGTCAGAAGCGTTCGCGAGGCCGTAATGACGGAGACGATCCCGGCAAGCGAGCCTGAGGAGGCTTATCTGCACGGTCCTTCTCGCGATAAGCGCGGACCTTTCCCGTGTGCCCGAGCCTGAGGTTTTCTTCAAAGAAACGGGGACATGACGAGCCACCAGTATATCGACCGTGACACGTTCATCCTCCGCACGGAGAAGCTGTATCTAGACCGTGTGATTACCTATCTGTATTCAAGGGTCAGGGAGGATGCCCCCTCTCTCTTCCGGCTCCTAACGTCCCGAAGAGCATCTTCCCTGATCGCTTTTCTCAATTACGACCTTTTTCTTTCGCGGCGGATCGGAGGGATCGGCAGGTTCCTCGACCACTGCGGCATCGACCTGGCGGAGTGCATCGACCCCATCGGCGCCCTCTCCTCGCCCAAGAGGCTTTTCGAGCGAAAGATACGCTACTGGCAGTGCCGGCCCATGCCTGACCGGCAGGACGCCGTAGTCTCGCCGGCCGATTCCCGCGTGCTGGTCGGCTCCCTGAGCGAGGCGTCCGGGCTTTTCCTGAAAGGCAAGTTCTTCGACACGGACGAGCTGCTGGGGAAGCCCGCGTGGGTGGAGGCGTTCCGGGGGGCCGATTTTGCGATCTTCCGCCTGACGCCGGACAGGTACCACTACAACCATGTGCCCGTCTCCGGGAAGGCCGTCGATATCTACGAGCTGCCCGGCGCTTACCACTCGTGCAACCCGGAGGCGGTCGTAACCGTCGTCACGCCGTATTCGAAGAACACCCGCGTTGTGACGGTCATAGATACGGATGTGCCCGACGGTACCCGGGTGGGGCTTGTAGCGATGGTCGAAGTGACGGCGCTGATGATAGGCAAAGTCGAGCAGAGATACAGCGAGAACCGCTACGACGACCCGCGGCGGATCGAGCCGGGCATGCACATGAAAAAGGGCTGCCCAAAGAGCGTCTACGCACCGGGGAGCAGCACGGACGTGCTTCTCTTCCAGCCCGGAAGGATGGCCTTCGATGCTCAGCTCGTCCGCAACATGCGCCATGCGGCAGGGTCAAGCCGCTTTACCACAGCCTTCGGTAAGCCCCTTCTGGAAACGGACGTGAAAGTCAGATCCGCGATAGGGTACGCACTCCACACGGGCAGGCCCGTTGATGTTTAACTAGAGCGAACCGCGAAATTTATATGGTCGTCACCCCGGCAAAACTTGTCCCGGAACGTTTTAATCCGGGAGCCGGGGTCCAGAGGTTGGTAAGGCAAAAAAATGGATTCCGGGTCAAGCCCGGAATGACGGAAGAAGGAGAGATGCCGTGCAGAACGAGATGTTCATACTTGCCCTTGGCGCTTTTTGCTTTCTCGTGATCGGCTGGGGGTCCCGCAGGCTTCCGGAGGAAGAGTGGCAGATCGCCTTCGCCGCGCCTGCCGCCAAGCTCGACTCGGGCGCGTGGAGGAGCACGAACTACACGTACTACGGGGCCTTCCAGGCGTTTGCAATGCTGGTGAGCGGCTCGCTGGCGTACGTGCTGATCGGCGCACTCGATATCTCGGTGCCTGCCCTGGTCGCAGGCTGCCTCGTTACAGCGGGCAGCCTCATCTGTTTCGGGTCCTCGCGGATAATCGCGCGGGTGGTTGAGAAGAAAGCGCACACCTCCACAATAGGCGGCGCGTTTTTCGCCGGCTTCCTGACGGCGCCGTGGCTCATTTCGGCCGCGAACGGCATTGCCGGGACCGGCGCGGGCCTTCCTATACCTGTCATGCCGGTCCTTGCAGCCACGAGCGCCGCCTATATGCTGGCTGAGGGCCTGGGGAGGCTCTCCTGCATCAGCTTCGGCTGCTGTTACGGCAAGCCCGTCTCGCAACTCCACCCCGTGCTCAGGAAATTATTCGACAGGCACAGCTTCATATTCAGCGGCCGGACAAAGAAGATATCGTATGAGGCGGGCCTGGACGGGACACGGGTCGTGCCCATCCAGGCGATCACCTCGGTCTTCCTCGTCGTTTGCGGCCTTGCCGCAGCTTACCTGTTCCTCAATGCCCTTTACGGGGCTGCCTTTCTCCTTGCAACCATCCTCAGTCAGGTATGGCGCTGTGTTTCCGAGACGCTGCGGGCGGATTACAGGGGTGGAGGGCGCGTCACGGCCTACCAGGTTATGGCCGCCTTCACTGTCCCCTATGCCCTCTTGATATGGGCGGTCTTCCCCGTGGAGACAGGAGTGACGCCCGATATCGCTGCCGGGATCGGGCGGCTCTGGGACCCGGCGCCCATCCTCGCCCTCCAGGTCCTGGCTGCCGCCCTGTTCATCGCTTCAGGGCGCAGCAAGGTCACCGAGTCATTTCTCACCCCCTACGTAAGGCAAGACAGGATATAGGTGACATACGTCCGGCCCGGACCTCGTCTCCGGCCTCGGCTACACGGCTGTCTTCGCGGGCACGGTCCTCGAAGGGGAGACCATCCTCATATCCGCCGGGATAGCATCCCGGCACGGCTGGCTCAGCCTGCCCCTGGTCATCCTCGTTGCATGGCTGGGGGGAATTGCGGGCGACCAGTTCTTCTATCTCCTCGGCCGCTTCAAGGGCAGGTCGATTATACACGTATGGCCCGCCCTCGAAAAGAAATCGCTCCGCTTTCTCGCGCTGGTCGGTAGGTACAGGGTCCCTGCGATTATCGGCTTTCGTTTCCTTTACGGACTGCGGATGGCCGCGCCTTTCGCCATCGGCATGTCGGGCGTGCCGGTTTGCACGTTTGTTGCGTTGAACGCGGTCTCGGGTCTTGCATGGGCCGCAATATTCGGCATGGGGGGTTATTTTCTGGGGGCGGCACTCGGCGCGATCATCTCGAACACCGCGGCACGCCTTATCGTCGGCACCTTAATGATCGCCCTCTGTGTGGCGATTGCAGCCTTATGTATAAGGGTCCGCGCCAGGGCCGAAAAACCGTGAATCGACGCAACGCCCCGGGCCGTTTAAGTCATAGGCTTAACGATCCCGGTCCCTTTATGCTTCCAGCTTGTATCCGATTCCCCGAAGGTTCTTAATCAGAGGGGCGGCCTTACCCATCTTTTCTCTGAGGTGCTTGATGTGCACGTCGATCGTCCTGTCGAGCACCATCTTGTCCGTGCCCCAGAGATGGGTAAGTATCTTGTCGCGGGAGAAGACCCAGCCCCGGTTGGAAGCGAGGAGCTGGAGGATGCGGAACTCCGTGACGGTCAGGTCCACTTTCTCGCCGTCGACCGTCACCTCGTATTTCTGCGGGTCGATGCTGACGAGGCTGTCGATTTCGATTGTCTTCGCTTCGGGCTCCCGCCTGGACGTTCGCCTCAGGACCGCCTTGACCCGCGCGGTCAGCTCCCTGGGCGAGAAGGGCTTGATAACGTAGTCGTCCGCGCCAAGCTCAAGGCCGAGGACGCGGTCTGTCTCGGACGTGCGGGCAGTCAGTATTATGATAGGGATAGAAGAGTACGCAGGCTTCGTCCTGAGGTGCCTGCAAATCTCGAAGCCGTCCACGTCCGGCAGCATCAGGTCGAGCACCACCAGCACGGGGAGCGCCCCTTCCAGAGACCTGAGGAAGCCCGTCCCATTGAGGAAGCCCGTTACGTTGAAGCGCTCCTTCTTGAGGTGAAGGGTGACAAGCTCCATGATGTCAACGTCGTCCTCCACTACAGCGATATGTTTGCCTGTCTGCAAAAACAGCCCCTTTATCCGGAAAGTTATAATCGAGTTTAAGATAATCCTGTTAAGGTGTCATGAAGGCCATGTGAAAATTGCGTTAATTTTTGCCTATTCTATGAAGGCCGCCGGATAAAGGCGGCACAATGCCCCGGTGAAAACGTAGAAGAGAAGATGGATCGACGAGGTGTAAACGAGGCCTTTTTGAAGACGGAGGATCAGGTAGGGGAAGAGCAGGCCCGCGCAGGCGGCCGAGATAGTGAAGTAGCCGCCCATCATCAACCCGTTGTGGGCTATGAGGTAAAGGTGGGAGGCGCCGAACACGAGACAGGAGATAAGGCATGTTGCAGGCAGGGAGAGGCCGCGCCGCGTCATGTGCGCTGCGAGGAGGAAGATGAGCACCTGCTGAAAAACTATCTCGAAAGGTTTGGAAAAGAGGTATGCCGTATCCAGGCGTAGAAAGAACATGTCCGGGTTGCGGAGGATGAGCGTCTCCGGGGCCGGGATGAAAAGAGGGAGCAGTATATAAACGGCCAGCGCCGCCGCGATGGAGAGGGCGGCCATAAACCATGATGCAGGGCCGACGAGCCTTGCTGTGGAAAAGAAGACGTTTCTATAGAACACGATGATCGTCAGCGACGCCGCAGAGAAATAAAGCGCACAGACGAGGGGCGAGGTGAGGTAGTTTACGTCGTGGGCGAGCAAAAGATAATAGATGCCCCATCCGCAGAACCACAACAACATCCAAACGGCTATGTCCTTCAGCGTGCTCTTCATGAACGGCCCATCTCCAGGGGTTTGCATGCGGACATATATCAAATGATAGCCGGGCAATGATGGGCCGTCAAGGTACCGGTTCCCTATTATTAACATAAAGATAATTCTGATTTCACATTCGAATAGTATTTTCTAAGAGATATGGTACAACCGTGACCGTAAACTTCCCGCCAGCCGGACGTCCGCAAGCCTCGTGTGCATTTCTTCAGGAGATAACAATATGCCCAGGAAGACTTACATCCTCGACACCAATGTTCTCATTCACGATCCTGAAAGCATGTTCCGGTTTGAAGAAAACGAAGTCGTGATACCCTTTGAAGCGCTGGAGGAGCTCGACCGCCTCAAAAAACGGTTTGACCATACGGGACAAAACGCAAGGCAGGCGATCCGCTTCCTCGGCAAAGCAGTTGAAGGGGCAGGCAAGCCCTCCATCCCCGGCGAGAACAGGCTCAAGCTCGACTCCGCCTCCCTGCAGGGGCCGGAAAAAGGGTGCTTCCCCCTGGTCCTGGAAAACGGCGCGCAGCACACGGACAATAAGATCATCGCCCTCGCCTGGCTTTACAAACAGCGATGCAACGGCAACACGGTTTTCGTCTCGAAAGATATAAACGCAAGGGTCAAGGCGCTTGCCCTTGGCATAAAGGCGGAGGATTACAAGACGGACCGGGTGGACGCATCGGCCATTTACTCCGGCCAGGCGTCGTTCACTGTAGCGCCTGCCGACCTCGACCGCCTGCACCAGACAGGCGAGCTGGGCCTCGATTCGCTCGGGAGCAGCGGCAGCGGGATGCTCGAAAACCAGTGCGCCCTCCTGACTGCGCCAAACGGCGCCTCCGGCCTCGCCATAGCCAGGAACAAAAAGCTGCGCAAGGTCGATCACACGGGGGCCGCGTTCTGGGGCGTGAAGGCGCGCAATAAAGAGCAGCAATTCGCCGTAGAGCTTCTGACGGAGAACGCCATCCAGGCGGTCTCGCTCGTCGGCCAGGCAGGGACCGGCAAGACGCTCCTTGCCCTTGCGGTCGGTCTCCACAAGACCCTCGAAGACGGCCTTTTCACCAGGATCATCGTCACCAAGCCCGTCGTGCCCGTGGGGAAGCAGGACATCGGCTTTTTGCCAGGCAGCAAGGAAGACAAGATGCTGCCGTGGGTGCAGTCCGTCTTCGACAATTTTGCGCCGCTGTCCCGGAACAACCAGAAGATGACCATAGAATACCTGATGACGGCCGATGTCCTTTGCCTCGAGTCAATCGGCCACATAAGGGGAAGGAGTCTCGCCAGGTCCTGGATCATCGTCGAAGAGTCGCAAAACCTGAGTCCCCACGAGATAAAGACTGTGCTGAGCCGTGTAGGAGAGGGGAGCAAGATCGTCCTCACGGGCGACATCCACCAGATCGACTCAACCTACCTGGACGCAGGCTCCAACGGCTTGAGCTACACGGTGGAGCGGCTTAAGGGCCAGCCCCTTTACGGGCATATCACGCTCATGAAAACAATCAGGAGCCCGCTGGCTTCACTCGCTGCGGAACTCCTGTAGAAGGACCCGTCGCTCAAGGCTTTCAGGAGGCGAGGTCTTCCCTCTGCGCCTCCTCGTGGTAAGCGAAGAAGCCGGCCGCCCCATCTTTTCCCATGTAGCGTTCTAGGACCCTGCGGTCGCACTTGATGAGGTCGACAAGGACAAGGCCGTCCAGCCCGTTGCCGAAGGAGCGGTCTATATTGAAGCCCATCAGCCTGCCCCCGAGCTTTACGTACTGCTTGAGCAACACGGGCACGCCTTTCCCGTCGTTCTCCAGGTCTGCGACGAGGGATGAAAGGTCGTCGATATCTGCGGGAAGGCGGGCGAAGTCCTCAAGACCCAGCCGCTTCAGGGACCTGCCCCTGGGGGACGTCCTCGGCACTATGAACCGCGCCAGCTCGGGCGCATAATAATTGAGCGTCATGTAAGAGACCATGAGCTGTCTGGAAAGGTCGGAATAGGCGCTGCTTATGGTAACCGGGCCGAAAAGCATGCTGTACCGGGGATTGGCCGCTACGAAAAGGGCAATGCCCTTCCATAGCAAAAGCAGCGGGGAATAGAGCCTCTGGTACTCCTCCCGCACGAACGAACGGCCCAGCTCTATGCCTTGAGAGACGTGCTCCAGGAAGCCGTCTTTGAGGTCGAAGAGCGTATTCGTGTAGAGGCCCTTTTTGCCAAACCGGTCGAGGATGAGGTCTACCTGTCCCAGCCGGTAGGCCCCGACCACTTCATTCTTTCGCCTGTTCCAGACGAAAAGATGTGTGTAATAGAGGTCGAAGCGGCTCAGGTCGACTTCTCTGCCCGTGCCTTCCCCGGCCTTACGGAAAGTGACCTCACGAAGGCGCCCGATCTCGAACAGTAGGTTGGGTATCTGGTTTGCCTTTGCAAACAAAACCGCGAACCCGTCCGCCTCTGTGAGCAGTTGCCTGGATGGAAGGCTTTCCACTTCCCGGTAAATGTTTCCCGCTTCAATGCTCCGAGGTACGCCCTGCGGGCCGATCAGAGTCAGATTCTCGCCTGCCATGCCTTCCCTCCTGTTCGCCGCCCCCGGGCAGCGGTGTTTTAGGACGTATGTCCTCATGCGAAGATAGCCGATCAGCTTCTCGTCGTCCTCGAACGCCTCGCTCTTCCTGGATGGAATGACGTTGCCTATCCGGACGCTTATCACCCTTTTGCCTTTATTCAAAAATTCGCGGGGGAGCAGGGCCGTGCGGAGCTTCGGATGGACCATGCCCGCTATCTGGAAGAAAAGACTGTTTGCGCCGTCGAAGAATACGGGCACCACCCGGGCGCGCGATCTCCGGACGATCCTCGCGATCCCCGCGTTCCACTCCGGGTCAACGATCCTTCTCTGCCGTAAGTTGATATGGGATACGGAGCCGGCCGGAAAGACCGCAAGGAGATGGCCTTCCCCGAGCCACCTGAAAGCCTCCCGGAGCGCCCCCATGTTCTTAATCACCGCATGCCGCGACCCGAAGGGGTCTACGGGAAGCAGCACGCCGGCCAGCTCGGGTATCCTGCCGAGCAGATAATTTGCCATGATCTTAACATCGGGGCGCACGCGCGACAGAAGGGAGATGAGTATCAACCCCTCTATCCCGCCGAAAGGGTGGTTTGCGACAACGACGAGGGGGCCCGTATCAGGCACGGAGGACAGATCGACCTCGCACACGTCGTACCTTATTTTCAGTCTTTCCAGTGTTTCGTCGATGAAGCTTTTGACCTCGCCCTTGCTGCCGATCTGGCCGTAGATCCTGTCCAGCCGGCGCAAGCGCAATACGTTCTCGACGGCGCCGGTCGCGGCAACCGACAGTCTCCTTGGCAACAAGTCGTTCGGCGGCGGTAATTTAAAAATTTTGGGCGGCCCGGACTCGTTCAATCTTCCCTCCTGATTCGGTCCATTCAATACCTATATGTGTAGAGAGTACAATGGGCCGGTTAATGGAGGATGAGACTGCGATGAATAATCGGTTAATGCGGCGGAAACTAACGGTCTTCGTCAGTAATTAACGCACATGTCTCCAGTCTTCTTCGATAACGGCAGAAGGGCGGCCACGCTCTCCACATCCTGCGGCCTGGAGAAGAGGAACCCCTGGCCGAGCCTGCACTTCATCTCTTTCAGCCGCGCGAGCCTGTCCGTGCGTCTCTATGCCCTCCGCCACCACTTCCATCTTGAGTGTGCCTGCGAGGTCCAGGATCGCCCGGATGATGCCCGAGTGCTCGGGGCTCGACTCCATCTTCTGCAGGAAAGATCGGTCTATCTTCAGCTTGTTTACCGGAAGGCGGTGGAGGTAGCTTAAGGAAGAATAGCCGGTACCGAAGTCGTCCAGGCAAAGATGCACCCCGAGCCCCTGCAAAGTCCCGAGCGTCGTCACAACGGAATCCCAGTCGCTGATGACAGCGCTTTCGGTGATTTCCAGATCGAGGTTGGCCGGGTCCGCCTTTGTCTCGTCGAGTATCCGCTGAAGGAGGGCCGGGAAATTCCTATCTCTCAACTGGCGGGTCGAGAGGTTGACCGCCACCCTCATGTCTGCCCCCTGCTCGTGCCACATGCGCATCTGCCGGCAGACGTCGTAGAGCGCCCATTCCCCGATGGGGATGATGAGGCCCGTTTCTTCGGCAAGAGGGATGAAGGTGCCCGGGCTTACCAGCCCGCGGGTGGGATGCTGCCAGCGGATAAGCGCCTCCAGTGAGACGAGCCGGTTCGTCTCGAGCTCGATAATCGGCTGGTAGAACATGCAGAACTCGCTGTGCTCCAGGGCGTGGCGGAGGTCGTTCTCCAGCCTCATCAGCTCGGCCGTAGCCTTTTGCATGGACGGGTCGAACATGACGAAGCCGCCCCGCTCATCCGCCTTTGCCCTGTACATGGCGATATCGGCATCGCGCAGCATTTCCTCGGGCCTTTCGTATGCGCCCGAGCTTACCGCGATTCCGATGCTGGCGGTCGTAAAGACCTCCCGCCCGTCCAGAAGGAACGGCTCGGCGAAAAGCCTCTTGATCCTTTCCGCGACAAAGGTCGTGCAGGCCACTTCCCTTATGTCTTCAAGGAGGATGACGAACTCGTCGCCCCCCAGCCTCGCTACCGTATCGGACGGGCGAATGAAGCGGACGATCCTTTCGGCTGTCTGGATAAGAAGATTGTCCCCCACCGAATGGCCGAGGCTGTCGTTAATCAGCTTGAACCGGTCGAGGTCCAGAAAAAGTACGGCAAAGTTGTAGTTCTTGAGCCGCTTGCCCCGTGTGACCGCGTGCCCCAGCCGGTCCATAAAAAGGGCGCGGTTCGGGAGTTTCGTAAGCGGGTCGTAAAAGGCGTCGTGCTGAAGCTGCTCCGCGATCCTTTTGCTTTCCGTTATGTCGGTTTGCGAGCCGGCCATCCTGTAGGCCGCATTGCCGGCGTCCCGGACCGCGATGCCCCGGCTCAACATCCACCGGTAGGTCCCATCCTTGTGCAGGAACCTGTACTCGCTCTCGAAGTGGCGGCTGGCGCCTTCGATGTGCGCGTCCAGGTCGAGCCTGACGCGGCCTGCGTCGTCGGCATGGATCCTCGTCAGCCATTCGTCCGGGGAGTCTCCTATCTCGTCGTCGGCATATCCCGACATGCCCTTCCACCGCTCGGAAAAATGGCAGGTGTTCTCTTTCAGGTCCCAGTCCCAGAGGCCGTCGTTCGCCCCCATGGAGGCAAGGGCATACCGCTCCTCGCTGTCGCGCAGGGCCGCAATCGACCCGCTTGCGCGCAGCATGTACTTGACGCGGTGGCCGAGGATCGGCCAGTTGATGGGCTTCGTCATGAAGTCCGTAGCGCCCGCTTCGTAGGCACGGTTTATCGAGTCGACGTCGTCAAGGCCCGTAACCATGAGGATGGGCGTGAGCTGCCCTTCCGGGTTTTTGCGTATCTCGGCGCAGGCCGCAAAGCCGTCCATGACGGGCATCATGACGTCGAGCATCACGATGTCGGGCTTCAGTCTGTCGAAGGCAGTCACGACCTGCTCTCCGTTCTCCGCCTCCACGACCGCAAACCCCGCCTTTTCGAGGGTCTTGACGGAAAGAAGCCGCAGCATCGGATCGTCATCGGCCACCAGTACGCAGGCTTTCCGGCTGCCGTCCGTGTCGTTCATGATCGTTGTCTCCTTTACAGCAATAGGGTCATTCATAGCTGCGCTTCCAGCGCGGACCTGGCGCGTGCGAATTCGTTCTCGATGGAAAGCAGCAGCGCCGGGCTCCGGTCGAGGAGGTTAGACTTGCCGGTCTTTTCCATCTCTTTACAGTACGCCGCAAGGTTCGAGGCGCCCACGTTGGCGCTCGAAGATTTGAAGCCGTGGGCCAGCTTCTGGATCTCGACCCCGTCGCCTGTCTCCACCGCCTCCCGCAAGCACTCTATCGTCTTCGGCGAATCGGTCAGGTAGCACGTGATGACCGTGCGGGCCAGTCCATCGCGCCCGTCGGGGTCGATTTCTCTTATTCTGTTGAGTGCAGCGGGGTCGATAACCTGGCTGACCGGGTCCACGCTTTGCACCGCTGCCGCTGTCCCGTTTTGTGCACCGCTGCCTCCTTCTGCCGGCGTATTTTCCACGACGGAAAGCGGTGCGGCCCTGCCGGCAGCGACGTGGGCTGCCAGCATGGTCTTTAGCTGGTCGAGCGTGAAGGGTTTGCTGAGGTGGTCGTCCATGCCTGCCGCGATCGACCTTTCCCTGTCGCCCTCCATCGCGTGGGCGGTCAGCGCCACGATCGGCGTGCGCCTGCCGCTGCCGCCCGTGCCCGCCTCGATCTCCCTGATAACCCGGGTAGCCTCGTATCCGTCCATCTCAGGCATCTGGCAGTCCATCAGGATCAGGTCGTAGGTCTTCCGGCCGTGGAAATCGACGGCGATCCTGCCGTTTTCGGCAACGTCTACGGAACAGCCGAGGTATTCCAACATGGCGCTCCCGACCTTCTGGTTTACCTGGTAGTCCTCGACAAGCAGCACGAGTAGGCCGCCCGGCAGCGCGGGCCCGCCGGGTGCGGCCGCATGGACGTCTGTGCCGTGCCTCAGGCCCATTATCGATTCGATGCCGTTGAGCAGTTGGGACTGGCGGACAGGCTTTACGAGGCGCAGGGCGAAGCCGGCCTCCCGGCATGAGTCCGATTCCCCTTTTCCGTCCATCGAAGTGAGCATGACGAGGGGGAGCCGGGGAATGTCTTGTGCGGCGTTTATGGCCTGCGCCAGCTCGATCCCGTCCATACCGGGCATCATCATATCGAGCACCGCGAGATGAAAGGCGGCGCCTGCAGCAGCCGCAGCCTTGAGCGCAGCGAGCGCTTCGGCCCCGCCTGCTGCGCTGGTGGGGCAAAACCCCCAGGCGTTGAGCATCTCTTCCAGGATTTTGCGGTTGGTCGCATTATCGTCTACGACGAGTACCCTGAGGCCTCTCAAGCTCTCGCACGATCCCATCGTTGCCCTCTCCCCGTCGCCTGAGTATTCGGAAACTTTCTCGACACGCACCGTAAAACGGAAGGTCGATCCAACCCCCATCTCGCTCTCCACGCCTATCTCCCCGCCCATCATATGGACGAGCTGTTTTGCGATGCTGAGGCCCAGGCCCGTCCCTCCGAACCGCCTCGTGGTCGATGCATCGGCCTGCGAAAAGGAATCGAAAATCCTCGACCTCGCCTCCGGCGATATCCCGATGCCCGTATCGCGCACCTCGAAGCGGAGCGGCAGCCAATCGCCCTCTTCACGGGCGGGCGCGCACTCGACTGCGATCTCCCCTGAGTGCGTGAACTTCACCGCGTTGCCTATGAGGTTGATCAGGATCTGCCTGATGCGCACCATGTCGCCCTTCACCCTTCGGGGGGTCCCGGGCAGGATGTGGCAAAGGATTTCGATCTTCTTGGCCTGCGCAGCTTCCGCGAAAAAGCCGACTGCCTCTTCGACGGATTCGTGGACGTCGAATTCTTCCGGGTTCAGCTCCAGCCGGCCGGCCTCTATCTTCGAGAAATCGAGCACGTCGTTGATAACGTTGAGCAGCGCGACGCCGGAAGAGAAGGCCATATTGACGTAATTCCTCTGCTTCTCGGTCAGGCTTTCGGCCTTCAAAAGCTCGAGGAGGCCGATAACGCCGTTCATCGGGGTCCTGATCTCATGGCTCATGTTCGCAAGGAACTGGGATTTCGTGCGGCTGGCGCTCTCTGCCTGCTCCTTTGCCGCCTCCAGGTCTTTGACGAGGACCATGATCGACCTGGCGATAGGGCTTACGAGACCGATGGCCAGGGCAAGGACGAGTGCGACAGCGGCGAGCAGCAGGACAGTGGCCGCTTTGACGACGAAATTGACCGCAGCCACGGAGCGCTGCTGCTCGCCCTGGGCGTCCGACAGGCTCCGTGCGCTCATCACCTTATGGGCGGCAACCATGCGGGAAAGCCGTTCGCCAAGCTCTGCCGAACGCGTCCTCGTTGCCGCCGCCGCCTTGAGCGCCTCCACCATGCCGCCCCGTTTCATGACAAGCTCTTCTACGCGGTCGAGCTCCGCAGCCGTCTCCCCTATGAGCGCCAGCTCCGCCTTACGGCCTTCGGCCTTCAGGATCGTCTCGATGCGGCCCTTAGTCTTTTTCGCGGAATCGAAGAGCTTTGCCATCGCGGCCTGCATTTCCTCTATCCGGCTCTCACGCGCTTCAGTGAAGAGGCTTTGGACTGCATACCCGATCGCATCCATCAGGGTAGCCATGCGGGTGTTGAGGAGCATTACGGCATTGACGCTGTCCGAGTTTTTGAGCTGCTCTTCAAGGCTGCTGTTCTCCGCGTAGAAGGCGAACGTTGCGTCCTCGCCGCTCTCAACGATCAGGCGGGCCGTCCGGTCCATCAGGGCGCTGCAATCCTTGCGCGTATCGGCGAGGGCGCGGGCCGTTTGCGCGTCTGCGCGGCCGGAGATCAGGTCGGCCTTGAGGGAAAGGAGGCCGCGTTTCCCCAAAAGCCGCTCTTCCATCGAGCCTATTGATTCCGCAACGGATTTGAAGTCCTGGGACGCACTCTCAATCTCGTGGAGCAGGAAGGTGAGCCGCCCACGCGATACAAGAAGCTCCTCGCTGCTCGACGTTTTGTCGAGGTCCGCAAAAACAAGGCGCAGCTCTTCGAATACGTCTTTCATGCGCTGAAGGGACCGGAAGGCCCCGGTCATCAGTTTGGTCTTCGAGCTGGACCGCATAAGGCTGGAGACGGCCGTGTCCTGAAGTGCCTTGAGAGACTCCTGGAGCGCCGCGCGGTTTTCCGCAAGCGTGCGTAGCCTTGCCTTTGCCTCCTTCACCACCACTTCCGCCCGCTCCTCGGCCCGGACCCGCTCGTTTGCGGAAGAGACGATCTCCCTGGTAAGCCCGTCCACATCATTGACGGTGCGGTCCATCTCGCCGGTGCCCGCCGTCCTGTTGATCTCCCCTATCTCGGACGTGAGGCCCCGCAGCCCGCCCAGGGTCCGTCCAAGCTCCCGCTCTTTTCCCGCAAGCTCTTCCTGTCCGTGGGCGTTCCCGGCTGCACGCAACGCTGCCGCGTGCTCCTGAAGGACTTTGGTGAATTCGAGGGTCTTGAGCTGGTAGGGCGTTGAGCTGTCGGTGACGTCCCGGACCTTGCCCTTGACGTGATAGAAGCCGACAAGGCTGGCAATGCCGACCACAAGGACAGCGGCCACGGTAACGACTGCATTTACGGTAAGCTTTCCCCGCAGTGTCATTGTCTGGCTCCTATAACGGATTTGTGAGACGGTGCTTTCTTCATGGTTGCACTAGAGAGGTTGTCGGAGCGCGCTCCCCTGCCTTAATAGAAAACAGGGCGGCTTATGCGTTATTAACGGGTTATTAACAAACGGGTGCTGGAAAACCGATTGTTTCAAGGTCCGGCGTCGGTCGACGTGCGGGTTTAAGGCGTCTTGAACAGGACGATCCAGGTGCAGTTGACCGCGATATTCGGGTTGCAAGGCAGGCGGTCTATCCTTTCCCCCTTGTTGTAAGCGGCCATCCGCTCAAGGGTTTAGAAAGGGGAGGCTATGCTTCTCGCGGACCCTGTCGCCCACCTTTATCGACTCTATATTGTACGAGTGGCACACCTGGGGCACAACATCGGCTACGGCCGAAGTACGCGACCCTGGAAAATTGCGAGTTGGGTCTGGATTGTTAGAAAGACATCGCGTAAAATTAGCGATACGGGTAAGACCGAGAGAGACTGATCGCCTACGCCCGCCGAAGCAAGGGACGCAGCACCTCAGGTAATCTCGTGGCAGACCCAGCAATCATGGCCCGCACTGTTGATCGCGGTCGGGTTACCCCAACCCACTTAAGGAGAATCAAGAATGAAGAACAACAGTTGGCTGCCCCTTTTAGCAGTGGTCGTCTCTTGCTTAGGGGTTTTCGGGGGCCTGCCGGCCGCCGAGGCACAACAAAAGGCAGGTACGCCTGGAACCGAAATATCTACGAATGAGGTGAAGCAGATTCTCTTTGAGGGAAATATCTCCGTTATCGATGTACGACCGGAAAAGGAATACGCCGTTTCCCATATACCCGGCAGCACAAATATCTTCGAAACGGAAGTGGACCGTATGAACAGACTCTGTGCGGGCGGCGCCGGCGGCGTTGTTCTGTATTGCAACGGACCGTACTGCCACAAGACCCTTCGCGTCGCCGAAAGCCTCTACAGGAAGGGCTGCACGAATATCAAGAAGTACCAGGATGGTCTGCCCGTGTGGCGTGCCCTCGGTAATCAGGCCGAAAGCACAATCTCAGGGTTCAAGCGGATCTATCTTCTGGATAAAACCGCAGTCCTCATAGACGCAAGGAGCAAGGAGGAATTCGCGGCCGGTTCTGTGCCGGGGGCAATCAATCTCAGGGCCGACGAGATAGAAGCGGCCAACAACGACGGCCGGTTGCCTTACACGGACCATGGGACCCGCGTGATCGTTTTCGGTGCCCGCGCCGACCAAGCCCGGCAATTGGCCGAGGCGCTATCCCATAGGGCGTATTGGAACAGCAGCTACCTCGCAGCAACCTACGATGAATTGAAGAAGGCCGGTCTGTGGTAGCGGAGCCTGCACGCAAGTCATGCATCCATTAGGGAGCTGAAGAAAAGAAGGAATCCGGAGGGAACGTTAATTTTTGGGAGCGCGAATCCATCTTCATAAATGTTCTGATGTCCGGTGGTCGCAAATGCCCTTTCGTCCAGGTATTGAAACCGTGCAATCATTTTGCGGTTAGGTGTCCTGCTTTTCTGTTGACAGAATAAGGCCGCGTAGGCACAATATAAACAGTAGCAAGACCGACCGAACTCCATGAAAGTACGAGCAAGTCGCTTTCAGGCGAGCACGACCCCGCAGATTTATTAACCATAGAAAACCAGAAGAGTAAGGCAACCAAACGGAGCTACAGAAGTGCCCCGAGACTTCAATTATCAAAGGCATACAAATACTTGTCTGGAGGCGACTTTGAAAAAACCTAGAGGTTTCAGCCATGTGAGTGCCCTAGCGGCGCTGGCAATATCCTTATCTCTTCCATGCGCCATTCCTTGTCTGGCGAATAATTTCAACACTGGTGTTCAGAAACCCGGTGACGCAGTCAGCCTGGAAAGCAGCATGCCCTTTTATGCTCAGTTAAGTAGCACACCTCCTCCTTCAAGGCCGGCAACCCCCCAGCAGGCGCCAAGTGACAAGTGGGAATTCACGATCATCCCCTATGCCTGGCTGGTGGGTATCTCAGGCGATATCTCAGTGAGAGACCGTACCGCCCACGTCTCGGTGCCCTTCAACGACATCCTGCAGAACCTCGATTTCGGGGGCGAAGTGCAGGTCGAGGCCAGAAAAGGCCAATGGGGCATCCTTTTTCAAGAGAACTACCTGAAGCTCACGCCGACCGCAAGCTTAAGCAGGCCGCTCCCGGGAGACATCGTCCAGGGCGGGCCGTCCGTCCTCGAAGCGGGTGTCCGTGACAATACCCAGGTCCTGATAACGGAATTCGGCGGGTTTTACCGGATGGCGGAACTGGGGCCTGCCGGAACACCGGGGTCTGCCTACGTCGATGTGCTGGCAGGCGGCAGGTACTGGTATCTGCAGAACCATATTTTCCTGAGCCTTCCGCAATTTGGTGTCGGCATCAGGGACACTTCCTACGGTAACATCATCGATCCGATGGTGGGGCTCCGCATGAAGGCGTATCTTGCCCAGAGCTTATTCGTCAATCTGAGGGGTGACGCGGCGGGCTTCGGCGTCTCGAGCAACTCATCGCACATTACTTGGAACGGCGTGGGTGGACTCGGCTACGATATATCCCCGCGCTCGACAATACTGGCGGGTTATCGCTATCTGTATATCGACTATAGTCCCACCGGAGGTATCGGCAACGCAAAACTTACCATGCAGGGTCCTGTAATAGGCTTCGCGTTTACGTTTTAGCATGTAAGAACCGATATTATCGAAACGAAGAAGCCCCTCGCCAACCAGGTGAAGACCGTTGACGCCTGCCATGCAGGCGCGGTCTGCCTCTTCCCCTTCAACCGTGACAGTCACTAGATTTACAAAGTGAAAAACCCGGCGAGATCATCGCCAGCGAAGATATGTACGGTGGTCGTAATCGGGTTACTGTTTGCCTCATTCGCAGGGTGCGCCTCGGCGCCGAAACAGTCGGGGTTCCTTGACGGCTATTACAAGGACCTGGGACCGGGGCCCAAGGGCGGGGTCGACGAGCGCTGGCTCAGGCCGGGAGTCAACTTTGCAAAGTACAACAAGCTTATGATTGATAGCGTGATCTTCTATTATGCACCCGATTCGGAAGACAAGGGCATCGATGGCGAGAAGATGAAGGAGCTGACGGACGCATTCAACACGGAGCTCGTCAATGTGTTGAAGGAGAAGCATCCCATCGTTGCGGAGCCGGGACCCGACGTGGCAAGGCTCAGCGTCGCACTCACGGGAGTGAAGAAGAGTAAGCCCGTTGTCGGCGCCGTCTCCTCCGTACTTCCCGCAGGGATCGGCATCAGTATTATCAAGAGGGGTACCACCGGTTCCTGAAGCGGTTCGGGCGCAACGAGCGCGGAATTCATGGCCTTCGACTCGATGACCAATGAGGTAATAGCTGTTGCTAAAGACCAACAGACTGCGGGATACTTCAAAAGGTTTTCAAAACTGGGATCAGCAAAAGAGGCCTTCAAATACTGGGCGGAGAGAATCAAGACTTTTTTGGATGAGGCCCACGGCGAGAAGAAATAATAAGCCCCTTATGGAGATACAAGGGTTATGCCGGCTCCGCCTCGGATAGGGGCGAGGGGGACAGAAGCGAAACTGTCCCCCTCTTGTGGCATCGGTTAGCCCCCCCGTGGAGGGTCGTTCACCCGCTAACTGCCGGGTGTACTGGGCGACGATTGCTGCTTATACATCTGCTGGACCTCATCGTGAGTGTACGGCACATCATACTTCTTCAGGTCCTGGGACGACATATTGGACGCCCGTTTCAGCCACTCCGATTGGAGGTTCATGTTATTTTTGTTGGCCGGGTCTTGCTTCAACTGGTACAACTGGTCGGTCGACATCTTGCTGTAATCCGTCGACTGGGCGATTAAAGGCGCAGCCAGCGCCAAGCTCATTGCCAATGCCACGATCACGATAAATGTTCTCATCCTTCCTACCTCTTTTGCTTCCGTGAAGTCCAGGGAGCTTTTGCCTCTGTTCCCGGATATTTGAACTCCCTGTCGCTCGCAACGTCCTTTTGGAAAGGAACGTCACTTGCTTGCAAAAACGTGTCTTTATAAAACCTTGGGTAAAAACCGACGCCCATTAAAGTATGTAAGCACTTAGCGACAAGCTGTAAAGCCCCCGGCTGCTGCCTCTCCTTCTATCCCGCGAGGCCATTACGGGCCTTATATCAGTTGTATCCTGAGTGCGATAGCGACAGTGAGCGTCAACCCTAGCAAGAACGTCGCTGAGGCGGCCAGAAAACTCGGTCTCAGCATAATCTTGCCGCCCCCCTCTCCGGTCAATCTCCTGACAGTCGCGGCGTATTCGAGCATGGCCATAAGCAGGGAGATCGTCCCGATCAGGAGTAGAAAGAGCCCGATGTTTCTCGGAGAGTGAGAGTGCATCAGGGCCGGGACCTGCTCCAGTCCCCTTATGTACTGGAGGAACTTGAACATGGTGAACCCGAAGCTGATCAAGGAAACCGCCGTCCGCACCCAGGCGAGGAGCGAACGGTCGGCGGCGAAAAGCGTCCGCTCTACGGCAAGCTTGTCGCCGAGCTTGCGCTCCTCCTTTTCCATCCTCTATATGCCTCCAATCACGACTTGAGTCTTGTTACCCATGCCGCGCTATCCTGTTCACGGGACCTCGAATCAGTATGTACGGCACAATAGCAAGGACCATGGCCACGATAAGCGCTTCGACCCGGATAGACCCATCGAAAAACGATCAACTGAAAAACGATATCCATAATAACCGCAAGAATGAAGACCCTCCCCACCGATTTCCAGCCATCCCGTAACATTTCCCGCCGCTTATCCGGCTCGGTAAAAAGTCCCCAAAAATAGGCAGGCTTGCCTTCTCTCGCGTCTTTAGTCCGGAACGCACGGCGAAGATGGCAGCCATGAGCGGCTGGAAGATCAGCCTGAATTTCATAGGTCCGGTTACCCGGTCCGCCATGTTATCGAAAATTCTCGCAATTATATCCTCCATGCTGACACTCTGTTTATCTCCTCACTCCACCCCGATCGGATTGCGAACAGCTTCTATCCGTGACAGCGTTTGAATTTCTTTCCGCTCCCGCATGGACAAGGATCGTTGCGGCCTGCCCTGGCCCCTCCCGCCGCCGGCATCATTCCCGGCGCGCCGTGCGGCCGCATGATCTCGCCGGCGGGGCGACCCTCGCGGATGAGGTTCGCCATGATCGTCATGGGATGGTCGGCGTGCTTGAAAAAGGCCTTGTACCCCGCGCAGAGGTAATTGAGCCCGCGCTCGCCATCGGGGGTCTCGATGAAGCGGTTCCTGGGACACTCACCGTTGCAGGCGAAGAGGACGTCGCATTCCCGGCAATGGCGGGGTAACTTATCTTTCTTGTCCTGACCGAATCTCCGTTGGTTTTCCGAGGACGCGAGCTCGATCATGGGGGTTGCGAGGATGTTTCCCAAGAGGTGCGCCGGCTCCACGAAATGATCGCAACAGTAGAGGTCGCCGTTGTGCTCCAGCGCCATCCCCAGGCCGCAGGCCGGCCCGAAGATGCAGACGGTACCCGCTATACCGAGCCAACCCGCCAGCGCCCCATCGATATTCAATACAAACGTCCGACCGACGTCTCTCGTGATCCATTCATCGAAGATCTCTATTAAGAAATTGCCGAATTGGTCCGGTCGAACGGATCGGTCCGTGACCTCGTTCCCTCCCTGCCGGCTGTTTTCATCGACCCTCTCCACTATAGGGATAAACTGGATGTAATGCGCGTTTAGCTCGTCTCGGAAAAAACTATAGACCGAAAGCGGGTGGCCGGCGTTTCTGGCATTGACCGTACAGAGGATGTTGAAATCGACCTTGTGTTTCTGCAGCAGCCTCGCCGCCTTCATGACCCGGTCGAAGGTCCCGTGGCCTCCCTTATCCTTACGGTAGGCGTCGTGAAGCTCCTTCGGACCGTCCATGCTCAGGCCGATAAGGAACCTGTTTTCATGAAAGAAACTGCACCACTCATCATCGAGCAGGATGCCGTTCGTCTGGAACGTGTTCTCGATCGTCGTGCCCGGTCTCCGATACTTTTTTTGAAGCTCGACCGACCGGCGGAAGAAATCGAGGCCCATCAAGGTCGGCTCGCCTCCCTGCCAGGCGACCGTTACTTGCGGGACTTGATGGGCCTCAAAAAGCTGCCTGATATATGCCTCATGGACATCATCGGCCATCCGGAAATTGCTGCCGGGATAAAGCCGCTCTTTCTTAAGGAAGAAGCAGTAGCTACAGTCCAGGTTGCAGGCCGAGCCCGTCGGCTTGGCCATGACGTGAAACGCCTTTGGAGTATTAACCTGGGTCATTGGTTCTCTCCGGCGCCGAACGCGGCCATTTAATCGTGGGGCGTCTCCACCTGCGCCATCACCGCGTCCAGATTAAACGATGCAGGTTTCTGCCGGGGCGGGAATTTCTTGAAGTCCTCGACCTGCCCTGCCACCACCGCCTGCATCAAGTACATCTGAGGTATGTGATCGACCAGCCAGTCCCAGTAAGTGTTCGAATTAAAGATGGCCCGCTCGAACGGGTCGCGGCGGAGGTTTATTATATGCGGCACCCGGAGCTTGACGAACGGCTCCGCCCACTGGTCCATCGTGTTGGCCCGTTGCTCCATCAAATTGAATTTATAGTCGCCGACCCGCACGGCGATAAGGTCGCCGTCGTCGCTGAAATAGACGACGAAGTTTCTCGGGCTGTCCTTCTCCTCGCCGGTCAGGTAAGGCAGCAGGTTGAACCCGTCGATATGTACCTTGAAAGTCTTGCCCCCGACCTTGCAGCCCTTCAGGAGCTTTTGATTCACGTCCGGATCGCCGGCGGCGGCCGCGAGCGTGGACAGCATGTCCTGGTGCGAGCAGATGCCGTTCAGGACCGATCCCGCCTTGATCTTTCCCGGCCATCGGATGAAACACGGGACGCGCCAGCCGCCTTCCCAGTTGGAATTCTTCTGGCCGCGGAACGGGGTATTGGCGCCGTCAGGCCAGGTGTCGTTCTCCGGGCCGTTGTCGGTGGAGTACATGACGATAGTGTTGCCGGCGATGCCCAGCTCGTCGAGCTTGTCGAGCATCTGGCCGATCTGTTCGTCGTGGACGACCATGCGGTCGCTGTACTCGTCCTGTCCGCTCTTGCCCCGGTTCTTGTCTGCGACGTGGGTCCTGAAGTGCATGGCCGTCGAGTTGTACCAGAGGAAGAACGGCTTCCCGGCTTTGGCCTGCTTTTCCATCCAGTCGAGGGCCGCCGACGTGATCTCCTCGTCGATCGTTTCCATACGCTTCTTCGTGAGGGGGCCCGTGTCCACGACCGTCTGCCCGCCCTTACCGTCGGACTTGGAGTGGAGCACGCCCCGGGGCCCGAACATTTTCTTGAACGCAGGGTCCTTCGGGTAATCGGGCAGCTCGGGTTCTTCCTCGGCGTTCAGGTGATAGAGGTTGCCGAAGAATTCGTCGAAGCCGTGAACGGTAGGCAGGAATTCATCCCTGTCGCCCAAATGGTTCTTGCCGAACTGGCCTGTGACGTATCCGAGCGGCTTGAGCATTTCGGCGATGGTAGGGTCTTCCGGCTGAAGTCCGACCGTGGCGCCAGGCATGCCGACCTTGGTCAGACCCGTGCGGATGGGGTTCTGACCGGTGATGAACGCGGCCCGTCCCGCAGTCGCAGCTCTGCTGCCCGTACCAGTCGGTGAAGGCCGCCCCTTCATTGGCGACGCGGTCTATGTTGGGCGTCCGGTAGCCCATCATCCCACGGCTGTTGTAAGTGATGTTCCACCAGCCGATGTCGTCTCCCCATAGGATTAGAATGTTCGGTTGTTTGTCGGCCATAACGATTTTCCTCCTTTTTCAAAAGTCTCACGCACACTCGCGCGCTTTTTCATAGCGGCCTCGCGGCAATGGGCAAGGCCATGTTGACAGCCGCGTACCCGACGAAAAACAGGGCGAAGGAGACGCGGTCGAGCATACGGGACAGCCGCTCGCGGCGCATGGCGTCGAAGATGTAAAGGGAGATCACCGACTCGGCAAGAACGAAAAATATGGTGAGCAGGCTCGCCCTGTTGACCATGTCCGTAAGTGTGAGCTTGTCCGCATGGGGCAGGAGCGTGCCGACGTAGATGTTGTTGGACACGCTGGCGAAGAAACCCCCTACGGGAAGCCCGAAGCGGCTGTCGACATAAGTGGGCTTGATAAAAAGGGCGATCAGGGCGACGGCCACGGACGCGAAGAGCGCCTGGAACATTTTCTGGTAGATGCCCCAGCCTTCGGGCACGACCAGCATGGCCAATATGAACTGGGAGCGGACCTCACTCTTGCCGCCCGCAGGGTTGGGCTCGCCCCGTCCGGACCTGTGGCTGCCGATCTTGGTCAGTGCGAGAAAATTGGCAAGCCCGATGCCGGGAGGTATTGCTTCACTAGAGACCCCGCTGTCCCGCTTGTCGGTCACGTACCGGAGCGTGTCTGCCCCATGAACAGCATCCTCCACCTGTACGAATAGTCCCTCCTCGCCGAAAGGGAACCGCAAACCCTCGAAAGGTATCGTCATGCGCGCCAGCACGTGATACTCGGCGTAGTGCTCCGTACCGCTTTTGTAGCTCTCCCCTTCCTCCCGCCGCAGGGTCCGGCCGTTCACAACGCGGAAGCTCTTGCCCGGATCGATCTCATCGCCATGCCAGGTAAACCAGAGGTCGAAGTCTACTGTCCAGCCGGCCTGCTTCAGGTCAAAGTCTCCTACACGGTTAACGCTTCCTCCCACAAGCACATCGACCGGCTTCATTCCGGACGGGACCCTGAGATCGGCTCCTTCAGCGTTCAAATCAACGGACGGAGACTCAATTTTAGCTTGCCGCGACCTGGCCGATTCCGTTGCATAGTGTCTGAGCATCTCGACCGCGAAAAACCCCCCGGCGACATAGAGAAACACCAGGCAGGCCACCCAGACTATGAGGAACGTGTACTCTCCGGGGGTAATCGCATCCGGGTTCTCTGCCGGGTCGCCCCGCTCGCCTCTCATCATGCTTCCTTGCGTTATCTACTGCCGCGCCATCGCAATGCGGATGGCCTCCACGGGCGAGACCAGGTGGTCCGCGTTCTCGGCGGCATCGGCAATTGCGATCTCCACCCCCCTGACGCGACCCTTGAAGGCGTTGCCCACCGGGCCGTAGTCATCGGAGACAGGAGAGCCCGAGTCCTCACCCACGTCGCAGCCGTCGTCGGCAGAGAAAATCATGGCCAGCGTCCCGGGTATGTCCCCTTCACCGGCCTTTTTGCCGTCGATATAAAGGGTCACCTTGCCGCCCTTGCCCAGCCCGCCGCCGGCGTAGGCAAACTCCATGCGCACCTGGTGCTCGCCCGCCGGGATAGGGTTCGCGGCCTCTACGTAGAAGCGTTGGACGCCTCCCAGGTTGTAGCAGTACTTGAGCTTGCCGCCCTTGGCGTAAAGACTCCAGCCGCCGATGTTCGCGCCCTGGGCGACGATCACGCCCTCGGCACCGGAGGCCGGCACGTCGATCTGGGCGGTGACCGCATGGGATTTATTCTTGATGTTGAGGACACAGTTCTCCGACAGGCGCCCCATGCCGCCAAAGAGAATCTGAGTCTTCCCCTTTATGAGCGTCGGCCTGCCGGCCGTGTCCGGGTTCATGCGCTTCGCGAGGTCGTCGTCGAGCGGCAACACGTTGTACTTGACCGCCTCGATGAGCCAGAGGCGCTGTAGCTCGTGAAGCCTCTCCGGCATTTGCCTGCATAGGTCGTTGGCCTGGGTCCAGTCCTTTTCCGTGTCGTATAACTCCCAGACGTCGTCGTCGAAGGCAGGGGTCTTCTCGCCGATAAGGAGCCAGGGCGTCTTGTGCCGCGTCGCCGCAGTCCAGCCCTTGTGGTAGATGCCGCGGTTGCCGAACATCTCGAAGTACTGCGTCTCGTGCCGCTCTGGGGCTTTTGCGTCGTTGAAGGAGTAAAGCATGCTCACACCCTCGATGGGCCGCTGCTGTACGCCGTTCACCGAGATCGGCTCGGGAAGTCCTGCCGCCTCGAGGATCGTCGGCGCCACATCGATAACATGGTGGAACTGCCGCCGCATCTCGCCCTTCGCCTTTATGCCCTTCGGCCAGTGGACAATGGTGCCGTTGCGCGTTCCGCCCCAATGGGAGGCGACTTGTTTGGTCCACTGGTAGGGTGTGTCCATGGCGTGCGCCCAGCCGACAGCGTAGTGATTATAGGACTCCGGCCCGCCTAACTTGTCGATCCGGGCGTTGAGGAACTCCGGTGTCTCGACCGAGGACATGCCGTTGAAGTTGAGCATCTCGTTGAACGTTCCATTGATTGTGCCTTCGGCGGAAGCGCCGTTGTCGCCGATGATGTAATAGATAAGCGTGTCGTCGAGGACACCCAGCTTGTCCAGGCCGTCTATGAGGCGGCCGATATGGTAATCGGTATATTCGAGGAAGCCCGCATATACTTCCATCTGGCGGCGCAACACGGGCTTGAGTGGCTCGGGCATGTCATCCCACGCGGGGATCTCCTTGTGACGCGCGGTGAGCCGGCAGTCCGCCGGGATGACGCCGAGCTTCTTCTGCCGCGTAAAGGTCTCTTCGCGCAGCTTGTCCCACCCCTGGTCGAACTTACCCTTATATTTGTCGGCCCATTCCCTGGGAACGTGGTGAGGCGCATGGGTTGCGCCGGGCACAAAGTACGCGAAAAATGGTTTGTCGGGCGCAAGGGCCTTCTGCTGCGCAATCCAGGTCATAGCCTTGTCGGTCATGTCCTCCATGAAGTGATAGCCTTCTTCGGGCGTCTTCTTCAGCTCAACCGGCGTCGTACCCTCATACAGCGTCGGGTACCACTGGTTCGCCTCGCCGCCGATGAACCCGTAGAAGTATTCGAAGCCGCCTCCGCCCGTGGGCCAGGCGTCGAACGGTCCGACCGGGCTCGTCTCCCACACCGGTACCTCGTGACACTTGCCGAACTGCGCCGTGGAGTAGCCGTTGAGCTTCAGCGTCCGCGCAAGCGGGGCGCACGTGTTCGGCAGCACCGAGCTGTAGCCCGGCGCGCCGCCTGCGATCTCGGTTATGCCGCCCATGCCGACAGTGTGATGATTGCGCCCCGTCAAGAGCGCCTGGCGCGTGGGGGAGCAGAGTGCCGTAGTGTGGAAGCGGTTGTACTTCAGGCCGCCTGCCGCCAGCTTCTCCGCGCTCGGCGTTTGGCAGGGGCCACCGAAAGCGCTGGAAGCACCAAACCCCACATCATCCAACATGATGATCAGGACATTGGGCGCGCCTTCCGGCGGCCGCAGTTGCTCGATAGGCGGGAACTTGATGTCAGGGTCTTTGGCGTCGTAAGTAGTCAGGCCCGTGTACGGCTGATCCGGGATGGGAAGAACTGTGCGTTGAGTTTTGCGATTGGTACTCATAATACTCTCTCCTCAATAATGTTGGAACCGGCCGTCATACCGCCTCTTTTAGTTACCTTTATTCATATCCGCGTAAAGATCGTAGAGACTTTCCTGGCTCGCCCTGATCATTCCCCGCTGGGGCTGGTCAAGGTCCATGATAAGCCACATAACCGACGCTATCAGGAGGGCGAGCACCATGGCAAGCATTCCCGGCCGGCCGCCCCGCACCCTGAAATAGTATCCAATAAGCCACATGGCCATCAGCGAGATCAGAAAGAGCACCGCGTAAATGGAAAAGGGGACCCGGTTTTTGAACGCGGCCAGTCTCGCGGTGCCGATATCTATCGTCTGGTTGAGGGTCTGAAGCAAAAGACCGCGAACAGCGCTCTGGTCCTGCCTTGCCAGGGCCGAAGCCCGGGCCCAGAGCGCGTCCTGGAGTTTCTTCGACCGGTCTATGATCTGACTCAGGTCTAAAGTAATGGTCGAGGACGTGGCCCCTTCAACCCGAAGCGCTACGTACTTGCGGAGCAATTCCCGCATTTCGGCGCCGTCGGGCTCCGGCACCGTCCGCGTCCTCAGGTACGTCGTGCCTATGGCGTTTGCTTCATCTACAACCAGTTGCCTCCGCATTTCGAAACGGCTCTCGGACAGGCTGAAGGTGAAGCCGAGCATAAGGGCAAGCAGAGTCATAACGCCGCCCAATATCAGGGAGATATCCGCATCCCCGATGCTGTTTTTTTCGCGGGCTTTGCCTCTCCTTGCCCGAAAACCCATCTCCTCTGCGAAAATGAACAGGGCGCACAGGGCCACACACAAGAGAAACGGGTTTGCCCTATAAAAAAAGTCTATTATTGCAAACCTCTGTATATCTACTATGTCCATTTCCGCTGACCGTCAACGCCGGCACGCGCTTTTAGCCTCACGTGGGTTGACACGCCTCACGCCCGGCATCAGTATTGAAACGGGACGATAACGGAAGGTGAATGGTGAGTCCTATCGCAATTTCTCTGATCGCTTTTGCGTGCATCTTCGCCGGCACGCTTCTCGGCTTCTTCCTTCGTTTTTCCCTGCCCCAACATCATCTGGGCAATGAGTCGAAAGATGCAGTGAAGCTGGGTACCGGCATGATCGCGACGCTGGCCGCCCTTGTCCTCGGGCTGCTGATCAGCTCCGCAAAGGGCAGCTTTGATGTGATGAATACAGAGCTTACGCAAGCCGGGGCCAAAATCGCCATACTCGACCGTATTCTTGCCCGATACGGGCCGGAGACGACGGAAGCCCGCGAGTTGCTGCGCCGCGCGGTAGCCACCGGCGTCAATCGGGTATGGCCGGAAGACAAAATGGTACCCCGAACCCAACCGGCCGGCATCGAAGACGTACGCGGCAAACTCCTGGAACTATCCCCCGGGAACGATGCCCAAAGCTCGCTCCGGTCAAGCGCGTTACAGATCGCCGGCGAGATGGAGGAAGCGCGGTGGCTGCTCCTCGAACAACGGGGAGAGACGTCGGTCCCTACACCGTTCCTCGTGATCCTGGTCTTTTGGGTCACCGTTATCTTTGCCAGTTTCGGCTTGTTCTCTCCTCCCAATGGGACAGTGGTTGCAGTCTTGCTACTGTGCGCCATGTCGGTCGGCGGCGCGATCTTTCTGATCCTGGAGCTGGACCGCCCCGCCGAGGGTCTGATAAAGCTCTCCGACGCTCCATTGCGCAATGCGCTTCTGCATCTCGGCCAATAGATCCTCTGAATGATGCCCTTGCAGGCGCTTCCGCTTAAAACGCATCGGTATTATATTGCCGGTATGTAAGTAAGCCAACCCATCGGCCCGAACGAGGCTGTGGATCGGTTCTTGCGATTCGTTGCGATGCAGCCATGGGCAGATAGAATGGCGGCGAAAGGAGGATTCATATGGGCCGATACTTAACGTTGGGTGGAATTGTTCTCATTTTGGTATTCACGACGAGTGCTCTTTGCCAGGAGCCGATCATATATCCTGCTAAGGGTCAGGGCCAGAGCCAAATGGAGCAGGACAAGTTTCAATGCTATACCTGGGCCAAACAGCAGACGGGTTTTGATCCCATGCAGGCCCAAGGGCCGGCCGCGACCACTTCGGCGTCGAAATCGAGCCCGTTGCGTGGAGCAGCGGGAGGCGCCGCCCTCGGTGCAGCTGGGGGCGCCATAGCCGGCAGCGCGGGCAAGGGTGCGGCAATAGGTGCGGCGGGCGGCGGGCTCGTAGGCGGGATAAGGATGCGCCGTGAGAAACAGCAGGAGGCATCCGCCCAGCAGGCGCAGGCCGCAGCGTACAGTCAGGAGCGGGGAGGCTACGACCGTGCCTTTGGTGCGTGCATGGAGGGCCGCGGCTATACCGTTAAATGATGCGCGAGAATCCAAGGCGAGAGACGAGGAGGTAAGAGATGGCTTCTTTTCAAAAGTTGTGTCTGCTATTCGGGGTCGCTACGGTAATCTTCCTGTTCGGTCCGGCGACGCAGGCAGCCCCTGCCCTCGATACGTCGGCCCCGATCATCTGCGCCTTTACGAAGGCCTTTGACTGCGACAGCTCCCAGGGCTGCGAAACGACCAGCCCGGAAGATATCGGCCTCCCGGTCTTCTTCAAGCTTGACCTTGCCGGCAATAAGGTCACTGCAACAGGGGGCCGGCAGGCCGGAGACAAGAATGAGACTACCATCGGCACTGTCCGCGAGGCGGATGGGAAGCTGTTTTTGCAAGGTGTCGAGCGAAGGGGCTGGAGCCTGGTTATCGAGAAAGAAACAGGTCAAATGGCGCTATCGGCTTCGTCGGACAATGAGGCTATAGTGCTCTTCGGGCGGTGCACTGCACCATAGAGGGAAGCTGCGAATAAGGTGATGAGGAGGACGGTGAAATCGACACAACGTCTCCTTGCGACCATAGTTCTTATCGCCGCCCTGTACCTTACAGGATGTTCACTGTGTCAAAAGGACCGGAATTGACTGTTCGGACAGCTTATTCGCCAAGAGTGCGACTATGCGGCCCTCGCCGCCATTTTCTCCGCCACCTTGCTTTTCAGCATGTGCCTGATGGCGCGCCGTGCCCGTTCGACCATCACAAGCTGGTCCGCAAGACAGCTCTCAAGCAGAAGGCCCACCTCGTAGTTGCCCGTCATGTCGGCCGCCGCTATAAGGGCCGTATATTCACCGATGCGGAGGTGGATCAGGTGCTGCGCCTTTGCCAGGACAAACAGACGCTTCGCCAGCGGGTGCTGGATCTCACCGAGCTCCTTGCGGAAGTCCTCCATGAAGACGTCTTGAAGGCGTCCGCTGGTTTTCATGGGTTTCTCCCCTATGATCTTGAAGCATTCGTCAAGGGTGCTGAGTATCTTCTGGGAGAGAAAACCCCTCGCGTCCAGGACTTCTCTTATATTCTCATCCTGGGCGATTTCGCTCAATTCTTTATAAATCTTTGCCGAGCGTTCGGTGCCTTCCCGTACGTGGCTCAGCAAGAGCACGAAAACCTCTTTCGGATCTTTGATTGCCATGATGTTTGTCTCCTTTTCAATTTTTCACTTACCTAACCGCCATCCGAACAGTCAATTCCGGGCCATTAAGAACGGTTCGCGAGCCTCCTCGCCGGTGCGGTCACACGGCAAGCCGCTGCCGGTTTATAGCCGCCGGGGCTTCGAGCTTTTGGGGTCATACCTCCTTTATCGGGATTCGTTGTATATAAGGCAATCGACGGGTAACCGGGAGTACTCGATGGAATTGGTACTCAACGAGCGGGGTTGTGTCTGGGTGCTTTTTCTAAAGAGATGTTACCACAAACCGCTTACCTCAATAGAGAAGATGATCATAAACCGCGTTGTTGTCAACTGACACAAGCGAAAGTGCCGAGTGGATATGAGCCCCGGAGATACAACGTTGGCGGGCGGTACAGTGAGCGATAAGATCAGGGCACTTCGTACTCCCTGAGAATGACGACGTTCACGAGGGCCTTTGCGCACATGTCCCTCGTCAATTCCGCTTCGTCGCGCTCCACGGGAGAGGACAGGTCAAAGGACTGTATGCCCACGCGCAAAATAGGAACGTAGCGTTGTTCTCCGTCACAGAAGATTGTTCTCAGCCCCGTGTACCTCGCGTACATGTTCTTCTGCAAAACTGACACAGGAATGTCTTCTTGCGTATCTAATTCTTGCATGTCCGGTTCCTCCACATAATACCGGCTTGACCGCACGGTCAAGCTTCTTGCTTCCTTCCTTCCACTGACGCGCACAGGAATACTATTTTTTTATTGCTTGTGTCAACCTGATTATTTGGCAGGTGTTTCCGGGAGCAATAGCCCAACCCACCTGCACATGAGTCATGTTCCTAACGTTCTCCCTACCGGCGGCGGTAGGAAGGCTTATCCGCACCTTCCCGGAAGGCGTGACTTATGGCCCCTTCCCTTTTATTTCGGGAGACACTATATAAGAAATATGGCAGGAAGAGGACGGAACGCGATGGATGTCAGCGGGATAGGGACAGCCAGCAGAGAAGGTTAAAAGAGCGAAAAGGGCAGGAACGGGTCTGTCCCGGTATGGAATGATGGCTGGTAAACACGGTGCACTTAAAGATGATTCGCCCGGCCGGCCGGTATTGCGGCTCGACCGGGCCGGTGGTTCTCTCGTTCTCGGCCTGTCAGGCGATTGGAGGCTCGGCCCGGATATCCCATCCGCAGCAAAAGTCTCCGAAGCGCTTGCCATAAGCCCGCCGCCCGCGATGGTCGCATTCGATGCAGCGGACCTTGGGCAATGGGACAGCGCCCTTCTTACTTTCCTCGTTGATATCGTAGACACCTGCGTGCAAAAGAAAATACCCGTAGACAGGGAAGGGCTGCCCAAAGGCGTGCAGCGCCTCCTCGACCTCGCCCTGGCCGTCCCCGAGAAAAAGGGCGCACGCAGGGGGGAGGGGGCGAAGCTACCGCTGCTGGCCCTTGTGGGGGACAAGACCGAGGCAGCCTCGCGCTCCCTCGTCGGCGGGGTCGCCTTCCTCGGCGAGACGGCCGCGGGTTTTGCGCGCATGTTGAGAGGGAAGGCGCAGTTCCGCGCCTCGGACTTCTGGGTCATTATCCAGGAGTCGGGCAGCCAGGCCCTTCCCATCGTGTCGCTCATCAGCCTGCTCGTCGGCCTTATCCTGGCCTTCGTCGGCTCGATCCAGTTGCAGGTTTTCGGTGCGCAAATCTACGTCGCGGACCTCGTCGGCGTAGCAACCGTGCGCGCCATGGGCGCCATCATGGCGGGTATCATCATGGCCGGGCGCACGGGCGCTTCCTTCGCCGCGCAGATAGGCACCATGCAGGTCAACGAAGAGATCGACGCCCTCAAGACGTCCGGCATCGACCCCATAGATTTCCTTGTGCTGCCGAGGGTGGCAGCCTTGGGCCTGATGATGCCCCTTCTGACGCTCTACGCAGACCTCATGGGCATTCTGGGCGGGCTTATCGTTGCGGTCACGGGCCTCCACCTCGACGTCATTCAATACTACAACGAGACGAGGCGGGCACTATCGCTCACGAACCTGTGGATCGGCCTTTTCTCGGGCTTCACCTTCGGCGTGCTTATCGGACTCGCCGGGTGCCTTAAAGGGATGCAATGCGGAAGGAGCGCGTCCGCCGTAGGCGACTCGACGAGGTCGGCGGTTGTGACAGGCATCGTCAGCATAATAGTCGCGACTGCGGTCATCACCGTAGTCTGCAACGTACTGGGTATATAGCGATCATGGCAGAGCCGCACATCATAGTGAAAGACCTTACGATGGCATACGGCAGCTTCGTCCTCCAGCGAGACCTGAACTTCACCGTGAACCGGGGCGACATCTTCATCGTCATGGGCGGCAGCGGCTGCGGCAAGAGCACGCTTTTAAGGCACCTCGTCGGCCTGCAAAGACCGGCCCGTGGAAAAGTGCTGTACGGAGACGTGAGCTTCTGGGACGCGGGGCCGGAGGAGCGCGAGGGCCTGACGAGGCGCTTCGGCATACTCTACCAGAGCGGCGCCCTATGGAGCTCCATGACGCTGTCGGAAAATATCGCCACAATACTGGAGGAGTATACCGGCCTGTCGCATGCGGAGGTAGGCAAGGTGGCCTCGCTGAAGCTGGCCCTCGTGGGCCTGGCCGGCTTCGAGGACTATTACCCGGCGGAGATCAGCGGGGGGATGAAAAAGCGGGCTGGTCTGGCGCGGGCGATGGCGCTCGACCCGGAGATACTCTTCTTCGACGAGCCGTCGGCCGGCTTGGACCCCATCAGCGCCCATCTCCTCGACCGGCTGATCCTCGAGCTGCGCGACAGCCTGGGCGCGACGATAGTCATCGTCACCCACGAGCTGGCCAGTATTTTTGCCATCGGGAACAACTGCGTCTTCCTCGATGCGGAGACGAAAACAATGCTTGCGACGGGCAACCCCAAACAACTCCTGTCCGAGTGCGAGAACCCGACTGTCCGCAATTTTCTGACGCGCGGCGAGGCCGGTGCTGCGGCAGGTACAGAGGCGAATGGTCCCTGCCTTTTTGCCGACCGGACAGGGCAAGTTGGACCTGCAAGGAGAAACGCATGAGTAAGACGGCAAACAAAACTGTCATCGGCGCCTTCGTGATCGGCGCCGTCACCCTCCTGGTCATCGCGGTGCTTATCTTCGGCTCCGGGCAGTTCTTCAAGAACACGCTGTGCTACGAGTTATTCTTCCAGGGGACGGTACAGGGCCTGGACGTCGGCTCCCCGGTCGTCTTCCGGGGCGTGAAGATAGGCTCCGTGACGAGCATCGGCCTGGAATTCAATACGAAGCTGCTTGCCTTCGATATTCCCGTCACCATCGAGATAGAGCCCGCCAAGGCAAAGCGGCTCGGCCCTCCCCCGAAAAAGGAGGGGGAGCTTTTGAATCCCCTGATCGACAAGGGTCTGCGGGGGCAGCTCCAGACGTTGAGCCTCGTGACCGGCCAGCTCGCTGTCGCCCTCGATTTTTTCCCCAACCAACCGGCGAGGTTCGTTAGCATACAGAAGAAGTACCCGGAGATCCCGACGGTGCCTTCCACGTTCGAGCAGCTCACCAAAACCATCCAGGAGTTGCCCATCAAAGAACTCTTCGCGAAGCTCGATTCATCGATCACGGCGATTAACGCACTGGTGAGCTCCGACGCTGCGCAGGCAAGTGCAAAGTCCCTGAACGTGGCCCTGGTGGAAGCCACAGCCGTTATGAAGAATATCGACGCCCGCATCGGGCCCCTCGTCGCCAACCTGCAAAAAACCTCTGACAGCATCAACACGGTAGCTGTAAAGGTGAGCGATTCCATGTCCGGGGAGCGCGGGCTGCCCGCGCAGCTCCAGGCGGCCCTCGAAATTACTCATAAGGCGGTCGCGCAGGCCGAGCAGACGCTGGCCTCCGTCAAGGCGATGACCCAGGAAAATTCGGCGATGGGATTCGAGCTCGGCAAGGCCCTTTCGGAAATGAGCAGGACCTTGCGCTCGCTGCGCGTGATGAGCGACTACCTCGAGCGCCATCCGGAGGCCCTGCTGATGGGTAAAAGAGAATAGTGAGGAGAAGCTATGGAAAAACTGCGATCCTGTTTCGTGCTGCCCACTCTTGTAATGGCTCTGCTGCTCATGGGAAGCTGCACCAGCAAATCCTCGCGGTTCTACACTTTGAATCCGGTGCTGCCGTCGGTCTCTTCCGGCAAGTTCCAGAGCACTTCGTTGTCCGACACATCTTCCGTCATCGGCATCGTCGCGGTAGAGATCCCCGACTACCTCGACCGGCCGCAGATCGTGACGAGGAACGAGAATAACGAGCTGAAGCTTGCCGAGTTCGACAGATGGGGAGGAGAGCTACAGGGGGACATCGCCAGGGTCCTTGCCGAGACCATGACCGCCGGATTGCCCGGACGGAACGTGTTCGTGCTGACGGGAAGGCGCGCCATGCTGGCGGATTACAGGATCAGCGTGCAAGTTACGCGGTTCGACCCTATGCCGGACAACCTGATCTGGCTCAATGCGATTTGGACCGTCCATGCAAAGGACGGCACCAGTGTGACGGTTCGCGGTGAGTCGACCCTCACGGAGCCCATAAAAGGAAAAGGTTACGAAGCGACGGTCGCAGCCATGAGCCGCACGGTCGATAAACTGGGCGCCGAGATCGTGGGGGCCATAAAGCCTGTGCTGATGGAGGCGACCCTGAACAACGGGAGAACGGGCTAGCCGGCACCGTACAGAATCGACCATTACCGCCGGAAAGCAGGAGGCCTCACTATAGCGGATCCCCACCAGGTTGACGAGCATATGGCTCTTCCACGAGCCGTAGATGGCCCCCTATAATTAAAGCAATCGCGGACTACAGACTTCGGCCCCAGAATGCCGCAACCGGTGAGAAGACAAGTGAGGACCATAAACAGAGCCGATAGCTTTCTTTCTATCGGTTCTATAGAATGACACCTCCACGGGCAAAGCCCGTAGAGCCACCCCCCTCGCAAGAACTTCTTTTTTTATGGGAAATAAATGGTGGAGCTGAAGGGGATCGAACCCTCGGCCTCATGACTGCCAGTCATGCGCTCTCCCAGCTGAGCTACAGCCCCGCGTGTTCAAAAGATAGCATAGCTGCAAGGTTTCTTCAACAGCTTACTCACAGTCACTCGCCCGCTATAGAGCGAATTGTAGTAAAATTGCAGTAATTACTCCCCTACCGCACTGAACCTTTCGGCGTCCTTCTCTGCTCGCATCTCGTCCAAGTCGACCACCGCGCTACGCAGGTGCTCGACGCCGAAGTGCGCGTAGCGCCTGAGCACCCTCTCGCCCTTGATCCCCGTGAGCTTGTCGTTGAGCGGCACGGCCGAGATACCATGTGTGTCAATCAGTTCCGTAAACCCGTGATCCGATATAACCAAGACGTTACCACAGCCCCGAGCGCCACGCCGCTGACCGCTTTCGCCGCGAGCGCGGCAATTTGGGGACCCCCTCCCACAAAATCAGTCCACCCATAGGGTTAGTCCCCGGCTGTTGCTCCTCCAGTCGTCGACCAGCAGCTTAGCTTCACCTTTCAAAAAACTTGTCTCATCCTATTGCCTTAAGATCTGCTCTCCTGTTAGCGGTGTAGCAATCCTCGTTGGCTTCGCTACACACCGGCCTGTCCTCCCCGTAGCTTCTAGTCTGCAGCCGATTTGGATTGACACCAAGCTGCACAAGTTGATTTTTCACCGCATCCGCCCTTTGCTGCGCCAGCCATAGATTGTATTCTTTACCTCCGCGCTGATCGGCGTTGCCCGAGATTACCATTTCCGTTTGAGGGTAATATTTGAGCCATTCCGCATCTCTTTGAAGAGCTTGTGCCGCCTGAGGTGTTATCCGGTATTCATTGAACCCAAAGTAGACGGGCTGCGGCTTCGGATAAGTTAAATCAACCTTCGAGACGGGCACAGAAGTACCTTTTGGCCACTGTGGAGACGCGCATCCGACCACACAGACAGTCAAGAAACAAACACACGACAACAATAACCGAACCCCCGCGTTCATAAGTCCCCCTTCAAGAAACTTAGTAGCTGAAGACAGTGGGCAATCAGACTTTCAGAATACAGCCGCAAACCCAGACTGACGGCGGCGACCGGAAATCAAGGCTCGCCTTCAGCCCCGTTTATATTCTTTGTTCGCATCTTTCGGTTGTCAACATCCTTCGTTGCATCGGTTCCCTCGTCGAGTTGAAGTGTCGATCTCCAAAGGTTGGATTCCAGCTAGAAATCAAGGATGGTAGGTGCGATAGGCAAGCTCCCTTTTCGCGGCCTGAGGAAACGTAGATGATAGGTGCCGTGACGAAGAAACCGGTACCCCGAACATACTGTTGCTGTATGTGAGGACATGCGGCTTTGAGTGACGGGTGCATGGCGCTAAATCCATTAACGCTGCTCGCTGCTCGTCTATTGAGGCAGTACACTCGTGACTGTAAAAACCCCGGGAACAGAAAGGAAAAGGCTCAGCCGGAGGGCTTTACAATCCGCCCCGAGTACTTACATATCTATAGGCATCGGTTTTATGCCAAAAACCTAAAGACGAAGAGACTTTTGCGCGAAGGAAGTAACACCTTGGTTCTGGGAAACGTTCGGAGTCGCACGAAGCTCAAGATAACGGGGATCCGATAGAAACTTCGTGAGCTTCGCAGAAAGACAAAGAGGTGAAAGGTATGAGAACGTTTATCGTGATCATGACAGTGGTAATGGGCCTGGCGCTGGCTGCGCCTTTAATCGCCCAGTCGACGGATTACAGCAAGATGTCGACCGACCAGTTGTACCAGTTGAAGCAACAACCTGAGAACCAGCATAACATGGACCTCCAGTCGGAGTGGCTGAAACGGGCGTCCAATATGTCGTCTAAGGACCTGAAGAAGTATAAAGTGCCGTACACCCACGAGGAGGTCCAGGAGATGTATCAGCGGCAATCTGAACCCGGTCCCAGCAATTAGTGGATGAACGACCCTCCCGGGGGCTAACCGATGCCACAAGGGGGGACAGGCTTTCTCCTCCTCCTGTCCCCTCGCCCCCATCCCGGACCGCCATGCTTGCGGCGCAGGTGAGGATGCTCCGCCGTCATCGATTTTCCTGAACCAAGCTTCTTAAGCCTCTGATCTGTATATAATAGGACGTTAATTCGACGTACCTCGACACTCAGTTTGCGCCTATCTTCAGGTGTGGGCGTTCATGTAATTCCGCCAACGCCACCTATCCTTGTCTGTACGACCCGCAGGGTCGAAAAGCAGCGTTGAACACCTCAGTTGTCACCAACGACGCTCTCGCCGTCGCGGCCGTGTAACGTTTCCGAGTTGTGGTTCTGCATTACCCATGCTTTCAGCAGGGTATAGGTAACCGCGAGGACCACGGGCCCTATAAAGAGACCTATAATGCCGAATGCAACGAGTCCGCCTATGACACCGGGAATTATCAGGACCAGCGAGAGGTTCGCTCCTTTCCGAATGAGAACCGGCGTGAGAGCTGTAAGTATCCGCGCGCATTCTTCTCTTTCTACCTGTCTTCCGGCATCGACCGACCCTATCCAGCCGGAATAGTCACAGGAGAGATACCACGAGCCTGCAAGTATCACACTGAAAAGCGAGCCTGCAAGAGAAGGAACAATCGAGTCCGGTATTCTCGGTAGGTCAGGATTACCCACTGAGAGGTTGTCTGGCGGCATCTATTGCCACTACCCGACCCTGCATGCCGCGAGCCTTATCCGGATAGCTCGATGAAAAGAACTCATAGGTACCCGACCTTGTAAATTCGATGGTTACATCGACTGTTTTGTCCGGACCTACGTCTACGGAACGGACGAGCGTACCTTCGGGATCCTTGACGGTGAAATTCCTGGTTCCGCCTGATATGTTTCTTAATCTGAATGTAATCGCGTTGCCCTGGTATGTCTGCAGGTTGTCCGGCTCGAAGGCGAAAGTAGTCAGCTTAACATCCACTGTGTAATGCTTCTCCCCTTCCAGGGCCGTCGTGTTCGGCTGAAGTCTGGCACAGGCAGACATTACAAGCAATGATCCAGCGACAAGTATAAGCGTCTTAACAAATCTCGTTCTCATCATGACCTCCTCTGTCAGTATTGAAGAAAGTATTGTTCCATTCCGCCTTACCACAAGGAAACTATTATTAACATGGGAGTTGATCCCTAACCGGGCTTTTCGGACTACCGATCGGTGAGAACATCAATCGCCCGTTTCTTCTACCGAGATTGCCGCAGCCTCCGTATAGGTAATATTCAGTTGATCACCAACCCTCAAATCCTCCAGACCGCGGCTTCCACTGCGACAACGTTCCCATGAAGCCCTTTGAGCCCCATCCTATCTCGGCCACATCAATCGGCCTGTTTAACAAAGCGCCTTAAACAATTCCAAATACCGGCCTGAGCAAAGCATTTAAACCGCATTGTCAGCTTCGCCGCGACTATAATCGGGATAAATACAGCAAAAGAAAGACCGGTCGCTATAATGACAGCCAGCCCAGCACATATGGCAAGAATGGCGATAGGTCCAATCGCCGGCATCAACGGACCGAAAAAGATTCTTCCCTTCACAACACAATCACTCCCGCCTCATCTGCGACGATGCCACAAGGCCGGTCATATCCATGAGCCTGCGCAACGTTGACCCTGTAATCGGCCGGAACTGCACGCCTTCCCGTAAGTATGAATACACCGTTCTCGGGCAAAGAGGCAGTCATAATTTCAGCCAGAATACGGGCGGGTCTTCTGCAACTCGCCGGCCCATCGGTCGAACTCGACCACTTCCAGCTTGTTACTGGCATCTCCAGTCACTATCTACGGCCAATCGAGGTAATCTCGAAACCCGTGGCCGTTCTGCCGACGAGTCCGGTAGCGCCGCCGATTGCAGCGCCGGCGGGGGTGCGGCCAACGCGTACGGACTTCAGCAGCGGTACGATACGTTTGTGCGCCTCATGTTTTACTTTCTTCAGGGTCCTGGTTAACAGAAATGAAGGCATACCCAATGAAACATTGGACATTTCTATGTTCTTGTCAACGGTGGCTATAATCGTCAGTGCTGCGCGTTAATCTGAACGCTGTCTCGAAGCGGTGCGCTCTCCCAGCTGAGCTACAGCCCCACACGTTGGTGACTAAAGAAAGCACTGTGGGTCGTCGGCAAGATAATCGGCCCTGCCCGAAAAGCCGGAGGCCGCGTAAGCAATTGCGCGACATCCTCTGCACTCTGCCCACCTCGCGCATGCGCCGCATTTCCCTTTATATAAATTCCTGTCCCGCAGGCGCGCGAGCACGCGTGAATCCGCCCATACGCGCCTGATTGAGCCGGTAAGCGCGTTGCCTACGCGGATGGGCAACCTGCGGCATGGAAGGAGCGTACCGTC
>CAWEPK010000015.1:0-80826 GCA_963810935.1 uncultured delta proteobacterium | reverse complement strand
AGGTCGGGCAGAGCACCGCGCTCAAATACGGTTAATACTTGGATAACGGCCGGCCTTAGTGAACACGTGTGTTCATTGCCGTGCGAAATGCAGTGTCGTTCTGTATGAGGGGTCGGGTCACACTCTCAGGAAGTAGTCTCGGCTGCCCTTCGCGATTAAGCGCATTTGCAGTGAAACCCCTGACTAAGGGAGAGATTGCAAGGAAGGCAGAGTTTGTATGCAGGCTGCCGGGACAGACTATGGCTTCGGTCCTGGAAAGGATCGGGGTCCTCCTTTCCGAATAGCCGCCCTGCCTGCATCGGGCGGGGTCCTCGCCGGGCTTTCCTCCGGCCCCGCGAATGCCGGTTGAAACGCGCGAGAAACGTTCCTGCCGCGCCATGCGGTTTTTCTTGACATCGTTAATACAAGACCTTAACCTAAGGGCGATTTGAAGAAAATAGCCTCCGGGATGGCGGCCGGAAAAGTTTTAGGGTTGTCGGTACGTTGTGCGGCCTTTGGGTGGTTGAACGGTTATTTTTCAAGACATCGGTATCGGTCAATGACATAATCCGGACAAACCTTTTATAACTTCACCCCACGACGCGTCCAAAGGCATATCGCACGCTGCTCATTTCCGGGACGAAAGATACTAAGGACGTCAGCTATGTCCTGGTTGGACCTATCGTCGTTCAGGTGCGAACGGCAGGTAAACGAAGATAAGCTTTCCGGCGCCGGGCAACCGGGTCAGGAGCTTGTGGACGTCCGCGTTCTTTTGGCCGCATTTCTGGCCATCCTCTATTTACCGTTCGTATACAATTACGGATATAGCAGGCTCGCCGGCATCGAGTATATCGATCTGCCGTCTTTCTGGTGCGCGGCGAGGGCCGTTTTCCAGTTCTCTCTATCGCCGTACAAGAGAGATGTTATCCAGGCCATCATGCCTTCGCAGTACATCTTTCAGTACCTGTACCCTCCACCGTCACTCCTTCTGGCGTATCCCCTCTCTCTTATTTCTTACAAGTCGGCGGCCGTGGCTACACTCGTTCTCAATCACATGGCAGTTCTGTTTCTCCTTTGGTTTCTGCCGGTGAAGCTGTTCAAGCTTTCCGCGCGGACGGGAGCCTTGTTGATATTCCTTGACCTGGCGTACATCATCACCTTTCAACCGATTATCTTCACCCTGAAGTGCGGCCAGGTCAGCCTTGCGTCGGCATGTTTCATATTCCTGTTCTGGCATCTGGCCAGATCGAATCGGTCATTCTGGGCCGGCGCTTGCCTGGTCTGCGCGCTTTTGCTGAAGACCAGTCCCTTCATCCTCCTGTTTCCATTGATAGTCTGCAGGAAGTATCGGATAGTCGCTTATTCAGTCGCCCTGCTTGCCGGCTTATCGGGTGTTTCGCTCCTTCTTTTGCCCTATGAGACCTGGCGGCAGTGGGTCACGGATGTTCTGCCGTCGCTGAGTCATGCGGGCAGTTTCCCGCCGGGAGCTATCCATAACATCAGTCTCAATGGATTTGCCTCATACTTATTCCTGAAGAGCGAGCTGAACCCCCACCCGCTTTTCAACAGCCCTGTCCTCGCCTTAACTGCCGGACTTGCATCTTCCGGCGCGGTATTTATCGCAAGCCTTTATGCAGCGCGGAAAAGGTTCATGCGTTCGCCGGCCGGTTCTCTCGACTGGGCTATCCTCATATTCCTGCCTCTGATTGTCCTCATGAGCCCCGTCGCCTGGGCCCATCACCTCGTATATCTCCTAGCGGGCCTGCTGGCGCTCCTCAATATGGCGGTTAGACGGCAAGCGCACTCTATCTGGACGGCCATTTTCATACTGGCATGCTCGATAACCCTTTCGGTCGAGGGAGGGGTGAGGGGCAAGCTCATCGCAGTGCTGGGGATATGGTTTGTCTCCGTCTTCCTCGCCATGACAAGCCGGTACGATTCGCCGGTCGACGTTAAACTGAGTGAGTGAGAAGGTCATCGCCCCGAATAGACCCTGATTTTCCGTTGTCGAAGAAGGTCGGACTGGTTTCCGGGGAGCGGTCCTGCGTACTAACAGCTTGCTTATTGCTCGCGGTGGTGGTAAACTATATCATCGACAATCGGCGATAAGTCCACTCCGGTGGGAAACGGTACTCACCTGAATCGCCCAGGTCTTCGATCGGGCCATTCATAGGTATGCCGGGCATCATTTCGAAACGAAGGGTCGCAGGGTACGACCCGTTCCTATCCTCGGCTGTTTCACTGCATTTTTTCTTTCAGATGGGTGTCTTCGTGCCCCCTAATGCGTGGTTTTTCGGCGCCGGCAGATCGTTTCAGGCGGGGTCCTGTGTGACCCCTTTTAGGAGACCTCATGATCGAGCGCACTTCCCAGGCTAAAATGGTGCCCGTACAATTGGCTACCGACGACGGCGCATACATTTGCAACGTGAGAGAAGCCGACCTTGCGAGGATCGACGTCGGGGCGAGGGGGACGTTTGTCGTTATTCACTGCGCCATCCGGCTCGATGCGATGAAAGAAGGGTTATATGAACTTTACGAGACAAAAGTGGTAGAGACAAGCTCGATCGATTTCTATAAGTCATTACTGAAAAATACGCAATATGTCGTGCGGAAGGGCCAACCAACCCTGGTGCGCGGGAAAGGGGAGAAAGAATAAGCAGCTTACGAGCCATGCTTTGTCCCAGGCAGGAGGAGGATTCATGTTTATCGGAAAAATCGACGTAAGGGCGAGAGAAAAGATACTGGTGACTATAAAGGACGTGAAGAAGACGAGAATGATCGATGTCCGTGTCCATCATACTGTCGACGGTGGGGAAATGGTGGCTACGCCCGCCGGTATCTCGCTATCCGAGGGTCAAATAGATCAGGCTATTGAATTGCTCAAAGAAGCAAAAACAAGGTTTGCCGAGAACAAGTGAGATCGGGGCCAGGATAGAACCGGCCCCGAATGCGGTTGAGGATTGACGCCGCATTCCAATAAAACGAAAGGAGTCAGGCATATGGCGGAAGGGGTAGTGAAGTGGTTCAACGATGCAAAAGGGTTCGGGTTTATCACTGAGGACGGCGGCGCGGATGTTTTTGTCCATCACAGCTCCATTCAGGGTTCGGGCTTCAAGTCGTTGTCGGAGGGCGACAAGGTTGAGTTCGAGATCGTGAAGGGACAAAAAGGACCGGCTGCAGGAAACGTGCGGAAGAAGGGATAGGCTCAAGAAAGTGACAGAGCAAGACGTCGTGTTGCAGAGCGGGATTCCCGCAAGGCAGAAACTCGTCGGCATCCTCACGAAGCTGCTCGATTCGAGCGCCGACTTGGACTTTCTGGCCCAACTGGACGAGAGATGTCTCGAACAACTTATCGTCGCCGTGCGGATGAGGCTGGAGAAGACGGCCTGACGACGAGAGCAAAGGATGAAACATGAGTAACGTGGCGGAGTTCGTAAAGGTAAGGCAGGAAATCGAGTCCCTTGCAGTGGAGATCGATACGCTTGTTGAAGGCAGGGTAATGCCCCAGTCCAAAACCAAGCTTGACGAAGCGACCGGACTGCTGACAAGGCTCACGGAAATGGCGGATAACGATGTCCAGGAAATCGCGGTCGGTCGGCTGACCAGGCTGCTCGGCAAGCTCGGGTTGAAAGTAGGGGTGTTGGGGGTTCATAAACGGGTCGCCAAGAAACACCCAGTCTCGTAAGCTGTCCTGGTCCGCGACAGAGCATATCAGTGAAGACGAAGGAATTGCCCGTTGATGAACCATTTGCTGCGGGTTTCGCCGGTTTTTTGCGCTTTTTCACTTGACTTTGTCCTGCCCCTGTGACATAATGCCGTATAAGTTTACGTTTTTGCGTATTGAAGGCCGCGAAGACTCTTGAGCTTTGCGGCTTTTTTTATTGCGTTTCGTAACCTTTCATTCTAAGAAAGGAGGTACTCCATCATGGCAAATGGAACAGTAAAATGGTTCAACGAGTCAAAGGGTTTTGGCTTTATCGCCCGTGAAGACGGCGAAGACATTTTTGTCCACCACACCTCGATCACCGGCAGCGGCTTCAAATCCCTGTCCGAGGGTCAGGCAGTCACCTTCGACGTCGAGAAGACGCCGAAGGGCCTCAGGGCTATAAACGTCGTAACAGCCTGAGCATCTTACAGAAGAAAAAAAAGGGCCCCCAACCCGGGGGCCCCTTTGCTCTAACCCGCCTCCTGTGTCCCCTTCACGCCGCACAGGTCTTAAGTTTTCGGTTATTGCAAACAGCACAGAGATTACTGAAGGAAGAAGCCCGCGAAGAAGAAACGTGGGCCGGCTCCTACAGCACTAAGGTAACCGGAGAAGCACGGACAGCGCATGAAGTCATCCGTTTGCGGCGCGTCTTTGGCTGCCCATATCATAAAGAGGTGTCATGAGTTTCGATTCAATCAAGCTTCACCCAAAAATAGCCGACAACGTCAAGGCGCTTGGCTATCAGACCGCAACCCCTATCCAGATGCAAGCGATCCCGAAGGCGCTCGAAGGCAGGGACGTCATGGGCCTTGCTCAGACAGGCACAGGCAAGACCGCCGCATTTGTGCTCCCGGTCCTGCAGCGCCTCCTTCCCGGTCCGCGCGGCAAGGTCCGCTCCCTCATCATCGCTCCGACGCGCGAGCTGGCCGAGCAGATCCACGTGGAGGTCAATAAGCTCGCTGCCCATACGCGGCTCACGAGCTGCGTAGTTTACGGCGGCGTGTCGGTAACCCCTCAGATACAGAAGCTCCGGGCCGGCGTGGACATCGTCGTTGCCTGCCCCGGCCGCCTGCTCGATCATCTCACCCAGAAGACGATCAACCTGGCAAACGTGGAAATCCTGGTCATCGACGAGGCAGACCGGATGTTCGACATGGGTTTTTTGCCCGATGTCCGGCGGATCATCAAGCAGTTGCCGCCAAAACGGCAGACACTGATGTTTTCCGCGACCATGCCCGACGATATCCGCAACCTGACAAGGGAAGTACTGTGTGAACCGGTCAGGGTGGAAGTCGGCTACACCGCTCCGCTCGGCACCGTGTCCCACGCGCTTTACCCGGTAAAGGAGCACCTGAAGACAGAGCTGCTCGTTGAGCTTCTGAAACAGACCGACGCCGGGTCCATCCTCATCTTCACACGCACTAAACACCGGGCCAAGCGCGTCGGCGAGCGGCTGCAGAAGGCGGGATACAGGGCCGCCTCGCTCCAGGGGAATTTGTCGCAGAACAAGCGGCAGGCCGCCCTCGACGGCTTCCGCGACGGCTCGTATCAGGTCATGGTGGCCACAGACATCGCTGCCAGGGGCATCGACGTATTGCGCGTGTCCCACGTCATAAATTACGACATGCCCGATACGACGGACGCATACACCCACCGCATCGGCCGCACGGGCCGCGCCGAGAGGAAAGGCGATGCTTTCACGTTTATCACCGGCGAGGACGAGCAATTGATCAGGAAGATCGAGCAGGTGCTCGGTGCGAAGATCGAACGGAGGACGCTGAAAGACTTCAATTACACGAAGTCCCGGCCGGCCCAGGATACCGAATTTGCACGCTTGCCGCGCGCAGGCGCGTCAGGGACCGGCGCCCGGGCCCGTGGAGGGGCTCGTCCGGGAGCACGGCATGTCCCGTCCTCCCGACAAAAGTCCCGCGGACCCGAAGTTGCACCGTCTCATCCGGGGAGCAGACATCAAAACCCGTAAACAGGCCGGCCCTTACGTAAAACCGTTGGGGCCGTTAACTCTGTGACATGGTGTTCGGGTGCTTCTATCTCTTCACGGAAGTGTCTGGCTTCTTCACTGGCCGCTCGAAGCGGTTAGCGCCAGCCGCCTCTGCCGCCGCCTCCGCCGCCACGGTTTCCGCCGAATCCGCCGCCACGGTTCTTGTCTGCGCGCGGCCTGGCTTCGTTCACGTTCAGGCTGCGGCCATTGAGGTCCTTGCCGTTGAGGCCCTCTATTGCAGCCTTGGCCTGGGAGGAATCGCCCATTTCCACGAAGCCGAAACCCTTTGACTGGTTGCTGTACTGATCCTTGATCACGCTTACCGAGTCAACCTGTCCGAAGGCCTCGAAAGCCTTCTTCAAATCTTCCTCCGTCACCGAGTACGCCAGATTCCCCACGTAAATTTTCATGTCTTCTCCTTAGATTGAAATTGTTGAAGCCCTTCCGTACGCCGAGAAGTCTTTGACCGCCTCGTCGTCATCTCGATCCTCACCGCTCCTTTTCGAGCCTGACCCTCACGGCAGCCACAAGCTGTTCGAGGTACTTCTCGTCTATCTGGCGCAGGAACCCGAAATCAAAGTCGCAGCCGAGGAGTTTTGTAAGGATTTGAAGAAGCTGCTCTTTCCCCATACTGCCGTTCGCAGAATCGTCCTTTGGCTGACTCATAAATCGACTACGGTCTACTTAATCTTACGCACGTTTGCCGCGGCTGGCCCTTTCTGCCCCTTGACTACCTCGAACTCGACCTTGTCGCCTTCAGACAAGGACTTGAAGCCCTCGCCCTGGATAGCGGAGTGATGAACAAAAACATCAGAGCCGTCATCCGGGGTAATGAAACCAAAACCTTTTGAATCGTTAAACCATTTTACTGTTCCTTTTGGCATGTACCAATCTCCTTTATTGGAATATAAGCAGAAAAACGATTATCTCACGTTGCCTACCCCGAAATCAACAAAAGAATCCCGCGAAGTCCTCTTTTGACCCTGTTTTACCCGGCCCCGGGGTCCATCCGGCGTCTTTCTTTCAGTTTTAACTTGAAACTATGCAAGTAAAATGCGATGCTAAGACGTTAAGGTAGGAGTTTCCTTTCTTTTCACTGGAGGATTTCCCTCTCCAAACTATGTTGGCTGTCCTTTTCGGAGTTATAGTTGCTCAAACATACAGTTTTACCGCCATTGACGATTAAGAAGAAACATATCCCGGCGCCGATAGTACAGGGCGGGATGGGTATAGGGGTCTCGCTTTCTCCCCTTGCCGCCGCTGTCGCACGGGAAGGGGGGCTCGGCATAGTGTCGAGCGCCGCCCTGGATAGATTAGTGTCCCGCCGGCTGAAAAAGACGGTCGGCACTTATGAGGCGGTGCGTGAAGAAATATCGAGCGCCAAAGAGAACGGCGGAGCCATAGGCATCAATATAATGGTGGCTATTGCCGGGGACTATGAGGACTCGGTGAGGGCGGCGATAGATGCAAAAGCCGATGTGATCATATCGGGCGGCGGCCTTCCATTGGGCCTCCCCGGAATCAAAACGCCGGGAGACACAGCGCTCGTTCCGATTGTCTCTTCGGCCCGCGCCCTTACGCTTATTTGCAAAAAATGGGAAAGGTATAGCTACAGGCCCGACGCAGTGGTCCTGGAGGGACCTTTGGCAGGAGGGCACCTGGGTTTTAAGTTCGATGAATTATCTCTCGAATCGAACAAGCTGGAGAACCTGTTTCCGTCCGTCAAGGAAGTCGCCATGAAGTATGGGGACTTCCCGGTCATAGTAGCCGGGGGGATTTATTCCCACGGCGATATCGTCCATTTCCTGCGTCTCGGGGCTGACGGCGTCCAGATGGGAACCCGTTTTCTCGTAACGAAGGAAAGCAGCGCGTCTGCGTTGTACAAACAGGCCGTAGTCGATGCGGGGATGGAAGACGTGATCGTTTCGCGAAAGCCGGGGTCCCCGTGCGGTATGCCTTTCAGGGTGTTACGCGGTGCTCCGATGTTCAGGGCCGCAAAGAACGGGGGGAGGCAGCCCCATTGCGACAAGGGCTACCTGCTTCCAAAAGACAGGCAGGGAAATTCTTACACTTGCAAGGCCAACAGTGACAACGGAGAGTGTTTCTGCATATGCAACGGTCTTCTCAGCTCGGCGGGCTACAACCCGCAGGAAGAAGAACCTCTCTACACTGTAGGCGCGACCGGCTACAGGATAGATGAGGTGCTTTCGGTCAAGGAGCTGATGGATGAGCTGAAGGGGGTCGTTGCCGAGCGGCGCGAGGCTGCCCGTGATTTCGGGACCGACGACGATAAGAGCCGGAAAGCGCATGTGCCGGGAGAACACCCGTCCGTACAGGTCGGTTGACACCGCGTATGCATTCTGAGCATAATAGATAATAAGTTCGTGCTTCTGCCGTATTGAATGCCGCAGGGAGAAGCTAAATCCTTGGGCTTTTTGTAGCGTTTCGCCGTCCCCAGAACGGAACAATTCGCCTCCTTTCGTCCGCACCGGGAGGCTTTTACTGTAGCTGAACGGCACCGCGGCTTGCCGGGACGTCGAGGTTGAGTGGGCGATACCGATATCCACTTCCGGACGTCACATTTTGCACTCAAAAGGAGCCATATGCTCATAGGAAAGATCAACGACAGAAACAGGCAGAAATTGCTCGTGACCATTAAGAACGTCAAAGGCACGAAAATGGTCGATTTCAGGCTCCATCAGACTGCGGACGACGGCGAGCTGGTAGGGACGCCGGCCGGGGTCTCTCTCACTGCCGACCAGGTGAAACAGGCAATAACCCTGCTTCAGGAAGCAGAGAAGGTAATTACCAGCGAGCCCTGATCGATAATTGGACCGTCGCGGCGACGCCTCGTCCTTTAGGACCGTTTCCATTCAACACATGAGACGGCCATGCTTTCCCTGCCTGCGAGCCTGTCGGCCCCTGCCGCAGCGAAAGCGGCGGGCGCCCTTTTGGGTTACAGGCTATGCTCCGGGTATCATCTTCATCTCACCCCACTACGACTCGAACCTTTCCCGATTTCCGAGCCGGCAGAGATTGCCGTGCGCAAGACGCACCAGGACCGATCGACTGGAAAATACTTGACCACTCGTTATATATGATGGTATAGAGCGATAATAAGAAATTACCGACAGGAGTCTTCATATGCTTCACTACATACCCGATTATGAGCTTGACCGCTTCATAGAGGAAGATGTTCCCTATGGCGACCTTACAACCCAGCTTCTGGGCATAGGCGGGAGGCGGGGGGAGATAGTCTATTCGACCCGTCACGAGACGACCCTTTGCTGTACGGAGGAGGCCGCCCGCCTTCTGGACAAGCTTGGCGCCGCAACTACCATGATGGCGCCCAGCGGGACGCTTCTTCCGGCGGGCACGGTGTTCCTGGCCGCCCAGGGGCCGGCCGGGGCGCTGCATTCGGGCTGGAAAATCGCTCTCAACCTCCTTGAGTACGCCTCGGGCGTCGCCAGCCGGACGGCAGCCATCGTAAAAGCCGCAAGAGCGGCCAATCCCGATATAACGGTGGTCACGACGCGCAAGTCGTTTCCGGGCACAAAGAGGATTGTCATCAAGGCCGTCATCGCAGGCGGCGCACTGCCGCACCGGCTGGGCCTTTCGGAGACGGTCCTCGTCTTCAAGCAACATACGGGTTTTATGGGCGGCCTCGGCGAATTCTTGAAGACGATCCCCGACCTGCGGTCAAGGGCCAAAGAGACGAAGATCATAGTGGAGGCGGACAACCTCGGCGATGCCGAACAAATAGCCCAAAGCGGCGCCGATATCATCCAGATCGACAAAATGGGGCCCGATAACCTGGCCGCCCTGGTGAAGAAAGTCAGGGCTATCAACCCTTCGGTGAAGCTATCGGCTGCGGGGGGCATCAATGAGACCAACGTAGCCGGCTATGCATCGACGGGCGTAGATATCATTGTCCTGTCCTCTGTCTATTTCGGAAAGCCGGCAGACATCGGGGCGTCCATCCGGCCTGTCGATTGATGCAGGAGGTCGCATGAAGAAGCTCGTTCTGGCATTTGCCATACTCATCGCGTTAAGCGTCTCCGCTACGGCCGGCGAGATAACGGTTGCGGCGGGGGCCGGGCTGAAGGACGTCCTGAGCGATCTTTCCGCCTCCTTCGCTGAAAAGGACCGGTCCGTCAAGATCATAAAGAATATAGTCGTATCGGGCGCCCTGGCCAGGCAGCTCGATAGCGGCGCCCAGATGGACATCGTTTTCACGGCCAATCGTGAATGGATGGATTACCTGAACGAAAGAAAACACGTCGATCCGGCCTCTATCACCCCCTTTGCCTATAATACGCTGGTCTTCGTCGGCAGGAACCCGCCTCGGATCTCGTCCATCGGCGAGCTGACGAAGCTCGGGAGCATAGCGATAGGCAGCCCGAAGAGCGTCCCCGCGGGCGAATACGCAATGGAAGCGCTCAGGAATGCGGGGATCGAAAAGCAATTGGAAGGGAAGCTGGTGTTGGCTCGCGACGTGCGCGACTGTCTTTTGTACGCGGAGCGGGGAGAGGCGGACGGCGCTTTTGTATATAGGACCGACGCCCTCGTTTCCAAAGAGGTCACGATCTGGTTTACGGTTCCCCAGGGGCTTTATTCGAGGGTCGTCTACATGTCGGCCCTTACTGCTTCCGGAACAAAGAACAAAGACGCTGTCGGCTTCTTTTCTTTCCTGCACTCCAGCGAGGCCAGGAAGGTCCTGGCCGCCCGTGGGTTTACAGTAAAGTAGGGACCGCCGCCGATATCACGGTCCCTGCCATAGCGAAAGCTGCGGGTGCGCCCTTAGGGTTAAGGACTATGCTCCGAGTATGGTTTTCAGCCCGCCCCACTCAGGCTCGAAGATGCCTTTCGGCATCGATTTCAGCTCGGGCGACATGACGGGCTTGAAATCCATCAGTGCAAGCACGTCCCTCTCCAGGTTGATGCCGGGGGCTATCTCAGTCAGCATCAGCCCGTCCTCCGTCAGCCGGAAGACGGCCCGCTCCGTGACGTAGACGACCTTTTTCCCCGTCGAGAGCGCGTACCTGCCGCTGAATCCCACCTGCTCGACCTGTTTAAGGAACTTGCGTATCGAGCCTTCTTTGAGAATGGTCAGCTTGCCGCCTGCCAGCTTGACCGAAAGGGGGCCCGCAGTGAAGGTGCCGCAAAAAACGACTTTTTTCGCGTGCTGCGTCGTATTGATGAAGCCGCCCGGTCCGATGGGCCTGCCGCCGAACGTGCCGGCATTAAGGTTGCCTTCCATGTCCGTCTGGCTCAATCCCGCGAAGGCCATGCTGAGGCCGCCGCCGTCGAACCAGTTGAACAACTGGTCCTGCTGTATCATCGCGTCGCCGTTGTAATGGGCGCCGAATTCGGCGACCCCGTTGCCCGGTATGCCGCCGATGTTGCCCGATTCGGATATCAGCGTCATCATGTGGCTGCAACCCTCCTCGGCGACGACCGTTGCGACGCCCTGGGGTATGCCTATGCCGAGGTTGACCGGGCCGGGTTTCAGCTCCATGGCCGCCCTGCGGGCGATCACCTTGCGCTCGTCCAGGGGCATGGCCGGGACAGCCGTCTCCGGCACTTTTATGTGGCCTGCGAGGGAGGCCTTGTACTGGACGCCCATGCACTGCATCTGCGGTCTTTCCGATACTATGACGTAATCGACGCATACGCCGGGGACCTTGACCATCTGCGGGTGGAGAGTTCCCGGTTTTGCCAGGTACTGCACCTCGGCGATCACTATGCCGCCGGAGGCCTTCGCAGCCATCGCCAGGGGCAGGGCCTCCAGGGATATGGCTTCTTTCTCGAAAGTGATGTTGCCGTTTTCGTCCGCTGTTGTCCCTCTGATGAGGGCCACGTTTACGGGAAAGGTCTTGAAGAGCATCCACTCTTCGCCTTCCACCTCGATTATCTTCACATATTTGTCCGTGCTCAGGCCGTTTACCTCAGCGCCGTCGAAGCGGGGGTCGAGGAACGTCCCGAGACCCGTCTTCGTGATCAGTCCGGGTGATTTCCTCGCCACTTCCGTGTACCACTGGCACATGCAGCCGAGGGGCCAGAAGTAGCACTCCACCTTTTTGCCCTGTATCGCCTTTGCGGTCTGCGGGCTTGCCCCCATGTGCCCCGTCACTACCCTCTTCAAAAGACCGTCCGTGCCCTCTTCAGCAAGGACGCCTCCACCGCGGGTCCCGAAATCCCCGGCGCCGGCTGCGTGCATGAACGTGATGCCTCTGGGGTGTTTCCGCTCGCGGTAGACGTCGCGGAGCGCAAGCAATACCTCTTCGGCCAGACCTGCCATACCGAAGCAGGCCGACGCAACGACGTCACCGTCATTCACCGCGCCCGCAGCTTCTCTTGCACTGATGATTTTTGCCATGTGCGCCCTCTCCTTCGCTGGAATGTCCCCGCCCCCTTGTGAAATGGCGCCGAGCCGGGCGTCTCCCGGCCTTCATACGCCGGCCTCGTTTAAGTGGAGAGCATAAACCGTGCCCGATGAAAAAATGTCGTTATGTTGCGGTTGGACGAAGACCCTGACGCACGGAAATGAGAAATGTGATAAAAGTGATTAACGCATGCGGCGGATTTTGGCCATGGAATGACAAATACGACGGGACCGCCGACCGGCCGCAAGATACTAAAGGGCCGCCGGGAAAGAGGGCGGCTTACCTCGGTCGGCGGAAGGCGCGAAAATTAAATCAGGCGCGCATAGCGGAAGCAGGGCCGCTTTTGCGGGTTTTCGTTTTCCGGCCGAAGGGCACGCCCAGTTTTCTCATCCTGTGGCGCAGCGTGCCTGCATTGATGCCGAGCATCTCGGCCGCCCCTCCCGCCCCGCTTACCTTGCCCATGGTTTTTTCGAGTGCCTGGCGGATCTGCCTGGACTCGGTTTCCCGAAGGCTTAATGTCTGCTCCCCGTCTTTGCGCTCTTCGTAAACGGCTGCCTGCCCGCTGGGGAGGTGGTCGAAGACGAGGGGCTTTCCGGCGGATACGATTATTGCCCTTTCCACCGCGTTTTCGAGCTCTCTGGCGTTCCCCGGCCAGTTGTAGGCCATGAGGCGGTCTATCTCCCGCGGGGCCAGCGTCGGCACGGACTGAAGGGCCATTTGCCTGCTTTTCTTCTCTATGAAATGATGCACCAGGGCCGGTATGTCGAGCTTGCGCTCCCTTAAGGGGGGTACGGAGATGGGGAAGACATTCAGGCGGAAAAACAGGTCTTCGCGGAACTTGCCTGCCGCCACCAGCGCCGCCAGGTTCCTGTTCGTGGCCGATATCATCCGTACGTCTATCTTGATCGGGGTTGTGCCTCCGACGCGCTCGATCTCGTTCTCCTGGAGCACGCGCAGAAGCCTGACCTGCGCTGCTGCGGGCAGCTCCGAGACCTCGTCGAGAAAGACGGTGCCCCGGCTCGCGCGCTCGAAGCGCCCGCGCTTCTGTTCGTAGGCCCCTGTGAAGGCCCCTTTTTCATGGCCGAACAGGCTCGCTGTCGAGGAGGGTCTCAGGGATTGCGCCGCAGTTCACTTTGATCAGCGGCTCGTCCCTCCTGGGCGAAAGGTCGTGTATGGCGTTGGCGATAATCTCCTTGCCCGTGCCCGTCTCCCCCGAGATAAGCACCGGGCTCGTCAGGGGGGCCACCATGTGCACCCCCTCCATGACCCATCTCAATCCGAACTCCGCGCCGACGAGGATACTGCCGATCGTCCTTTTGCGCAGCCTCCTCCTGAAGGTAGGATTTATCGTCAACGAGAACGTCCTTGAGCCTCGATATTTCCCTGTACTGGAGGTTGTTCGACAATGCAATGGCCGACGGCTCGTTTACGAGCGACCAGAGGCGGAGGTGCTCGTCCGTATACCTGCCCCTGCCTTCGGCGCGGGTGACGAGGGCGCCTATATACGAGCCGTCTACGACCAGACGATTGACGAGAAGGGAGGAGTCTTTCCAGTGCCTCCGGCGGGCGACGTAGCTGACGATGGGGTCGTCAAAGGCGTTTATACTCCTCGCGCGCTCGTGTTCTTCGACCAGCTCGAATTCTTTTCTCAGGCAGGAGGGCAGGGGTGTCTGCTCGGAGCAGCACCTCGCGCCCGTTGAATCGACGATGGCTTTGATCGTAGTGGACCCCAGCTCCCGCTCATAGACGACCAGCATAAGCTCGTCTATCGGCATCACGTCTTTAAGGAACGAGAAACACCTTGCCAGCGCCTTTTCGATGTCGAGGCTGCTGCAAATGCGAATGCTTACTTCCCTGAAGAATCTGTTTTCGTCTATCACTGTTGTTTCCTCATCTATCATATTTTGCATTAAAGTGTCACAATATGACGTATATGTCAATCTATCTCATCATATGTCGCAGTTAACTACCTTCCATATCGAGAATTGAGCCGGTCCCTTACTGTTTTCGAGCTGGCACGGATTATGCCTATGGAAAGTGCACGAGAGAGGGCGCGGCTGGTTTGCGGGAAAGAGAGGCCCGCAAAGGCCGCGCGGGTCGGCAAATACACGGTAAGGAGGGGCGGAAAAGCTATATGGAGCACTTTCCATGGTGGACCGAAGAGCAGAAAAAGCTGTACGACGAGCTTGAGACATTTGCGGAAGAGGTAATGCCGAGGGACGCTACTGCCCGGTGGAGGAGGGAGTTTCCCTGGGAGATATTCAGTAAAATAAGCGAAAAGGGGTACACGGCCGTCCCGGTGCCGAAGGAATACGGAGGCATGGGGATGGGTGCGACGGGCGGCTGCATTGTCGTCGAGCAGTTTTGCCGCATGCCGGGGCCGGGCAGGATCATGGTCGGCAACATGATAGGCGGCCTCAGGCAGATCATAGAATTCGGGTCGGACGAGCAGAAAAAGCGTTTCCTCCCGCGCATCGCTAACGGAGAACTAGGCGCGATCGTCATCACCGAGCCGTTTGCGGGCACCGACGCCGCAGCCATGGAGATGCGCGGCAAGCTGGAAGGGGGCGCGTACGTGCTCAGCGGCAAGAAGCGTTTTATCGTTTCGGCCGGCATCGCGGAACGGTACATGGTTTACGCCCGCACCACGAACGACCCCGGGGAGACAGCCAAATACAGGCACCTCACCGCGTTCATCGTGGAGAAGGGCGCGCCGGGCTTCACGGTCGAAAAGGTGAATGAAGTCCTCGGGTTCGAGAACATCCAGAACGGCGTCCTCGATTTCGACAACGTAAAAGTGCCCGTCGAAAACCGCATAGGCGAAGAGGGCGACGGCTGGAAGATAATGACGGCGGGCCTCAATTTCGAGAGGACGCTTATCTCCGCCATGACGGTGGGCTGGCAGAAGGAGCTGCTCAGGAACGCGGTGCCTTACGCCCAGAGAAGGGTGCAGTTCGGCAAGCCGACGATCGACATGGCCGGCAACCAGACTAAGATCGCAGACCTGATAATACGGCTCAAGCTCGCCCGGCTGGCTACCTACTATACCGCCTACCTCTGGGACCTCAAGTGGGACATAACGATAGATTCCAACGTCACAAAAGTCTTCAACGTCGAGGGGACGATGCAATCGGCCCTCGATGCAACGCAGGTCATGGGCGGGGACGGGGTGACACCCTTCTACCCAGCCCAATCCATACTGGAAATCTCCAAGGTCGAGCACATTTCCGGCGGGACCATGGAGGCGTGCAGGATGGTGATCTTCAAGAGCGGTATGAAGCAGATGGTAGAAGACATGAAGATGCGACGCCGGGTGATCGACGAGACGCTCGGCGTCCCCGTGCCCGCTTCCAAGCCGATCGAAGTGCAGGCAGGCGTCGATGAGGAGAAGGTCCTTCTCTTGCTGGCAGAGGATTACAGGGTCAATCCGGGCCTGTTCATGACCAGGCAGGACATTGCCCAGTACTTTACGGAAGACGGCGCGCGCCTCGATGCCGTGCTTTCCGGCCTGGAGCAGAAGGGCCTCGCGAAGGTCTACAGGGCGAAGGGAGCCATCACGCTCGCGAAGGCCACATATGACGGCCTGAACCAGGCGCACCCGAAGGAATATTACAGGTGGTATCCCAACTGGCTCGGACCTGACAGGAAGTTCTGATCCGTCCCGCATTCAGCCAATAGGCAGCAGCGACGACTCATCGAGAAGAGGAGAGAGAGTATGGCAACCAAAACGATGAAAATAGGCGAAATATTTGACAATAGCCGCTTTACGCCTTACCAGTACCTTGTCTGCAGCCTCTGCTTCCTGGTCACGTTCCTGGACGGCTTCGACCTGACCGTTATCGGCGTCGCACTGCCCAAGATAGCCGATTTTCTGCACTGCAAGCCGAGCACGCTCGGGCTCGCATTGAGCGCGGGCCAGTTCGGCCCCCTCATCGGCGCGGTGATCCTGGGCACGCTTGCCGACCGGTTCGGCAGGAAGTGGATGCTCTTCATCTCGGCCATCATCTTCGGTTTCTTCACCCTGCTTACGGCGTTCATAACGAGCGTCGAGCAGCTCGCGCTCTTCCGGTTCCTGGCCGGCCTCGGCCTGGGCGGCGCAGTACCGAACGCCCTTACCTTCGGCTCGGAGTATGCCCCGGCGCGGGCCCGTTCCGGCCTTGTGGCTACCATGTACGCCGGCATGCCGTTCGGCGCCATGGTAGGCGGGCTCTCGGCCGCATGGCTCATCCCGCATTTGGGCTGGCAGTCCCTCTTTATGGCGGGCGGCATTTTCCCGATGGTCATAGCGATCATGGTGGCTGTGGCGCTACCTGAGTCCCTCGAATTCCTCGTCCGGGAGGGCAAGAGCGAAGCGCGCGTACGTAAGATCATAGCAAGGGTCGCGCCCGCGCTGGCGGCAGACAAAAACGTGGAGTTCCGCGCGAGCGAGAAAAAAGCCAGCGGTGTGCCGTTCAAGCGGCTTTTTACGGAAAGGCGCGCAATGACCACCATCCTCCTCTGGTTCATCTGCTCGGGGGCACTCTATATGCTCTGGATATTGAACACCTGGTCTCCCACCCTGCTCCGGAAGAGCGGCGCCACGGTCCAGCAGTATAGCCTGGGCTACGCCGCCCTCAATCTGGGCGCCGTCCTTTCGTCAATCTTCATCGGCCGCCTCATGGACAAGGTCAACCCGTTCAGGGTATTGCAGGTCGGCTTCGTCTGCGCCTTCGTAGCCCTCATTGCCTTCGGCTGGGTGGCAGGGAGCGGGTCGATCCTCGCAATCGCCGCCATGTCAGTCGTCTGCGGTCTCTTCATCAACGGCAGCCAGACGGGGACGCTCGCCGTGACGACCGTTTCGTATCCTTCCGACATCAGGGGGTCGGGCATCGGCTGGGCTTACGCGGTAGCGAAGATCGGGGCGATGGGCGCCCCGGCGGTTGGCGGATACCTCCTCACCATGAACTGGAGCGTCTTCCAGATCTGCGCCACTCAGGCCACATTGGGGCTCGTCGTCGCCGTTTTTCTACTGATCCTGCAGGGGCACGTCGTAAGAAGGGCCAAGCAGGCGTCCGGCGCGGCGGCAGCGGCTGCCTAAAGAAAGTCTTTCAATTGTCGTTTAAGCCAAAGCCCCGCGACAACCAGCGGGGCTTTGGCTTATTCAGGAATGGGAAGAGGCTGTATTGACTAAGAAGGCAGAAAAGATGTAACGTAGAAACCAGGCCGGACTATGAAACTCCCTTCTCAGAAGACAAAGATCGTATGCACCATCGGACCGGCCTCCGAGTCAATCGACGTGATGGTGCAGATGATCGAAGCGGGCATGGACGTCGCCCGGCTCAACTTTTCGCACGGCGACTTCCCGACCCATAAAAAAATCATCGAAGACCTGCGGGCCGCATCGAAATCGACTGGCCGGAGGGTAGCGATCATGGCTGACCTTCCGGGCCCTAAAATGCGGGTCGGCACAATCTCGCCGGAGCCCGTGGAGCTTCGATCCGGCGACGAATTTATTCTGACAACCGAAAATATCACGGGAAATAAAGACCGCGTTTCCGTCTCGTTTGCCGGTCTTCCGAAGTCCGTAAAGCCCGGCGACGCGCTATTTTTGAATGACGGCTACATCCAGCTCGAAGTTGTCCGGGTGGCGGGCAACGATGTGACGTGCAGGGTGAGGGCGGGCGGCGAGCTTCGCTCGCGCAAGGGGCTTAATCTCCCCGGCATCGACCTCGGCATAAGCGCGTTTACCGGGCACGACCGCGACTGCCTGCAATTTGCCCTCGAAAACGGTGTCGATGCGGTAAGCCAGTCCTTTGTCGAGGCGGCAGAGGACGTAAACGCGGTGCGCCGGGCCGCTGCCGAAATGGGTCACCGGCCGTTTATCATTGCAAAGATAGAGCGCTCGGGCGCGCTGGACCGCATAGACGAAATCATCGAGGCGGCCGACGGCATCATGATTGCCCGCGGAGACCTCGGCGTCGAGGTCCCGATCGAGCAAATCGCCATCGTGCAGAAGCATCTTATGCGTTTGGCGAACACGAGCGCCAAGCCGGTCATAACCGCAACGCAGATGCTCGAGTCGATGACGGATAACCGCCTCCCTACCAGGGCCGAGGCGACCGATGTGGCGAATGCGATCCTGGACGGGACCGATTGCGTCATGCTGTCGGAGGAATCCGCCATGGGCAGGTATCCGGTCGATGCGGTAGCGATGCTTGCCAAAATTGCTTCCGTAGCGGAGCAGCACAGGCCCATGATCAGGGCGGAAGAGATGTTCAGGCGGGCTGACATCGAAGGAAAGCCGGAGCCGGGGCGCCTGGTTGCCCTCAGCGTAGAGGATTGCCTTATGCGCGTGACGCCCGCGGCCGTTTTTGTCCCTACGAGGAGCGGAGCGACTCCCCGGAGCGTAACGCGGTTCCGTCTACCTGTCTGGACCGTAGCAGTCAGTTCCAATGACGCAACGCTCCAGCAACTGCAATTCTCTTCAGGGGTCTACCCGGTGTACGAGGCGCGCCTTCCGGATACATGGAACGAATACGTGCGAAACTGCGTCGCCGGCCTCGGCCTTCCCGGAGACCTGGTTTTTCTGATGGAGGGCCCCTCGTCGAGACACCCAGAGGCAAACCACCGCATGGAGATTATCGAGCTGAAAAGGTCATAGCAAGATGCTATGCTGGGGGGAGGACATTTAGACGGCGATAGGCGTGAGCTTGTACAAGCTGGCGTTGCGCGCGGCCCGTCGAAGATCACCGTTCCGCAGGGCATCGCGGACATCGTCCAGCTTATAGGCGTCATCGAGGCTAATGTAAGGCGACCAGCCTTCCTCGGATTCGATCAAATCTAGCTCAACTGCCGCGACATATCCACCTTCTTGCACAAGCTTGGAATACCGTTTCTTTCTCACTTCTTTCTCCTCTTGAAATCTTCCGTCCAAAGGCCCGGATCGGGCCGATAGGCCGTTACGAGTACAGCCGGAGACGCCTTGTCTTTCGGTATACCCCAGACAACGTGAATCGGCCGGCCTTCGTGGTCGGCCTGAAGGGTCAGAACGCAGGGACCTTTCGGGTATTCCGGATAATCCTCCACAACAAGCGCCGCAGCAACACCCTGTGCGATTTCTCTCACGTAGAGTCCGTCATTCGCAAGCTCATCGTAGCCGTGTTCCGACACTACGACATGCCCGCGCTCAACCAAATCCTTAACAGCGGCAAACGTCCCGTGTGTACCGGTCATTTAACCTTCATTCCTGTAAGGCCCTGTCTTTACTTAATATTAACAGGGCGACCGCGAAACGTCAACCGAAGCGGAGGAGCAAGTACCCCCCGGATGCCCTTTTCCGGGCCGCCGCGCCATTCTTTCCCTCGGCTGTCCCCTGGCTTACGCGCTACTGTGGCAACAGGCGCTTCCTGATGATATAATATCCGGGCAAGCCCATGGACGCGCCAATGTTTCCGGTAGAAGCCTTCATATTCGATCTGGACGATACAATCGTGGAGACGGAGCAGCTTAACGTCGATTTGATCGGCGCGTATTTCAGGGAGCAGTGGCACATCGGGCTCGACAGTGAAGACGCGGAGATCGTCTTCGGGCGCGCCTGGCCCGACATTTTCGAGTTCCTGATCCGCAAATATTCCATCACCGCTACGCCGGAGAGCATCCAGCAAGGTTTTCTAAAGAAGAAAGAGCAATGCCTGAAGACGTCCGCCCTGCGCGTGGCGAGCGGGCTCGATAAGGTGCTCGGCCTGCCCCAAAGGAAAGTGATCGTCACAGGCAGCGGCCGCGCAGAGACCTTCATGATCCTGGACAACGCCGGATTGTCCGGCCGCTTCGACGCGGTTTTCAGCGTCGATGAGTACAGGAACGGAAAACCGATGCCTGACGGCTTCATCATGGCTTTGGAATACCTGTCCGTCGACCCCGGCCGCGTAGTGGGGTTCGAGGATGCGCGGGCAGGGATCGAGGCAGCCGTTTCGGCCGGGATTGTCCCCGTCTTCATCAGGGAATTCGCGAGGCACGACGTCTCGGCCCTGGCCCGGCTCAGCTTCGACGACTTCAAGCACTTTTTCGATTACTACACCGCCCCGGGCGATAGACCGAGAGGATAAGCAAGCCCGCAAGGCCGGAAGGAGGCCGACATTGAAGAGACTTCATCTCGACCCCATGTGGAGGGAACACCTGTTGTGGATGCTGGAGAACCGGCCGGATAAGACCCTGGGCCTTTTCCACAGGGGAGAGCTTAAGGACTACCTCGACGATAAGACCGCGGCGGCCCTTGCGAGGACCGTCGAGCTCGAGCAGACCGGCCTCCCGCCGGAGGAGGCGGAGGACCTGGTGAGAAACAACCTTATATCCCCGCCGGTGGTGTCGTCTCAGGAGGCACCGGGCATCGACCCGGAGGACGAGAAGAGGGTCATGAAGTGGGCGGATTCGTTTCTGCTGCCGGGCAGCGTGGAATAATCAAAATGGCTTTGCTTTAAGCTTACCCCTTCGCACCGCCCTTTCTTTTGTCAATAAACGCCTTGAGCGCTTCCTGCGCTTCCGCGCTTCCGCAGGCAAGCCCTCCCAGGTTCGATTCGAGTACCTGCGAGTCCTCCAGCGGCTGGTACTGCGCGTAATGCAGGGCCTCAAGGACGACCCGCACCGCCACCGGGCTGTGCTTGATGATCCTCGCGAGCAGTGCCTCACATTCGGATATCAGGTTCTGCGGGGCCGTCACTTTATCGACGAGGCCCATAGCAAGCGCGCCTTCCGCGCCTATCAAATCACCTGTCAAAAGAAGCTCGGCAGCCTTGCTTTTGCCGACGAGCCTGGTCAGCCGCGAATGGCCGCCCCAGCCGGGCAGAAGGCCCAGGTTGATCTCCGTGAAGCCGAGCCTTGCGCTTTGCGAGGCGATGCGGAACGTGCAGGCGAGGGCAAGCTCGAGCCCCCCGCCCATGGCGAGGCCGTTAATCGCGGCGACCGTCGGCTTACCGAGGCGGTCGAGCAGATTGAAGGCCGCCTGCCCGTACCTGGACCATTCCCTTCCGCCCATGGGCTTTTCTATCTCTTCCAGAAAAGTGTTGACGTCGGCGCCCGCGGAGAACGCCTTCTCTCCCGCGCCCGTGATGATGACGGCGCGGCAGGCGTCGTCCTCCCTGCATGCCTTGATGGCTGCGGAGAAGTCATCGACGCACGGCTTCGTGATGCTGTTCGCCGAGTGCGCCCTGTTGACCGTCACGTACCCGATGCGGTTTTTGATCTCCCACAGAACGTCCGGCATAATTAATCGCTCTCCTCGGTGAAGGCTATAAATCCAGCTTGCCCGGTACCGGGTGCTTCGGGTCGGACCAGTCGTAAAAGCCCTTCCCGGTTTTAAACCCGTAGTATCCCATCGTCACCATCCGTTTGAGGATCGGCGGAGGCGCGTACCGGCTGTCTGCGTATTCCTCGAAAAGCCTGGCCGCGCCCTTGATGAGGACGTCGAGGCCTATGAAGTCCGAAAGCATAAGCGGCCCCATCGGGTAGTTGCAGCCGAGCTTCATGCCCATGTCGATATGCTCGACCGAGGCGACCCCCGTGCCGGCCGCGCGCATGGCGTCCATCAAATAAGGCGTAAGGAGCAGGTTCACGATGAAGCCCGCGTTGTCGCTCGCCAGTATCGGCGCCTTCCCGAGGGCCTTGCTTACTTCGAAGGCCGCATCGACTACCTGCGGCTCCGTCGCTATGGTCTTTATGATCTCCACGAGGGGCATGACGGTTGCCGGGTTGAAGAAATGCATGCCGATGAAGCGGGTAGGGCGCGACGTGGCTGCGGCCATCGTGCTCACCGAAAGGGACGAAGTGTTGCTGGCAAAGATCGTCTCTTTAGCGCATATCGCGTCAAGCCGCGCGAAGACGGCCTTCTTTGCGTCGATGTCCTCGACGATCGCCTCTATGACAAGATCGCAGCCCGCGAAGGTTTCAAGTGCCGTGCTTCCCGACAGGCGGCCGAGCATCGCGTCCCGGTCGGGCGCGGTGAGCGCGCCTTTCTGCACCAGCTTTTCCAACCCGCCGCGCACGCGCGCCAGGCCTTTGTCGAGGAACGCCGTGTCTACGTCGCTGACTGCGACATCGTATCCGGCCTGCACTGCAAGCTGCGCAATCCCCGCGCCCATCGCCCCGCATCCGACCACGCCTATTTTTTTGAATGCCATGTAAACCCCCCTCCCTTTATCCTTTCAGCCGTTTTGTTAAACGGCATCTTGTCCCCCTACCCCAGAACCGAAGGCAGCCATGTGGCGATCTGCGGGAAGAAAAAGAGAAGCGCCGCACAGGCTATGAGAGCGAGCAAAAACGGGTATACCCCCGCATAGATCACGTTGAACGGCTCCCCGGTTATGTTCTTGACTATAAAGACCGCTATTGCCACAGGCGGTATGACGACACCTATCATTATGGTTATGCCGACCATGATGCCGAACCATATGGGGTCGAAGCCCAGCTTGACGACCGCAGGGAAGAAGATGGGGGTGGCAAGGATCATAAAGGCAAGGTCGTCTATGAAGGAGCCGCCTAAAAGGTAGATAAAGATGATGAGGATCATAACGAGGTTCCTGTTCAAAGGAAGCCCCGATATCCAGTCCGCCGCTATAAAGGGGATCGATGTTACGGCAAGGAAGTGGCCGAAGACCTGGGAGCCTGCGATAAGAAGAAGGACCATGCAGGCGGTCCGCAAGGACTCCTCGAAGGCTTTTTGAAGCTTGCCGAAGGGCAGGGTCCGCTTGGACAGGGCAAGGACCAGGACTGCGGCCGTGCCTATGCTGCCTGCCTCGGTGGGGGAGAACCAGCCCTCCATGAGGCCCCCTATGACGACTACGAAGATGACGGCCACCCAGAAGAAATCGGGGGAGGATTTGATCCTCTCGGGCCAGGTGGACTTAGGCGCCATCTGTGCGACCGACGGGTCGATCTTCACCCAGCCGTAAATGACTAATATGAAGAAAAAGGATATCAGAACACCGGGGATAATGCCCGCGAGAAAGAGCTTCCCTATCGACTGCTCGGTGACAATGCCGTAAATAATCAGCGAGACGCTGGGCGGGATGAGCATCCCCAGAGTGCCGACCGAGGCGACAACCCCCAGGGAGAGCTTTTTACTGTACCCCAGACGGGTCATCTCGGGAATGGCAATGCCGGCGAACGTAGCGCACGTCGCCATAGTGGAACCGCACATCGCCTTGAAAAGCGTTGCCCCCACGACTGTCGTCATCGCGATCCCGCCGGGTATGTGGCCCACAAACTTCTCCGCCGAGTTATAGAGCTTCTTGGCAATGTCCGAGTTGGAGGCGATCTGGCCCATGAGGACGAAGATGGGGATAACGGTAAAGCCGTAGGAGGTGAAGGTGTCGAAGAAATCCTTGACCACCTGGTTGGACGCAGCGCTCATCTTGCCCAGGTATGCGATGCCTAAAAAGCCTATTATGGTCATCCCGTAGGCGAGCTCTATGCCTGTTAAGAACATTAAAAGCAAAACGACTATGCCGATGATGCCGGTAGTTACCTCACTCATGCCTGCCTCCGGGCGATCCGGGCGATCTGGCCTAAAAAAGTCACGCACTGGACTAAAGAGCAGAGGGCGAGTCCCAAAGAGATCGGGTAGAAGGGCAGCCTGAAGACCGGGGTGACCTCTTTCGACTTGATGAGGTCCAGGCTCATCACGACGAAGTTCCAGCCTATCCAGAGGAAGAGGGCAATGGATATGATCCGGGTGGATATCTCCATGGCCGCCTTCCAGCGGGGAGGGAGCTTCTCTATGAGGAAGTCGACATAGACATGCCCCTTTAAAGACGAGGTGTAGGGAAGGGAAAAGCCTATGACGACCGCCCCCAGGAACGAGATGACCTCATAGTCGCCTACCATGGGCGTACCCAACCCCCTCATGATAACGTCCGCGAGGGTGAAGACGAACATGAAGGCGAGTGTTAACTCCGCGACGAGAAGAAGGACGGTGCACGTCCTTTTCTCAAGGGTAGACAGCATGGACTCCCCCTCCCCACACTAAAACGCGTGGTTGATTATAAGTTTTCAAGTTGCCCGGCCTGAACAAAGACGGCCTATTCGGCCGATGTGTTCTTCAGCCAGTTCTGGCACCACTTAAGGACCTCCTCCCCCGGCAGGCCCTTTTCTTTCATGCTCTTTACATAGTTGTCGAGAAGCGGCTGCATGCGGACACGCATCTTCGCCTCGTCGGCTGCGTCCGCGTGAACGAACTTCTGCCCCGCCTTCTTTGCAAACTCGAGCCCGTCTTCATCGACCCATGCCCAGAGCTTCGCCTGCTTGTCGAACCACTCCTCGTTCAGCTTGTCGATGATCTGCTGGACGTCCTTCGGGAGCGAGTTCCACTTTTCTTTGTTCATGGCGATGAAAAACCCGTTCGCGTAACTATTGCCGAGGTTCACATACGAATACTTGCAGGGCTCCCCGAATTTCCAGCCTTTGAGGGTCTCCATGGGAAGGAGCACGCCGTCCGCAAGGCCCCGTTTCAGGGCGTCGTACGTCTCGAGCATAGGCATTGTCGTGGGCGTCGCGCCGGCTGCCGTGACGACTTTGGACGTATTCGCGTCGCTCTTTATGCGCAGTCCTTTGAGGTCCTCGATCTTGTTCACGGGTTTCTTGGTGTGGAAAAAGCCGGGGCCGTGGGCGTGCAGGTAGAAGAGCTTCACGTCGTCGTACTCATGCGGCTTGAACTTCTTGTAAAATGCGTTCGACATGCGGGTGGACTGGGCGCCGCTCTTGTACCCGAGGGGAAGGACAATGACCTCCGACAGCGGCATCCTGCCCGGCGTATATGACATGATGCTCCAGCCGATGTCCACGATGCCTTTCACGACGGCGTCATACGTCTGGTTTGCCGAGACGAGCGTGCCCGCCGGGAAAAAGGCGGTCTTGACGCGCCCGTTCGTCCTCTTCTCCAGCTCCTTACCCCACTGTTCGGCCAACTGCGTGATCGGGTGCGTGGGCGGCATGAACATTGCGTATTTCAGCCTTACAACCTGTTCCGCCGAGAAGGCGGGCGCCGCAAGAGCGCAGGCAACGATCGCGACCAGACAGATGGAAAAGAAGCTACCCCTGGAAACCTTCATAACGATACCCCCCTTTGCTTGAGTACTGCTTGCTCCCTAGTTTTTACCGGAGCGGGCACAACATGTGCACGATCCCATTTTTCCTGTATTACGGGCCCGGCGGGTGCGCCCCCGCACCCCGGCCTTATTTCACATCGAGCAGGTGCTTCACGTAATCTACACACCCGGCCACATCGAATTCCCGGCCGATCGACATCCTCTGGGCCTGGAGCGACCCCTCGCCGTGGAGCGTGCCTACCCACCACTCGCCGGCCCCTTCCGTGCCGCCCATGTCGCGGATAAGCTTCATCACCTTGAGCCTGCTGATCGCGTCCGCGCCGTTGCGCCCGCCCAGGTAGCGCTCGATCAGCTCCTTTGTCGCCGGGTTCCTGCAATCGGCCTCCGTAGGCCCTGTCGCCGCCAGCCCGCCGGCCACTTCCTGGAGGGCCTTCATGGAGACATGGTAGTTCGTCGCGAACAGGTATTTGCCGATATTGCACAAAAGCGGGTTGGGATAGGCGACGCCGTTCTCCGTTATGACGCATTCCCTGGCCGCCGCCTGCCCGAAGGTCTTGATCGACTGGGCATAGATTACGAGGTCCGTTATCCTGTCCTTGATGTGGGAGGCGTTCGGCACGCCGTTATAATCCGCGATCAGCGCGGCCGCGCCGATCATCATCCTTGCGAAGGGATACTTGTACGAGACGCCCGTGAAGCGGTGCCACGTAGCGAAGCAGTTGGCCAGGCTACCCGCGAACTCCCACTCCCCGTCCATGAATATCCGCTCCGACGGCACGAAGACGTCGTCGAATATCGTCATGGCTTCGAGGGTCGTGTGGCGTCCGCTTAGAGGATAGTCGAAGGCGCCGAGGTCGCCCCGCTCCGGCCTGGAGATGATTTTCACGCCTTTGGTGTTGACCGGTATGCCGAAGGCGATGCAGTAATCCCTGTCCGCCTCCGTCATGGCCCTCGTCGGCAGGACGAGCAGCTCGTTCGTGATGGGCGCCGACGTCGTGTGCACCTTGCATCCCCTTACCACTACGCCGCCCTCGCGCCTCTCTATGACCTTCAGGTAATAGTACGGCATCTCCTGCTGGGACGGCCGGAGCTGCCGGTCGCCTTTCACGTCGGTCACCGCGCCGGCCATGCTGAGGTCGTTCTCTTCCAGGTAGCGCCTGTATTCCGCCACCCTCTCCGAATAGGGGGTGCCGAACTTCTTGTCCATCTCGTAGCACATCATGTTGAGCGCGTTGAGCGCGTCCGTTCCGATCTCCTTCATGAAGATCACGATGGACGCACCGTTTTGCGTCGTCGTCTCGATGACCTCCTGCCTGCGCAGCAGGTCTTCGGGCGTCCTGGGCAGCTCGAAATACCGCCTGATCTCGTTGCCCGTCTCCGGCGAGCGCATGACCAGCAGGTCCCGCAGCTCCGCCTGCTTGTCGAGCTCGTAATCGATGGCGCCGTGATCGATGGCCTTTCGCAGGGAAGGGTGCCTGGTGACGTCTTCGACGCGCTCGCCGTGGATATAGACCTCACGCCCGTCCCTGAGGCTCTCGATGTACTGCGCGGCATCTCTCATGGTCTTATACCCTCCGCTGCTTCCGCTTTTACGCTGCTATATGGCAAGGCCGCCGTCGACGCGTATGATCGCGCCCGTCACGTAATCCGCTTTGAACACCAGGAAGCCGACCATCTCCGCGACGTCCTCCGGTTTGCCGGGGCGGCGCATGGGGATGTTCTTCAGCCTCCCGCTCCATTTTCTCCTCCGTATCGAAAAGGCCCCGCGTCATATCCGTAGGGACAAACCCCGGCACGACAGCGTTGACGGTGACGCCTTTCGACGCCACCTCTTTGGCAAGGGACATGGTAAGGCCGAGGAGGCCCGCCTTCGCCGCCCCGTAAGCCGTATCGCCGGGGTAGCCGTGGAGCGCCACATACGACGACAGGTTGATTATCCTGCCCCATCCCTTACTCACCATCATGGGGACGACCTGCCGGCAGCAGTTGAACGCACCCCCGAGCGCGGTGTCGATCACCAGGCGCCAGTCTTCTGTTGAAATCGTCTGGATCCTGCCGCCCCTGTGGAGGGCTGCGTTATTAACGAGGATGTCGATGGCGCCCCATTTTTCGCCGACTTGTTCGACCAGCGCGTTGACCGCGCGGTCATCGGCGACGTCGCCTTCCACGACAAGGCACTCGCCCCCGGCTTTTTCGATCTCTGCCGCGACGTCATCCGCTGCGTCCCGCCTCGTGCGGTAATTGATCACTACCTGCGCGCCTTGTGCTGCAAGGCCGACCGCTATGGCGCGGCCTATGCCGCGTGCTGAGCCGGTGACGAGGGCGACTTTCTTCTCCATGGTCCTGCCTTTTCGCCTGAAAGCGGTTATTTCGCCGCCTTTTTTCAGACGCTGCGGCGCAGCTCGGCTTTATTCACCTTGCCTGCCGGGTTCCTGGGAAGACTTTCCAGAAAGCTCACTATCTTGGGCACCTTGTAATCCGCGAGGCTTGCGGCGCAGTATTGCCTGATCTCTTCCTCCGTCGCCTCCTCGCCGGGCCTCACGACTACGCACGCCTTTACCACTTCGCCCATGATCCTGTCGGGTACGCCGACGACCGCGACGTCGAGCACCTTGGGGATGCACGATATGACGTTCTCGACTTCGAGGCAGTATATTTTTTCCCCGCCGCGGTTGATCATGTCCTTCTTCCGGTCGAGTATGTAAATGAACCCTTCGTCGTCGATCTTGCCTATGTCGCCCGTATGGAGCCAGCCGTCGATTATGGTCTCCTTCGTTGCTTCCGGCTTTTTCCAATAGCCTTTGAAGACCTTCGGCCCCTTGAGCACGATCTCGCCGATTTCCCCTACGGGCATGGCCTTGTCGTTGTCGTCAACGATCCTCGCGTCCATGGTGGGCAGCAGCTTGCCCACCGCGTTTATCTTGCGCAGGGCGTCTTCGAACGGCGTAGACGTCACGATGGCGAAGCTTTCCGTCAGACCATACCCGACGCTGACGCGGACGTGCGGCAGCTTGTCGAAAATGCCCCTGACCATTTCTTCCGTAGCAAAAGAGCCGCCGAAAAGGACCGTCCTGAAGGAAGAGAAATCGTACCGGTCGAAATCGGGATGGTTGACCATGAGCCAGACCACGTTGACGACGCCCATGTAGTGCGTCACTTTTTCGGAAGCGACGAGGTCCAGGAAATCCCTGGTCTTGAACTGTTTCATATAGACGCACGCCGCCCCGCTGAAGATCGGGGGCAGCATTACGCTCGACATACCCGTGATATGGAAAAGCGGTATGGAGCATATCATCTTGTCATCAGGCCGGTACTGGATGAAATCGGCCACGAGCATCGCGGTGACTACGAGGCCCCGCTGGTGCAGGATGGCGCCTTTCGGCTTGCCCGTGGTGCCGGAAGTGTACATGATGCCGGCTATGTCGTCTTCCGTCAGCGAGGCGCGCCGGAAAGCGGTCCCCGCGTGCTGTGCAAGTTGCGAAAAGGGCAGGGCGCCCTTTGGCGGCGCGGACCCGTTGAAGAAGATCGCTTTGACCGTCTCTAACTGCCCCGTTACGGGCTCGACGTACTGCCAGTAATTCTCATCGACGATGAGGAGCTTGCTCTCGGAATCGTTGATCTCGTACGCCAGCTCCTCGCCCTTAAACCTGGTGTTCAGGGGCACGATTACCGCGCCGAGCTTCATGACCGCAAAAAATGTGATGGGGAATTCGAGTTGCGTGCCGAGAAGGACGGCCACGTGGTCGCCCCGGCCTATGCCCGCGGCCTCCAAGCCGGACGCCACCCGGTTTACCGCCTCGTCGAACGCGGCGTAAGTCATGCGCCGGTCGTCGGCAATGAACCCGACGCGCTCCGGGAACTGCCCGACTGTATTCTCCAGCAGGCTCCACAACGCTGGCCGGCCTGTGCCGCATGATACGGCCCTTGAAGCCGGGACGCTCCTCCTCCGATAACTCCCAACCCGAGTTAATGGCAAGCGTATCCATACCCCCCCATCCCCCTGGACAAGTAAACGTAAAACGGGCCCGTTGCTTTCAGGCCCCCACCGGCGCGCGCCCCCGCGCGCAGGCAGTTATTTTCTCTATCTCTCCAGGACCACCGCGAAGCCCTGGCCGCCGCCCGCGCAGAGCGTAGCCAGCCCGCGATGCAGGTCCCTTTTCATCATCTCATGAAGCAGCGTAACTACCAGCCTTGCGCCCGTGCACCCAACGGGGTGTCCCAGGGATATGCCGCTGCCGTTGACGTTTACTATCTGCCTGTCCCAGCCTATCAGCTTCTCGCATGCGAGGTACTGGGCCGCGAAGGCCTCGTTTATCTCGATAAGCTGGATGTCGCCCAGGCTGAAACCCGCACGTGTGAGGGCCTTCTTTGTCGCAGGCACGGGCCCTATGCCCATGATTTCCGGGTCTACGCCCGCCACTGCGTATCCCGCGATGCGCGCAAGAGGCTTCTTCCCCAGCTCCTTGGCGCGTTTTTCAGACATGATGATGACGGCAGCCGCCGCGTCGTTGATGCCGCATGCGTTTCCCGCCGTAACGGTCCCGCCTTCCTTGAAAGCGGCTGGAAGGGCGGCCAGCTTCTCCATCGTCATGTCCGGCTTCGGATACTCGTCCGTGTCGAACATCTTCGGGTCGCCTTTACGCTGGGGAAGGGGATAGGGCGTGATCTCGTCCCTGAAGCGCCCCTCCCTGATCGCCCTGCCGGCGTTCTGCTGGCTCCGCAGCGCGAAGGCGTCCTGCTCCTCCCTGGAGATCGAGTGCTGCTCGGCCAGCCTTTCGGCCGTCAGGCCCATCCCCCCGCCGATGGGATGCTCCTGCATCGACTTCCAGATCATGTCTACCGCCTGATGGTGCTGGAGCCGGTAACCCCACCGCGCAGTCTGTAGCAGGTAGGGCGCAGTACTCATGCTTTCGATGCCGCCGGAGATCACGCATTCCGCGTTGCCGTCGTTGATGCTCTGGAGGCCGGAGATTATGGCCTGCATCCCCGAGCCGCAGGTGGCCACGATATGGAACGCCGTAGTCTCGAGGGGAAGCCCCGCTTTTACGAGGCCTATCCTGGCGACGTTATGGTCGATGGGCTCGAAGCAGTTGCCCATGATGACCTGGTCGATAAGATTCTTTTCCAATCCGGAGCGCTTGACGATGGACTCGATGATGAACTGAGAGAGCTGGATTGCCGTTACGTCCCGCAGGGCGCCGCCGAACGTCCCTATCGGTGATCGTGTAGCTTCTACGATTACCACGTCACTCATGTTACTCCCCTTTTGTGGTTTTTCTACGCCTGCCGCCCCCGGCCTGCGTGTTTACCTTCCCCCCATTCGCCTTGGGCGCGCCCGCGGTTATGCCTGTCAGGAGGACGCTCCTGAAGGTCCTTGCGAGTTGAGGCCCGTCGATGTCGTCCTGCCTCATGTACCATTGCAGTAGGACGCCGTTGTGGATGGCGATTATCGTATTGGCGAGGACGCGCGTGTCGAGGTCCGTCTTCACCGCGCGCTCCGCCTTACCCTGCTCGATAAGGGCCTGGACGAAACTCGTATACCGGTCGAGGATCCTCCGGAACGTCTTCTCCGCCTTGAGGCCGCTGCGCGTCAGCTCCGCGGCCAGCAGGGTCCAGACCATGGCCAGGTCGCGGTAAAGCACCGCGTATTCCGTCGAATACTTATGGTATTCCCTGAATTTCAGGAAGAAATCGCCCTGAACCTTCTGGTTGCCGGCGATCAGCCCGTCGAGGAACGTTTTTTCCCATTCCTCCAGGATCGCCTCCAAAAGCTCGTCCTTGCTCTTGAAGTACCAGTAGAAAGCTCCCTTCGTCAGGTCCACCGCGTCCGTGATGTCCTTGATGGTCGTACCCTGGAAGCCGTTATGGAGGAAGAGACCGGCGCTTTCCTTCACTATGTTGTCCTTCATGAGCTTAAAATTATTTTTCAAGGTCCCTCTTCCGGAAGGCCACAAAAACTTGACTGACCGTTTAGTTTGTTAATTAAACGTTTACCCAATTTTCCTCGTCCTGTCAAGATATTTTTTATAAGGGGGTCTCCCGGTGCGCGTTTTTGCCGTTTTTTGTCCTTGACAAGACCGGCGTCATTTCGAAATAATGTTTCACGCCTCTTGTGGGAGACGCTGACCGGGAGGCGCATCGAAAGAAAAAAAGGGAAGACGCATATGGGGACCGGATGCCGGCAGCCGGCATTCGCGGGCGGCGCCCGGCAAACAGGAATAGCCGGGCTGGCGAGAGATAGAGGCAACAACCAGGAGGCACGATGAAAAAATTATGCAGGGCAATGAGGCGATAGCGCGGGGCGCCTGGGAGGCAGGGGTGACCGTAGGGGCGGCATACCCCGGTACGCCGAGCAGCGAGATCATGGCGGAGCTTGCCGGATACCCCGAGATCTATACGGAGTGGTCGCCCAACGAAAAGGTGGCCGTAGAGGTGGTGCACGGCGCCTCCCTTGCCGGGGGAAGGGCGATGGCCTGCATGAAGCACGTGGGGCTTAATGTCGCCTCCGACCCGCTGATGACCATCTCATATACCGGCGTAAAGGGCGGCCTCGTGATCGTCGTCGCCGACGACCCCGGCCAGCACAGCTCCCAGAACGAGCAGGACTCCAGGCACTGGACGCGCTTCGGCAAGGTCCCCATGCTGGAGCCGGGGGACGCGCAGGAGTGTAAGGACTTCACGAAGATCGCCTTCGATATCAGCGAGCGGTTCGACGCCCCCGTCCTTCTGCGCGGCGAGACGAGGGTCTCCCACTGCGATTCCCTCGTGAAGCTCGGAGAAAGGAAGGAATCGTCAATCCCCAAAGGCCTCTCGCAGGCCGAGACGCCGAACCACGTCATGGTCCCCGTTTTCGCCAGGGTGCGCCGCGTCTTCGTGGAGGAGAGGATCGGCAGGCTCTCCGCGTACGCCGAGAAGCTGAAATATAATGCGATGGAGATCAACGACCCGTCCGTCGGGTTCATCTCATCCGGCGTCTCGTACCTCTACACGAAGGACGTCTTCCCGCAGTATTCGTTCCTGAAACTGGGCATGGTCTGGCCGCTGCCGTGGGGCATGATCGACACGTTCTTCAAGAAGGTGAAAAAAGTGATCGTGGTCGAGGAGCTTGACCCCTTCCTGGAGACGGAGATCAGGGCGAAGGGATATAAGGTTTGGCACGGCAAAGACCTTATCCCCAGCGATAAGCGAGCTTTCGCCCTGCCGTCGTCGAGAAGGCGCTTGCAAAGGCCGTAACCGGCAAGGCGTACAAGGCGCCCGCGGTGCGCGTCAATCCCGAAGAGCTGCCGAAGAGGCCGCCCAACCTCTGCGCCGGCTGCTCCCACAGGCCGCTTTTCTACGCACTGAAGAAGCTCGGGCTTTTCGTCTTCGGCGACATCGGCTGCTACGCGCTGGCGGTAGCGCCCCCGCTTTCAGCCATGCACGCCTCTACCTGTATGGGCGCGGGTGTGGGAGGGGCGTACGGCGCGGGTAAGGTTCTGGGCAAGGAAGGGCTCGGCAAGGTCTGCGCGGTGCTCGGGGACTCGACCTTCCTCCACAGCGGCGTGACGCCCCTTATGGACACTGCATACAACAAAGGATATGCTACAACGATCATAGTCGATAACGGCATCACCGCCATGACGGGCCACCAGGAGACGCCCGGCACGGGCTACACCATAAAGAACGAGGCGGCCAACGCGATCGATTACGCGGAGCTGGTAAAAGCGGTCGGGATCAAGCACATAAGGAAAGTGGACCCTTACAACCTTGCGGAGACGACGAAGGTCGTCAAGGAAGAAGTCGAGAGGGACGCCGCTTCCGTCATCATCACGGAGAACAGCCCTTGCATGCTGCTGCGCAGGGCGAAGCCGCTTGAGAGGTTCAAAAACCCGTACCTGACGATAGACGCAAGCGTGTGCAGGGGCTGCAAGGCGTGCCTCGAGATCGGCTGCCCGGCCATAAGCTGGCTTGATGCGGCGGGCACGACGGAGGACGGACGCAAGAGGAAGGGGACCGTATTCATCAACAAGGGACAATGTGTCGGCTGCGAGGTGTGCAGCCAGATATGTAAGTTCGGGGCCATAAAGCCTGGGGGATGAAGATCATAGAGCGCACAAGGCCAGGGGTTTAAGATAGACCAAATATGGAGGACATCATGCTAATGAAGAAATGGATGACGGCGAAGGAAGTGCTGAAGGTGAACGCCAGTAAATGGCCGAACAAGATAGGGGCGAAAGACCTCTATAAGGAGTACACCTTCGCGCAATGGAACGAAAGGGCGTGCAGACTCGCGAACCTGCTCGCCGGAATGGGGATGAAGAAGGGCGACAGGTTCGCGGCGCTCGGGTACAACTGCGTCGAGTGGATGGACATCTACGCAGCAGCAGCCAAGGGCGGCTTTATCGTCGTGCCTATCATGTTCAGGCTTTCCGCACCGGAGATGGAATACAACATAACGCACAGCGAAGCGAAGGTCTTCCTCGTCCAGGGCGGCAAAAACCTCCGGGACGGCAAGGACTACCCGTGGATAGAGATGGTCAACGGGATGAGAAAGAACCTGCCCACGGTCGAGAAGTACATCTCCTTCGCAGTAGACAACCCGAAGTATGACGGGTACATTCCGCTCGAAGACGCAATGGCCGCGGCGAGCCCTGAAGAGCCGGCGACAGAAGTCGATTCGGAAGACATCTGGATCATCATGTACACGAGCGGCACTACGGGCAGGCCCAAGGGGGTCATGAAGAGCCACCGCTCCCTGGTGTCGCAGTACTTCATCATGATCTACGACCACGGCTTCGACTTCAACGACGTGACGCTCCTCGTCATGCCGTGCTGCCATATCAACTCCCTGAACTATTCGTTCGTGAATACCTGGGTGGGCGGCACGGTCATGTGCTACAACATGATAAGCTTCGACCCGGAAGACCTGCTCAAGACCTTCTCGGACCACAGGGTCACCTTCACCTCGCTCGTCCCGACGCACTACATCATGATGCTCGCGCTGCCCGACGCGGTGAAGCAGAAGTACGACCTGAACTCGATCAAGAAGCTCCTCATTTCCTCCGCGCCTGCGCGCAGGGACACGAAGATCGGGATACTCAAGATGTTCCCGAACTCGAAGCTCGACGAGGCTTACGGGTCTACGGAGGCGGGGTGCGTCACCATCCTTCACCCGGAGGAGCAGCTAACGAAGCTCGGCTCGTGCGGCCGCGAGGTCATAGGGTCCGACCTGCTGCAGCTCTACGACGAGGATGGGAAACTCGTCACCGAGCCGAATAAAGTCGGCGAGGTCTACTCACAGGAGCCCCATGCTGCTTACGGGTTACTGGAAGGAGCCGGAGAAGCTGGAGGCCGCGATGAAGGGCGAGTATTTCAGCGCGGGCGACATGGGCTACAAGGATGAGGAGGGCTACCTGTTCCTCGTTGACAGGAAGGCCAACATGATCATCTCCGGCGGAGAGAACATCTTCCCGTCCGAAGTGGAGAACTGCCTGGGCGGCTATCCTAAGGTAAAGGACGTGGCGGTCATCGGCGTGCCGCACGAGAAGTGGGGCGAATCGGTCATGGCTGTCGTCGTGCTGCACGAAGGGCAGACGGCCACCCCGGAAGAGATCAGCGGCCACTGCAAAGGCAAGATCGCGGGATTTAAAGTGCCCAAGAGCATCGTCTTCATCAAAGACGAGGAGATGCCGCGCACGGGCAACGGAAAGATCCTGCACAGGGTATTGAGCGAGAAGTACGGCATGTGGAAGGACCACCAGTAGAGGAAAATGCCTCTTCCTTTTTATGAGGGGGACGACCCGCTGAAGCGGGTACCCCGACGGACTTTGTTCGTGGAGGGGGCGACGCTAGCCCCATTGATTGTCATGTGGAAGGCCCACCAGTAGCGCCGGGGGCTTCCTCTGCCTTCCATCGCACCGACCGCCGCCGCCTTTCTGGGCCGAACCAGCGAGGCGGCGGCTTTTATTATCCGTAGTCGCAAGGCGGGGTTTTCCGCCAAAGAGAGTCACGGGGTTATGCCGTGTTCCAGAGACCTACCGCAACCCGCGTTTGGGGCCTTTCTTCAAAGCGGCGGGCCTGGCCGGTTCGTCGTGGAGCGCCTCTTCCAGGTGACGGCCCGCTGCCGCAAACTTCGGCCCGCCGGATGTAGATTTCTTTGAGACAAGGGTTGGCTTTGCAGGTTCGGCAACAGGCTTCGCTGCGGAGGCAGCCCTCGGTTTCGCAGGCGCTGAAGCGGGTTTAACCTCGGCAGGCGCCGCCTTTGGCTGTTTTGCAGGCGGTGCGGCCGGCTTCGCACGGCTGGAAGCAGGCTTTGCGGGTACGGCAGCGGATTTGGTGCGGCTGACGGGCTTTGCTGCACCGGCTGTCCGCCGAAGCGCTGCCTTAGCGGGCTTTAAGGGTGCGGCAGCGCTGCCCGCCTGTCCGGCTGGTTGAGCGGCTGCGGCAGCCGCCGCTTTCGCGGACGGCCGGCGTGCCTCGCGCTTTGCGGCAGCCTCATGCACGTCCGGTTTTACCGCAGGCTGGTAATCGTCATACTTCGCCGCTTCTATGAGGAGCATCCGGCCGGGTCTCTGGCGGACGGCCGGGTGCGTTTTCTCTTGCGCCGCCGGGTGCGGCTTATCTGCCTGCCGGGCGTTGTCCGTCTCTGCTGCCGGCTCACGCGACAAAGCGGCCGCATCGGCCTCGCGCCTGGCGCCGCCGCCGGCAGGCATGCGCCGCGTCGGTTCTTCCGGCTCAGTGTCGGTCTGTTTGATGAATCCCTTAATCAGGTCGAGTGCCGCGTCGTTCTCGTTTTTATAGCGTGGCGCTTTCCCGGCGCCCGCTGGGAAAGACGTAGGGGCAAGGCGCGCTTTGGCGGACCTCGACCTCACGCCCCCTACCGCCTTCACGGAGAAAAAGAAGAGCAGTCTTGCCAGCACCCATGCAAAAAGGATCACGAGGACCGCACCCGAGATAACCAGCATCGACGCGGATAAGGTGCGGACGAGCATGCCGGATGCCGCGGCAACGATGGGCAGGGCGGTTATGGTGTTGACGATCGCATCCGTCAGCGAGAGGTTGAGCACGTTGAAGGATGCGAGGATGACGAGGAGCATGATGAAGTAGAAGACGAAGGTGCCGATGGTAGCGGCCGAGGGCTCGCCGGGCGCACCCGTGCGCTCGCCGAAGACCGTAGTCGATTGCAGGAGCCTGACGAGGACCGACCTCACGATGCGCGCTACTGCATAGCCGATGACGAGTATGGCCACGGCGGCCGCTATGTTAGGGGCGACAGAGAGCAGGTCTCCCGCCGCTACCCGCAAACGCTCCAGAGTCACCGTAGGATCCATCCCGCCTCCTTCACCATCCGGACAGTATACACCGCAATCGGGCCCGGTGCATATGGCCCCCGGAGCTGTGACGGATAGTTTTGCAATTACCGTACCGGACAAAAACGGCCTGATAACGCCATTTCCGGGGAAAAAGGCCCCTGAAGTGTAGGGAATCGTTACAAGGAGCTGTCAAGATTCCGGACAGTGCGGCTGAGGAAGGGGTTGCAGGCCGTCCCGGCAATTTGGAGGGGGGGCCGGCCTGCAACCTTTGTGTGTCGGGCACATAGTGCCCGTTAGCGGTGGTTGTGATGGAAGTGATGATGCTGCTGGTGGCTGGTGACTATAGTGGTGCCGGTGATGACGATGCCTCGATGCGGCGTCTGCCGGCGGGACGAACGCGAGGGTCGATACGGCTACCATAAAAAGAGTAACCAGGACGACCAGTTTTGCTTTCATGCTCAATGCCTCCCAACGTAATTCTTATTGAAGTTTATAAGCAACTACCATGCCGGGGCGCTGCACCGTTGAAAAACGCGCTATTGCGGGGATTCGAAAGGCGGCTGCCGGATGAAGCGCGACAATATTGTCGAGGCGTTTCGACAAGACGGGCAGGGAAAGGCAAGGACACGTCCCTTCGCCGCGCCTGGGCTTCCGCTCCCGATCAGCGTAAGGCTCCGCTTCGCTTGCTGCGAGACGGTGTACGAGAAGCGGGTACAAGCGACTCGCAGCACCACCCTTCGGGCGGACGCTCAGGCTGCGCCAACGCTGATAGCGGTCGCTCCGCAATGCGCGGCTCAGTGACGTGTCCTTGCCTTTCCGCAAGCGCGGTTGCCGGGGAAGGAGAGAGAAGGGGGCGCAGCCGATTTGACAAAACCGGGTGGGCGGATTATCTTAGCTTGTATACAATGATATTCACCGCAAGGAGGAAAATATGGCTGATACACAGAGAAAACAAGTAATCGGTATAGACCTGGGAACAACGTTTTCGGTCGTTTCCGTGATGGAAAACGGGGAGCCGAAGGTCATCGTCAACGAAGAAGGGCAGAGGACGACCCCGAGCGTGGTCGCCTTCACGAAGGACGGGGAGGTGCTCGTAGGCCAGGTGGCGAAAAGGCAGGCGATCACGAACCCGGAGAATACTATATTCTCGATCAAAAGGTTCATGGGCAGGCGCTATACGGAAGTCAAAGACGAGAAGGTCTCGTACAAGGTGGTCGCTGACTCGAGCGGCAACGCGCGCGCCGAAGTGCGCGGCAAGCAGTATACGCCCCAGGAGATATCGGGCCTCATCCTCCAGAAGCTGAAGAAATCGGCGGAGGCATACCTCGGCCGGACCGTGGAAGACGCGGTCATCACCGTGCCCGCATACTTCAACGACTCCCAGCGTCAGGCGACCAAGGACGCGGGCAGGATCGCGGGCCTCAACGTGCTGCGCATCGTCAACGAGCCTACAGCATCGGCGTTGGCCTACGGCCTCGATAAGAAGAAGAGCGAAAAGATCGCTGTCTACGACTTCGGCGGCGGCACATTCGACATCTCGATCCTCGAAGTGGGCGACAACGTAGTCGAGGTGCTCTCGACGAACGGCGACACGCACCTTGGCGGCGACGACGTAGACCAGAGGGTCGTCGAATTCCTCGCGGCCGAATTCAGGAAAGAGCAGGGGATCGACCTTTCCCGCGACAGCATGGCTTTGCAGCGCCTCAAGGACGCGGCGGAGAAGGCTAAGATAGAGCTTTCCTCGATGATGGAGACGGAGATAAACCTGCCCTTCATCACGGCCGACCAGACCGGGCCGAAGCACCTTGCCCTCAAGCTGACTAGGGCGCGCCTGGAGCAGATATGCGAAGACCTCTTCGCAAGGACGATAGAGCCGTGCAAGAAGGCGATGGCGGACGCTAAGCTCTCGGTAAGCGACATAAACGAGGTAGTGCTCGTCGGCGGCTCGACGCGTATCCCGAAGATACAGCAGATGGTCAAAGACTTCTTCGGCAAGGAGCCGCACAAGGGCGTCAACCCGGACGAAGTGGTCTCCCTGGGCGCGTCCGTGCAGGGCGGAGTACTGACGGGCGAGGTGAAAGACATGCTGCTCCTCGACGTTACGCCCCTTTCACTCGGCATCGAGACGCTGGGCGGCGTACTGACGAAGATCGTCGAGAGGAACACGACTATACCGGTCAAGCGCAGCCAGGTATTTTCGACAGCGGAAGACAACCAGACGAGCGTCGAGGTCCACGTGCTCCAGGGCGAGCGCGAGATGGCGCGCGACGCAAGGACGCTCGGCCGCTTCCACCTGATGGGACTGCCGACCGCGCCGCGCGGCCTGCCGCAGATCGAGGTAACGTTCGACATAGACGCGAACGGCATCCTCCACGTGTCGGCGAAAGACCTTGCGACGAACAAGGAGCAGGCGATCACGATCACGGCTTCGACCGGCCTCTCCGAGGCGGACATTCAGAAGATGGTGAGGGACGCGGAGGCCCACAGCGCGGAGGACCATGCGAAGAAGGACGAAGTGGAGGCAAGGAACCATCTGGACAACCTCGTCTACCAGACGGAGAAGACGCTGGGCGAAGGCAGGGGCAGGCTGGCCGCCGAGGACGTGAGCGCGGCCGAGGACGCCCTGGGGCGTGCGAAAGAGGCCCTGAAGAGTGGAGATGCCGGGCGTATGAAGCAGGCCGGAGAAGAACTGACGAAGGCGTCCCACCGTATGGCGGAGGGGCTCTATAAGCAGGCGGCCGGAGGCGGCTGCGGGGCCGGCTGCGGCAGCGCGGGCGGCAACGGGCATGGCCCCGGCGACGAAACGATAGACGCGGAGTATGAGGACGTGAGAAAGTCGGCATAGCACATTGACCCGGGCGGTTGCGAAAGGCAGCCGCCCGGGTTTTTAATCCACGGGTGATTAGGGAAAAACAACTAACGGGTTTTGGCAGGCTTGGACTCGCCGCATGGAGGATGCTCCCTCTGCGGCGCGCAGTACTGGGGTTCAGCACCCCTCGCCGGGCAAAGCCCGGCGAGCCTCCCCGCTCGGCGCGGCGCATTCGCTTGCTTTGAAATCGAGGCCGTGGGGCCTCCGATGTACGAATGTACGATCTCCGGCCGCCACGGCTCACATTGCATCCGCATATGAAGCATCCTCCATGCGGCTCCTCCGGGCACTACAGCATTTGTCCGCCTGGGCGGACAATTGCTGTTAGGGGTGGTCGGCATCGGCAAATCTTTATCTGCCGGCTGGTGCCGGAAAAAAGCTAAGAGACAGTTTTTGCATTGAGGTGAGTGCACGTACCGCAATTGGCCTTACGGTCGGACAATTGCGGCGTGGGTACTTTTCTTTTATCCCTCGGCCCAGGAGTCAAGGGGGATCAAGTGCCGTCATGCCGGACTCGATCCGGCATCCAGCGTAGGCCTGGATACCGGCCTTCGCCGGTATGACGGAATTGGGGGATCGCTCATTTTTCCCTTCACATGCATATCTTTTCTCCCCTCGCCAGAATACCCAGGTGTGGCCGATGTGCCGCGCAAGATATAGATTATCGGAAACGGAAAGAGCGTATGGACGATCAACGGACCAGCGGATCCGGCCGCAACAGGCTTCAATACGAGAAAAGCCCTTATCTTTTGCAGCACGCGGGCAATCCGGTCGATTGGCGGCCGTGGGGCGACGAGGCGTTTGCGGCTGCGGCTGCCGAGGACAAGCCTGTTTTCCTCTCCATAGGCTATTCGACGTGCCACTGGTGCCACGTGATGGAGCGGGAGTCTTTCGAGGACGGGCAGGCGGCGGCACTGCTGAATGACGCCTTTATCTGCATCAAGGTGGACCGGGAGGAGCGGCCCGACATCGACAACGTCTACATGGCGGTCTGCCAGATGCTCACGGGAAGCGGCGGATGGCCCCTCACCATCCTGCTCGCGCCGGACAAGACACCGTTCTACGCGGCGACGTATATCCCGAAAGAGGGCAGGTACGGCAGGCCGGGCCTCGTCGATATCGTGCCGCGCGTCAAGGAGCTTTGGCGCAACCGGCGCGAAGAGCTGCTCGCTTCCGGCCGGAAGCACGTGGAGAACTTGAGGCAGTTGATGGAGACGCCCCCGCCTGCCGGCCTCTCCGAAAAGACCCTCGACGCGGCTTTCGACGTCCTTTCGGAACGCTTCGACGAGCGCTTCGGCGGCTTTCGGACCGAAGCGCCAAATTCCCCACGGCGCACAACATCAGTTTCCTGCTGCGCTATTGGAAGCGCCGCCGCAGCGGCCGCGCCCTCGCCATGGTAGAGAAGACGCTTCATGCGATGCGGCAGGGCGGCATATACGACCACGTGGGGTTTGGGTTCCACAGATATTCGACGGATGCGGCCTGGCTCGTGCCGCACTTCGAGAAGATGCTCTACGACCAGGCAATGTGCGCCCTTGCTTGCCTGGAGGCGCACCAGGCGACGCGCAAGGCCGAATACGGCAGGACGGCCCGCGAGGTCTTCACTTACGTGCTACGTGATATGACATCGCCCGAAGGCGGCTTCTATTCCGCCGAAGACGCGGACAGCGAAGGCGTAGAGGGCAGGTTCTACGTCTGGACGGAAAGGCAGATAAGGGACGCCCTCGATGATGCCTCCGCCGGCCTTATCATACGCCGCTTCAACGTCAGCACGGACGGCAACTGGGACACCAGGGGCGAAGGCGATGCAGGGAGCAACATACTCCACCTGAAAGGCGGCGACGCGCCGGAGGGCGGGACCGCCGCGATCGAGCAGGCGCGGCAGCGGCTGTTTGCAGAGCGCGAGAAGCGCGTCCATCCCCATAAGGACGACAAAGTGCTGGCCGACTGGAACGGCCTGATGATCGCCGCCCTCGCAAGGGGCGCTCAAGTGCTGGGGGAGGCGGCATATGCCCGTGCCGCTGCGAAGGCGCTCGCGTTTATCACGGAGCGCATGACGGCCAAGGACGGGCGGCTCCTGCACCGCTTCCGCGACGGGGAGGCGTCGATTAGAGCGAACCTGGACGATTACGCGTTTCTCACCTGGGGCTGCATCGAGCTTTATGAGGCGACGTTTGACCCGCGCTTCCTAGCGGAAGCACTCAGGCTCAATGCAGAGCAGATAGACCACTTTTGGGACGATGCGGAAGAAGGGTTCTTTTTCATTGCTGATGACGGCGAGCCGCTGCCGCTCCGCCAGAAGGACGCCTACGACGGGGCCGTGCCGTCCGGCAACTCGGTTGCTATGACGAACCTCCTGCGCCTCGCCAGGCTTACGGGTAATGCGGACCTGGAAAGCAAGGCCGCCCGGCTCGGCGAGGCCCTTTCCGGCAGGGTGGCGCAGTATCCGGCAGGTTTCACGCAGATGCTTTGCGCACTGAGTTTAGCCCTCGGCCCGTCACACGAGGTCGTGCTGGCAGGACCGGAATCGTCGGCAGGCCTCAGCGCCATGATCGAAGCGCTGCGCTCGCGCTTCCTGCCCGAAACGGTTGTCCTTGTCGCAGCCGAGGGCGCTAGGGCCGAAGGACCGCGCCTCGCCGACCTCGCCCCATTCCTTAAAGACTTCCAATCCGAAGGCGGCAAACCCCGTGCATATGTCTGCTCGAACAACGCCTGCGCGACGCCGGTTGCCGACGCAGACGCGATGCTAGGTCTTTTGGGTGAATCGGGCCGGGCCTGATATATTCTTACATGAACCTTGCCGATTACCGACCACCCGCAGTTGCTGCAATTGTCGAACGGGCCGGGCATGCCCGGCCCCTACACGGGACAATTGTTGCGCATGCATTTTTTTTGTCCCCTCGCCCCTTCGGGGAGAGGGCAGGGTGAGGGGTATCCTGCCAGGGGAACACTGGATACCGGCTTTCGCCGGCATGACGGAAGAGAGCGGTAGTTAGTAGTACACCCTCATCCTCATCCCGTAGACCTGCACCGGCCCCCTGTCTTTGTTGTAAGCTGGGTTCCAGATGTACTGGAAGTCCGGGCTTATCTGCACGTACCTGCCTACCTGTATCCTGTAGTAGGCTTCCGTCACCTGCTCCAGGCCGTAGTTCAATGCCCCGTCCCCTACGAGCATGCCTATGCCTCCCTGCTGGAGGTAGTGCTGGTGGGATGAGGTGATGCCGTTGACGCCGAAGGCCAGGCCTGCCTGGTCCTCCTGCCTGCCCCAGTTCTTGCCGCTTATCTGGACGCCTGTGCTTGCGTGCCTGTCGGATTCGGTATAGGACCAGTTGGAGTTATCCCCGTTGGCCCAGCCGAACCTTGCAAAGATGCCCGTGTCCCCGTCATTGGCAAGGGGCTGCTCTATGTTTAAGCCGAAGCCGTACTTCACCTTTCCGGGTATGTTTTGTATGGTAGTATCGGGTACCGTGCCTGTTAATGCACCTAAGGCTATTGCGTCCCTGTAGTCCCCCATCCTACCTTCGTTCCTGAAGGCCAAAAGGCGGACAACGGGTCCTTTCTCCCATCTGGCTATGTCTAGCTCCAACTGGTCTCCACGCGCCCTTGCGATCTCATTGTCCAGGATCATGCCGTTTCTTGTGGTAGGGACCTGGTAGCTGCCTAAGATAAGCCTCCATGCCGGATGGACAAGGGCGGCGGAGAAGCCTATGGAGTATCCCCTTGTATCGGATGCATAGTCCCAGGCGGTATTGAAGAGGAAGTCATAGTTCATGAACTGGGTGCGGCCGTTATTGGCATAGCGGTTCTGGTCGAAGTCGTCCGTAGGGGCGAGCTTGCCTGCCTTTATCTCTATGCGGTCCGCAGCCTGGCTACCCGGTATCTGGTCCATGCCCCTCTCTACCGGGTCCGTCACGGCATTCGATAAGGGGATGACGTATCTGGCATAGAGGCGGGCAAGGTAGGGCTCCTGGCCTAAATTGGCAGGCCCTGCCCTTATTACGTCTGCATTGGTATATCCACCCAAGCCGAAACCGTTCGATATGCCCGACCCCCTGAACATCTCGAAGTCGCCGTAGACCTGGAGCGAGGGGGTGATCTGCGAGCCTAAATAGAGGCCGTAGACATCGGTAACGCGCTGCTTGAAGCTATGATCGAAGATAAAGCTCTTGTCTCCCGTGTACGGGCTATGGAAGGAAGGGGAGTTCTGGTAGACCCCGTTTACCTGTGCGCCTAAGAGCTGGGGGAACCAGGGGGGAGGGAGGACTTTGTATCCTGCGCGTAAGCTGCACGCGGCGCAGTGACGATAAATAGAATCGCGAATACGAACAATAATGCTATCGTCGTGACGCCTTTGCGCGCAACGCGCAGGCGTCTCATTAAATATATCGGGTTCAACGATTGCTCCTCATCTCTAGAGGGCGCAGGCCGCGCTATCGGGACGTCCGGCGCCCTTTCGCCTTACCTGTACTGTAATCGTGCCTGACTTGTCGTAAATCGATTAAAGAACGAAGGAGGAGGCGGGCGGTCCCCTGTACGAGATGGCCGAGAGGGGTACCGACGGGTAGAGCCGGCAAATCTCGTCTGCCATCTGCACATATTGCCTGTCGAAATAGACGTCGCAGGTCACATGGGCCTGACCTACGGCGGAAGCAAGGGAAATGCCCATGAAGCAGATCGTGCATGTCTTACTGGGCAATGCGCCGTGCGGGTCGAAGGCGACCACCGTCACTGCAAAAAGCAGGTAGACGGAGAAGAGAAAAAGCAGTTTTTTGTCTATCGGTCTTAGCCTTAGCATGAAGCCCGCCGGTCCTGTTGATTAATGAGACTGTATCTCAGTTACATTGTAAGGATATATCATACCGGCCTATGAGTCAAGGAAAAACTGCACCTTTATGAGACTGATTATCAAATTATTGAAAAAGGCCGCCTTTGCCTGTAAAATATAGGATCAGGTCGCTATTGGGGGAGAGAAGGGCCCATGAGAAAGAAAGACGCGAAAGAGGCGCCTGCCATCCATGGAAAGCGGCAGACCGCGGGGAGGCAGGAGATCCTGGCTGCCATAGATACGATCAAGGGACATTTCGACGTGCAATCGCTATATGACAGGCTCAAGGCCGGAGGGGCCAGGGTGTCCAGGGCGTCCGTTTACCGGGCGATACCTCTCCTTATCGACGACGGCGTCATTGTCGAGGTCCAGAGGACGGAGAAACATGCCCATTACGAGAAGGCGATCGGGAAGGCGCACCACGACCACCTGATCTGCCTTTCCTGCGGAAAGGCAATAGAAGTCTACTCCCCTACGCTCGAAATGCTCCAGGACGAGATATGCCGCCACGAGCGCTTCACGCCCGTCCGCCACACGCTCGAAATCATGGGCTACTGCCCCGCCTGCCTGCCGGTTAAATAACAGGATTGTCCTATTTGCGCCGGCCGGGCACGTTCACCAGCAGCACGCCGGCAATCACCGCCGCAAACCCCGCGATGAAGACACCCGTCAACCTCTCCGCAAGCAGCGTCGCGCCGAGAAGCGTCGCCACCATCGGGTTGATATTGACGTAGACCGCTACCTGCGTTGGAGAGAGCCGCGCCAGCGCCGACGTCCACAGGTAGAACGCGATCGCGCCGCCGAATATCCCCAGAAACAAAACGAGCATCACCGTCTCAGTCCGCATCGCGGCCATGGGCGCGCGCTCGAAAATCGCGGCAGGCACCAGAAGCAGCGTGCCGAACAGCATTGCATATGCAGTCACGGTCAATGCCTTGTAGCGGCTGAGCATCCGCTTTGCCAGCACCCCGTAGACCGCGCCGCACAGGGCGGTTACGAGCATCAGCGCGTCCCCTGCGAGCGACCAGCCATCGCCGGAAAATGTCAAACCCCGCTCGGCAACCGCGGCCGCGATGCCCGCAAACGTGAGCAGCACTCCGCACATCTGGCGCGCGCTCAGGCGCTCCTTCTTTGCTGCCCGCGCGATCAGCACGCTCCACAGGGGCATCGTTGCCAGCAGCAGAGCGCCGCGCGACGCCTCGGTCAGCCGCAGGCTCATATTGAAGGTCACAGGGAATACCGTGAAAAAGACGGCGCCCAGCAAAACAAGGTAAGGGACGTCTCTCCACGCGATGCGAAGCAATGGGCGGGAGCGGACCAGGAGAAAAAAGAGCAGCAGGAAGCCCCCCTGGGCGAACCGCAAAAGCGCGAGCATCAGGGGCGGCACCTCGCGCACCGCTACGCGCACAGCGACTACCGACGCTCCGAAAAGAATCGCCGACACGAGCACGCCCGCGTTGGCCGCAAGACTCTGCCTTGCCGATGCGCTCGCAGGATTCACGCGAACTCCAGCCGGCCACGGGCCCGCATCTCAAGCGGCAGCAGGCTGTTGTAAATAAACTCGTGCAGCGGCGTCTCTATGCCCGCGTCCCTGCCGAGGCGCACCACCGCGCCGTTCCACGCCTCGAGCTCGGAAGGCTTGCCGTCCGCTATGTCCCTCTGAAGGGACGTCGTCCCGCCTGCAGGCAGGGAGTTAAGGAAGACCTTAGCTCGTGCGACGCTGTCGTCGGTAAGTGCGATGCCGCGTGCGCGCCCCACGATGAAAAGCTCGGCCAGGCAGCGGTCGAGCAAGCGCCGCGTCTCAGGCAGCGTCCGGATGACGCCTATGGGCGCCCGCGTCACCGAGCCGACGCCGCCGAAGGAGACGACGAAGAGGAATTTTTCCCACAATGCAACATCGATATCAGTGGGGACTTCCACCTTGACACCCGCCCGCTCGAAGGCCTGCCGGAGCCGCTCGGTGCGCTCGCTCGGCCGCTTGTCGATCTCCGAGAACTTGATGAAGTGGGCCTCGCCGATGCTGCGGATGCGGCCCGGGGCGACGACCTGGCTGATGGTGCCGCACAGGCCGTTCAAAACGTGCCGTGTACCGAGCACCGCCGCAAGCTGGGAAGCTGCCTCCACTCCGTTCTGGAGCGGCGCGACGAACGTATCCGGGCCTATCATCGGGCGCATGGCCTCGGCCGCCTCTGTCACCTGCCAGGTCTTGACGCCGAGGATCACGACGTCGACCGGGCCGATTTCGGCCGGGTCGTCCGTTGCATGTGCGGGCCGGATGGCGATCTCCCCCGCGGGCGTCTCCACGCGCAGGCCCTCTGCCCGAATTGCCTGCAAGTGGCTGCCGCGCGCGATAAAGACAACGTCCTCACCTGCACGGGCCAGTTGTGCGCCGAAGTAGCCGCCCGCGCCGCCTGCGCCGAAAATCGCAATCCGCATCCGGACCTCCTTGTTTTGCAGCTCCCGGTTACTTTACCTGCGTGAATTATACTCTCAGAAAGGGATGGGACAAAGGAAAATCGCGAAAGGTAAAGATGCCGGGGAGGTCTTTTTCCGGCCGCCGCCGCCCTGGAAGCAAGCGGCCGGAAGAATTCGCGGGCAGGGGGTGCCCGCGAACGTTAGGTTGCTGCGACTCTCCTTGCCGTCACCTGTGCGACGGCGACGAAAACGCGTGAGAGGAGCGATGTTGGGGTTCCGGGGCGGAGGTAACAAAAGGAAGGATTGAACCTATGTAAAAGCGTAACTGAACCTGATCTATCTGTGCCTGTCATACATGACATGGTATTACATTGTGTATTACATGTCAAGTATTTTTTTTCGCTTGGAGTTCCGCAGACTTGGCGCGGAGGGAAGGACGGTGCGGCGGCTTAGCCTGCATTGAACCTGCGCGGCGCGATCTTTATATCTTCCTGACGTGTTTCCCTGATAGTTTTACGCCCAATTGATAATTAAAGACCTATTTTATTATCAGCTATAGAGAGAACGGCAGACGGGTCCCGGCCCCAGGGCCCTTGCCCACAGACGCGTTGAGGAGGCGTACGAAAATGGAGCTCGAGACAAACCTTGGATTTTGGGTACCCGCGATGTTCGTACTGGGAATTGTCGGGATGGCTCTGGTTTATCTGTTCATGAAAGTATGTGAAAAAATCTGACGGCGAGGTGACAGATGATCTATCTCACTGCCATAGTTGCAGTCTTTTTGTTCGTTTACCTGGTCGCGGCCCTTATAAGGCCCGAATGGTTCTAAAAATGGCTGCCCCGCTAAGGCCCAAGGAGTAATGACAATGTCCGGCATACAAGTCTGGTTACCCCCCTTTATGCTTCTCCTGGTCGCGACGGCCGTCGCGTTTCCCCTGTCCCGGTACATGGCCTGGCTCATGGACGGGAAATATAGGCCGTGGGGCGTCTTCGCCTGGTGCGAGAGGCGCCTTGACAGCGGTCCCCAGGACTGGAAGCGGTACACGGCGTCGCTCCTGATCTTCAATGTGGTCCTCTTCATCTTCGGGTACGTAGTGCTGTCGATCCAGCAATGGATGCCCATTAACCCCCGCGGCCTCGGGCAGCTTGCCCCGACGACGGTCTTTCACAGCGTCATCTCTTTTATGACCAATACGGACCTCCAGCACTATTCCGGCGATCAGCACCTGTCGAACTTCAGTCAGATCGTCTGGGCCATATCGAACCTTTTTCTGTCCGCCGCCGTGGGGCTCTCGGCCCTCGTCGCGATCATCCGCGCCCTTCGGAGCGACTCTAGCGTAGGGAACTATTTCCTCGACATGTGGCGGGCGGTCGTCTATATGTTCGTGCCTGTCGCCATCGTCTTCGGACTGATCTTCATGTTCCAGGGCACCCCGATGACGTATAAGAGCACGCACACCGTCTCGACCCTGGAGCCTGCCGCAATGGGGACGACAGACAAGGGGGAGCCGAAGCAGCAGACGATAGTCGTCGGCCCGGTCGCAGCCTTCGAGTCGATCAAGATGCTCGGGACGAACGGGGGAGGCTTCTTCGGCATGAACGCCGCCCACCCTTACGAGAACCCGACGGGCCTGACGAATTTCTTCAACTGCCTGGCAATGATGATCTTCCCCTTCGCCCTGGTCCTCATGTACGGGCGCATGCTGAGATGCATGCGCCACGCCTGTGTGGTCTTCGGGGTGATGCTCCTATTGATGGCGGGCACGATCTTCATGTCCGTCTATTATGACACGCTCTTTCCGAACCCCGGCCTCACTGCGCACGCGGAGGCCCGGATGTACCAAATCCCAAGCGCGACTGCCCCGGGCGGCAAGCTGGACGTTGCATCACCCGCAGTTGCCGGCCTGCCCGTTGACCAGCACCTCGGCAACCTTGAAGGAAAAGAGATGCGCTTCGGCACCTCCGCAGGGGCGACCTACGCCGCCGTGACGACGGACGTGACGTGCGGCTCCATCAACGCGGAAGCGGACAGCCTGAACCCGCTGGCCGGCCTCTCACCCATGATAGGGATGTGGCTGAACTGCGTCTTCGGCGGCAAGGGCGTCGGCATGATCAATATGCTCATTTACGTCATAATCGGCATATTCGTTGCAGGCATGATGGTAGGGAGGACCCCCGAATACCTGGGCAAGAAGATCGGGGCCAAGGAGGTGAAGCTGGCCATCGTCGCCCTCCTCGTCCATCCCTTCTGCATCCTCATGCCGACGGGGCTCTTCGCGGCCACGCACTATGGGCTGCTTGCGGCGAGCAACCCAGGCGCGCACGGACTATCCCAGATGGTCTACCAGTTTTCTTCGGCAGCGGCCAACAACGGCTCCGCCTTTGACGGCCTGGGGGTCGTCTACGGCTTCGCCGCCAACGCGAACCCGGCCCCGACCGCCGTGGCCTGGGACATTGCAGCGGGCCTCGTGATGATTTTCGGCCGCTACCTCCCCATCGTAGCCCCCCTTGCATTTGCAGCCTCCCTGGGGGAGAAGAAATCGGCCCCCTTCGGACTGGGCACGCTCCGCACGGACACAGTCACGTTCGGCATACTGCTCCTCGGCACCATCCTCATCGTCGGGGCCCTGCTCTTCCTGCCTGTCGCCGTGCTCGGCCCTATAGCCGACCACCTGGGACCGGTACCATTCGGAGGCTGACATGGAACGTAAATCACGAAGCGCTACGCCAAAGGAACCTGAAATGAACGAAACAACCGAACCAATAGCCGCACCGGCCGGGATGAGGCTTCCTTCCGGGGAGCGCCGCCAGAAGGGGCGGAAGCTCCTGGAGCCGGAGACCGCGAAGGCGGCTCTGGTACAGGCCTTCGTCATGCTCCGGCCGGACATACAGTGGAAGAACCCCGTCATGTTCGTCGTACTGGTGGGCGCCTTCCTTACACTGCTCTTCATAATCGAGGCGGCCTTCGGCAAGGGGGCAAGCCAGGTCTCCATGGGCTATTTCATCGGCCTCGACGCGTGGCTTTTCCTCACCGTGCTCTTCGCGAACTTCGCGACGGCCCTGGCGGAGGCGCGCGGCAAGGCCCAGGCGCAATCTCTCAGAAAGGCGCGCCACGAAACCACCGCCTCCCGCCTCACTGCGGCGGGCGCCATCGAGGAAGTCTCCTCTGCTGCCCTTCAGCCCGGCGACAGGGTCGTCGTAGAGGCGGGGCAGACGATCCCCGGCGACGGAGATATCATCGAAGGGGTGGCGTCCGTTGACGAATCAGCCATCACGGGCGAGTCCGCACCTGTCATAAGGGCTGCCGGGGGCGACCGCTCGGGCGTCACGGGTGGTACAGTGGTGCTCTCCGATAAGATCGTGGTCGAGATTACGACAGGGGCGGGCGAGTCGTTCCTAGACAGGATGATCGCCCTCGTCGAAGGGGCCATCCGCCAGCGCAGCCCCAACGAGATCGCCCTTACGCTGCTTTTGTCCGCCTTCACGCTGGTTTTTCTTATCGTAGTGATACCCCTATGGCCGATGGCCTGGAACGCGGAGAACTACATGAAGGGATACTTAGGCGTCCAGGGGCCGCTCAAAAGCCTCGGCACCGACGTGCCTACCCTGATCGCCCTTCTGGTCTGTCTCATCCCGACCACCATCGGCGCCCTCCTGGCTGCTATAGGCATAGCGGGCATGGACAGGGCGCTACAGTCGAACGTCATAGCCAAGAGCGGCAAGGCGGTCGAGATGGCAGGGGACATCGACGTAGTGCTCCTCGACAAGACGGGGACGATTACCATCGGCAACCGGAACGCCACGACCTTCCTGCCTGTATCCGGCTACACCGCGAGCGAGCTGGGGCTGCTCGCGGCCCTTGCATCGGCGGCGGACGAGACGCCCGAGGGCAAAAGCATCGTGCGCCTCTTCGAGAAGGAGGGCAGGAGTGCAGTCATGGCGCCGCCCGGTGCTGAGTTCATATCGTTCTCCGCCCAGACGCGCATGAGCGGCGTCGACCTGCCGGACGGCAGGCGCATCCGGAAAGGCGCGACGGATGCGGTAGCCGAGTTCGTCAAGGCAAGCGGCGGGACGGTCCCGCAGGATTTGGAGACTATCGTCCATACGGCTGCTTCGAACGGCGCTACGCCCCTCGTCGTAGCCGATGGGGCAAGGGTGGCAGGGGTGGTTGTCCTCGAAGACATCCTGAAGCCCCACATGAGCGAGCGCTTCGCGCGCCTGCGCAAGATGGGCCTGCGGACGGTCATGATAACGGGGGACAACCCTTTAACCGCGGCCTTTATTGCAGCCAAGTCCGGGGTCGATGACTTCCTCGCGGAGGCGACGCCCGAGACGAAGCTCGCCTACATCCGGAAGGAGCAGGCAGGCGGCAAGCTTGTAGCCATGATGGGAGACGGGACGAACGACGCCCCGGCCCTGGCGCAAGCCGACGTGGGCCTTGCGATGAACGCGGGCACCCAGGCGGCCAAGGAAGCGGCCAACATGGTAGACCTCGACAGCGACCCGACGAAGCTGATCGAGGTCGTCGAGATCGGCAAGCAGCTCCTCATCACGCGCGGGGCCCTTACGACCTTCTCCGTTGCGAACGACGTGGCGAAGTATTTCGCCATCATCCCCGCCCTGTTCGCGGGGACGCTCCCGTGGCTAGGCATGATAGATATCATGCACCTCCATTCCCCGACGTCGGCCATCCTGTCCGCGGTCATCTTCAACGCCATCATCATCCCCCTGCTCATCCCGGTGGCGCTCAAAGGCGTCAGGTACATGGCGCTCGGCGCGGACGCGCTCCTGCGGAGGAACCTTGCCATATGGGGCCTGGGCGGCATCGTAGCGCCGTTCATAGGAATAAAACTGATAGACCTGATCATGGTCGGACTGCATTTGGTCTAAAGGGAGGCATAAACATGGCACGCGACATTTCAAGGAGCATCCTGCTTCTTCTTTTCGGGCTGGTCATCTGCTGCCTGCTCTACCCCCTGGTCCTGTGGGCGATAGGACAGGTAGCCTGCCCCTTCGAGGCGAACGGCAGCATGATAAAGGGGCCTGACGGCAAGATCGTCGGCTCGCGGCTCATCGCCCAGCCGTTCACGAAAGACGAGTATTTCCAGCCGAGGCCCTCATCGCCGTCTTATGACGCCTCCGCCTCCGCCTCGTCATCGCTGGCGGTTTCCAACTATGCCCTGCGCGACCGCGTCGCCCATACGCTGGGCCCTATAGTCACATACAAAAGCGGTCCCGACGCGGGAAAACCCGCAGGGCCGGATATAGAGGCATGGTTCAGGCAGGACAGGTTCCAGGGCAAGGGAGGCATCGTCGCTCAGTGGGCAGACATGCACAACGGCTCCGCCCAGGGGTGGGTGAAGGCAGACGCGACCCACGCGACCTATGTAGACGAATGGGCAAAGAAGCACCCGGACCTCGTGGCGAAATGGGCCGGGGATAACCCCGGCACGCCGAAACCGGCAGCGACGGACCTTGCGGTCGTCTTTTTCGAGACGTTTTCTAAAGATTACCCCGGCAGGTTCCCGGCGCCCGTGACCCATAAGGGGGCGGACGGCAAAGACGCAACTGCCATAGAGCCGGCCGGTGAGGGGAGCGACATACAGGCGACATTCTTCGACATGTGGCTACAGGAGCACCCCAGGGCGGACCTCAAGGACGTGCCCGGCGACCTCGTCACGGCCTCCGCCTCGGGCCTCGACCCGCACATTACGCTGCAGAACGCGGAGTACCAGCTCGACCGCGTGGCGTCCAAATGGGCGGCAAGCCTGAAGCGCGACCCGTCGGAGGTAAAGAAAGAGGTCTCCGGCGTGCTGCACGCTGCGGCTGAAAGCCCCTGGTTCGGCTTGGCGGGGGAGAAGTTCATCAATGTGCTTGAAGTCAACCTCGAGCTTCGAAAGAAGTTCGGGGAGCCAAAATAGTTTCTCCTCTCAACCCGGGGGCCGGGTCTCCCGCCCGGCCCCCCTTATCATCCCGCTGCGGCAGGTATGAGGAGACGGCCATGAATGCGACTGCGTCGGAGACATCAATCGGTCAGACGGTCCCTGCCGGTCCGTCTCTCTCGCGCACCGTCCCGGCCGCAGCCTATATCGGCGCATCCGTCTGTGTCGCTCTCGCCACGCTGATAGGCGAGATAATCATAGGGTATTTCGATATAGCGACGCTTACCCTCCTGTACCTGCTGCCCGTCCTTGCCAGCGCCCTGCGCTGGGGACGGGGGCCTTCGCTCTTCGCTTCTTTCCTTGGGGTGCTGGCCCTGGACTTTTTCTTCGTGCCTCCTCTTTACAGCTTCGCCGTAGCCAACCACAAGGACCTGGCCGCCCTCGCGATCTTCCTGCTGGTCGGGATAGTCACGGGGAGCATGGCGACGAAGGCCCGCAGCGAAGCGGAAAAAACGAGGCAGAGGGAGAAAAGAAACCTTGCCCTTTACAGTCTCAGCCGGCAGATGGCGTCGGAGGCAGACCTGGATAAGCTCGCCGGCTCTTTCGCAAGGACGGCGGCGGAAAGCACAGCCGGCAAGGTGTCGATTATCATGCCGGAGAAAGACGGGCGGGGCCTGCGCGAAGTCGCTTCCTATCCGGCCCGCAATGCCGGGCTTGATGAAAAAGAGCATGCAGTCATCCAATGGGTCCTCGGGTGGGGCAGACCGGCGGGCAGGGGAACGGACACCTTACGGGACGCGAGCGAGTCTGATTTTCCCCGCAAAGGCGGACGGCAAAACTGTGGCCGCCCTGGCCATAGACCTGGACGTAAAAACGGAGGCCCTTCCTCCCGAGCAGGCCCGTCTGATAGAGGCCTTCGCAAACCTGGCCGCTGTAGCCATAATGCGCATAAGGCTGTCGCAGGAGGCCGAGCGGGCGCAATGGCTGGCCGAGTCGGAAAAGCTTCACCGGGCACTGCTCAACTCGATCTCCCACGACCTGCGGACGCCCATCGCCTCGGTCATGGGGGCCGTGACCGGGCTTCTCGATGAAGAAAGCGCATACGACGTGCAGACGACGAAGTCGTTCCTTGAGATGATAAGGGACGGCGCCCTGCGGTTGAACCGCTTTGTCGCAAACCTCCTCGACATGGCCCGCCTCGAAAGTGACACCTTAAGGCTCAGGAAGGAATGGCACGACGTCCAGGACATCATCGGCGTCTCCCTCAAGGAGATGGCGGAATCCCTGCGGGAGCACGCGGTAGCCACGGATATTCCGCCGGGCCTTCCCCTCGTCGAGGTAGATTTCGGCCTCATCGAGCACGTGATGATAAACCTCCTGGAGAACTCGGTTAAATACTCCCCGCCGGGAAGCGAGATCGGAATAGAAGTGCGGCAGGTCGAACGTGCGCTCCTCGTGACCGTATCCGACATGGGGCAGCCGATCCCCGAGGGCGAGCGGGAGCACGTCTTCGACAAGTTCTATCGCCTGGAATACGCGAAGAGCATGGACGGCACGGGGCTCGGACTCTCCATCTGCCGCGGTATCGTCGAGGGCCACGGCGGCATGATATGGCTCGACCGCTCGCCGGGGCCGGGCAACAGGTTCACCTTCTCGCTGCCGTTGCCGGGGCGTGAAGGGAAGTGCCGAGAAGAGGAAGGAGGGGGCCGTGGAAACTAGCGCCGCCCGCATACTGGTAGTGGACGACGAGAAGCAGATACGCCGCATCCTGGCTGCGTCGCTGGCGAGCCGGGGCAATGAGGTGGTGGAGGCCGAATCGGGCGGAGAAGCCGTGAGCCGGACGGCCCTCCACCAGCCGGACCTCGTCATCCTCGACCTTGGACTGCCCGACATCGACGGCATAGAGGTCATCAGGCGGGTCCGTGAATTCACGCAGACGCCGATCATTATCCTGTCGGTGAGAGAGGGAGAAGAAGATAAGATAGAGGCATTGAACGCAGGCGCGGACGACTACGTTACCAAGCCCTTCGCCATGGGGGAGCTTCTTGCGCGCGTGCGGGTAGCCCTGCGCCGCGCCTCGAGGGAAGAGGACGAAGGCGTGATCGTTCACGGGGACATGACGGTGGACCTGGGGCGCCACCTGATAATCGTGCGGGGGCAGAAAGTGAGGCTGTCGGTCACCGAGTACGAGATCCTCAGGCACCTGGCGCTCCACATGGGGAAAGTGGTGACCCACGGCCAGTTACTGCGCGCCGTGCGCGGACCCAACCACCAGGAGGACTCCCATTATATAAGGGTCTACATCGCCCAGTTGAGGCACAAGATCGAATCCGACCCCAATCATCCAACCCATATCATAACGGAGTCGGGGGTGGGATACAGGATGGCGAACGGCGATTAATGCACTGCTTTCGCCCCGGTGGGCCTTATCAGGCTGGGACCGGGCTTATGCCTGCCTTTATCACAACGATCTCGCCGACTTTTTCAGAGAGCTTTTTCCTGAAATCGGACAGCAGGTCCATCGCGGCCTTTTGCTTGCCGGACCCCAGGTTGCCCTCGACCATCGCGTAGACCTCGATATATCTGCCGTCCTGCCAGGCGTAGAAGGTGAGGCCGGAGGCGCTGCGGCTGCCCACGAAAGCTGCCTTGAAGCCGGTAAGCTCGTTGCGGGAGAGCACTACGGCCTTGAACCTGGAATCGCTGACGCCCGCAAGGGGCGGCCGCGCTGTCTGACCGGGCACCAGGCCGGGCGCGGGGTTGCCCGTCTCCGCGTTCTCGACATCGAAATCCATCGATTTCGCCGTCTCCGCTATGGCGTCTACAAGGCCGGGCGCCGGCGCCTTTATCTCCCAGCTTTCTTTGACCGTATAATCATGGTCTTTCGAAAAAAGGCCGAAGACCGAGCAGCCCGAGGCCGTCAGGGCCGCAAGGGCCAGCATCGCTATGAAACTCCGCAGCATCGCGTTTCTTTTCATTCTGTCTTAACTCCTCCCGTTGATATGCGCCTTATGCAGGTTTGTCTTTTTGAAGCGAGCCTTGAAGCGCGATCCATACCAGTTGCCCGCGCGTCTTTGCTCCCGTTTTGTGGAACAGGTATTTGAGCGTCGTCTTTACTGAATCCTCCGATACACCAATCTTAACACCTATTTCCTTGTTAGTCAGCCCCTCGAACACCCCCTGGAGCACCTGGCCCTCCCGTTCGGTAAGGGTCCGCGGCAATACCTGCTGTCCGCCCGCAAGAGCGCGGTCCGCCATCTCCTGGACGACCTTCTGGTCGATCCATATCTCCCCGGCCGCAACGAGCCTGATGGCGTTCGCAAGGGTCCCCGGAGAGCTGGTCTTGAGGATGATGCCCGATGCGCCCAGCTTGAGAGCGGTAGATGATTGTATGGCGTTCATGCCCGCGGTCACCATAAGTATCTTACCTGTGTATCCCGACTCGCGGGCAGACGATATGAACTGGTTGCCGTGCTCCGTCCCGAGGTCGAAATCTAGCAGGATTATATCTGCATCCAAGGATTTCAGGGCTTCCAATCCCTCGGAGGCGGTCCCGCACGCTGCGACGACTTCCAGGCCGGGCTCCGAGGTGAGGAGGCGGTTGAGGCCCTCCCGAAAGAGCGGGTGGTCGTCAACGAGCAGCAGTCGTATGCGATCCATCTCTTTTCCCCTTTGTCAGACTTCTGCGTCGCCCGCTATGGCAAGGTCGATGACGAAGCAGCACCCGCCCCAGCCCGGCTCGTACCTGAGGTCGCCCCCGAAAGACCTCACGAAAGCGCGCGAGAGGAACAGCCCCAGCCCCGTCGCATCTGCACCCTGCTGGAGTGGCTGGAAGAGTTTTTCAGGCGAGGCTATGCCCGGCCCCGAGTCACAAAACCTGATCGACACCTTTTCACGTCGCGGCGTCACCGAGACTTTTATCTTCCTGAGGTCCGACCCTTCGAGGGCGCGGCAGCTATTTTTCGCAAGATTAAGGAGCACGTTAAGGAGGCTGTGGCTGTCGGCCCAGACCGCAGGCAGTGCGTCGGGTGCCTCCCAATCGATGGCTGTATCGGACTCCGCGCAGTAAGGCCCGAGAACGATGCGCGCCTCGTCGATAAAAGAGGCCAGATCAACCGTCTCTGCCGCCGCCCCGCTTGTGCTCTTTCGCAGCTCCGTTGAGGCGATCCTGTTGAGTGCTTCAACCAGCGAGCCCAACGCTTCGAAATCCGCGCTTCCCTTGAAAATGCCGCCCCGCTCGAGGTTCTCGTACATGACGGCGATGGCGCTGCACACATTCCTCACCTCGTGGAAGACGGCGCCGACGAGTATGCGCGAGCCGGTCATGAGCTGCTCCAGGCCGTACTCCGCGCGCCCCCGCAGGTCCTCCGAGGTGTCTACCACGAGGGCGGCCAGGCGCGGGCCGAGGGCGGTCTTATACGTGGAAAAGAAGACGGAGGCCATGAATATCTCGCCGTTGCCCCGTTTTCCGGGACATTGCATCTCCGTGCGGAAAGTCTTGCCCGCATGCTCCGCGGAAGGGACAAGGCCGAGGGCCGGAATGTAGCGAGAAATGTTCCGCCCGAAAAGCTCGGTCTCCGGAGCGCGGAAGAGGTAGCCTGCCGCCCCGTTAGCCAGGAGGATCTCTCCGCTCCCGCCCGTTACGATAATGGCCAGCGGGCTCGTCTGTATGATAAATGCGAGCTGCTCCTCCGCCTCGCGCCGCGTGGCCGCTTCCTTTTCGACTTTCAGGCGGTTCTCGACCTCCAGCTTGCGGTTGACGGTCGCCTCGCGGGAGAACAGGCCAATCCCCGCAAGGGCGATGAAGAGGAGGATGTCCTGCGGTCCGGCCTCTGCGGGCACGAAGGGGAACGGGTCGAAGGTCTCGGCCAGGAGGGTGCAGCCTAAGGCGATCAAGGCTATTTGCCAGCTCGAAAGGACTGCCCCGACCAGGAGCATGGGGAATACGTAAAGGAAGCCGAAATATGCGTTGACGGGGTTTTTCCAGTCGACGAGAACGACGACGCCGACGAGCACCGCGGCGGTTGCAAGTATTGTCCAACGGCTTCCCTGCGACAGGCGCAGAAACAGGTTCATAACTGCTCCCGACGGGCCGGCGCGGCGTTTACCTCCTGCCTTCTGCCCGTCCTGCTGGCTTTCTTTATCTAGTATACCACGAACCACGGTGCCTCTCCCGAGCCTCAAGCCGTTCGCTTTTCACGGCCTTCCGTGAGAAAACAACAACTTAGTTAATCGCCGTTTATCCCCTCCCGCCGCTCGTCTTCAGCATCTATGTCCTTTGCTTCGTCCGGTTTGGGCAGGTGATCGGTGGGCCGCGCCCACCATACGTAGAAGGTAGGCAACAGGTAGATGCTCATGAAAAGGTCGGCGATCAGCCCCCCAACGATGACTATGGCGAAAGGCCGCTGCGAGTCGGACCCTATGGCGTGGGACATGGCCGCAGGCAAAAGGCCCGAGAGTCGCAACGAGCATCGTCATCATGATGGGCCTCAGGCGGCGCGTCGCCCCCTCTATCGCAGCCTCGACAACAGGGTATCCCCTTGCCCGGAGCTGATTGATATACTCCACCATCACGACGCCCGTCTGCACCGAGCATCCGAAGAGAGCCATGAACCCCACCCCTGAGGAGACGCTGAAAAAGGTACCTGTCACGAGGAGGGCGAGGAGGCCCCCTATGCGCGCAACCGCTACGTTGACCATATGGAGGCAGGCCCATTTGGCAGAGCCGAAGGCGCCGTATATAATCATGAATATAAAGAATACCGTGACGGGCACGATGATAAGAAGCCGTGCTTCGGCCCGCTTCAGGCTCTCGTATTCACCCATCCAGTTGATGGAATAACCTTGCGGCAGCTTCACCTGTCTTCACCTTCTCTATAGCCTCTTCGATCGTGCTGCCGAGGTCGCGGCCCCTTACGCTGTATTTGATAGCGATATAGCGCCTGTTCCTTTCACGATAGATCTGGTTCGCGCCGTCCCGCATCTCCACCCTGCAAAGTTGTGCCAGGGAGACCCTTTCACCGGAAGGGCTGAGGAGCCGGATCTTCTCCAGCGCCTCCCTCGTGTCGCGGTAGGAGGGAAGATAGCGCATGACGAGGTCGTACCGCTGCTCGCCCTGGAGTACCTGGGTAAGTGCGTTCCCCCCGACGGCCGTCTGGACGGCGTCCTGTATGTCGGCGACGTTGATCTGGATAACGGGCGGCCTGCGCCCTGTCCACTACGAAATTGAGGTTGGGCTGGCCGACAACGCGGAAAAGGCCGAGGTCTTTTATCCCCTTGATGTTGCGCATGATATTTATGATCTCCTGCCCCTTGGCCTCCAGCACCCGCAGGTCGTCGCCGTAAATCTTCGTTGCAAGTTGCCCCTTGATGCCGCTCATCGCCTCTTCCATGTTGTCCTGGATGGGTTGGGAGAAGTTCCATATTACGCCGGGAGTTTTTTGAAGCTCCCGGTTCATCGCGGAGATCAGTTTGTCTTTATCCTGGTGGAAGACAGAGCGCCATTCTTTCTTGGGCTTCAGGTTGACGCAATACTCCGTGTTGAAGAATCCCGTAAAGTCCTGCCCCGAATCGTCCCGTCCGGCCTGGCTGGTTACCTGTGTTGCCTCAGGGAAAGAGGCGAGGATGACCCTGGTCCGGTTCGCCACCTGGATCGATTCGGTGGGGCCGGTGCTCGGGGCAAGCGTGCCCCTGACCCAGATCGCGCCCTCGTCCAGGTGGGGGAGGAACTCCGAGCCGATGACCCCGCTCTCGACCAGGTATACGGTGCCGCAAAGGGTGAGCACTGCAACGCCGATCATTACCTTGCGGTGATGTATCGACCACGTGAGGGACGACCGGTAGAGCTTCGTGAGGCGGGAAACTACAGGGTTTTTCCACTCCGCCGTCTCTTTGCGGAAGAGGAAGCTCAAGAGTATCGGGGCGAGTGTTACGGAGAATATCATCGCGCCCAGAAGTGCAAAGCCGACGGTCAGGGCCATCGGCCTGAAGAGGCGCCCCTCGACGCTCTGTAACGTATAGATGGGTAGATAGGCGGTGATGATGATGAGGATCGCGTAAAAGACGGGCCTCTGCACCTCATGCGCCGCGGCCCTGATCCTGCCCGAAAGCGGCACGCCGGGGATCCTTGTGGCCGATATGGCGGATGATGTTCTCCACCATCACGATGGCCCCGTCCACGACCATCCCGAAATCGAGGGCGCCAAGGGAAAGGAGGTTCGCCGGTATCCCCCTTAAGTGCAGGCAGACTCGCAGCGAAGAAGAGGGCGAAGGGGATGGTCAAAGCGACGACGATAGCGCCCCTGACGCTCCCCAAAAAGAGGAGGAGGACGATCGTGACGAGGATGAAGCCTTCCGTCAGGTTGTGGAGCACCGTGTGGGTCGTGTAATGGACGAGGTCTCCACGGTCGTTGAAGGGGACGACCTTCACGCCAGGCGGCAGTATCCCGTTGTTCAGCTCCTTGACCTTTTTCTCGACACCGACGATAGTCTCGTCGAAAGGCGCCCCTTTACGCATGAGCACGATGCTGGAGGCGACGTCGTCGTTGTCGATGATCTTGCCGTCCGCCCGGTGGATCGCCCTGCCGAACTGGCCCAGCCTGATCTTGGGGCCCTGCGCCACTACGGCGATGTCCTTGACGCGCACCGGGGTGCCGTTTTTCGCCGTGATGACCGTATCCTCGATGTCCTGTATGTTGTGCACGAGGCCGACGACCCGCACGTTGATCTGCTGCATGCCCGCCTCTATGAAGCTGCCCCCCGCGTTCACGTTGTTGTTCGTGAGCTGCTGCTCCACCTGGCCGATGGAGAGCCCGTAGGAGACGAGCTTATCGGGGTCCACCCGCACCTGGTACTCGCGCGTCGGCGCGCCGAAGGGCGCGACGTCAACGACGTTCGGCACCGACTTGAATTGCTTGACGAGGGTCCAGTCCATCAGGGTCTTCAGCTCCATGGCGTCGTATGCGGGGTTGGTGCTCCGCAGCGTGAAGAAATAGATTTGCCCGACGGGCCTGAAGTCCGGGCCGATGGCCGGCTGGAGGTTGGAAGGCAGCGTCACCATGGAGATGCGCTCGAGCACCCTCTGCCGGTTCTGGAAATTGTCCGAGTTGTCCTCGAACGTTATGATGACGACGGACAGCCCGGCAATAGAGACCGACCTGAGGTACGTGCGGTAGGGTATGCCGTTCATGGTGTTCTCAATGGGGATGGTTACCTGCTGTTCCACCTCCTCGGCGGCCCTGCCGGGCCACTGCGTGATGATCCAGGCATAGTTGTTGGCCACGTCCGGATATGCCTCGATGGATAAGTGCTGGAACTGGACAACCCCTATACCGAACAGGAAAACGCCGAAAGCGAGCATGAGCCATCTGTGGCTTAGGGCGAAATCGACTACCGCTCGAATCATTTAAGACTTCCTCCTCCTGCCTTTGCGTGGCCGGATTGTTTGCAGCGACGGACGCATCCTGCGCGCGCCGTGGCTAAATGGCCTGTGTGCGCCTAAAAGGCGACCCACTTTTCGCAGGCCGCAGCCAGCCGCGCCCCCGGATGGTAAACCTTTGTGATATAAGAATTTAACGAAGCGCTATAAGGGAATAAAGATATCTTTAGTGTTGAAGCCCCTGTTTTTAGTGACCCCGTTCGTTGCCACTTTTGAGTCCTCTTTCGAGGGGTACATGCGGCGGGTATATCGGGCCGTCAAACCGCACGGTGACAAGGGCGACGTCGCTTATCGCCCTTCCCCGTTGCGCCATTCCACGGCCCCGAAGCGCTCGTCGGAGAGATACGTGTAACTCAGGGTGACTTCGTTCATCGTCTGTACGTTGTGAGTGCCGGGCGGGTACTCGTCGCGTCGTGCGGAAAGGAAGCGGAAGGAGATGGCATGGTTCCCCACTATGCGCACCGTGATCCCCGCCTCGGTGCGCCCCATCAGCTCGTTGCCCTTCGGCTTCGACGAGCCGAACTGGTCGATGTAATATTCGCGCTGCCCGGCTTCGATCGTCGCTAGGTCGCCGAGGATGAACCGGAGGTTGAGGAGGCCCTGGGCGGCCCCTCCATGGTGGTAGTCCGGGTTGGCGCCGGGTACAGTACCTGCGGCCCCGTAGCCGATGCCTGTGAGGGCGGATAGTTGAAGCGCCGTGCGTTCAGAGAGCCGCCACTGGCCGTTGGTCCCTACGTCCACGGCCCCCGTGCCGACCCTGAAGTCGTTGGGATTGATATAATCGAAGCTCCCGTACAGGCCCCATACGCCCCTGTAGCTCTCCCCGGCCTCATAATCGGTGCCGACCAGGAGGCCCTTCGTTATTATTTTCGAGGGGAGGTTATCCGGCCCGGTGCCCGCAGCTATCTCGAAATCGAAATAATCGAAGGGCCGGTCGTAGCCGTAGCCCGGTTTCCCCGGCAACCCGTACAATAGGGAATAATCTGCGCCTGCTGAGAACTCCGGAACGCCCGTCACGTGGCCGGACGAGCTTTCCAGGACCGTCCCTCCTGCGTCGAGCCGCCAGAAAAGGGCCGGGTCGCGGCTCGGGAAGACGGCTCGAACCGCTCGCCGAAAACGAACCGGTTGAAGCCTGTCGACGGTGAGATAAGCGTCGCCCCCAGCTCGCGCCAGAAGCCCGGGTCTCGCCGCCGCCCTCCAAAAGGAGGCTCGCCATCCTGAAAAGCGATTCACCGAAGAATGCGCCTATGATGCCAGTTATTATCTGGTCGTTGATCGAGGACGGGTCGGTCTCCCCGCCCGTCTCCCACAGGAAGCTGCCCATGAACGTATAGCCGAGCGAGGTCCAGAAGTCGTTCCCCGCGGAGCGGGCGAACCCATAGTAGATCGTACCGTTGTAAGGATGATCTATCTGGCTCGTTTTCCAGTTGTCGAGGTCGAACGTCCAGTGCGGGTGAAAGAGGTGGTCGAAGAAGGTGGACGGGGTGGACTGATACGTCAACTTCCCGTTCTCCCGGTCGTTCGGCAGGATCACCCTGGATGCGAGCGTGAGGGCCAGTACGAAGGACGGGATTTCTATCGCGGGGATGAGGTAGCTTTTGCCCTCCCCGGTCTCCCACGAGAGGACCTTTTTGCCCGTTTTTGTCGTGTCCTGCTGCTCCGGGGACGTCCGGGCGATAAGGGAGACGTACGGGGAGGCCGAAGGCGCAGGCGCAAGGAGCGTGTAATTCTCAGCCTGCGAGGGCAGGCTGGAGGGTGGCAAAGGAGAAAAGAATGACATGGAGCGGCCGTCGAAGGCGCGGGCCGGGCACGCATAGAGCATGACGCAGACGGCGAGGAGCGCCATGAGCGGACCTGACCGTCTTCCAGGTGACAGTTTCAGGGGATTTCCCCTTAAGTGCGTTGTGAATTAAGGCAACCCGGTCGCGCCTTTGCCCCTAACAAGGGGCGAGGTTGCCGGCCGGAGCGGACTTTCGAAGGATGGAAGCAGATCAGGGCCGGTCCTGAGAATTTAATATAGGACCGTTTTTCCGATTCGCCAGTCCCCGGAAAAGCCCGTCCGGCTTCGGTCCCTACCTGTAATACGGTCCGTAGTAGACCGGTGGCCCGTAAGCCGGGCGTGCGTAAACCGGGTAGCCGTAGCGGGGCGCCGGGGCGACGGGGACGACGGCGCAGCCGACTAAAGTGGCGAGCAGGACCGCGAGCAAAACAATCTTTCTCATGTTGTCCCTCCTTGCTTTCGCAATCTCATTGCCGGCCCCGAAGGCCGGCGACTGTGTGAACAAAGAAACTGTATGGCAACTAGCGTGCCATGGGCGCGGTATCTATAGAGGTACGGTATTTACACGGAATGCCGAATGCCGGAACCGCTTGCCGCCGCCAAAGCCGTCGTAACGGGGAGGCACGCTCGACAAAACCGTCGAGCGGCTGGAGTTCCTTGTCTTTTTCTCCCCTTCGGCCTACAATTAAAAGAAAAAGCCGGAGGTTTCTCATGCGATATCGTACCGGAGCGGTCGTAATTGCTGCAGCGGTATTCCTGGCGGGGACGGCGCCTGGGGCGAGCGGCCAGGCGCTCGGGACGGACCAGGCGAAGACGAGCTACGCGGTGGGCGTGCAGATGGGCAGGGACATGAAGAGGTTTAAGATGAACCTGAATCCCGATGACGTGGCAAAGGGCTTCAAGGACGCATACCGGGGGAACAAGCTCCTTTTGAGCGAGCAGGAGATAGCGCAGTTGTCGGCCGATGCGCAAAAGCAGATGGCAGCGAAGAGCGCGGAGGTGATGAAGGAGGACGCCCAGAAGAACCTGGAGGATGGGCAGGCATTCCTTGCCAAAAATAGGAACGCCCCCGGCGTCAGGACGCTCTCCGACGGTCTGCAATACAAGGTGCTTACGGCCGGCACAGGGCGCTTGCCCCGGCCTACGGACAGGGTGGTCGTCAATTACAGGGGCACCTTCATCGACGGGACCGAGTTCGACAGCTCGTACCGCAGGGGGCAACCCCTCGCCGTACCGGTCAACGGTGTGATAAGGGGATGGTCCGAGGCGCTCCAGCTCATGCCCCTCGGCTCCAAGTGGCAGATCTTCGTGCCTGCCCAGCTAGCTTACGGGCCGCAGGGCGCACCGCCCGCCATCGGGCCTAACGAAACGCTGATCTTCGAGATAAACCTGATCGCGATACAGTAGGAGACAAGGGGACGGACGGAAACGAGCATGTCACGAAGGGCATTGACCATTATCTCCCTGGCGGCTATCGTCCCTATAGGATTTGAGAGCAAGTTCTACGGCGGTCCGGCGCACGTGTGGGTGAACGATTCCCTGGGAGGGGCGTTCTATGACATGTTCTGGTGCCTGGCCGCCTTCTTTGCGTTCCCGGGCGGCAGGCCGCTGGTGATTGCGGCCGTGGTGCTCGCCTCTACCTGCGCGCTCGAATTCATGCAGCTTTGGCACCCTCCGTTTCTGGAATATCTTAGGAACTGTTTCATCGGCAGGACGATCCTGGGGACGACCTTCGCATGGTCCGACTTCCCTTACTATTTCGTCGGGAGCGCCGCAGGCTGGCTATGGCTGACTGCCGTCCGCAGGGCAGCCAGGACATAACGGACGAGCCGTCGTCCGGGCGGCCGATCAAATTGCGGTCCCGGCGTTTCGGGCTTAAATTATGTAATAAGGAGGGCGAAAGATGAAGAAGGCGGTCCTCATCCTTGTAATAGGCATTCTGCTTTGTACGGGCCTCCCATCAGTCGCCCTATCCCAACACGGCGGCGGGGGCGGCGGCCACGGTGGCGGCGGAGGCGGTTATCACGGCGGCGGCTGGCACGGGGGGGCTACCACGGCTATTATGGCGGCTGGCACGGAGGCTGGGGCGGCTACGGCTGGCGCGGGGGCTATTACGGCCCGTGGGGCTGGTGGGGTTGGGGCGGCTGGCCCGGGTGGGGCTACGCTTACGGCTATCCGTATGCGTATCCCTACTCCAATCCCTATATCTATCAGTATCCATACTCATATCCCGATTATTCGGCTTCCGCTGCTTTACCCGCTCCCAGCGCGCCGCAGCCGTCGTACTGGTATTACTGTAAGGAGGCGAACGCCTATTACCCCTACGTTTCTACGTGCCCCGGCGGGTGGGTGCCCGTAAGTCCGTCGCCTCAAGGAGGGCAACAGCAGCCCAACCCGTATGCGCAGCCGGCACAGCCCATACCGGTGCCTCCGGGACAGGCACAGTAGGACAGCCTACTGAAGCATGCTTAGCGTCAATACTATGAGGACGAAGAGCGTGACGATGAGGTACGTGAGGTTTTTGCGGGAGGCGAAGTAGACGACCGACAGCACGGCCCGTACGTAAGGCGTGAGGATGAGTATAGCCATGCCGAGGGCCATCAGTTTTACGGCGCTTTCGCTGCCTCCTAAGGGTCCGCGAAAGAGGCTGACCAGGAAGTCGAAAAAGTCGTGCGCGTAAAGGACGAGCCGCCCGTCGTAGGAGATGGCGACGGTGCCGAACGTGCGGTAATAAAGGAAAAGGCCGACCGCCTCCAGGAGCAGGCTCGCGATGACGCCGATGATGAGGACGTAGCTTATCATCGCTTCCAGGCGCGCGAGGCCCGCCTTCCGGTCGTTTGTCCCGCGTTTTTGTTTGCGGCTCATAGTGAAATGAACCCCTTGTAGAGCATCTGTACGATCAGCACGACGACCACTGCGACGAAAAGCACCCGGAGCAGGCGGTCGGGCAGCCTGTTGAGCACCCGCCCTCCCACGATTGCGCCTATGGTCGTGCCTATAGCCATGGGCGCGGCCAGCGTCAGGTTGAGCAGCCCGCTCTTGAGGTAGACGCTCGTGCCCGCCAGGGCGGTCATGCCGATGATGAAGTTGCTCGTCGCGCTCGCCACCTTCGACGGCAGCCTCAGCACGTTCTCCTGCACAGTCACCTTGAACGCCCCGGCGCCGATGCCGAGCATGCCTGCGGCGAGCCCCGCGATGCCCATGCCGAGGCCGCCGAGGAGCGGATGGACGGCCCGGTAATGGACCCGCCCGCGCCTTGCAGCGTCGTAGTAGCCGCCTTTGAGGTCGAGCCTGCGGGAAAGCCATGAAAGCTGCGCGGCCGGTCGGGAAGCAGCGTACGCGGATGCGTGCGTCCTGAATTTGAGGAACGACGTCATGAGGAAGAGGGCGAAAAAGAAATAAAGGAGGACGGGCGCGATCAGGGTCGTGATCGTAGCGCCGATGATTGCGCCCACGCTCGTATACATCTCGAGGTACATGGCGATCTTGACGTTGGCGATCTCTTCTTTGACGTAGGCGGAGGCGGAGCCGCTGGAGGTGGCGATGATGCTGACCATGCCGGAGGCGATGGCCTCTTTGACCGGGACGCCGAAGAAGACCATGACGGGGACGAGGATGCTCGCTCCGCCCAGGCCGGTGAGGCTGCCGAGAAGGCCGACGGGCAGAGAGATGAGCAGCAGCGACAGCATGTCGAGGTGCATATCGACAATATAATGCGCCATGGTTCGACGCGCCTCAATCAAAAAGCGTTGAATACGCTTGACAGGGAGTGGGCGGGCGTTTAGGATAGCGGTGTGTTGGAGAGGCCGGAACCGCCCGGGACGGGCGACATATTCTTTTCATTCCTGCGTCTTGGCCTGACTGCTTTCGGCGGGCCTGCGATGATCGCCTATATGGGCGAGCTGGCGGTCAAGCGGAAAGGCTGGCTCGACGAGGGGGCATTCGAAGGGGGCGTGGCTCTCGCCCAGGCGGTCCCCGGCGCGACTGCTATGCAGACTGCCGCATACACGGGCCTGCGGGCGGCCGGCATACCGGGCGCCCTTGCGTCCTATACAGGCTTCGGCCTGCCCGCTTTCTGCCTCATGCTTCTCCTGTCCGCGCTATACGGCGCTACGCATGGCCTGCCGCAGGCTGCGTCTCTTTTTTCAGGATTGCAGGTGGTCGTCGTCGCCCTCGTCGCCAACGCGACGTACACATTCGGCAGGACATCGTTGAAAAGCTGGGCGCACGTGCTCCTTGCCGTTGCCTCAGCCGTTGCCTTCCGGGTGGGCGTGAGCCCGTTTTTGGTAATTGCGGGCGCGGCGCTCGCGGGCATTCTGCTTGTGCGCGCCACCGGCCGGGCGCACCCGGAAGCCGGCCGCGACATTCACGTTTCACCGGCAGCCCTTATTGCCTGCCCGGCCGCCGCCGCACTCGCCCTCCTTGCCTGCTATCTTTTCCTTCCGCGTCTTTTCGACCTGGCCCTGCTGATGATCAAGGTAGACCTCTTCGCCTTCGGCGGGGGCTTCGCGTCCCTGCCGCTCATGCTCCAGCAGGTCGTTCATGTAAAGGGATGGATGGACGCCGCCACGTTTATGGACGGCATAGCCCTCGGTCAGGTGACGCCGGGGCCGATAGTGATCACTGCCGCGTTCGTAGGGTACGTCGTGCAAGGCATTGCGGGCGCCGCAGTCGCGGCAGCCGCGATATTCACGCCGTCCTTCCTGATGGTAGTAGTCTGCGCCCCGTTTTTCGACAGACTGAGCCGATCGCCCGTTTTCCAAAAGGCGACGCAGGGCATACTAGCCTCCTTCGTCGGCCTGCTGCTGTTCGTAACCATTACATTCGCCATCGCCGTCCCCTGGACCCCGCTCCGCGTGCTCATGGCCCTGGCCGGCCTGGCAGCCCTTCTATTCAAGGTAGACGTACTCTACATAGTCCTCCCCGCAGCAGGGTTATCGCTATTACTGTTCTAGATATCTACCCCTCACCCCCCCAAGGGGAGAGGCAACAGAAGATACGTCTCCCCCCCTCCGTCACCCTGGCGAAGCCTGTCCCGGAATGTTTCAATCCGGGAGCCAGGGTCCAGACCGTTCCAGGCCTGGGAAATACCTGGATACCGGCTTTCGCCGGTATGACGGAGGAAAGAGGCATCTCATCGTATTTACGTCTCAGTATCCCACCTATATCCATAGTACAACCTGCTCTTACCGCCGCCCAATAATGCTCTTTATTCGATTGCGGCCGCCCGCATTACTCCGCAGTGGCTTTTTTTTACTCTTTGCTTTTACCCGCTGTTGGAAGCGTGAAACGTGCTCACACCCGTCCCCGCGCTGTGGGTGGCTTATACCGCTTCAGCATCAGCGATAGCGTGACTACCGTCACGCTGCTCATCGCCATCGCCAGCCCCGCCCACTCCGGCTTCATCGTTATCCCGAAGAACGGATACAGCACGCCGGACGCTACGGGTATTAAGGCCGAGTTATACGCAAACGCCCAGAAAATATTCTGTTTGATCCGCGACATTACCTTCCGCGCCAGCTCGATGCCCGCAGCCGCGTCGATCAGGTCGTTCCGTATCAGCACCATCTGGCCGCTCTCAACCGCGACGTCTGTGCCGCTGCCGATGGCGATCCCTACGTCCGCTTGGGCGAGCGCGGGCGCGTCGTTGATGCCGTCGCCCACGAAGGCGACAACGCCGCCTGCCTCCTGGAGGCGTTTGACCGTGGCCGCCTTGTCCTGCGGCAGCACGCCAGCGACTACGTCATCGATGCCCGCCTGCCGCGCTACCGCCTGCGCAGTCCTCTCGTTGTCGCCGGTAACCATGACGACTTTCAGGCCGAGGCGGCGGAATGCGGCCACAGCGTCGGGCGTCGTTGGTTTCAGCGTGTCTGCGATTGCCAGGAAACCTGCCGGCTGCCCGTCGATAGCGATTGCTACAATCGTCTTGCCTTCCGCCTCGAAGGCCGCTGCCTTTGCCTCCATCGCAGAGGTGAGCGGCGCGCCGCATTCCGCGATGAACTGCCTGCTCCCCGCGTGCGCCTCAAGCCCGTCGATGCGCGCGGTGATGCCTTTGCCTGCAACGGTTTGCGGATCGACGCCCTCCGGGACGCTCAAGCCGCGCCCAACCGCCGCCGCCGTGATCGCCGCTGCCAGCGGGTGTTGGGAATACTTCTCGATGGATGCTGCGAGGGCCAGGATGCGCGCTTCACCGCCTGCGTCCCCGTTTGCGGCAACGATGTCCGTCACTGCCGGCTTGCCGGTAGTAAGCGTCCCTGTCTTGTCGCATGCTACGACGGTCAGCTTTTCGGATCGCTCCAGGGCCTCGCCTGTCTTGATAAGAATGCCGGACTCCGCGCCGCGCCCCACGCCGACCGTGACTGCCGTAGGCGTAGCGAGGCCGAGCGCGCAGGGGCAGGCGACGACAAGGATGGAGATGAGGGACGTGAGCGCGAAAAGAAGGCCCGCGCCGAGGACGAAGTACCAGAGACAGAACGCGCCGACGGCGATTGCGAGGACTACGGGGATAAAATACGAGACGACCCTGTCCGCGATGCGCTGCACTGGCGGCTTCGAGCCTTGGGCCTCTTCCACCAGGCGCACTATCTGGGCGAGTACGGTCTCCCTGCCGACCTTCCGCGCGATGAAGGTCAGGACGCCGCTGCCGTTGATCGTGCCGCCGACAACGTTGTCGCCTGCTTTCTTCTCGACGGGTATCGGCTCGCCCGATATCATCGATTCATCGACATAGCTCGCGCCGGATGCAACCTCGCCGTCGACGGGGACGCGCTCGCCCGGCCGCACGATGACAGTATCGCCGACGATAACGTCGCGCACGGATATCTCCATTTCCGTTCCGTCGCGCACTACGATCGCGTTCTTCGGCTGTAGGCCCATGAGGCGGCGGATCGCCTCGCCCGTCCTGCCTTTCGCGCGCGCCTCCAGGTAGCGCCCCATCGACAGGAAGGTCGCAAGGAGCACAGCGCTGTCGTAGAAAAGGAATTCCCGCGACAGCAGGATACGGAACGTGCCGAGCAGGCTCGCAACGAAGGAGACGCCGATGCCCATGGCGTACATGACGTCCATGTTGAGGCTGCGGTTTTTGAGCGCGCGCCAGGCGGCGGAAAAAATAGGGTAGCTTATGTAGGCGAAGACAGGGGCCGCAACTAAGAGCATGAGGTAGGGGATGGACCCGTGCATCGCCATGGGGAAGAACATGACGACCATGAGCGGTATGCCAGCGGCGAATCCGACGACTACGCGGCGGAGCTTTTCTGAAAGGTCCCGAGCGCGCGAGCGCTCCTCCAGGTCGCCCGTCTCCTCCCCCTCGACGCCCAGGTACTGGTAGCCCGCCTCTTCGATGGCTGCCTGCATCTGGGAGGTGGAGGCCAGCCCGGGGTCGTAGGCGACCTCGGCCTTTTCGGAGCCGAGGTTGACGGAAACGGAAGCGACGCCGGGCACGGACGAGACGGCCTTCTCGATAGCGCGGGCGCACATAACGCAGGACATCCCGCCGACCTTGATACTGACTTTCTCCGCGCCCTCTTTGCCGCCCATCGTATCAGCCATGTATTTATATTACTATTTATGAGGGCCGTTTTCGAGGGGCAGGCGAGGGGGGCCGTGATCTTTTGGCGCCTTTCGCGTCGTTTTCTCGGGCGCGAGTCCTCACGTACCAACTACGTACGCTGGGGCTCGCTTCGTCGAAAGCAACGCGAACGACCCTCCCCTCCTCACGTCGGGCGGGTGCCCCGTCCAAAACCTCCCGGCCCCTTTGGAGGTAAAAAGATAGGCCTCGATATTATGGGACAGCAGAAGAGTAAGTCAGATTGGGTATCGACAATCGCCTACCATCCTTGATCTCTGGCTGGGACCCGTCCTCTATTGATTACCACGCGCATTCGGATCATGCAGAGAAACTTTAACGTTATCGAGTACAGGAAGTAGGCGAGATAATTCCCTGATCTATTCAAGCATAATATATTTGCAGGTTATAGATTCAAGACGCGAGAAAGTTCTCCCTAAGTGGAAAATGCAGCACGGGCACAAGCGCGTCCGAACACTATGCAATCTACGGTCGCATTATGCCCGACACGGTTTGCCCCATGTGTCCCCCCGGTCACCTCGCCGGCCGCATACAGGCCGGGAATTACAACTCCGCTCCTGTCGAGCACCTCGCCCGTGGCCCCCTTCACCCGCAAGCCACCCATAGTATGATGTCGCTGAATTGCGCTCGACATCGCCCGGAATGGCGGCTTCGTCAAAGGTATCAGGAGAGAAACGTCTTTACCAAACTCGGCGTCCTGCTTCGCGGCGCACGCCGCGTTGTACCGGCTGATCGTTTTCACGAGATTACCGTGCGGGATCCCGAGCGCAGACTCTATTTCCTCGATAACAGAGCACCGGATCGCAGGGGCGGGCTCGAATAGAGGCTGCCCAAGGCACGCGTCTGTGATTACGTCGCGCCGTCCGCCCTCATCGGCAAACCTGTTGCCGTTCGCGTTGACAAATATCCGGTAAGGCAGCGAGCTCGAAAAGGAGCGAATTTCCTCGCTGTCGATCGTGTAGAACATGCCTTTGAACGGGGGCCGAACGCCGGTGTGGGGTATGGCCTGGATGTAGTCCATATGGAGGGTGTCCGCCCCCACATCCTGGGCGTATGCGATACATTCTCCGATGGCGCCCGGATGGTTGGTTGTACCCGTATTGGCCAGCCTCCGGTCGTGCTTCGTGACCCATTCGAGATTTGCGCCGAACCCGCCGGTGGCGAGAATGACGCCTTTTGCAGCCTTTATATATGCGGTCCCCTCTCTTGCCTCAATCTCAACACCTGTCACCCGCCCGGCGAGCGGCTCTTCCCTGATTATCTGCGTGACGGCGTGGCCGCACAAAACGTGCCGGCCGCGCTCCCGCAGGTAATCGAGCATCGCGTGTACGCTGGCGGCTCCTCTCTTCCATGTTCGCCCGTTCCGGTCCCGGTATGAAGGTACATCGTGCGTTCTCTCGTAAAGCGCACCGTAGCCCCTGATGACCTTGTCCGGCCACGCCACCCCGAGGTCCTCCAAAAAAAGTATGCAACCCTCCAGCGCGTGCTCTACCATGTACCTGACCTTCTCGGGGTCGTTGATGCCGTCTCCCCCTTTCATGGTTTGCGAAAAGTGAAGGTCCCATGAATCGTCGATACCCTGTCTTTGCTGCCGCTCCGGGTCGACCGCGTTGGCTCCTCCTCTCGCTATCAACGAGTTGCCGCCGGGTCTATCCATCTTCTCGAGGATGATAACTGACACGCCGAGGCGTTCTGCTTCAATCGCGGCGGCCAGACCCGCATAGCCGCTGCCTACAATCACCAGGTCTGCTTCGCGGTCCCAGGTAGGTGGTCTCATTGTCTGTTTTCCCTCCGTGCCCCGCCTCTTGGCGTGCGGAGTTTTCCTCTGCGATGTTAGTTTACACATACTACGAACTCAGGCCTATAAGATCAAGATGAAATTGTATTCGCAAGAAACCCGGGAAGTGTTCGGTCGTATGATTAGCTGATAAGACCGGGTTGGGACCGGGAACACGTCAACGAGTTAGAGGCCGGCCGGAAGTTTTGCGCGCATCATTTTCTTCCGGTTCAGCTTGCCGCCGTCCACTATGAAAGTTCCATCGCCGACTGCGTGAAGAGTTCGCTTCTCCTTTCGGGAGCTGTCAAAGTATGCTGCAACGCCTTCCAGGACCACGATGTTGTGCTTTTTGACGATGTCGATAACTTTGCACTCTATATTCGCCAGGCATTCCTTTATCAAGGGCGCTCGGACATGCTTTCCCTTCACGGGAGTCAGCATGAACTTTTCAAATTTGTCCGTATCGGCGCCGGAACATGTTCCCGCTCCAACGACTTTATCGAGCATGTCAACGGTGGGGATTGAAATAACGCATTCTTTCGTTTTCTGAAGAGCGGCATAGGAGTAGTTCCATGGCCCGGTGGTTATGGCGAATATCGGCGTAAAATCCATTACCATGGTCCACGAGATCGTCATTATGTTGTTCCTGTTTCCATCATTTGTGGTAACCAGAACGACCGGCCCGGATTCCATCAGCGTGAATGCTTTGCCTATCTCCATTTTTTTCATGTGGCCCCACCCATCCCGTTTGTTTAACGATGCATTGGCCGTCCGCATTCTGCCAATGTAATATAAATTTGAGCATTATCGGGTACAGGAAGCAAGCATCTTGGCCGACACGTTACGCGTTTTTCGCGTTGTTTTCCCGGTCGCGAGTCACGCTCTCACGTCGGCGGCGCACCGAGGACCGCGCGCAATATCCCGGAAACGGCATCTTTGTGATCCGCCATCACCAATTTTATCTGCCTGTCCTTGCCGGTAATGAGCTTGCCCAGGATGCTGCTGTCCGCGTCGAGAAGACACACGAGCAGCCGGGGGGCATGGGACCGCAGGAGCTGTTCGGCATGCCGGTAAAGGCGTTCAGCGCCGTCGTTCGAAAGAAGTATGAGGCGGGAAATGCGCTCGCCGGGGGAGACATCGCTGCGTTCGCTGACGTGCTCAATCCCCGCTTTTTCATTATTCAGCTTTTGCGCAACTGCTTCGAACCCGCAGCACAACCGGCCTTTGAGCATGGCCGCCTGGAGCGCCTTCTTCAACGGGTCATTCAGCGCGATCAGCGGAACGTCGAGGTCGCCGCCGGACCAGAGCTTACGGGTCACGTCCGCGAGCACGCGGCGGATGGCGTCGGCGCCGTAGTCGGCCTCCAACTGTCTGGGAAACCTCATGCCGGAAAGGTCGATAACGCCGGAAGGGTTCAAGGGTGCGAGGCCCTGTACTTTTCTATCGCATCGTTGGCCCCCTTGACCGTTGTAAATTCATCGAGCAGGGCCCTTACCATTTGCAGCTTGCCTTTTTGCTCTAACGGCAATTCGACGCCGGTTTTGCTTTTGACTACCATTATTGGCCCATCAACCTGCGATAGCTCCGCATCATAGTGAACCAGGAAGTCGAGGTACTTCTTCGTGCGGAACGGCTTTTCCTTCGTACGTATTAAGGTCCTTTTCGGGAAAAATCGGCCGTTGAAGTTTTTCATACCTGTACTGTTTTCCATGTGTGGCACTCCTTGCCCGGGTTTGTCGTTTGGCACCCGTAACCTCGGTCAGTATGCGAGACGGCCGCTCGTGGTCTGAAACGGCGCCTATCTTTAGTTGGGGGTCTATAACGGCGCCCCGAGCCCCGGATGGCTCTTTCAGGAATACGCAGAAGCGGTTAAACGTGGGTTGATCGGCGCCAGCCACCAGCGCAACGTATCTATTCTACCACGGATTGCGACAGAAAAGGGCGTACCGCAGGTGCATCTATTCCGGAGGGTAGCGTGATTATGATATACTTCAGATCGTGCAAATTGAATCTCTCGTATAAAGGATGAGCTGTAACGATGGGCAACGAGCCGAATAAGATTATTTACTCCATGATCGGGGTAAGCAAGTATTACGATAAAAAGCCGGTACTGAAAGATATCTACCTCTCCTATTTTTATGGAGCGAAGATCGGCGTTCTCGGCCTGAACGGGTCGGGGAAAAGCTCGCTCTTGCGGATCCTGGCAGGTGTGGATAAGGAGTTCAACGGCGAGACGGTCCTTGCCCCCGGCCACACCGTAGGGCTCCTCGAACAGGAGCCGAAGCTGGACGAGAAGAAGACGGTCCTGGAGATCGTGGAAGAGGGAGTGCATGAAATAGTAGATGCCCTGAAGGAGTACAACCGCATCAGTGAAAAATTCGCGGAGCCGATGTCGGATGATGAGATGAACAAGCTGATTGAACGACAGGGCGAGGTGCAGGAAAAGCTGGATGCGTGGGACGCCTGGGAGATTGATTCACGCCTAGAGATGGCGATGGACGCCCTGCGCTGTCCGCCGGGAGAAACTCTGGTCTCCGTCCTCTCCGGTGGAGAAAAACGGCGCGTCGCTTTGTGCAGGCTGCTCCTGCAAAAGCCGGATATCCTGCTTCTCGACGAGCCGACCAACCATCTCGACGCCGAGACCGTGGCGTGGCTCGAACATCACCTGCAAAGCTATCAGGGGACCGTCATCGCGGTCACCCATGACCGCTATTTCCTCGACAACGTCGCCGGGTGGATCCTGGAGGCTCGACAGGGGACTGGGTATCCCGTGGAAAGGGAACTACTCGTCCTGGCTGGAACAGAAGAAGAACCGGCTGCAGCAGGAAGAGAAGTCAGAGGGCGAGAGGCAGAAGACCCTGCAACGCGAGCTTGAATGGATACACATGTCTCCCAAGGGACGCCACGCCAAGGGTAAGGCGCGCATCACCTCTTACGAGGAGCTTCTCAGCCGGGATACGGAGAAAACCTCGAAAGAGCTGGAGATATATATCCCCCCGGGACCCCGTTTGGGCAATGTGGTCATCGAGGCCGATAACGTGAGCAAGGCATACGGCGACAACATCCTTATAGAGGGGATGAGCTTCTCCCTTCCGCCGGGCGGCATCATAGGGGTGATAGGGCCGAACGGAGCAGGAAAGACGACGCTCTTCCGCATGATTACCGGGCAGGAATCGCCCGATTCCGGCGCCTTCAGGATGGGAGAGACCGTAAAGCTCGCATACGTTGACCAGAGCCGCGATATCCTCGACCCCAACAAGAATATCTGGGAGGTTATTTCCGGCGGAGACGATACGATCCAGCTCGGCAAGCGGCAGGTCAACTCACGGGCCTATGTGGCCCGCTTCAATTTCTCCGGGGCGGACCAGCAAAAAAAGGTAACGATGATTTCCGGAGGGGAACGGAACCGCGTCCATCTTGCGCGCATGCTGAAAGAAGAGGCCAACGTCCTTCTCCTCGACGAGCCGACCAACGACCTGGACGTCAACACCATGCGCGCCCTGGAAGAAGCACTGGAGAATTTTGCCGGCTGCGCCGTAGTCATCAGCCACGACCGGTGGTTCCTCGACCGCATCGCCACCCACATGCTTGCTTTCGAGGGGATGAGCAAAGTGGTCTGGTTCGATGGAAATTATTCCGAGTATGAAGCCGACAAAAGGGCCCGCCTGGGCGCTGCGGCGGACCAGCCCCACCGCATCAGGTACAGGCACCTGACCAGGCAGTAACCGCACCCCGCGCCGGGAAAGGGTGGGGGGCCGGGATCTTTTGGCGGCCTTCGCGCCGTTTCCTCGGGCGCGAATCCTCACTTGCCACCCGCCCGACCGCTTGGCGATGCCCGCAAGCTCGGAGCGCCAATGGTGCGGGCACCCGCCGTCCACAGGCGGGTCGCCCCGGCTATTATTTTATACGCTCCGGTTCGCTTCGTCGGAAAGCAACGCGAACGACCCTCCCCTCCTCACGTCGGGCGGGTGCCCCGTCCAAAATCTCCCGGCCCCTTCGGGGATAAAACATAAGACGCGATATTATGGACAGCGGAAGAGTAAGGCGGATCGGGTATCAACAACACCTGCAAAGAAGGCGTCCGCATGGTCGCCAAAAGTTGAGGATTCCCGTCCGAAAGAAAAGCCTTGAGAGAATTTAGGCGTGAAAGGCGGAATTGCCAACCAGGGGCCGCCGACATGTTGTAGACTGCAAAGAAGCACGTCGCAGCTCACACCCGGAGGGCCGGGCGCAAATTGCCGCACGAAGGGGACGGCATTACATTGACTAATGAGGGGTATCGACGTCGCTAAAGAGTCGGACCGGTCGCCTCAACCCGGCGCAAGGTCCGCGCCTGAAAGCGGCGGTCCCAAAAGAGGAGGGGAAGGATGGAGCAAGAATGGTCTTATAAGAGCTACGACATCAAAGACGGTTTGAAGCCGGGGAGCAAGCATTTTCAGTATTTCTACGTCGTCTCGGAAGAGGGAAAGAAGAGGACCAACTACTGCGTCTGGATAGAGGATGAGGCGCTGCCCGGCTTCGGCAAATCGGGAGATTTCGAGTCCATCGTCTCGGCCCGTAAAGAATCCTGGGACGAGTGGGTCAGGGGCAAGATCGACGAGGAAGACTTCGGAAGCAAGGTCCTGCGATACGGACCCGAAGGCGTAACGGAGATCGAGCTTTCGGAGATGTCCGCCCATCTGTCGATGGACTAAAAGGCACAAAGGGGGCCTGCCCCGTCCCTCCCACGCGATGCCTGATGTCCCTGCCCTGTCCCGGTCGGACCAGCCCCTCCCGTTTCCCCCGTAAGTGCCTTTTCGTCGGCTCCGTGCCGACAGGCCCGTCCTCGCCGCAGCTCCTTCCGAACGAAAGAATGATGTAAGACAGGTAACACGCTTCTTCACAATGCCGTTGAGTCCGCACCGCAGGCGTAATCCGCATATCCTATCACCCCCGGCCGCTTGTCGATGTCACCTACCAGTCCATGCTTTAGCTTGTCGGGTTAAAATGCGCAATATCACTCGAAAGGTTCAGAAAATATTAATCCACGGCCTGTTTTGTTCTTTACAACGCTTTATGCATTGTTTTACAATAGCGCAATCAGCTAAAGCTAAACCATCCGTGACGGTGGGACGGAAAGCCAACGGGTCTCAACGACGCCTTTCTAAAGACACCCCACGAGCAAGACAGCAGGGCCGCCAGAGAATAACGGAGTTGAAATAGGGGGTCTACTACTTGCGAAACACGATTCTGACGGCGTCGTTTTTCATCCTGATAACATTGCTGTCATTCGGCCCCGCCCGTGCCGATTATACCTATACGACCCTCAATCTCGGAGGCAGCACTGTCGCCTACGGCATAAGCGGTGGCAACGTCCTGGTGGGTCCCGGCATTGGGTACTTATATAACGTCGCAACCGGGACTTACGGCAGCCCCATCTACGTGCCGGGTTCTGCCAATAGTCCGGCTACGGGCATAAGCGGCAACCTGGTTGTGGGGTACGCAAACGAGCAGGGCGCCCCCGGTTTCACCTATGACATCACGACCCAGACCTACACCACTTTCAACGCTCCGGGCGCAAGCTCGACTACGCCCGTGGGCATAGACGGCAACAACATCGTGGGCCATTACGTAAAAGCCGGTGTAACCTATCAGTTTCTCTATAACAGTGCGACTACGACCTGGACTACCCTCAATTTACCCGCTCCCGCTTACGGCATAAGCGGCAACAGCATAGTGGGGGTCGTATTCCGGGAATGGGTACATCTATGACATTGCAACTCAGACCTACACCACTTTCAGCGTTCCGGGCGCAACATCCACTGCGGCCCGTGGAATAAACGGGGGCGACATCGTAGGGTACTACATCGACGCGAGCGGCAATTCTCACGGGTTCCTCTATGACGGTACCAATTACACCACCCTCAACGTTCCGGGTGGGACCAGTACTGAAGCCCTTGGCACAGACGGCAGCAACATCGTAGGGCAATATTTCAATGGAACCAAGGAGCAAGGCTTCCTCGCGACGCCTACCCCGCTTCCTCCTGCCGTGCTCCTTCTCGGCCCCGGCCTCATAGCTCTCGGGGTTGTACGGAGAAGGTTCAAGAAGTAAGGAGGATTGGGCCATCCGAGAAACGGGGTGCAGGAATGACTCCGCTTTCTTTGTGCCCGCTCACGATTACCGCGCCAATTCGCCTATCGAACGGAGAGAGTCAGGGTTAAGGACTCCAGGAAGGACGCCGACGCAGGCTCTATCCAGCCCGAGGTATGGATTACATGCCATCGCCGTTGTCATCGTTCGTGGCGGCAATCCTTTTCGGGAGCGCATACCGGAGAGTGCGGACGCAACCTACAATGCCCTAACTTGCATTGTTCTCCAAATGCCTTTTCAATTAGACAGAACGACGCAATATAAGGGTCGTGCGACCATGTCTTCCTGCCTATAAGAGAACCTCACGCACGGGTTTTCCGAACCCGGACGCGCCGGTCGGCCGGCTCCCGGCCGGTCGGTCAGGAAGAGGTCTATTTGACAAAACCGGGGAGGCGGATTATCTTCGATTGTATACAATTGATATTGACCGCAACGAGGACAATGTGGCCGGTGGTCAAAGAAAACAGGTGATCGGAGCCGATACAAGTGAGAATCCGAGCATACCGATAACAGTCCGGATTAGGTGAAAGGATTTGGGTGATAGTATGGGAAGAAACACAAGTGCCGCCGAGGCTTATGAAGGGGAATGGGACTACGAGGAGACGACGCCGGATGATGAGAGCCGGGATAGAACCGTTGTATTGATAAAGACTCCCATCCCGAGGAAGCTCCAGCTTATGGCCCTCGGTGTTAGGGAAATAAGGTGCATGTGCTGCGTCAGAGTAATGCCGATAGCCGGCGCGGAAGAACTGGACGAAGGATGGATCTGTGAAGACTGTCTTTCACGGCGGAACTAAAAAACATCTGTTCGGTGTAGAATGACAGCTATCTACGGTGGCGACCCTCGACTTTCATCTGTCCCTCCGGGACAAGGACGAAGTTGTCCAAGGCGATTCTTGCTTGCATGTCTCCCTTGAACGATAGCATTGTTAGTGATTTCGATTAATTGGAGCGCACGTGAAGGTAAAGCAGATGCAAGTGGGACAGATGGCGGTCTTTGCCTATCTCGTCGGCTGCGAGAAAACGAAAGAAGCGCTGGTGATAGACCCTGCGGGCGACGAGCACCGCATTCTCCAGGAAGCCGCAAGGAGGGGCTTCACGATAAAGTACATTCTCAACACCCATTCCCATGTGGACCATATCCTGGGGAACAAGCGCATGCAGGAGTCGACCGGAGCGATTATCGTCATCCACGAGCTGGAAGCCTACGCCCTCACCCACCAATCCCCGGAGATGCTGAGGATGTTTGGGGCTGAGGGTTCGCCTCCTGCCGGCAGGACCGTCAAGGACGGCGACGTCGTTACCGTGGGCGAGGTAAGCCTGTCCGTCATTCACACCCCGGGCCATTCTCCCGGAGGTATCTGCCTGTACCATAAGGGAGTTGTCTTCACCGGCGATACCCTGTTCATCGGGGCTGTCGGCAGAACCGACGGGGGAGGCGGCTCCTGGGAGGCGCTTGCCACATCCATTCGCAACAAGCTCTACACCCTGCCTGATGACACCTTGGTGCTGCCGGGCCATAATTACGGCAGCGCGCCGAAAAGTACGATAGACATGGAAAAAGCGACCAACCCGTATATCTCCGCTCGTTCTTAGCATCGGGGTTTCATTAAATCATGACGTTCCTATCTATGGGCCCTCTTGAAATCGATGAATCCCCGCTCCACATCCGTGTTGATCAGCTGCACCCTGATCCGGTGGCCCACGTCGAGTCCTTCGAAGCCATGCACTAACCTCCCTTCAATGGGAGGATAAAGAATGCGCACCCATGTTCCTTTGGGCGCAGCACCAGTCACGATCGCGTCGAAATGTTCCCCGATGCGTGACTCGAGCAGCAACGCCGCTGCCGATTTCTCCACCTGCCGCTCGACCTTCTTCGCTTCATCCTCCTCTTGTGTGCAGTGTCTGGCGAGGGTCTCAAGTTCGTCTATTTGGTAGGGCGCGGGCTCGTGAGCCATTGCGGCCTTGAGCAATCGCTGTGTAACAAGGTCGGGATACCGGCGATTGGGGGCAGTGGAATGGGCATAGTCCCTGACGGCGAGGCCGAAGTGACCGATGGGCCTGTCTCCCGGGAGCTCTGCCGCATATTCACCCGGCCCCAGGAGCTTTATGATTGAGAGGGACAGGTCGGGGAATCTTTGGGGATCCTCTGCCTTTTGCTTCATCAGGAACTTGTCGAGCTCGGCAGAGTCGGGTACGTCGGGAAGCTGGAACCCGTGTTCCCTGGCAAGCTCGACAATTCGTACCCATCGCTTTGGAGTCTTTACCACACGTCGGAGGGAAGGAAAGTTTCGAGATGACAGATAGCGGGCGGTGACGCCATTTGCCGCGATCATGAAGTCTTCGATGAGGTCCTGTGCCCGGTTCTTCTTCTCGACGCTGAACCCGCGGAGCCGGCCGTCCTCGAAGATCGCCGTTCCCTTGACCGTTTCAAGATCAAGGGCCCCATGGGCATGGCGCAGGGCTTTCAGGCGCTGGGCTACCCGGTCCTGCATTCGGAGGTTCTCATCGAGCCCCGGGATGGCCGAGACTCCTGCCGGCATGGTGCCGCCTTCGAGCCATGCGCCGACTGCATGGTATGAGAGCTTCGCCTGGTTGCGCACCCACGCCCTTGAGATATCCGAGTCCCGAACCGACCCGTCCGGGTCGACTACCATCTCGACGATAATTGTCAGCCGGTCTTCTTTCAAAC
>CAWEPK010000014.1:0-13406 GCA_963810935.1 uncultured delta proteobacterium | reverse complement strand
TCGTGCGACGTAAGCACCATAAGAATTTTCATTGTTGCCCTCCTTGCGCTTTCGTACCAAAACAGCGATGTTTCGAAGTGTTAGAGTGCTGTTTCGACAGTCTTGGCAGCGGTTTTCTAATTTACCGCGATAGAAAGCTTCTGGGGCTAACGTAGGTATATTTGGTGATAAGTCAATATAAGCGGAAGCGATGCAGCCGGGCTATTTCCGCGCCTTCCCCCTGTCTCTCGGGTCCGCGCGTCCTCACGTACCCAACTGTACGCTCCGGGCGGCGGCCCCTCGATCACGGGGAAATCCATCGAAAATCTCTCCGGCCGCAAAAAGCAACTACATAGTTTGTATAGGTAGAATTTTAAAATTCCAGATATTGCGGACAGCGGAAGAGCAAGTCGGATAGGGTAATGACAACGCCTGCTACTCGTCGGTGAGGACAGAAGCCGAGAATCACGAAATACCACCAGAAAGATGGCAATGCCGACATCAGCGGGAGCCAGTTTCTCCGGCTATCCGCTGCATGGCGTTGTTGAATTTCCTCGTTTCTGCATAAAACGGTGATTTACTAGCAATAGTAGTCTTGGCCATAATGGTACCCTTCTTTCTTTACATTGGGAGGAAACTCCGAAAATATTGCATTTTGAAGCTTATGAACGTACTTTGTCATACCATTATCATTGTTGAAGATTATGTTACTGCCTTTCGTTTTCCAAAATGTTGGATGTGGTAATTGGCTAAGATGCGATCGTTCTAAAACGACATGAAATAGGTACATGCCGAGGAGAATGTTTTCGAGACCGGACCCAAGCACGTAGTTATCCGGGTAGCACGCGCGAGGCATGTAAGGGGCTGCATGGAACGGTCCAAAATGTGCGAAGTTGGCCGAGAAGTGACCATACCATAATCGAAATTCCTTCGGTATGTACTGTTTAACTCTATTCAATACCTTAGCGGCTGAGTACGTACCTAAAATGAATCTCTTGAGTTGTTCTTCGTTCTCACAAATATCTATGATCACGAAAGAATCCTCGATGCAGTTTCTAATCAACGTGCCACTTTGCAGAAACAGGCCTTGAGAAAGACACGACAGGGAAGCGATCAAGGTTAGCATTATATTGTGTTTTATTGCCTTGATCGATTCGTCAATGTATTCCTGATTATCAGGAAAAGGCTTAAAACCTATAGGGCACAGAGAATCAAAAATGACATCTGCATAAATTGAAAGGCGATAAATAAAGCTGCGCGTCTTTATTCTAAATGAATGTTGAATAGGCAGTGAATATCGGTCCATCCATGAGATCAGAACAGTCTCATTCGCCGGTTCATATTTAGGGAGCAATAGTGCGTATGGCTCACAGCATGAGGAAAAGTTGTTTTCGCTCCCGCAAGGACAAGAATTAACTTCTTGTGAGTTGTCGTGTCTCATAAAATGGAAACTTAATCTGCCCTGTCAACTCAGTCAACTACGTCCCCCACATCCGTCGTGCCCCACATCCGTCCCAAGAATAAGTCCGCTGCGAGCCGCAATTGAAGGTCAGCCTGACTGACTCGGCTCGCTCCTCAGTCATTGCGGGAGGGTCGCCGCCACGTTTTCAGCCTTTTGGGCGTGGGTCACTTTTCTTTATTTGTTTCCAAACGTCGGAAGTAGAATCAATTATTTCGTCCGGAAGTACGAACCAGACCGGATAGCCACGCGAAGCGGGCACCCCAACACATTGCTTACCTTTTTGCTTGGCTGGATCATCAAACTCTCTTATCGCGACGTTCCAGCGTATCGCGAGGCAATCTGTCCCCTCCCATTTGATCCATGCGATGGAAAATGACTTCTCCGGATCATTGCCACGGCCATCGTACACCACGCGAACATCTGTAACATAGTCTTGAGGACTATTTACATGCGCTGGGTTCTTGTAGTTCATCGATCTTTGTCTCCTCTTTATTATCCCGCGATTATGACTGCCCGCCTATGTCCTGTTGCCCTATCGCCTCTGGTTCTCGCCTTAGCGATTTCGGCTCCACTACATGCGTTAATCATAGCCACCAGTAACGTTATATTGCAACAAAAACCTTGCAATCCCTCCATTCCAGGAAGAAAACCTTACCCTATCCTTTGCTGCCCGATCAGCGGCTCTTTATCCTACCCCGCCTGTTTCGGCAATGCCACATAGAACGTGGCGCCTTTATCCGGCGCGCCTTCGGCCCATACGCGGCCGCCGTGTAGGCCGACTATTCTTTTTACTATGGTCAGACCCATGCCGGTCCCTTTGAACTCTTCCTGGCCATGCAGCCTCTGGAATGCCTGGAACAAGCGGTCTTTGTGGCGCATGTCGAAGCCTGCGCCGTTGTCTTTGACGAAGTAGACGTTCTCGTTCGCCTCCTCCGTGCAGCCTATCTCTATTATACGGTTGTCCCGGTGGCTGGTGAACTTGAACGCGTTCGCAAGGAGGTTCGTGAATACCTGGCGTATCATGGCTTCGTCGCCGGTGCAGGGGGCGACGGGGGAGATGCGCACTTCTCCGCCGGGATAGATAGCCCTCAGCTCGGAGACGACGGACTTAACGAGTGCGTCCATCCGTATCGGTAAACGCTGCAGCGCCCGTTTCCCGAGTCTCGAATAGGCCAGCAGGTCCTCGATGAGCTGCTCCATCTTGGCTGCGCCCGAACGTATCATGCCCATCTGTTCGGTGAACTTCCCGTCGAGCCCCGCGCCGTACTTCTTTGCAACCAGCTCGGAAAAGCCGCTTATGGCCATGAGGGGCGTGCGCAGGTCGTGGGAGACCGTGGCGTTGAACGTCTCCAGCGCGTCATTGGCGTTCTTGAGGTCGAGCAGCCTCTGCTCCAACTCCCGGTTGAGGCGCACGATCTCCATTTCCGCCTCCTTCACGGCGGTGATGTCCCGCAGGACCGCGAGCACGGCGGGCTCGCCGTTGTAAGTCGTGTTGGCTACGGACGCCTGAATGGTCCTGATCTGGCCGTCGGGCCTTGCAACCCTGTACTCGACGATGCTTTTATGGGACTCTCCGCGCATCCTCGCGAGCGTGCGCTGTCTCATGACCTCCCGGTCTTCCGGGATGACGAACTGGTCCATTGGGTGGCCCACCACGTCCGATGCGTCGCGCAGGCCGTGGATCGCGAGGAAGGCCTTATTGACAAAGACCCTTCCCGCCTGCACCGTGATAGCGATGCCGTCCGCTACGCTCTCCACAACGGCGCGGTAAAGCTCCTCGTTTCCGAAAAGGGCCGCCCCTATGTCGTGGCCGGACGCGCTCCCTTCTATCTCTTCCGGCCGGAGTTTCGGCCCGGCGCCACGGTTGCGGCTCTTTTTTTCTTTGTCATCCATATTCATTGTGCTGTCCCGGTTGAGTACGCAATTGTGTCGATATTTATACTATTGCACGAATGAAACGCGATTCCAAGCGAAGAATCGCCCCCGGCCGCCGGCGTCCCCTACTTGCGAATCACACCGGATCACGATATAAACTATTATGCGTGAGAAACTGAAACGCCCGTCCCTTTTCGAGAAGCGCTCCCTTGCAAGCCTTGCGACTGCGCTTGAGGCGCTTGAGGCAGGGTTTGCGGACCTGCCGCCGCTCGATTTCCCGGAGGAGGGCGCAGGTGCCGTCGAAGAGGTGCTGCTCAAGGTCGCCGGGCGGATGCGCGACAACTACCCTTACTTTCACCCTTTGTACGCGGGCCAGATGCTCAAGCCGCCCCATCCGGTTGCGCGCGCTGCCTACGCCCTCGCCATGTGGATCAACCCGAACAACCACGCCCTCGACGGCGGACGCGCAAGCTCCGCCATGGAGAAGGAAGCCGTAGCCGCGCTTGCCCGGATGGTCGGCTGGAAGGCGCACCTCGGCCACCTGTCCAGCGGCGGGACGATGGCGAACCTGGAGGCCCTTTGGGTCGCGGGGCAGTTGCGCCCAGGCGACATCATCGTGGCATCGCAGCAGGCCCATTATACGCACCAGCGCATCAGCGGTGTCCTGAAGCTCCCTTTCGAGCCGGTCGGCGCGGACAGGCGCGGCAGGCTCGACGTGAAGACCCTCGAACGGCGCCTGCGTAAAGGCGGGGTAGGGACGGTCGTCGCAACGGCCGGCACAACGGCAACGGGCGCCATCGACCCGCTGCCCGAGATACTCGACCTGCGCGCCCGCTACGGTTTCCGCCTGCACGTTGACGCTGCCTACGGCGGCTACTTTTGCCTTGCAGGCAACCTTAGCCCCGCCGCCCGCCGCAGCTTCGACCGGCTTGGCGAGGCCGATTCCATCGTCATCGACCCCCACAAGCACGGCCTTCAGCCTTATGGGTGCGGCTGCGTGCTTTTCCGCGACCGGTCTGTCGGCAGCCTCTACAAGCACGACTCTCCCTACACATATTTCAGCTCCAAAGAGCTTCACTTAGGCGAGATCAGCCTTGAGTGCTCGCGCCCCGGCGCTGCCGCCTGCGCACTCTGGGCGACGCAGCAGCTCCTCCCGCTTAAAAAAGGCGGTTCGTTCGCGAAGGGTCTCGAAAAATCAAGGAAGGCGGCGCTGGCCCTGTACAAAAGGCTTCGCGGCGACAAAAGGTTCCTGACGGCCTTTGCGCCTGAGCTTGATATCGTCGTCTGGATGGCGAAGGCGCCTTCCGTGAGCGCGTCGTCGGAGACCGCGAGGGCGATCTTTACAAAAGCCGCATCGCACGGCCTTCACCTGGCGCTTGCCGAGCTGCCTGTCGGTTTCTTCGATGTAAGTCGGGCGGGGATCGAGCGGGACAGGGAGACGGTCACGTGCCTGCGGTCCGTATTGATGAAGCCGGAGCACCTCGACTGGCTGGAGAGGATCTGGAACATCCTAGACCGGGCGACCGCCGAGACACATAAAGCGCAGTAAGTCTCCGCGTCCCGCTTATTATTCTATTCGATAATTGCCGATCTTCTTTATCGCGACAGTTTCTTCGTCCAGGCGGCCAAGGCCTCTAACAGCTCTTTAACGCGCTGCCGTGTCGGCTCGTCCGTCAGCCTGCCCGACCCATCGAACTTGTCTTGCGCCGATGCGACCATCACTTCAGGCCGGTTGAGCGGGTACATGTTGAGGAAGACGAAGCTCTGCCGCAGTTGGTACTGGGCCCTTGCCGAGCCGAACGCGCCGATGGAGGCGCCCATGATGGCGACCGGCTTTCCGTCGAAGGCGTTGTCGCCGTAAGGGCGCGACGCTGAATCGATGGCGTTTTTGAGAACGCCGGGGATCGAATAATTATATTCGGGCGTGGCGATAAGGATAGCGTCGGCCGCCCTGATGGCTGTCTTGAAATCTTTTACGGCGTCGGGTGGCTGCGCCTCCAGTTCCTGATTGAAGGGCGGTATGCCGGCGAGGTCGAACGTCTCGATGTCCATGCCTGCCGGGGCCAGCTCGACGGCCGCCTTCAGGAGCGACCTGTTAAAGGAAGCCGCCCGCAGACTTCCTGCAAAACCAAGAATTTTCATCATCTCCTCCTCTCATTAAAAAAGTGGCTGCAAGTGAAACATAATGGGCCGGACGCCCTTTCGCAAGCCAGTTGGCGCGGCCCTGCATTTACGCGGCCCTGAGCATGCGCTTTAAAACGTATTCTGCTGACGTTGACATGGTGGAAATGGTGTTTATGTTCACACTCTATGGAACGGAAACGGAAAGGAGCCGCAAAACAGGTGCTCCGGTGCATGGTCGCGTTGCTGGGCCTTCTGGCGATTCCTGCCGCCCTGGCCTATGGCCAGGAGTTCGGTGACACAACGGAGACGCCGCCGGGTATTCCACCCGGTCTCAGCCCGAGTGACGTGGGCACCAGAGGCAGCGCCGAAGGGACCATGAGCGCCGCGCCCGGAGGATATGAGGGGGAGTCGTTTGCCAGCCAGACCCCCGATGTCGATCCGGCGACGGGCCCGGTGCCCTTCGGTGAGTCGTATACGCCGGCGCCCGGTCCGGTCCTGACGCCTCCAGCCAGTCCCGGAGGCACAGGCGGGGGGCCGGGCGCCGGGGCAGGGCAGGGAAGCCCCGAAGCAGCCGGCCTAAGGCCGTAGCGCCTGTTTTTTGACGGCACGATCCGGAAGAGGGCGTGCACCGGGGCGCAGCAACGCTCCGGGCAATTTAAAACGCCTGAAAGAGAAGGAGGTACGGAATGAAGTTGGTTTTACTGATCGGACTCGCAGGGCTCATGATTTGCCTGCCCTTTATAGGGCCTGACATGGCGTCCGCGCAGGGCGCGGGTGGCGCAGGTGGAGGTATGGGTGGAGCAGCAGGAGGCACGGGCGGAGGCATGGCCGGAGGCACCGGCCCCGGTGTTGCCGGAGGCACAGGCAGTGGAGTTGCCGGAGGCACAGGCGCGTACGGCGGCACAGGTAGCCAAATGGGCACAGGCAGCCAGATGGGACCGGGCGGCAGCCAAATGGGACCGAACGGCGCATCCCCCGGCACCTATGGCGGGACGCCGGGCAGCACGGAAAGCCAGATGGGTTCCCCGGGCGCAGGCTCGTACGGCACCGGAAGCCAGATGGGGTCGTCGGGCGGCAGCAACAACGCTGATTTCGGGGACAGTGAAGAAGAATCGGCCAGCAACCCCGCCGCGGATTAACGTCTTGTTTTCCCTGCTATTCGCAATTCTCAAGTGACCCGGAAGCGCGGTACGCCAACCGCGCTTCCGGGTCAAATTCCCTCTATCGCAGACTGTGTAATTTCTTCTGCAGCGTTGAACCCGCTCCTTACGCAGTCCCCTATGCCTATGCCGCGCAGCGACGCTCCTATGAGATACAGTTCGGGGAACGCTGCGGCGCACCTGTCGATGGCATCAACGCGGTCGAGGTGGCCGACCGTGTAGCGGGGCATCGACCGGGGCCAGCGGTAAACGCGTGCAAAAAGCGCGTTTGCGCCGATACCGGCGATCTCGCGCAGCTCTTCGGTGACTATGCGCACGATCTCTGCGTCGACCGCCGAAGCGAGGTCCGCCCGCCCCGCGCCGCCCACGAACGCCCTCACGAGGAGGCGCCCGGCGGGGGCCCTGTAGCGCCACTTTACCGAGTCTCCACGTCGCAGCGTTGATCCGCCTTTTTTCCGTCCTGGGCACGATGAAGCCGAAGCCCGGCAGTCGCGGCGCGTCTTTTTCATTAAAGGCGAGCGACACGGTCGCAGTCGAGGACCACTCGATGGCGTCGAGCAGGCGGGCCAGGTCAGGGGCCATGTCCGCTACGATCCTGCTTGTCACGTAAGACGGGGTCGAGACGACGACTGCGTCGAAGGCCGACTTTTCGCCCCCTGCCTCTACATCGAACCCTGCCGCCGCCTTTGTTATGCGGGTGACCTCGCAGGAAGTGCGAAAAGCGCCGCTGCCGGCGAAGGCCACGCACGCCTCGCCTAACTGCCCCATGCCGTGTTTAAGGGACATGAAATATGTCATGGGGGCAGCGCTTGCGCCGCCTGCCTTGCCCGCGCCCCGCCCCGGCCTTTTCTTTGAAGCGGCCGCCATCGCCCTGATGAGGCTTCCCTTCGTCCGCTCCATCTCCGTAAATCTGGGGAAGACGGCATTCACGCTCATGTCCTGGGGGTCGGATGTATGGATCCCCGCGACGAGAGGTTCCGCGATCTTCTCCAGGCACTCCCTGCCGAGCCTCCTGGTGACGAAGCTCGCCAGGCTCTCGTCGGAGCCGTCTTTTTTGGCGGGGACGAAGGTCTCCATCCCCATGCGCAGCTTGCCCGGCCAGGATATGAGGCGCGAGCGGGCAAGGGGCATGATCATCGTCGGGACCATCAGCATCACGCCGTCGGGCAGCCTGTGGAGGCGTCCGCCGGAATAGATATATGTCCCCTTGTGCTCGTCGTTTGTAGGGAGAAGGTCGGCCGCAAGACCTACGCGCCGTATGAGATCGACCGTCCAGTATTTTTCGGGGAGGAAGCTGTCCGGGCCCGCCTCAACGGTGAAGCCGTCGATCTCTTCCGTGCGGAGCTTGCCGCCGGGGGCGGGCGCGCTCTCGAAGACGGTGAACTCTATGCCTTTTTCTTTGAGCGCTACTGCGCAGGCGAGGGCGGAGACTCCGCTGCCGACGATGGCGACCCGCATCATTGCCCCTGTGCGAGCCGCTCCAGGAGGACGGCTTTGCAGGCTGCCATGAAAGGCGGGTACGTGTTGAGGGACGGCACGCGCGAAAATGCGAGCCCCAGCAATGCGGCATGATTCGCATGGACGATATCGATATCGTAGAGCGTCTCAAGGTGGTCGCTGACGAAGCCCACCGGCACCTCGATTACGGCCGACGCATTTTTGGCTGCTCCGTCCATCGCTTCTTCGGCGGACGGCCCCATCCATGGCTCTTCGGGCGAGGCGGGCGCGCTCTGCCAGGCGAGGCCCCAGCGGGAGGCGGGAAGGCCGAGGCGCGACGCGATGTCAGCGGCCGTCTCCTCCACCTGGGCGGCGTAAGGCTCGCCCTTGCACGAGAGAGGCAGGCTGTGCGCGGAAAACAGGTAAAAGGCGCTGTCAACCTCCGCCTGTCGCGCGGCTATGTGCTCGCGGATCCTTTGCGTCCATGCCTGCCTGAACGCATCCGACGCGTACCAGCTATGGACGAAGACGACGTCCGGGTTATAAGGCAAAAGCGGGATGTACGTCCCGGCAGTCCTCACGTATGCGCCGACGGTGCGGGAGTTGTAAAAAGGGGACATGACGAAAAAAACTATGCGCTCCATGCCCGACATGTAGCAGCCGTTGATCGCCTCTTCGAGGGTAGGTGACGTGTACCTGAAGGCGCAAGCGACGGGAAGGCCCGTATCGTGCGCGAGGGCCGTGGCCTGCTCCTGTGTGATCCTGGTGAGGGGCGAGCCGCCGATGGCCCGGTACCTCTCATGTAAGGCTTCGATTGCCTCGGGCGGGGCGTCGCGGCCCGTAAGCCCCCTTAAGAAAGGCGCCACCTGGGCGGCGGTCCCCGGCGCTCCGAAATTGACTAGTAATACCTGTGTCTTCATGTCGCACGCCCGTATTGGTGCACCTTGTGCACGAGGAGATCGACGGCTTCCGCCGGCGTCTCCGGCAGGACGCCGTGGCCGAGGTTGAATATGTGGCCCCCGGCCGTCCCTGCCCGCCTCACGATCTCTTTCACCTGCTCTTCGATGTAGGCATCAGGCCCCAGGAGCACGGCGGGGTCGAGGTTGCCCTGGATGGGCCGGTCGTGCCCCAGCACGTCCCAGGCCATGTCGATGGGGACGCGCCAGTCTACGCCGGTCACGTCTCCTCCTGCGCGCTTCATGAGGGGCAGAAGGTGGAAGGTATCGACGCCGAAATGGATGCTCGGCACCGATTTGTCCAGGGCGTCGAAAAGGCGGACGGAGTGGTCCATGACCTGCCCCGCGTAATCTGCCGCGCCAAGCGTGCCTACCCAACTGTCGAAGACCTGGACGGCCTGCGCGCCTGATGCGATCTGCGCGTTCAGGACGGAAGCGCAGACGTCCGTCAGCTTCTCCATGAGGAGGCGGAAGGCGGCAGGCTCCCTGTACATGAACGCTTTGGTCGCCTGGTAGTGCCTGGAGGCCCCGCCTTCGATAAGATATGCGGCGAGCGTGAAAGGCGCTCCGGCGAAGCCGATAAGCGGTATGCGGCCCGCCAGGGCGGAGCGGGCTGCGCGTATGGCGTCGAGGAGATAAGACAAGTCGCAGCCGGGATCGAACACGCGCAGCGCCTCGACGTCCGCAATCGCGCGGACGGGTCTTTCGACGACGGGGCCGGCGTTGTCGTCGAAATGGAGTCCGGCGCCCATGGCCTCCAGGGGCAGGAGTATGTCCGAAAAAATGATGGCTGCGTCGAGGTCGAATCTAAGGACCGGCTGGAGCGTGACTTCTGTAGCGAGGTCCGGGGTCTTGCACATCTCGATAAATGAGTGCTTTTGACGCAGGGCGCGGTATTCAGCCATGTAGCGCCCGGCCTGGCGCATCAGCCAGACAGGGGTACAGTCGGGCTGTTCCATCCTGCATGCTCGTAGGAAGTTGCTCGTGCTCATTATTCGCTATAGTATAGCGAATAATGAGCTGATGGTATAGGGGTTCGGGTGGCCTGGCTCTTTTCGCGGTCTTCACGTCGTTTTCTCGGCGCGGCGTGCTCACGTACAGTAGTACGCTCCGCCGCGCGCCTTCGAAAAGCAACGCGAATCCCATCGAAAATAGCCAGACCACCCGAACCCCGGCGCGCCTCCCCACGACTAAACCACCCGTTGATTGCACGGCTCTCCCTCTCCCTTGAGGGGAGAGGGCGGGGTGAGGGTGAGATAGCGATGGGTTCGCGATCGGCTTGACAGAGGCTTCGGAAAAAGAGTAAGTGTTTTCGTTATGCCTGTCCGCGTTTTGTTATTGATTATGCTCATGATGTTTTGTCCGCTATCCGCCCGCGCGGCGGGCCTTTGCGTTATCGTCGCCGGCAGCGAGCCGGAAAAAGTGCTGGCTGCTATGCCGTTGGAGGCTGGGGAAGAATTCAGCTTGAAGTTCATCAACTCGATATACCTGGCGCCGGTGGAGGAGACGTATGTGTACGATCCGGTTGAGGGGATATCGACCGTCCGGGTGGAGAGCCCGTCTGCCGGCGTTTTCGAGTATTACGGCCTGCAAACGGACGGGACGGGCGTTGCATCTGTGCGCCACAAGGCCGGCGAGATCAGGATAAGGAGCGCCGATTACTCAAACCACGTGCTGACCGTGGCAGGCAGGCCGCTGAGCCTCAAGGGCCTCGTGCCCGGCGGCTCGGCTATGACCGTCAAGGTCGGTCGCTGCCCTTAACATTCCTAGCTGATACTGCTTCCCCGACACGACCTCTCGATCCTGTTCAAGCGGTCTTATTGTCTTGCGCGACGAGATAGTCTGTCTTGCTGCACAAGACATAGTCTCACTGTGCAAGACGGATTTCCCCGTCCGAAGGCGGCCCGGCACGGGCTGTTTTTCGGCTGTCCTTAAGAGATTTTCGCAAACGGACGATAAGAGGCATGATTCTTGTAGGATACGGATTGTGGGCCGCGGAACCTCCGGGCGACCCCCGTTACCGAACGAAAACTATCAAGCGAGGCGGTCTGATGGAAGAGGTTTTCGATTACGGAACCGGCGTGCCGTACACTCTGGAGGACCTGGAAGTCCTCTTCGCGGGCAGGCCCGCGTGCCGGAAAGACGGGCCGACGTGCGGCGAATGCGGCTGGTTCGACGCCTCCTCCACTGAGCTATGCCAGGGGCCGGTGACGTGCACAAAATGGGCGCACTGCGGCAAGTGCTGCCCCCTCACCGGCAGAGCCAACCTGGTAGGGTTCGAAAACTGCCCGCAGTTCGAGATCGACCTCATTATGGCGCAATAGCGGTCTCGCCGCGAAAAAGCGGCCGGCCGGTAAGCACGTCCTGTCAACCACAAGCAGGTTTAAAAATGAAAGGATGGCTTTCGTCGATGAGCCCGAAAGGCAGGCTGTGGCCGAAGAAGGCAGTTCCCGACCCGCGCTCGCCGGACCAGGGTACCGTAAAACTCCATGTAGACCACCTGCTGCACTACTCCACGGCCCTGGTCGTTTCTTCTTTGCAGTCCCTCGACTGGTTCGGGGGCAAGACGCTGGGGAAGGAACGCCGCAAATAATGGGGCTCAGCGCCCCCTCCGTCGGCAAAGCCGCCGGAGCCTCCCTGCTCGGCGCGGCGCATTCGCTTGCTTTAGAAAACCCTTATATCAGTGAGTTATGCCAGTTGCTTTATGTTTTATTACCGTAGCTCGGCGCTTCGCGTTCGCTTACCTTGAAGACCTAAATAGTAAGTTATTTAACTTAGTTGCCTTATATCGTTCAAGGTAAATATCGACTTGAAGAGATAGCCCTTTTCCTCTATTGCCTCCCTGCCGCCCTCAAGCCTGTCGAGGAGGGCTATGACGCCCTTGACGACCAGGCCGTCCGACTCGGCCGCGTTTATCGCCCTTAACGACGAGCCGCCCGTTGTCACGACGTCTTCCAGGATCAGCGCATTCATCCCCTTGTGCAGGTTCTTCCCGCCCTCGATCCAGCGGTTCGTGCCGTGGCCCTTAAGCTCCTTCCTGATGAAGAAGCCGGGTATCGGATCGCGGAGCGCATAGGAAGCGAGCACCGTCGAGCAGACGAGAGGGTCGCCGCCGACGCTTACGCCCCCGACCGCCTCTATGCCGGGCACCCGCAGCACTTCCTGGTACATGCAGTGGCCGACCAGGTACATCCCCTCGGCGTTCAGCGTCGTCTCCTTGCAGTCGATGAAGAACGTGCTGCGCTTGCCGGAGGCCAGCAGGAAATCGCCTTCTTCGTAGGATAGGTCTTTCAACAGCCTTAGAAGTCTTCTGTGCTCTTCCATCATTTCATCTCCTGAAATACGGGTAAATGAGATTGCTTACCTGAACGACTACCCCTCACCGTGAAACCCTCTCCCCCAAGGGGCGAGGGGGCCGATATCCCAAGGCGAGGTTGTTTCCATTCGAGGCCGGAGAGACAGGCCGGGGCACCCACGCACAACCGAGTGCGTGGGTCGAACGCGAAAAGATCCCGGCCGCTCACTGACTCTACCTCTTGACGAATAACTCCATCTGCTCAAGCTCCATCCCCCACGGAAAGCGTGTCGGATATTCACCGGAAAAGCATGCGTCGCAGAACGAATACTGGAACTCGTTCGACCCGTTCCCGATGGCCCTCTTCATCCCGTCGATGGAGAGGTATCGGAGCGTGTCGGACGTCATGTATTCATTGATGTCATCTACGCTGTGCGAGGAGGCGATCAGCTCCGACCTCGAAGGCGTGTCGATGCCGTAAAAGCACGGGAAGCGGGTAGGGGGGGACGTCACCCGGAAGTGTATCTCTTTCGCGCCCTGCTGGCGCAGCATGGTGATGATTTTCCTGCCCGTCGTGGCCCTTACGATGGAGTCGTCGATTACAACGATCTTCTTGCCCCTCACCGTGTCGTGGTCCGCGTTCAGCTTCAGCCTTACGCCGAAATGGCGGATCGATTCTTTCGGCTCGATGAACGTCCTGCCGACATAGTGGTTCCTTATCAGGCCCATCTCGAAGGGGATGCCCGACTCCTGAGAATAGCCTATCGCCGCGCTTATGCCGGAGTCGGGTATAGGGATGACCATGTCGGCATCTACGCCGCTCTCGCGGGCCAGCTCCCTGCCGAAGGCCTTTCGCACGTTGTAGACGGTGCGGCCGAATATGCTGCTGTCGGGCCTGGCGAAATAGATGTACTCGAAGATGCAGCGGCGCGGCTCGGCCTTCTTGAAGGGGAAATAGGATTCGACGCCGTCTTTCGAGAAGCGGACGACCTCGCCCGGCTCGATCTCGCGCGTGTACTCCGCCTCTATGAGGTCGAAAGAGCACGTCTCGCTGGACACTGCATAGGAATCGCGCAGGCGGCCGAGGACGAGGGGCCTGAAGCCGTGAGGGTCGCGCA
>CAWEPK010000013.1:0-10952 GCA_963810935.1 uncultured delta proteobacterium | reverse complement strand
TACTTGGTCAAGCATCTCTCGATGCTGGGCGGTCACGCACACCACAGTCTGAAGAAAGTCATGATACCTCATGGCTTCGGCTATTACGGGAGCCATCTTAATTGCTTCAGGACGTGTTCCGAATACGGTGAGGACTTTAATTGTGCGCCCTTCCCTGCAAGAAAATATGGGCTAAGAAATCGACTATGGAGTCTGTCGGACCATTTATTGGCGCTTTATCAGCAAGAGGCCATTTGTGAGGATAGTCCGTTATCGGTAGATTTCTATCAACGGAAAACGGTTCGAGCCACCCGCGTTTTATTATATCCATCATTATAACCACGATATTTTATGCGTTATACTCCTCCAGGATAGTCTTCTGAAACGATCTCTCCCTTCTCGTCCTCTTGTTGCACGTAAAATTTGATTTTGTCTTCCAATTCTGCCGCGCTGTTGAATCGGGATAGGGAAGGCCTCGCGACCTTCGCCTCTCACATCACCGCACATACAGGTCCGTAAACGACGGTTCATGAAGCTTGCCAATGAGCCGATGTTGGGCAAGGAGGCTAAAGAGTACGTGCTCCTTCAAGAAGCAGTTCGGTGTCGCCACTCTCATCGATTTCATATGGACATCGCCCATGGTCCCTTTGGTAATGCGGCAAAGAGTTGGATGTCCTTTTCGTGGACGCCCATGGTCACTAGGTTCTTGCACCGGGTATGGCAGTTCTTGATCCATTGCTTCGCTGTAAAGCACCGCAGGCGCCACGAGCGTCTCCTTGCCCAGTACGCAGCGCCTTATCATCGGGTCGACTTCGGGGTCTTCCGCTTTGACGGGCGAGACCCCCTGGTTGAGCAGGGGTATCCTCCAGTAGCTCCTTGCGCTCGGCCTTTGCATGCCGATTGCAAGCTTGGCGGGGGAGCCTTCGGAATCCGTGGTGTCTGCTATAATTGCGGCCATGACCGCACCCACGAAGCCGACACCCATGACTACTACGATCTCCTGGCCTTTGGCCCTTGCCTCACTGACGAGGACTTCCATACGGGCGGGCTCGGCACGGTGGTCGGCTTCATCCGGCATAGAGTAGACAGTACCATCGGGGCTGACCGATACGAGGTTGTCCAATTAAGGGCCTCCATAAGGAATATTCTTGGTCTGGCTCGTTCGGATCTTCATCTGGTCGTGGTACTCATCTGGCGTATGAGTAATTTTCTCTAGCGCTTGTGGCTTGGCACGTGGTCGTTGCGGACAGGCCGTCGAACGCCGACGATGAGGTAAAGTGTCAAAGACGCCGCGAACTCGTAGTAGGCGCTGTGCAATTAGTCATTATCGTGTCTTAACGACAAAAAGGCAAGCTACCGCCGCCTGATTGGGCTTGGTACTATTCATAACCATAAAGCATTACTACAAACCGCTTACTGTTTTGGTCCGGTACGGAAGACGTTACTTCAATTTGTTGCTTCATTGCAACAGAAAAATAAAGAAACTTTAATAAATTAGACGATCACGGTCGCCTTGCCGGGTTGGGGAAGGGAAAAGGCTATCGGACCTGGCGGACCGGGTCGAGAGGGTCGGAGACGTGCGAGCGGGGGAGGTTCAAAGTCCCGGAGAAGTCCCTCCATTTATTCCTGATAATCTCTTCTCTATCTTTCTTGTTGAGATGAGTGGAGCGGTTAAGGGGCATTATGCCGGGAATGACATAGAAGGTAATGGGCGTCATCAGGTGCCTGATGCCCAATGTGTGGTTCTCGGAGAGCAGGAAGGCGTGGCATACCTCGTGGAGCAGCACCTGGACGGTCATCCTCCTTATGACGACGTACCGCCGGTACGTGTCGTCGATCACGGCCTCCCATCCGCCGTAGATCATGTATCCTATGAACCCGGTGACGCCGAACCCATGGACTGCGACGGCCATGTCATAGGGCTGTTCATAGAGGCTCATCCGCTCCAGGACCTCGCGCAGCACGCCCGACCTGTTGTCCGATTGCCAGCGGATATGCCTCCAGCCGACGACTTTAAGGCTTATGCCCACCTGGGCGGACAAGGCTTCCGAGCCCTCGCGTACCAGGCTTTCCGCAGCCGCGAAGTCGTCTGCGTCGGAGGCCAGGACGACGATCCTGACTTCCCGTACCGGATATAGTGCTGACGAGGGGGCGTGCGCCGAAGGAGGGGCCTTGACGGCGGGAGCGCCGGAGCAGGCGGAACAGATGAGAATCGACAGGCAAAGAAGGTAGGCCCAGGCGCGCATGGAGCCTCGATGTTGTTAGTATTCGTGCCGGTCCTTTCTCGTCATCGATCTGTAACAACCTGTGTACCGGATAACGGCCTGTCAAGACGCCTTTCGTCCGTAAGGGTATGGTTTGATTGGTGGCGCAGAGAAAGAGCGGCTGAATCACAACGCAAAGCCGGAGATGCATTGAAACGGCCCTGTATATTGTTGCAACCGGCTGCGTGGACGATTAAACTGTCCGGAATGGAAAAATGGCTTGACAACGACGGTTGACTATTGTAAAGATGTATAACATTTTTTAGGTATTCGGTTTCAATAATACGTATGTCAGGTGAGGTTCTATTATGAGTGGCAGATTTTTGCTTTGTTGCTTCCTCGCTTTATGTATCGGGCTTATGGCTCCCATCCAGGTGTTTGCACAGACGGCTGAGGAATTAGGCCGGCAAGCCGCTACCGCGGAAAAAGCCGCAGCCGCAGCAGAGGAGAAGGCCGCAGTCGCAGAAAAAGCCGCGGCCGCAGCAGAGGCGAAAGGCGATGCGGTTGCCGCCGCCGCTGAGAAAAAAATAGCCGCCGAACAGGCCAGGATTGCCGCCTCAGAGGCTAATAAAGCGGCCGACTTCGCCGCCCAAAAGGCCGCCCTTACCGGAACTGAAGCCGATAAGGCGGCCGCCGCCAAAGCTGCCGCCGCTGCCAAGTCCGCCTCCGAGGCGGCCCACACGGCCGGTTTGGTGGCCGGCGGACACGTGGCCGCCGGTATAGGCGCAGGGACGATAGCAGCAGGCGCAGGGATTGCCGCTGCCGCAGCCGCAGCCATTATCGCCGCCAGCGGCGGCAAGGGATCGTCAACGACGACTACCGCACATCATTGACATATCGAGACTTACAGGCGAAGGGCGACGCGATGTATCTACGAGCCCTTCGCCGATAGTAGTATCGCGTAAGAATAATCCCTTTCTAAAATCAGATCGAACAGGCAGACGACGTGCATCCGGGCGCGCAGCGAGGCCGGGCGCTCTATTTGTCCCAGGCAAACTTTTCCAGGGTGGCGATGAATTCCATGAACTTTTCTTTTTTCTGCTCGTCGATTTCGGCGAACTGAACGCCCATGCTTATCCTTTGCGAGTCGCGCTGCACGTTCTTTACGCTACCCGACAGACTCGATTCCGCCCTCAACCCCCGGTATCTCTATGTGGAGCATAACGGTTCCGTTCATCTCGTGACGTGCCTGCTCCGCTGCTTTCATCATGGTGAAGCGGCATCCCGCCATGCTTATATCGGTGATAAGGCCGTCTTCAAAAACCATGTTTTCGTCCTTCGTTGAAGGCTTCAGGCGGGCAGGGAGAGAACATTCCACACGTTTGTTCGACCGCAGGTTCTTGCGGACAATCAGTGACGGACATGAGATGAACAGGAGCTTGAGGGGGCTGGTTATCATCTCGATCAGCTCCGACTGGAAGCCGAAAACGTCTCCGCCGTTGACGTATCGGACAACAATCTTGTTCCCCTTGAACATCTTGCTGTCAATCGATCCGTAGATCCCCGTGTTGGGATACTTCATTATAAGGAACCTCTCGGCGATCATGCCGACAGCGATGCTGTTCATCCTGAAGGAGACGCCTTCCACCTCCACCTGAAGCGGCAGGCCCGGAGGGAAGAATAGTGGGGCATTTTCGGATTCGTTCAGATTTACCGGTTGGGTATCCTCTTGACGTGCGCTTTCAGTGGCCATTCGTACCTCCCCATTCGGTCATAGGGTCAAGATCGTAAACCTGCTATACTTTTTATCGTCAAGAGCGGCGAATTACTTAAAATGGCCTTTGCCTTATGCAGGGGATAGTGGATCTACCTTAGGGTGTCTTGCGCGTTGTGAGGTAAGGGGCATTCGAAAGAAGGCTAAAAAAGGCAGTACAATGGGTGGAGCAAGGGGAGGGGTGCTATCCGTCACCTTCCCTGAGCTGGAGTCTTACAGGGGTCTTCACCAAGTCTATCCTGCAACTGCTCACCCGGTTCCCCTCTGCTGATGCACTTCGAAAGGAAGATGTCGATACTGTGGCAGCCATCGTTGTTCCCCGGTCATTGGGCAGAAAGTCCAGGGCGTGGGTGGATACCCTGATGGCTACTGCATCTTCTTCTGTAGTTATCTCATCCCCGGCAAGGGAACTGATTTTGAAACAGGATGCCTCTCTGCTTCTCTATATCCAGGAGCAGATCAAGGAGACGACGAAGGCCCTTACGGATTTCTGCAATGAGAAGATGAAGAAAGACATCTAGCTACCAATCTCGATCAAGGGCATAGGGGAAGCGACCGCAATTAGAGATGGGCGGAGATGTTAGCCTCTGCAAGAACGACAAGAAGCTCATTGCCGCTGCCGGCCTCGATCCTTCTTCCACATACCAATCGGGCAAGTACGAAGGATCAAGCAAAATAAACAAGAGAGGAAACCGGCGCCTGAGAAGGGTGATCTGGCTGACGACCAAGACCGTAGTCTTCTCCAATGACCTCTTCAGGGCCTATTTCTGCAAAAGAAAGAGAGACGGGCTGTGCTACAAAAAGGCGATTATGGCAACTGCCCATAAGCTCATCCGGGTGATGTTCGCCATGCTGGTTCACCAAACATGCTTTGAGGAGGGAGGGAAGCGAAGCCAGTTGACTGAAGTCGTCAACATCAGGACAGCCAGTAATCGTGAAGAATTCAACCGGCATCCGTGAAATGCAGGAAAGAGAAAACAAGTGTTGCTAACTGCATCACCGCCGCTGAAACACGGACATTTGTCTCCATGACAAAGGACTGGCATTATGAGTTGGGCAACAGGCCCTTGAATGTCAAGTTAAAAAGACGTGCAAGAGCGGTTAAGCAACATTATCATTTTCAAACTGACCCACTACTGACCCCGCGTCTCTCTTTCGCTGGCCGGCGGTCTTGGGTTATAATGTCCCCCATGATTAGAAGGGCCTTGCTATCGGTCGTCCTCGTTGCTTTCCTCTGTCCGGGAGGCGTCTCTCCGGCCGTTGCCGCAGAACGGGTCTCCGTATCCTTGGGACTGTTGCCCGTGATCGATACCCTTCCCCTCGTCGTTGCAGGGAAGAAGGGTTTTTTCGAGGAGCAGGGGATCGACGCCAGGTTCCTTTACTTTTCGAGCGCCCTCGAACGGGACGTGGCACTACAAAGCGGAAAAGTCGATGCCTATTTCGGGGACCTCCTCAATACGCTCCTCCTGATAAACTCCGGCCAGCGTCTCGCCGTCCTGACTTCCGTCATGAGGACGGATTCCAGGCAAAGGATGTTTGCCCTGCTCGCCTCGCCCCGGTCCGGGATCAGGGACGTGGGACAGCTTGCGGGTGAGTCCGTGGCCGTATCGAAGGCCTCCGTCGTCGAATACGTGCTCGACGGGATACTCTCCAGGTCTGCCGTCCGTGCTAACAGGGTAGGTAAGATTGAGGTGAGGGCCATCCCCATACGGTACCAGATGCTCATGGCGGGGCAGGTGAAGTCTGCCCTTCTGCCCGAGCCTCTAGCGAGCAAAGCCGAGTCCGAAGGGGCCATCGTGCTCGCCGATGACAGGGGACTTGATACCACTCTCACGGTAGTGGCGCTGAAAAGCGACCTTCTAACCCGCTACCCGGACCTTGCGGCGCGCTTTGTCGCGGCGTACGACAAGGCTGTCCGGGCGATAGATGAGAACCCCCAGGCCTTTATAGATTTGTTGGTGGAGCGGACACAGTTTCCCGCTTCCCTGAGGGGGCGGTTCAAGGTGCCCCTGTTTCCACGTCCCGAGAAGCCGAGGCGGCAGGATGTCCTCTCGATTTCGAAATGGCTGAAGGAAAAGGGATTGATCTCAACGACCGCTGCCTACGAAACTATTGTTGCGCCCTGGTAAGGGCAGGAAGAGGGTCGTTTGGTCCAGGTAGACAGGCTCGATAAATGTTTTCAGGAAGACACGCCCGTCCTTAGGGACATTAGCTTTTCGGTGCCCGATGCAGGCTCGCTGGCCGTAGTGGGTCCCTCCGGGTGCGGCAAGACGACGCTCCTCTATCTCCTGGCGGGCCTTCTGGCGCCGAGCTCGGGCGGCGTGACAATCAACGACAGAGAGGCGGGCAGGCCGGGGAAGACCGGTTTCATTTTGCAGGATTTCGGTCTGCTGCCGTGGCGCACGGTCTGGGAGAACGTCTGTCTCGGGATGAAGATCGCGCGGCTCGATAAACCGACGCAGGGACGGAGGGCGGAACACCTCCTCGACGAGCTCGGGCTCCTTGCGCAGCGGGACCGTTTTCCGGAGAGTCTCTCGGGCGGGGAGAAACAGCGCATTGCAATCGGCCGGGCGCTGGCCACGGAACCGGATCTTCTTTTGATGGACGAGCCCTTCTCCTCCCTTGATGCCCTCACCAGAGAGAACCTTCAGAACCTTCTGCTCGGCATATGGAAGAGAAGAGGGCTGACAATGATCCTCGTGACCCACAGCATCGAGGAGGCCGTTTTTCTGGGGCAGGTAATCATGGTCCTGGGCAGGAGGCCTGGATCTATCAAAAGGATGATAGATAACGGGAGGGTGGGCAGCGCCGGCTATCGTGAAGAGGCGTCTTTTCACGAGACCTGTAAAGAGGTGCGGAGGTGCCTCGAAGCTCCATGACATCGTCGGCTGATAGGGAATGGAAGACAGGATCGTCCGGTGCGGTGGCCCGTGGGGTCAACTACGCCCTCTGCCTTTGCATCCTCGCCGCCCTCTGGAAGCTGGCCGCTTGCGCCGTCAGGTCGCCATTCCTTCTTCCCCCCGAAACGGTGCTCCTCAATTTTTCGAAGGCCTGCGGGACCGTCGAGTTCTGGGGGCATTTCTTTATCAGCGCATACCGGGTGTCGGCTGGTATAGCCCTGGGCTGGCTCCTTGCCTTCCCGGTCGGTGTAGCCATGGGCTACGGAAGAAGGATTGACCGCATTTTTGCGCCTCTCGTATTCATAACCTACCCGGTCCCGAAAATCGTCCTCCTTCCCCTCGTCCTCCTTATATTCGGCATAGGCGACCTTTCCAAGGTTGTCCTTATCACAAGCATCCTTTTCTTCCAGGTGCTGGTCGCGACCAGGGACGGCGTAAGGGCCGTGGACGGGAAGTACTATGATTCTCTTCGCTCCCTCGGGGCGGATGACCGCGTCGTGTTGATGGAGGTAGCCTTTCCCGCCGCCCTGCCTCATAGCTTTACCGCTCTCCGCATAGGGATCGGCACGGCCGTGTCGGTCCTCTTTTTCGTCGAATCTTTTGCCACCACAACGGGTCTGGGCTATCTCATCATGGACGCGTGGGCGCGTATGGATTACGGCCATCTCTGGAACGGCATCGTCGGCATGGGTATTCTCGGAATATTGCTTTACGAGGCCCTGGGGGCGCTCGAGCCGCGCCTGTGTCCATGGAAATATGCGAGCTTTGTGGAGGAGACGAAGAGCCCCGTGGTGCAGGCGATAGTCCGGGTGGGGCGCACGGCCGGCGTCTACGGTCGTCTCATCAGGTTCGAGCATACGGTCTTCGCGTTGCCCTTCGCCCTTGCCGCCTTGCTCCTGGCAATGCGCCAATTTTCCGTCACCTTCAGGCAGGGTTTCTGGATCGTCGTCGCCATGGTCGGCGCCAGGTCGGCTGCAATGGGATTCAACCGCCTGGTTGACGCTTCCTTCGACGGCAGGAATCCGCGAACGGCCGACAGGGAGCTTCCTTCCGGGAAAGTCACCTCCGGGGAGACGGCAGCCTTCGTCGCTGCCTCCGCCGTCCTCTTCGTGCTTGCCGCCCTCTTCATATCCCCTCTGTGTTTCCGGTATTCCTTCGCAGTGCTGGCCGTCCTCTTCGGCTACTCCTATACGAAGCGGTTCACCTGGCTGTCCCACCTGGCGCTGGGGATCGCCATCGGTCTGGCCCCTCTCGGCGTCTGGGTGGCCCTCACGAACTCGCTTTCCGTCAATATTGTCATCCTGTCGCTTGCCCTGTGTGCCTATATCGCCGGCTTCGACATCCTCTATGCCTGCCAGGACGTGGAATTTGACAGTCAGGAGGGCCTGTGCTCGATGCCGGTAAGGTTCGGCGCCGAGGCGGCCCTGACCGTGTCGGGCCTGCTCCACCTGGTAGCCTTCGGGGCTCTCCTTTCGCTCTTCTGGTTCTTCGGCCTGACCCGTGTTTACATAGTCTTCGTTCTGGTAATCGGCATGCTTCTCGTCGTCGAGCACCATCTCGTGACGCCGAAGAACTTTTCCAGGATCCATATTGCCTTCTACTGGATCAACAGTGTAATTTCGCTCCTTGTATTTGCCGCGCTCATGACCGAAGAGATCCTGAGGCGGCTTGCTTAGGCGGACGGGTGCATGAAGAACGAAAAAACCTACAACAGCCTTAGGGACTTCATAGCGGCCCTCGATTCCGAAGGCGAGCTCCTGAGAATCAAGGCCCCTGTCTCGCCTGTCCTCGAGATATCGGAGATAACGGACAGGGCATCCAAAACACCTGGGGGCGGCAAGGCGCTTCTTTTCGAGAAGGTGGAAGGCTCTTCGATGCCCGTCCTCACCAATGCCTTCGGCAGCATGAAGAGGATCTGCATGGCCCTCGGCGTGGACGACCTCGGCGAGTTGGCAGGCCGGCTCAGGGATATACTTGCGCCCCGGCCGCCGGGCTCCCTTGCCGACAAGGTCCGCCTCCTCGTTAAAGCGCTTGGCTGGTCCCGATTCCTGCCCGGCGGTCCCGGTCTTTTCCCACCCCCCTGTCAGGATGTGGTCTTCAGGGGTGGGGATGTCGATGTCCACAGGCTGCCGGTCCTGCACTGCTGGCCGGGCGACGGGGGCAGGTTTGTAACTCTTCCCATCGTTTTTTCCAAGAATGCGGAAGGCCGGCGGAATGCCGGCATGTACCGCCTTCAGGTGTTTGACGGCCAGACGCTGGGGATGCACTGGCATGTCCACAAGGACGGGGCCCGCCATTTCCATGAATATGGTGCGGCAGGGAAGAGGATGGAGGTTGCCGTTGCCATAGGAGCGGATCCCGCCGTCACCTATGCGGCAACAGCCCCTCTCCCTTACGGCGTCGATGAAATGCTCCTTGCGGGGTTCGTCAGACGGAGGCCCGTGCGGATGGCGCGGTGCCTTACGGTTGATCTCGATGTGCCTGCAGAGGCGGAGATCGTCCTCGAAGGCTACGTCGATCCGGCTGAAGAGCGCCTCGAGGGCCCCTTCGGCGACCACACGGGCTTCTATTCGGCAGCCGACCTTTATCCGGTCTTTCATGTGACCGCCCTTACCCACAGGAAAGATGCCGTCTACCAGGCTACGGTGGTTGGCCGCCCGCCCATGGAGGACTCCTACATCGGGCTGGCGACGGAGAGGCTTTTTTTGCCCCTCCTCCAGGCGGTCCTGCCCGAGCTTGTCGACTGCAGGATGCCCCGGGAGGGCGTCTTTCACAACATAGTGCTGGCGACTATCGAGAAGCGTTATCCCGGCCAGGCGGCTCGGGTAATGCACGGCCTCTGGGGTTCCGGCCAGATGGGCTTATCCAAGGCGATCTTAGTGCTCGACGCGCCCCTTGACCTGACAATGGGCAGCGAGGTCGCCCGGGCTGTACTCGATACAATCGACCCGCAGCGCGATCTCACCTTTTCCACCGGCATCCTCGACGTCCTCGACCACGCGTCGCCGTCGCCCGTCCTGGGAGGGAAGGTCGGCGTGGACCTCACCGGAAGGTTGAGAGGAGAGGCTGTCAGGGGCTGCCTCCCTGCCGGTGCGCCGCCGCCTCCCGATGCGGAGGTGGCCAACCTTCTTCGCAGCCGCGACGCCCGCGTCATTGACTGCCGCCTCCTCTTCGGGGAGGCGGCCCATCCGCTGATTCTGGTGGGGGTGCAGGGCACGGCGGAGAGGGACAGCCTGGTAGACCTTCTTCTCTCGTCGACCTTCATGCCCGAGGGAGTTTTCTGCGTGCTTCTCGACGGCCCCGTTGCGGCCGTCGAGAACGAGGAGGCCCTTTGGCGCGCAGCCGCCAACGTGGACCCCGGAGGTGACATTTTCAACAAAGGCGGCCGCATGGTGATTGATGCGACCGCCAAGAGAGGGGAGGGGAGGATGAGACCATGGCCGGAGGAGATAAAGATGAACAGGGCCATGGGCGAGAGGGTGACTGCCAGGACGGAAGAACTGGGGATCGGGGGGATGGCCGATCTTCCCTCGTCATGGTACATTTGATGGAAAACCCCCGGGAGAGTGTATCGCCGTCCTCGTCAAGAGTGTGAACATAGAGCAGCGCGTCGTGTGGGTAGAAAGGTCCGCGTCCGGCTGTCAGCACGTGGAAACGACGAAGAATAAGAGCAAGCTACCCATCCCGCTCAACGACAAAGCCCTGGAGATAGCGCGGCGGAATATCAGGGACAAATTGACCGTACCCCTCTTTTAGTACAGCCTCAGAATAGACGTTTCGGATTCATCCCGCGACAGGCCGGGGTTACCATCTATGGGCACTGTCGAAGATATGGCGCGAGAACAACGGCCTCGACGTTAAACTCTACGAGGCGACGAGACATTCCTTCTGCACGCAGATCGTACCCTTGACGGACCCGCTAACGGCTCAGAGGCTCATGAGGCACAAGGAGCGGAGATCTACGGACAATTACTACCACGCCTATGCTGATACGCTTCTCAATGTTGTTCAAAAGATGGACGATAATGTTTTTGATCTAAGAGTGAAAAAAGGAACAGAAAAGGCGGGACTAGAACTGAGTAAAATCAAGACTAA
>CAWEPK010000012.1:0-480690 GCA_963810935.1 uncultured delta proteobacterium | reverse complement strand
CAATGCTTTTCCCACCATGCACTGCCGCAAGGCTCGCCCCATTGCCGAGGTGGGCGAGAATGACCCGGCCTTGGGCCGCCTTCGGTCCAGCCAGGCGGGCCAGCTCGCCCATGAGAAACGCATACGACAACCCGTGAAACCCGTACCGCCGCATCCCCTGCGCCTCAAAGCGGCGCGGGATCGGCAAGAGCCGGGCCACGTGCGGCAGGTCATGGTGGAAAGCCGTGTCGAAACACGCCACCTGAGGCAGGTCGGGAAACCGGCGATGAAAAGCCCCGGTTAACAGGATCTCCTCCGGCAGGTGGTCGGGATCAAATGGACTGAGCCTGTGCAGTTCCTCAACCATTTCCGGGGTGATTCGCTGCGGCTTGCTATACTTCGGCCCGCCATGCACCACGCGATGTCCCACCGCGGTCAACATGTCGATGCCGATTCTTTCCTCCATCCAGTCCATCAAAGCGCCCACCGCCACGGTGTGGTCCGGCGCCGTCACTGACCGCGAAAAGTTGTCCGCCAGATTCAAACCTTTCACCCGCAAGACGGACTCCGGCAGTCCGATCCGCTCGATCCCGCCCTCCAGAATCCGTCGGAGCGAGCCGCCGGCCTCAAACAGCGCGAACTTGATGCTCGACGAGCCGCCGTTGATCGTCAGGATACGTGGGTCGGCCGGCTTCATGGATAATTCTTTCGTTATTTCGCAGTCTTGATGAAGCCGGATTGAAGTCATTATTGTTTTATGGACTCGCCTTCCTTCTCTTTGCTTGCCCGCTCCTGGCCGATTCCCATGGTCAAGGCCGTCATCCCGGCAAGGCCGCCCAGTTGCATGCTTTCCACGGCTGTGCTGGGGACGATGACGATCGTGGCGTTCTCCTTCAAACCCTCATAAAGCATGTTCATTGCCCTCAAGTGAAGAGCGATGGGATCGTTGGCATAGGTTCTGGCCGCTTCTCCGAACTTCTCCGCCACCTGCCGCTCCGAATCTCCCAGAATCACCCTGGCCTGACGTTCTCTTTCAGCCTGGGCCTGCATCGACATCGCATCCTCCAGGGCCGAGGGGATGAGTACATCTTTGACTTCCACCGAAATAACATTAATGCCCCACGGCTCGGTGCGCTCATCAATGATCTTTTGCAGCTCGCTGCTAATCTTCTCCCTGCCTTCCAGCATGTCCGAAAGCATGGTTTTGCCTATGACATCGCGCAGAGCTGTTTGGGAGGCCCAACTTATGGCGCTTTGATAGTCGGCTACATCCAGGGCCGCCTTCTTGGGGTCCAAAACTTTCCAGAAGAGCACCGCATCGACATCCACGGGCACGGTATCTTTGGTAAGAGTCTTTTCGGCCTTGAAAGAAGCCGTGATCACGCGGGTGTCAATCCAGTATGCTATCGAGTCGATGACCGGGATAATGAAGAACAGCCCCGGTCCCTGAAGGGAGCGGAATTTGCCTAACCGCAATATCACCGCCTTGTCCCACTGATCCGCAACCTTTATTGCGAGAGAAACAAAGAGAGCGACAAAAAAAGCAATGACTCCGATCCACGCGGTTTGCACGTTCGCTGAAGCGTTGTACATGGTGTATGTCAATACTACGCCGATGCCGAAAATTACGATGAAGATCAACGTTGCAAAAGAGCTGCTTTTTCTCATTTCGAGTACCTCCGTGATTTGGGCGCGTGATTTTGATGACCATTAGTTGTTTTCTGATGGTCCTTGCCATTCCCGGCTCGGCTCTTCATTCAAAGTATAATCACCAGGCCGCCCTGGAACATCGAGCGAATTCAAAGGCGATACGCGAATGATGCGAAGAAAGGGTGCTTTGAGGCCCTGGATACCCGATTTTTCGCATTGCTCGGCATTAGTCAACTTGCTTTTATTGACGAATGCCGTTCGCAACGATGATCTTTTTCGGCTGGGAGCAAAATCTAGACTTTCAGGAAGCAGGCCTCGGCCCGCCCCCTTCACGGAACTGTGCTGATTACGCGTAGGGGTTCCGGTCACCGCCGCCTTCAGGACTATCCCGGCAAATCCTTATGAGGTCGCTCGCGCTGTCTACAGCAGCCAGTCCAGACCCAGGTCGACGAGTTTGCCGCGCGTCGGCTTTCCGTCTTTGTCCCAGCCCATTGTGTCGTAGTAAAGCTCCAGGGCCTTGCGGAATTCCGTTTTGTCGATGCGCTTGCCCTTGGAAGTGCCGCTCGGCAGAGGGTCGAAGAATATGGCCGGGATCGTGTCCGCCTCTCCCGTTATGCCCTCTCTGATATTGAACATGCGCGCCATTACGTTCGCTCTTTCGCCTGCCCGGAGCAGTTCCCAGAGGCTTGTTTCCCAGCCGGTTATGGCGCTGATTGCCTCGACGAGTTTCGGGAAAGTCAAAGCGTAATTGGGGGCCGCGACGAAGTTGCAGATGCCTATCGAATTGTAGAGACTCCAGACGCGCTGCAAAATGGTGAAATTCCGCACCTTTTCCGCGGCAAGCGAGAAAATGTCCATGGGCTCGTGGATGCCGAGCGGGGCAAGCTGCCCGAAAACCGGCGTCCTTGCCTGAAAGGCAGTCTCGTGCTGCGCCTCGATATGGTCCGCGCCCGTTGGGGAGACGGCATAGCTCAGGGCGACCGACGTCTTTCCCCTGGGGTCGTGCATGGCGACCTCCTGACCCTTGGCGTGAAACGCAAGCTTTTCCGCGCCTCCCCCTATCCGTTCGGCGGCGATGCGGACGCCCTCTGCGAGCAGGTCTCCCAGGCCGTTCCGAAAGGCGATATCGTTCAGCAGGCCGAGCATCGCGTCCGCGTCGCCGAATCGGTAGGTGGCCCCTCCCGCGTCGGAGGCGTGAAGGATGCCCTTTTCAAAACAATCCATCGTGAAGCCGACCAGGGCGCCTGCGGAGATGGTGTCCATGCCCATGTCGTTGCACAGTTGATGCCCCTTCGATATGGCGGGCAGGCTGTCAATGCCGCAGAGAGAGCCGAGGGACGCCAGCGTCTCATACTCGGGCCCTCCGAATTTCCGGTCTACCTTGTACGGCTCTTCGCAGGAGACCACCCGCTTGCAGCGCACCGAACAGGCGTAGCAGGTTTCCCGCCCTTCGAGGATCGTATCGATCATCGCCTGTCCGTCGATCTTGCCTGCGCCCTCGAACGACCCGTCAGAAAAGTTCCTCGTAGGAAAAATGCCGGCTGCGTTGAGGCCGGGCACGAGCCCCGGCGTACCGAACTGGTGCCAGCCTATGTTGGGCAGGTGAACCTTTATCCTCTCATTGTGCCACTTGGCGATGGCAGCCACCTCGGCGGGCCTTGCGAAGGTCATTTTCTTCTTGCCTCGGACGGCTATGGCTTTCAGGTTTTTCGAGCCCATGAGGGCACCCATGCCGGTCCGCCCGTTCGCGTGGCGCAGCTCGTTGATAATGCACGCGAAGCGCACCAGATGCTCGCCTGCCGGGCCGATGGACGCAATTCTTACGCGCTCGTCGCCCAGGTCCTTGAGGATGCGGTCGCGCGCGTCGCCGTTGCCGAGCCCCCAGAGGTGTGCGGCATCGCGGATTTCGGCCTCGTCGTTGTGCAGCCACAGGTAGACCGGGCTCGCGGCGCGGCCGCGTATCACTACGGCGTCAAAGCCCGCCAGCTTCAGCTCGGGGCCCCACCACCCGCCTGCCTCCGACTCACCGAAAGCATTAGTAAGGGGCGATTTGCCGCCGACCGTGAACCGGGAGAAGCCGGATACAGGTGCGCCGGATATGACGTTCGACGCGAAGATCAGGAGGTTGTCCGCGTGGAGCGGGTCCGTTCCGGGCGCAAGCTCTTTAAGCAGGTAGTAGCCGACGATTGCGCTGCCCCCAAGGTACGTCCGGTACCATTGCTCCGGCGGCTCCTCTATCCAGGTCTTACCCGCGCTCAAATCGACGCGCAGAATGCGTCCGTTATAGCCGTTAGGCATGCACCGGCCTCCCACATTATTTCTAGCAGAATTATACGGCATAGGCAAGGCTTTAGTGGAGAGACGGATGTGTTTTTTGCTTGCAAAATCTACCGCTCCGTGCAAAAACAAAGCAGCGGAAGATGTCCGGGCGCCGTCGATGGGTCGGACAGACGGCACGAATGGTTAAAAGGAGGCCTTTGAGATGGATCACGATTACGCATTCGAGATGGCTGCGTCGAACCTTCGCTTCGGATCGGGGGCAACGAGCGAGGTCGGCATGGACCTTGCCGAGCTGGGGATCCGCCGGGTGCTCGTGCTGACAGACCGGAACCTGGCCTCGTCTAAGCCCGTTCAAATAGTGCGCGAATCCCTGGAAAAAGAGGGGATAAGTTATGCCGTCTTCGACGAGGTCCGCATCGAGCCTACGGACGAATCGATAAAAAAGGCGATCGCTTACGCGCGGAAAGAGCCAATTGATGCCTTTGTCGCGGTGGGAGGGGGGTCGGTCATAGACACGGCTAAGTTCGTGAACCTGTATACGACCTACCCGCCTTCCGATTTCCTCGATTACCTGAACGCGCCCGTCGGGAAAGGCATGCCGGTGCCGGGGCCGTTGAAGCCGCTTTTCGCCATCCCCACTACTGCCGGTACGGGAAGCGAGACTACGGGGGTCGCGGTCCTGGGGCTCGAGGGGCTTCATGCAAAGACAGGCGTCTCGCACAGGCGGCTGAAGCCGACGCTCGGCATAGTCGATCCGGAAAATACCCGGACGCTCCCGCCGATGGTCGTTGCCTCTACCGGGCTCGACGTTCTGACGCACGCCATCGAGTCTTACACGGCTGCCCCGTACGACTCGCGGCCCCGCCCCGAAAGGCCGATCCTCCGCCCGGCGTTCCAGGGCGCCAATCCGGCCAGCGACATCTGGACCCTCCAGGCGATGCGCATGCTCGCTTCCTATCTCGTCAGGGCAGTGGAAGATGCGGACGACATCGAGGCGCGCACCGCGATGGCCTTCGCCGCCTCGTTCGCGGGCGTCGGTTTCAGCAACGCCGGGACGACGATCCCGCACGCGATGTCGTATGGGGTCTCAGGGATGGTGAGGGAATACCGGGCGCCCGGATACCCGCAGGACCGGCCGCTCGTACCGCACGGCATCGCCGTTGTGCTGAACGCCCCCGCTGCGCTGCGCTTTACCGCTCGCGCCTGCCCCGGCAGGCACCTGCTGGCCGCGGAGGCCCTCGGGGCCGACATCTCGCGTGCAAAACCGGAAGACGCAGGCCGCGTAGTCGCGGACGTAGTGATCGGCTTCATGAAGCGCCTGCGCATGCCCAACGGGCTTGCCGCCATCGGCTACACGTCGGCCGACATCCCGGCCCTGGTGGAAGGTACGCTTCCCCAGCAGCGCCTGCTCAAGCTCTCCCCCCGTCCAGTCGGGGCGGAAGACCTGGCCGCCATATTCGAAGACGCTATGAAATACTGGTAAGGGTGCGGGCAATTATCGGGGTTCAGCGCCCCCTCCACCGGCGAAGCCGCGACCCTTCCCGCCTTACGTCGGGCGGGTGCCCCGGCCTCCCCGCTCGGCGCGGCGCTACGCTTGCTTTATGGCCGCCGGCGGCCATTATTGGGGTCCGGCGACGGACCCGTCCGAGGGCTATTGTTTTACCGATAACCAGACGCGATAGTCGTTCCAGCTTTTCGGCAGGCTGACGATCGAGTTCTGGTCGCCCATCCTGTTGTCCCTGTTCCTTTGCCACGGCTGCCGCCTTGAGTGGCCCGCAAGACGGAAGAGGGCGGTCGTGATCACTCCGATCAGAAACGCAACGAAGACTATGATGGGCAGGGGCGCGCTGAACTTCCACGAAAGAAAATGTACGCTTACAGGCGCGCCGCTGTGGATGGAACAAATAGCGGCCGCAACGATAACAAGGATCGCTGTGCAAAGAACGAACATAAGGCCCTCCAGACCGGGTTCCGCAGTCGATGTATGTTTTACATTCAGTTGTATGATTGGGTATAGTATTAGACGGTGTTATACCCAATGTCAAGAACTATTTATCAGTTGCGTATCCCGCCTGCAATCGAGTAGCGAAAGATATGAGGCGCTCGTCGCGCTTTCGCCTGGTCACAGGCCGTAAGAGCTTAGGTTTCTTTCTTCTCGGATGTAAGTCTTCTCTCGTATCTTTGCACTTTTAGCTTCCGGAGCATGTCGCCCAGCTCACGTTTAGTCACCTTCCGCGTCCTATGTGCACCCTCGGCCTCCTCACGGGGCGGTTGATTCTCGGAATCCCTCTGATTTGCCATTGAAGTCTCCCAACGATAAGGAACGTATGGGCCGTGGCAGTATCTCTTTTTGCAACAGCTAAAGTTGTCTCGTATATCGAACAATAAGGCGACATTCGGCCGAAAACCGGATGACGGTCGTCCAGAACCGGGGCTTGGGGAAGACCTTCCTGCCAGGCCTCCCCCAAGCGGCCTGCACCAGCAAACGACCCGGCAAAACCTGCTGACGAATATCCGTCTATTACCTCGAACTATATTTTGTCCGGCGCGAGATGGGCCCTTCTGTTTTTTGCCCACGCTGCCTCGTCGTGGCCGGGATCAATCGGCTTTTCCTTGCCGTAGCTTATCGTCTTGAGCATCTTTTCCGGCACCCCTATAGTCTCAAGGAGCTTCTTCGTTGCGTCTGCCCGCTTCTGGCCGAGGGCCAGATTGTATTCTACACTGCCCCGCTCGTCGCAATTGCCTTCGATCGTCACATGACCGCTGGGGTTTGCCTTGAACCAAGCGTAGTCCTGTTTCAGCAAATTGGCGTCCCCCGGCTTTATGTTGTACTTGTCGTAGTCGAAGTGAACGTCGCTGACCGTCAGCTTAACAGCCTGCGGCTCCGCTTTGGCCATTGTCGCCGGATGCTTCGAGTCTTTGAACTTCCCCGTATCGCCTGTAAAGGGTTTCGATGCCTGCGCCGGCTGTTGCACGGACGCCTGGCTCTTAGTGGCTTTGGTAGAACTGCTGCAAGCGCCCAGAGAGACTGCGAGTAGGACAATAAGAACGAACAACCCTACCGATTTAAGCTTCATTACTTGGCCTCCTTTGTTTTTGATGACAACTCGGTTCCGATCTCCTCAGAACCAGCTTATTCCTCGTCGAAAAAGAAAGTAACCTGCACGCTCTCGGCTTCCGCGATTTCCGCCGGTTGTTTTATAGACCGATAGATCGGGTGCATGTCTGCGCCTTCCATAATTCTCAGCCCGTGTATCAATCCTGAATGGCCTTGAAGATACGACGGAGAGATTGAACCGTTTCCAGAAGCTCGAAGTCCCGGCCTGTCTGCCTCATCGGTTCCCCTTCCATACCATATGTATGGATAATATCAGTGTACAAACAATTGGTGTACAAACTATATTCCTGAGTTTTGGCGATTGTCAATAAAAAGATTGCTCAGGCTGACGGGTGCCGGTCCCGAGGCACAGGATTAAGGCGGCATAAAGGGGAGAAGCGGATGCAAAGACCGCAAAAGATAACGGGCCCGGACTTCAGGGAGATGAAAGCGTCTTTACGATGTCCGGCACTAGTTCCTGCATGACCGACTGTAGTTGTCTTCTAAGGGACGCGGCCGCGAAGTCGCCCGACCTGTCGATCCCTTCGTCCTTGCTGTCTGCGCCTGCGGTAAGCGTTTTGATAAGGCGGCCGTCTTTCCAGACGTCGACGGCCAGGTTAATGTCCGTTGATGTGGCAAGGAGAAGCCCGTTCTTCTGGCGCACCGACAGGCGTACAATCTTCACGACGACGCCCCTGCGAACGCGTTCCGGCAAGCTGGACGTCCGCCTCACGTCATAACCCGCTGATTGCAGCTCTCCGGCAAGGGCCCCGGCCACCCATGCGGAGAGTTCATCCTGCGTAACTAGCTCGCTCCCCGGTCCCCTCAACGTAACCCAGGACGACACGACCGCCGGGGAGGACCGGAAGTTTTTCCTCGAGAACCGGTCTTGCTAAATAGACTTCACCGGACCCTTTCACAGCCTGCACGGCCGGCTGATATCCGGTAAGATCGAGCCTTTTCTCAAGCGGCGTGCTACAGGCCGAAAGACCCGCAAGAAGCATGAATAGCAAGAGACCGATCACACACCTGAAGCCATATATGGGGTTTTTCATAGACGGTCACCTGGCCTTCGCAGCGGCTCTATTTGTCGATATCAAACATCCGCATCCTTGCCCGCCGTTCCCGTACAGCGTTCAATTATAATTCCGATCATCCTGTTGAACGCTGTCTCTCAGAACTTTCTTACCCCCGGCATGGCGTCGCACTTCGGCCATGCGCCATCCAGCAGGCCCTGGCGCCAGACGCCGGAGACGGTTAACCCGGACGGGCAGGTGAGTATCCCATTGCCTTCCATTTTCTCGTCCTTCCATTCGCCCTCATAGGTCTGCCCGTTAGGCCAGGTCTGAACACCGAAACCGCTGCGCTTGTCGTCCTTCCATTCACCCGCGTACTGGTTCCCGTCCGCCCATGTGAAGACGCCCTGGCCGTTGCGCATGCCGTTCGTGAACTGGCCTTCGTATCTTCTGCCGTCCGGCCACCTGAACGCCCCCTGGCCGGCTATGAGATCGTCCTTCCATTCACCCGCATACTGCATCCCGTCGGGCCATGTGTACATCCCCTGGCCTGTGCGGATGCCTTTTTTGAACTGGCCTTCGTACTTCTTTCCATCCCCGAGGGTAAGCGTGCCGTGGCCGTCGGCCGAGCCGTCTTTCCACTCTCCCGTGTATTGGCGCCCGTCGGGCCACGCATATACCCCCTGGCCGTTAGGCTTGCCGTCTTTCGTCTCGCCCCGGTATCCTTTCGTGTCCTGTATTGTTAGCGGCGTCTGGCAGTACGCGCGGCCCGCGAAAACTACGCACAGGCACGCCAGGGCAATTGCCGTCACGATGATCTTCCTTGTCATGCGAAACCTCCTTTGGTTACGGGCTTACTTGCCCGCTGTCCCCTTGTCCCCGTTTTGACGGATGAAGTGGCGGATGTAGGCGGCGACGGAGCGGGCCGGCTGGTAGATGCCGGAATGGCCGTCGCATAGGACGTCCGCATCGAGGGCGAGGAGCTTCTCCATGGATGCGCGCCAGGCGGCCGTGTCGCAGTCGAAGTCCGGGAGGAGCGGCGCGGCTATATCCTGGCCGAAGAGCACCTTCTTGCCTCCGTCCTCGATAAAGAGCGCGATGGAGCCGGGCGTGTGGCCGGGGATATGGATGAAAGAGACGTCGCCTCCGCCGAAGGGGATCTTGCCCTCCTCGCCGCATACGCGCTCGTCGATATGGAGCGGCCGGAAGACCACGTCGAAGCAAAAGGCGGCGGTGAGACGGTTGTCTCCGGCCTCCACGATGTCCGCGTCCAACTCGTGCATGACGAGGCGGCAGCCGAGCCGCTCGCGCAGGGCAGCGGCGGCGTTGATGTGGTCGAGATGGCAATGGGTGAGGATGATGCGCGAGACGGAGGCGGGGGATACGCCCGCGTCCCGGATGTTGGCAATCGTACGGTCGAGGGCGGCGCCGAAGCCCGCGTCGATTAATATGGCGTCGGAGCCTGCGTCGATAAGGTAGACGTTGCAGTCCCGCTGGTCGGTTATATCTGCGCCTGCGACGCGGTAGATGTCTTTGATCATGGCTCGCTCGTGGTTGTCATAGTGCCTTGTATCTGACCAATTTTAGCATGATACGCGGTGTGACATCCATCGGTTGCTGAACCGATATACGAAAAGAAGCTCAAACCAATGAGCGGTTGCCTGGACGGGTCCGTTTGTATAATAATATGGGAGGCCCAGGTCGTTTCTTGACGGATCCACAAAGTAAAACGGTTACAAAGATTTTTCTTGACACCGCCGCGTGCTGCATAGGAGAATGAGCCGGATTTGGAGTTATCAGCTTTGTGGGGATACGCACCATACCCGAAGCAGGTTCGTGATTTTATGTTTTTAGCGTGGGTTGTCGCTGCCGCCTGCCTGCTTGCTGCCCCCGCGTCCGGCCAGACGTCCGGCAAGGTCGGCGGGGCCTGCGCCTACGAAAGCTACCCCGGCTTCGCCCAGATCGTATCCGTGAAAGAGCTGCCCGCCGGAGACGTAGCGCACAGGCGTTTTGACGTGCGCTTCATTTTCCACCCCGACCGCAAGGTTACCCAATCGTTCGCCGCCCCCGGCGACCGGCAATTCCTATTTCTTCTTGACCTCACCAGGCAGCCCGATGAAAAAGACGTGCAGGCATACGGATTGACGCCGGGCGCGCGGGTTAAAGGCGTCATGCAGGTCATCGTCAAGGGCACGTGCACCCCGGTATTGTTCGATTTCCCGGCGCCTGGAGGGTAAAACGTGCGCAACGCGCTAAAGCAGCCGCTGTCTGCCTTGCCGTTCTTTTTGCGCTGCCCGTTTTTGCGCAGAACCCGCCTTACCGGCACGGAGTCATGCGGCCCGATGCGGACACGCTGCAAGCGCGAATGGACGCCTACGCCAATGCGCCCCGCGTGCCGACTATCGATCAGATCGCCGCCGTCTCTGCTCTAAACGTCTCCTCAGGGTCGGGCACCTCTTTCGACCTTCTCGGTTATTCGCCCTGGAACGCGTCGAACATGGCCGATCGCAACCAGGGCTCGTGCGGCAACTGCTGGGTTTGGGCGGGGACAGGCGTGATGGAGATAGCCCTGGGCTGGCAGACGGGCGTTACCGACCGGCTCTCGGTCCAGTACTACGATTCGTGCAGCACGGGCCAGGGAGCACAGGGTAGCGCGTGCTCGGTCTGCAACGGAGGCGACTTAACGGATTTACGCAACTGGTACGCCGGGTCACAGCACCAATTCGCGGTCCCCTGGTCGAACACGGGCGCTTCTTACAGTGCGAGCAGCGCCAGCGTATGCGGGGCGTGCAGCGCAATCGCCACCACCCCGCGCTACACCTTCCTGAACCCGCCCGGACAGGTGCAGACGGTATCGACATACAGCGTAACTACGGACCAGGCGGTATCGAACATAAAGACCGTATTGAACGGGGGGCAGGCGATAGAATTCGATTTTTACCTGCCCAACAACACCGCCTGGAACGCCTTCTTCGATTTCTGGGACAACCAGCCGGAGAGCACGGTCTGGGACCCTGATACTTACTGCGGTGTTGCATACAGCGATTCGGCGGGCGGCGCGGGCCACGGGGTCGTCCTCGTCGGCTACGACGACACGGACGCGAACCCGGACAATCACTACTGGGTGCTTATGAATAGCTGGGGGGCCACAAGCGGGCGTCCCGATGGCCTTCTTTACATGAAGATGAACATGAACTATGCATGCGACAACGGGTCCGTTACTTATTCCAGGGAATTCAGGACAGTCAGTTTCAGTTATGTAGCCAGCAGGGTCGTATTCAACACATTTACCGGCACCGGGCCGGCCACACTTTCGACGCCCACGTCCGGCGCCTATTTCACGAGCTTCGCGGCCCTCTCCGATACGGACGCGAGCCTCAACCAGACGGGCAAGCCGTCGGGATTGGTCTTTTCCCAGGGCCTGGTAACGTATTCGCTCTCAGTACCCACGGCGGGCCAGACGGCCTCCGTTTCCATTACGTACCCCAACGCGCTTGCCTCGGGCACAGCGGTCTACAAAGTCAACTCCAGTCGTTTCTATGGATATACGAACGCAGTGATAAATGGGAACACCGTGACCCTTACCCTTCAGGACGGCGGCGCCGGCGATTCCGACGGCGTTCCGAACGGCGTAATCGTAGACCCGGTGGGGCCTGCATCCCCGCCGTCTTTTGGAAGCGCAGGCGGGGCAGGAGCCGATAGTGGCGGAGGCGGAGGCGGCGGCGGAGGCTGCTTCATAGCCACAGCGGCCTACGGCTCGTACCTCGACCCGCGTGTTGTGGTCCTGCGTGTTTTCAGGGATAAGCGCCTCGCGGGCAATGCCGCAGGGAGAAAGGTGATCGCGTTGTACTACGCCTGGTCTCCCCCGGCCGCGCGTTTTATCGCCCGCCATGAGACGGCGCGGGTGGCTACGCGGTGTCTGCTGACGTCTGTTGTCCTGTTCGCCGAATATCCTATTTCATCATCGTTCGCGCTATTCGTAATAGTCTTGACGGGGGCCGTAAGCCTTTCGCGGTCTTCGCGGCGTATTACCCGCTGAAACACTCATAACGAATCATCTTGACTCTGCCCGGCCCTTCCTGATATGCAATTAGGGTGAGCCGGCACGCCTCACCGGTTTCGGGGGAAACCGAAAGCAAAAAAGGGGGATCGCAATGGACAACGGTTTCTGCGACGGCATCAGCCATGTCGTCAGCGTAAACAGCGACGAAAACAGGGGCTGCGAGTATTGCGGTGATTTTCGCATCGGGGGGAACGGGTTTGCCGCGTCGGTAAACCATTATATCGAGGACCACGGCTACAGGCTCCTCCACCTGGGGCAGCAGACGGACACGGATTACCAGGGACGTCCGTTCCAAATGACGGTCGCCATCCTTGGAAAATGATCCGGCAGATTGTAACGGTTTGGCTAAGGCGCGAAAACCGGCTTTGGGCCGGTACTTTTCTGAAAAGCCGCTATAGGCCGGACATTAATAAATATTCGGCGGATATCTTCTCTACGATCCTCGACACGATCGAACCGCGCGGGGCCGTCTTTTCCGCGTGTCCGCCTTTCATGCGCCGGCTTTCCCCGGAGAACAGGCCCTTGAGGCCCTCCCGCCATGTCCGCCGGTAATAAAGGCTGCGCAAGTCCCGAACGGCCGTGGGCCTGTTTCTTATCGATACGTCCCCTTTGGGGTAGACATACGCCGTTTCCCCTTGCGACGACTCCATTACCGCCATCGTGACAGGGATATCCGCCCAATACAGGAACGTCCATCCGTCCCTGCTCATGAAAAAGACCTGTTCTTTTTGTGAAATTGTAGCCCTGGCGTTCGCTTCTATGCGCACGTCAATGGGTACTCCCCCCTTCCCCAACACATTCTTGCAATATCCGGCGTATAAAAGCAACAAAAAAATGTCCCACGGGACGCAATGTGGAGAAGCGGGGCCGGTCTGTTGTAGACTATCACCCATCGACAACCACAACTATTGAGGAGCTATAGATGAAGCAAGAAGTCAGCGGCGAAATACTTGAAGAGATCACGGTAAAGGCCGCCGGGGAGTCCATCCCCCGGCTCGTGGAGTTTGTCTCGGAGTACGCGCGGGCCCTGATGTTCACGGAAGAGAGGATCGGCCTGATCGGTCTGGCCCTCAATGAGGCGCTCGGAAATATCGTCCGGTTCGCCTGCACTTCAGGCACCGAGGAGATCACGATAACGTGCCGGGCGCACGAGATGGGCTCCATTGTGCTCAACATCATAGACACGTGCGAGCCTTTCAATATGCTGCTTTTGAGCACGTTCCCGGAAGTGCACGGATTGGAGGGCGAGGCGCCTTCGACCAAGGTGATGAAGAGGTATATCAGGGACGTCGAGTACAGGCGGGACGGGGGCACAAAGAAGAACATCCTCGCCTGGGTCGTCCAACGATAGGGGCTGTTCGGGTTTCGCAAATCCATTTTTCGCGCCGGTCCCGGCTGGCCGGCGCGAAGCATAAAATCAACACAAACATAGCCCCGCGCAGAAGGCATATTCTTTTGTGCTTGCAACTTAGAAGCGGAAGCTCCAAGTTATAGACAGGGGGTGCGAGCCATGAAGGGGCGATGGGCTGCGGGCATCGACGTAGGCGGCACTAAGATAGAGGCGGCCTCGGTCGATGGTCACGGCATCGTTGGGGACTCGATAAGGACGGCCACGGACGTGGCTTCAGGGCCGAAGGGCGTCATGTCCGCCATAGCGGAGGCGGTAAGGGCGCTCGCACAAAAGGCAGGCTCGGCCCCTGCGGGTGTCGGGGTAGGCATGGCCGGGCAGATCGACGCGGCGACCGGCGCTGTTATTTTCGCGCCGAACCTGCAATGGAAGAACGTGCCGCTGGCTGCGGACCTAAAGGCGGCCCTCGGCGTTGATGTTATAGTGACCAACGACGTTCGGGCTGCCGCGTTCGGCGAGTGGCGGCACGGCGCGGGGCGCGGGTTTAACGACCTTGTCTGTGTCTTCGCGGGCACAGGCATAGGCGGCGGCATCGTAAGCGGAGGGCGGATGCTCGAAGGCTGCACGAACACGGCGGGCGAGATAGGCCACATCGTGGTCGAGGTCGAAGGACCGCCTTGCACGTGCGGCGGCAGGGGCTGCATGGAGGCCCTCGCCGGCGGCTGGGCCATCGGCCGGGCTGCGCGGGCTGCGATAGAAGAGGGCGTGGAAGGGTCGGATGCGCTGCTGGAGGCTGCCGGGGGCGCGATAGAGGCCGTGACTGCGGAGACGGTGGCAAATGTGGCGGCCCGCTGCGAGGCCCTTGCCCTGCGCATCCTCGATGCAGCCGGTAAGGCGTTCAGTGCGGGCTGCGTGAGCCTGATAAACGCGTTCAACCCATGCAGGCTGATACTGGGCGGCGGGATCATCGAGGGCGTGCCCGGCCTGATCCGCAGGGTGCGCGAAGATATCGACCTTTATGCCCTGCCTGCCGCTGCGGCAGGCGTCGAGGTGGCGCCGGCAGCACTCGGCAGGCAGGCGGGTGTAGTAGGCGCGGCCAGCCTCGCCCTTGAGAGGACCGGGACGTGAAGCCCGGCCGCAAGGCCGGTCATATAAAGGGGTAGCAGGTATGCGCGTAGGCCTTTCGGGAGACCACGGCGGATTCGGATTGAAAGGAGAGCTTGCAGCGCTCGTAAAGGCGGCAGGCCATGAGGTAGAGGACTTCGGCCCTCTTACCCTTGCGCCGGGCGACGACTATCCAGATTACGTCGTCCCCATGGCGCGCGCTGTTGCGGACGGGCGCGTCGAGCGCGGCATAGCGGTCTGCGGCAGCGGGGTCGGCGCCTGCATCGCGGCGAACAAGGTGGCGGGTGTCCGGGCGGCCCTCGTCCATGACACCTTCTCCGCGCACCAGGGTGTAGAGGACGACGACATGAACGTCATCTGCCTGGGCGGCCGGGTGGTCGCGGCGCAGTTTGCGTGGGAGCTGGCAGCGGCCTTCCTGTCGGCCCGCTTCAAGGGGGCGGAGCGCTTCTCGCGCCGCCTCGACAAGATCAGGCAGTTAGAGAGAAAGGAGTAAGGCGATGGGTAAAAAGGATAAGTCGGCAGCGGCAGCCGGGCTTTTAGAGAACGCGCCCGGCGTCCCCATCAACCGCCAGACCCTGTACCTGGGGACGGAAGGGGTGATCGGCCTCGAAGAAGGGCGGACCATGGTGGAAAGCAGCGTAAGCGCAGCCTCCTTCCAGACGAAGCACCTCGCACCGGCGATTGCGAAACTGAAAGGCGACCGCCTGGTGGAGCGCCTCTGGGAGAAGGACGGCAGCTTATGGTCGAAAGACAAGGCAGTGGCCGCCTCCATACCGTCGGCGCTGGGGTGGCTCGACGCGCCCGCAAAAATGAAGGAGCATGCGGCCGGCCTTATGGCGTTCGCCCGCGAGGTCAAGGCAGCGGGGTTTGTGCGCGTCGTCCACATGGGCATGGGAGGCTCCAGCCTCGCGCCGCTCGTTTTCAGGCAGATGTTCCATCCTAACACGCACGGCCTGCCCCTGACCGTGCTCGACACGACGGACCCCGCGATAATCGCGACCCTCGACCGGAAGCTCGACATGGAGAAGACGCTTTTCATCGTCGCCAGCAAGTCCGGCACGACCGCCGAGCCCATGGCGTTCGAGGATTATTTCTTCGACAGGGTAAAATCGGTGAACGCCCATCCGGGCCGTAATTTTGTCGCGATCACCGACCCCGGCTCGGCCCTTGAAGAATCGGCGCGCAATAAGAACTTCCGCCGTATCTTCCCCGGCTTTGCGGACGTAGGCGGGCGGTACTCCGCTCTCTCCAATTTCGGCCTCGTGCCTGCCGCGCTCCTGGGCGTCGATATCGAGCGCCTTCTTGAAGAAGCGATGCATATGGTCGAGGCATGCGGGCCGTCCGTGCCTGCCGAGGAGAACCCGGCCCTGGTCCTTGGCGCCGTGATGGGGGCCATGGCCGCAGCAGGGCGCGACAAGGTCACCTTCCTTCTGCCTGACGACCTCTCGACCCTCGGCATGTGGCTGGAGCAGTTGATCGCGGAGAGCACGGGCAAGGACGGTACGGGCATCGTGCCTGTCGCGGGAGAGCCGGAAGGCGCGCCCGTTGTCTACGGCGAGGACCGCTTCTTCGTGCACGCGTACGTCAGGGGGCACGGTCATGACCGGATGGAGACGGCGGTCTCGGCGATACAGGCGGCCAACCTGCCCATCGTTTACATCGAGCTTGCCGATAACCGCTCCATCGCCCAGGAGTTTTTCCGGTGGGAGATGGCGACGGCGGTCGCGGGCGCGATGATCGGCATTAACGCGTTCGACCAGCCCAACGTGCAGGAGAGCAAGGACGCGACTAACCGCATACTGAAGAGCGTGGCTCAGAAGGGCTCGCTCACGGAGCCCGCGCCGGTCATGATGCACGGGCCTTTGGCATTCTTCGCGCGGGACGGCAAGGACAGCCCGGAGGAATTGCTCTGGTCGTTTTTGTCGCAGGGGAAGCCCGGCGACTATATCGCCTTCCAGGCATACCTGCCGGAGGAGACGGCCACGAACAACACGTTCCAGGCGATACGCCGGAGGCTCCGGGACGACCTCGGGCTGGCGGCTACGCTGGGCTACGGGCCGCGCTTCCTCCACTCGACGGGCCAGCTCCACAAGGGCGGCCCGAACACGGGGCTTTTCATCCAGCTCACGTGCCGCGACCCGATAGACATCTCGATACCGGGCAAGCCGTACTCGTTCGGCGTCTTCAAAAAGGCGCAGGCCCTGGGCGACCTGGAGGCGCTGATGCACCACGGCCGCAGGGTTATGCGCGTTGACCTCGGCGACAGCGTAAGGAAGGGCCTCGCACACCTCATACGCCTTTTCGACAGGGCGCTGGCCTACGAGGCTTGAGGGAGGAGGCCGCGAAACAAAGAGATTTACGTAAGAAGGACCGCTATAAGGGGGGCAAACGTGCCATTCACCCATCTCTTCATCGATATCGGCGGCGTCCTTCTCACGAACGGGTGGGACCGCTCTATGCGCAAGGAGGCCTGCCGCGTCTTCAAGATCGACCATGACGAGATGAACGAGCGCCACAGGCTCACGTTCGACATCTACGAGCAGGGCAAGCTCACACTTACGGAATACCTCGACAGGACCGTTTTCTACGAGCCGCGCCCGTTCAGCCGCAAAGAATTCAGCGACTTCATGTACGACCGGTCGAAGCCGCTCCCCGGCATGCTCGACTACGTGGCGGGGCTGAAGGAGCGACACAGGCTCAAGGTCGCGGCAGTGAGCAACGAGGGGCGCGAGCTGACCGTCCACCGGGTGCGTACGTTCGGGCTCGGCCGGGTGATCGATTTTTTCATCTGCTCCTGCTTCATCCATCTGAGGAAACCCGATTCGGACGTCTGGCGCATCGCCCTCGACATCTCGCTCGCGCAAAAAGAGAACGTTATCTATATAGACGACCGCTCGCTCTTCGTTGAGGTGGCGCGCTCCTTAGGGATAAAGGGCATCGTCCATAAGGACATGGCGACAACGAAAGAAGCCCTTGCGGGGATGGGGCTTGATTGAAACTGATACGCTAAAGTATTAACGCATAAGGTGTAGGTGAAATATGGCGGCTCCAGGCACATTCGACATCGGTATGATCGGGCTCGGCGTCATGGGGCGCAACCTGGCGCTCAACATGGCTGAAAAGGGCTTCTCGGTGGCCGGCTACGATACGGACTCATCGAAGGTCGCGGCGCTCGGGCAGGAGGCAGGCAGCCTGCCCGCGCGGGGCGTAGCCTCTATGGGCGAGCTTGCGGCGGCCTTGCGCCTGCCGCGCGCAGCGATGATGCTCGTGCCTGCGGGGCCTCCGGTGGACGCGGTGATCGACGCAATCCTGCCGCACCTTTCGGCAGGCGACGTCCTGCTCGACGGCGGTAACTCGTACTTTAAGCATACGGATGCGCGAGCCGGCCGCATCGAAGGCAAAGGCATACTCTACATGGGCGTCGGCGTCTCCGGCGGCGAGGCAGGCGCGCGAAAAGGCCCGAGCATCATGCCGGGCGGCCCGGAAGGCGCATGGGAGCGCGTCCGGCCCATCCTGGAGGCGGCAGCAGCGAAGGCGGGCGGAGAGCCGTGCGTCGCCTGGCTCGGGCCGCACTCCGCTGGCGACTACGTCAAGATGGTGCACAACGGCATCGAGTACGGCGTGATGCAGGCCATCGCAGAAGTCTACGACCTCATGAAGCGCAGGCTCGGCCTTACGGAAACGCGCATAGGCCAGGTCTTCGACAAATGGAACGCCGGTCCGCTGCCCGCCTACCTTATCGAGATCACGGGCCGAGTCCTCGCAAAGATCGATGATGCGACGGGACGCCCTCTCGTAGAGGCGATAGTCGATGAGGCAGCCCAGAAGGGCACAGGCATGTGGACCGCGCAGGACGCGATGGAACTGCGCGTGCCCGTACCTGCCATCGACGCGGCGGTCGCCATGCGCGACCTCTCGGACCTCAGGGCAGAGCGGCAGGAGGCATCGGGCCTGCTGACCGGCCCTGCATACGATATCGGCGACGTGAAGGACGAGCGCGCCTTCATCGGCGAGCTTGAAGGGGCCTTGCGCGCCTCGATGGTCATTATATACAGCCAGGGCATGGCGCAGCTCCGGGCCGCATCGGCCGTATACGGCTACGGGCTTAAGCTTGAGACCGTGGCGCGCATCTGGCGGGGCGGCTGCATCATCCGCTCGTGGCTCCTGGATCCTATCCGTGCAGCCTTCAAAGCGCGGCCCGACCTGCCTAACCTGCTCCTCGACGCTGCTTTTGCCGGAATGGTTGCGGAGGACCAGGCGGCCCTGCGGACAGTCATCATTGCTGCGGCCCAAAGCGGCATACCCGCGCCCGCCATGGCGTCCTGCCTCGCCTACCTCGACGGCTACCGCAGCGCCCGCCTGCCCGCCAACGTCACCCAGGCGCAAAGGGATTATTTCGGAGCCCATACTTACAGGCGATTGGATAAGGAAGGCAGCTTCCATACGGAGTGGGATTGATAGCGCGCAGCGCCGCCCGATAAGGATCGTACCGGCGGTCCTCGCCGAGACGTGGGAGGATTTCGCAGTCCGCATCAGGCAGGCGGAGGTCTTTGCCGATTACGTCCAGGTCGACATGATGGACGGCGCGTTCGTGCCGTCGCGCAGCTTCGCGCCGGAGATGCTTGCGAGGCTCGAGACGCGCCTTTCCTTCGAGGCGCACCTTATGGTGACCGACCCCATCGACTGGCTCGGCAGGATGCACAACCCCGGCCTGAAAAAAGTGATATTCCACATCGAATCTGCGGCCGATCCGCTCGATGCAATCGCCCACATCACGCAAGGCGGCATGGAGGCGGGCGTCGCCTTCAGGCCGGAGACGCAGCTTGAGGATTACGCGGAGATCGCGGCAGAGGCAGGGAGCCTGCTTTTTTTGACCGTCGACCCCGGCCGCTACGGCAGTCCCTTCCATCCGGAGGTGCTCGATAAAGTGCGCGATGCGCGCCGCATGTTCCCGGCGAAAGAGATATCCGTGGACGGCGGCGTCTCTCCCGAAAACCTTGCGGACATATGGCGCGCAGGCGCAGACGCGGCGGCAGTCGGCAGCAGGATATTCCTGAAAGGAGACCCCGCCGCCAACTACATGCTCTTCACCGAAGCCGCGCGCAGGATAGCCGAAAGTAAGGGAGGCGGTTAAAGCTCTCTTTGCAAGGAAGGATTATGCCCTGGTTTTCCACGTCTGCGGGTTCCTCCGCACGTGGCAAACGCTGAGAACTATTACGCCAGTTTCTTCGACCAGATAGAATACGGCAAAGGGGAACCTTCTGGTTAACGCCCTCCGAACGGTTTTGTACACTTCGGGATGTATCAGCGGATTTCTGAGAACGGAATTGAAAGCAGCGTCCAGGGCAAGCAGGAATTGTTCGCCGAGGCCGGGGACCCGGCTGTTATACCAATCGAAGGCTTGCGCGATATCGACTTCGGCGTCGGGCCGGATTATCAACTGGCGGTTCACGATCGCGTTCTGATTCTGTCCCGAACGACCGACCAGGGTGAACCTGCGGCCGGATCCTTGTGGTAGAGGTCGAGCCGCCTGTCAATCTCGGCTTTTTCCTGGTCACTTAACGCGAGGGACTCGGGCACCTCTGCGACGCTGTCCCATATATCCTGGGCCAGTTGTATGCGCTCCGATACGCTGAGGCAAAGGATTTCTTTTTCTGCCAGAATGCTCACACTTCCTCCGTAGCGTAATTATAGCGCGCAATCCGATATTTTTCCATCCGGATATCTCACGTATCACAGGCCGACTCGCGCAAAAGAAGGCGGCCGGGGGAAATTTGGATAGCCGCCAAATCAACCCGGCCGCCCACTTCTAGTAGGTATACCAGCCTGCGCCTGTTTTCCTGCCCAGCCTGCCGGCCTTTACCAGGTTTTTAAGCTCAAGCGACGACTGCCACTTAAGCTCCTGGGCAGCTCCTTGCGCAGGTACTCGTTCACCATCAGGTTGATGTCCAGCCCGGTAAAGTCCATCAGCTCGAAGGGGCCCATCGGGTAGTTGAGGCCCATCTTGGCGGCCTTGTCGATGTCCTCTTTCGTCGCGATCCCCTGCTCCAGCAGCTTCATGGCCTCGATGAAGTGGGGTATCATGAGGCGGTTGACGACGAACGCGGGCACGTCGACCTTTACCTCTATCGATTCCTTCCCCAGCTTCTTCACGACCGCGGCAGTCTCGGCAACGGCTGCGTCGCCGGTAAGCTGGCCCCTGACGATCTCGACCAGCCTCATGAGCGGCACGGGGTTGAAGAAGTGGACGCCCACGACCTTGTCCGGCCTCTTGGTGGCGGTAGCAATTTCCGTGATCGACATGGACGACGTGTTGGTCCCGAGGACGACGTCTTTCCCCATCAGCTCGTCGAGCTCCGCGAAGATCTTCTTCTTGACGTCCATCGACTCGAAGGCCGCCTCGATGATGAAGTCTGCTGCTTTCAGGTCTTCGATTTTGGTTGTAGTCTTGATCTGCCCGAGCACGGCCGCTTTCTGCTCCGCCGTCATCTTGCCCTTCTCGACGCTCTTGGACAGGAACTTATCGATGCTGCCGATGCCTTTGGCGAGTATCTTCTCGTCCATGTCGCGGACTATCACGCTGAATCCCGACTGCGCGGCGACCTGCGCGATGCCGTTCCCCATGCTGCCGATCCCTACAATACCGATTGTATTGACGCTCATGAAAACCCCTCCTCGTTATTTTGTCCCCGTAAGACAGGTATGCAATAAGCGATTCTAACATTTGCAGTGGGTCCGGGTCGAGCAAATATTGCTCCCGGACTCGCGGAACGGGCGGGGAATACGCGGAAGTGCAACGTTCAACCTCGGCTTTTTCCCCGCAGGAAGGCCCATGAGCTCATTGCGCTCAGGAAAGAAAGGAAGGCGCTTGCTGCCATTACCCATCTGAAACCGGCTACATAGGATTGCAGAATGTCCTGCCTGACGATAGCGGCGAGGCCGGCGGACGTGCCGGAGGGGATCGCTATCGCGGCCAGCTTTGCCTTTTGTTCGGCTATTGCCCGGTAGACTGTGGGGTCTATCTTCGATAAGCTTACGTCGATGTGCGCGCTGAAAACGTACGCCAGTATGACGCCGAAGACGGCCACGGCAAGCAGCGGCCCGGCCCGCGCTACGGCGTTATTGATGCCCGACGCGATGCCTTCCCTGTCGGTGCCGGCTGCACCCATGACGGTAGTTGTGAGAGGGGCTACGCTCACTGCCATGCCGAGTCCCAGCACGCACACGGCCGGGAAGAACGTGCGCCAGTAGCTTCCGCCCACGTCCGGCAGCGCAAGCAGAGCGAAGCCGCAGCCTGCGATGAGGGGACCGGCTACGAGCGGGCGTCTCGAGCCGTACCTGTAGACGAGCCCTCCGGTCCACCGCGACAGGAAAAACATCAGCAGGATGAAGGGCAGCAGCGCGCCGCCGGCCTCCGTCGGCGAATATCCCTGCACCTGTATCAGGTTGAAGGGGAGGAAAAAGAGCGCCCCGCCAAGTGCAGTGTAGAGGAAGAGGGTTACGAGATTTGCCCCGCTGAACGTCCTCGACCGGAAGAGGCCCAGGGGCATCATCGGTGAAGGCGACCGGCTTTCCAATACGATAAAAGCTGCAAGGAACGTGAGACCGGCGAGGATCGGGCCGAATACCACGGGCCGGGTCCACCCGCTTGCCGATGATTCGATCAGGCCGAACACGAGCAGGCCCAGCGCAAGCGTCGCCAGAAGGGCGCCGGGCCAGTCGAGCTTTGCGCCCTCTTTTGCGCTGCGGCTTTCAGGGACATGGAGGATCGACAGCCCTATAACTGCGACGGCGATGGGAATATTGATGAAAAAAATCGACCGCCAGGAGAGGTGCTCGACCAACCAGCCGCCTAAGACGGGACCCACGCCTGCCGTTATGGCAGTAAACCCGGACCATGTGCCTATCGCCCGTCCACGGTCTTCTTCGCTGAAGGAGGCGCTGATGATGGCGAGGCCTCCCGGTACGAGAAGGGCCGCGCCCACCCCCTGAAAGGCCCTTGCGACTATGAGCTGATGTATATCCGGCGAAAGGCCGCACCAGACGGACGCTGTGGCGAAGACCGTGATGCCGGTCATATAAACAAGGCGGCGGCCGTACCGGTCGCCCAAAGAGCCGCCCAGAAGAAGGAGCGCGGCGAGGAATAGCGCGTAAGATTCGATGACCCACTGGACCTGCGCCATCGTCGCGTGGAGCGCATTCTGAAGCACGGGCAGGGCCACGTTTACTACCGTTCCGTCGATGAAGGCCATGCTCGACCCGAGTATCGTAACGGCCAGTATCCAGGGGCCGGCAACGGTCTTGCCTCTGCCCGCCCCGGCCTTGCGCCCCAGCCCTTCTTCACACGGACTCTTCAGCATATCTCATCCCCGGCAACGGCTTAAACGCTGTTTTTATTCAATATAAGACTTGCCCATCCTCGACGAATGGGTCAGGCAGTCGACCCGCCCGGAAGGCTCGCTCCGGCCCTCCCCGGTTGTAAATATTTTTGTTGACTTGATCGGTCCTAAAGGTGGTAGAATGTCTCAAACGTTACTTTAGCAGTCGACGACGAGGCTTTCTGCACTGGTAAGGCGGGGCGCAGCGCCCCGGCAGTAATTGAGGGGGTAGGCAGAGGCATGAACGAGGCGCAGATACTCGTTTTCGGTATGGCTTCCGTGTTCCTGGTCGTCGCGTTCATAGCAGGCAAGCTGTTCGACCGCTTCAAGACGGGCAGCAAGCGCGAAAAACAGACCGACCGCCGCCGCTCCACGCGCCTGGCCCGTCCGTAAGTAATTCAATTTTTCAGCTATAGCCTTCCTTCTTAGTCCTGCTCCTGTTCCCTGATCGCCGCAGCCAGCCTGTCCCTGTTTTCCTGCGCCTTCACGTAAAACGTCGGACTTGCGTCCATCGCCTCCTGGAAGGCCCTGGCCGCCTCCCTGTATCTCCCCTGCGCCATGTAGAGGCAGCCTATGTTGTTCTGGGCGGTCGCCGCGCTGCCGGCCTTCCTGAACGCCTCCAGGGCGTCATCGAACTTCCCCAGGCAGGCATAGGCAAGGCCCAGGTTGTTGTACAACTTCGCGTTCGCCGGGTCTATACGCAGGGCGGCGATGAACGAGCGGGCCGATTTGGCGCAGTCGTCGTTCAGGTAGCAGGAGACGCCCCGGTTGTTGAGGACCGCGGCGGAAGCGGGGTTGATTGCAAGCGCCCTGTCATATTCGGTGATGGCCGTCGAATAGAGCTTGCGCCGGTCATAGATGATGCCGAGGCAGACGTAGGCCTGCCAGAGCGACGGGTCGAGCTTAGCGGCGCTGCGCAGGCTTTCTTCGGCTTTTTCCTGTTTGCCTGATAAGAGGAGGGCGAGACCCAGCCAGAAATGCGCTTGGGGGCTGGCAGGGTCCCGCCTGAGGGCCTCCTCGAACTGCTTTATTCCGTCGGCCGCCATACCGCGCTGCACGAGGATGCGGCCCGCCTTGCAGCGGACCCCGTTCCTGTCGGGATCGAGGGCGAGGGCCTTCGTGTACTCGACTACGGCCATAAGGCCGTTGCCTTGCCTGCCGTAGCTGTCCCCGGCCCGCTCGTGGCCGTCCGCGTCGAGAGGCGGCCGCTTCTTTGATGATTCATCCGGGGCCGCCACAGCCGCATTGCGCTGTTTTTGCTGCTCCAGCAACCGTTTGTATTCGCCTGCCGTCGAGGCTGCCGCCTGTTGCTGCCCCGTCTGCGACGCGCACCCGCAGAGGGCAAGGCTTGCAGCGAGCAGCATTGTTGCTAAGATCGTCGGGATTCTCATGATTGGTCTCCTTGGGCCATATTGCAGGGGCCGGGTTTTGCTTTTTAATGCACGGTCCACATCCGGTACGCCTGGATGAGCGCCGGTCCCATCAGCACCAGGAAGAGGGACGGGAAGATGAAGCAGACCGTCGGGAAAAGCAGCTTGATGGGGAGCTTCGCCGCCAGCTCTTCCGCCCGCTGCGAGCGCTTGCCCCGCATCGAGTCCGCATGGATGCGCAGCGCCTGGCCGACGTTCGCGCCGAACTTCTGCGACTGGACGAGCAGCGTCGCAAGGGCGTTCAGCTCGTCGAGGCCGGTCCTGGAGGCAAGGTCCTTCAGGGCGTCGCGCCGCGATTTGCCCGCGCGCAGCTCCAGGTTGAGCTGCCCGAATTCCTCGCTGATCTCCTCTGCTGGAAAGGCGCATCTCCTCGCCGACGCGCTTGATCGCCGCGTCCAGGCCCATGCCCGCCTCGACGCAGACAACGAGCAGGTCGAGGGCGTCGGGAAGGCCGAGGGCGAGGTGTTCTTTCCTTTTGGAAACCTTGCACGAAAGCCAGAGGTTAGGGAGGTAAAAGCCTGCCGCGACAGGAGCGAGGAAAGCGAGCATAAGGGCCGTCGCGCTCATCTGCCTTGCCGAGAACAACTGGAAGGAGAGCGCGGCCGCAGCCATAAGCCCTGAGCATAACGCCTTGGCCCCGAAGAAGGCGACTACCGGGTTTTTGCTTCTGATGCCCGCCTGCGAGAAGCGCCTGTTGAACCGGCCCAGCTCTTCCGCGTTCTTCGGTTTTGCAGCGTCGCCGAGGCGCGCGACGAGCTGCCTCAACTGCACGATGACTGCCGGCTTTGCGGGGGTCGCGTCATTTGCGCCATCGGAACCCGGCACGCCTGCGGCCCCGGCTGCCTCTATCCTTATGGTCAGTCTGCGCCGCTCGCCCGCGCGCGAGAGATAAGCGACCCCTGCGGCCAGCGCGCCGGCAAGGACACAGAAGATTATAGCTGCCTGCATGAAAGGAGGAAGGTCCATCGTTACACCTTTATCGCGCTCATTTTCTTCATGACGGCAATCCCGGCGCCCATCATCATGATCGCGGCGAAGGCCATCATCCTGCCTGACGGGTCCTCCCACAGCGCCCTCGGATAGGAAGGGTTTACCACCGCGAGCATGAGGGTTATAACGAAGGGCAGGGCGGTAAGGATGATCGCGGACAGCTTCCCCTCGGCCGAAAGCGACCTGACCTTCCCGTGGAGCTTGAACCGCTCGCGTATGAGGGTGGCGATGCTTTCCAGGATCTCCGTCAGGTTCCCTCCGCTCTCGCGCTGGATGATAATGGCGACCGCGAGGAATTTAAGGTCCTGGCAATCGACGCGGCTCGTGAGGTTCTTGAGCGCCTGCTCGACGCTGACTCCCAGGTTGATCTGGGCGACGGTCTTCTGCATCTCCGTCCCCATCGGGTCGTCGAACTCCTGCGCCGCCATCTGGAGGCCGCCCAAAAATGCATGGCCTGCCCGCAAAGAGCGGGCCATAAGCTCCAGCGCCTCCGGCAACTGGGCCTCGAATTTCTTCATGCGCCGCTTTTTCTGCATGAGCAGATTGATGAAAGGCGCAAACCCGCCTGCTGCCGCCGCGGGGATTGCAGCAAGTGCGGTATGCGTGAGGAGGGTTGCCCCGTACGCCGCGCAGACGGCGAGGATGAGGCCCAGTAGGACAAAGAAACCCAAGGGGCGCGTCGCCCCGGCCTGGAGCAGCAGCCTGTCGAGCTTTTGCATAATGGAGATGCCGCTTAAGAGGCGGTTGAGTCCCGGCACGGAGCTGAAGACCCTCAGATGGACGACGCTCAGCCCCTCGCCGCCGCCCCCGAAGCGCTCCGCAGCCGCTGCCCGGAGCTGACTGCGCACTTTCTTCGCCGTGGGGTCTATCTTCGATTGCGCGGCAAGGAAAAGGCCCTCTATTGCGCACATTACGCAGATAAAGACGAAGCCGGCGGCGATAAGGCTCATCGCGCGCCCCGCCTGCCCGTGGCCGCCATCCCTCCCTCGAAGACCCCTTGAGGCACGGTGACGCCGAGCGCCTTGAACTTCTCGACGAACTGCGGCATGACGCCCGTGCTCCGGAACGACCCCTTCACCTTGCCCTGGTCATCGACGCCTGCCTGGTCGAAGCGGAATAGCTCCTGCATCGTAATGATGTTGCCCTCGATGCCCGTGATCTCCTGAAGCGACACTATCTTCCTGCTGCCGTCAAGGAGGCGGGCGACCTGGACGATGACGTCGAGGGCGGAGGCGACGTACCGGCGGACCGCGTCGTTCGGTATGGTGAGGCCCGACATGGCGACGAGCGTTTCCAGCCTAAGGAGCGCGTCGCGCGGGGAGTTGGCGTGTATCGTGGTCAGCGACCCGTCGTGCCCGGTGTTCATCGCCTGGAGCATGTCGAGCACTTCCGCGCCGCGCACCTCGCCGACTATGATGCGGTCCGGCCGCATACGCAGGCTGTTGCGGACGAGGTCTCCCTGGCTGACCTCGCCCTTGCCTTCGATGTTTGCGGGCTTCGTCTCCAGGCGGACGACGTGCTCCTGCTTCAACTGAAGCTCCGCCGAGTCCTCTATCGTGACGACCCGCTCGTTGGCGGGGATGAAGCGGGAGAGCACGTTGAGCATGGTGCTCTTGCCTGTGCCCGTGCCGCCGGAGATGAGCACATTGAGCCGCGCCTTGACGATGCCCTGGAGCACCATTGCTATGTCGGGCGTCATGGTGCCCAGGGCGATCAGGTCTTCGGCCTCGAGCGGGTCTGCCGAGAAACGCCTGATCGAGAGCACCGAGCCGTCGATGGCGAGCGGCGGAATGATCGCGTTCACCCTCGACCCGTCGGCAAGCCTCGCGTCCACCATAGGCGATGACTCATCCACCCTGCGGCCCACGGCCGAGACGATCCTGTCGATGATCTTCTTCAGGTGCGCTTCGTCCTTGAACCGCGCGCCCGTGAGGTGGAGTCTGCCGCTGCGCTCGACGTAGACCTGCTTGTGCGAGTTGACCAGGACGTCGGTTACCGTCGGGTCGCACATGAAAGGCTCTATCGGTCCGAGGCCGAGCACCTCGTCCTGGACCTCCCTCAAAAACTGTTCCCTCTCCTGCGAGTTGAGGGGGATCGCGAAGCCGTCTTCAGCTAGTATCCCCTGGATTACTTTTTTGATCTCCCGGCGCGATTGCTCCCTGTCGAGCGAGTCGATGACCGAGAGGTCGAGGATGTCGATGAGCCTTTCGTGGACGCGGCTCTTCAGCTCGTTATACCCGTGGTTTCCCTGAAGCCCTGCCTGTTTTTGTCTTATCAATTCCATATCTCCCTACCTTCTCGCCTGGCTGTGTCCGTCGGAGAGGAGCCCGAAGAAAAAACCTTTCCTGCCCTTTTGCGCCGACCTGCCCGCGAGGCTTGCGGCCATGCGGCCGATGCGCTCGTTCAGCTCGCTCCCGCGCGCGCATGCGCTCAGGGGCTCTCCGTTGTTTATGGCGTTGATCGATGTTTTATAATCGTTCGGGATGAGCCAGGAGATTTTCTTCCGCAGGGTCTGCTCAGCTTGAGCAAGCGTTATCCCTGCGTCCTGGTTCGCCCGGTTGAAGACGATGCTGATTGCGTCGTCAGCCGGGTAGCCGAGCGCCTGGAAGCCGTCCACGATCCTGCCCAGGTTGACGACGCACGGCAGGGTAGGGTTCGCGACGACAAGGAGCGCATCGGCCGCCTTGAGCACTGTTTGGGCGACGCCGTCGAAAGAGGCGCGCCCGGCGTCGATGACGATGAAGTCGAACATAGTGCGCAGGTGCGAAAGGACTGCATCGACCGTCGCGGGGAGGGGGCCGCTGCCTTTGTCCGCGTTCGGCGGAGCGCAGAGCACGTGCAGGCCCGATGAATGGCGCAAAAGGATGCTCATCAGGTAAGTGGCGTCGAGCCTTGAGATGTCGGAGCCGACCTCCGTCCAGTCGAAGACGGGCTTCGCGCCGAGGAAAAGCGGCGCCTCTCCGAGGGGCAGGTCGAGGTCAACGAGCACCGTGGAGACGCCGCCGTCGAGACCGGCGAGGCTTGCCGCGAGGTTGACGGCTACTGTCGTTGTGCCTACGCCGCCCTTCGCGCCGATCAGTGCAATGACCTTGCCGTCTTTTTCTTGCATCGCGCCGGGGCGCGCGCGGCCTGCGCGGCCTTTGAATTTCAGTAGCGCAGCCTGCACTTCCCGCTCGTCGATGGGCTGGCAGAAGAACTCCCTTGCCCCGGCCCTCATCGCGCCGATCAGCAGCTCCGCCGCGCGCGACTCGGAGGTAAGGAAGACCTCGCCCGTGGACCCTGCGGAATGCAAGCCGCCTGCTGCGCGCAGCGCTTCTTCCACGTTGTCGCCGACCTCGATGATCGAAAGGTCCGCCTCGCCTGCCGCCCCGTCCGGAAGCACGCTGAAGCCGTCTGCGAGCCCTATCGCCCTTGCGAGCGCGGCCCTCGTCTTGCCCGATGCCGTTATCGTTACAGTGTAGTCGCCTTCCGCCATTCAAAGCCTCTTTATTGTACGAGCCGCAGGGTGATGTCCTTGGCGATCAGGCTGAAGATCGCCTCTAACTGGGAGGGCGACGGCGCGACGTATGCGAAATTCGCCCCGCTCGACAGGTTGAGCAGAAAAGTTGTGTCGATGCCTCCGTCGCCCTGGAGGCCGATAGTGTAGATCATCACCCCGCGTGCCTTCAGTGCGGCCGCGTTGTCCAGGGCCATCTGCTGCGCGGTCGTGTGCACGTAGCCCGCGAGCGCGGTGCGCGGCGTCGATATGTTCATGTCGCAGTAACCGGCCGTAGTGTAAGGGGTCGGCGGCGCGTACGCGGCGAACGGGGTAGCCCAGCTCGTCGAGTAAACATACGATGGGTTGCGCGACGTGCCCTGGTTCACGCGGCAGGTCGTTTCGTTCTGCCCTTTCCCTGTCTGCACCGCGTTCTGCGAGAGGTTGTTGCCCGTCACCGGGCTCGCCAGGTCGGCGCCTACGTCGTACCACTGGTTGCTGCTGTTGTGCGGGTCCGTCGTCGTATAAACGACAGCGTCGTAGGCGGTGTTCGAATGGACGAAGGTGCTTCTGAACGCTGTCGGCTCGCCGTCCGTGAAGAAGACCATGTACTGCTGCTTCCAGCTCGCGTTGGGCGTGCCTGTCTGGACGGGGAGCTGCGCGCCTGCCTGCGCGATGGCGTCCTCGTGGTTCGTCGCCCCGCCGGCCGATAGGCCGTTGATCACGTTTTGCACGGCAGTGGCGAAGTTTGTCTCAAGCGGCACCTTGACGGTCGCCGCGGTGGAGAAGGTGACTACGCCCATCATGTCGTCTGCCTGGTTCGGCGTGAAAAAGTTCAAAAAGGATGTTGCCGCAGTCTTCAGGGACGAGATGGGCGAGCCCGACATGGATCCCGAGCAGTCGAGGACCATCATGATCTCGACTTGGTTCTTCTGGGCTGTGCCGGTAGCGAGGACGGGGACTGTGGTCACGCCGAACATCTTCGTTATAATTCCCGGGACACTGGCGTTGCCCGTCACCGTCATCGTGGACGTGGTCGTGCTGACTGTGTAGGCGACCTCGCCTGTGCCGGAGGTGGGTGTGCCCAGAGAGCCCGCAGCGAAATTTTCGTTCCCGAAGTCCTGCGCCAGGACGCTGAGGTTGATGTTGGGAGAGGCGATATTGGCCGCGCCGGCGAGGGCGGCGGCGTCGACCGCCTTCGACAGCTCCGCCCGCAGCAGGTACCACGAGCCTACCTCGATGGAAAGGGCGATAAGGCCCATAAGCGCCGTGAGCATAATCGCCAGGCTGACGAGGATGCTTCCTTCGCGGCGCGAGTGAGTGTGCAGGCGCCTGGGCGTCATGAGGTCCCCGAGATGCAGAAGACCGCCTTGCTGCCTATGACCGCGCCGCCGCCGGTCAGAAGGCCGGGCACGAAGCTTGAAAGGGGCGTCATCGGCGTATACTGGTAGAAGACCTCGATGACGCTCACGCCGAGGACGTCGGCCACCTTGTTCGTGGCGTTGTAGACCAGATGACCGTACATGGCGGCGGATAGGCCCAGGTTCTGCATACCCGAGCCTATGCTGCTCGCTGCATTGAGGTTGCCTGTATTGATCTGCGAAGAAATGGCGGGATTGGGCGACGCGGCGCTTGTGCCCGCCATGATCGTTGTCACGTAGATTTTCCCCGACCCTGCGAGGTCTATCGGCGAAGACGAAGAGACAAGGTAATTGAGCAGGTCCGTCCCCGACTTGAGGTCACGGGAGGCAAGGTTGGCCCCTTCGCGGCTCACGTTAGTGACCACGAGGCGCGCCTCAAGCAGCCAGCCGATGTCTATTATGGCGAAAACCATAGCTGCGATAAGGGGCAGGATAAGCGCCAGCTCCACGGTTGCCGTGCCTCTCGGATGCTTTGCTGCCGGTCGAATGCGCATCTGGCCTGCCTCGCCCTCCCTGGCCCTAACTTGAGAACAGCTCGTTCCTGTATGTCGCCTGCGCCATGATCGTCGAAGCTCCGCCCGGGAAAAGGTTGCCGATAAAGGGAGTGAAGAACGTGTAAGTGTATACCGTCACGACGCGCATGTAGTCTCCGGGGTTGCCCGCGTTCTGCTCGCCCGACCATCCGGACGGGTCGCCGTAGGTTGCGGTGATAGGGAAGATGCTGATCTGCATCGCGGAGGCGGAGATGCCGCCGATAGCAGCCTCCGTCTGGATCTCCGCCACTATCGATGCGGCCCTGCTCAATGTAGTGCCGCCCTGGCCGTTGAGCGTGCCGCCGACAGTGGCGAGCCTTGTGCCCTCCCTTGTCGCGAACTGGAGCGTCTGCTGGACAAACATGTAGTAACCCATGTCCGCCATGCCGGAGATGAGGAATGCGAGGACGGGCAGCATAAAGGCGAGCTCGATCGTTGTCGTGCCCCGCCTGCCGTTTGCGCCATCCTGTCTGCGAACGCACGTGTCTTTCATGAAACTCATCTTCATTGTCCCTGGTTGAATGAGCCGCCCTGGCTGGTCAGGGGTATCATATAACCGGACTGTGCCTTTGCCGGCCTCTCGAAGCCCTTAAGGAATTGCGTGTAGACCTCGTTCGCTTCCGGCGCGTTCATTGTCGCTACCGGCCGCGGCGTGCGTCCGGCCTGCGGGTCTAAGGTCTGGCTCGCTATGGCCTGCCTGTACGACCGGCCGTAATCCTTTTGCAGCCATGCCTCTTTCGGCGCGCACCCGATGACGTTGGCCGCGAGCGCAGCGGCGAGGATGGCGAAAAACCGCATCCATCTCATTTCTTCTCCTCCTCCTTTTCCGCGTCAGGCACGATGTATCCGAAGCTGCCTTCGAGGCCGCCCTTTCCGGGAGTGCGCGGGAGCGGGCCGCCGGGCGCCGATCTGCTTTCGAGCCTGCCTTCCAGGTAAAACTCATAATCGTCCGGCATGACGTAGCCGTCCGTCGGCAGGGTCTGTTTCGACATGTCGAGGGGTTTTACCAGATGAGGCGTGACGATGACTACCAGCTCCGTCTCATCCCTCTGGAAAGAGGAGCTGCGGAAGAGTGCCCCTATGATGGGGATGTCGCCGAGGAAAGGGTACTTGGCTATGTTGTGCTTGACCTCGTCCTTGAGCAGCCCTGCGATGGCGAAGCTCTGGCCGTCCGCCAGCTCTACGGTCGTCGAAAGCCTCCGCGTAGTGATACTGGGGACGATGTACCCTTGCAGGGAGACGGCCTGCGAGAAGTCGAGCTCCGAGACCTCGGGCGCTACGACCATGTTGATCCTGTCCTTGCCGAGCACGGTAGGCGTAAAGCTCAGGGCCACGCCGAAGGGCTTGTACTGGATCGTTATGACGGGCACGGACGCGCCGGCCTGCGGCACCGGGATGGGGAACTCGCCGCCCGCCAAAAAGTTTGCCGATTTGCCGCTTAAGGTAATCAGCGTCGGCTCGGCGAGCACCCTTAGCAGGTTGTTCTGCTCGAGGGCGTCGATAAAGGTGGTCCATGCCTGGCCGTTCGCCATGAACCTGACCGCCGCGGTAACGTTGGTGGAGACGCCGATGCCTGCGCCGGGGAACCCGCTATTGAAGGGCATGGTGCCGGGGATGCCTGTTGCTGTGCCCTGTCCCGAGACCCCGCCGCCGTTAAGCGAGGTGAGGGCGTTCAGGAGGGAGACGCCGAACTGGTTGCCTGTCCTGGCGACGCCTGCGAAATTGATCCCCAGGTTCCTCGCCAGGGTCTTGCTCATTTCGGAGACCCTTACCTCCAGCATCACCTGCTGCACCCCGCCGACTTCGAGAAGGTTGATGACCTTCGCCCTGCCGTCTTTGTCGAGCGGCGCGTACGTCGCGGCTACGGCCGCCACCTGCGTGAGCTTTGCCGTACCGGAGACGGAGCCAGTCAGGGATATGCCGTCGTTCGTCGAGGTCACGCCTATGGACGCCTCGTCGGGGAACATCTCATGGAGCTTCGCCTTGAGCCTGCCGACGTCGGGCGATACGTCGATATCAAAGACTGTCGATACCTCGTCGCGGCTGTCCCAGACCGTCAGGTTCGTCACGCCGGGCATCCTGCCGGTGACGTAGATCTGGCGCGGAGTCAGGATAAGGGCGTCCGCGATGTTCGGGGCCGCCACGGAGACCCGCTTCATAGACGCGGGCATCTCGATGACAAGCGATTTGCCTGCCGGGATCGCAATCTTCCGGGACTGCACGCCGTTGATGCGGGCGTCGGATGGTGCTGCCAGGGCAGAGCCCATGCAGGCAAGGAAGGTTATCGCGGTTCCGAGAACGGCAGCCGTTGCGCATATTGCGATAGTCCTGATCCTTCGCTTCACGGGTCTCACTCCCCCTCGTTGAATTTCACAGAGCTGAGGACAGTGCCCTTTACCATCTCGACCGCAAAGGGCGGGCGCCCGCCAAGGCCCTGGGGCGCGCGGCGCACTGCGGGCGCCTTTTGCGCCTTCTGCGCTGCGGGGCGGCCGGGCTGGTCTGTTGCTATCGCGCCTGTGCCGTAAGAGGCGAGGAGGGCAGGGAACGTGCTGCCCCTGGTGATGACGTCGTCATTGTCCGCGGCATTGCGCAGGGCGAGCTGCAGCTTCCCTTCAGTGGACGCGAGGGCGAGCTTCTCACCCTCTTCGGGCGTCACCTCCAATGTGATGACGTCCACCTGCGAGGGCTTGTCCTGCTTCCCCCCCTTCTCGAGGTCCGTGCCTGCTGCAAGGACCAGCACGTTCTCGAGGACTATCTTCGTCATCGGCTTCCTGTACTCGCCCACCTGGGAAAGCGTCACTAGGACATCGACCCGGTGGCCGGGACGGACGAAGCCCGATACGCCGACCACCTTGTCCACGTGGACGGCCATTGCGCGCTTCTTCGGAGTGATGATGGCTGCGACGCCGCCCCCCAGCGAGGTCGTGGGGGCAAGGCGCGACTCCAGCACAAGCTCGCCCGCCTTTACAGCGTTGATAAGCGTCCTGCCCTCGACTGCGGCCGCGTCGGCGAAGGCGCCGGCGGACAGGCTCTTTTTCAAAAACGGCGAGACTTTCACCATCTCTTTGGTTATGACCGTACCCCACGGCAGGTCGGCCGCAGCGACGACCGCCTGCTGCGTCTGGCCCGCCTGGATGCGGACGTGCGACCGTTTTTCCAGCCGGCTGTAGGCGAAGAGGCTGGCCAGAAGCGCGATCATCACTGCCGCGCCGAGCATTATTGCCCTTTTGCCCGTTCCCATCGCTTTATCCTCTCCCTACGAGCATACATGTGGGGCTTTTGCAGAGCAGAGAAAGCAGTGTGCCGAGGGCGATGGCCGCCCCGTAATAGAGGAGGGGGCCTTTCTTTACGGAGCTGCTGCGCAGGACTGCGAGGTCGAAGGTGTGCAGAAACGCGCCTGCCCTCTTCCTGTATTCGGCTGCAACCTTCCGTCCTGGCCGGCTCGCAGCAAGGACCAGCGCAGCATAAATCCCGCCTACGATGGCAGTGCAGAGGGCGGAGCGGAAAAGGCCAGCAGGCCCGAGAAGCGCCCCGACCGCAGCCATCAGTTTTACGTCTCCCGCGCCGATGCCGCCCATAACGTAGAAGGGGGCCCAGATAGCGAGGGCGAGCGCGACGCCGCCTGCGCTGAAGAGGAGTCCGCTGAGGCCGCTTCCCCACAGGTAGTACATAAGCCCGACCGCAATGGCGGGCAGGGTGAGCCAGTTAGGAATGCGCCGCCACAGGACGTCGAATAATGCCCCGACCACCAGGATGGCGACGAGAAGGAGAAAAATCGGGTTCATATAAACGGACACCCCCAATGTCCATGGTGCGATGCAGGCGGAGCCCCGATGGCGGTCCTTCGCGGCCTCCATGGAGGGCATTGTCCCCGGCTTACGAAAGTTGCGCCGTTGCGCGCTTATCCGGGCGTGCGCAGGACGATGCCCTCCACTTTTTCGTTTTCTTAGCCGGCCTGCGTCAGCTTGCCGGCCACGGTGTTGAAGACGCCCGTCAGGTTCGTGCCTACGAGCCCGACCGCAGTCACTATGGCGACCGCGATGAGCGCTGCGATAAGGCCATACTCGATTGCCGATACGCCCTCTTCGTCTTTCAGGAACCTCTTGATCATTTCCATGCTCTTCCTCCTCATAGGATTTTGAAATAGTCCCGTTGTTCGCCCCGCCTTATGATCCCACTTCGTATGATTGCCTTTATCAGGGTGGCGATGAGAACGGTCATGGAGCCTATATGAGCAAGACGGATGCCACGGCGAAAAACGTGCGCAAAATGCACCTGCAACAGGCGGAGACGGCGTCTGCCGGATAGCCTTCTAAGCCGTGGGGCTGTTGGGTTTGCGTGGGGGCAGGGAAGGGGATGTCAGCGCGCCGGGCAAGGCGGTGTCCGCCTTTTGCTTTACGGCCTCTTTAGGACGATATCGGTATAAAGGAATGCGCGCTAATGCTCGGTTGGCGCGCGCCCGGACTTGCGGCCGGGGGCGGCTTTCGAATATTTCTCTATCCAGCGCAGGAGCGCGCGCCGCGTGAGGCCGAGCCGCCTTGCCGCTTCGCTCTTGTTCCCCTTGCAGGCGGAAAGCGTTGCTTCGAGGTGGCTCGCGATAACGTCCTCCATGCGGCCCGCGCCGGAAACGGGGCGGCTGGGCAGCGGCCCCTGGAGGTAATGCGGGAGGTGCTCCAGTTTTATGAACGGCTCGGTTGCGAGGATCGCCGCCTGCTCGATCACGTTTTCCAGCTCGCGGACGTTTCCGGGCCAGTCGTGCGCGATCATGGCGGCCTGCGCGGAGCGCGCAATGCCGAGGATGTTTTTGCCGGTCGATGCGTTCGATTTGTTGAGGAGATATCGCGACAAAAGCGGTATGTCGTCTTTGCGCTCGCGCAGTGGCGGGACGTTTATCACGAGGCGGGTGATCCTGTAAAAGAGGTCTTCCCTGAACGTGCCGTTCTTCACCTCTGCGGCGAGGTCTTTGCTCGTAGCCGTGATGACCCGGCAGCGCGAGGTGAGCGGCCTGTTTGCGCCTATCGGCCTGAACTCGCCGTTCTGCAGCACCCTCAGCATGTGGGGCTGGAAGGAAAGCGGCATCTCCCCGATCTCGTCGAGGAAGAGCGTGCCTTCGCCCGCCGCCTCGAAAAGCCCTACCTTGTCCTTGACCGCGCCCGTGAACGACCCCTGCTTGTGGCCGAACAGCTCCGACCCGATAAGCGTCTCAACGAAGCCGCCGCAGTTGCAGACGAGCATCGGCTCGCCGGGCTTCGGGGAGAGCGCGTGGATGGCTTTTGCCACCACTTCCTTGCCGGTGCCCGTCTCGCCCGTGATCGTGATAATCGTAAAGTAAGGTGCGACGCGCCTGATGAAAGAGAAGACCTCCAGCATCTTCGGGTTCCGCGCGACGATCCCCGCAAAGACGTACTGCGAATCGAGCTGCCTTTCGAGGCGCGCGGTCTCGACGCGCATATCGAACAGGGCTGCAATGTCGCCAATGGTTCCTTCGAGGCGGACAAGGTCGAGGGGCAGGGGGAAGTGCGCCCAGGCGCCCATCCGTATCGCTTCGACGCTCTCTGTGGGGTCGCCGCCGACCAGGAGCACCTCGGCCCTCGGGTCCGCAGCCTTGACGGCCGCTACGTCGGACGGCGCTCCATCGAGGATCACCGCGTGGTAGCTGCCCGATGCAATCTTCCGGGGAAGGGGCGTTGCACCGTCGTCAACGTCTACACTATGGCCTTTCAAAAGGTCGATGATATCGTCGCGGGATTTCTTGATAGAGAGCAGGACTTTAAGCATCAGAATTCATCCGTTGCCGCCCCTGTTATGTAGTGACCTGGTTGCTGCCTCATTATATATACCATCTCTCCGCCGCGCGTCAATTACTTACGATGACGCAGCCTTATTTTAATTTCGCGGGAAAGACGGGGACTACCTTGACCCTGATGGGAACGCTTGCTGCGGGGGCGGCGGGCTGCGTTGCTTTTGCGTCGCCGATGTCGTCCAGCTTTTCCACAAAGGCGGCAACCTCTTCACGCTGGATCTCTCCTGTGACCGACTCGGAGCCTTCCTCGGACTTCCTCCGGACGTTCTGCGCGCCTGTCTCGTGCAGGAGGCTTTCCACCTCCCCGGCCGCGGATTTCAAATCGTCCGCGCGCAGCGTAACGTCAACCGAGGCAGGGGCGGCTTGCCCGGCTGCCTTTTTTGCTGCCAGCGACCTGTGCGCCCCCTCCTTCGCCTCCACCTCCGCTCTCAGTCTCACGGCGGACTCTGGAGCGGGAGCCTCAAAAGCCCGCGCTGCCATGGGCGCGGCTGCCCGGGGCGGGGGCAAAGCCGCCGGGGCCGGGGCCGCCTGGGGCGCGGGCGCAAACGATGGCGCGGGGGGAGCAGCCGGGAGAGACTTTTCTGAGGCCGCAGTGTCAGGGACCGGCGCCCGCATCTTCGCAGCCTTCGGCGATTGCTTTGCTTTTTCATACACCGCATGGCCGGGCGGCAGGACGGGCGTCGTCTCATAAGGGGGAGCGGCGCCTTTCTGGAGATAGAAGATGAGACAGACGACGAATACCGTCGCTATGGCCGGAATGGGTATCTTGACATGAAGGGGATAGAAAATCCGCCTGAGAAGCCCCGGCTCTTTGCTTGCCTCATCCCGCACGTGGGCCATGATTTTATCGGCAAGCCAGGCAGGCGGCTCAACTTCGTCGAGGCCGGCCAGCAGGGCGTGCGTCTTCCGATAAGCGGCCAGCTCCGCGCGGCAGGCCGCGCATGCTGCGGCGTGGTCCGCGACGAGCTTCGCGTCGTTTGCCGAAAGCTCCCCGTCCGCGTACGCGGGCAAGAGCGGCTTTATCTCTTTGCACAAACTCATAAATCTCCGACCCTGTCCTTAAGTGCGGCCCGCAGGGCGTCGCGAGCCCTGAAGAGCCTCGATTTCACCGTGCCGTTGGGTATGTTAAGGATATCACTTATTTCTTCGTAAGAAAATTCGTGTATGTCGCGCAGTACGAGCACTTCCCTTTGCTCCCTTTCGAGGCGGCCGATGCACTCCTGCAGCGCGGCCCGCAAGTCCCTGGTGCGGACCTGTTCGTCGGCGGGCGGGTCGTCGCCCGCAGGCTCGACGATGGAAAGGCCGTCCGCAATCCTCACGGGCTCGTCCAAAGACGGCCCCTCGTGACGCGACCTGCTGCGCGCCTGGGTCATGCGGTTCCTCGCCTGGTTGACGCAGATGCTGTAAAGCCAAGTCGAGAACCTGGCGTCTCCCCGAAATTTCTTTATCGACCTGAATGCCGACAGGAACGCCTCCTGCACCACGTCCGCAGCGTCTTCATAGTCTCCCAGCATCCGGAAAACGATATTGAAGGCCTTCTTCTGGTACCTGGCGACAAGCACCCCAAACGCCTCGACGTCACCTTTCCGGCAAGCCGCGACCAACTCCAAGTCCTCGTCAGCAGGCCCGGCTTCATTTATCTTATTAGACACTTTAAACAAGCAGTTTGTTCCCTTTCAGCATACTACCACTGCTTGTCGGTTCCGTGTCAAGGATTTTGGGGGGCGGGGGGTTCGGGATACATTATGTTGCCTTGCCGTAAGTTAAGCACAACATTCGGTAGCCATAAACGATCTATTATGAGCGGCAATCGCGACAGACGCTTCCTGTTCTCCTTGATAGCCGTTCCAGACACACCTATCTCACGGATTCGGAGCAGTCGGCTGTCGTTGGGTCTTTTATATGTCTTACGAGATTTTATCCCAATCTATGGTTATATCATCCGAGGGCAGCGGGATGATAAAAACCGGTTTTCGGGTTCGCTCAAGCACCGAGCCGGCCACCTTTCCGAGGAAGGTGTGCCTTAAAACTCCCTTTCCATGAGTACCGAGGACGATCACGTCGCACCCTTCATCATCCGCCGCCTTCAATATCTCCTCTACTGGATGACCGATGGGAACGAGGATATTAGATACTAACTGACCACAGGCGTTGCCGTAACTATTTTCCACTTTTTCACAGAACCCGCTCACCCTCTTTTTGATCTCTTCTGCGTATATCTCCTGTTTCTCCTTTTCGACTTCCGCCATCTTGTCCAGTGTGTCCGATTCTACCACGGTAATGTGGCGAGTGGGTTCAACGGAATGGAGAATAACGATTTGGGCGTTATGCGCCTTCGCCATATCGACTGCATAGAAAAAAGCATAAGCCGAGTTTTTACTCAGATCAGTCGCGTACAGGATTTTCGTGATGCCTGGAATCATGTCTCACCCCCCACTTTAAAGACCGATCGAAGGTCTTGGTCACAGCGGTGCGGATATTCGCTTCAACCATCCATTTTATCTGCCGCATTAGGTGCAATGTCAAGAAAAAAGGACTCGCGTGTTGGGATAGAGTCGCCGTTGAGTCAACCTGGCGTCCGCCGGACCCAGGCAAGCACTCCTCGCGACTTTAGATTTCCCTATCAGTGACACGGGACAGCCAGGGCATTATACTTCTTTTGAAAACCACGTTTCGTTGAGGGAGAGGTTACAAAAGCGAGGGATTAGGCGAACCGCGAGGACCCTAATAACCGTGAGGAGGTGGTAAACAGATGGCGAGGACATCAAAAGGAACTGCGGTAAAGACAACCCCTAAGAAAGCAAGGAAGCCGACAGCGCCAAAGACTGCGAAGACGGCGGCCAAGCTGGCAAAACGGGCTGGTACGGGCAAGGAGAAGGCGAAGGCTGGAGAACAGTATTCCTGTGAGGTCTGCGGGCTCGTCGTGTCGGTTGATGAGGCGTGTGGCTGCGTTGAAACATGTGACATCGTCTGCTGTGGAGAGCAGATGAAGGCCGAACAATAGGCCTGCGGACGGTTCGCCTAAATCCCGTTCTGCGTTAATAGTACATACTTGAATGGCGACGGCTTGAAAGGCATCCCGGAGAGAAATGAGCGAAGAGAAGCTATTGGCAAATAAGGCGCGCACCAGGCGCTTAGGTGATATCCTCGCCCGGAGGGACCGTTTCGTTTACACGGTGGAGCTTGTCCCCGGCAGGGGCTCCCGTGGAAAGAGGCAGGACGAGGTCCTGCGCCTTGCCCAGGACGCTGCCCGGGGAGGGCTCATCGATGCCCTCTCTATCACCGACAATCCCGGCGGCCATCCGACCCTGGCCCCGGACGTAATTGGCGCCGAAGTCTGCCGCCTCGGGATCGACCCCATTATCCATTTTACCTGCAAGGATAAGAACAGAAACCAGATTGAATCGATCCTCTATGCCCTTGACAGGCTCGGCATCCATAACCTGCTTGCCATGACCGGCGACTACCCCTTGTACGGGTTCCAGGGCAAGGCCAAGCCTGTCTACGACGTCGATTCTGTCCAGCTCATCCATCTCATCGATCGGCTGAACCAGGGGCTTTCTATCGACGAAAGGGCACCTGGCGGCGGTACCGCCGCCCCGCCTATACATATGGTCAAGGGGTGCGCGATTTCGCCCTTCAAGCAGCTCGAATCGGAGACCATGGCCCAATATTTCAAGCTGTGGAAGAAGGTCCAGGCTGGGGCCGATTTCGTCGTGACACAGGTCGGCTTCGACGTGAGGAAGTTCAATGAGCTCCTCGTCACCGTACACGCGTATGGCATTGACATCCCGATCATAGGTAACGTCTACGTCCTCACCCTTCCGGTGGCCAGGGCGATGAACAAGAACAGCGTGCCTGGCTGCGTCGTCACAAACAAGCTGTTCTCGACGGTCGAGGGGGAATCCCGAGCGAAAGACCGAGGGAGGTCGGCCAGTCTCGAGAGGGCCGCCCGGCTCGTGGCCGTGCTTCGCGGCATGGGTTACAATGGCGCCCACATCGGCGGTCCCGGGTTGTCCTACGGCGAGATAGAGCAGATCATAGGGAGGTCGGAGGAACTCAAAGAGGAATGGCGATCTTTCGTCCCTGAGTTCGACTTCCCTCAGGAGGGCGGTTTTTACATCTACGAAAAAGACCCGGCTACGGGGCTCAACAGAGAAACGCCTGCGCCGCTTCAGGCCCGTCCCCGCGCGACGGTGGGGTATACCGTAATGCGTGCTTTCCACCGGGCAGCTTTTGCCGAGGGCGCACCCCTCTATCGGACCTTATGCTCATTCTTCCGCCTCGTCGACCGTACGCCGCTGGAAGAGGCGTTAACCGAGGCAGAGTATTGGCTCAAGTTCATCACGTCCCGCTGCCGCCGATGCGGCGACTGCACCCTGGCGGAAGTTGCTTACCTCTGCCCACAATCGCAGTGTCCTAAATTCTTGTTCAACGGCCAGTGCGGCGGCTCCCTCGAAGGCTGGTGCGAGGTATTCCCGGGAAAACGGAAGTGTATCTTCGTCCGCGCCTATGGGCGGCTCGCCTCCCGCGGGGAAGAGGTCTCCCTCAAGGGGAATTATATCCGTCCCCGGGATTGGGCGCTGGATCAGACATCTTCGTGGGCGAACTACTTCCTGGGCCGCGACCACCGGGGGCGCACGTGCGAACGGGCGACGTGATCCCTGTGGTACTTTAGCACTCTACACAGCAACCCCAAAAAACAGGCAGTGCGGCCGCCCTATCGCCCGCCCCTCAAAGACTTAAAGACGAAGCCTTAACCTCATTTCGCCGGTGCAGGGGGAGGCGGTTCCTTGATCTTCAGCGTCTGAGGACCCGGATTCTGTGGTCCGGAAGCCTTGTATTGGTCGATTGCCTGCTGCGGCGTACGAGCGGTTCCCGTTGAAGCGTTTACTGCAGGCGCTGTGGTGGGACCACGACTGCCATCGAATACCTGCCCGGGTGTCCTGGCGCCTGATGACAGGTCCTTGAGCGCCTGTCCGGACGGTGTTGCTAAGCCCCGTGCGGTCCCCGTGCTCGGTTGTACGCTCGGACTGCTTGTCTGCGGAGCGGGGGCTGGGCTGGGCTGCACACTTCTCTGCGGAGGCGGACTGCTTGCCTTCTGCGGCTGGCTCTTTTGATCCGCCAATGCTAATACAGTAAAAGTCAGGAAAGCGACAACGGTCATCACGCATACGATTGCCTTTTTCATCTTTACTCCCCCTCTTGGTTCAAATATACATTACATCATCGCAGTTTGATGAATAGATCACAAGCACCCAAACGCCTCGACGTCCCCTTTCCGGCAAGCCGCGACAAGCTCCAAATCCTCATCAGCAGGCCCGGCTTCATCTATCTCATGAGACACTTTAAACAAGCAGTTTGTTCCCCTTTCAGCATACTACCATCTGCACGTCCGTGCCGTGTCAAGGGTTTTGGGGGTGGGGGGTGACATTATTTGCCTGGACGTTGGGGTGCTGGTTTGGAGGTGTAACGGGCGTCGAATATTCGTGATCCTTAGGGTGGGAGTGCTTCCCGGCGTTGATAATTCTGTTTTCCGTTTTACACAGCTATGACAGAAGTGGTATTGTTGAAATGGCATATGTCAGAAGATCAGCAATGATAAACCAAGTTCTATGGACAATAGACAATGAACTTGACGGAGCGAGTTTCGAGCGACTTTGTATCGACTTGCTCTATCGCAACGGATACAGGGACGTTGTCCCGGTCGAGCCTCAAGACGGGGGACGGGATGCGGAGGAGTTGCCCAGACGTGGTCGAAGCAGAGCGGGAGACGCGGTGTTTTTTCAATTCAGCCTTGAGAAAGACTGGAAAGCCAAACTACGCCGTGACACGCGCAGGTTAGCCGAGAGAGGGATGGCGTTTTCGACGCTTGTTTTTGTTACCAGCCAAAGAGCGCGGCAAATAGACGTCGACGGGTTGGCAACCGAGCTACGTGAAGCATACGGTTGGAAACTCGTTGTCTATTCCCGGGAGTGGTTGCGGTTTCAACTCGAAGAGGCGCATCCTGACCTATCGAAAAAGTACTTGAACGTTGATGTTCCTCCTTGGTCGCACCATCTATCAGCAACTGTTAGATTTGGTACTCCACCAGACGAACGCCTGTCTGCCGCTTGGGCTGCGTTGGATAAGGGTGCCTATGAGCGCGCCGTCGCCGAGCTAAGAGATTTTCTTGACGTGCAACCGGAGTCCGCCTTGGCCTGGCAAGCCCTAGCATGGTCGCAGTACCGCCTCTACCACTACGACGAGGCTCTCGCCAGTATTAACCGCTCCCTGACGCTGAAAGAAGATCGGCAAAGCCTGTCGTTTAGGGCCTGCATAATAGCCGAGAAAGGAATCGAAGAGAGGAACAAGGCCGCACTCCTCGAGGCGAAACGCTCGTTCGAGCAGCTTCTCGGATCCGCAACGACTCCGACTTGGGATCTCTTCTATAACATAGGAAACGTACTGAGCGCTTTGGGGGAACATCGGGAAGCCATTGCAAGCTACCAAGAGGCCCTGAAGCTCGAAATCCACGAATCGCAAATCTGGAAGAATCTCGCGTCGGCTTACCATGTCGTCGGAGACCATAAGGCTGAAATGGCGTGTTTCGACAGGGCGTTGGAGATCGATCCACTGAAACCGGAGGCCCTTGTTTCGAAAGCTATTAGTCTCCTCGTCGATTTTCAAAAACCGGTGGAGGCTGCCGAATTACTGGAAACCGCGGTGAAGTTCAATTCGGATTGGGTGGCTCATTGGCCGCAAATCTGGTACTGGCTTGGAGATGCCCATTACAAAGCAGGCTCTCTGAAAGGTGCTCTTCAATGGGTAGAGGAGGGTTTGAGCCATCAGCCTGGCAGCCCGGCGCTCAAGAGACTCAAGTCGAAGATTCTTACGCTGTCGCTTGCGGAGGCACAGGGCGCCGATGTGCCTCAGGAGGCACGGCGTTTTGGGCGGCCCAAATGACAGAGGAGCCACTCGACTACGAAGCGAGAAGCCAGCTTGTCCGGTTGGAGGCGCAAGAAAACAATGAATCCGAGGCTTGGAGGCTTCTCGACGAGACTTTTGAATTGATCCAAATCCATCCCGTAGTGCCTCTGAGAATCTCACCCTTTAGCATTGAAGAATGCGTCACGGCTCTTGAGTTCTTGCCGCAGTATGCTGCCTTTCGAGGATGTAATCCCGTTGCCGACTATTGGAACCCCGCAGACCCTCTTTACGATTTGCCTTTTGTTCTCCCCATGGTGGAAAACGGCGAAGCCGCTTTCTTGACTTTCTTCGCCATACCCTTTGGCCTGGGCGTGAGGTACTTTGAAACGACATCCGGCGATTTGGCTGACAGAGATGTTGTTATTGCTTTTTTCGATGTCTTGAGATGTGAAGTTGAACGTGCAGCGATCGATGGTGCCGGCGAACTATCAAGTTTGGTTCCTTCAAGAGAGGAGGGCGCCGAAGCTGTGGCAAAGGTAATGACTGATATCATAATGTTTGTCGGTCTTGTTGGCCTTAGAGAGTTCTCTCGACAACGAGGATGGGTAGCCACGCAATTCGGTGTTTCGCTCGAAATTCTTAATTCCACCCTTGACCATTATGACGAAACAAAGATTATGAAAGACATAGTAAGTGGTTCGTTTCTCAGACTCAACGAGAAGATACATCTTCTGCCCGATGACAACTGAAGCCGCAGAAGTTAAGGGCTGATTGAATCGTCGATAGGCTCGTTTTGTTTTCAGACAGCTAAGGTGAATTGGGGACGTTGTTGCCTGATGTGATTTGTTTTGTGGGAAGGCAGCCGAAGGAAAAAAGAAGGCAACAGGTAATGAACGTTAGGGAAAAACGTCCCCAAAAGTCGCTTGATGAAATATATAATGAGATAGAAGGGCTGATACCGAAATTCACGAAAGTCTGCGGGAATTGCTAAAGCTCGGCATGGCCCTGAGTGGCCCGATAGGGACACGAGCGGATCATGCCGAGCTTTATACCAAAAGAGGAGGGACAATGGCAGATAGGCCGTCCATGGTTTACAAATATGAGAGTTGTAACATTCAATCCCTTCTCAATCTCAAAGCCCAGTCACTTTACTTTGGTTCTCCTCGCAACTTCAATGATCCCTACGATTGTGCAATAACAGCCACCGTACGCGACCCTTCTCATGATGAGGTAGAACGTATTAGGAAGCGTTATACGAATGATAATGTTTTCCCCGAGCCCATGCGGAAGGAGTTTGAGTTGATGCCGTTCGATGAACTGAAGCGAAAGTTGATGGGCGGTGCTAAGAAGGGCCTCGCCGAGGTCCGTGAAAACTTCCTGAATACGAAAGGCGTAACATGCTTTTCTGAGGTCAATGATGACCTGCTCATGTGGGGCCATTATGGCGGTCAATACAAAGGCCTCTGCTTAGGATTTTCTACGGTGAAGGAGCCATTCACGAAGCTTCGCAAAGTTCGATATGCTGATGTTATTCCTGAAGTAGATATTGCCGATTGTATAGCGAGCAAGAACTACGAAACGTTGCTGGATGATTTGTACTGCACTAAGTCGAGTTTCTGGAAATACGAGAAGGAGTGGCGAGCCATACATTCTGAAGCGGGCACATTGTTTACCTACGAGCCAGACGTGCTTAAGGCTATCTACTTCGGTCCCGATATCGAAAGACAGGCACTTGAAATCGTATGCCTTATTGTTCAGGGTCAAAATCCCAATGTGCAGTTCTTTAAAGGGAAGCGCAGTGAAACAGAATTCAAAGTTGAATTCAGCAACTTCACGTATACTTGTTATGCCGAGGCTAAAAGGGAAGGGTTGGTATAGCTAGGCGCTGAAGCGGACGTGGCAATGCAGCGCGACGCCGTTTAGCTCTCTGGTTGCAACCTTTATGCGGCATTCCGTGATTCTCGGCTCTCGCCCTTATCAACGAGTAGCACGCGAAGGCAACGACCTATGTAAGCCCTTCCTTTATGTAGATTCCAAAATACATTAATCCCTCTTGCGCAGTCGGAAGTAAAGAATGACGAGTGCCTTGCCTGAAGCATAACATGCAGCCGGTTTTACGCCTCTGCCAGCTTACACCCGCACCCAGCTCGCCGTATAGTTTTTATACCTCACCAAAAATCCTCACCCCTCACGGAACTTTTTTCGCTGCTCCTTTGTCTCATCACTTTAGAACGAAACGGACGCCAAAGGAGGCCATCGTGAAAAGTTCTCGTCTATCGGCAGTGGTTATAGGGTTGGCGCTGATCTTGTTTGCGGCGTTTGTCTTCCCTGCACCTATTTTCGGCAAGCCTCCCCGGCCGCAGGCAGATGAGGCCGGGGACAAAACACTTTCGCCGTATTTCTTCGTAAAAAGCAAAGACGCATCCGTTGACCGTTTGCCCCTCAAAGATATGTCGGCAAGCGTCTCCATCTCCGGGACCATTGCCGACGTGACTGTTACTCAGGTTTACAAAAACGAGGGCAAGAACCCGCTGGAGGCGCTTTATGTCTTCCCAGCCTCGACCAAGGCGGCGGTCCACGGTATGAAGATGACCATCGGCTCGCGCGTCATCGAGGCGCGGGTCGCTAAGCGCGAGGATGCGCGGCGTGAATACGAGCAGGCCAGGGATTCAGGGCACAGCGCCTCTCTCCTGGAACAACAGAGGCCCAACGTCTTCCAGATGAGCGTGGCTAACATCACGCCGGGGGACGAGATAAAAGTGGAGCTGAGATATACGGAGCTGCTCGTCCCTACGGACGGCGTTTACGAGTTTGTCTATCCTACCGTGGTCGGCCCCCGCTACTCGAACAGGCCGGACACGCCCGGCGCCTCCGACGACTGGGTGAAGAACCCCTACCTCCACCAGAAGGAGGCCCCGCCCTATACCTTCGACATAAAGGCGTCCGTTGCAGCCGGCACCCCCATAAGCGAGCTTGCCTGCGCGTCGCACAAGGTAAGCGTGCATTACGAGGGGCCGTCGCTTGCACGGATCGACCTCGACAAATCGCAAGATAACGGCGGCAACAGGGACTACATACTCCGCTACCGGCTCGCCGGCGGCCGGATAGAGTCGGGGCTGCTCCTTTACGAAGGGGAAAAAGAGAATTTCTTTCTCCTTAACGTGCAGCCGCCCAAAAAGGTCGCGCTTGCGCAGGTGCTCCCCAGGGAATATGTCTTCGTCGTGGACGTGTCGGGCTCCATGTGGGGCTACCCGCTCGATATATCGAAGCAGCTCGTCAAAGACCTGCTCGGAGGGCTTCGCAGCACCGACCTGTTCAACGTGGTGCTCTTCTCGGGGGGCTCGTCGGTCATGGCCGAGCAGTCCGTGCCCGCAACCGCACAGAACATCCGCAAGGCCGCAGACCTCATCGACAGGCAGCGGGGAGGCGGCGGCACCGAGCTTCTGCCTGCCATGAAGGAGGCCCTCGGGTTCAAGAGGCATGAAGGCTATTCGCGGACGATAGTGGTTGCCACGGACGGCTTCGTCGAGGTGGAGGAAGAAGTGTTCGACCTCGTGCGGAAGAACCTTGGCAAGGCCAACGTATTTGCCTTCGGCATAGGGACGAGCGTGAACCGCCACATCATCGAGGGGATGGCCGCCGCAGGCATGGGCGAGCCTTTCGTCATCACCAAGCCGGAGGACGCGCCGCTTCAGGCGGCCCGCTTCCGGGCCATGATCGAATCGCCCGTGCTCACCGGCATAAAGATTGATTTCAAAGGCTTCGACGCATATGACATAGAGCCGCCGCACGTGCCTGATGTGCTCGCCGAGAGGCCCGTGGTCGTGTTCGGCAAGTATCGCGGCAAGCTGGCCGGGACCATCACGCTCAGCGGCATCGCGGGCGACGGAGCATACAAGCAGGTGATAGACGTGTCGAAGGCAAAGCCGGCGGCGGAGAGATCCGGCCTTCGCTACCTTTGGGCGCGCCACCGGATAACGCTCCTTTCCGATTACAACAAGCTCCGCGCAGACGCCGGCAGGACAGCGACTGTGACCGACCTCGGCCTGCGGTACAACCTGCTTACGCCGTACACATCCTTCGTCGCCGTGGACACGCAAACGCGCTCGAAGGACGGCAAGCCGGTCTCCGTGAAACAGCCGCTTCCCTTGCCCGAAGGCGTATCCGACTATGCCGTCGGCGCAGGCGGCCCGGCCTACCCGGCGCTTGCCTATGCGCCCGCCCCCGGCGGGGCCATGGATCAAAGCCTCAATATGGGTGGATGGTCAGGCCCGCGCTATAGAGCCTTGAAGGCGAAGGCAGGCCACACGCAGGCCAAGGCGGACGCGGGGACAGGCGGCGGGGCCGCGAACGCAGGAGCAAGGCTTGCCGTGAGCGATGTAGCGATATCAGGGGCACTCGTGAAAGAGGCGGTGTCGAAGATATTGAACGAGCAGGCGGCAGGCTTTGAAAAGTATCTCCTGGATGCGGCAAATGCCTCGAAGCTGACGGTGAGGCTCACTATAGGGCCGGACGGCGCAGTGACGGCTGCGAAGGCCCTGAAGGGTGCATTTGCCTGGCAGAAGGACGTCCTGGAGGCGATGAAGAAATGGACGTTCCCTCCGACGGGCGACGCAAAAGCGGCAGTCGTCACCTTCACCATGACAGCGGGCGGATGAGCCGATAACCGTGCAAGTACGGCCGGCGGGAGGCGCGCGCTTCCCGCCGGCCGTTTTCCATGACGGGCGACGAGACCCCGCTTAATAGCCGCTGAGCGTCCAAGGCATTATACTTCTTTTGAGGACCACTTTTCCCCCAAGGAGACCTTATATGGCAAAGGTGCTGATCGTCTACCTGAGCGCATCAGGCACTACGGAGCAGATGGCCGGATACATAGCGGAAGGGGTGCGCATATCGGGGCTTGCAGTGGATGTTCGGAAGGCTTCCGGCGTAACGGCCGAACGTGACCTAGCCGGGTACGACGCGTATATCTTCGGATGCCCTACATACCACCTCGACATGCCGCAGGCCTTTGCATCTCTACTCGACGTTGCAGGAAGGGCCGGCTTACAGGGCAAGGCGGGGGGCGCATTCAGCCCACGGTCCCATCCGAGCAGCGGCGACGGCGGGGCAGCCGAGCGCATTTTTCAGGTAATGGAATCGAAGCTCGGGATGAAGATGACGGACCTGGGTCCGTTCGACGTCATGGCCGATGTAATCAAGACGCCCGACGGCATACGGGCCTGCCAGGAGTACGGCAAGGCCGTAGCGAAGATGTTGGAGTAGCCTGTGCGACCGGGCGACGAAAAAGGGAGTCACGACTCCCTAGCAGGAGCTTCAGCTATGGCCCGGCGAGGAATGGCCGCCTGCGGCAGCGCCGGCAGGGCCTTTCGAGCCCCCCGAACAAAATACGGACAGGAGGCGCTCAGGTGCGCCGCTCCCGCATTTCGGGCACTGCAAGTCTTTGCAGTCGTCATCCGCCTTATGGATCACTTCGAATGTCTCGGCGCATTTGCCGCAACGGTATTCATAGATAGGCATATTTCAGGTCTCCTTAAAGGGTCTGTTATAAGATAACAGCCGGGCGGCAAGAAAGAAAGAGGAAACGGGCGCGTACAGCTCCCGTCCGGCCGCTTTGTCGGCCTTTACCTTTGCGCTGGACTCCGGGAGGCATATAATCAATATATACCGCTTCGGCGGCAGTAATAGCCGGGCAACGGTTTGACGGATGAGTTGCAGTGGGTTAGGATAGTTGGCTCGACGGCCGTCTTTGGATGCGGTCGGGAAGAAGAAAGCAAAAATGACGAACGAAACGGACACGCACATAAGTGACAACTATGATGAAAGCTACCTGTTGTGCTCTGTTGCTGGCCGGCGCATGCCTGTCTCTACAGGCATGCGTCTACCTTGCCGCCCCGGCAACCACGGCCGTTATCGGCGGGGCCGGACTGGTCCTCAAAGGGGCGGAGCTGCAAGGCCAGGTCAATAAGGCGGATGCCCAGGAGGCCATCGACGTATCTTTTGACAAGACATGGAACGCGTCCATAACAGCCCTGCTGAGCCTCGATATCGATGTCACGCTGAGCAAGCGGACGGAGCATGAAAACGGGGGCCTCGTAGAAGCGAAGAGCAAGGATACGACCGTAAAGGTCGTTATCGTCAAGATAACCGATAAGATAACCGAATTCGGTATTACGGCGACCCACCCCGGCTGCCTATGGTCAAGCCACGACAAAGCCCTTGCGAAGCTCATAGCAGACAAGACTTTGCTGGAAGCCCGAAAGCAAGCGGATAACTAAAATCCCCGGGACCGGTGAAACCGTATTAACACCCACTGTTTTTACTGCCTGGCATAATCTACCATGCCCTGAAAATCGATCAGTATTACCGGTTGATTGCCGACCACCCATGCGTCATGACCGGGACCAAGCATCGAAACCTCTCCGGCTCTCACGTCCTTTTCCGTGCCGTCGTCCGTTTTGACATGAAGGATGCCCTAAAGATGATATTGGAAATGGGGGGCCTCGCAGCTTTTTGTTTTCGCCAGGGGCTTCACCGATTCCGACCATTTCCATCCCGGCTCTAAAGTAGCCCGCCCGACCGTACGCCCGTTGACATTGATTAACTCGACCTTGCCCTTATCGAATCTCCTCGTCTCGTCCGGCACATCAAAGTTCTTTACCTCAATGCCTTTCATACAGCGCCTCCGTACGTTCGTAGACGTTTGCTCTGTACGGTCTAATATAGGGCATGTCTACGGCAGGCGCACCTTCACGGCGCGGGCGAGGCAGGTGCCCACAAACCCGACGGCAGGGGCCGCCGTGTTTCAAACAATTGCAATAATGTGTATAATAGATGATAGTGATACACATGGGAGGCGACAGGTGAGAACCAACGTGATAATAGATGACGTTTTGATGGCGTCCGCCCTTAAGGCGTCGGGAAAGAAGACAAAGAAGGAAACCATAGAAGAGGGCTTGAGACTGCTTGTTCAGGTTAAGGACCAGGAAAGGCTGAGGGCTTTCCGGGGAAAGCTCAAATGGACCGGCAACCTGCACGAAATGCGGCTGGATAAATGATCTTCGTCGATTCTCCGGTCTGGATCGACTATTTCAACGGCAAAAAGACGTCCCGTACGGACTGGCTCGACGCCTCAGCCGGAAATGTCCCTTTCGTCATAAACGAGTTGGTCCTGACCGAGGTGCTCCAGGGGTTTCAGGACGATAAGGACTTCAGGACAGCAAGAGACCTTCTTCATCGCCTGCCGTTCCTGACAATGGGCGGCCGCGCCCTGGCTTTGGAAGCTGCAATTAATTACAGGACCCTTCGCAAGAAGGGTGTGACCGTGCGGAAGACAATCGATGTCATGATCGGCACTTTCTGCATCCACCACGATTTGCCGTTACTGCACGATGACCGCGACTTCGACCCGATGGTCAGGTTCCTGGGTTTGAAGGTGATTGAGACTTAATTCGAAAGAGTCGTCCCTAAACGGCGTGCAGGTTTGCGTGGAAAAAGTTACCGGCTTCACTTACGAGTCTGCTTATTCGGCCTCGATCCTTCGTATATCGGCATTATCAGCCCGGAGTATGTTGGTGGTTTCCGTCTCGTCGTCATAAACAAGGACTGCCAATCCCTTTTCGAGTTTATGTTTTACCTGTCTGAAGCTTGTTTCCGGTGAGGCCGCTGTTTCGCCGTAATCAGTGCCCCCCCTTGAAATAAATTCCTCGATAACGCCCCGCAGGGCTTCGGGGGTCAGCTTTTCGATTGGAATTATATGGACAGACATCCGGCTTTGCCCAACCTGCCTACGTACAGCCTGAGGGAAACCATTCGTTTTCCGGTTTCATCATGGGCGCTTTCGGCAGGTGAACCCGGCGGCGCCATGATCTTTGTCAAGATTTCTTGGGTTGTTTATCACTTTTAGCTTTCGCTTTCTGCTGTTGTTTCACAGCGCTTTGTTTTGCGCCCTTATCCTTGTCCTTCTTGCTTTTGTCGCCCATCACTTTCCCCCTTTTCGTTGAGTGCCCGCATTTTCGCGCCCATAAGCCGTCAGCAGCCCGGCGGGTAAGTATCGGTCCATATCCTCACTCTACACCTTTGCTTTTTTTTCGTCAACGGGAGCCAGGGTAAAGGCAAAGCGACCTATAAATCCACCGGCAGCTCTAACGGTGTGAGGAGAAGCCCGACGCCGTCGATGATCCGGTTGATCCTGGCGGGGCGCAGGGAGCCTATTTTCTCGACAAGGTCCGATTTATCGACGGTTAAGATCTGAGTGACGTTGGCGACGCTATCTTTCGGCAGGCCGCCTTCGCCTTCCTTGAGCAGGACGTTTCCCGGCGCCTTCGCCCTTTCGACATTCGATGTAAGGGCGCAGACCACTACCGTACTCAGCCGGCTCGTGTTAAAGACGTTGTTCTGTATAACGACGCAGGGATGCCTGAACCCCGGCCCGGACCCTTCCGGCGGGCCGAGATCGACCCAGAATATGTCCCCCTGCCGGATGCTCAAGGGGCTTCGGTCCGGGCTTTCCTCGCACGATAGGCTTTTGCCTGCCGCCGTAAGGCCCTTTCTTCGGATGTCTCAGCCTCCCCATACGCCTTGTTAAGAGCCTCAAGGAGCTTCTTCGATTTCCTACGGTCAAGGAACTCCCGCACGGCCATAACAAACACCTGGCTCCGCGAGCACCGGTACTCCTTACCGTACTCGTCAACCTCTTTAAATATATCATCGGGCAGGGATATGGCAGTCTTCATACTTATAGGATAACTCTGGGTATAACGATTGTCAATACCAGATTCCGCGGAATTGCCGGCAGGTCACGTTAGCCAACTACGTCCATTATGGTTTGAAAGGGGGTTACTCCATTACTTTGCGATAGCGTATTATTGTTCCCTCAGAAGATGGATCGGGCTGACCCGACGGTTGCGAGGGGGAAACAAGGGGGTTTAAAAAAATTTATGTTGCGGCTTTACGCAATATAGTGTAATCTTTCACATGCTTCCTACGATGATGAAGTCTGTTGGCTCTCTTTTCGCTATTCCCCACCATGGGCCGGACGGATTGCGGCTAGTCGGAATGTGTTATTTTGCACTTCACTGTTACCTGAAAGTCTTGTTATATCGCTGGTTTTGCCTCTAAAGGGTGACAATCTTGCTGTGTGCAATTGTTCACATACCGTAATGGTAGGATTGTCCTTGTTTCTATGGCCGTCGTTTCAATCGTTTCGCGTCCTTCAAGCGGCAATCAACGAATCCTGAAAACCAAGCCCCTGTAAGGCTTTATAGGGTACGTAGTTGACTAAGTCGGCAAGAATACCGCGCGCTCTTTGATGTACCGGAAAACAAAAGACAGCTAAACTCCGTCCACTCGGCCTTTCAGGCCGGAGGGGTTTTTAATGCATGTGCCGGCCCCGTGGCCAGTTGGCTACCGCTGACTGCCTGTGGTTTGCTTATCCTGTCTCTGTCGCTATTGTCGCTCGGTCGGTGTTTTAAATCGTTTCCTGATTGCTGCCAATCCTATCAGACCCGGAGCCAAAAGAAGCATTGCCGATGGGAGGGGAACCAGTGAAATGGTCGCATCGAGCGGCGTGTTGCCGTCGATGTAACACTGGCCGACCATGAAATCGATCATTGTCCCTTGAGACACCGTCTCGGTAAGGTTGAAGCTTGCGCTGTTGGATGTAGGCGATTGAGAGAAGATGTTAACGGTGGTCCAGGTGCCGCTCTGGACGTTGCTCAAGTAGATAAAGTAGGCTGCGGATCCGCTGTCGCCCGCTCCGAAGGCGCCGTTAATGGTAATTGTTCCGGCGATAGGCGACGTCCATCGGACGACCGCGTATTCACCGTTGGGGCCGGCCTGAAGGGATACCTGTCCGGACGTTACACTGTACTGGGTGTACGAGGCCGTATTCTGCCAAATGACCGGCCCGGTATTGGGGCCGACGCTGTTTGGATACCACGATGTAGATATCCCGGTGTTTGTAGACGCGTTAAATGCCGCGAAGTCTGAGGACGCTCCTGTCGGTGAGTAGCCATACGTCCACTGGCCGTTCGGATTAGAAGTAATGGCCCAATCACCGACCACACTCCAATCGGCGTGTGCCCGCGTGGATAGACCAAACAGTGCGAGAGCGCAAGCAACGGAGATAAACAGCTTGATCACGGATTCTTTTTCAGGCATATTGCCTCCCTGCGCAAGGCCGTACCGCTGCTATAACCAGTCGGGTAACCACGGGCCACTCGACCGTACGTCTGAAGACTTCGCAAAGGGTATATCAGAGGCCCCTTGGCTTTACGTCCCATGGCCGCCAATGGTTTGTTTTTTCAGATTGTGGTCATTTTAATGACACTGTATAACGATTGTCAAGAGAATTTTTATGTGAGAATTTGCGGTCGGGAAGATTACGAAGCATGGCGCAAAAAACGCCCGTACTGAATTGCCGAGGGTAAAAATGGTAGGCACGAGGGGTGTTGAACCCCTGACCTCTACCGTGTCAAGGTAGCGCTCTCCCGTTGAGCTACGCGCCTACTCTGTATCGAATAAATATTTAAGCAGGATGGCCGGGGTATGTCAAGAGAGCCGGAATGAAAATATCCGGCTGCGCTGTACCTTCCGTCGTCACCGCCGGCGTTGACTTTTCCAGCAAATACAGGTATAAACGCTGATGAAGGGAGACGTTTTGGAAAACGTCGTATCGGCGGTAACTACCCTGCATGAAGGCGAGGAAGGGGTCGTCAGCTCCATAGGCGGCGGGGAGCGGCTGACAAGCCGGCTGGCGTCTATGGGCATTGTCCCCGGCGCAACCGTCAAGGTGCTCACCAACACGGGCGGCTCCGTGATCGTTTTAACCTCCGGCACGCGCCTGGCACTGGGCAGGGTCGAGGCCTCCCGCGTCTTCGTATCGCGGGTCGGCAGGCCCGAAGAGCGGCCGCAGCTTCTCGTTGCGCTTGCGGGCCAGCCGAACGTCGGCAAATCGACCGTCTTCAACATCCTTACCGGCCTGTCGCAGCACGTCGGCAACTGGCCGGGCAAGACCGTCGAGAAGAAGGAAGGCATCTACACGAGCGACGACGCGCAGATGCGCATCGTGGACCTGCCCGGCACATACAGCCTTACCGCTTTTTCCGAAGAGGAGAGGGCGGCGCGCGAGTTCCTCATCAACGAGCGGCCGGACGTCATCGTCCTCGTAGCCAACGCCGCGGTCCTGGAGCGGAGCCTCTATCTGCTCTCCGAGCTTCTTCTCATTGACGCGCCCATCGTCGTTGCAGTCAATATGATGGACGTCGCGGAAGCCCAGGGCATCCACATCGATATCGCCGCTCTCCAGCGCTCGCTGGGCATGCCCGTAATCCCCATCATTGCCACGAAGAACAGGGGCATAAAAGAGCTTATCCCGCTTGTAACGGACACGTCGCAGCACATGGTCGATTTCAGCCCCAGGCTGCCCGACGTATCTGCCGACCACAGGGCGATCTATTTGCGGCTGATAGAGATCCTGAAAGGCCACGTGCCCGAGCCGTACACGGACCGGTGGGTGGCGACGAAGCTGATGGAAGGCGACCCGGAGGTATCGAGGGAGGTGCAGGTACTGCTGCCCGACAGCGCATGGGGCGAGATACAGGGGCTCTTAAGCGAGCACGAGGACGCGCTGCGCGCAGTCGTGGGCGGCCGGTATGACTGGATCGAGGCAGTGACGCGCATAGCCGTCTCACAGTTCCGCAGGGGTCAGGTGCTCATGACGGACCGCATCGACCACGTGCTGACGCACCCCGTCTTCGGCGTGCCTGCGCTCCTTGCGATACTCGGCCTGGTCTTCTTTCTGACGTATAAGGTGGGCTTTCCCGTGCAGCGCAAGCTCGAATGGTGCCTGGGCGCTTTCGCGCACCTCGTCGAGGGGGCGCTTGCAGGCGCGCCGCACTGGCTCATCGGGCTGCTCGTCAACGGCGTGATCGCCGGGGCCGGCTCTGTGCTCACGTTCTTCCCGATACTGCTCATATTCTTCATCTGCCTGACGTTCCTCGAAGACGTGGGGTACATGGCGCGCGGCGCTTTCGTGATGGACCGCTTCATGCACGTGATCGGCCTGCACGGCAAGAGCTTCCTGCCTTTGTGCCTGGGCTTCGGATGCAACGTGCCGGCCGTCATAGGGGCGCGCATCATCGAATCGAAAAAGGCGCGCATCCTTACCACGTTCCTCGCTCCGTTCGTGCCGTGCACGGCAAGGCTCGCGGTGCTCACCTTTATTAGCGCGGCCGTCTTTGCCCGGCAGGCGTCGCTCGTCTCCTGGCTGCTCGTCGCGCTCAACATCATCGTTCTCGGGCTGACCGGCATGACCCTTGCCAAGGTGCTGATGAAAGGAGAGCCGATGCCTTTCATCATGGAGCTTCCCCTGTATCACAAGCCCGACCCGCGCACGATCGTTGCGGTCGTCTGGTCGCGGATTATCTCTTTCGTTAAGCGCGCGGGCAGCGTGATCCTCATCGCGTCTGTTGTGATCTGGTGCCTGGCGAATATCCCCGGAGGCAGCCTCGAGACGAGCGTGCTCGCGTCGATGGGCAGGCTGCTCGAGCCGGTGGGGAAGCTGATGGGCCTGGGGTGGAGGGAGATGGTGGCGCTGCTTTCGAGCCTCGTGGCGAAGGAGAACTCGATAGCCACGCTGGCGGTGCTCTACAACGTGGGCGAGGAAGGCTTGAGGGAGGTCCTGCCGAGGTTTATGGGGACTGCGTCGGCGCTAGCGTTCCTGGTAGTGCTGATGCTGTTTGTGCCGTGCGCTGCGACGGTGGCGGTGATGAAGCAGGAGATGGGGAGCTGGAAGTGGTTTATCGCGTCGTTCGTGGTGATGCTCGTGATGTCGTTCCTGGGCGGCGTGGCTGCGTACCATCTGGGCCTGGCGCTGGGGCTCACGTAACTTAGGCGGCCTTAATCAACAAAAATTATTACCTGTGGTTCGTCGCGTAGATACCCGCGCAGACAAAGCATAAGCCGATCACCAATCCCGCGGTCATCTGCTCGCCGAGGAATACGCCGCTCGCCGCAGTGCCGAAGACGGGCATCAGGAACGTGAAGACCGAGAGCTTCGTTATCGGATATGCGTGTATCAGCTCGAACCAGAGCAAATACGACGCAAAGGCGACGATGACCGACGAATAGAAGACGCCTCCTACGATAGCAGGCGTCAGCCCGATGATCCACCTGGGTTCCATGACTACGGCTGCCGCGAAGATTATGGGCACGGAGAAGACGAGCTGGTAGAGGAACGTATGGATCGGGTGCACGCGGTCGGCGAGATATTTCTTGATATAGACCGTTGTCGCGCCCCAGAAGACGGCCCCGGCGATGGCGAGCAGGTCGCCCTTCAGCATCGCGGGGGTCCACGAGCGCGGCTTGCCTTGCAGCACTAAATATGCCCCGGCAAATGCGAGGACCAGCCCGGCTATCTGCCACGTCCCCAGCTTCTCCCTCACCACGAAGTAGGCCCCGATAGCGACCACGAACGGAGACAGGTTGACGAATATGACGCTACGGGCCGCGTCCGTGTAAATGAGGCTGACGTAGACGCAGATGAACTCCAGGCCGAAAAGGAGGCCGACGATGAAGCCGTGGAAGAGCCTGATGTCCCTGTGAAAGAGTGGCTGCTTGATATAGATGCAGTAGCCGATGCCGCAGATAGACGCTATGACGGACCGCATCAGAGAGTTGAAGACAGGCGACAGGCCCGTATTCGTCACCTTCACCACCGGGTAGTTGAGCCCCCACAGCAGCGTGCAGCCGACGAGTATCAGAAAACCTATCAGGTCGATACGGTCTCTTTTTTTCATCCCGGCACTCAACATTCATTTTCATATGACTGTGGGGCGTTATGCAAGAATATTCGGTAGTGTCTCAGTTTGAATTCTCATCGATCAAATTTACTATATCCTCCATCGTCCACAGTCTGTCCGTCACTCCGGCGGCCATCGCGGGGGTTACTCTCAAGGTCTTGTGAATCCGCACAAAGTTGTAAGCCATGAAGCAGAGGGCGAGGGCATGACAATGATTCTCGACCTTCTTAGAAAATCCGTTCGTCAGGCGAGTAAACCGACTCATGTTCATCCTCATGGTGAGATTATGCCGCTCGACGTAGCTTGTTGATATGTGCTCTTCGTCGGGCCGTCCACAGATGATCGACTTGTCTGCCCCTAAGCACTTCGCAGGGCTGTATCTCTTTTCGCCTTCCGGTTCCGTCCCATAGATTTTCTGGAGCATCGCATAATCTATCTCGCCGCCGAAGGTTCTTTCTACCGCGTTCAAATAGACCTTGTGGCCGTCCGTGGTAAGCTGCATCTTGTTCTGAAGCCTCTCGGCCAGATCGCTTATGAACTCCATCGCTGCCCTTGCCCCCCGGTCGGCTACCAGCCATGAAACGATAAGTTTGCTGTCAGCATCTATCGCCGTCCAGGTCCAGACACCGCCATAACCGAACCAGCCCTTTTTGTCGTCGGGGACGTTCTTTTCCTTGGCATAGCAGAACGACCAAATTTCGTCGGCCTGGATTCGCTTGCAGGGCAGGTTACGGAGGGCCTTGTCCTGATAGTCCGAGCAGGCTTTACCGGCATCCACAAGCAGCTTGGTTACCGTGTTTATGGATACGTCCGCGACTCTGGAGATAGACCGCATGGAAGCGCCTTCACAAAGCATCTGAAGGATTTGGACTCGCTTTGATATGGGCAGCTTGTGCATGTTCTTATTATATGAAATTTATGCTTATGTGTCAAGCATAATTTTCAGGTTAAGAAAAACTTTTTTTTCACGAGAAATATGTATAGAATATAGGAGTACCCCTGCCGGGGCTCGAACCCGGAGCCAGCGTCTTTCGAGGGAGCCGCTCTGTCCGTTTGAGCTACAGGGGTATTGGTCAGGGGTAAACGCGATGGTTGGGTACCGGGTCGTTTACCCCTATTTTTTTACATAAGTGCCCCCTTAGTCTGCCAGCCTCAAATGACGCTTCTCTGAGGTATCGGCATAAAGCGTATTAAAATCCCCGGAGTAAATCGCCAACAGGTTACACATTTCCTCTGCTGTATATCCAAGCTTGTTCAGATATACCTCAATAATCTTTGACAATAACGTAGGTTGCTCTCGTGGAAATTCGCCCGGCTCTTTGGTCCTATACCCTGCCTTAGATAGTTGGGCGAAAAGATAGTACGCAGTCCGTTCCGATATCGTTTGCATGTCTTTGGCCCGTTTGATGATCGCTTGCATCGAACATTTCCAATACATTTTGAGATCGAATAACTTACCGAAGCCGAGTGAACACACGGACGGTCCGATGTCACATGCGGGCATTAAAAACTCACCCGCAAAGCGGTTAGCCTCTTTTTCCATATCGTGACGTGGACTATCGTGAAGAATTATGTGGCCGAGTTCGTGGGCCAGCGAAAACCGCCACCTATCGCCAGGAATATTCTTGTTTATGAAGAACAAAGGCGGAAGTGGCCGAACACGTTGGCTCACACCGTCAATCTGCATCGTACCGAAGTCATATGGAATGACAATTCCGCCCGCAGCTTCTATGACTTGGGCAAGGTCCATTATCGGACCACTCGGAATAAACCAAGAGGCACGAATGTTACGTGCAACGTCTTCCGGTGTCGCATTGTTCCCCAGTTCATCCAAATCGTAAGAAGGGATTTTGCATTCCGCGATTTCTACGGAACGGAGAAGCCTCTCAATGTGTATACGGTAGACGTTCACCTGTGCTTCGATCTTCTCTATTAGCTTGCTTGAAACACTTTGCCGCATTCTATGGTACACAAACGCCGGACCTATCCCCAAGAACCTTTCCCCCCTGTAAAAGAAATCTTCCTGATACTTGAGCGCATTCGATAATTCGTCCAGTTTCGATTCTGGAAAAGGTGTCATCCCACCCTCAACTTTAGATAGGTGAGATGAAGTCATTGCAAGAGCAGTTGCTAAATCGCTTTGTGTTAACCCCCTTGATTTGCGCGCCATGATCAGCATGTCTGGATTAAATTTCTTTGTCTCCTCTCTTCTCATTGTTTTTCAAATTCTCCTTCGGCCTCGGTTCTGCGACGGGGCCAGACTCTTGTGTTGTTTCTTGATAAGTCTGGAAAGGAAGAACTTGGGTGGAAGGTTTTTCGAAGTTAATGTACCAATGTAGATGCTTTCCTTCGGGGCATGTTATGCCCGTCCATTGGATTTCAGCGTGTGCCTTATCCGTTTGATACCCGGCAATAACCTTCGTAGCAAAAGGAACTCCAAAAAGGGATTCCTGTACTCCCTGCCGTGAGAACAATTTTGTCTGACCAGTAGGGATATTTTGCGGACGGAAATACCTATCAAACTTCTTGAACCTCAATAATACATCTTCCCCGAACTTGACCAAAAACAGCCCCCGGACTTCCAATAACTCTATCTCTGGAACATGCAAAAAACGCCTCAGAGCTTCATCGCGAATGAAATCGTGAATAAAATTTGCCCTTGTACGTGGAGACGCCGCGATCCTAAACTCTGCGGGTACCGCAAACCAGCGGTTGAACCCTGCCTCGATGCACTCCTGAATCGCTTCGAAGTACTTCCCAATAACCCTTGTAAAGTCACCTTCGTTTAGCAATCAACCACCTCCTCCCTTACCTTTTCTATCTCCCTACAGCAGAACTGTATATATTCTGCATGAGAAGCAGTGTAAAAAGCAAGTCCTTTTTTTCCTAAGAATTTTCCAGAAAGCAAAAATCGTTTATTTATGCGGGGAAATGGGACTAATTTTCTTTCTTGCCCCAGCGGGCCTGGGCGGCTTTTTGAGCAATTTCTTTTCGTCTGGCAGAAGATAGTTTCTTAGCCCTGAGTGCTCCGCCCTTCCGCCCACCCTCGCGGGCATACTCTTTGCCGTTGGCTTCTTCAGTAATCTCGCCGGTAGCAATCTTGGCAACCACTATGGCATTGCCTATGACATCGGCGGGTCTCTTCTGCCCCCTTGGTCCTTTAGGCATAATATTTATTATAACATAGGCCGTAGCCTTCTTCACTCATCAACAACAAAACAATCCGTCAAACTGAGACACTACCGAATATTCGGATTCCGGGCGGCTGTGATGCGTGTGCCAGGGACGTGTCCCCTACTATCCCCCATGACAGTCTCTGATAATATCTGTGAATCGGAGTCAAGTTATTGCTCAATATCCCTAACCATCTCTGATAGTTCAGATACTACTTTCTCCTGCCAGTAAGTAACGCTATGTTCAATAGTCTCATCTTCTGCGATCCAGCAAAAGGTATTGCCAGCGTTCCAAATCACGGAGCCTTTGTTCTTGGCAGCCTCATAAACAAGATCAGCCGTCGTTCTGTCAACGCCTTCCACCTGGACAAACGTTAGCGTATAATTGGGGTTTCTGTACAGTGCTCCATGGTTGATCCAGTTGCGGCGATCGACTAAGGCCTGTAATACAGGCCGTTCTTTGAGACGATCCGCAAGCCACTTATCGGCCGTTTGTTTTGAACCCGTTTTGGCTTCAAGCAGACTTTTACAGTGTAAATAAACGCAACCCGCAGCGACAATAAAATAGGTAGCACTGATTAAGAAACTGTCGACATTGGACGGAAACCCTTGTTCCATTGGGTCGGGCCGCAGCGCCTTGAAGTGCCTCATCCAACGTTCGCACTCCGCCAGCCATCTCTTCGTGGATGATTCTAACCTAGTTTTTTCAGACTCAGTCAATATTCGTTTTGCTGCCATAATTGCTCCCCTGTGCAATTAAAAAGACACCGAAAATAGCCAAGAAAAGGGCCTCTTGAATTCTATCCGAGGCCAACATTCTTGTCGATTGAATTTTAAAATATTATTGAAACAGGCCCCTTTTTAGGTGCAGAATGGTGATTCCGGTCAGGGATTGTCATTTTGGTCTTACAGGGTCGGGGCCGGGAGGTTTTCGTGGAATTCGCGTTGCTTTTCGAAGGCGCCCGACGAGACTGTACAGTTGAAGTACGTCGAGGAGGCGCGCCGAGAAAACGGCGCGAAGGCCGCGAAAAGATCCCGGCCCCCCGATACTCAATCTATTGAGAATGGCTGGCGTATGGGCTTATACTCATATATATGCCACGTCCGGTCACTCCGCTCATCGCTGTGGATGTTATTATTGAGTATCAAGGCGGCATCGTTTTGATCGAGCGTCGCAACCCCCCCTTCGGTTACGCCCTGCCCGGCGGCTTCGTCGACGAGGGCGAGGCCCTTGAGACCGCCGCAGTCCGCGAGGCGCGCGAAGAGACGTCGCTTGATGTGACGCTCAGGGAGCTGCTCTACATCTACGGCAAGCCGTCGAGGGACCCGAGGGGCCAGACGGTCAGCATCGTCTACACCGGAACCGGCGCGGGCATGCTGGAAGCCGCGGACGACGCCAAAGGCGCAGCCGTCTACTCCCCTGATTCCCTGCCCGAAGACCTCGCCTTCGACCACCGCGAGATCATCGCCGACTACCGCGAATTCATAAAAACCGGCAGCCGCCCCTCTCCGCGTATCGACCGCCCGAAATAGCCGCGCATCGCACACCCGTTCCCCGTCCCGAACATTCTTTTGCCCGACATTGACAGGCAGTGCAGAAGACTTATATTGAAGGTGGAGCGTTCGCGAAAAGACCGGCCCTTTAGTTAACAGCCCTTCAATATCCTCATCCTGCGGCTTGCCTTTTCAAAAGCGCGTTGGGAAGACGAGACGGCGATTTTCGCCGAAAGAGCGTCGGGGTTCATCCGGCGAGACAGCCGGAAGAGATCGGCACGATTTAATTACTCTGCTGCTTGCAGCAGGGTAAAGCGAGTGTATGCGGTGGGGGCGCTGAGCCCCGGTAACTGTGCGTAAAAAGGGGCGGTAAGGGGCGGCCGTAGCAGGCCGCGAACGGGGAAAGGAGCGGTGCCTATGCGAACGATCTTTGTCCTGTTCGGTGATTACCACCAAGCGGCCGCAGCCGTGGAAGAGCTTGTCGACAGGGAATTCGACCGGGAAGAGATGAACGCAATAATCCAGGCGGCGGCGGTGCGCGCAGGCGCCCGCAGGCCCCATCTCGCTGGAAACGGCCGCGTCAGCGGCATGGATGTACTTATGTCGGAATGCAAAATTTTGGACCTGCCCGGCGTGGGCGAGACCTGCGCAGCCGGCCCGGAAGCCCAGGATGCGGCCGCTTCTACGCAGGAAGCGGAAGGGGCGAGCGTGGCCGGCGCGCTGACTCAGGCCGGCGTGCCTGAAGAGCTTGCCGAGCTTTACGAGAGCGGCATAGGGGAGGGCGGGCTGCTGTTCTGGATGTGCGTTGCGGAAGAGCGCTTCGACGAGGCGTCCGACATCCTCGCCGGCGCGATGGACAGGAGAGTCGCTAATTACAATTGAAGGGACCGCTGAGCCCCAATAATTTCATTCTGGTAAACCGCCGGCTTTGCCGGGGGTAGATGATTATTGCGAGGGCGCCCATGCCTTGTGCTCAGGCACCCATTTCCCGCCTATTTCCTGCGCCGGGACCGTGACCCATTCACCGCTCTGAGACGCTGTTCCTGCCTGCTGGGGCGGCCCTGCCTGCGGCGGCGGCGGGACGGCGGCGGAAGACATCGGCTGCGACATATAAGACTGGACTGGCGCGGGCGCCGCGTATGGCGGCGGAGGATAGACATAGGTTGGCGGCGGGTATGCGTAAACGGGCTGCGGCGGGTAGACGTAAACGGGCGCAGGCGGGTAGTAATCGTAGTAATAGGGCCTGCTGGCTGCGTAGCCCAGGGCAGCGCCGGCGGCCAGCCCGCCTACGAACCATCCTGCGGCCCATCCACCGTACCCGAAGGAGCGGGACGGGGTGGTCATGATGCCCGAGACGCAGACCGTCAATATTAATGTAATTAGCAGAAACCGTCTCATTGTCCCACCTCCGGTAATGTGCACGACGATATAAATCAATTATACAACCGAAAGAAATGAAAAGCACCCGTCTTATCAACGATGATGCACTGCTGTATAATTGAATAGATAGAGTTCACAGGTGAGACAGTGGAGCAGGAGTGTACGCTAAGTTGCTGTAATTGCGGATATGTTATCGCGGCCGCAGGACGATGATGCCGGGTTTGGCGGCGAGGTAGGAAATGAAGTGCACGTCGATCACCTTGCCCTCGACCTGCGAGGCGTGTCTGAAAATCGGCTTCCCCCCTTTAATGACCGCAATGCCGGTGTGCGTGACGTCGAGTCCGGGATCTTCCGCGTATATGCCTATGTAATCGCCCGTCCGCAGCCCGGCCGCCGCCTCTAAGCCTGCGGCGGGCGAGGGGATGTAGGCGACCCGCCTTCGCTTTTCGGGTATGCCCGGCACGAACAAGCTGCCGTCCGCCTTGCGGTTGAGCACCTTGAGTTCCGTCCTGGCGTGCTTGCCGCCGATTGCGGCCGTAACGTCGGTCACGTGCGACGTAGAGGCCCAGTCCGTGAAGAAATGGCGCCTCGCAGCGTAGGCGATTTTGCCCCTCTTGTACCTGACGCGCGCCAGGTTGGCCGCAAATGCGTCGTATGAGGCGGAAAGGCGCATGGCCTCCACGTAGTCTATGTATGTGAAGCAATCGACCTGCGAAAGATCGATAACGAGATGCTCCGGCCCGTCCTGCGGACCCGGCAACGTGCCTGCGCTATAAGGCACGCCTGCAAATGCGGCGGAGATGAAATCGATCCTGGCCGCCGCATCGGCTATGGCGGAGGCGTCATGCAGCAGTGCCTCGACCCCTTCCCGGCCCCACTTACCGAGCCGCACTATCTCGCCGTCCATAAGATGGAGGATATAACGAACCGGACCCCAAGTCAAAAAGAAGCATCACGGACCTTAATGATTTGCTTCAACGCGCGATGCGATTATGTTATCTTTCGAGAAGGGGGCAGTTATGAAGATCATCGACCTGCATACGCACGGACTGGCCGGCTTCGACACGCAGGACGCCGACCCGGCCGCCATGCTCGCCATCGCCCAGGCGCACGGGATGGCGGGCGCGGGCGCTATCGTCCTATCCCTCTGTGCCGCGCCCATAGCGATGATGCGCGAGCGGATGGCCGCGGTCGCGTCCGCAATGGAGCGCACCGCCCTGCCCGGCGCCGCGAGGCTCCTGGGCGTCCACCTGGAAGGGCCTTTCCTCAACCCGGCCGCATGCGGCGCCCTCGACCCCGCCTCGTTCGTCGTGCCGGACACTGCTGCCTGGAAGATGCTCGTCGAGGGTTACGAGCGCATCGTGCGAACAGTCACGGTCGCCCCGGAGCTGCCCGGCGCGCGGCAGCTTATCAGGCTCGCGGCGGAAAGCGGCGTCAGGGTCAACATGGGCCATTCCACTGCGACTTACGCAGAGGCCGAAGCAGGTTTCCATGCCGGTGCATCGGGCGTGACCCATGTGTTTAACGCCATGCGCTCCTTCCACCACAGAGAGCCGGGGCTTGCCGGCTTCGCCGTCGTCAACCCGCACGTCTTCGTCGAATTCATCGGCGACCTTGCGCACGTACATCCGAGGGTGTTGGAGATACTCTTCCGGATGAAGGGCCCCGGACGCCTCATGCTAGTCTCCGATTCGGTGCGCGTGACTACGCCGGGCGGAGAGGGAGCTGCGCCGATGAAAGGGGGGCGGCTCATCGGCGGGTCGATGACCGTAGCCGATGCTGCGGCGCGCCTGATCGCGGCAGGGTTCGATGCAAAGGCGGTGATGCGGACGGCGACAGAGACGCCGGCGGCGTACATGGGCCTGTAGCGACGGGTGGCGTAGGCCCGTAAATCTGATCGCGTTTGGATAAAAAGCTAACAGCAAAAAAAAGCCACTGCGGAGTACTGCGGGCGGCTGGACTCGCGCCTGCTGCGGACCACCCGCATGCACAGTGGCACCTTTTCAACACGCTTTCTACCGTGCGGGCACCCGGCAAACCTACTTTCAACTGATATGAAGGATGCGGCGCCCTGCTCGCCTTGCGCCCTCCGACGTATCATTCAATATGATGCTCCTCCTAACGAGGGGGCGCTGAGCCCCAATGATAGCGGCGCTCCTCCGACCGCGACCGCCGCTAACGGAGCAGCTACGCTGCGGATTTGTTGGGCGGCGGTAAGGGCGGGTTATACGATGGAGCAATGTGGGATACTGCTTTTTCCTTTTACCTCTCCCCTTTTTCTGTTCCCCTCTCCCCTTGGGGGAGAGGGCAGGGTGAGGGGTGTCTTGCCTTATTAGGGTGCGAGCGGGTTGATACCGCGACCTTCAGCCGTTCAGCTTTTTGACGATATCGACAAGCTCGTCGATGCGGTCGATCGTGTAGTCGGCTCCTTGCGAAAAACCCTTCGGACCGAAGCCGTAGAGGACCGCGACGCTGCGTACGCCCGCTGCCTTCGCCGCCGTCATGTCGAAGATGCTGTCGCCGACGAACAGGGCTTCGTGCGGTTCCGCTCCGAGGCGGGTGAGGGCCTCCAGGACGGGCACGGGCGACGGCTTTCTCTCGGATGCCGTATCGCCGCCGGAGATATAATCGAAGTGCTTGAGGAGGCCGAGGGCGTCGAGGAGGCGGACCGAGAACGACTCCTGCTTATTCGAGACAATGGCCTTCTTTATCGGCGCCAGCGCCGCGAGCATTGCCGCGACGCCGGGGTAGGGCGCTGCGTGGTCGGCCACGTGGTCGCTGTAATATGCGATGAAGTTCTTGAGGACTGCGGAAAAGTCCATGCCGGGCGCCTTGGCGCGGAGGACCTTTTCAATGAGCGCCCTCGAGCCCTCGCCTACGAGGGTGATGGTCTCAGCGACGGAGACGGGCGGTATGCCGAAAGGGGCAACGGCGTAGTTCAGGGCGGCGGTGATGTCGAGAGAGGTATCGACAAGCGTGCCGTCCAGGTCGAATATGATAGCGTCGATCGGCATGTGCGACGCTGTGTGTTGTCTAGTGGTCATCGTTTGTCCGGCAGTCTTGCGCGGATAGCAAGAAGGATAGCATGAAGTTGGTCAAGGTCGTAGTTTTCGCCATGGAACTTGTAGATGTGCCCGTCTATCGCGCGTAAGAATGCTTTCGAAGGGAAGCCCCTTGTCCCCGTCACGATATTCATATCGAAAAAAGCGCTTGAGCCATGTTCGGATATCCACTTGTCTAGCCGTTCGTCGAAATGTTCCAGGTGGTTCCGGAGCTTGCGAAATGGTTTTAAATCTATTCCAGACAGGTCAATATGGATCGAGGCTTCTTGTTGACGCCTACTATCGTCGGAACGGTTCAATATCTTGCCAACAATTGCAGCATGATTCAGAAAGTGCTGTAAATGCAGAAAAATATCGAATATCGCTCCACCCTTTTCGGCATCTAAAAATGCGGTCCAGGATCGCTCGGCAAATTCTATTTGAGTTATAGCTTCTCTGGTGTAAAACATCCATTGGTCGGTCATTGGCCTGCTTTCTCGCGAACCGGGCGTTCACAAGTGACGCTTCGAGGACGTTAACGTACAAGGGTAGATACTAGTGCCCGGCAGGGGATGCCGTTGTCTGCGCATCTTGCAGCTTCCGCGTGACGTCCCTTGCGATTTCCATGGTTTCGGAGACCGTCCTGCCTTGAGCTACCAGTCCCTGAATGTCATCGGATGTGGCGAGATAAACGCCCTCGGGCAATTTCTCGATATGGACTTTGACTATTCTCTCCATCCTGCCCCCCTTGTGTGATGATTCAATTATATCAAAATCGGTCCGGTTTGAATAGAACGGGTTGAGCCAGACGGAGGCCGATCGGCCGGCCGGGTCAGCGATAAACGTCTTTACGGTGCGCTATGGAAAGGACCTTAACTACGTTGCTCTTGTCATTGATCGAGTAGACGATCCGGTACTCCCCACTCTTAGTCGATAGTATTCTGTCTGCCGTAGTTTTACTGAGCCGAATGGTCTCGGATTGTCTTCGAGGGAAAGTATCTTTCTACCAATGCGGCTACGGGCCGGTGATGGGAGCGCGGAAAATTCTTTCTCCGCCCTCGCTGCTATCGAGACGGTGTATTCCAACTACTCACCGTGCTCTTTAAGCACTTGCCTGAACGGTTTGGCTTTGTCCCGGGAACGCTCCTCGGCGATTGCTATATCGATCAGGTCTTCCCGTAAGCGCCTGTCTTTCAGCATTTCACCAAAAAAGGCGTCCTGTTCCGTTCTTTTTAGTGTCCTGAAGGCTGTGAGGAACACCTCCGCCGTCATTCCGGATGATTTCATTTGCATCTCCTTTAAATCTGCCCCCTCGCAATGATAATCCAATTATATCAGAACACGCCGGGTTTCAATAGACCCGGCGGCGTCGGACGGGCTGTATTGCCGGTTATTCACTCGTTATGCTGCGCATCCGTGCTATAATGCTGCCATGTTAATACGGAACATAGACGACCCGGTAGTGCGGGGCACGACCTACAGGGCCCACTGGGGCGGTGTTGCGCGTATGGTGCTTACCAGAGAGCACTTGCGGTCGATGGAGTTCTTTGCCTGGGCTGCGCTGCCCGCGGGCAATACCATCGAGGAGCACGTCGATGAGGTTGAGGAGATTTATTTCATCCTGTCCGGCGGAGGGCTGATGAAGGTGGGCGATGAGGAGAAAGAGGTGAAGCCCGGGGACGCGATCTGGATCCCTGCAGGCGAGCCCCACCGGCTGGTCAACAATACCTCTGAGACCACCTACTGGGTCTGTATAGCCGCATACCCGGTAAGGTAAGGGCCGCGATCCTTTCGCGTCCTTCGCGTCGTTTTCTCGGTCGCGAGTCCTCACTTGCCACCCGCGCTAGCAAGCTCGGAGCGCGGGTACCCGGCTATTATTTTATACGCTCCGGCTCGCTTCCTCGAAAAGCAACGCGAAATCCGTCGAAAACCTCGCGGCCATAGTCCAAGCTAAGCTTCCAATTCCATATGCGGGTCTGCCTCGCGTATGGCGTTGAGCACCTCGTTCTTCCGGGCGTCCATCTCATCCGCGTTTGCCGCCTCCAGGTTCAGCCGTATCAGCGGCTCCGTGTTAGATGCCCGCAGGTTAAACCACCACGAGTCGTAATCGACCGAGAGCCCGTCCAGGTGGTCCTGCGTGCCGTCCGCATACTTCTTCTCCAACGCCTTGTAAATCTTATCCTTGTGGGCGACTTCCATGTTGATCTCGCCAGTCGCGCAATATCTCCGCAGGGGCGCGATCAGGGTGGAGACGGGCACGCGCTTGAGCGCCAGAAGGTTGAGCATCTGCACCATGGCCATCAGGGCGTTGTCCGTAAAGCCTGCGTCGCGGAAGTAGAAATGGCCCGAAAGCTCGCCCGCGAAGATCGCGTCTTTCTCTCTCATCCCGGCCTTGATGAATGCGTGGCCGACCCTTGTCCTGACTGCGTGCCCGCCAAGCGATTCTATGATCTCCGGCACGGCGCGGCTCGACCGCAGGTCGTACAGGATAGTCGCGCCCGGCGACTTGGCGAGATAAAACTGGCTTATCAGGGCAGTCACGAGGTCTTCGGGTATCTTTTCGCCCTTCTCGTCCACGAAGCCGCACCTGTCCGCGTCCCCGTCGAAGGCGATGCCGATGTCTGCCTTCTGCCGCACCACCTCCGCCCGCAGGTCTTCCGTATTCTTAAGGACGAGCGGGTTGGCCACGTGATGCGGGAAGCGGCCGTCTGGCTCCATATACATGGACGTCACGTCCCACATGGGAAATAGCTGCGTAAGGGGCAGCACCTCCGGTCCGACGGCGCCGTTGCCCGCGTCGATCACCATCTTGATGGGGGCGGGCTCGTGGACAAAGCTCTTGATCCGGTCGATGTACGCGGGCAGCACGGACTTGTGGATGCACTGGCCCGTCTCGACCGGCCCGGCCGTGGCCCCGCCCATCCCGGCGACCATCTTTTCGAGCGTCGGCAGCCCGGCGTCGCCCGAGAGAGGTATGGCCTTCTCCCTGCACAGCTTGAAGCCGTTCGACTCCTGCGGCAGGTGCGACGCGGTGACCGCCACCCCGCCGTCATATCCGCCGTCTATGATGGCGAAATAGAGCTCGAGGTGTTGTCACCATGCCGATGTCCGTCACGGATGCGCCCGTAGAGGCGACCCCCTCGACGAAGGCCTCGGCCAGCGTGGGCGACGAAAGGCGCATGTCGTAGCCGATCACTATCCTTTTCGCCTCCAGCAGCCTGGCGTAGGCGGCCCCGATCCTGAAGGCGACCTCCTCGTTGACTTCGTCCGGGTAATGCCCTCTTATGTCGTATGCCTTGAATATGGAAGCCATGCAGTCTTCTATCCCCCTTTAGCCGCGCGCCCGAGTTTTCCAGGCCGTGCGCGAATTACGTTGACAACCTGGCGGCGGACGATAATATTTAAGATAAACCAGCCGGACCTTTTTGTCATTATGAATGATGGAGGCGCGCAATGGAAGCTGCAAAGAAAGTTCTCGTTTATTCGGTCTCTACCTGCCCGCACTGCAAGAGACTGAAGCAGTTCCTCGGGGAGCAGGGCGTCTCCTTTCAAGACATCGACGTTACGACGGACAAGGCGGCGAGGGATGAGATGGTAAAAAAGACGGGGCAGATGAGCGTGCCCGTTATATTCATCGACGGGGAGATGATAATCGGCTTCGAGGAGGACCGCCTGAAGAAAGCGCTCGGCCTGGCGGCGTGAGCAAGGGGGCCGGCGGCTTAAGATAAGGGGGAGGGGTGATGTACGACATGATAATTATAGGCGCGGGCCCGGCCGGCATGACGGCGGCCGTCTACGCAGCGCGCCAGAAAGAGCAGACGCTCCTTATCGCCAAAGAAGTAGGCGGGCAGGTGGAGCTGGACGCTCGGTATAGAGAACTACATGGGCTACCAGTTCATCGAGGGGATCGAGCTGATCGCCAAGTTCGAAGAGCAGGTGCGCAAGTTTCCCATAGACATCAAGACGGGTAAGACGGTCAAATCGCTGACCAAGGTGCACGGGGGCGGCTTCGAGGTGACTGACCAGGACGGCGAGCGCTACCAGGGCCGGACGGTCATCGTAGCCAGCGGCAAGCGGCCCCGGATGCTGGGCGTGCCCGGCGAGGAGATGCTGCGGGGGAAGGGCGTCACCTATTGCTCGGTCTGCGACGGGCCGCTTTTTGCGGGCATGGAGGTGGCCGTGATCGGCGGGGGCAACTCCGCGATGGAGGCGGCTATCGACCTGTCGAAGATCGCGAGCAGCGTCCACCTCATATCGCTGACCGGCCTTACGGGCGACCCCGTCCTGAGGGAGAAGGTGGCCGAGGCGGCCAACATCGACGTGACCCTGGAGCACCAGACGATGGAGGTGATGGGGAACGGAATCGTCTCCGGCATCCGCATCAAGGACTTGAAAAACGGGGCGGAGAAGACGGTCCCTGTGACGGGCGTATTCGTTGAGATCGGGCTGATCCCCAACAGTGATTTCGTGCGCGACCTCCTGACGCTGAACGAGCTGGGGGAGATCATGATAAACTGCTCGTGCGAGACAGGCGTCTCCGGCCTGTATGCAGCCGGCGACGTGACGAGCGTGCCGGCGAAACAGATAGTAGTAGCAGCAGGCGAAGGCGCCAAAGCAGCGCTACAGGCGCACCTGTTCTTACAGAAGTGCCCCGGCTAAAGGCGGCGGGCGGGCGGGGGCGCCATATTGGCTCAGCAACCATGCTATCTGTCCGGCATTGGGGACTGCGTTCAGGGTCGTCGCTGCGCCAAGGCCGTTACCGTAAACCTGTCCTGTTGTATTTACATTCGTGGATAAGTGCTGTAAGTCCCGATAAAGTTTGGCCTCCAATCCCCGCCTGCAACTGATACCGGACAGTTTGCTTAATGATCGCCAACGCGGCAATTCGGGCCTGCACCCACGATCGATCATCGGCTACACCCGCGTTGCGCACTGCGATAATAAGGCTTATAATAGTAATAGATAATGTAATAGACGGGCCGACAGTCAAGATTCCTCTCGTTTTCTCAAACCCCTTTATTATCAATATCTCAATTGAGCGCGCCACCGTTAATGGACCGTTTGCGGGCGGGCCTGACAGAAGTCGCAGATCAATCCTGCGTTAAATACAGCCGCAGAGTTATAGCGCAGCTCGTGCAACAAAGGGGAAGGCAGCAATGACAGAAATAAGTTTGTTTGGGTTTTTTGAGGCGCTGGGCGTTTTGCTGGTGCTTTTCATGGCAGCGGTCTCTTTTAAATCTATTTACAGCATCGGACCGACCCAGATCGGACTGGTCCGTAAACGGTTTGGAGCAAAACTGCCCGGCAACAACCCGGTGGCTTTCGTGGGTGAGGCCGGTTACCAGGCCGAGTTACTTATGCCTGGCCTCCGTTTCAAGCTTTGCCTGGTTTACGACGTCACGAAACATCCCTGGGTTCAGGTGCCCGCAGGCCAAATCGGCGTGGTGATCGCACAAGTCGGCGAGCCGACACCTATCGGCGCAAAATCGGGCGTATACAAACCCGAGTTCGGTAATTTCACGGACCTCAAAATTTTCATCGAGAAGGGCGGCCAAAAAGGCGTTCAGAGGCCGGTTCTTTCTCCGGGCACGCTGGCTCCGATTCACCCCGTGGCTTTCCTGGTCATTACCAAGCCTCAGGTCTTTGGCGTGCCGGTTTCCGATGAATACAGGAAACTTGCCCAGGCAAAAGACGGGCTTACGGTCGCAGCTTTCGGCCTTGAAGCAATGCAACTGGAGGTCACCCGTATTGCGCCAAAACCCGCTGAGGGCGGAAGGGTCCTCGACATGATAGGCATCGTCACGACACTCGATGGCGAGCCGCTTCCGGCCGGCGCCATCGCCAGCCGGCTCGGAAAGTTTGAGGACATCCAAGAGCTTGAAAAGAAAGCAGACGTCACCGACTTCCAATTAATGGGGCTAATCCTTGGGAGCAAAAACGACCTGCACAACAACTACCAGGATTTCCAAAAGTTTTTGGATGCTGGTGGAAAAATAGGCCTCCAGCACGACCCGCTTCTTTACGGCGCGTATAACCTGAACCCGTTCCTGGTACGCGTTGAACAGGTCCCCATGCTGGTTGTCGAACAAGGCCAGGTCGGCGTCATTAAAGCCTACGTCGGTTTGCCGACTCAGGATATTTCAGGCGTAGGTTTCAAGTTCGGGAGTTTGGTGCGACCCGGACACCAGGGTATCTGGCAAGAAGCATTGAGAACCGGAAAATATCCCATAAACCCCAGAATTTACGACGCCAAGGTGGTCCTCACGGCTATCCTCAAACTCGACTGGGCTAAAGATGTCACCGGGGCTCACGGGCTCGATGCGCGTCTCGAGCCTATCACCGCTAAAAGCAATGAGGGCTTTGTGTTTTCCATCGATCTCCAGGTGCTTATCCACGTCCCGGACACAAAGGCGCCCCGGGTTATTTCCATGGTCGGTTCAATGGAAAACCTGGTCAACGAAGTCCTGCAAGCGGCTGTCGGCAACCTTTTCCGCGACAAGATAGGCGGCATGGAAGCGATCAAGTTTATCCAGACACGCCAAATTGTTCAGGAGGAAGCGTTCCAGTATATACAAGAAAAGCTCGCCGAGTACGAAATCGAGACTCGGGGCGTCTATATCCAGGACGTGATTTACCCGGAGCCGTTGGTCACGGTGCTGACTCAGCGCGAGGTCGCTCACCAGGAAGTTGAGACCTTCAAGATGCAGAGGCAGGCCCAGGACCAACGCGTCGAAACCGAAAAGGCCAAGGGAACTGCCGACATGCAGGCGGGCCTTGCTCAGTCCGCAGTGGGTGTCGATATCAAGAAGAATAACGCCGAGGCTCGCAAAGCCGAGGCCGACGGCGAGGCCACTTACATCGAGCGGACCGGCGCTGCTCAAGGCGCTCAGGTGAGAGCCATCGGCTTGGCCAGGGCAGAGGCCTACCAAAAACAGGTCGCGGCATTGGGTCAGGGGGCCACCGCTCTAGTGAACGCAGTCGAGGCTCTCTCGAAAAGCACCGTTCCGTTCACACCCAACACCTTGGTCCTTGGCGGCAGCGATTCGGGCGGTGGAGTCCTGGAAGGGTTAGGGGCGCTCCTGATGGCTAAACTCGCGCCTGGGATCGTGGCGGACCTCCCGGCATTAGCTACAAAGCCCCCATCGAGTCAACTCCCCACCGACATAACAAAATGAGAACATCTTGTTCGGCCCGGATAGTATACTTGTTGATACAAGATAGCGGTTGACAAAGTGTATAGTTGTGTTTAGGCTGGTACAGTTCACTCTCAGGTTTCTGCCGTTTTCGTAAAGCTCAAAGGAGGCACAAGAGATGTTCTGGAGTAAAAAGTCGGTGCAGGAGGACGTGAGGCAAGAGAAGCTGGCAGGACCACGGGCACTAACGGAGCTGGTGCAAAAGCATTTGACGGCGGAAACGGGAATGGACCCCGTTTTGGCGGGGCTTCTCAAGGCTGTGGTGCAGAAGAGCGCAAATCAGGAAACGGGGTTACAGATCAGGGTTTTTGACGAGTCTGAGGCGCAGGCCAAGAAAATACAGGTGAAGGACTACACGTCTCTTGATGGGCGCCCGGACTTGATAATCTACGATGGATGGTTCGATGAGGGGTCGAAGCAGGTCAAATTGGAAGAGAGGAACAGGGCAAGCCTGGAGACCACCATTTTCACTGAGGCCGAGATACTAGAAAAAATCGACGCGTTGACGGAAACTGCCAGCAAGATCTTCTTCTACATGGCTACCGGTGCGCAACATGGAGGCCCTCTCGGTATGGGTGCTGCGGTTATAAAGCTTAATCCCGACCATCCAGGCAAGGGGCAAAAAAAATATAATGTCTACAGGACAGACGTAGTTGACATGCAACCGGTAGATAAGGCAGAAAAAGACTTCGGTCAGAACAAATCAAAGGATGTTGCGAGCTGGGTTAAGGGCTCCCATTGCAAACGTATGTACTAATTGGGGTGAGCCGGCATCCGGCAGAGTCGAAGTAGGTAATACGCAGTTCTTGATAAGGTTTGCCGCACGCGTGAGCCCGGCCTATAACCGGCGCTCACGCTTTTTTTTGCCACCCCCCCGGCGGCCGCTCCTTTCCCCGTTCGCGACCTTGAACTATCCTTCTTATGTATGGATTTCATAAATATTGGCAAAAAAGGTGTTCTTTTGGAATGTAAAAACGACAACCCTCGACAGCGTGAAAGATAGCTTCTCTTCCAACCGGAGCGGTATTTTATTAAGGGGATCGGGCCGGACCGAAAGGACCATTATCGACCCTTTTTTAGGCATACGGGCTCCACCGTCTACGGGTCGAATGTCCGGCAGCGATTCGGTCACGACCCGAAGGGCCCATAAGTGAGAAGCAGCCGACATTTGCGTATAATATGGACCGAACGCTTCATATTTATCGTACAATAAATAGAGCCGCCGCGCAGGGTCGATCTCGTCCATTTTCCGCAGCCATTCGATTGTCGCTACAAAGGCCTGCTTTCTCGAGGTAAGCCCATGCAGCTTGGCCAGCCTGGAGAAGCCTGGGGGCTGACAAAAAACGTTGATCCACACTATCGACGATAGAAGACAAACAAGAAGCATTCCGGGCTTCCAGTATTTTTCCGCAAGGAGCAGCGACAACCCCAATAACGGCGGCAGGAAAAACAGGAATAGAATTGACCCGAAACCGGTGGAGGCAACGGAGTAGTTGAATCTGCCCGCGAAGTGTATAGCCAAAAGGAACAAGAGAAGACCTGTCATAAGGCGAATGAAACTTCTCTTCTCCAACATATCCAGTTTTCCGCTGAAAAGAGCTGCCAGGGAAAGAAAGGTAAATGGCATCGTCTGATTGAAATAGACGAACGTGCAGACCGTTTACTGGTTCCTGAATAGGTACAAGCAAACCATAACAGCCAAAACGAGGGCATTCATGAGATAAAAACTTCGGACAATGTGATGCTTCAACCCGGAGGCATGGAAGGTGCGGAACAGACCAATCAGGCTTACGATGGTTACGCTTGCAGGGAGGACGAGCCATGTTGCTCCGGCAATCCACCCATAACCTTTGATACACCTTTCAGAAGACAGGATAAAGAAGAGTTTTCTGATGGAATTGGTGAAGAACCAAAAAGTATGAGCATATGTAAAATGCACGCCCCCGAGCATAACGGTCCCGAGCATAAACCCGGCAAGCATAAAAAGACAGGAGTTGCATGTCTGCGCCAGAACGCCGGCTAACCTCTTTTTTCGGCCGGTGAGAAGGACGTAGAAAAGGAGAAGGGCGGGGATGTAAACAAGGCCGAGGATCGCAGTGTATACCATAAGCGAACAGAAGAACCCTGTGACGGTCGACCAGGCATGCCTGCGTAAGCGGTCATCTGCAAAGCCGGCTTTCGTTATGGCAAAAAGCGACAGGATCAGATATGCGACGACCTTTCCCGTTGTGTAATCGGAACCCGTGGCAAAAAGGAAATAGCGATAAGTGGCAAGTGCGACTGCCCCGAAAATAGCGCCTCGCACTCCAATGGTTTTCAGCAATACGAAATAGAAGAAGCATACGGAAACCGTAAAGAAAAAGAAATCGAAAGAGAGATTGGCCCAAACCGGGCTCAACAGTTTATACGCGGCAGCCCCCGGAAGGATCAGAGGCAGAAGGTCTCCGCTTGGAGCGCCGGGAAAGTCAAGGGGTAGAGCGGGAAAATCGAAGCTATGCCCGAGGTAGACGGAATCGTCTACAAATCCTACAGGGTTGTAATTCCAGCCGGGATTGACGATCATAAGTACAACGCAAAGCAGGCCCCCTAAAACGAAAGGCAATATCACGTTGTCGAAACGGCTGTTGGATGAGCCGATTATTCTCATGGCATTAACGGCCGCAACGGGCTGCCGTCTACCGGTACCCATGCGCGGGACAGAGTGTAACATAGCCGGATTTCAGAGAAAAGAGATTTGTTTGGGTCCGCGACCTGAAAATTACCACTTGAGGTATGCGCATGATGTGATATTCTTCTGTCAGTTAATATTGGCCCATCCGGGTGGAGCGAGGAGACGGTATGTATCAGAAGAAGAAGGTGGTTGTCGTGATGCCGGCCTACAATGCCGAGGGGACGCTTCTTCAGACACACGCTGAGGTGCTTCAACAGGATTGCGTAGACCTGGTCATCGTGGTGGATGACGGCAGCAAGGACGGTACGGCAGACCTTGCCCGCGCATTACCCAAAACCAAGGTTTTTGTACATGAGTCCAACCTGGGCTATGGCGGTAATCAAAAGACCTGCTACCGGGAAGCGATCCTCGAGGGCGCCGACATCGTCATTATGGTGCACCCTGACTACCAGTATACGCCGCTGCTTATTCCCGCCATGGTTTCCATGATCGGCAGCGGACTCTATGACGTTGTGCTCGGGTCGAGAATTTTGGGCGGTTATGCCCTCAAAGGGGGGATGCCCCTGTATAAGTTCATCTTCAATCGCTTGCTCACCCTTGCCGAAAACGTGTTGACGGGCGCGAAACTTTCCGAGTATCATACGGGCTACCGCGCCTTTTCGCGCGAGCTTCTGGAGAGAATACCGTTCGGCCGCAACTCCAACGACTTCATCTTCGACAACCAGTTCATTGCCCAGGTCCTGTGGCTCGGCTACGTCGTTGCGGAGGTGAGCTGCCCGACAAAATATTTCCCGGACGCTTCATCTATCAACTTCTCCCGTAGCGTCAAATACGGTCTGGGCTGTCTGGCAACAGCCTTCAACTACCGGTTGGCGAAGATGGGCCTGATCCGGTCCAGGCTGTTCGGGGAGGTAAGCATGGAGAACGCCCCAGACTGATGAGAATCCTGAACAGGAAATTTATTCTGGTCCTTTTTGTGCTGGCAATGGCCGTGACGGCGCATCTTTCCGGTCTCAGCCGTTATCTGACGCCTGGAAAGTTAAACGAGCATCGCGAAATTCTTGAACAGTTAATCGGAAGACACTATCTGCTATCCGTTCTGATTTACATGATTGTCTACGGTGTGACGGCCCTGATTCTTCCGGCCGCTCTGATCCTCACCGTCGCCGGGGGCGTTTTCTTTCATACCTTCCCCGGTGCGATTTACTCAAGCATCGGCGCCACGACCAGCGCGGTCCTGGCATTCGTCCTGTCCCGCTATGTAATGGGCAGTTGGCTTCAGGTCAGGTACGCATCGCAGCTCAGCCTGTTCAACGCCGAACTTGAGCGGCATGGCCACCTGTACGTTATAGCGTCCAGGATCGTCCCTGTTTTTCCTTTTCTTATCGTCAACTACCTGTGCGGCCTTACCAGGCTGCCCCTTCGCACTTTTACCTGGGCCACGGCTGTAGGCATGCTTCCTGTATGTCTCATCTACACCTTCACGGGAAGCCAAATGGGCAACATTTCATCCCTAAAAGACGTGCTCCAATCCCGAACGCTCGTTTCCCTGATGTGTCTTGCCCTTCTGATATTGATTCCGATTATATGGAAAAAAATCGGAAGATCGGGATAACAGACATCTAAGCAAGGACTGGAATAGCGGGGACGAATTCCAACCGTATAATAAAGACCGCCTCTACGTACTCGCACTGCCAGGGGCCGGGAGATTTTGGATGATAGGCGCCGTGATCGAGGAGCCGCCGCCCGGAGCGTACTTCTTTGTACGTGAGGACGTGCGGCCCGGAGAGACAGGCGCATAGCGCCAAAATATCCCGGCCCCCCACCCTAGAACATATATCGTCGCATGTTGATGTTCAGCAATAGCGCCACGCCGATGAGGGTGGATATCAGCGAGGAGCCGCCGTAGCTGATGAACGGTAGGGGGATGCCTACTACCGGGGCCAGGTTTATCGCCATCAGGATATTGATCGTAAACTGTATGAAGATCATCGACGCCACGCCGAAGCAGATGGCCGAGCCTAGCGGCTCGTTCGTGTTCTGGGATATCTTCAGGCACCTGTAAATGAACGAGATGAAGAGCATGAAAAGTATGATCGACCCGATGAAACCCCATTCCTCCCCGATGACCGTGAAAATGAAATCGGTGTGGTGCTCCGGGATGAAATGGAGCTTATGCTGTGTCCCGTTAAGGTACCCTTTGCCTATGAGGCCGCCTGAGCCGACCGCTATTTTCGCCTGTATCGAATGGTACCCGTACCCCGACGGGTCCATGTCCGGGTTGACGAGGCTGAGTATCCGCATCTTCTGGTACGGCTTCATCAGGAATTTCCAGAGGATGGGTATCGAGGAGAGCCCGAAGCTCCCCAAAAAGACGTACGTTATCCGGGTCAGGCCGACGTACCAGAGCATGCAGGCGCAACAAAGGAGTATGACGACTGCGGTGCCCAGGTCCGGCTGCTTCAGGATGAGGACGCACGGGACCAGGATATAGAGCAGCGGCACGAGGATGTCTTTCATGTTCAGCCGCTCGCCCTCCTTCTTTCGCTGGAATAGCATATTGGCGAGCATGAGCACCATTACGGGCTTCATCAGCTCCGACGGCTGGAAGGCGATCCCGGCTATGCTGAGCCATCTTTTCGCCCCGCCCGCTATAGTCCCGAGGACGAGGACGAAGATTATGAAAAAGAGGGTTGCGCCGTAGAAGTGCCTGGCGTAGCTGGCGATCAGGCGATAATCGTACGTAAGGATCAGGAAAAGGACGGCGACGCCTATGCAGAGGGCTACCGCCTGCTTCAGAAGCAGGTTGTACGGCCCCGTATCGATCGACCTCGTCGCGCTCGCCAGGTTGATGAAGCCGATGGCGAGAAGGACCAGGCCGTTGAGTATCAGGTACCAGTCGAGGTGGTAAAGCCTTCTACGGTCAATGTACATTGAGGGCCGCCGATTTTATGTCTTGTTGCTGCTTGAACATAGTCTCCGCTACCGCCTTCGCGATCGGGGCGGCGGCGGACGCGCCGTGCATGCCGTGCTCTACCAGTATGCTCATGGCGACCGACGGGGCGTCGCTGGGCGCAAACGCGATGAACCACGCGTGGTCGGCGCCGCCTGTGCCCGACTGCGCGGACCCTGTCTTTCCGCTCATGCTCACGTTCTGCAGGCGGGCGTTGCTGTAGGCCGTGCCGCCGGGCTCATTCACTACGCCCTTCATCCCCTCCTTGACGAGCGTTATGTGCTGTTTGTCGAGCTTTACGTTGGCGCTCATCTCAGGCTCGAAGACCGTTATTATCTTTCCCTCCGGCGAGACTATCCTGTTCACCAGCCGAGGCTTGAAGGTGACGCCCTCGTTGCCCATGAAAGACGTTAGCTGCAGCAGCTCTATAGGCGTGAGCCAGACGGCGCCCTGGCCTATCGCCACGGAGACCGTCTCACCCTCGTACCACTTCTCCCCTTTCTTTTTCTTCTTCCACTCCGTCGACGGGACGAGGCCGACGTTCTCCCCCGGCAGGTCTATCCCCGACGGCTTCGTGATGCCGATCTTTTCGGCCCACTCGTGGATGGTGTCTATGCCGGCCCTCAGGCCCGTATTGTAGAAAAAGACGTCGCAGGAGGCGACTATGCCCTTATGTATGGCCACGGAGCCGTGCCCCTTTTTCTGCCAGCACTTAAAGACGTGGCCTGCGAACGTGAAGTGGCCGCCGCAGTTAAAGCTCGTAGTCTCGTTGATGACCCCTTTCTCGAGGGCGGCGAGCGCCACCAGCGGCTTGAATGTCGAGCCGGGAGGGAAGCGCCCCTGGATGACCCTATTGTTGAGCGGGTTGGACTGGTCGGAGAGAACAGTCTTCCAGTATCCGCGCGAGCCGGACGTAAGCTGGTTGGGGTCGAAAGCGGGATGGCTGACGAGGGCCAGCACGCCCCCGGTGCGGGGGTCTGAGACTATCACGCCCCCCTTCTTGCCTTCGAGGGCCTTATCTATCGTTGCCTGGATGTTCAGGTCGACGTTCAGGTAGATGCTGTTTCCGGAGACCGGCTCCTTCGTGTCGAGGGTCCTGATCTCCTTGCCTGACGCGTCTACCTCGACCCTTTTCTCGCCGTCCACGCCCCGGAGGTACTTTTCGTATTTTCTCTCCAGCCCGAACTTGCCGATTGTGTCTCCGATGGCGTACTTCTTGTAGTCCTCGGTTTTAAGCTCGTCGGGACTCACCTCGGACACATACCCGAGGACGTGCGCGAACATCGGGCCATACGTATAGTTGCGCTTCGGCTCGATCTGGATCATGACGCCCGGCAGGTAAAACTTGCTGGCCTCAATCTTCGCCACCTGGTCCATCGACATGTCGGTAAGTACCTTGACGGGGAAAGACGGCGGGAAATCGCGCGCGTCCTTCAGCTTCTCGATGATCTCGTCCCTGTCGAGGGTCAGGAGGTTGACGCAGCCGTCAACGGTCTGGTTGAAGTCCCTAATGTCTTCGGGGATCAGGTAAAGGTTGTACGACGGGCGCGTGTCGGCCAGTATCTTGCCCGTCCTGTCGAAGATGGTGCCCCTGGGGGCCAGTATCTTTTTGACGCGCACCCGGTTTTGCTCCGAAAGCCTCCTCATCTCGTCGCCTTTCAATATCTGCAAATCGAAGAGGCGCATGAAGAGGACGATCATGGTGAGGGCCAGTATGCGCTCGCACCACTTGTATTTCCTGTCGCGGGCTGCCGATTCGTTGTGTTCCTTCACGCTACACCCTGCTCATGTAGCGTATCTTCGCCCGCTCGAACAGAACGAACATGAGAAGCCCCAGGAAGCCGGTCTCTATGGCATCGGGGATCGAGAAGATAAGGACATTGTAAAAGTCTTTAGTGTCGCCCTTGGCGAGCATGGACAGGGCGAGGAAGATGAAAGATTCCGTGAGCACGGCGGCCGCGCAGACGAGGGCAAAGGTATAGCGCGACTCGATGAGGAGCCTGCTTTTCAGAAAGATGCATGACAGGACGACGCCGACGCCGGCGAAGAGGGCGGAGCCCGCCGGTGCGCTGGAAAGGATTTCCTTGCAGAAGCCGAACAGGACGGCGGCAAGCAGACCTTCGGCCGGAGAGAGGAAGAATACGCCGTATATAATGAAGGGTACGCCCATGTCGGGCTTGGCTATCTCCAGCGGCAGGGACGAAAAAACCGCGGAGGCGCAAAGCGTAAGGAAGACGCCGAATACGAGGAAAGCGAGCTTTCTGATCATTTGCTCACTATCATGACTTCGTCGAGCTTCCGGAAGTTGTTGAACGGCATGACGTCGACGTCGGAAAAGAGGCCCGGCTTGTTTTTGTCTACGGAGATGACGATCCCCACAGGGTAGCCTCTGGGGAATATGGCGTCTTTGCCCGACGTTATCAGCTTGTCGCCAGGCTCTATGTCATCGTTCTTCAGCACGTACTTGAGCTTGAGCGTGGTGTGGCCCGCGCCTTCGGCTATCCCCCTGGTGTTCTTGCCCGATATGTAGACGTCAACGGCGGAATTCGTGTCGTTGACGACCATTACCTTTGCGTGCCACTTGTTTACCTCGATGACCTGTCCCACGAGGCCGGTAGGCGTTATGACCGGCATCCTTTCTTTTATCCCTGCCTCCTGCCCCTTATCTATCAGGACGCACTTGAACCAGTTCATGACGTCCTCGCCGACGATACGGGCGGCGATCAGCCTGCCTGGCTGCTGGTCGGCCAAATGCAGGAGCTTCCTGAGCCGCTCGTTCTCCTTCTCCAGCTCCGGGATCTTCTGGTTCTCCAGCTCCAGCCTGCCTATCGTCTTTACAAGCTCGCGGTTCGTCCCCTTTACTCCGATGATGTCCACGTACCCGCCGATGACCGCGTGCACGCCGCGCATGGGGAACCGCAGCGCCTGAAGCACCGGCCCCATGCCGTCCGCCATGTTCGATTTTACCCTGACGTAGCCCCTGTTGAAGACGGGTATGTTAGTGAACAGAAGGAAGGTGAGAACGAGTAATAAGACAGCCGTTATAATTACGAAGGTGCCTTTCACCGGTTGCCTTTAACTGCTTAGAACTTCGCTGCTATTTCTCTTAGAAGGTTCATCTCGTCCAGGACCCTGCCTGCGCCCTCGACGACTGCCGTAAGCGGGTTTTCCGCAACTATGACGGGCAGCCTCGTCACCTCTTTGATGATGAGGTCGAGGTTCTTCAGCATGGCGCCGCCACCCGAGAGGACGATGCCTTTTTCCACGATGTCGGCCGCCAGCTCCGGAGGCGTCCTTTCGAGGGCGAGCCGCACTGAATCGACTATCGCGTTGACCGGCTCGGCGATGGCTTCCCGTATGTCCTTGGAGGAGATTTCGAGCGTTTTGGGTATGCCCCCCACGAGGTCGCGCCCCTTTATCTCCAGGTCTATCTCCTGCTCGTTCTGGAGCGGGTAGGCGGACCCGATGGCTATCTTGACGTACTCCGCCGTGCGCTCCCCAATGAGCAGGTTGTACTTCCTCTTTACGTACTGGATAATGGCCTCGTCTATCTTGTCGCCCGCTATCCTTACCGAATTGCAGTAAACGATGCCTGACAGGCTGATAACCGCCACCTCGGTGGTGCCGCCGCCTATATCGACGATCATATTGCCCGAGGGCTCCGTTATGGGAAGACCGACCCCGATTGCGGCCGCCATAGGCTCCTCTATGAGGTAGACCTCCCTGGCGCCTGCGGACTCGGCCGACTCCTTGACTGCCCTTTTCTCGACGGGGGTGATGCCCGACGGGATGGATATGACGATGCGCGGGCGGGCGTAAGACTTCTTGTTGTGTATCTTCTGAATGAAGTACTTGAGCATCGCCTCGGTCACTTCGAAGTCGGCGATGACCCCGTCTTTCAGCGGCCGGATGGCGACTATGCTACCCGGCGTCTTGCCGAGCATTCTTTTAGCTTCTTCCCCTACTGCAATGACCCTTTTGGCCCCCCTCTGGTCCTGATGGACGGCCACTACGGAGGGCTCGTTGGTGACGATGCCCTTGCCCTTCAGGTATACGAGGGTATTTGCCGTCCCCAGGTCTATTGCCAGGTCCTTCGATATGAATCCGAATAAAGCGTCAAACATTATCCTGCTGCTCCCCGGTAATTTAAGGTATTGAAAAGCAAGTGCTAATATACTATTTTAAAGTATCAAAATCAAGCAAGGGAAAGCATCGAAAAAAGCGCAGTACAGACTAAAAGGGAGCCGGCCGGGGGAAGGCCGGGCAATACCCGCCTTTGTTTGATAAGGGGACCGGCCCGTTTTGGCTAAGCGGCAGGGCGGCCCCGATAACTGCATGCCTCTTCCTTTTTATGAGGGGGAGGCTCCACGGACTTTGTTCGTGGAGGGGGCGACGTAGCCCCAATAAAGGAGAAGCGATGTTAAGGTTTATGCGAAAACACGCAAGCAGGTGGCTGCTCGGGATTATCTGCGCCATCATCATAGTCGTCTTTGTGTTCACATTCGGGTTCAATAAAGGCGGCCCGGACAAGACGATAGCACAGGTGGGACCGTATAAGATAACGGCCGCCGAGTACTATCAGGCGTACACCAGGCTGGAGAACTTCTACAGAAACCTGTACAGGGACAAGTTCGACGACGAGACGAAGGGCCAGCTCAAGCTCAAGGAAGCGACGATGGGCCAGCTCGTGGACAAGTACCTGATGCTGACTAAGGCGGAAGACATGGGCGTCCGGGTATCCGACAAGGAGTTCCAGGCCTATCTCGCCGGGATCGAGCCGTTCAAGAAGAACGGCGTGTTCAACGAGGAAGCGTACATGTACTTCCTCAAAAGGAACAACCTCGACCCGAAGACGTTCGAGGACAGCGAGAGGCAGGCAATGACCATAGACAGGGTGATGAGGATCATCGGCGACAACGGCGTCCGCCAGGACGATAACGCCGCCCGTGACGCGTACCTGCGGGAGAAGGGCCAGATCAAGCTCGCAGCCGCGGTCTTCGACCCGGACAGCTATAAGGACAAGGTGGACATCGACGAGAAGCAGCTTTCCGCCATTTACGACAGGGAGAAAGACGCGCACCGCTCGGAGAACACGTACCACCTCCGTTACATGCTCATCACCGACAAGAGCGGGGTCAAAGACGACCAGGCGTATATGGAGATGCTGAAGACGAAGGACATGCTCGCCTACGGCAAGTCGAAGGGCCTGGAGGTCACAGACCTTGGCACGCTAAGGAGAGCGACCTGATGGCCAAGTTCGCCAACCTCAAGGTCAAGGACTGGCTGAAGGGGTTGGGGAAGGGCGAGATCTCGCTGCCCGTAAGGAGCGGCGACAGGTCTTTCATCTTCCAGATCGTGGACCGGCAGGACGGCAAACCGCTCGACAAGGCCGATGCGCTGAAGGAAATCAGGGCGAGCCTGGCGGCAGAGAAGGCAAAGGTCGCGGCGCGGGTGAAGGCCGAGGACGCCATCAAGGCGAAGGACGCCAAATTCGGCAAAGACACGCCCCTTATGGCCAGGAACGTGATGATGGTCCAGGGGATCGGCCAGATACCGAGGGAAGACGCCGGCGTGCTGGCCCTGTCGAAAGGCGGCATCTATGGAAAACCCGTCTCCATAGGCGGCAAGTACTACGTCTTCAAGTGCACCGACGAGAAGCAGCCGGACAGCGCCCAGTGGGACAAGGACAAGGCGACGTACCTGCGTATCCACGAGGCAATGGCGAAAGAGGCGTTCCTGTCGTCGTTCAGAGAAGGGACTCAAAAAATCGACCAAAGTTAAGATCGACTGGAACGAAATCTAGAATAAGGGCGGCGCGTATGCGCCGCCCTTTCCTTCACTGTATGATAATCCTTGGAATAGATACTTCTTGTGACGATACGTCCGTTGCGGTTGCGGATGGGACGCGGATCCTGTCTAATGTCGTGTCGAGCCAGGTGTCTGTGCACAGGCTTTTCGGCGGGGTGGTGCCGGAGATAGCGTCCAGGAAGCACGTTGAGCTTATCGACGCCATTTACGGGCAGGCCCTCAGCGAGGCGGGCGTCGCCCTTGGGGATATCGATGTCCTGGCAGTTACGCAGGGGCCGGGCCTGATCGGCTCGGTGCTCGCGGGCCTCTGCTTCGTCAAGGGGCTCGAGCTTGCGACGGGGAAGCCGATGGTCGGCGTCAACCACGTCGAGGCGCACGCCATGAGCATCTTCAGCGAGACGGAGGTCGAGTTCCCCTTTATTGCGCTCATCGTCTCCGGCGGCCATACGGTTATCCTTTATTTCGAGGAGCCGTGCAGCTTCCGCCTGATCGGGACCACGCGGGACGACGCAGCGGGCGAGGCGTTCGACAAGGTGGCAAAATACCTCTCCCTCGGTTATCCGGGCGGGAGCATCGTCGAGGGGCTCGCACGGGGCGGCAGGCCCGACGCAGTCGCCTTCCCGAGGCCGATGGCCGACGAGCGCAACTACGATTTCTCGTACAGCGGCTTGAAGACGGCGTTTATCAATTACGTCAAGAAGAACGGAGTGACGGACGAAAACCGCAATGACATCCTGGCGTCCTTTCAGGAGGCGGCCTTCGACGTGCTCGTTTCGAAAACGGTGAGGGCAGCACGGGACCTCGGCGTTAAAAGGATAGTCGTGGGCGGCGGGGTTGCGGCTAACGGCCGGCTGAGGGAGATGCTGAAAAAAGGGTGCGAGGGACATGACGTTTCCGTTTTCTTCCCTTCACCCGCCCTCTGCGCCGACAACGGGGCGATGGTGGCCGTCACCGCCTGTTTCTATGCCCGGAAAGGCCTTTTTTCGGGGCCGGACGCAAAGGCTTACTCGCGCATGGCGCTGAAGGTGGCCGCGTGCTGAAGAAAAGTCTTGGCCAGCACCTTCTTAAGGACAAAAACCTTCTCGACAAGATGGTCAGGCTGGCAGGCGTAGGGAGTGACGATACGGTCATCGAGATCGGGCCGGGCCAGGGCGACCTGACGCGCTGCATCGCGGCCAGGGCGCAGCATGTCTGCGCGGTTGAGATCGACCGGAGCTTTGAAGAGGTGCTCGTTTCGCTCGGCCGGGAGCTTCCCAACCTGCGGGTCGTCTTTTCGGACATCATGCAGGTCGGGCTGCCCGCGCTTTCGGACGGGGTAAAAGTGACCGTGATGGGCAACATACCCTATTACCTCACAGGGGAGATCCTCTTCAAGTTGCTCGACGAAAAGGCGCACGTATCGGGTGCTTACCTGACGATGCAAAAGGAAGTGGCCCAGAGGATAGTGAGCCCGAGCCACAGCCGCGCTTACGGCGCGATTTCGGTCATATTCAGGCTATATGCAGCGGCGAAGGTCCTCTTTTTCATCAAGCCCGGCCTTTTTATCCCCCCTCCGAAAGTGGAGAGCGCCTTTATCTCCATCGTATTCAAGGACACGGAGCAGGCCGACCGGGGGCTTATCGATTTCGTGAAAAGCGCTTTCCGCTACAAAAGGAAGTACCTGCGCCACTGTCTTGAGGGGAAGTACGCGCCGGACGAGCTCGACGCCCTTTACAGCCACATGGGGTTTTCCGCCTCTGTTCGGGCGGAGGAGATAGAGCCGGAGGGCTTTGCCGATATGTACCGGTTCCTTTCCGGAAGGCGGGCGGCTTGAGCGGCGTCGTCGGATTTACCACGACCATCCCCGTAGAGGTGATATTCGCATCCGGCTTGCGGCCGTGCGACCTTAACAACGTCTTCGTCACCCACCCGGACCCGCAGCATTACGTGGCCCTCGCTGAAAGGGAGGGCTTCCCGAGGAACATGTGCAGTTGGATAAAGGGCATCTACGGGGTGGTGGTCGAGTCGAAGATCGACACGGTAATCACCGTCCTCGAAGGCGATTGCAGCAATACGAGGGCGCTCGCCGAGGTGCTTGCATACAAGGGGGTCCGGATCGTCCCGTTCTCGTTCCCGTATGACAGGCGCAGGGAAAGCCTTTCGGCTGAGATAGGCAGGCTCGCCGACGCCTTCGCCGTTGATGAAAGAGCCGTCGCGGAGGCGGGCGGGCGCCTTACGGAAGTGCGGAAAGACCTTGCGGAGATCGACCGCATGACCTGGGAGGACAGGCTCGTCACAGGCTTCGAGAACCACCTGTGGCAGCTTTGCGCGTCCGACATGGAGGGCGACTACGAGGCATACGGGGCAAGGGCGCGCGCCTTCATCGCGGAAGCAAGGAAAAGGCGCCCTTACGGCGGCATCCCCGTCGGGTACATCGGCGTGCCGCCCATAAACCCGGACCTGCACGCATATCTGGAGTCGCGCGGCTGCCGCATCGCCTATAACGAGGTGCAACGCCAGTTCGCCCTGCCTTATTTCGAAGGCGACATCACGGACCGCTACCTCCGATACACCTATCCTTACGGCATTTTCGCCCGCATCGCGGACATAAAGGAAGAGATCGCCCGGCGCAGGCTGGCGGGCGTGGTCCATTACGTACAGGCGTTCTGCTACCGCATGGTCGAGGACATCATACTGAGGGACGCCCTCGGCGTGCCCGTCCTCACCATAGAGGGGGACGCCCCGCAGCCCATCGACACAAGGACCAAGACGCGCCTGGATGCGTTCTCCGAGATGCTCAAAGGGCAGGTGGATGGAGAGGATTAGAAGGCTTATAATGAACAGGGAAGAGATCGGTTTTTTCAAGGCCGTCCTCGACTCGTATGAAGAGGTGTCGCTCCTTTCGGTGCTCGACGGGAAGACCGGCGTTATCGAGCTTATCTACCCGGAGGCGGCGCATGAGACGGTTTCTTCCATCATAGCCGATATGGAGAAAAACGGCGTCATATTCAGGGAGGCGTGAAGATGTTCGACGAGACGAAGGTGCTTGCGGCGTTGACGGCCGGCGGCGCGCTCTACGGGGAGACGTTCGAGGAAGAGACCGCATCGACGCTCATTCAGGTCGAGTCGGAAAAGATAGAGAAGCTCGAAAAAGGCGTCGATTCCGGCGTCGGCCTGCGCGTCATCGTCCCCTGGCAGACCTTTTTTGCATCCACCAACTCGCGCGAAGAGGGCCACCTGCTCCAGCTTAGCCATGAGCTTGCGAAGGGCGCGCGAGGGTCGTCGGGCGGTCTTGCCGCCTCCGAGCGCAAAGGCCCCCGCTACCCGTTCGTGATAACGGCGCCGCCGAATGATGTCGATATGCGCCTGAAAATCGACCTCGTCCGCTCGGCAGAGGCGGCAGCGCGCAAGATGGAGAAAAGGATCAGGCAGGTAAAGGTGATGTACCGCGACGCGAGGCAGCGCGTCAGGATCGCCGGGAGCGACGGGATGCGCGTCGATGACGACAGGACGCAGATCGTGCTGACGCTCCTCATTGTCGGCGAGGAGTCCGGCGAGATGCAGACCGCCTACGAGGCAATCGGGGGCTTCTGCGGCTTCGAGCTTTTCTCCGACGAGCGCGTGGAGGCGTTCGTAAAAAGTACGGTGGAGCGCCTTTCCGGGCTTCTCGACGCGCAGGAGGCGCCCATGGGGACGCGGACCGTCGTCCTTGCGTCGGAGGCCGGCGGCACCATGATACATGAGGCGATAGGCCACGGGCTGGAGGCGGACCTCGCAATGGAGGGCCTCTCCTGCTACAAGGGGATGCTGGGCGAGGCGATAGCCGGGCCGCTCGTCGGCGTGGTGGACGACAAGACCCTGCCTTTCAGGCGCGGCACATATGCCTACGACGACGAGGGGACGCAGTCGCAGAGGACCGTGCTCGTCGAAAAAGGCATCCTGAAGAATTACCTGTTCGACAAGTTCCACGCCATGAAGTACGAGACGGCGTCGACCGCGAACGGCAGGCGGGAATCCTACCGGTACAAGCCCATCCCCCGCATGAGCAACACGCTTATCCTGCCGGGCGAGACCGACCCGGCCGCCATCATCAAGTCGGTTGACAAGGGGCTGCTAGTCAAGAAGATGGGGGGCGGGCAGGTCGATACGGTCCGGGGCGATTTCGTCTTCGAGATACAGGAAGGGTACCTGATCGAGAACGGCGAGGTAGGGCCTATGGTGCGCAACGCCACGATGATGGGCAACGGCCCCAAAGTGCTGAAAGAGATCGACATGGTGGGGAACGACCTGGGGTTCGGGATAGGGACATGCGGCAAAGACGGCCAGGGCGTGCCCGTAGCCGACGCCCAGCCGACCATCAGAATGCCGGAAATAATAGTAGGCGGAAGAGGGTAGGGGAGGAGGCCGGGATCTTTTCGCGGCTTACGCGCCGTTTTTTAGGCGCGGCGTGCTCACGTACCCAACCACGTACGCTCCGCCGCGCGCCGTCGAAAAACAACACGAAATCCGCGAAAACCTCCCGGCCCCCTATGCCTAAGCCCCACTATCGTTATCTCTGAGACTCCCTTTGTACCCAATTATTTCTTGACGAAGCATGTTGCCTGATCTTAAAATCGGAAAGGCGCAACAATTCAATAAAGATGTTTGTGCGCGAGAAAGGAGACGTCATGGACCCAGCTACAGGATTAACTATTCTTGGCTCTGCTGTGGGTGGAGCAAAGCTCGTAGAAAAATTGCTCGGTCCCACGGCTGACTACGTGGGTACTGGGCTTAAGAATTGGGCTGAGAAAAGAGTCACTAACGCCAGCCGAATTTTTGAGAAGGCCGCCGAAAAACTTGGAAGCAGAATAGACGAGCCTGGGGCCGTTCCACCGCGGGTATTGAAAGAGATTCTGGATGAGGGTCCTATTGTGACGATGAACTAACCGCTGAATATTTTGGTGGGGTACTCGCATCGTCCCGCAGTAGCATCAGCAGAGATGATCGGGCAGCTTCATACTTGAAGTTGACTTCGGAGCTCTCCACTTATCAGATAAGATTCCACTACATCTCGTACACCACATGGAGGACAATGTTTACTGGTTCAGGACTACGGCCTACGTTCGGAGAAGATCTACAGAAGATGTGGGTCTTTCTGCCAGGGTCATTCCTGACTGTTGCTATGGATTTTACAGACGACGAACCAGTTTCCGATATTATTATGCAATGTACCACGGGTCTTGTGAGACACGATCTGATCGATAATGCACATTGGGGACAACCGGCGCATGTCAATACTCTGAACAAACAGATGGGCTGGTGTGAAGTATCAGAGTATGGCTTCTGCGTCGCGCCGACACAGTTCGGTATTGATTATTGGCTCTGGGCGGTTGGACTGGGAACAGTTAGTCGTGCCAGGTTCTTAGATAGCGATCTGTCACTGCCCAAGATACCGGATATATCTCTTCCCTCTGGCCCAGTTAAGCTGGTGAATGCTGTAACGTAGGACCAACTGGTTCTTGATGCCGACCGATTTTTCCCGGCCGGAGGAAATTTCGATGGATTGGTCCCTGATCGAAGGGCCGCCGGCCGGAGCGTATGTAGTTGGGTACGTGAGGACATGCGGCCCGGAGAGACAGGCATATGGTCCGAAATTGACCCGGCCACCTATCTCGCCCGGCCGCACGTGGTTTGTTTTGCCGTACATTATTGGCTATAATATTACGAAACGTCGATCGATGGAGATTGCGTATGGAAGCAGTTAAGATTTCCCCTAAATTTCAGGTTGTTATTCCCAAGAAGCTTCGGGACATCCTAAAGCTGTCGCCAGGCCAGAAGGTCCAGATGGTTGTCTACGGTAACAGAATCGAGATGATCCCCCTAAGGGCCATCTTGGAGATGAAAGGCTTTCTCAAAGGGATCGATACGACCGTCGTGAGAGAACCCGATAGATGATGAACATTGTCGATTCTTCCGGCTGGCTTGAGTATTTCGCCGAAGGTCCCAACGCCTCTTTCTTTGCCCGTCCCCTTTAGAAGACGTCCGATCTTGTCGTTCCGGCAGTCACAATCTATGAAGTATTCAAACCAATTCGCGCCGCTTGACAGCGGCACGCCTGTTGGCTTATCATAGGGCAGCATCATCAAATCCTCCTGGATGGTTCTCATGAGCTTGGATAAATTATGGATAATGGGCGGCCCCGATAGAGGGGCGATCTAAGACCCGTTACTGCCGTAATCTATTTCAAGGGGGAAACAATTGAAGACAATTGAAGAGATAAACGAGAAAATAAAGCGCGGCGACGTCGTAGTCGTCAACGCCGAGGAGATGGCCGATATTGTAGACAGGAAGGGCGCAAAGGCGGCGGCTGCAGAGGTGGATGTAGTCACCACCGGGACCTTCGGCCCGATGTGCTCTAGCGGCATGTTCCTCAACCTCGGCCACTCGAAGCCGAGGATAAAGATCGGCGGCGGCACGTGCACGCTGAACAATATCCCCTGTTACACCGGCCTTGCCGCAGTCGATGTCTACATCGGCGCGACCGCGATGGCGGACGACGACCCGCGGAACCAGGTCTATCCGGGGAGCTTCAACTACGGCGGCGGCCACGTTATCGAGGACTTCGTCGCGGGTAAGGATATCAAGCTGTCCGCGACCGCCTACGGGACGGACTGCTACCCCAGAAAGAGGATCGAGACCTACATAAACAAGGAGACGGTGAACGAGGCGCAGATCTTCAACCCGCGCAACTCGTACCAGAACTACAACATTGCGGTGAACCTCACCCAGAAGGTCATTTACACTTACATGGGCATGCTGAAGCCGAACATGGGGAACGCGAATTATTGCAGCGCGGGGCAGCTTTCCCCGCTTTTGAAAGACCCGAAATACCGCACCATCGGCATGGGGACGCGCATCTTCTTAGGCGGCGGCGTTGGCTACGTGGCAGGCCACGGCACGCAGCACAACCCAGGCGGACTGCGCAGCCCCGACGGTTTGGTGAGGGCGCCTGCGGGTACGCTCGCAGTTACGGGCGACGCCAAGCAGATGAGCCCCCGGTTCCTTGCAGGAGCGAGCTTCATGGGCTACGGGGCGACGCTAATGGTCGGCCTGGGCGTACCCATCCCGATTATCGACGAGGAGATGGCCTATTTCACGTCGAGGCGGGACAAGGACCTTTACACGCAGATCGTCGATTACGGGGGCGATTACCCGGAGAGGATAGCGAGAAGCCTCGGCGAGGCGAGCTACGCGGAGCTGAAAAGCGGCACGATAAAGGTGGACGGGAAAGAGGTCCGCACCTTCCCGATGTCGAGCTATCCGAAGGCAAAGGAGATAGCCGACCTACTGAAGGAATGGATAAAGGCGGGCAGGTTTTTCCTGACAAGCGCAGTGGAGCTTCTGCCCGGTCCGGAGACCCAGAAGAAGGGCCACTTCCTGGAGGAGCGCAAACCGAAGCGGCAGGCGCGGTAGCTTTTACGGCAACTATGCGGCCCCCGGCGAATATGGCGTCCGCCGGGGGCTTTTTTTATCAAACGAGACCCTTGCGCGAGCGGCTGGTTTGGACGTATAATTTGGTTATGGCTTATCCATTACCGGAAGGGGAGGACCTCAGAAGGGCAATCAGGTGGATATCGGCCGCCCGCCAGGAGACCGACCGGCCCCTTTACCGCCTCGTTGAAGAAGCCGTCTTCAAGTTCGACCTTTCCCCCAAAGACGGCGAATTCCTCACCAATTTTTTCAGGGAAGACAGCGCGGAGTAAGTAAACCGGAACTGCGCGGCCGCTATCCTTTCAGGGCTTCTTCGATAGAGGCTACGGGTGCATATACGCAGGTTGCGAAGGCAGCCATAAGCCTGCCCGTCTCTTCCGCCTCATGCGCCGACAGGCTGCCTGCGCCCAATGCCCTGCCGTAATAGGCGTTCGCCACTACAGTGGACGCGGGCGCCATAAGGCGCAGCAGGTCGTCCGCCTTACCCGCCTGCAAGTAGATGCTCGCATCGTTCATAAAAAGAATATCCCGCCCGCCGGCCCGGTACGCCTCGAACAGCGCCTCGACCTTCGCCCTGTTCTCTTCTGCGACGATCAGCGCCTCTTCTTCTGTTTTGGAAGTGAGCCTTGGGGCGCGGATGTGTGCAATGAGGTAGGAGACGCCTTCCTGGACGGGGGCGAGCTTGCCGCCGACGCCTTTCAGGCCGCGTGCTGCCGCCACGTCTGCGGGGATGTCGGGCGCCATGTCGATGACTGCTATGCGTCCGGCCAGCCCGCCTGTGCAGAGGACGTCGAGAAGTTTTTTTGTGAGGGTGGTCTTGCCGGTATTCACGTCTCCGGCAATGACGATCTTCCTGCCTATGATATCGGATGGAGCGATCACGTCTTTACCCGTCAGGGTGTCCCCGGCCCCTACAGGCTCAGCTTGCGGAGGCGCTCGATGGCCTCTTTGATGCGCTCAACGGGTGCTGTTATGGAGACCCTGAAATATCCCTCGCCCTCGTCGCCGAAGCCGCTTCCGGGGGTGACGACTACACCGGTCTTCTCGATCAGCATCTCGGCGAATTCGGCCGACGTATAGCCTTTCGGCACATGGGCCCAAATGTAGAACGTAGCGCGCGGCTTGCGTACCTTGATCCCCAGGGATGCAAGGCCGTCCACCGCGATGTCGCGCCTCCTCTGGAAAACCTTCTTTACATCGGCCACGCAGTCCTGGCTGCCGGACAGCGCCGTTATCGCGGCCTCCTGTATCGCCAGGAAAACGCCGGAATCGATGTTCGTCTTGAGCTTGCCGAGGTTCTGTATGGCTTCCGCGTTCCCCACCGCAAAGGCTACCCTCCAGCCTGTCATGCAGTACGTCTTGGAGAGGGACAGGAACTCGATGGAGTAGCGTTTTTCCCTGTCGAACTCCAGGATGCTCTTTGCCGTGTAGCCGTCGTAAGTCAGCTCGCTGTAAGCCGCGTCATGGCAGATGAGGATATCGTATTTCGCGGCGAGCTCGATTGCCTTCTCGTAGAGCGCGTCGTCTCCGTACGCGCCCGTCGGGTTGTTCGGATAGTTAAGGAAGCAGAGCTTTGCCTTTTTTTTCACGTCTTCCGGGATGTCGTCGAAAACGGGCCGGAACTCGTTCTCTTCCCGAAGCGGCATGAAGTAGGGCGTGCCTCCCGCAAGTAGCGTCATCACTTTATAGACGGGGTAACCGGGCGAGGGGACGAGTGCTACGTCTCCTTCTTCGAGGTATGCCCAGGGGATGTGCGCTATCCCTTCCTTCGAGCCGATGAGGATGAGCACTTCCGTGTCCGGGTCGAGCTTTACGCCGTATCTTTTAAAGAACCATTCGGCTGCGGCCCGCCTTAGCGCGGGTGTGCCCTCATAGTCGGGATACCTGTGGTTTTTCGGGTCCGTCAGCGCCTTCTGCATTGCCTCGACGATGTGAGAAGGCGTCGGAAGGTCGGGGTCGCCCACGCCCAGGTCTACCAGGTCGATCCCCCTGCTGCGCGCCTCCGCTTTTTTCTTATCGATGCGGGCAAAAAGATAGGGCGGGATTTTCTCTATTCTATAAGCGGGCTTCGGCATGGCGGTCCTTTCCTGGCTTTTTATTTCGGTGTCTTTCCGACAATATGAATAGGATGTTTTCCATTGAAAGTAAAGGAAAATCTGCGACAAAAGCCTTGACAAAGTAAATAAAATTTAATTTAATTAAACACCATTAATCAAGGATTTCAGATAGCATACTCAAGCTACCCGCCTGGAGGACATGTATGAAAAAACTGATTGCCGTAGTTGTTATCGGAATAGCCCTTCTTGCCGGTATGAATATGGTCGCCTACGGGCAGGCGAAGAAGAAACCGATCAAGATAGGCATGGTTGCGGACAAAACGGGCGGCCTTGCCGCATACGGGTATTCCCACGAGAAGACCGTGCGGGCCGCCGTAGCGCGGATCAACAAGGAAGGCGGCATCGCGGGCCGTCAGGTCGAGCTTTACGTGGAAGACACGGAGAGCAAGCCCTCGGTCGGGGCACTCAAGTTCAGGAAGCTGATCGAGACGACGGGCGTCGATTTCGTGCTTGACTCGAACAGCTCGGGCGTCGCTATCGCCTGCGCCCCCATCGCGAAGGAGCTGAAGGTGCCTTACTTCCCATGCGTTTCTGCGACGGAAGTAGCCGCGGAGAAGGGCAACAGGTATGTCTTCCAGGCGAGCACGAACGTCCGGGAGGAGGTGACGGCTGTGGCCAAGTACGCGACGAGCAAGATCGGAAAGAAGTGGGTCACGGTCGTCGCGAACTACGCGTGGGGCTGGTCGAACGAGCAGGACTTTGCCAAGGCCGTCAAAGAGAACGGCGGCACGGTCCTCGAATCAATCCGCGTGCCCCTCGGCACCAGCGATTGGCTGCCGTACCTGAAAGGCAAGATACCGAAGGACGCCGAGGCCGTTTTCTTCGCGAACTTCGGGTCCGACTTCCTGTCGTTCATAAGGGACCTCCACGCGGTCAGGCCCGACATAAAGAAGCTGGGCGCTGTCTACGCGCTTTCCGCCCAGGACATCAAGGCAATCGGCGCGCCCGCGGAAGGCACGTACTGCATCACCCCCTTCCCGACGAAGTTCAACGGCCTTCCTACGAAGGCGGACAGGACCTTCCGCCAGTTGCTGGGCGTGGGTGACGACGGAAAAGAGACCGGCACGGGCACCAGGTTCGTCCTCGCTTACAACTGGGCGATGTGGGAGACGATGTCCGTCCTGAAGAACGCCATAGAAAAAACAGGCTGGCAGGGCAAGGAAGACACGCCCAAGCTGATTAAGGCCATCGAGGGGATGCACTGGAAGGAGAGCGTCGATTTCCCGCAGGGCGACGGCTACTTCAGGGCGGCCGACCACCTCGCAATCGTGAGCCTCTATATCGAGCGTGTAGTGAAAGGCGACCTGCAGGTCGTAGACAGGATACCGTCGGGCGAAGGGGCATACGCGCCGCTCGCAGATTTCACGAAAGAGCAGTTCTGAAAAAGCCATGCCGGATTGGCTGCTCAATATACTTTTTCTTCTGATGAACGGGTTGATATGGGGGCTTATCGTAGCCCTCATATCGCTCGGTCTTTCGCTCATCTTCGGTGTGATGGGCATAGTCAACATGGCCCACGGCGACTTCTACATGGTGGGCGCGGTCCTGGGGTTCGCGCTTTTCCCGGTGCTCGGCAATTTCTGGCTGGCGCTTATCGTGGTCCCGCTTATCATCGCCCTCATCGCCTGGCCGATAGAGCGTTATATCCTGCGGCCCTACGAAGGCTATCATTCGGTGACGATGATCGCCACGGTGGGCATCTCCTTCATCCTCCAGCAGCTCTCGCTCGCCTGGTACGGCGGCATCCCCAAGAAGATGGTCGATCCTTTCCCCGTCTCCTTCCATTTCCTAGGCGTCGATTATTCGGGCTACCGGCTGCTTATAGCCGCCATATCCATCGCGATTATCGCGGCCATCTGGCTCTTCCTCTACCGGACCCCCTACGGCATCCTTATAAGGGCGTCGATCCAGGACAGGGACATGGCCGCGGCAATGGGCATCGACACGAATAAGATCCTCATAACGACGTTTGTGCTGGGCAGCGTGCTTGCCGCCGTTGGCGGCGTGCTGGCCGCCCCGGTGACGCAGGTGTCTTATCTCATGGGCAACGACGTCGCCCTCCTCGCTTTCATTGTCGTCATCGTCGGGGGCTTAGGGAGCCTCGAAGGCACGCTCATCGCCGCCCTCGGACTTTGCTCCCTGGAGGGCGTCATGACCAGCTTCCTCAGTCCCACCCTATCGAAGGCAGCAATCTTTGTCGTCATGGTCGCAGTCCTCATGGTGAGGCCGAAGGGGCTCTTCGGAGGCGCAGAGCGGTAATGGTCGACCGGCGGAGCTTCGCACTCATTGCCCTTGGGGTCTTTACGGTCCTCGGGGTACTGCTGCCCGCCGGGGCGCGCTCGCTCGTCATACAGATGATGATCTTCTCCATCTTTGCGATGGGGTACGACGTCTGCCTGGGCCTGACGCAGCAGTGCAGCCTGGGCCATTCCATCTTTTTCGGCGTCGGCGCGTACGGCACCGTCCTGGCGATAATGCACCTCAAGGTGGGCTTCATAGCATCGCTGGCATGCGGCGTGGGGGCGGGGCTTTGCTTCGCGGTGCTGGTCGGCGTTATCTGCGTCAGGCTGTCGGAGGCATACTTCGTCATAGTGACCGCCATTATATCGGCCGTCTTCCACCTCCTCGCAATGGACCTCACGTGGCTGACCGGCGGCGACGACGGCCTGACCGTGAGCGTGCCGCCGCTCGCGCTCGGCGGCGTCAAGCTCTCCCTTTACAACCCGTTCGCGAATTACTACTTCGTGCTGCTTTTTTTGGTGCTGGCCTATCTTTTCCTGGAGCGCATCGCGAGTGCGCCCCTCGGCAAGATATTCGTGTCGATAAGGGAGAACGAGAAGCGGGTGCGCTTCCTCGGGTACGACGTCTTCCTGTACAAGTTGATCGCTTTCGTCATATCGGCGGGGATGGTCTCGCTGGCAGGCGCCCTCTATGCCCTTACGCTCCGGTACGCGTCGGCCGATTACTTCTCTTTCTATTGGTCCGTCCTGCCCGTCGTCTGGTGCCTCGTGGGCGGGCTCGGCACGCTTGCAGGGCCGTGGCTGGGCGCGGTGCTCATGTCGCTCTTCCAATACTACGTGAGCGCGTGGTTCACCTATTACCTTTTGCTTTTCGGCATCCTCGTGCTTGTCATCCTGAAGGTGTCGAGAAAAGGGATCCTCGGCTACATCCTTGAAAGGGGCGCAAAATGACGGCCGAAAGCGAAACCCTCCTCGAGATCGTCAACGTATCGCGCCACTTCGGCGGCATGGTGGCCGTTGACGGCGTAACGACGTCGATAAAGAAAGGCGAGATAAGGGGGGTCATCGGCCCGAACGGAGCGGGCAAGACAACGCTCTTCAACCTTATCACCGGGGAGCTGAAGGCCAGCTCCGGGCGCATACTCCTCAAAGGGGAGGAGATAACCGGCCTGCCGCCCCACGTCATCTGCCGCAAGGGGCTCGGCCGGACATTCCAGCTTACCTTCGTATTCCCCGACATGAGCGTGTTCGATTCCGTGTGGGTCGGCGTCTATTCGCAGATGAAGGGAGGCAGCCTGTTCTTCTCGAAAGCGGACAAGCTGAAAAAAACGCGGGAAAGGACGGAGGAGATATGCAGCCTTGTCGGCCTCCGGGACAAGATGAAGGACCTCGCCTCGAACCTATCCTACGGCGACCAGAAGGTCCTCGAGATCGCAATGGCCCTCAGCACGCAGCCGTCGCTGCTCCTCCTCGACGAGCCTACCCAGGGGGTCGGGCCCAACGAGGCCGATGCGATCGTGGAGCTGATCGAGCGCCTGTCGCAGAGCATGTCCATACTCCTCATAGAGCACGATATGGACCTTATTTTGCGGCTCTGCCACAACCTCACCGTGCTGAGTTTCGGCCGCGTCATCGCTGAAGGCACTTGCGACATCATCGGCAGCAACGCGGAGGTGCAGCGGCTCTACATCGGGGATACGGAATGAGCATCTTAAGCGTCCGGGATATCCATACCTATTACGGCAAGAGCCATATCCTGCAGGGCGTCTCGCTCGATCTGGAGAAGGGAGAGATCGTGTCGCTCCTGGGCCGGAACGGGGCGGGGAAGACGACGACCCTCGGCACCATAATGGGCCTCGTGAAGTCCAAGTCCGGGAGCATACTTCTGGGCGGCGAGGAGATTGCGGGCCGTGAGACGTACAGGATCGCGCGGAAGGGCATAGCGTACGTGCCGCAGGGAAGGCACCTTTTCCCGAAGATGACCGTCCTCGAAAACCTGAAAACAGGCATGGTCGGCAGGCGTCCCGGCGACGGGCTGGACAAGGTCTTCGACCTCTTCCCCAACCTGAAAGGCAGGCTGGGCCAAAAGGCGGGGTCGTTAAGCGGAGGGGAGCAGCAGGCCCTCGCCATCTCGCGGGCCATCGTCAAAGACCCGCAAGTGCTCCTTCTGGACGAGCCGACTACCGGCCTGATGCCGCTTTTCGTGTCGAGTCTCAAGGGGATCATAAAGAAGCTCAACGAGCTGGGCATGACTATCCTGCTGATCGAAGAGAAGGTGCCCTTTACCCTGGCGCTATCGGACCGCGTCTACTTCATGGTGAAGGGCAGGATAGAGCACAGCGCGACGCGTGAGGAATTGCAGGGGCGCAAGGAGATACTCGTCCGCTACCTCGGTATCGGGATATAGTTATTTATTCGCGGAGGTGTTCGCATGAAGTCTATCATAACTACCTGCGCCGACGACTGCCCCGACAACTGCGGCATGATCGCCGAAGTTGAGGACGGCCGCCTCGTCTCCGTGAAGGGCAACCCTGACCACGGCTTCACGCGCGGCTACCTTTGCAAGCGCGGCTACAAATACCCGCAGCGCATTTACAGCCCTTACAGGATGCTCCACCCGATGAAGAAGACGCCCGACGGATGGGCGCGCATCTCGTGGGATGAAGCGCTCGATACGATAGCGGCGAAGATCGCCTTTTTTGCCAAGGAATACGGCTGGCCGTCGATAATGCACTTCCAGCGCTCCGCCTCGTGGGGCGCGTCGAAGCACCTCGTCAGGAGGTTCTTCAACCTCCTGGGCGACGTGACGATGCAGACGGGCTCGCTCTGCGCCGGTTCCGTAATGGCTGCGCAGAAGGCCGACATGGGCGAGCGGCTCGGGAACGACCCGTCCGACGTAGTCAACAGCAAGGTCGTTATCATCTGGGGCAAGGACCCGGTCAAGTCGAGCCGCCACATCGTTCCATTTCTGAAGGAGGCGCAGAAGAACGGGACGAAGGTTATCCTTGTCGATCCCATAAAAACGAAAACTGCGGCCCTGGCCGATATGTACATCGCCCCGAAGGCAGGCAGCGACGGGTTTTTGGCCCTCGGCATAGCGAAGGAGCTTATCAGGACCGGGCTTACCGACCGCGCCTTCATAGAAGAGCATGCCGCGGGCTACGATAAGTTCGAGGCAATGGCCGCGTCCGTAAGCACGGATGAGATATGCGAACGCTGCGGCATCGACAGCCGGACTATAGAGGCACTCGCAGCACTCTACGGCAACGCGCGGCCTGCGTCCATCATCCTCGGCTACGGTATAAACAAGTGGGTCCACGGCCCTGATATGATCCGCCTGATCGATGCCCTCGGCTGCCTGACGGGCAACATCGGTAAGGCCGGAGGCGGAGTCAACCACGGTTTTGCGACAAGGCGCCATTTCGACCCGAAGGTGATGGCCCCCATCGCCCGCAGCCACCGGCTCATCTCCGAGCCGCGCCTGGGGCCCGGCATACTCGAGTCGAAAGACCCGCCTGTCCGCATGATCTGGATCAACGGCACGAACCCCGCAGCCTCGTGCCCCGATTCCCACAGCGTCATCAAGGCGCTTAAAGGGCTTGATTTCGTGGTAGTCGTCGATCACTTCATGACCGACACCGCCGAGCTTGCGGACATCTTCCTTCCCGCCGCGACGTTCCTTGAGGAAGACGACGTCGTCGTCTCATGGGGCCACAACTGGATCGGCCCGGTCAACGCCGCGATAGAGCCGCCCGGGGAGGCGAAATCGGACCTGCGCATCGTACAGGAGCTGGCGCTCCGGTGCGGGCTTGGAGACGAGATGGCAGGCACGACCCGGGAATGGCTCAAACGGCTGATGTCGCCGATGGAACGGCTGGGGCTGACCGTGGAAAAGCTCATGGAATCACCCGTCCGCTGCCCGGTCGCGCCGCAGGTTGCTTTCGAGGGTGGGACGTTCAAGACGCCTTCCGGCAGGTTCGAACTGGTCGATAAGCTCCCACCCGCGCAGGAAAGCGGCCGGCCTTTCCATCTGCTCTCCGTACTCAGCAACACGTGGCTCAACTCGCTCATCCTGGAGAACGAGCACCCGGAGGTGCCGGTGGCCCTTCTCCATACGAAAGCTGCGGGCCCTCTAGGCCTGAAAAGCGGGTCGCGCGCAACCGTAAGGACAGGCGCCGGCGAGCTCGACGTGGAAGTGCGCCTTTCTGACGACGTGGGCGAGGACATCATCGCGATAGATTACGGCACGTGGATGAAGCACAACGGCGGGGTCAACCAGCTTACCGAATGCCGCGTCTCCACGTCGGGCGAAATGGCGGCCTATTACAGCACAACAGCCGAGATAGAAGCAGTGACGTAAGTGGCCGCTGCCTTGCCTCCCATCGGCCCGGACCCATCCAATTTCACGCTTTTGGACCGGACGCTCCGCCGCAGGTGGCTGGTGTGGGGCGCGGCGATGACAGTCTTCATCGTCGGCTATTTCCACCGCATCGCACCCGGCGCGATAGCCCTCGACCTCATGTCCACCTTCCACACGACGGGCGCGGTGCTCGGCGTCCTCTCCTCGATCTATTTCTATGTTTACGCAGTCATGCAGATTCCTTCCGGCATACTCTCGGACACGCTGGGGCCGAGGCGGACGCTCGCGGCGGGCGCGCTCGTCATGGGCGGCGGCTCCGTCCTGTTCGGCCTCTCCGGGAGCTTCATCGCGTGCTGCCTTGGCAGGTTCCTTGTCGGCCTGGGCGTCTCAGTTTTCATGGTCAATATCATGAGGGTCTGCGTAGAGTGGTACAGGGCGGACGAAATGGGCGTGATGAACGGCTGGACGACCGCCCTCGGCGGACTCGGCGGCCTGCTGGCGACCGCTCCCCTGGCTGCGCTCTCCGCAGCCATCGGATGGCGGACTGCGTTTGTCTCCATCGGCTTCTTTTCGGTCTTCCTCGGCGTAGTCTGCTGGGGCATGGTGCGTGACCGGCCTGCCGACTGCGGGCTGCCCCCGCCTGGGCGAAAGGGCGGCACGGACGGCCCCAGGCCGGCGGTCCTTAAAGGCATTGTTACCGTGCTGGGCAATAAGCGCACGTGGCCGCCTTTCATGGGATTCCTGGCCTTCTATTCGACCCTTATGGGTTTTGCCGGCCTGTGGGGGATGCCGTATCTGATGCAGGTCTACTCCCTGTCGACGCAGGAGGCGGCCCGCTACGTGATGGCGGTTTCCGTGGGTCTGGTCATAGGGTGCCCGGTCATGGGTTTCGTATCGGACAAGCTTCTGAAGAGGAGGCGTGCGCCTTACATCGCGTGCGCCTCTGCGTACGCGGCTGCCTGGGCTGTCATCTGTTTTGCGGGAGGGGGCCGGCCAAGCCTGTCCTGGATGTACCCCTTGTGTTTCGGCATGGGGTTCTTCTGCGCGGGCTTTATCCTGAGCATCGTCGTCGCCAAGGAAGTCAACCCGTTAAGGCTCTCCGGGATTGCGATGGGAAACAACAACACGAGCGGCTTTCTCGGAAGCGCAGTGCTCCAGGTGGTGATGGGCAAGGTGCTCGACACGCGTTGGGACGGCGTGCTTCTCGGCGGCGCCAGGGTCTACCCCCTGCACGCATACCGGACCGCCTTCCTCGTCTGCTTCGGCGTGAGCCTCCTTGGCGTCCTTGGAAGCATTCTTCTAACGGAGACGCGATGCAGGGACCTTGGGACGTGAGGCATTGACCCTGCCGCCAGCAGCAGGGTATTACTGCCCTCCGTCATGCCGGACTTGATCCGGCATCCAGGCGGTTGGGGCTTGAAACTAAATGGATTCCGGGTCAAGTCCGGCATGACGAAAGAAGAGGAACGCGCAGCCGTCAAACGGGAATGACTTTTTGCGTAATGCGCTGAAAGTCTTTCCCTTGAGAGGCTATCGTGCCTGTGCTATTATCGAATCAGGAGACATTTTCCTTTACGCTGCATAAATCTCATCTTAAAGGGGGCCGTAATGAAGACAATAAGCCGAAGAGATTTCCTTAAATGCTCGGCAGCCGCCGGCGTTCTGATCCCCGCGAGCCAGGTGTTGTCGGGGGTCGCTTACGCCAAGACGCTGGCGCCCGTTGAGCTTGCCAAACCGGCAACGGCCGGAGCGAACCCGGCGCTGGGCCTGCTGGAGAAAAGATCGTCCGCGCGGGAGTTCTCTCCGCAGCCTTTGCCTGTAGCTGTGCTTTCCCGGCTGCTCTGGGCGGCTTTTGGCATCAACCGCAAGGACGGGAAGCGCACTGCGCCTTCCGCGCGCAACAAGCAGGAGATGGACATTTACGTGGCTGCGCCCGAAGGAGCTTACCTTTACGAGCCGAAAGGGAACATGCTGAAACCCATCATAGAGGGCGATATCCGGGGCCTCACGGGCATTCAGCCCTACGTGAAGAATGCGGCGGTCAACCTCGTCTACGTCGCTGACACGGCAAAGATGGACAAGGGGCCCGTCGATCAGGTAGCGCTCTGGATGGGGGCCGACTCGGGCGTCATAGCGGAGAACGTCTACATTTTCTGCGCGGGAGAAGGGCTCGTGACGGTACTGCGCGCGCTGATAGACAAGCCCGCGCTCGCTGCGGCGTTGAAGCTTCGTCCCGAGCAGACGATCACGTTCTCCCAGTCGGTCGGGTATCCCAAAAAGGCCTAAAGCAGGCTTGAAAGGCGCCCGGGGCTTAATCGCTTCCGGGCGCCGCAATTATTCCTTCCCCGGTTGCACCGCTTCCCTAGAAATGATAACATCATGTGCGAAAAGGCGGTCAATAAAGCCGTGCGTGCGCGCATCGGTATAAGGAGTTTATATGCAAAGGTCGTTGCGGGCGGCCTCGCTTTTTTTAGCGGGGCTGCTCGTCATTTTATGGGTCTGTCCGGTCCTTGCCTGCTCGCGGGTAGTGGGCGACTGCGGGGACGCGGGCGTAGTCGTAGGGCGCAATATGGATTGGCCCGATCCGATGCCCGTCGATCTGTGGGCACTTCCGCGAGGCATCAGGCGCGACGGCATGACCGGACCGAATACTCTGCGATGGACCGCCAGGTACGGCTCCGTAGTGGCCGCGGGTCCGGGCGCATCCGACGGGATGAACGAGAAGGGGCTGGCCGCAGAGATGCTCTGGCTCTCGGAGGCCGACTACGGCGCGCGGGACGAGACGGTCCCCGGCCTTAGCGCCGCGCTCTGGGCGCAATATTACCTGGACAACTTCCGGACGGTCGATGAGGCGGTCGCCTTTACCAGGGAGAAACCGTTTCAGATCATAACCGGGACGATGCCCGGCGGGGAGAGGGCGACCCTCCACCTGTCCCTGGCCGACGCGACCGGCGACTCCGCCATAATCGAATACATCGGCGGGAAGGCCAGGATTTACCACGACCGGAAATATACGGTGATGACGAATTCCCCGCCTTTCGACGTGCAGCTTGAGGAGCTACAGCATTACAAGGGCTTCGGCGGCCAGAGGCTGCTTTCCGGCAGCACGGAGGCGACAGACCGCTTCGCCAGGGCGGCATTCTACGTGAGCCAACTCCCCAAGCCGAAGGACTCCGGAGAGTGCATCGCCGGCATGTTGAGCGTGATGCGGAACGTTGCCCAGCCCTTCATCACGGCAAGCGCAGGCCGGCCGCACGCAAGCGCAACGCGCTGGCGGACGGTAGCGGACCTGACGAACCTGGTCTACTTTTTCGAGTCGAGCACAAGGCTGAACATTGTGTTGGTGCGGCTCGGGGAGCTGGACTTCAAAAAAGGCGCCCCTGTGAAGAAGCTCGACCTGATAAAAAACCCCGACCGCGTCGGCGACTGCTCAGGCCAGTTCACGGTCGCAAAACCGTTCATCCCGTTGAGGCCGGAAGGCTATTGACGGGCGGGCTCCTTCCTGGAAGTCTCGCCTGAAGGGTGCATCTCGAGGTACGCCCTTTTCTGTGGCAATCGTGGTATAGTGTCATAATAGATTTTGTTCGCTGGTGGTTATCACCGATCAACCCACCTTCAACCGCTTTTTGCAGCACACACCGCTCCTGGTACGGTTACCTTCATACGGTTGGCATCAGCGGGCAGGCGGGAACGGTTCCGGGCAAATATGAGGGAGAGCATATAATGGCCAGAGGCATGGATATCGTTGCACGAGTTCAACAAACTGTTGACCGCGTAAGGGAGTTCGGAGAAGGCAAGGACGAAAACTATGGCACCGCGAACGCGGTAATCAGAGAGGCCAGGGAGGCTTTCGCCGATGCCAGGACTTCGGGCGCCGACGTATCCGGCCTGAGATCGCAATTACCGGGACTGGAGCAAAAGGCAAGACGCTTCTATGCCGATAAAGCTGTCGATCGCGTCCGGAAAATAGGCGAAGGCAAGCCTTCGGGATATATTACGCCGGACACCGCCATCGTAGATGCCCGGAGGGCTATCGCCGAAGCTAAAAGTGCAGGCGTCATTGTATTCGATCTGGAATCCGGGATGCCGGAGATAGAACAAAAAGCATGGCGTTTCGCTGCCGGGAAAGCTTCGAGGGGGTAGCATAAACGCCATCGATGGCGACAGATACCGGCTTTCACGTAGTAACCCTCGCTGCAAGCCGTTGACAATACTCAAGAATAAAGGTATAATAATATTAATAGATTAGTTATATAAAGGGGAATGCCCTTTGCGGAAGAAGGGCATTTTTCTTTTTGGGGTTGAGAATGGCGACAAATAGTTCTATTAAGGTAAAAGACCTGGTCAACGGGGAAGCGGAGAAAGACTCTCTTGCGTCTGATGAAATAAGCGAAGTTCTTCCCCGGGAAGTCCGTGCTCCCGAAGATGTCGAAGATGCATTCGACTTTCTTTCAGAATCCGACATCGACATAGTCGACATGATACAGGAGACAGTCGAGTCACGTAAGGTAAAGGAGACGGACGGGGGAGAGGCCGAAAAGTTACCCTCAGAAACAGCCGATAACACAATATGGGCCTACTTAAAAGATATTGGACGCGTAGCACTCCTCACATCTGCCGAAGAATATCAGATAGCGAAACAGATTGAAGAAGCTGAAAGAAAGGAAATGAACATCTTGTTCAGCCTGCCTCAGGCAGTCAACGAGCTTTTGGAAATAGGCCGGCAGTTGAAGGAAGGGACCGTAAACATAGCAGATGTGGTCCATATCGATGAAATGGACTGTACGCAAAAAGATGAAGAGAGCCATGCGAAGAGAACTATGGCCTCCATCAATACTATAAAAAGTCTTCACAAGAAAATGGAAGGAATCCAGAAAATACTGCCGGGGACCGACAAACAGAGCCGGGAGGAGCTTGCCGGTGATCTGGAGAGGATTAAAGGCAAGAGAGAAAAGATCTTGCTTAATCTCAAATTCAACAGGAAGTTTCTCCTGGAAATCATCAGGAAGGTCGCGCAGCAGACGGAATCCATGAATGACGGCGAGGCACGTATCATAAGACGAAAACTGATGGAACTCCGCGAAATCGAAAACGGACTGAAGGTCGTCAGGAACAGGCTCGTTCAGGCAAACCTGAGACTTGTGATTTCTATTGCCAAAAAATACCTCAACCGTGGGCTGTCATTCCTTGACCTTATCCAGGAAGGCAACATGGGACTCATGAAGGCTGCTGAAAAATATGATTATCAGAGGGGTTACAAGTTCTCCACATGTTCAACGTGGTGGATCAGACAGAGCATAACGCGGGCAATTGCAGATTGCGCACGGACTGTCAGGGTACCGGTCCACGTACTTGAAACCAAAAACAAGATCAGCAGGGCTACTGTAGCCCTCTTTCAGGAGTTGGGCAGAAAGCCGAACCTCGAAGAAATTTCACTCAAAGCCGGACTCCCCCCGGAGAAAGTCGGAAAGATCATGAGGGTTGAAAGTGGGGCCGTATCAATGGAAACCCCGATCGGAGACGGTGAAGCCACACTCGGTGATTTCATAACAGACCCGAAAGCTTCTTCCCCTCTTACGGAGTTGGTGGCCACCTCGCTCAAGGAAGAGATAGACAAAGTCTTGTCAACCCTTACTCCGAGAGAAGAGAAAATTGTCAGGATGAGGCTCGGCGTCGGGGAGAAGACCGATTTTACCTTGGAAGAAGTGGGTGATGTCTTTGGACTTACCCGTGAACGTATCCGTCAGATCGAGGCCAAGGCTCTGAGAAAGCTGAAACACCCGTTAATGCGAAAGAGACTGGAGGGCTTCCAGGAATAAACAAGTGACGCAATGTTATCGGTCTTAGGTGATAAACACCCACCAGATAAACGTGCCGACCATGACCAGCCCGATAGCGATCTTTACGACACTGCCGACCACAAATCCTATGAGGGTCCCCCAGCCGGAACGAAAAGCCTCTCGATAGGATCTGCCTCTCAGCAGCTCTCCCGCCGCCGCACCGGCAAAGGGTCCGAGGATGATGCCGGGAAATCCCGCTGCCAGCGCGCCTATCAGACCGCCGACGATAGACCCTTGCGCCCCGGACCGTGACGCACCATACCTTTTTGCGCCTATCGCTCCCGCGTAAATGTCCAGGAGCAGGACGAAACCGGTAACCACGGACCAACCGACAATCGCCGGCAGGCCGTATGCCTGCCAACCCGTTGCAAAACCATAGAGCAGATAACCTGCGTAGATAAGAAGAATGCCCGGAACGATCGGCAGGACCGTCCCCGCAAGACCTACCGCCATAATCAGGAGGGTGACAATCGTCCAGAGCGCCTTCATGAAACAAGTTTAATGAAGGAGGGCTATAATTTCAATCGGGGTCCTCCGGCCCCCGGAAACTATTGCCCGCTATTTTTTCGTCAACGCTTCTATCTTCCCAAGACATTTCTCCATATCTATCCCCGGCCCCAGTACGCCTTTCCAGAGATCGCCTTTCTTCGCGAGGCGCGCCATGGTCGTCTTGATCGTGAATCGCATCGGGTCGAGGGTAGGGACCACCTCCTTCCATTCCAACGGCGTCGATACAGGCGCGCCTTTGCCGGGCCGCACGCAATATGCCGCAGCTAATGTCTGGCTTCGGCCGTTCTGGAGGTAATCGAGGTATACCTTTCCGCGCCGCCTCCGGGGCTCGCGCTCCAGGCTTGTCGTTTCCGGCAGGCGGCGCTGTACCAGGAGGTTGACGAGGCGCGCGAACTCCGTGGCCTGCTTGTGCGTGTAGCGCGCGCCGAGGGGCACGTATACGTGCAGGCCCGTCGCCCCGGAGGTCTTGCAATAGCCCCGCGCGCCGATCATGGCAAGCACGTCTTCCGTCTCCCGCGCGGTCCTTACTACTTCCGCGAAATCGATTTCCAGCGGGTCGAGGTCCAGGACCATGTAATCGGGTTGCTCCAGGCTGCCAGTGCGCGAGTGCCAGGGGTTTATCTCTATGCAGCCGAGGTTCGCCATGTAAACCAGGCTCGCCTCGTCGCTGCACACAAGGTAGGTCGTTTCTTCGCTGCCGTTATCGGCGCGGACTTTGACCGTCTCCACCCAGTCAGGCACTTTGCCTTCCACGTTTTTCTGGAAAAAGCTCTCGCCCGCGATGCCGTCCGGGTTGCGCCGCAGCGATTCGGGGCGGCCTGAAAGATAAGGCAGGATAAACGGCGCGACGCTGCGGTAGTAGTCGATCATGTCGCCTTTCGTGTATCCGTCTTCCGGCCAGAAGACCTTGTCGAGGTTCGTAAGATCGACCTTGACGTCGTTGATGACTGCGAGGGCGCCCCGCTTTTTCCTCCCGACGTTTACGGCGTCGGCGGCTTTAGCCGGCGTCCGCACTGCGACCGGCCCGCCGGGTACGGGGTCGGGCCTCTCCTTTTGCACTTCCGAAGGCTCCACGTCTTCCCGCAAACCCAGGAAAACGGGCTGCCGCATCAGGCCCTCGTCCGTCCAGCCCGTAAACTTTATCTCGCAGACGAGGCGCGGCTCGACCCACGTCACAGGCATGTCGGACGCAGGCTGCGGCCCGACAAAGGGCGAGGCGGGCGCGGCAAGGCCTTTGAGGCGCGCGTGCAGCTCTTTTAACTGCGCCTCCGTAAAGCCCCCTCCCGAGTGGCCTATATATTCGAGCCTGCCGTCTTCGTACGCGCCGAGGACTAAGGAGCCGAAGCCTGCCCTGCTGCCCTTCGGGTGCGTGAACCCGCCTATGACTGCCTCCTGCTGCATGAGCGCCTTCACTTTGAGCCACTCCCTGCCTCGGCGGCCGGGCCTGTACGGACTTTTCGCATCCTTCGCCACTATCCCCTCTACGCCGTTCTCCTTCGCTGCTGCGAACAGGTCCATCCCGATCGTTTCCACGTAATCGGAGAGCTTGATGTGCGGTATCGCGGGAAGCACCGTGCGCAGTATCTCCTTGCGGCGGGCGAGCGGCAGGCCCGTCAGGTCGCGCCCCGCGTAGTAGAGGATGTCGAAGACGTAATAGACCAGGCTGCCCCTGCCGGAGCGCAAGTAGTTCTGGAGCAACTGGAAATCGGCCCTGCCCGATTTGTCGAGGACAACGATCTCCCCGTCGAGCACGCCGTCGAAAGGCAGGCGGCCCAGGGAATCGACGACCGGCTTGAACTGCTCGTTCATCGTCTTGTCGTTGCGCGAATAGAGGCGGACGCCGTCCTTGCCTTTGTCGGCTATGGCCCTGTAGCCGTCCCATTTTATCTCGAAGAGCCAGCCCTTGCGGTCGAACGGCGCATCCACAAGGGTCGCCTTCATCGGCTCTATGAAGACGGGCGCGGGAGACTTGGGAGCACCCGTCAGATCGACGGCCTCTTCCATGCCTGCCTGCGCGATCTCCTCGACCGTCCTGCCCGAGACGACCGAGGTGTCTTCTGCGATCTCCCCCGGATGGCGCGCGTACTCGTCCTGCTTCTTGATGAGGAGCCACGCTTTTTCGTCGGCTTTCCGCAGGCGCACCAGGGCGAATTCGCCGGCCAGGCGGCTCCCGTCGAGGATGAAGCTTATGTGCCCCTTGGCGAGTCCGGCTCGCAGTGCCTCCTCGCTCGATGCGCGGTCCTCACGGCCTGCCGCGTGCATGGTCCCCCTGTCCCATATCATGACCGGCCCCGCGCCGTAATTGCCTTCGGGGATGACGCCCTCGAAGGCCCCGTAATCGAGGGGGTGGTCCTCCACCATGACTGCGAGCTTCCTGTCCGCCGGGTCGAGGGACGGACCCTTGGGCACGGCCCAGCTCTTCAGCACGCCGTCAACCTCAAGGCGCAAATCGTAGTGGAGGCGGGAGGCGAGGTGCTTGTGGACGACGAACGAGAGCGGCGCCGCGCCGTCCTTTGCCTCACGGCCGGGCGGTTCCGGTGTCGCGGTGAAATCGCGTTTCTTCCGGTATTCCTTTAGCGTCATGACAATTATTGGGGCTAGCGTCGCCCCCTCCACCGGCATCAGCCGGCGGAGCCACCCCCTCATTAAAAGGAAGAGGCATTAAGTACTGGGGCTCGCACCGGCTCTTTGCTTCAGGCGGTTTTTCGCTTTTTCGCCTGTTCCAGGCGTGAAAAGCGGTGCGCCCCCCTGTCAGGCGGTCTTCCGCTTTTTCGCCTGTTCCAGGCTTTCGCGCAGCTTCGCCATGAGGTCGGGCACAGCGGCCGGTATGGGCGCCTCTTTTGCTGCTTCCGGTTTTTTGCCCTGTGCCTTCCGGTCGATCACGTTCTTTAGCTGCTCGCTGTACGTATCGTGCATGCGCTCCGGGTCGAAGGCCTCCGTGAGCTGGTCGACCAGCTTTATCGCGATCTCCAATTCCTTCTTGCTCACGTCGCCCGCTGCCGGCAGGTCGAGGCCCGCAGGCTCCCTGATCTCACTTAAAAAACGCATCTGCTCCAGGACGAGCAGGTCGCCCTCCGGCCTTACCGCTACGGGGCGCTCCCTGTTCCGCAGGACGAAGCGGCCCACGCCCACCTTGCCCGTTCTCTTTAGCGCCTCCCGCAGCAGGCCGTAGGCGTTCCGCGCCTGTTTCGACGGCTCCAGGTAGTACGGCTTCTCGAAGAGCTTCGCGTCGATCTCGCTCGCGTTGACGAACTCGTTTATATCGATCGTCTGGCTTTTCCCGGCAGCGGCCGCCTTGAAGTCCGTGTCCTCCAGGACGACGTAATCCCCCTTCCTGTACTCATATCCCTTGACGATGTCGTCGTAAGGGACTTCTTCGCCCGTGTCGCGGCAGACGCGCGCGTAGCGGATGGGGCAAAGGTCCTGGCGGCGGAGCATGTCGAAGTCGAGGGCATGCTCCTCGACTGCCGGATAGAGCTTGACCGGGATGTTGATAAGACCGAAGCTGATGGCGCCTGACCATATCGAACGCATGATCTTTATGCCAATATAATGTTTTCGACGGCCGTTCACAAGGTTAAGGGGAGGGCCAGGGCAAACGCAATTGGAAACTTTGCCCCCACGCGGAAGCACACGACACCCGTTCCTACGCGCATAAAGGCTCCACTCCCGACCATCGTAAGGCTTCGCATAGCTTGATGTGCGTGGCGCAGCACGAGCTAAAGGCAGATCGAGCACGCACATCATCCCTTACGGGACCGCTATGCTACGCCAACGATGGTTCGCGGTCGTTCCACCACATGCGCTTAAGGAAGGGTGTCGTACGCTTCCGAACCTTGGAGTGGGTTTGCCAAATGCGCTTGCCCTGAAGGGAGGGCCGGGCCGTTGGTGCTCGACGGGTGCTGAACCCCAATTATTACCGCTGAACCTCAGCGGCAATAAAGCGAGCGAATGCGAGCGCCGCGCCGGGGGAAGGCCGGGGCACCCGCCCGACGCAAGGAGGGAAAGTCGCCCGGAGGTGGTGTTGAACCCGATTACTGCCGGAGCGAGTGCCGAGCGCGGCAGTAATAAAGCAAGCGAATGCGCAGCGCCGAGCAGGGAGGCTCGCCGGGCTTTGCCCGGTGAGGGGGTGCTGAACCCCAATAATTTCCTTCTGGTAAACCCCCGGCTCTGCCGGGGGAATCCCGGAGTTTGACAATTCCGGGAATATATAGGAAAGCCTCCTGTATCCGTGAACCGTTTAGGCGGTCGGCAGAGTTAAGGAGGCTTTCGGTGGAAGATATTCAGAGCTTATGTCATACGGTATGGGATTGCAAGTATCATGTGGTGTGGATTCCGAAGTACCGGAAAAAGGTACTCTACGGAAATCTCAGGAAGGAGATAGGGCCCATCATCAAGGAGCTGGCGCGACAGAAGGAGAGCGAGGTGCTGGAGGGGAAACTGGTAGTGGACCACGTCCACGTGTTGCTCTCGGTTCCCCCAAAGTATGCCGTTGCCCAGGTGGTAGGCTTTATCAAAGGGAAGAGCGCGATCTACATAGCCCGGATGAGCGGCAGGAGACGCAACTTCGTAGGTCAGAGCTTTTGGGCCAGAGGTTATTGCGTATCGACCATAGGGTTGGACGAGCAAGCCATACGAGCGTACATCCAAGCCCAGGAAGAGACAGATCGAAGGCTCGACCAGATGAAACTGTTTGAGAAGGACAAATAGCTGCCTTTAGGCAGCTAACGCACAACTAACCGCTTTGAGCGGTTCACGGTTTTAACAAACCCCCGGCTTTGCCGGGGGTAGATGATTGCTGGAGGGGGTGCTGAACCCCAATAATGCATCAGCCGTAATAGAAATCGGAGCAGACGAGCCTGTCGCCCTCGCGGGCTATCTGGACGAAGAAGGGGTACGTGCCGCTTCCTGTGCGTACCGAGTAACGGATTGTGAAGCCCGCGTCGGGTGCGCCGCTGTCTATGGCCTCGCCGCGCTCCGGGGACCGGGCGGCCGATCCGCCGTAGGTTGCGTTCATCTGCTCGATCATCGCCCCGAGGATGTCCTCCGTCACTGCGTCGCGGTAAGTCCTGCCCATCCTGCCGTATACCTCTCCGGCCTCGCCCTTCGTTATGGCGGTGACCACGAGTCCGGCCAGGTTGAGGGCCTCCCGCTTGTCGATATAAACGCCCTGGACCTGCGCGGCTTCATTTGCGGGCGCGGCGGGCGCAGCGGCCTTTGGAGGCGGGGCGACCTTTGCCGAAGGCGCGGGCTTGACCGGCTGCGGAGCCGATTTAACAGGCCGGCGAGCAAGCTTGACCGCAGGCGCGGACTTTGCGGGCCGGGGCGCCGGTTTAGCTAAGTGCGGTGCGGCTTTCTTTTGCGGCGCTGCGTTCGTGACAGGGGGTTTTGCAGCCGGTTTCTTCTGAAGGAGCGTGCTCTTCGGTGCAGGTGCAACTTTTATCGGCTGCACCGCAGGTTTAGGCTGAGATACAGGCTTTACCGGCTGCGCCGCAGGTTTTGGCTGTTGGGCGCCGGGCTTGGCTGGCCGGGACGCTCCATTGACGGGTTGACCGGCAGGTTTCGGGACTGCCAGCTTGTCCTTCAACTGCTGCGGTGATACGCCGGCAGGCAGGCCCTTTTGCCCGGCTGCCTTCGTTGGGAAGGCTTTCACAGGTGCGGCAGCGGCCTTCACAGGCGCCGGAACAGGTTTTGGCGCGGCTACGGCGGCCGGTTCCGGCTTTGCTTCCGTCCGGGCTTGCGGTTTGAGCTGCGCCGGGGCTTCCGGTTTTGCCTGCGGTTTCGCCTCGGCAGGCCGTCTTTCAGGGGTTGCCGGCCGCGTCACCCTCTTTTCCGGCTCGTCCGGAGCGTCATCGTCCTCCTCCCGCCGCTCGCAGAAAGCGTGGGCGGGCGCGGAAGGCCGGGCAAACCCGTAAGAGGGCATGCTCATCCCAACGTGTGGATACGAGGCGGCGTGTCCCGCTGCGGCCGCCGTGAGGTTCCCGTAGGCAGGGCTGTATTGGGGCCTGGGCCCCTGGCGCCGCCACTTTATGGGGAAAAGGTACCACCTCATCAGCGCCACGTAAATAGACAGGAGCACTATAATGGCGATGTCGAGATTCAATTTTAAACCCCTATGGGGAAATCATACATCAGACGGGGGGTATAAATGCAAGGAAATTATCATTATCGGAGTTCAACACCTGCAGCGCTACGCGTCGGGCGCTCCGGCCAGGCGGGCGGACGGCGCGATCCCTCCGTTGCCCTTGGCCGCAGGCATTAGGAAGACAAGGGGTATCGCGGCGGCGAGTATGACGGTGCAGACTATGAAGCTGATCCTGAAACCGGTCAGCCGGTCGGGCGAGGAATGCAGGATGAAGGTGATAAGGGAGACCCCGAGGGCCGCGCCTATCGTCCTGCACATGCCGCGAAGGCCGACTATGGTGGAGACCCTTTCCGGCATAAGCTCGATGCAGGCGTTGTTGGCGGCTGGGAACGACATGCCGGCCCCGGCGCCCGCGAGGAGCGTCAGCATTGACAGCATCGTGGCGGGAGCGGGCCGGATGAACCCGGTCGCGTCGAGGAGCAGCGTGCCTAATGTGGCGATGCTGAACCCCAGGACCATCGGCTTGCGGTACCCGCTGCGACGGAGCATAAAGGAGGTGATGGCGGAGACGACGATCGTGGCGACCGATCGGGGCGTCAGTATCATGCCGCTCACCATCGTGGAGAGACCGAAGACGGACGTGGCGTAGAGGGGTATGAAGGAGAAGACGCCGAGGATCCCCGCCCCTATGAGCAGGTTGACGATATTGGCCGCCAGGAAAGGCTTGGATTGAAGGAGCGCAAGGTCGAGGATGGGGTTCTGCTGCCCCTTTTCATGCGAGAAGAAGGCGATGCCGAGGGAGACGCTCGCCGCGAGGCAAAGCGCGCCCAGGACGTGGTACGCCGCCTGGCTGCTTTCCGCGAAGAAGTTGAGCCCGAGCATGAGGAGGAGGACCGCGCCGCTGAACATGAAGGCCCCGTTGAAATCGACCTTGCTCCGGGAGGAGGCGGGCGCGTCCTCCAGCATAATCAGGGACGCGGCGATCAGGACTATGCCTATGGGAATATTAATGAAGAAGATGTCCCTCCAGCCGAAGCGGGTTACCACCCATCCGCCGAGGTTCGGCCCGATAATGCCGCCGATAGGGAAAATGCTGGTGAAAAGGCCGATGGCCCTGTCCCGGTTCTCGGGGAAATAGTCGCTCACTATGCCTGATGCGGTCGGCAGGAGGCCCGCCCCGCCCAGGCCCTGGAAAAGCCGAAAGATTATCAGCACGTAGATGTTCGGCGCGAGGCCGCACGCGAGCGAGCTTGCGGTAAAGAGGACCAGGCAGGAGACATAGACTTTCTTCCGGCCGAAAGTATCGCTCATGTTGCCCATGAGCGGCATCGCCATGGTCATGGCGATGAAATAGAGGGAGATGGTCCACGCGGCCCAGAGGACGTTCGTGTGGAGGTCTTTTATGAAGGTGGGCAGGGCGACGGCGACCACGGTGGAATCGATGGAGGACATGAGAAGGCCGAGCCCCACCATGCCGAATATCAGGTAGCGTTTCATGTATACAGTGTATGGTAACGGTCCGCCGAATTCAATGGGAGGGGGGGCGGCGTGGGCCGGGATCTTTGCCCCGCGATATATAGAAAAGCTAATCGCGGGGGGAGACGTACGCGGCCTTCGCGTCGTTTCCTCGGGCGCGAGTCCTCACATGCATAAAACTTATGCTCCGGCCCGCTTCCTCGAAAAGCAACGCGAATTCCATCGAAACTCTCTCCGGCCCACCCCGGTCCCCCTTGGGATAAACGGCCCACCACGGTTCCCCAAGAGTTTGAATGACTTTGGTCCGTCCTGCACGGCCCCGCCAGTCCTCATGCACGGCTCCACCAGTCCCTCATACCGGCCCCACCCTCCGTCATACCGGCGAAGGCCGGTATCCAGAAAAAACCTGGATTCCGTGTCAGGCACGGAATGACGGATAAGGGCAAGACGACGGCCCGCTTGCTGCCGCTGCCGCTCTTTGTCTTTTGTTTTTCCGGGTGTTTGTGGTAGCATTTCTGAGAAATGCCGGACGGTTGGGTGATCGCCGGACGGTGGAGACTATAAAGGGGGAACATCGCATGAGCTTCGACCCGAAAGAGACCATGACTCTGGGCGCGTCCAACGCGGAGCTTAGGAGACGCTGGAAGGCCGTCCGGAAGGCCATGGAGGCGCAGGGCATCGACGCCCTGGTTATGCAGAGCAGGGACCAGTTCCTGGGCGGGTATGTCCAGTGGTTCACCGATTTCCCGGCGCGCAATTCGTATCCCAGGACGGTGGTCTTTCCCCTTGACGCGGAGATGACGAGCATCACCTCCGGGGGCACGCCGCCTACCGACCCCGGCCCTCCCGCGTGGGCGGTGAGGGGCACGAAGCAAAGGCTCAGCATCGGATATTTTCCGAGCCTTTACTATACGGGCGTCTATGACGCGCATCTCGCGGCAACCGCGCTGAAACCCTGGGAGAAAGGCGTGATCGGCGTAGTCAACGCAGTCCAGACGAGCGCGGCCTTCGTCTATTACCTGCGGAAGGACCTGCCGGGCGCGCGCTTTGTCGAGGCGGCAGAGCTCGTCGACAACATCAAGGCGGTCAAGAGCGCGGAAGAGATCGATTTTATAATGAAGACAGTGGAGCTTCAGGATAAAGTCATCGCTTACGCGAGGACAATCATCAAGCCGGGCAGGAGGGACTTCGAGATCATCGCCGACGTGATAAGGAAGGCGACCGAGCTGGGGAGCGAGGAACAGCTTGTGCTCGGCGCGTCCGCGCCGTCAGGGGTACCGGCAGCAGTGCGCACGCGCCACTTCCAGAACCGGGTAGTCCGGAAAGGCGACCAGTTCAGCTTGCTTGTCGGCGTGAACGGCCCGGGCGGCATGTACGGGGAGATAGGCCGCTGCTTTTTCGTGGGCCGCAAAGCGCCTTCTGAATTGCTTGACGCCAACGAGCTTGCCGGGCAGGCCCAGGATCAGGCTGCGGAGCGCCTGATACCCGGCACGGACCCGAAAGCGATCTGGGACGCCAACAACGCGCTGCTCGTAAAGAGGGGAAAGCTTCCGGAGACGAGGCTCTTTGCCCACGGCCAGGGCTATGACGTCGTCGAGCGGCCCGCTATCAGGGACGACGAGCCGATGAAGATGCGGGCCAACATGAATATATCGGTCCACCCCACTGTGGCTACCGCGAGCCTCTGGGTCTGCAACTCGGACAATTACCTTATCGGCAGGAAAGGGGCGGCGAAGCGGCTGCACAAGACCCCAAGGGAGATATTCACGGTTTAAGGGGCCTGTCGCCGAAAAAAGACCGGAACTGAAACAAGAAAAGCAGAGAGAGGGAGGGGAGGCGTACTCCCTCTCTCTATAGCTCGCTGCATACCGGCCGGGCGGCCGCTACATGGCGTACTCGACGCTGGTGAGATAGTGGATATGGCTCACCGTTTTATAGATGCCCGTTACCTTGGCGCCTATCTTCAGCCCCTTCGCCTGATTATAGTCCTGCATGAACTTGGTATAGTCGTCTTGAAGGGTGATCTCTCCCTTTGCCGTCTTCACGACGACGCAATGGCACACAGGGTCGTGGCTGACGACCGTCCCGTCCAGTTTCATCTCTTTGGCGGCGGAGAGCTTGTTCATGAACTCCTGCTTGCTCCATTCTGCGCCGCTGGCCTCCTGCGCGAATACCTGTCCCACGAACCCCAATGTGAAAAAGAACAACGTGGCTGCCAACACTACTCGTTTCATCAGGAACCTCCATAGTTTGGATTTGATTGGTCTTGCTTCAATATCACAGCCTCCACAGTTATGCCGTCGTCCTTGATGCCCTATCAGGACCTCGTTTAATGGTGCAGCTCATATCCTGGTTTTGCTCGGTCTGTTGGGTGCATAACAAGAAGCGTGCCAAAATGGTAGGCGGCGAGATCGGCCAGCATTTTCAAGCAATTACGGCCGGTCTACTGATTCTCATGGAGGTGAACCGGTTCTGCAAACAGGACTGTGTCCTGGAAACAGGACACGATTGTCCGCCGAATCAGCGGCTATTCAGGTTTGAGGCAGCGCAAAGGGGGGATGTAGAAGGAAGGACCGGGCGTGACTCGAAGGGCGACCCCAATGTAATCGTCATCGACGTAAGGGCGAGCCATGATTGGGACGAGCAAGGTGAAGATCAAAGGGGCCGTGCGGGAAGAGGGCATGAAGTTCGGCTGCTTGATTAATAAGTACCCGAAGGACGAGACAATCGTCCTCTATCGCGCTTGAGTGAACGACTCGACGAGCGTCAGTTTGGCGCAAGGTTTGGAGAAGGCGGGCTACGAGAAAGTTCGCTATCTGAAGGGCGGCATAAGGGGCGCGTGGTATGACCGGGTCAAGGCCGGCTACCAGACGGAGCCGGAATAAGCCCCGGCGGGGCAAGCGCATATCGATAGAACGGGCCTATTTCCCGCAGGTCACGGATATCTCGATGAGGACGTTATTCGGCAATGCCGCCGCCTGCACCGTGACACGGGCGGGCGGGTCGCCGGGAAAGTACCGCGCGTAGACGCCGTTATACGCCGCCAGGTCCTTAAGGTCTTTCAGGAAGACCTCTGCCTTCAGCACGTTCTTCATGCTGAAGCCCGCCGCCTCGACTACGGCCCGTATGTTCTCCAGCACGAGCGTCGTCTGGGCCGTGATATCTCCCCTCGATACTTCATTCGTTTTCGGGTCGATCGGGATCATGCCGGAGACATAAAGCATGTCTCCGTACCGGATGGCCTGTGAGTAAGGGCCGATGGCCTTCGGCGCTTTATCGGTCGAAACAACGGCCCTATCGGCGGCATAAACCGGGCCGGCTGCGATTATCAGGACCGCCAGCAGGAGCCTGACCGACAATTTCTGTTTCATCCGTCCCCCTTTCCGCATATTGCGGGCTTACCGCCCGGTCAATCATTGCACACGGAGCCCCGTTTGACAAGCGGCCTTTACTTCCATCACGTTTTGAGGGAATATAGGGTGAGGTAGACCGGTGCATCCAGAGCCCTTCGACGAGAGTAGAGATTACGCGCCGACCCCTTTCGACAGGCGCCACTGCGAGATGGCGGCCCGGCTGAAGGAAGCGGGCCTTCGCTGGTTCGTCCACGTCGGCTGCTTCGCCTGGGACGCCGGCGGCGTTCTCATCGACTTTACCCCTCTGCCCAACAATGTCTATTTTATCCTCAACCTGAGCATCTTCGCGCGGGCCCTGGGAGGGGTGGACCAGATCCATCGTAAGCTGGTCTGGCTCCCCACATGGCACCAGGCGCGCCTGCTGTGCCGCGAGCACGGCGTCCCCGACGAAGCCGTAGCGGCCATCTGGTCTTCTCCTATGGGCCCCGGCGACGAGCTGCTCGCCCTCTACGAGCTGCTGCTCGAAAAGCTGAACGAGCATTCGAAGACGAGCCCCCATCATTAGAGCGTTTTGCAAAATTAAATACCGATTTCCTCGGCCGTCATCCTGGCGAACGCCAGGGTCTAGACCGTTCCAAGCCTGGAAAATACCTGGATACCGGCTTTCGCCGGTATGACGGAGGAAAAGGAGCCGGCGGACATCAAACGGGAGTCAATTCTCCGGAACGGTATAGGGACTAGGAACGAGTCTACCGGCGGTTCCGGGGAGGCTGGGGGCGCTGTGACCGAGGAGCCGCCACCCGGAGCATACTCCTTCTGTATGTTAGGACGTGCTGCTTTGAGGGACAGGCCGGGGCACCCACGCACAACAGAGTGCGTGGGTCGAACGCGAAAAGAGCCAAGGCCCCCTTTCTCCGCACAACTCGCTCCTTATTGAACAGGGCTGACTTGGATGATATAGTTATATCGCTATGGAACTGTTCAACACCGAAGACACTGGCCCCAGGGTCAAAAAGCCTCTGGCGGACAGGGTGCGACCCAGGAAGCTCGAAGACTTCGTAGGGCAGGAGCACCTGCTCGGCGAAGGCAAGTTCCTCCGCGTAATGCTCGAAAGCAAGGACGTCCCCTCTATGATCTTCTGGGGGCCGTCCGGCGTAGGCAAGACGAGCCTCGGCTGGCTCATAGGCAGGCGCCTCGGCCTGCCTTTCGTCTCCTTAAGCGCAGTCACGATCGGCATCAAGGAAGTCAAAGAAGTCATTCAGAAGTCGAAGATGCGCAGGACGCTCCTGTTCATCGACGAGTTCCACAGGTTCAATAAGCTCCAGCAGGACACATTCCTGCCTTACGTCGAGAACGGGGAGATAGTGCTTATCGGCGCGACGACGGAGAACCCGTCGTTCGAGATCATATCGCCGCTTTTGTCGCGGATGAAGGTGCTCACGCTCTCGCCGCTGACCGAAGAGGAGATCGCGACTATACTTACGAGCGCCCTGGAGCGCGACGAGGTGCTTGCAGCGTCCCGCGCGGCTGTGGCGGGCAAGGCGCTGCAAGAGATCGCCTCGCTCGTCACCGGCGACGCGCGGAAGGCCCTCAATTTGCTTGAGGCTGCCCATGCGATAGCGACGAGGCGCAAGGCCGCCGCACCCGTCATCGACCACGCAGCCGTGCAGGAGGCCTACCAGAAACGCGTGCTCGTCTACGACAAGAAAGGCGAGATGCACTACGACCTGATAAGCGCGCTCCACAAGAGCCTGAGGGGTTCCGACCCGGACGCGGCGCTCTACTGGCTCGCGCGCATGATCGAGGGCGGCGAAGATCCGCTTTATATCGCGCGGCGCATGGTGCGCTTCGCGTCGGAGGACATAGGCAACGCGGACCCGCAGGCCCTCGCCGTATCCATGGCGGCCATGCAGTCGTTCAATTTCCTTGGGGCCCCGGAGGGCTACCTGGCGCTCGCGCAGGCGGCCGTCTACCTCGCGTGCGCGGAAAAAAGCAACGCGATCTACACGGCCTACGCCCACGCTGCGTCCGACGTCCATAAGCTCCCCGAGTACCCCGTCCCCATGCATATACGCAACGCCCCGACGAAGCTCATGGAGGACCTGGGCTACGGCCGCGATTACCTCTACCCGCACGACCACGAGGGCGGGCTCGTCGGACAGACCTATCTGCCGGACCCCCTGAAAGAGAAGCAATACTACCATCCTACGGACAGGGGATACGAAAGAACTATAAATACATTCCTGGACAAGGCGCGGAAGGCCCGCGAATCAAAATGAGCAGCAGAAGAAGGGGGCAGCCCTCTTGAAGCGCACATTCATTAGCGACATCGGCAACAACGCGGATGTAAAAGATTATTTCCTGGTGGTCAAAAAGGCGATATACTCCGCCAAAAACGGCGCGAAGTACGGGAGCATACGCCTTAGGGACAAGACCGGGTCGATAGAAGCGCGGATATGGGACAGGGTCGATGAGCTTTGCGCCTGCTTCGAAAAAAGCGACATCGTTTACGTCGAGTCGAAAGCCAAAAGCTACCAGGGCGCGCTCCAGCTCAGCGTGACGGGCATCAGGAAAGAAGCGCGCAGCCTCGCGCCCGCGGACATTATGGATTTTTATCCGGAGACGCCATCCGGCATCGCGCCCCTCAAGGAGCGCTTCCATGCAATCACGGCGGGCATCCGCAATCCATATCTCGCCCGCTTTTTCGAAGAGCTTAAAAAGAAGCAGGACGTCCTCGACCGCTTTTTTCTCTTCCCCGCATCGTTGGGCGTCCACCACATGGCAGTCGGCGGGCTGCTCGAGCATTCCGTTGCCGTTGCGGAGCTGGGCAGGCAGGCGGCCGCGTTCACCGGGGGCGACGCGGACATCATAGCAGCGGGCGGCCTCCTCCACGACATAGGCAAGACCGTGGAGCTTGAGCTGTCCGAAGGTTCTTTCCGTTATTCCGACCAGGGAAGGCTCCTCGGCCACATCACCCTCGGGGTTGTGATGATAGACGACCTCGCCTCGGCCGTTGACGGCTTTCCCGCGTACCTGTCCGACGTTATGAAGCACATCATCCTTTCCCACCATGGCGTGGCCGAATGGGGCTCCCCCAAGAAGCCTATGTGCGTGGAGGCATTGGTGGTACACTATATCGACAACCTGGACGCAAAGGCGATGGGGGTGAAGGAGCACATGGAGGCGGCCATGGAAGACGAGAAATGGAGCCAATTCCACAAGCTCTACGAGTCCCGCTTCTACAAAATTCCGGAAAGGTGATTCATGGAAGTAAGAAGGGTCTTCGTTGACAAGCTGAAGATGAAGAACGGCATGGTCCTGGTGACCGGGCCGAATTGCAAGTATATCCTCACCGTCCTCAGGAAGACGCCCGGAGAACGCCTCGACGTCATGGACGGCAAGGGGTATCTCTACCGCTGCACCATGCACAGCGTTAAGGGTAAGGAGATCTACCTGCACGTGGTGGACGTCGTTCACCATCCCGACGAAAAGAAGACGAAGGTCACGCTCCTCGTGAGCCCCATCAAGGGCCCGAGGATGGACTGGCTGATCGAGAAGGCGACGGAGCTGGGCGCGGACCGCATCCTGCCTACGATCTTCAGGAGGACCGTGGTCAAGTTCCAGGACGAGGAGTCACAGCGGTGCGAGCGCTGGAAGCGCATCATGATCGAGGCTTCCCGCCAGTCTGGCAGGTTCTCGGTGCCGGAGTCGGGCCTCCCACGCCGCTGCGCGGCATCCTGCCGTACGTGAACGGGTCGGAAAGCCGCTGGCTGCTCTACGAGCGCGAGAAGAGCACGACCCTGAAGGACGTGGTCGGCACGCAGAAGAACGGCGAGGTCTGCGTTGCCATCGGCCCCGAAGGCGGCATAGAAGAAGAAGAGGTGCAGTGGTTCACGGAGAACGGCTTTACCCCGTGCACGCTGGGTGAGAATATACTGCGGAGCGAGACTACGCCGCTCGTGGTCCTCTCGATAATCTTTTACGAGTTCAACATGCGATGAAAAAGGCATCCGTCGTAACCAGGCTCCTCGCGCTTCTTGTCGATCTCATTTTCCTCGGATGCGTCTCCGCCCTTTTATTTGCGGCGGGCGCTGTCGGGGCGTTCATCGGCACGGAGCCAGGCAGGCCATGGGGCGAGACGGTTGCCTCCATGTATTTCCTGGTGCCGCTGGTCGGCCTGTTCAAGCTCTTCCTCTTCTTTTTCTATTTCACGTACCTTACCGCCGGCGATGAAAGGACAATCGGGAAGATGCTCTTCGGGATCAAGGTGGTAAAGCGCGCAGACGGCGAGCCTCTCTCCATGTGCCGGGCGTTCGCGCGGACAGTCGGGTATATCGTATCGGCCGTCCCGTTCATGATGGGGTTCTGGATGGCGCTTTTCACCGGCGGGCGGGCAGGGCACGACCTCATTGCAGGCACGATGGTGGTTAAGGACTGACAGGCGTCCGTGCCGGGGTTGTTGCAGGTTCAAGTTACGCTGAAGGAGGATTGATGGGAAAGGCTCAGAAGGGGAAGGCGGGATGCGGGTGCCTGCTGTTTGTGCTGGTCTTCTGCATGATCGCCGCCGGCGCCCTGGTCCATCCGTTGTCACTCAAGATCATAGCGGGCCGCCTGCGGCACGAAGACAAGATAGTGCGCTCCGACGCGATTTTCGTGCCCCGCTTCGCAGAGGACAAGGACGGCGAGCTTTACGCGGAGGCATTCAGGGAATATTGGGCGGGGAACGCCAAGGTCATCTGGGTGGAAAACGACCGCGTCTTCGGCTTTACGATCAAGGACATGGTTGCGAGGATGGCGAAGGAGAGGGGCATCAAGGACGCGAACGCAGTGCGCGGCATCGACCTCGAGGGCGATGATGCTGCAAAGGCGCGCACCGCGCGGCAGGCATTTGCGAAGCAGGGGGTTAAAAAGCTGATCGTCATTGCCCCGGACTACGCCTCGAAGCGATTCCAGATGCTTTACGCGACGGAGTCGGGCGACCCGATAGTCCTCATCAAGCCTGCCCGCGTCTCCTATTTCAAGCTCGACAAATGGTGGCGCGACGACCTCTCGCGCACGTTGATGGAGAAAGAGCTTTTGAGGACAGCCGTGCTCTGGGGCAGGAGCATGACGGGAAGCAAAGAGGACTCAACGAAGGCGCCGCAGCCGGCGGCCCGCTGACATGGACGGCCGCACGGCGCTGCTCGCCCTGTCGAGGGTGAAGGGCATCCATGCAGCGACGAAGAAGGCCCTTGCCGCAGACACGGCCCGCCTGTCCGCAATATTCGAGGGCAGGGAGCGGACGGAAGATGCGGCCTGCAACGCCGCGATCGGGGCCTTCAAAAATTTCGCGTCGATAGAGAAAGACCTCGCCGCCTCACGGAAGTCGGGAGTAGAGATTCTCACGATAAAGGACGCGGCCTATCCGCCGCTTCTGGCGCAGGCCCCCGACGCGCCCGTCGTCCTGTACAAGAAAGGCCCGCTCCCCTTTCCGCAATACGCGTTTGCGATTGTCGGCGCGAGGAAGGCGAGCTTCGAAGGGATGGCGCTCGCGGAAAACGCCGGCGAAGCGCTTGCGTCTGCGGGTGTCTGCGTTATAAGCGGACTTGCCAGGGGCATCGACGCTGCGGCCCACAGGGGCGCGCTGAAGGGAAAGGGCAAGACCATAGGCGTCCTTGGCTGCGGCGTCGATATCTGCTATCCTTCTGAGAATAAGGCGCTTTTCGACGCGATGGGAGGGGAGGGCGCGATAGTCACGGAATACGCGCCGGGCACGCGGCCGTACCCGTCGAACTTCCCGGAGAGGAACCGGATCATTGCCGGGCTTTCGAAGGGCGTGCTCGTTGTCGAGGCGTCGCGCAGGAGCGGTTCCCTCATCACCGCACGGCTCGCCCTGGAATACGGGCGCGAGGTGCTGGCCGTGCCGGGGGCCGTCTTCGAAGAGGGGCACCAGGGCGCGAATAACCTCATCAAAAAAGGCGCGCAGCTCGTAGAGGAGGTAGGCGATATCCTCTCCTGCTGCTTCCCGGAGCTTGCGCGTATCGCAGAGAGCGGCGCGCCCGGAAAGGACCCCGCTATTGATCTAACGGGCGATGAGGATTATATTTTCAGGTTGTTGAGCCGGGGGCGGGTCCACGTCGATGAGATAATAGAGCAGACCGGTTTCGAGACGCGGCGCGTCATGGCCGCCCTGACTATGCTGGAGATGAAAAACGTCGTGCAGTCGATGCCCGGCGGATTCTACATAAGGAAGGTTTAATGTCAAAATCCCTATTGGTCGTCGAATCCCCGACGAAAATGAAGACGCTCTCCAAATTCCTGGGGAAGGATTATATAATCAGGGCCACCTACGGGCACATCAAAGACCTGCCGAAGAGCAAGATGGGCGTGGACGTGGAGAACGGCTTTGCTCCGAACTTCACCGTGGTCAAGGGCAAGGCTAAGATCGTCGCGGATATCAAGAAGGCGAGCAAGGAGGCGGACAGGGTCTTCATAGGGTCGGACCCCGACAGGGAAGGGGAGGCCATTGCGTTCCACGTGGCGGAGGAGATCGCTAAAGGGAAAGGCGCGCCCGTGCAGAGGGTCCTTTTCAACGAGATCACCAAAAAAGCGGTGCTGGAGGCGATGAAATCGCCGCAGAAGCTCGACGAGGCGAAGTACGACGCCCAGAAGGCCAGGCGAATCCTTGACAGGCTCGTCGGGTACGAGATAAGCCCGCTTTTGTGGGAGAGGGTGAAGTACGGCCTTTCCGCGGGCAGGGTGCAGTCGGTCGCGCTGAAACTCGTCTGCGAAAGGGAAGACGAGATAGACGCCTTTGTAAAGGAAGAATACTGGACCGTCGAAGCGGAGCTTACGCTTGCGAGCGGCGAAAAAATAAGGGCGAAATTAGAGAAGATCGACGGCGCGAAGACGCGCATAGGGACGGAGGAAGAGGCGGAAAAAATCAGGAGCGCCCTGAAGGACGGCAAATTTACGGTTGCCTCCGTCGAAGAGAAGGAGCGCTTCGCCACGCCGTACCCGCCCTATAAAACGAGCACGCTGCAGCAGGACGCTTCGGCGCGCCTTCGCTTCTCGCCGAAGAAGACGATGCTGCTGGCGCAGAAGCTCTTCGAGGGCGTCGAGGTCGGCAAGGGGGCCGTGACGGGCCTCATCACGTACATGCGGACCGACTCCGTCCGCATATCGAGCGAGGCGCTGGCGGACGCGAGGAAGCTCATCGCCGGCGCTTACGGGGAGACCTACCTGCCTGCGAAGCCGAACGTCTTCTCGAACAGCAAGACGGCGCAGGACGCGCACGAGGCCATCCGGCCGACGGACGTCAAGCTCACCCCCGAGAAACTGAAGTCGCACCTCGATAAAGACATGTTCGCCCTCTACGAGATTATCTGGCGGCGCTTCATCGCGTCCCAGATGGCGAGGGAGAGGCTCCACCTGCGCAACGCCGAGATAGCGGCAGGCGGCAAAAAGGGCGCCGCGCCTTACACGTTCGTCGCGCGCGGGTCGAAGGTCGTCTTCGACGGGTTCACGCGCGTCTACGAGTCGGATAAGCGCGAAGACGAGCGCACCTATCTCCCCGATATGTCGCAGGGCGATGCCCTTATCTGTAAGCACCTGGATGCCGACCAGCACTTCACCAGCCCCCCTCCGCGCTACTCGGAGGCGACGCTGATCAAGACGCTCGAGGCTAAGGGCATCGGCCGGCCCTCGACGTACGCAACCACCGTCAGCACGATCCAGGAGCGCGGCTACGTCCACAAGGACCGGGGTAGCCTTATCCCCGTACCCCTCGGCAGGACGGTCAACGGGCTCCTTACGGAATTCTTCCCCAGGGTGATCGACGTCGATTTCACGGCGCGCCTCGAAGAGGGGCTCGACCGGATCGAAGACGACAAAAAAGACTGGGTCGCATCCCTCGATGAGTTCTACGGCGTCTTCAAGGAGGAGATGGGCTCCGCTAAGAAGCAGATGAAGAACCTGAAGGCCGAGGAGAAAGAGACCTCGATCGTATGTGAGAAGTGCGGGAAGAACATGGTCCTGCGCTGGGGCAAGAACGGTGAATACCTCGTTTGCAGCGGCCGCCCGGACTGCAAGAACACGAAGAACGTACTCGTCGATAAGGACGGCAAGATCGAGGTGGTTCAAGAGGTCACCCACGGGACCTGCCCGCAGTGCGCGGGCACGCTCGTCGAGAAAAGCGGCAAGTTCGGCCGCTTCATCGCGTGCAGCAACTACCCTGAATGCAAGTACACGCGCCCCTTCACCATGGGGCTCAAGTGCCCGGAGGAAGGTTGCACGGGGGAGCTTGTCGAGCGCATCTCAAAGAAGAGGAAGAAATTCTACGGGTGCTCGCGCTACCCGGATTGCTCATTTGCAACGAGCTTCCAGCCGAAAGAGGGTGAGTGCCCCGCGTGCGGCGCGACTGTTCTTTTTACATTCAGGGGACGCGGGCCAAGCTGCCTGCGAAAGGGCTGCGGGTGGAAATCACAGTCATAGGCGGCGGCCTGGCAGGGAGCGAGGCCGTTTTCCGGATAGCCCGCATGGGCGCGTCCGCGGTGCTCTACGAGATGCGCCCCGCGTCGAATACGCCTGCCCATAAGACGGACCTCCTCGCCGAGATGGTCTGCTCCAACTCATTGAAGTCGAACGAGCCGGGGAACGCGCACGGCCTCCTTAAGGCGGAATTGCGGGTGCTCGGCTCCCTCATTATGGAGGCTGCCGACGGCTGCGCCATACCAGGCGGCAAGGCGCTCGTCGTCGACCGAACGACCTTCGGCGCGAAGCGTCACGGAAGCGATACGCGAAAGCTCCCGCATAAGGGTCGTCCGCGAAGAGATAACGGACCTGCCGGCTGAGGGGGTTATCGTGGTCGCCACCGGCCCGCTCACGTCGCCTGCCCTGGCAGAAAAGCTCGCTGTCCTGACCGGCGGCGCGAACCTCCATTTCTTCGACGCAATCTCGCCTATCATCGAATCAGACAGCATCGACATGCAGTCGGCCTTTTTCGCTTCGCGCTACGTCGCGCAAGATGCGGAGGGCGGCGATTACCTCAACTGCCCGATGACCCGCGAGGAGTACGACGCCTTTTACGACGCCCTGTGCAGCGCGGCGCGCGTCGAAACAAAGGAGTTCGAAGGGACCCCTTATTTCGAGGGCTGCCTGCCCATAGAGGTCATGGCGGAGAGAGGCAAACAGACGCTCCTTTTCGGCCCGATGAAGCCCGTCGGCCTGCGCGACCCCCGCACCGGGGCATTCCCGCACGCGGTTTTGCAGTTGCGGCGCGAGGACGCGGCAGGGACGATGTACAACATGGTCGGCTTCCAGACGAAGCTCACCTACCCCGAACAGGAGAGGGTATTCGGATTGATACCTGCGCTCCGCAATGCGCGCTACTTCAGGCACGGCAGCATCCACCGCAACACCTTCATCAACGCGCCTGCCGTGCTTTCCGGCCTGCACCTGAAAGGCGACAACCGCATAATCTTCGCAGGGCAGATCACCGGCGTGGAGGGCTACGTAGAATCGACGGCGATGGGGTTACTTGCCGGCATCGACGCCCTTTGTTTCACTCGCAACGTGGAATTCGTGCCGCCCCCTCCCACTACGTGCACGGGCGCGCTCTACCGCTACATCGGGACGGAGCGCAAGGACTTCCAACCGATGAATGTCAACTTCGGCCTCCTCGAAGGATACGACAAGCGAAAGAAAGACAAGGTTGCGGCAGGCGCTCTCGCGGCCATCGCAGAATGGCGCGCAGGCATCGAGAAGGCTCTGGGATAGAGGCAACCGGCAGGGTGGGGCCCTTATCAGCCCGGGTTGCTCGCTGTCGCTTTTTCCCGCTCGAAGTTCCTTTCCGTAAGGTTGCTGACATGCCGCCCGCTGTACGAGCTGTCCGACTGCCCGGTATCCTGCCTGCCTCCCGATGCGCAGGCGACGGGGAGCAGCGCCGCTGCAACGAGCAGCGCGGTTGCGATTCCACCCTTTATCCGTCTCATTCCCTTCATAATCTCTTCCATGCCTCCCGACAAATAATAGTGACGATAAATTAATTTGTGAAGTAGGGGGCAGGGTGGACGGCCGCTTAATCTCTTTCTTTCTTGCAAAAGAGATTCGGTTAATCGAGCCGCTAAATATCGAGTTCTAGTCCGCCGCGCTTACGAGGGCGCGGGGGCAGCGGATAACTATTCCGCGGCCCCCGCGTTTCCCCCCCTTTCTTATCCTGCGGAAATCGGGTAAAATTAATCGGCCATGGCACACGTCCTTGTTATAGACGATGACGAGCTTGTCTGCGAGATGCTCTGCCTCATGGTCGAGGACATCGGCCATTCGGCAGTTTCGGCCCGCACCCTGGCGAACGGCTTCGCAAGGGCCGCCTCCGAAGACTTCGACGTAATCTTCCTCGACATAAGGATGCCCGACGGCAGCGGCCTCGACCTCCTGCCCAGGATACGCGAGCTGCCCGCCCCGCCGGAGGTAATCATTATAACGGGCCTCGGAGACCCGGACGGCGCGGAGCTTGCCATCAAGAACGGCGCGTGGGACTACATACAGAAGTCCTCGACGACGAAGGAGATGTCCCTCACGCTGGCACGGGCGCTCCAGTACAGGCAGGAGAAGAATGCGCGCAAGCCGATGGCTGCCCTGAAGACGACGGGCATCATAGGCAACAGCCCGAAAATGAAGGCATGCTTCGATATCCTGGCGCAGGCTGCGCACAGCGAGGCGAACGTGCTGGTCACCGGGCCGACCGGCACGGGCAAAGAAGTCTTCGCGCGGGCCATTCACGAGAACAGCAGGCGGAAGGATAACAACTTCGTAGTCGTCGACTGCACGGCCCTGCCGGAGACGCTCGTGGAGAGCGTCCTCTTCGGCCACGAGAAGGGCGCGTTCACCGGGGCGGACAGGGCGTCCGACGGCCTCATAAAGCAGGCCCACAGGGGCACACTCTTCCTCGATGAGATAGGCGAGCTTCCTCCTGTGCTGCAGAAAGCCTTTCTGCGCGTGCTCCAGGAGCACCGCTTCAGGCCCGTCGGCGCAAAGAACGAGGTAGAGAGCGATTTCCGGCTGTTGGCCGCCACGAACAAGGACCTGGAAAAGATGGTGCGGGAAGACGCATTCCGGTCGGACCTCCTTTTCCGCCTCCGCACGATCACCATCGAGCTGCCGCCGCTTTCCGCCCGCACGGAAGATATCAAGGAGCTTGCCATGCACCACATGGCGCGTGTCTGCGAGCGTTACGGCATAGGGACGAAAGGCTTCTCGCCGGAATTCTTCGACGCCCTGATGCTCTATGACTGGCCGGGCAACGTGCGCGAGCTGGTCAGCGCAGTCGAGCGCGCAGTATCGGACGCTTACAACGAGCCGACCCTCTACCCTAAGCACCTGCCCATAGACATACGCGTGAAGATCGCCCGCTCATCCGTGCGCAAGGAGCCGGCAGGCGGCGACCCAGCCGAAGGCGCTCCGGCAGGCAGCGAGCCAGCACTGGCGCCCTTCGGCACACTGCCCGAGTACAGGGCGGTTGCCGAGCGCCGGTACCTCCAGGCACTGATTTTCAGGACGAAGGGAGAGATAAAGGAAGCCTGCCGCATCTCCGGTCTCTCCCGCTCCCGCCTCTACGCCCTCCTCAAGGAATACAACATCCCGTCCGTGCCTTAAGAGCCCGGACGCCCCCCGCTCACCGGAATCCGAAGAAACTTTCGCCAAATTTGTTGACGTGGCATTATGCTCAATGGTATATAACGATAACCGTTATATTATGTCAAGTAATAGCGATAGGCCATCATCAAGCGGCGTTTTACATAAGACTGCAACCGGCAACGACAAAGGGGGAACAACTGATGCGCACAAGATGCAGGCAGGGCAAGTTCTTCATGAAAAAAACGTTATCCCTGACTATGGCGGCCTTTGGTTGTATGGCCTCCTTGCAGGCCCTCTTCTGGCCGCCCCCACGGGCGGCGTAGTCACAAGCGGCACCGCCGCCATAGTCCAGTCGGGCAATACAACGAACATCAACCAGTCCACGAACAAGGCCTCCATAAACTGGCAGACCTTCAGCATCGCACCGGCAGAGACGGTCAACTTCAACCAGCCTGGCATCTACGCCATCACCTTGAACAGGGTAGTCGGCAATGAGAGCAGTATCATCCAGGGGGCCCTTAACGCCACAGGCAGGGTCTTCCTGATCAACTCCAACGGCATCCTCTTCACCAAGGGGTCTAGTGTAAATACCTCGGGCTTCTTAGCCAGTACCCTGAACATAACGGATGCGGACTTCAACGCAGGCAACTACGTATTCAACGCCAACGGCTCTTTAGGCTCCGTAGTAAACCAGGGGACTATAACAGCCAACAACGGAGGGTATGTAGCCCTTCTAGGCAATACGGTATCCAACCAGGGGGTAATAGCAGCTACCAAGGGGACGGTAGCCTTAGCCTCAGGCGACCAGATAACCTTAAACTTCAACGGCAACTCCCTCCTTAACGTAACGATAGACCAGGGCGCCTTAAATGCCCTGGTAGAGAACAAGCAGGCCATCTATGCAGACGGGGGTACGGTAATCCTTACCGCCAAAGCAGCAGACGACCTCCTATCCGCCCAGGTGAATAACTCAGGGCTGATCCAGGCGCGCACCATAGACGACCTTAAAGGCAACATAAAGCTCTATGCGGATGGGGGTACGGTCAACCTGCCGCGGCACGCTCGATGCCTCGGCCCCTAACGGCGGGGATGGGGGGCTGATAGAGACGAGCGGGAACAAGGTGAGCATAGCGGATAGCGCCATTGTAACCACCAAATCGGTGTACGGTACTAACGGCACATGGCTGATCGACCCGGACGGGTTTACTATCAGTGGCAATGGGGACATGACAGGCGGCGCCCTGACGAATGCGCTGAAGAACGGTAACGTCACCATTGCCTCGACCAGCGGCAGCAGCACTGACGGCAACATCTGGGTCAATGACGCCGTCACCTGGTCTGCCAATGCCCTTACCCTTAATGCTACCAATAACATCTACGTCAATAACACGATGACCGCCAGCGGCACGGCCGGCCTGACGGCTAACTACGGAACCGGGACTAACTCCGACGGCTCGCCCATGGGGCTTTACACCGTGCAGGGCTCATCGGTCGGGTATCTCGGGATTGTCAATTTTAGCGGCACCGGCGCCTTGACGATGAATGGCAATACGTACACGGTTATTACCACCGCGGCGGGACTCTCCAGCATTGTCGGTAACCTTTCTGGGTACTACGCGCTTGGCGCCAATATCAGCAGCATCACATCGCCCATCACAACGCCGAGCAACGGCGCGTTCCAGGGAACGTTTAATGGCCTAGGGCACTATCTTAACGGGACCACGACCGCCACCGGCTATTTCGATACCCTCGGCAGCAACGCACTGATCAGCAATCTGAAAGTTTACGGTACGGTGAACCCGTCCACGTCGGCGACTCCCGTAAGCGCGGTTGGTGGGCTGGCGAACGTTAACTACGGCACCATTGTTAACAGCATCAGCAGCCGCACACTGTACGGTGCGAACAGCAGCTACCCGACCTCATCCGCTTCCATCATGGGCGGCCTCGTCGGCCACAACTACGGTTATATAGACCAGAGCGTCTTCAACGGCAGTGCTTACGGAACCAACGTTATGGGCGGACTGGTCGGTGTCAATGAATCGACCGGAAGAATCCTGGACAGCTCGACGCTGGACTCGCTATACGCAGCCCAGTTGAGCAGTACTCCAACCTATCCCACGACCTTGACTTATGCCGGCGGCCTGGTGGGTATCAATAACGGGTCAGTTTCTCGGTCCTATGCGAGCGGCGTGATCACGATGAATGACGCGTACTCGACCACAGGTGCCTTTGTCGGCCAGAACAGCGGGACAATCGATCAATCGTACGCGGCCACCGGTTACACAAACGGTTACAGCGCCGGTACGAATCCAAATCTGGCGGGTTTTGTCTGGCAAAACACCGCGACTGGCGTGATAACCAATGCGTATTCGACCTATGCATATAGTACAGGCGCCACGGCCGCAAAATCGACTTCTTATCCGTGGACTGCCGGGTTCGTTTACAACAACGCCGGCACAATCAGCAGCGCCTACGCCACGGATTATTCCGGCACGGTTACGACCGGTTCGCTATGGGGTTTTGCCTGCACCAATACCGGTACGCTCACGAACGCTTACTGGTATGCAAATACCGCAAGCGGCATGACGGTCCCGACTGACACCACGACGGCGATGAATCTAACCGCTGCCCAGGCAGCAACGTATTCCAGCTACAACGGTTTCAACCCGAGCATCTGGACGGCCTCGACGTGGGGCAACCCGATCCTGGGCAACCTGATTGTGTACACTTCCACAAGCTCGTCGCCCGTTTATGGCTTGGCGACGAATGACATCGGTACCCTGGCTCTCTCCAGCAGAGGCCTGCAGGGCGGACCTGGCCTTACCGCCAATCTCGATACGTACAGCAGTATTTACAATCCTGCCACCAATACCACCGTGAGCGAATTCACAGTAGTGGCCCCGAATGGCTACGTCGATGCCGGCGTGCAGACAGCCAAGACCGTTATCTCGTCCAGCGTGTACGAGAACATTGTGGGAACCGTCACGGTTACTCCCAAATCGTTGACTATCTCAGGCGAGGTCGCTAATAAAACGTATGACGGCACTACTACGGGAACATTAAATACAGGAGTTACCAACAACGGCCTGGTTGGCCTTGTCGGCAATCAGACGCTCAACATCACGTACTCTTCTCCGGTGTTTTCGAGCTCGAGCGCGGGAACCGGGAAATCGGTCAGCCTCACCTTCTCCGGTCTGTCTAATGGAGCCAACGGAGGCAAGGCCAGCAATTACACCATCGGCGGTCTGCTGACTAACGGCTCGCCGGCCACGTCGGGTACGGCCACGACGACTGCGAACATCACGCCCAAGACCCTAACCGCCAGCTTCACAGGCACCAACGAGACCTATAACGGCACCACCACCGATGCCGTCTCCTATGTCAGCCTGAACGGCGTGATCGGCACTGACATCGTCTCCCTGAGCACCACCCCAACCACGGGCGCCTTCTCCGACGCCAACGCGGGAACGGGCAAGACGGTCACAATTTCCGGGCTTTCTCTTACGGGCTCCAGCGCAGGCAACTACACGATAGCCACCACTACGACCACCACGGCCTCGATTACACCCCTTGTCCTGCAACTGAGCGGGGTCCAGGCACCAGGCGGAAGCACGACGGTCTCCGGCTCGAATATAATCGCAAGCAATGCCGTCGCCGGCGATACGGTCACGTTCAGCGGCTCTGCCACCATCGCCTCGGCAGCGACAGGGAACGAGGCGATTACCAGCGTGAGCGGCCTCAAGGTCAATAACCCCAACTACACGCTGACCGGCGCTACGGGCACCGTTGCAGTCACGAGCGCCGACCAGGTAGTCAGCCAGGTAGCCAGCGGAACGGTTACTTTCTCCTCCTCGGGGAGCACCCTGACGGTTAACCAGACAACACCCAGCGCCATCATCGACTGGCTGCGCTTCAGCATCGCCTCCGGCGAGACGGTCAACTTCTCGCAGCCTTCCACCACGGCCATTGCCCTCAACCGGGTAATCGGCAACGAGCAGAGCGTGATCAACGGCGTCCTGACGTCTAACGGCAGGATCTTCCTTATCAACTCCAACGGCATTTTGTTCGGGGCGGGCTCCAGCGTCAACGCAAGCGCCTTCCTCGCCGGCACCCTCAACATCACGGACACCAACTTCAACGCCGGCAGCTACGTGTTCAACAGCACCGGCGGCAGCGGTTCGGTGGTCAACAACGGCAGCATCACTGCAAGCGACGGCGGGTTTATAGCCTTGGTAAGCAACCAGGGCGTCACCAATTCGGGCACCTTAACCGCCCCTGACGGCCAGGTCCTTCTGGTGTCGGCGGACAATCTGACGCTCAATCCCAATGCGGCCAACGGCCTGACTAATTACGTAATCACCTCACTGGATGGTACTACCACTCTGAATGGCGTCATTAACGTGGCGGGAACAACCACTAACGGCGGACTCATCGAGACAGCCGGTGCGGCCATTACCCTGGGCAGCGGCTACCAGTTAGGCACGGGCAACAGCGGCACGTGGTCTTACAGTCTGCCCAACATCACCATAGGCGCAAGCGGGAACGTGGCCGCCTCGTTCGTCGATAACAACCTGGCGCTGCGCAACCTCGCCCTAAACGCTCTCGGCGGGAACCTTACGGTCAGCGACTCGGTCGCCTGGTCTTCCAACAACACCCTGACACTCGCTGCACTAAATAACATCTACATCAATAACGCCATCACTATCAACGGGGCAAGCGCAGGCATCGTCCTGAACTACGGAGGCTACAACGGCATTAACGTGACAACTCCGGCGGCAGGCACGGGCTACTACATCCTGACCCCTGCTTCTTATGCCGGGGCCGTTCTGAACGCTCAAGGCGTCCCCGTAGCAGAGACGGACACTAGCGGAGGCGTCTACGGCAGCATCACCTTTACCAACAGCGCCAACACCAGCGGCCTAAAGATAAACGGCACGACCTATACGCTCATTTACAGCCTGGGCCAGTTGGCCGGCCTCGACTACGGCAACGGCCCCACGGGGTACTTCTGGGACCCCATAACCCAGGCATACGATATCCCTGTTTATTCGCAACTTTCCTACATCAGTGGTTCGAAATCGATTTACGGCACCGTCAACGGCGTGTACTATTATTGGGATGTCGCCACTCAGGCGTACGACATACCGCAAACGAAAGTGATCAACGGTACGACGTACGTCTACGACTTCCTCAATAAGGCGTACGACATACCCTTAACCCAGGTGATCAACGGCACGACATACACTTACGACTTCCAGAAGAATTCATACGACATAGCGCTGACGGTTACGGGGACCACCGCCAAGAGCGACTGCGGGGCCTCGACGTGCTACTGGGATTATTCTGATTCGTCGTATGATATAATGACTCCTTATACCGGCGGTTACTACGGCTCGAACATTGGCACCTCGTTCTGGTGGAATGTTGCCACTCAAAAATACGACATAATGGTTACGCAGGGACTCAACGGGAGGCTCGACGCTGTATTACGACCCGGCAAAGCCGGGTATCACATACGACCTGAGCTCGTCATATTCGGGCGTTTGGAGCACTGTCTGTTACGATAATGCGACGAAGCTGTATGATATGCCCTATTACACGACGGCCGGCAGCACGAAATCCTACTATGACCCCACAACCGGAACGTACCACCTGAGCTCGCAATACGCGTACAGCACTATTTATTACGATCCCAGCACCGGATTGTTCGACACTTCTTCTCCCTATGTGGTCACGGGCAACTATGCCCTCGCGTCCAACCTGGATGCCTCTGGCTCGACTTACGTCACTTCGCTCGTCCAGAACTTTTCGGGGACTTTCGCCGGCCTGGGTCACACGATCAGCAACCTGACGCTCAACTCTCCTTACAATACCGTCGGCCTGATCGGCACCTTGGGCACCAGCACCACGATCGGCGCCTCGTCGATTCGCGACATCGGGATCGTCAACGCCAACGTCACGAGCACCTTTTCCCCTGGGCAGGGGATGTACGCGGCCGGCATTCTGATCGGCATGGACTACGGCAATATCAGCAACGCGTACAGCACCGGCACCCTGACTTCATCCTCGCTGACGGCCGGAGGGTTGGTTGGCTACCTGACCGGTTCGTCGACGGTGTTCCTCAACGTCTCGAATGTTTACTCCAGTGCTGCCGTAATCGGAGGATCCGGTCTGTTCGGTAGAGGGATGTATATCAACCTGTACAACTCGGATTCCAGCGGCAATGTTACGACGATCGGCGGTAGTGTCGGCGGATTGATCGGGTATGCCAACAGCGCAAACGTTTACAACTCCTACGCTACCGGCACGGTTCTATCCGGTGTCGATAATGTCACCACCGGCGCTTACGCCACCTTGGCGAATATCACATATGCCTCCTACGTCGGCGGCCTAATTGGTCAGGAGGCAGGATGCGTCCTTGGTAGCTGTACCATTCAAAACTCCTTCGCCAAGGGCAATGTGAGTGGCGGAGCTGACCTTGGAGGACTTGTCGGGTATCTGTCCGGTAACTGGATCGTGAACAACTCCTATTCGACCGGCAAGGTGACTAATTACGAGAACACCGATATGTCGTCGTATCCCGGTATTGGCGGACTGATCGGATACGCCTACAACACCGGAACCCAAACAGTCGCCGTTACCAACTCCTATGCGACAGGGGATGTGGTTTTCACTACGCCTGTCAATACCACCATTGCCTATGTCGGCGGGCTGGTCGGGGATGTCGTCGGCAATTACTCGATTAACAGTTCGCATGCTACCGGCAATGTGACCGGCAATAGCCAGGGCACTGGTGGATTGCTTGGCGGTGGCGGCAGTTCGTCAAGCGTCATCTCCAACTCCTATGCTACCGGTAATGTGACTGCGGGGGCCGGCTCTATGGGGGGATTGGCCGGAAGCAATCAAGGCCAGATCATCAACTCCTACTCCACGGGCAACGTGACTGGACTGGGAAATCCGGCATCACCGAACGCGGCGGCAACGGCCGGCGGCTTGGTGGGAAATAATATTGGCTCCATCAGCGGTTCCTACACGACCGGCAATGTCAGTGGCCTTGCGACCACGTCCTACACCGGAGGGATTGCTGGAGCTAATAGTGGCATCATTTCCAACAGCTATTCCGACGGCCTTATCACCGGGGTCGCCGGGCTAACGGGCGGCATCGTAAGCATGAATACCGGTGGTCCTGAGCGGCTCGATTACCAACAGCTACTACAACTCCCAGCTCAATCCCGGGCTGTATGATGTCAGCGGGTACACTGCCGGCAAGGTCAACGGCGTGGTATCGGGAAGCGAAGGCTTGACCACGAAGGACTTTCAAACTGGTGACATTAATTATTACCTCAACGGCACCATCGGCCAGGTGATCGCAGGCCGCGCACTTGCGGCGGAGCAGGCGGCGCTTGCGGCGCAGCAGCAGCAAGCCAATTTCGAGTCCAACGGCCAGCAGACCGGCGGCCAGGCCTCCTTCAGCGGCCAGGGGAGCAATTCTACCGGCCAGGGGTTGAATAACCAGATAGGCAGCTTTACGCCCTCCAACACGGGGACGGTTAACGGGACGATGGATAACCATATCGTTTTCTCCGATTCGGCCGGCTACTCGGCAACCATAAAGTCGATCAATGCAGACGGCATGCAGTTCGACCTGGAAGGCGGCAGCCAGGGCGGTGGGGGTGCGGCGGGTGGAGGAAGCGGGCCGAATAAATAACCCTTGCACCATATGCGTATTTCAGGACCGGCGGGGCCTTTTCGGGTGGCCCCGCCGGTCCTGTTTCCAGGATTAATCCAGTTTCCAGGACTCTTTTTGTATACTACAGCAGCAACCCATCCGTGCCTCCAATCTTTCTAATTCCCCTATAAACAGGCCGAATCCGGCCGCTGCGTCCCTCTCTCGCCTCGTGCTGAATGGCCGTTTGTTGCGCGGCACGCTTCTTGATATATAGTCCTCCAGGGTGAAGGAAATCAGCGAAGGAGGAGAAGATGACTTCTCAGACAGCGGCAGTAAACGGCTCGAATGATTTACAATCCCACGACGCGTTCAGAATGTACCTTTACGACATATCGAAGAGCCGCGTCCTCACCAAGGACGAGGAGATAGAGACTGCGCAGGCTATAAAGCGCCACGGCGACAAGCAGGCGGAGCAGAAGCTCGTCACGGGCAACCTCAGGCTCGTAGTCAAGATAGCGATGGACTACCACAGGTATCACCTCAACGTCATGGACCTCATCCAGGAAGGCAACGTCGGCCTCTTGCGGGCAGTCCGCAAGTTCGACCCCGACAGGGGCACGCGCTTCTCCACCTACGCCTCTTTCTGGATACGCGCTTACATCCTTAAGTACCTTATGGATTCGTGGAGCATCGTCAAGGTCGGCACCAAGGACAGCCAGAGGAAGCTGTTCTTCTCCCTCAACAAGGCGAAGGATAAGCTGGAGCGGGATGGCGTAGCCATCTCTTCGCAAGTCCTGGCGGAGAACCTCGATGTCTCAGCGGCGGACATCGACGACATGCAGATCAGGCTTACCAACGGCGACGTCTCGCTCGACGAGACGCTCTATGAAGGCGGCGACGAGCTGGTTGACACGATAGCCTCCGGCGAGGACGTCGAGGAGACGGTCTCCGAAAAGCAGAGGACGGAGATGCTCCGCGAAAAGATGGCCGAGTTCAAGAAGCTGCTCGACGAGAAGGAGCGCTACATCCTGGAGCACCGCATCATGGCGGAAGACCCGATCACCCTGCGCGAGATAGGCGAGCGCTTCAGTACATCCAGGGAAAGCATAAGGCAGCTCCAGACGAAGATATCAAAGAACCTGACACGGAACCTGCGCGCGAGCATGGCCTGGTCGTAAGCAGCGCAGGGACATATAGATGACCTCCCCTCCCCGCAGCAAGTTCTAGCCATCAGCCGGCGGGGCGCAAGACCTCCCCCTCGCGCCCCGCCGGCCGGCTAGAGCGCCAGGCAGCCTCGCCCGGTGTAAGCTTTCCCCCCGCTGTGTAAGGAAGACGAACAAGCCTTTATTTACAGCCCATTTCCTGTCCATAGGACCGTTTTGCCGCGCCGGTGCTGCAAAGTACGCATGTCTCGGTCAGTGAGACATATATCCCCATGTAAGACAGTTTCTCATCGGGCGAGACACGAAGCGGCAGGAGAGCCGCTGCAACTCCCTGTAATAACTGGCTAAATGCGTCGTTTCGTGCCGCCTTCCGTGGTGGCATAGTTCTTGTACTCTTATCCCTTATACAAAAGCAACCGGACAACGCGCAACAAGGACGCATAGGCGCGCCGAGAAAGGCAGCTCGGAAGGGACCGGATTTCAGCCGAAGGGGCTTTTCCGACTACCGCGAAAGGACGCACCGATTGCGCGAAGCAACGGGAATCACAGCATTGGGAGGCATAAGTTGCTGCAAAACACGATTCACGAAAGGAAAGAGCAGGCCAGGCCATACGAAGAGACGTTAGCGGTACCGTTCGATCCGCTCAAGAAGTACCTGTCGGAAATATCGCGCCATTCAGTACTCTCAAGGGAAGAAGAGACGGAGATCGCAGAGCGGGCGCATCGCTTCAAGGACAGCGAGGCGTGCCAGAGGCTTGTCACCTCGAACCTGAGGCTTGTCGTGAAGATAGCACTCGAATACTACAACACGTACCTTAACATACTGGACCTCATCCAGGAAGGGAACGTCGGCCTGGTGCACGCGGTCAAGAAATACAACCCGTACAAGGGCACGCGCTTCTCCACCTACTCGTCGTTTTGGATCAGGGCCTATATCCTCAAATACATAATGGACTCGTGGAGCATCGTCAAGGTGGGGACCACGCAGAGCCAGAGGCGGATCTTTTACCGGCTGAAAAGGGAGAAGAAGAAGCTGGAGGACGTCGGCGTCTATCCCGCGCCCCACCTGCTCGCGCACACGCTCGACGTCAAGGTGCACGAGGTGGAGGAGATGGAAAAGCGGCTCTCCTGTGCGGATATATCGCTCGAGCACCCCGTCTACGATGACGGCGAAGAAACCTTCCTCGACGTAATCAGGGCGGACGACAACATAGAAGAGGCCGTTGCCGCCAAGGAAAAGAAGGAGATACTGGAGAGCAAGATACGCGAGTTCAAATGCATGCTGAACGAGAAGGAGCTATTCATCTTCGAGAACCGCATCATGATCGACGAGCCTCTGACCCTGCAAGGCATCGGCGAGACGTTCAAGATATCGCGGGAGCGCGTGCGCCAGCTCGAAAACCGGGTGCTCAAAAAGTTTAACGATAGATTCGAAGAGGAGTTCCGCCGCCTGGACTTATAGCCGGGACGGCATGCGGGGCCGGGGCGGCCGGGTTCTTTTTGCGCTTTTCGCGTCGTTTTCTCGGCGTGCGTCCTCACGTACAGTAGTACGCTGCGGTGCCCGCCTTCGAAAAGCAACGCGAACGACCCTCCCCTCCTCACGTCGGGTGGGTGCCCCGTCAAAAATCTCTCCGGCCGGCTCCGGCCCCGTTCCTTACTGTACCCGGCAAGCCCGAAACACATCGTTTACCCCCTTTAAGCCGAAAAAGCGGTCTGTTATAATGGTATGTATACACTCATTCATGCATCAGTATCGGTCAAAGCCGATCGGTAAGAGAGGACGCATGGCCAAGCAGGGACCCGGCGACAAATTCAGCGAGCTTAGGAAAGCAGCCGAAAAACTGCCTGCAGAGGACGGGGGAAGGGTCTCCCGCATCTCTCACAGGCAGGACGTGGAAGAACTTCATCGCAAGCTTTTTGTCCACCACGTCGGGCTCGAGGCGCATTGCCGCGAGCTGGAGAGGGAGGTCGCGGAGCATGCCGCCCGCATGGAAGACCTGCAAAAACGCCTTGAGGAGGCGGAAGAGACCATAGAGGCGATCCGCAGGGGCGACGTTGACGCGGTAGTCGTCGCATCGGGTGGGGAGGGGAGCAGCATATATACCCTCGAAGGTCCGGACCACCCGTACCGCAACATCGTCGAGACGATGAACGCCGGCGCCGTCACCATCAATGAACAGGGCATCATTTTTTATTCCAACGGCGCGTTCTCAAAGATGACCGGCATTCCCCTTCAGAACCTGCTCGGCTCTTCCTTCACAGACCTGGTCGTCCCTGAAGACCTGCCTTTGTTCCACGATTTTGTGCGGAAAGCCGGCGAGGTGGAGAATACCACCCAGGAGATCGCCATAAGGCGCCGCGAGGACAAGCTCTTTGTCAGACTGGCGGGAAACAGCCAGGCGGCCTACGGCATAGATAGGACGTGCATCGTTATCACCGACATCTCCGATCTGAAATCAGCGGAGGAGTCCTCGCGGATGGAGGCAATGCTGGCCAAGCGCGAGCGCGACCGTCTCATGACGCTTATCGACAGCATGAATGAGGGAGTATGGCTTGCTCACGCTGATGGCCGTATTGCGCTTGCCAACTCCGTCGCAAGGTTACAGGCTGCGGAAGTGGGGATAGACCCCGATGCCCTCCTTAAGTCCCCGTGGTCCGCGTTCCTCCCACAAGTAGACATGTCCGTCCCGGGCGGAGCACCCCTTGAAATGAAGCCGTTTTTGCAGGTATTTCAGGGGAAACCGTTTCGCGGGCTGGAAATGGCCGTCCGCAACAGAAAGACCGGCGAGGTCTTCTACCGGCGGATTTCAGCGAACCCCATATTCGACAGCGAGAAACGGGTGGAGGGGGTCATTACGGTCGTGCAGGACATTACCGCCGAGAGGCGGGCAACGGAAGATAAGGCGCGTCTTGAAGAGCAGCTCAGGCAGTCCCAAAAAATGGAAGCCATCGGCACGCTCGCCGGTGGGATTGCCCACGACTTCAACAACATGCTTGCCGTCATCATGGGTAACGCCGAGCTCGTTCTCGATGACCTCGACGGCAACCAGGGGGCAAAGCGGAGTATCGAACAGGTAGTCAAGGCGTCCAGGCGCGCAGCAGAACTCGTCAAGCAGATCCTCACCTTCAGCAGAAAAACCGATGCCGGAAATAACCCCTTGAGACTGGCGCCTTTGATCAAGGAGACGCATAATCTCCTGCGCGGGTCATTGCCTTCTACCATAACGATCAAGCTCAACATAGAGACCGAATCGGACACGGTAACGGCCGACCCGACGCAAATCCAGCAGATCCTTATGAACCTTGCCACAAATGCGGCCCACGCGATGGGCGACAAGGGCGTTCTGGTAATCAACCTTTCGCACGTCGTTTTGAGGCAGGGCGGGCCGTTGCCTGACCCTGAAACGCCTCCCGGGGTCTACGTGAAGCTGACGGTGAGCGATACGGGAGAAGGTATGAGCGAGAATGTCAAAGGAAGAATATTCGAGCCTTTCTTTACCACGAAGCCTGCGGGTCAGGGGACCGGTATGGGTCTTGCCGTAGTTTACGGCATCGTAAAAAACAGCGGGGGTGCAATCACCGTCGAGAGCGAGCCGGACAAAGGGTCCGTCTTCAGCGTCTTTTTTCCCCATGCGGAGGAGCAGGCTGAAGAAGAGAAGACAAGTGTGAAAGGCCGCATGCCGCACGGCAGGGAGCGGATACTCCTGGTCGATGATGAGGAGTCCATCGTAGAAATGACCTCTCAGATGCTCGTGAACCTGGGCTATGAAGTAACCAAGGCTGCGAGCGGGTCCGAGGCGCTGGAGATATTCCTCGCCCAGCCCTCCGGCTTCGACCTCGTAATTACCGACCAGACCATGCCCGGCATTACGGGTATCGACCTTGCCGAAAGGATGCTGGAGGCAAGAAAAGAGCTTCCGATTATCCTCTTCACCGGCTACAGCGAAACGGTGTTGCCCGCAGACGCAAAAGCAGCGGGCATCCGCGCATTCGTCATGAAGCCCATTACAAGGCGGGAAATGGCGAAAACCGTTCGCCGTGTGCTGGACGCAGAAAAGAGCGGCCGGAATAATACGGGTGCGGCATAGATACACCTTGACTTCGCCTGTTCCGTGCAGTATTGACTTAATAGCTCCACCGATTTTGCACTCCTATAACGCTTTTAAAATAACCGGCCTATCGCCCCTGCCGTAAATTCGGGGGTGGGGGGGTAAAATGAATAAATCTCGCAAAGGTCAACCTGAAGGCGTTCTTGAGAAAGCGCCGACAGGAATCAAAGGGCTCGACGAGGTCACGAATGGCGGTTTGCCGAAGGGCAGGCCAACGCTGATAGCCGGCGCTGCTGGTTCCGGCAAGACCTTACTCGCCATGGAGTTTCTCGTCCACGGCGCACTGGAGTACAACGAGCCGGGCGTGTTCATGGCATTCGAGGAAACCTCGGAGGAGATGACCAGCAACGTCAAGTCTTTAGGCTTCGATCTGAAAAAGCTCGCCCACGAGAAGAAAATCGCGCTCGACTATGTCTATATCGAGCGAAGCGAGATCGAGGAGACGGGGGAGTACGACCTGTCCGGCCTCTTCATTAGACTCGGCTCGGCCATCGATTCGATAAAGGCGAAGCGTGTAGTCCTCGACACGATAGAGGTGCTTTTCGCAAGCCTCCCCAATGAGGCCATACTCAGGGCAGAGCTAAGGCGCCTTTTCCGGTGGCTGAAAGAGAAGGGGGTGACGGCGGTCATTACCGGCGAGAGAGGGGCAGGTACGCTGACCCGCCATGGGCTTGAAGAGTACGTCGCAGACTGCGTGATCGTCCTCGACCACCGCGTGACCGAGCAGCTCTCGACCAGGCGCTTGCGAGTCGTCAAGTACCGCGGCTCCTCTCACGGCACGAACGAATACCCCTTCCTCATCGGCGCCAACGGCATAAGCGTCCTGCCCGTCACCTCTCTCGGCCTCAGGCACGCTGCCTCGAAGGAGCGCATCCCGACGGGCATTCCCCGCCTCGACGCCATGCTTTCGGGCAAAGGCTATTTCCGGGGAAGCACCATTCTCCTGTCAGGGACGGCAGGCACCGGAAAGTCGAGCGTAGCCGCTGTCTTTGCAAGGTCTGCCTGCCAGCGGAAGGAGAGGGTCCTATACTTCGCCTTCGAGGAGTCGGAGAGCCAGATCGTGCGCAACATGAAATCTATAGGCATCGACCTCCAGCCGTTCATAGACAAGGGCTTGTTACTGTTCAAGGCGTCACGCCCGACGGTCTTCGGTCTCGAAACGCATCTTGCGACCATGCATAAGGCTGTCGATACCTTCAAGCCGAGCGTGGCCGTGATCGATCCCATTACCAATCTGATAACTGCGGGCGGCGAGCAAGAGGTGAAATCGATGCTCACGCGCCTCATCGACTATCTCAAGACGGAGCGTGTCACGGCCCTGTTCACCAGCCTCACACAAGGCGGCAGGAGTCTCGAAAAGACGGAAGCAGGCATATCCTCGCTGATGGACACCTGGATGGTCCTCCGCGACCTGGAAAGCAACGGCGAGAGGAACCGCGGCCTGATGATCCCCAAGTCGCGCGGCATGGCCCACTCGAACCAGATACGCGAGTTCCTTCTCACGGACCACGGTATCGAGCTCCAGGATGTCTACCTCGGGCCATACGGGGTCCTGACTGGCTCGGCGCGCGCTGCGCAGGAGGCGAAAGAACGCATGGCCGATGCGGAGATGAAGGATGACCTCGACCGGAAACGGCGGGAGCTTGAGCACAGGCGGACCCTCGCGGAGGCGCAGATCGCCGCCATACGGGCGGGCATCGACGCCGACAAGGCGGAAATGAAGAAGATCGCCCGGCAGGGAGAGAAGCGAAAGAAGGCTGAAGACGAGCAGCGCAAGCAGATGGCGCATCTTCGCAAGGCAGACGCGAAGGTGTCCCTATGACCGCAAAAAAAGGAGAGCAGGCGGGCAAAACGTTGGAGGCGGACGGCGAGATTTGGGAGCTGCGGCTGTACGTGGCGGGACAAACCCCCAAGGCGATCGCGGCATTTCAAAACCTCACAAACCTCTGTGAGGAGCATCTTTCCGGTCGTTATCGTATAGAAATCATCGACTTATCGAAGAACCCTCAACTCGCCCAGGGCGACCAGATCGTCGCTGTCCCAACTCTGGTCCGGAAGCTGCCACCTCCAATAAGAAAAGTCATAGGGGACCTGTCTAACACGGAGCGCGTGCTCGTCGGGCTTGATATTAAGCCCGGAAACCTAAAGCTGGAAGTGAGCAATGGTGAAAGAAGCACCTAAAGACAGCGTTGAAATCTTCGAGAAAGCGATCAAAGACTCACGCAGTAAGCAGTATCTTCTCCGCCTTTATATTGCCGGCACCTCGGCCAAATCTACCCGCGCCATCGACAACCTCAAGAAGATATGCGAAGAGCACCTCAAGGGCCGCTATAAACTGGAGGTCATCGACATCTACCAGCAGCCGACTCTGGCAGAAGGGGAGCAGATCATTGCCGCTCCCACTCTGGTTAAAGAGCTTCCGCCTCCCCTGAGAAAATTCATCGGCGATCTGGCCGACACGGAGAAAATCCTGGTCGGTCTCGACCTCAGGCCGAAGGCCCGGGAGGAATGAGCAGAGTAATCTCGCCCCGCGGGCGTATCCCTTTACACCGTCTCCTCCATCCTTGTCAGGGCTTCGATGTGGTGAAACCGCTTCTCCACGATAGCCTGTAGCTCTGCCAAATCGTCCTTCTCCAGGTGCGCGAATTTCTTCAAAAGCTTCGTATACTCGGTGATCGGCTTCGGATTGCCCACCGGGCGCGTTATCCGGTACTTCCCCCCTTCGAATTCCCAGAGCGGGAAATAGTTCGTCTCGACGGCAGCCTGCATCACGTCTAACGAGGCAGGGATGGCGTATCCCCATCCGAGGATGCAGGGGCAAAGGATATGTATGTAGACCATGCCGTCGCGCACTGCCTTGGCCTTCTGCAACTTCATCAGGAAATCCTCGGGATAAGCGACGGCTGCCGTAGCCACGTAGGCAATGTCGTGGGCGGCCATGATCAGGGGCACGTTTTTGGAGGACATTGTCTTGCCCTTTCTCCGCCCCATCGCAGGGGTCGTCGTGGTCCATCCGCCGAAGGGCGTCGTGCTGCTCCTCTGGACGCCTGTGTTCATGTAGCCTTCGTTGTCGTAGCACATGAAGATGATATTCTCGTTCCTCTCCGCGGCCCCGGAGAGCGGCTGAAAACCTACGTCGGTGGCGCAGCCGTCGCCCACGAAGGCGACGCACCTTACGTCTTTTCCCATCTTTTTCCAGTACCTTTTCACGCCGGTCATCGTCGAGGGGACGCTCGTCATATTGGACATGTGGGCGGGGATGTTGATCATCGTCCTGACGCCCATTCCGTTGAACATGTTTGTGCCGCAGCCGGGCGCTCCGAACAGGTAGGTATCCTTGCCCATAACCCGCAGGACGAACCTGAGCGTAGTTTCCGCAGGACAGCCGACGCACAATGAAGAGCCGCACAAAAGCGGGTCCTCGTGAAAGCTTTCCACAATGGGCCGTGCCTTCATCGAGGAAATAGCCTGGACCGGGCAAACTTTCGCGCACTCGGGGTCGCCGTCGCAGAGATCGCATTTCGACGATTTTTTAGAGCCTGCGTGATAGTCGATTCCGCCGTACGGGCAGGCGAGGTCGCAGAGTCCGCATCCTAGGCATTTGCCCTCATCTATCCTGACCACTCCGTCCCCCGGACTCCTGGTAATCGCTCCGGTGGGACAGCCGTCCAGGCAGGCAGGCTCCGAGCACTGGTTGCACGCGTAGGCCGCGTGCGCGTTCAACTCCGGGATGTGGGCCGTCCTGATGCCCGACCCGCCGTAACCCTTGCCGCTCTTCACTTCCCTGCACTTCACGCTGCATATGTCGCAGCCTGGAGGACACATGTCATCGTCTATCTTTAACGTTTGGTAAAAGGTCTTCATCTCCATCCTCACCCTGTCCTATTCTTCTTTCGTGACCGTGTCTGCCTTTTCCGCTTCCTGCATGAGATGGAAAGCGACCTCGCGCGGCGCTTCGAGGAGCGCATCTTTATACCTGCCCAAATCGATCCGCCGCCTGATCAGGTATTGGATCACTCCGGCGTCGATATCCGTGTCTAGGAACGCCGCGCCGAGCAGCTTTCCTTCCCTGGAAATGATCTTCCGGTAGCTCCCGTCCTTCGCCGCCAGCACGTCATCGCTTTCATCGGGCATTGCCTTCCCGACGGAGACAGCGAGATGGCCGAAAAAATTGAACGTATTCATCGGCAGCCATCCCTCGTACACCGATTCTTCGTCTGCCATGTTGATGCCTGCTGTTTTGCCCTGGCCCACGGCACTGGGCAATATGGGGTTGACGCCCTGGCGGCCGGAGAAAAAGTCGGCTGCCTCGGCCACGTCCCCCGCCGCAAAGATATCGGGGACGTTCGTCTTCATCTGCCTGTCGACTTTCACGCCCTGGCCGATTGCTATACCGCTGCCGGCCAGAAAGGACGTCCGTGCCTTCACTCCCATGCAGGCGAGAAGGATATCGGCCTCGACTGTCCGGCCGCCGGCGAAGCGCATGCGTATGCTGCCGCCTGCGCGTTCTGCGTCCGCAAGCTCGCCGCAGTTGAGGTTAACGGCAACACCCTGGCTTTCAAAGAGGCCGATTATGCGGCCGCTTGCCTCGATGTCGAAGTAGTTTCTCAAGATCCTCTCCCTCGGCGCAATTACGACGACCTCATGGTCCTTCTCCCTCAAGGCCGCCGCCGTTTCCATGGCGACGAGGCCCGCGCCGAGAACGGCGACCTTCTTCCTTCCATCCAATTGCGCCAGCAGGGCCAGGCAATCGTCCATCACATGGAAACCCATGCCCCCGACTTTTTTAACTGCATCGGGGACAATCGGGTCGGACCCGGCGGCAATCAGGAGCCGGTCATAGTCGATGCTTTTGCCGCCGCCGAGAAAGACCTTTTTTCCGGAAGGGTCGATGCCCGTAACTTTTGCTTCCTTCAATAAAGCGGCGTCCATAAGGTCGAAGAAGTTGTCGGGCGCCATCTGAATTGCGGGCAGGGTTGCCCGCCCGGAAATAACGTAGGGGAGCGACATGGGCGAATAGGGTAGGTAGTTTTCCATCGTCAGGACGGTGACCCTGTCGTCGCAGCCCGCTTTCCTGATCTGCTTGAGTGCGCATATCGCCGCTGTGCCGGACCCGATGATTATCTGTTTTCTCTTATTCAAATCCCCCTCCTGTTACCCTATTCCAGAGTCAGCCATGTCACGGCCGGCTGCTCTTTTCCTTTGGATGCCGCACAGGTGCCGTCGATTACCCTTTCTATGTGATGGTCCGTGATATCGCCTCCGCCGAGTCCAACTATGAAATCGAGCAGCTTCGGCGCGGGTGTGTCGAGGTCGCTCAGGAGGGTCTTCAATTCCACGAAATTATGTCCGCAGTTCCAGGCGTAGTTGACGTTCCTGTCCACGACGCCGATGGCCTTCTTCCCGTTCAGGGCCTTAATCAGGCGCTCTGTGGGGCTCGGCCGGAACATCCGTATCTTCACGAGGCCCACCTTCATCCCTTCGTCGCGCTTCCTGTCGACTACCACCTTTGCCGTCCCCGTGGAGCAGCCCATCGTGACTATGACAAACTCGGCGTCTTCCGTCCTGTATTCTTCAATCTGGCCCCCGTAGCTCCGGCCGAGCTGCTTCCCGAACTCTTTATCGATCTCGTCGAGCTTCCCCTTTGCACGCTGGTGCGCTGCGCACATCTTGTACCGGTATTCGGTAAAAAGCTCGGCGGGCACCGTGTAGCTCGAAAAGACCATCGGGTCTTCCAGCGTCCACTTCGGCCTCTTCATCTGTGTGAGCGGTGCGAGGAACTCGTCAGCCTGCTCCTGCGTGGGTATGACGACTTTCTGTGAATTATGGGAAAGGTAGAACCCTTCGTAGCAGACGTTTACGGGCAGGAGCACGTCCGAATCCTCGGCGAGCCTGTAGGCCATGATGAGCGAGTCGAGTATCTCCTGGCAGGACTCGGTGAAGATCTGTATCCAGCCGTGGTCCTTCACGAGGATGGCGTCCTGCTGCCCCGCAAACACGCCGTGAGGGCTGACCTGTTCCCGCATGCCTAAGGCCATGACGATTGGGAACCGATTTCCCGAGGCAAGCAGGTAGGCATCTCCCATGAAGGAAAGCCCCTGGGAAGAAGTTGCCGTGAACGTGCGGCCGCCTGCCGCGCACGCGCCCAGCAGCACTCCCATGGCCGAGTTCTCTCCCTCCGGCTCGATCATCTCCGGGTCGAACAGACCCTCCGCTTCGAACTTGTAGAGCGTTTCCAGCATAGGCGTCTGGGGAGTGATGGGGTAGGAGGAGATCACGTCCGGCCTGGAAAGCAGTATTCCGAAGGCGCCCGCCCTGTTTCCGTCGAGCACCCTGGTTTGACCTCTCAAATCGAGACTTGACATCAGATATCCTCCCTTACCAGCATGATAGCCTTGGCCGGGCAGACCCTGGCGCAGACCCCGCAGCCCTTGCAGTAGTCGAGGTCTGCGGAAAAATGGTTCACCTTTTCCTGCACGCATCCTGCCGGACAGTAGATGAAGCACCAGCCGCACTGGCGGCATTTTTCTTTCTTCGTAACCGGCCGCTGCGAACGCCACTCGCCTGTCTTCACATCGAGCGGCAGCCTGGGCGTTGACCACGGTCCTTCAAATTCGCTGATGAATTTCATTATCTATCACTCCTTCTCGTGCATCCTGACGCCCTCGTAGCCGCGCCGCACGAGCTCAGCATTCTTATCGAGCAGCTTCCCCTCGAAATTCATGTCGAGGCTTGCCAGCACGGATTCCAGCCTGACCCAGCCGGTGACCTTTGCGATCACTCCCAGCATACAGGTGTTGACTATCGCCCTTCCGATCTCTTCCAGTGCCAGCGCCGTGGCGTCGATCAGCCCGAGTTTCTTCAATGCCCGCGGCCAGGCAGCGAGGCTTTCTTTAGGAGTATTTATGATCGTTATGCCGTCTCCCTTAAGGCCGGTGAAGATCGTCTCCTGACGCCCTATGAAGGGGTCCAGGCACATTACGCAATCCGGCTCGTAGATCTGGTGCGTCTCCCTGACCGGCTTGTCGTCGAACCTCAAGAACGCCGCCACGGGCGCACCCCTCCTCTCAGCCCCGAACGTGGGGAACGACGAGGCAAACTTGCCTTCGAGGACAAAGGCATAGGCAAGCATCTCCGCCCCCATAACGACACCCTGTCCTCCCCTTCCATGAAACCGAATTTCCTTCATTGGTCCTCCCTCAAATCAGCATGATCAGGCACGGAACCCCGATCGCCGCATGCCGGCCGAAAGTATGGATAGCATAGCGGTTGGGCACCGTACCCAAGCTGTCCGCGCAAAAAAATGTTATTTCGGGATGAGTTTTTCACGTTCTTTCCTGATATCGTCTATATGCTCATTGAGGGCGCTACTAGCGCCCGAGGCATCCTTCTTCTTGATGCAGGCGACTATTTTCCGGTGATATTCAAGGGAAACCTCGGCCAAGGCCCGATTGTTTTTCAGACTGTTTCTGAATCCAGTCATCTCCTTGCGCAGACCATCGGCCATTCTTATCAGCCTCTCGCTCTGACTCAGGGAGCAAAGCAGACGATGAAACTCGGCGTCTAATTGGACAAACCGCTCATGCTTGCCCTGGGCTATCAAGCTTGCCGACTTACCGAGGTTGTCATCGAGCTCTTTTATCTCCTTCACCCCGATCCGTTCTATTCCACGTTTCACGGCCAGCGCCTCGACCGACTTCCTGATCTCCGAAATCTCTTCGAGGTCGTCCGATTCCATATCGACTATCCTGTATCCGACTTTATCGATGCCCTTGATAAGGTACTCTCTCTCAAGCGCATGAAGCGCCTCTCTAACAGGCGTCCGGCTGATCCCCATTTCCTCCGAGATCTTTGTCTCGTAAAGCTTAGCTCCCTTAGGGATCGCGCCATCGAGAATGCTGGTCTTCAACTGTTCATAAACAATCTTCCGCAAAGGCGGCTGCTTCTCAATTTTACGCATCAGCATGAATATCTATCCTAATTTTGCCTAAAACCTTTTTGCGGACACAGTGCGTCACGTTAATACTGCTTCATGGGTACCGTATAATGGGTACAATACGTTCTGGGGGCTTGTCAAGAGAATAAATTGGTGATTATTCACTTCACAAAGATAAGGGTGCATGGTATGATGAAGAATGGCTTTATTGGATGAGCTTGAAAAATGGGGAGAAGTTGAAGTCAGAAAACGTCTTGCTAATGGGGACTTTGGCTATCCAGGAACTTTGACCGTTGACCACGTTCAGGAATGGCTAAGGCTCAAGGAACTAGAAAGGGAAAACTCCCTTAATACACAGCGAAGGATAGCAGAAAAGGAGAACCTGAGAATCCAAAGACAGATTAGAAACATGACGATAGCGGTTTTAATCATTACCGCTTTTACCCTTCTCGCGGCCGCGATTCCCAACATCGAGAAGTTCTTCAAGCCTTTTTTGCCTGCGTCGGATATTCAGCCACATCAAGACCACAATCAACCAACCGGCCACAATGAGGGGAAGCAGAACCCGTTGGACGGGGGCGAGATCGTAAAACCAGCCAACCATAAGTGACCCCTTTCTTGACATCCCCGTGACAGGGGAGTAATATTTTTTTGTTGTAGTGGGTTTTTATAGATCGACTTAGTTGGTCCTGACAGCTTTGGCCCTACCTTGGCTATCAAGCCCTAAGAAGCCCGCCGGAATAGGCAAGTCTATTCTATCACGGAGGGTTTGCTTGCGTCAAGGTTCGTTAGTAAAATTCTACAAATTAATACTAATCACACCGTTATTGAGCGGCTTATGTGTTCTTATATATGCTCCAAACACGGTCAGTGGGTTTGAACACCCACCAGAAGTCTTTAATATAGGACTCATCAAAAACATCTTGGTACTCAACTCTTACCAAGAAAAAAAGTTGTTTTTTCAATGCCAGAATGTCCTTCCAGTCTTCCCCTTTAACCGGAACACCGACGCCATCGGTAATCGGGTCTTTATCAAGTATGGTGGCAGTGTGTTGCCGGGGAAAAACATCCATTTCTTGACCGTCCGGTATTTTAGGCTCAAGGTTCCACAATATCTTAATTCCGTTAATAACCGCCGGTGTTTTGCCATACTTCGCTATTGCAAAATTTGTTTGAATGACATACGCGCTTCCTTCCGTTTTGACGCCACCAAACGCAGCCCCCGCGTGAACATAGGCTCTCTCTGTTGCGCGGAGAGCATCGGCGCTGTCTCTTGCGGCCTTAGCAGTATCACTGGTGGCTCTCCACATCTTATGAGTGGACCGCCACAAAAGAACCGTGAAGACGGCGATTACTATAGTGGCAAGAGCAGCGACTCCTCCGTTATGCGAGTCAACAAATTTGAGAGCGTAGACAAAATAACCCAAGACGATATCACCGCCGCAAGGGTTTTTATAGTTCTCTTCTGTTTAGTAGTTATTATATGCGTAATTGGAGTCTTATGGGAAGAGTATTGCTGATTTATGCTTCTTTCTCTATCAATTCCTTAAACTCCATCTTAGGCGCGTTCAAGAGCCTTATCATGGTATCCCGGTATAGGTGCGGGTTCTTGCGCTCGTTGAATCTCCATTCGAATTCGTCAAGATATGCTTCAACGTGCTTGGTGCTGATGTGATGGAAAGAACCAACTATCGACCGCTTAAACAGGCTCCAGGCGTTTTCAATAGTGTTGGTGTAGACGTCGCCCTTTACCCATTCATCGTGCTTGTGGTCGATGACATCACGGTGGTAGCCGTCCTTGTCGAGTCTCGTATAGCCCACATAGTCGTCTGTCATAACCCTTGCGTCTTTGTTTACCCGATCTTCGATAATCGGGATGATAATCTTGTTGCCCGTTCCCCGAACCGCCTTGACTTCGAGCTTGCCTTTCCGCTCAATCATCCCCAGGACCGCTTGTTTCTCGTATGCGTGCCGTTTCCGCCTCTTGTCGTATCTCCCGCCCACGTATGTCTCATCGACTTCAACTGTTCCGTTGAGCTTCGGGCCAGGCGCAGCTTCTTCCATCGCCTTCCTAATTCTGTGGCAGAGATACCAAGCTGTCTTATAGCTGATTTTCAGCGTTCTTTTGAGTTGGTTGGCCGATATACCCTTTTTGCTTTCTGTCATGAGATAGACCGCCAAAAACCACTTCCAAAGAGGCAAGTGAGTATCATGGAAGATTGTATTGGCGGTAACTGTGAACTGATACCCGCAGGTAAGGCAATCGAAGATATGACTGCCTTCTTTGACAGGAGATACTTTGGCAGATTCACAGCGCGGGCATTTTAGGCCGTCCGGCCATCTTAGCTCCTCAAGGTGGCTTTTACATTTATCTTCGTTGCCGTTGAACTCTGCCACGAGATCAATTAAATTAGTATCCATAAGGAGCCTCCATGAAAGAGAAGAAGAAGCCAGCGAAAGAGATGACAGCCGATGAGGTTATCGCGCACGTCTTCCACCCCAAGGTGGCTAAGCACATGCGCAAACTCGTTGATAAGTTGTCGGAAGAAAAGAAGAAAACCGAAAAGTAATCTATCATTCTTTCAGTCTATCATTATACCCAATCTTTGTCAAGTAAATAATCACCAATAAATTCCCTATCACCATGAGACATTATACCCTTGACAGTATATATCCTGCGGGGTATATTATTAAACGTGGAATGGGACATCGAATATACCGATGAGTTCGGCGATTGGTGGGCGGGCCTGAAGGAAACAGAGCAGGAATCGGTGCGTGCAAGCGTTAAGCTCCTGGGCGACTTTGGACCCAATCTCCCGTTCCCTCATTCCAGCGGTGTGGGGATATCAAAGCACGGCAACATGCGCGAACTCAGGATTTAACATGCCGGCCGACCCTATCGTGTGCTCTATGCGTTCGATCCTCGTCGATGCGCCATCCTGCTGATCGGCGGAGAGAAGACCGGAAATGATCGCTGGTACGAGGAATACGCGCCCAAAGCGGACCGACTTTATGACGAACATTTGAAGACATTGCGAAAGGAGGGCTTAAAAGATGGCTCGTAAGTTTGTTGAGCTGGAAGCCAAAATGTCGCCCGAGGCGATTGCCCGCTCGGACAAGCGCTATCGGAAAATGCTTACGAAAATGCCACTGCATGAGCTGAGAAGGGCTCGCGGTATGTCCCAGGAAACGCTTGCTAAAGAGCTGCACATCAAACAGCCTAACGTAGCCAAACTGGAAAAACGCACAGATATCTATGTTTCGACATTGCGGGCTGCTATCGAGGCCATGGGCGGCACCTTGGATATCGTTGCCTGTTTCCCCGACGGGGCCGTGAAGATTACTAACTTCTCATCCATTGCCGACGAAAAAGCGCCGGGTAATAAGGAAGCCGGGGCATAATTTACCAACATCGGGGACGTTGTTGCCTAATGTGATTTGTTTTGTAGAAGGTAGCCGGAGGAAAAAAGAAGGCGACAGTAATAAACATTAGGAAACAACGTCTCTAAAAATCCCGAACGCTGTCAAGAAGAATAAATATTTATACGGGATACCGGCCCCGGTGCTTTTAGCCGCCGTAAAACATACGGTGCTCGACTTCCGTTTCCTCTCCGTAACTGAGGACCCCTCATCTTAATTCTGCCGCAATTATTGCCTTTATGGCGTCATTGGTTTTGTTGTTGCACAATCGGCCTCTGTAATGGCATGATGTGCATGAAGGAAGATTTCAGTGGTATCGTCCTACAGAGCGGATCATACGGCTTTGGATGTGTGGAGGGGGTTGATAAATGATTGGCGATGAAGGGGAGTTGGCGCTAGTCGAAAAACTGAAGTCGATGGACGGGCAGCTTTTCAGCACTTTGCAGGACATAGAGAAGTTCTGCGATGGTGTGTGGATAAGCAACCTCCTGCCATGGTTTACAGACCACGGCCCTGCTCATTCGAAAGAAATTATCTATATACTAGGCCACTCCTCAGCCCTTTAGAAGGTAGCACCAAGCTATTTCCCAACAAACACGAACTGTTTGTGCTCCTTGCGTCGGCTTACCTGCATGACGTGGGTATGCAGTTTTTGAAATGGCCGGATTTCCCAATAGAGAAACTAACTGAGAAGGAGTACGACGAGATACGAACAAGACATGCCGAGTTAAGCAGCGAGATAATCCTTAAACGTGTGGCTGAGAGCGTAGGAAGGGATGATTTTCATCTGCCCGCTTCAATAGACGAGGAATATATAGCGCCTATTGCCTTTGTTTGCAAAGGGCATTCGACCGATTATTTTCCAGAGGTTATAGTGAAACTCGCCGGCGGCGCTTATACGCCCAAGGGCCGGCCCTTCAGAGGTCAATTACTTGCCGCCCTTCTTTTAATCGCAGACGAGCTTGATCTTCAGTGCAAGAGGATCGATTTTTCCGAAACTTCGAAATTCAATCTTTCCGTACATTCGCAGGTCCACTGGTATAAGCATCATTATGTAGATTACATTGAAATATCCAAAAATAGCGTCAAAATAACACTCAGATATCCCGCAAATTGTGACGAATATGTCCCCCTCGTTAAAGAATTGCTTGAAACGAAGCTCGTTGAGCAAATAAGAAGAATAAACCCATATTTGCGGGCCGGGTCGGAAGGTATTTTGCATCTCAATGATCAGATTGACTTTACCGTGTTGATAGACGAATCCTGCGGGAAAAGGTCTTTGCCCTCGGATGTTTTTGCAGAGCTAAAAAGATTGTTGGGGAAGATGGCGCCTTCCGCTCCTGTTGCATTAAGCGTCACAGTGCCTTCTGTCTCCGTGCCTGAACCGACGAGACTCTTTACGGGCATGGAACAAAAGAAAGCTGAGTTTAGGGAACTTCTCGCAAAATCGAACCTGATCTCTGTCGAGGGCCTCGGCGGGGTTGGGAAGACAGAATTTGCCTTGAAATGCATTGAGGAGTTTCTGCCGAAGGAAAAGACTGTCTGGTTCGAGTGTCTGCCTGATTCAGAGATCGATGCCCTTATAGGTTTATCCGGATACCCGGAGGTGTTGAAAGGGGAAAGCAAGACCGAGCTTGCTAAGTATAGCGGGTTCATCGATCTGATCGAAAGAGACGAGAAGAGCATATTTCTCGATAATTTCCATGTCCTTTCAAGCAATTCATTCGAGAGGTTGCTGAAGTTTGCGGAAAGAAGACTCCATAAAGCAAGGATCGTACTCGTCTCACGTGAACATCCGACTTTCGGGGTAAGGTTTGCGCCGATCGAGCTACACGGCCTAGGTGATGCAGCGCTGCGTTATGCGCAGAAGCTCAGGCAGGAGTATTACGCAAGTTTAGAAGTGAGTGACGCGGACCTGTCTAATATCAGTGAAAAGCTCGGCGGGCATCCGCTTGCCATAGAATTAGCATTACAGCTTCTCAGTTACGGAGAACCTCCAAAGGATATCATTGAAAAAATAGTTAGGGCAGGGGACAAAAGCAGGGATTTGAGTGCGCGGCTTCTCGATGAAGTGTTCAACCATCCGAGGAGCACGGATGAGGAAAAAGATTTCTTGCTCAACTTCTCAGTGTTTAGGTCCGAAATCGATAAAAGCGGTATTTCTTTTCTTTTTGATATGAAGGACGTAAGCGCCACCTTGTACAAACTTATCGATAAAAAGATGCTTTCAGTGACGAGTGGTTTGTATAGGACGCACCCGCTGATTCGGGAGTTCTGTTATCAAAGGCTTTCGAGCAAGCAGGCAGCGCATGGGAAAGCCGCTTCATACTATGAGGCAAGGAGATCAACTCGATTTGACCCTTTCCTTGAAGAAGAGATCTTTTATCATATCGCAGGAGGCAATGACCCAGCCAGATTAGCAAATTTCATAAGCAACACTGGAGAAAAGTTCGTCCTTTCCGGACACACAAATTCTCTTCTTGAAATGATCGCCAAAGCGCGGGCACGGGGTTTGGACAGACCTGAATACCGGATATTCCTGGGGGACGTAGCCCAGTTGAGGGGTGAATGGGGCGAGGCATCGAGGCATTTCGAGGAGGCATTTTCCTTTGAAGCGGCCGATGACAGAGTAACCGCTGAGGCATACATAAGATTCGGCGAGATGCTATATCGAAAAGGGGAAGTACGGGAAGCGCTCAAGTATTTTGAAGATGCTTACGAGCGTTGCAAACAATATAACTATAAGAAAGAACAAGGGCGAAGTGCAAACGACATAGGCTTGGCATTTCAGTTCTTTGGTAATTTTCAGAGCGCCGAACAGTGGCTGAGCCAAAGTTTGGATATTCGCAAAGCCATTGGCGACAATGCAGGCATTGCGACTTCCCTTAACAATATAGGCTTGATTCTTGGGAAACAGGGCGACCTGTCCGGTGCATTGACGCAGTACAGAGGGAGCCTGAAGATCCATGAGGAAATAGGCGACAAGGCAGGCATAGCCGTTTGCCTTAACAATATGGGCCTGGTTCTTGGGAAACAGGGCGACCTGTCCGGTGCGCTGAAGCAGTGCGGAGAGAGTCTAAGAATTAGAGAGGAAATAGGCGACAAGGCAGGCATAGCCGTTTGCCTTAACAATATGGGCCTGGTTCTTGGGAAACAGGGCGACCTGTCCGGTGCATTGACGCAGTACAGAGGGAGCCTGAAGATCCAAGAGGAAATAGGCGACAAGGAGGGCATCGCCGCTTCCCTTAACAATATAGGCTTAGTTCTTCAGGACCAGGGCAATCTACCCGGTGCAATGGAGCAGCACAGAGAGAGTTTGAAGATTAAAGAGGAAATAGGTGACAAGGAGGGCATAGCCATATCGCTTTATAATATGGGCCACGTCTGGCACTCACGAAAACATTTTCCTGCGGCTTTAGAGTGTTTCCTTAAATCTTATGGTATTCGAGAGAGTATGGGTGTGGACAAGAGCGACGCTGCCGGATCTATCAGCCGAGTCCGCGCGATTCTCGGACTGAATAAATTCAGAAAGACGTGCCAAAACATTTATGACGGCCTGCCGGAGGATTTGAAACCGCACATTAAATTGGAAGAGTTCACCGAGGACCGAACGCTAATACGCCAAACCGGGAAAGTCGGACGAAATGACCCTTGTCCGTGCGGGAGTGGAAAAAAATACAAGAAGTGTTGCGGAAAGTGAGCAGCATGGCGTAAAGATGCTGCGGTTGACTATAAGAGGGCGGGTAAGAGCAACGGACGTCCCGCCCCCCATTAACAATACAAAAACGGGGCCTTCCGCACCCGCAGAAGGCCCCGTGTTGAAAAAAAACGCCCCGTTTCCCCAAGCGAAAAAGTTCGCCCCTCCAAGGGAAAGCCCCTGGCCTTGCCGGGAGACCCGCGTTGCGCGGGTGCCCGGCAGGCGGGACAGTTGACGGCTAATCTTTAACGGTGAAGCGCTTGCGCAAAACGGCGAGTCCGAAGAGTCCGGGAGCCAGCATCAGGAGCGACGGAGGCAGCGGGACTGCCGAGGGCGGGCCTTGGTAGAGCTGGCCGTTTATGGTCGTCGTGCCCGATGCGCCCGTCTGGATCTGGTAGCCCATCATGCCGCCGTTGACCGTACCGGAAGAGACGGTCATGGTCTGGCCGGAGTTTACGGCCAGGAAGGTGCCGTCTATGACGGACCCGGTGCCGCTAACGGTAAGGCTGCTGCCGGTCCCCTCTATGTTAAAGAGGATGTGGCCGGCCGTGATGCCCCCGGTAGTGATGATGTCGGCGCCGCTGGTGACGGATACGAGCCCTGTTATGTTGACTATGAAGTAGTCGTTCGCCCCGCCGGAGATCGTAAGTGCAGCAGACGAGCCGCTCAATGCGATATTGCCGGTAATGTTGACCACCTTATCGTAGCCGCCCAGGGTGTTGAGCGTGCCGCCGGAGTTCGTGATGGTGGTCGAGGAGTCGATGCCTGTGCTATAGGTCTGGTTGGCGCTCAGCGAGAGGGCATTCGACGCTGCGCTTTGGGCGCTGGTCAATGCAGCCGACAGGCTCTGCGAGGTTACTCCGCCAGTCACGTTGAACGACGTGCTGAGGTTGTTCTGGACGCTGGCGCCCGGGTCCTTATATATCGTGCCGCTCAGGGTGCCCATGCCCGAGAGGTTCGTATTCGATCCGCTCGACAAACCGAGGTTGGTGTTGATCGTCGAGTAGTTGGTGCCGCTGACCGTCGTACCACCCGTAACGAAGACGCCCAGGTTGAGTCCGGAAGAACCGGCGGTCCCCAGGTTGACGTCCGTGAAAAGGGCGGCTGACGCAGTGCCCGTTAGGGTGAAGATGCCCAGAAGCAACGCTATGCCGATTAAAATCCTGCTGGTTGGAAGAGCCTTCATGTCCTTTCCTCCTTGGGGCTCCCCTCTGGGCGCCCGTACTGTATTACAATATATAACTCTGTTATCGGACTGTCAAGGCAAAAGCATAAGTATTGTTTTGTGGGGGAAGGGAGGCACCGTCCGAAAGACAGCCCTCTGCCTGTCTAAGTATGTGTAATAACAGGTTACTGTCTAAGGCACAGGAGGATAACAGCCGGGCGGCAGGGGCCGACAAAAATGTATTACACCGCTTTGTAGGCGTGTAATACACCATCCCTGGATGCCCGGAAAAGCGATTGACAACCTTTTTGGCCTGGGGTACAGTATGCACGGATGCAATGTATTAAGAATTAAGGCGCGACGGACAGGCAGTTAATCGAACGACAGGAGGTCGGATCAGACCAATGACGGAGATAAAATTCATCGGAAGAGGAGGGCAGGGCGCGGTAATCGCGTCCCAGATCCTCGCAAAGGTATACTTCCTGATGGGGAAGTACCCCCAGTGCTTCTCCGTGTTCGGAGGGGAGAGGCGGGGCGCGCCTGTGGCGAGCTTCCTGCGCGTTGACGACAAGAAGATCTACCTGAAGTGCGAGATCAGGCAGGCGGACGAGCTGATTTATCTGGCCCCCGACCTCGTCGAGGCCAATGAAGTGGCGTCCACGATCAAGGCGGGCGGCCTCATCCTTATTAATAACGCACTTACCGATACCGATTTCACGGGCCTCGCCGCGTCCCGCGTGGCAGTTGTCGACGCGCTGGCCGTGTCGGAAGAGGCGGGCCTGGGGACCACGATCAACACGGCCATCCTCGGCGCATACGCGAAAGCAACGGGCGCAGTATCTTTGGAGCACCTGGAAAAGGCGATAAGCGAGACCGTGCCCGCCAAGGTGGCGGAGAATATCGCCGCAGCAAAGCGCGCCTATGAGCTGACCCGCATGGTGAAAAGGAGCTAGACGAGATGGCTTACCGGGACATCACAATAAAGGACATCGAGCCGATCATCCCGTTTTCGAGGGGATCGACGGAGATATTCCTGACCGGCCAATGGAGCGCGGGCAAGCCCGCCTGGGTTGAAAAGACGTCGCCGTGCAGGCAGGGCTGCCCGATAGGGAACGATATCGCCCGGGCCTTCGCCCTGGCCTCGAAGGGGCGCATCGACGAGGCCCTGGCTGTCTTCCGGGAAGAGAACCCGCTGCCGGGCGTCTGCGGGAGGGTTTGCTACCACCCGTGCGAGCCCGCCTGCAACCGGAAGGAAATGGACAGCGCAATCAATATCCGTGGTTTCGAGCGGTTCCTTGCGGACCAGGGCCACGTGGCTTTGCCGCGCCCCGCTGCAATCAGGAAGGAAAGGGTGGCAATTATCGGCAGCGGGCCCGCGGGCTTATCAGCCGCCTACCACCTCGCGCGCCTCGGCTTCCATGCGACGATATTCGAGGCCCTGCCGGAAGCCGGCGGGATGCTCATGTACGGGATACCCGAATACAGGCTTCCCAAGGCGGTACTGCGCAGAGAGATCGGCCGCCTGGTGCGGCTCGGGGTCAGCATCGAGACGGACGCGCACGTTGCGGCGGAAGGAAAAGGCCCCCTGCTTGCGTTCTCCGCCGTGAAGCGCGATTACGACGCCGTCTTCCTGGCCGTGGGCAGCCACAAGGGGGCAGGCCTCGGCGTGGAAAATGAAGCCGCGAAAGGCGTGATGGAGGGGATCGCCTTCCTGCGCGCAGCCGCTATGAAACAAGTGCCCGGCCTCGGCAAGCGCGTTGCGGTCATAGGCGGAGGCAATACGGCTGTCGATTGCAGCCGGACCGCGAAGCGCCTGGGAGCGCAAGATGTGACCGTTCTTTACCGCCGCTCGAAGGCGGAGATGCCCGCCCTTGCCGAAGATGTGGAAGGAATGGAGGGCGACGGAATAAAGATAGAATTGCTTGCGGCCCCGAAGCGCATAGTCGCGGAAGGCGGCCGCGTGAAGGCCATTGAGTGCGTCCGCATGGCCCTCGGTGCGCCGGATGCCGGCGGCAGGGCAACACCCGTCCCCATCCCCGGTTCCGAATTCATGGTGCCCGTCGATACCGTCATTGCGGCGGTCGGCCAGGCGCCCGAGCTCGATTTCATCACCGGGTCGGGCGTAGCGGCAAGCGCGAGAGGTATGATAGGGATAGACGCAATGGGCGCGACCGGCGCTCCGGGTGTCTTCGCCGGCGGCGACGCGGCAGGCACACGCGCCTTCGTAGCGGACGCCATCGCCTCCGGGAAACTGGGGGCGCTCGCTATCTATTGTTATATAGAGGGCAAAGACGCGGCCCGCGAGTACGAAGCCCTGCGCATAGGCACAGGTCCGGCGTTCGCCTTCGAGCCGCTGGTATATCCCGACAGGCCGAAGGTGGACCTTACCGACGTCGTCACATACGACAAGCTCAACACGATCTGCGTGCCCTTTGCGAAACGGAACGACAACCCGAAGATGACGAACGGGGCGCGGGGCGATGACGCCTTTGCCGAGGTCGCGGGCGGGCTGACCCGCAAAAAGGCCGAGGCGGAAATCTCGCGCTGCTTCAAATGCGGCACCTGCACCGCGTGCGACCTCTGCTTCCTGCTCTGCCCGGACGTCTCTATTCTCAAAGCCAGGGAGGGCGGGTACGACGTCAGGGGCGACTACTGCAAGGGCTGCGGGGTGTGCGCCTCCGCCTGCCCTAGACACGTTATTGGCATGGAAGGTGGCCGATGAGACAGCTTATATCAGGTAACTACGCGGTTGCCGAGGCGGTGCGGTTGGCGAAGGTGCAGTTCGTTGCCGCCTACCCCATAACTCCGCAGACGCCCATATACGAGAAGCTCTCCGATATGGAGAACGAAGGCAAGCTGGCCGGCGTGATGATGCGTACCGAGTCGGAGCACTCCGCCATGGCCGCCTGCATCAGCGCCTCCCTGACGGGCGTACGGACGTTCACCGCCACTGCGTCGCAGGGCCTTGCCCTGATGCACGAGATGCTCCACTTCGCATCCGGCAACAGGGTGCCCATCGTGATGTGCAACGTCAACCGCGTGCTGGCTGTGCCCTGGGCCTTCGGGAGCGACCAATCGGACAGCCTCTCCCAGCGCGACACGGGCTGGCTCCAGTTCTACTGCGAGGACGCCCAGGAGGCCTTCGACACGGTGATACAGGCTTACAGGATCGCGGAGAACGCGCTCCTGCCGGTGCTCGTCGCCATCGACGGATTCTTCACGTCGCACTTCATCGAGCCTGTCGAGATACCCGACCAGGAGGCAATCGACGCTTACCTGCCGCCTTTCCGCGTGCCGACGCGCTTCGATACGGATGCGCCGGCGTATATATCGAACGTGGTCAGCCCGGAGCAGTACATGGGCTACCGGCAGCGGAGCTTCGAGGACATGGACGCAACGCGGCCGATCATCCGGGAGGCGAACGAGGATTACGAGAAGATCATAGGCAGGGGATACGGCCCGATCGAGGCGGTCGATACGCACGGCGCCGAGATCGTCATCGCCACCAGCGGCGCCATGACCAGTACTGCGCGGGTGGCCGTGGCCGCAATGCGCGCCAACGGCGTAGCCGCCGGCTTGCTGAAGCTGAAGGCCCTGCGGCCGTTCCCGCGCGAAGAGGTCAGGGAAGCACTCGCGAACGTGCCGAAAGTGGCCGTGATCGACAGGAATATCTCGCTGGGCAACGGCGGCATCTGGTGCCAGGAGCTAAAGAGCGCGCTCTACGGTATGGACCGGCCGCCCGTCGTCACGGGCTACATCGCGGGCATCTGCGGCGCAGACGTCTCGCCCGACATGATCGAGCAGATGGCGTTGGACGCCCTGAGCGGCAAATCGCGCCTGGATAGACCGACGTTTGTGAGGAAGTAAGGGGGTAAGCATGTTTGTGGAAGCTGTGGCTGAGATGGATCGAAGCGAAGAACAGGAGTACATGCGGTGCGGCCACATGGCCTGCCCGGGCTGCGGAGAGGCGACTACGCTGCGCCTTGTCCTGAAGGTGCTTGGCAAGGAAACGGTCATGGTGATCCTGCCTTCGTGCGTGGGCGTCATAAGCGCCACCTACCCGAACAGCACGTTCGCGGTGCCCTGCTTCCACTCTGCCTTCGAGATCGCAGCGCCTACGGCATCAGGCATCTCGGCCGCCCTGCACCTCCAGGGGCGCGAGGATGTTACCACGGTCACTTTCGCGGGCGACGGCGGCACGTTCGACATCGGCCTGCAATCGCTCTCCGGCGCGGCGGACCGCAACGATAATTTTATTTACGTCTGCCTCGACAACGAGGCGTATATGAATACGGGCATCCAGTCGAGCTCCTCAACGCCGCAGAACACCTGGACTATGACCACCCCCGGAGGCAGGCGCGGCAGGAAGAAGAAGTTCATGCAGATCATCGCGGCCCACAGGATGCCGTACGCGGCTACCGCCTCCATAGGCCACCCTGAGGACCTGATAGAGAAGGTGAGGAAAGCGAAGGCGACGAAGGGCATGAAGTTCCTCCACGTGCTCACCCCCTGCTCTACAGGCTGGCGCATGCCCGAGCACATGTCCGCGCGTGCCGCCCAGCTTGCGGTAGAGACGCGCATCTTCCCGCTTTACGAAGTGATCGACGGAAGCGAGTACAGGATCACGCACGAGCCGAAGGGGCTCCCGGTCGAAGAATACACCCGCATCCAGGGCCGCTTCCGCCACTTCACTCCCGCCGACGTCACCCGTCTGCAAAAGGAAGTGGATGAAGAATGGGCGTTGTTGAAGGGCCTGGTCAAGGGCTGCAAGGCATGAACGTAAACCCCGAGCCCAAAATGTTTCTTCCTTTTTATGAGGGGGAGGCTCTGCGAGCTTCGCTCGCGGAGGGGGCGACGATAGCCCCGGTAATTGCTTGAAAAGCAAGCTGGTCATAGAGGCGACTCCGACCATCCGCAGGAAGGTGCACCATCACCTGCGGGAGCAGATACTCAACGGGCAGATCAGCCCGAACGAGCGGCTTATCGAGACGCGCATCGCCCACGATATCGGCACGTCGCGGACACCCGTGCGGGAGGCCCTGCACAACCTGGAGATGGAAGGCCTCATCGAGTCCATACCACGGGTCGGCTATAAGGTAAGGACCGTGAGCGGCGAGGAGGCGGCCGAGATATACGAGATACGCTGCCTGATCGAGGTGCTGGCCATCCAGTGGGCCATTGAAAAGGAGAAAGCGACCCTCGTTGCGGAGTTGAACGCCAATATCGACCTTGCGCAGGAGCGGCTTTCTGCAGGCGACCTCGGGGCACTGGTTGACCTCGACGCCCAGTTCCACGAGACGATAGCACGCCTCTCCGGCGGCAGGCGCCTTCTGGAGCTTGCACAAACGCTTGCAAGGCACGCCTTGCGGTACAGGCTGCAAGGGTTATACGGGCCGGGCAGCGCCGAGCGCGCCCTGAACGGCCACCGGCGGATACTCGCGGCCATCGAGGCAGGAGCGGAAGAAGAGATAAGGGCGGCCGTGGTGGTCCACCTCGCCCAGTTCAAGGAAGACGCGTACCGTGATATCGAGCAGAAGCGGAAGGAAAAGAAGCGTTGACTTGCCGGGTCTATCTTTATAAGATGGAATGTCGGCGTCGGTTGCATTCACGCGCCGTCCTCCCCTGCGGCGTCAATCCACCCGGAATAGTAAAGGAGGCATCATCGTCATGAATCCCATCTGGAGAGTTTTCGATCGGCTTCTGGACGCGCTGATGGCCGTTGCCGGCGTAGTGCTCGTGTTGATAGTAGCCGCCGTTTGCTATAGCATCTTCATGCGCTTTCTTTTCACACAAACGACCATATGGATCATGCAGACGACGGAGTACGGCCTGTTATGGATAGTCTTTCTCGTAACTGCCTGGCTGCTGAGGGAAGGCGGCCATATAAGCAACGACATCATATATTCGCGCTTGAGCGATAAGAAGAAAGAAGCCCTCGACTCCATCACGTTCACCGTCGGCGGGCTCACGTCCGCGGTAATGACCTGGTTCGGGACCCTCTACACGATCGAATGCATCCAGCATCACGTGACTGACGTCAGGGCCGTCACTGTTCCGAAGGCGCTTATCTTCTTCATCATACCGCTGGGCAGCTTCTTGCTTACCGTCCAGTTCTTCAGGATGGCGTGCAACAGGTTCGCGGAACTAAGGGCGGCGAGGTAAGTCATGGAATGGTATACGATCATTCTCGTACTCTTCGGCGGCATGGTCTTCGTATTGCTCACGGGCCTGCCCATCGCCTTTTCTCTCCTCGTCGTCAACATGATCGCGGCCTGGTTCTTCCTCGGAGGGATACCGGGCATCGTCGGGGTCGTGACGGGGGCGTTCAGTTCAGCGAGCACCTTTACCCTGCTCCCCGTGCCTTTCTTCATCTTCATGGGCGAGATTATCTTCCATTCGGGCCTGGGCCTCGACGCAGTCAACGTGCTCGATAAATGGCTCGGCAAGATCAGAGGGAGGCTTTCCATCCTCGCCATCATCATGGGAGTGATTATCGGAGCCCTCAGCGGCTCCACGATAGCCACGTGCGCTCTCCTGGGCACCATTCTCCTCCCGGACATGCTCAAGAAAGGATATAGCAAGAGCATGAGCCTGGGGCCGCTGATGGGCGTAGGCACAGTCGATGCGCTGATCCCGCCGAACGCGCTGACCGTCGTTCTCGCGAGCATCGCCAACATCGACGTGGGCCAGCTCCTGATAGCGGGCATCCTTCCGGGCCTCGTCCTCTCGGCCCTCTACTTCATCTATGTTGTGGTGCGGGTCCACTTCAAGCCGGAAGAAGCGCCGGAATACGACGTGCCCCACATCCCCTTGAAGGAAAAACTCAGGGTGACGGTGATCTACCTGCTGCCGCTGGGCTTCATCATCTTCATGGTCATCGGACTTATATTCCTGGGCGTCGCGACGCCTACCGAATCGGCTGCGGCGGGCACGCTCGGCTCGTTCATTCTTGCAATCATCTACAGGCGGCTTACCTGGGAGGCCTTCAGAAAATCGGTGGTCTCCACGTTGAAGGTCACCGGCATGATAATGATGATCATCATAGCCGCGAGCACCTACGGCGAGATACTCGCCTTCACCGGGGCTGCCGCGGGGCTGACCAATTTCATCATCAACCTGAACGTAGCGCCGATGCTGATAGTGGTAGCTATGGTCCTCGTCATTCTTTTGCTCGACTGTTTCATGGAGACGGTCGCCATCATGATGATAACGATACCCATATTCATGCCGGTGATCAATGCCTTCAAATTCGACCCGCTCTGGTTTGGCGTAGTCATGCTCTGCACTCTGGAGACGGGCTTGATCTGTCCTCCTTTCGGGGTTACCCTCTTCGTGATGAAGGGCGTAGCGCCGCCTGAGGTAACGATGGCGGACATCTGGAAAGCGGCCTTGCCTTTCGCCGTGGTGGACCTGGTGTGCATCGCCCTCGTGCTGGGCATTCCGGCGATGTCTACTATCGTGCCGAGTCTGATGGGCATGATGAGGTAGCGGGAGATTTACTAAGGACGATATGAAGGGATTAAAAAAAGAGTGGAGGTAACGATGATGAGAAAGATGGTTCTTGCGGGCATCGCTCTGGCGTTTGCGTGCTTCATCCTCACAACGGGCGCCGGACCGGCGCGGGCCGAAACCGTCCTGAAGGCCGTGACCGCGTGGCCGAAGACGGCTACCGAGTTCAAGGCGTTTACGATTTTTACGGATACGGTTGACAAGGTCGTAGCGAAAAAGGCGCCCGGCCAGCTCAAGATACGGTTCGTCGGCGGGCCGGAGGCGGTAAAAACGCCCGACCAGGTGCAGGCCGCGCAGAGGGGCATGGTAGACCTCGTCTTCACAACGAACGCCTACTACGTATCGATCATCCCCGAAGTGGACGCCCTCAAGCTGTCCGACTACACGCCTTCGGAAGAGCGGGCGAACGGCGCCTGGGCGTACATGAACGAGCTGCACAAGAAACAGGGGCTCTATTATTTAGGGCGGCTCGGCATACAGATACCGTTCCAACTTTTCCTCAAGAAGCCCATAAAGACGGCGGACCTGAAGGGGCTCAACATCCGGGTATCGCCCATGTACCTTCAGGCCATTAAGGGCCTCGGCGGGAACCCGGTGGTGATACCGCCGACAGACGTCTATATCGCCCTGGAGAGGAACGTAGTGGACGGTTATTGCTGGCCCGAGGTCGGCATCCGCGATTGGGGATGGCAGAAGCAGACGAAGTACATGGTGGAGCCCACGTTCTATACGGGTCCGAATCCCCTCGTGATGAACCTCAAGACATTCGAAAAGCTGCCGAAGAACCTCCAGGATGTCCTGACGGAAGCGACCGCGGAAGCCGAGAAAGAGGTAGTCGCGTATTACAAGGCGTTGGCCAGGACGGAACACTCGCTGTTGACGAAAGAAGGGATAGAGACGATCACCCTGCCGCCCGCGGAGAGGGACAAGTTCCTGAAAATCGCCTACGATGAGGGCTGGAAGGACATCATCAGTAAGAACCCGAAGAACGGCGCCGAGCTGAAGAAGCTGCTGTCGAAGTCGAAATAAACGGCCGACAGCTTCGGTGTAAGAAAATATAAGGGGGCGCTCAGGTGGAATGCTATATAAATTACTCGGGCAGGCGGCTGGACTTTACGATACCGTCCGGCTGGAACGTCATAAGCGAGGCCGACAAGGCGCCGCCGCCTGTGGCGGCCGACCCTGCCGCGGAAGTGGCGCGGGCGCTGGACAACCCCATCGGCTCACCTAAGCTCGAAGAGCTCGTTAAGCCCGGCATGGACGTGGTGCTGCTCTTCGACGACCTCCAGAGACCGACCCCGGCAAATCTCGCGATACCGCAGATGCTGGACCGGATTAACAAAGCGGGCGTGCCCGACGGGCGGATCACGGCTGTATGCGCGACCGGCACGCACCCCGTGCTCTCCGCTGAGCAGTTGGCCGGGAAGGTAGGGCCGGAGGCCGCGCGCCGCCTTGCGGGCAGGCTCCTCTGCCATGACGCGAAGTCGCCTGAAAACATAACCATAGGCAGGACCCACAGGGGCATGCTTGTAGAGCTGAACCGGCAGGTGGCGCTGGCCGACATCGTCGTTGCTGTCGGCGAGTGCATGCCGCATCCGACCGCCGGCTACGGCGGCGGCTATAAAATCATCATGCCGGGCGTCGCCTCGTACCGGTCGGTTGCGGAGCACCATTTCGCTCTGATGCGCAACAGGAACAGCAAGGTCAACCTGCTCGACGGCAACCCGTTCTGGGAAGAGATAGTGGACGCAGGGCGCTTGTCGAGGCTGGCTTTCAAGCTCGATTTCGTGATGAACGAGAAGAAGCAGGTGCTCAAAGCCTTTGCGGGCAACCCCGAGGCCGAGCAGCGTGCGGGCGCGAGCTTTGCAGAGTCCCTGTACGTGATGAACCTCCCGCACCAGGCGGACATCACGATCACCTCGGCCGCGCCCCTGGAGATAGGGGTGCAGGCCACGAAGGCGCTGCACATGGGCTGCGGAGCTACGCGGTCGGGCGGCACCGTCGTCTGGGTGGCGGCGCAGAAAGAGGCGGGCCCCATACTGCCGCTGATTAAGGAGATGGGGGCCAACCGGAGCGCCACCGAGGTGCACCGCGATTTCGTGGACGGGCACATAGCCGACAGCCTGAAGCCGTTCGGCATCTCCTACATCATGCAGATCGTGCACTTCAAGGACTTCGTCGAGAAGTGCCGCATCGTCCACGTCACGGAAGGCCTGACGGCCGAGCAGGTGGCGATGATGGGGATGGAATACTCGAACAACCTGCAAAAGACGGTGGACAAACTGGCGGCAAAGATGCCGAAGGCGGATGTGGCGATATTCCCATCAGGCGGCAATGTAATTCCCAGGATATTATAAGTTAGAGTGTTACCGGGCGCGCACGGCGCCCGGTAACACTTATATATTATATGTGGCCGGGCCGGGGTCTTTTGGCGCTATACGCCTGTCCCTCAAAGCCGCACGTGCTCACGTACAAAGGAAGTACGCTCCGCGCGGCGGCTCCTCGGTCACGGCGTCTATCATCCAAAATCCCTCCGGCCGATTCAGGGACCACACCTACAAATGCTTGCATCAATTGAGCTTTTGCCTTCCAGCATTATCACTATAACTTGATAGGGGCATCTTCTGTGGCTGAGCAAGTGAAAGAAATTAAGAACGTCTCCGTAGTCTCCTCAAACCCCTCCGGGGGAGAAAAGACATGGTGGGCGATCACGTCCCTCTCTTTCAGAGGTCTCCGACCAGGGGCCTACCGGCTATAAGCCAGCGGAAGGACTGAACACTGCAAAAAAAAGTTCTTCCCAAACACTTTGATTGTCTTTAAAATAGCATTGATTGAAATGCTAAAACAGGTTGCCGATCTGCTGAACGAATATGCAAATCTACTCTTGGCAGTTATCACTGCCATCTATGCCTTTTTCACATATCGAATGGCCAAGCTAATGTCTCAGCAAACGATGTCTAAAATTGAAGTGGCAAAGATTATTGTCGGGACTCCATTCTTGGAAGACCGCTTTAAAAGGGGCCTTAAAGATGACAATGCCACTAAATACCCGCACACGTTCAAAGTCATAGTTCATTTGACAAACAAAGGCGCGGGTAATGGAAGCATCGACAAGCCATCCCTCGTGCTGCTATTTGCAAATGGCCAAAAGGTCATTACGCCACCGAAGATAAAGGAATATCCCCATGTTATGGGTCCACTTTCCCCTCTTCAGGCGTTTTCCTTAGAACCAGAGGATTTAGGAGGCACTATATTTCTCGCAGGAGGTGACAGACAGAGGCACGAACTCACATATCAAGTCTCAATAGACGAAGGCATGGCATCGTTACTGAAGCAAGACTCCGACAGTATCAAGTACTATGCTGCATTCAATGACAATCTCAACAAGAACCATCTGACTCAAATTACCGACATTAGACCGACCGAAGACCTTAGAAAAGTTTTCTAAGAACCCTGCCGGAATGAAAAGGGAATGAAAAAGGGGACAGGCTACTTTTCTTAGGTGTTGCTGTATCTGTCAATCATTGCTGTGCGTATCCGTTGACTGCAAGAAGAATCGCGCCCAAAGGGGGTCCATTCGCTCAATATACGTCCTTCCTATGCCTGATTGCCACGATGTCTACGGTTTGCCGCTTGTCGTAGATTGCGTAAACTATGCGGTAGTTACCGATTCTTATCCTCCACAGCGACTTGTTTCCCACGAGCTTCTTACAGCCGGATGGCCTTGGTTCCCTGCCTAAACTTTCAATGCGTCGGAAGACTCGCTCGACCAGCTCTCCCTCAAGCGATTCAAGCTCTTTGCGAGCGCTGCGGGCGAAGGTGACGGCATAATCAGCCATTCAGCTTGCCGTGCTTTTTAAGGCGGCTCCTGACTGATTCTAACGATTCCCGCGGTTCCTTTGACCTTCTTGCGGCAAGGAGGCTATCGTAGAAATCTTCCCAGACCTGACCGAATTTTTTAAGGCTGATCTGGACCGCTACTTTTTCTCCATTTTCGTCGGTGACGTAGCGTATACCCTCCATATCTGCTCTACCTCCTGAATGCTTAAATTATATCAGATTACAGCGAGTCGCAACAACTTCGTTTGGGGCCTTGATGCGGGCAAGTGTGTATGGGCGGCCTAACGCCGCCCATCCTTAAATAATGGACACGGGCCGGGGTAGGTCGGAGAGATTTCCGATGGAATTCACGTTGCTTTTCGAAGGCGCGCACCGCAGCGTACTACTGTACGTGAGGACGCTCGCCGAGAAAACGACGTGAAGGCCGCGGAAAGATCCCGACCGACTCCGGCCCCTAAACCATGCTAGTACTGATACGCCGTAGGTATCTTCTTTGCCTTTTCCTGGGCCTTCCAGTATTCGATGCGCTCTTTGATGAAGGCTATCCAGGCATCGACCTCGGCGGCCTTGTAGCCCTTGGCGATCATGTCTTTTTTGAAGTCTGCGATGACGGGCTGTGCTGCTTTTACCCACCTGGCGCTCTCGGCGTCGGAGATGTTGATTATCTGGCCGCCCTGCTTTTTGAACCAGTCGCCGCCCTCGATGTCAATGCGGTTCCACTCGACAAGCCACTGGTCTAAGAACTCGCCCTTGGAGTAGTCGGTTATGATCTTCTGGACGTCTGCGGGCAGGCTGTTCCACTTGTTCTTGTTCATGATTACGTAGAAGGAGAAGACGCTGCCTATCTTCCAGGAGGCGGTGACGTACTTCTCTACCTCGCCGATCTTGAACCCTTTGAGCTGCTCTAACGGACCGAAGTTGCCCTCCACTACGCCGCGGCGCAGGGCCTCATAGGTATCGACGATCTCGATAGGCATCGGGACTGCGCCCAGGGCGCGGGCTATGTCGCCTATCCTGCCGGGGCCCCGTAGCTTCATGCCCTTTATGTCTTCCAAGGTCTTTACGGGCTTTGAGAGCGACTGGAGGACGTTGACGGGGCTCGTCGAGAACATGATGGGATGGAAGGCGTCCCATTCCTTCGGCTTGAACTTGTCATAGAAGTCGTTGGAGACGTGGCCCGCGATCCAGGGGCTCGGGAAGCCTATAGGCAGCTCCATGATCTCCATTACGGGGAAGCGGCCGCGGGTGTACGAGCAGTGGGAGAAGCCGATGTCGGCAATGCCCGTCAGCACGCCCGGGGCGATCTTGGGGGCGGTAAGAAGCGTGCCGCCCGTATACTGGGTGATCTCCACCTTGCCTGCGAGCTTCTTGTTAAGCCCGTCGGCCCACTTGCCGAGCATGACCGAGTTCATGTGGACGGGCGGGAAGTAATTGGCCAGCTTCAGCTTGATCACATCCGCGCCGGCAATCGAAGAGAACGAGAGACAAAGCGCGAGGACACATAGGAAGACCGTCAGTTTTCTTAGCATCTTGTTACCCCCTTTGAAGGTTTTTGCGTATCTTTATACCCCATTTACCCCTCTTACTTGCCATAGAAGACCGAGGGCAGCCAGAGGGCAAGCTGGGGAAAGACGAACATAAGGCCCCAGACAAAGACTAAAGAGAGCAGGAACGGGGCCACGCCTCTGTATATGCGGCCCATCGGCTCCTTCGTGATGTTCTTTACGACGAAGACGCAGACTGCGACAGGCGGGATGACAACCCCGATCATGACGACTACGCCGATCACTATGCCGAACCATAACGGGCTGAAGCCGAGCTTTAAGACGGCCGGATAGAAGATAGGGGTCGCAAGGATCATAAAGGCCAGATCGTCGATAAAGGAGCCCCCCAGCTCGTAGACAAAGCAGATGAGTATCATGATTACGTACCGGTTCAGGGGCAGGGAGACTATCCAGTCGGCCACGGCCTGGGGTATGTTGGTCACTGCGATGAAGTGGCCGAGTATGGTCGAGCCTGCGATCAGCATCAGGATCATGCCTGCCGTGCGGGTGGCCTCGGCAAGCGAGAGGACGTACTTCTTGAAGTTCATGTTACGGGTGACTATCGATAGGATGAAGATGGCGAAGGTGCCTACCGCGCCCGCTTCCGTAGGCGTGAAGTAGCCGGCCATCATGCCGCCCACGACGAGGAAGAAGACGAGGACGATCCAGACGACCTCCGGCAGGCTCCTTGCCCTATCTGCCCAGCTTGACCTCGCGGACAATGGTGCGGCCTTCGGGTATATCTTGGCCCACCCGTAGATGATGAAAAGGAAGAGGAAGGCGATCAGGAAGCCCGGGATCATGCCTGCCAGAAAGAGCTGGCCTATCGACTGCTCGGTCAATATGCCGAATATGATGAGGACGACGGAGGGAGGGATTATGCAGCCCAAGCTTCCGACCGTTGCGACGATGCCGGTCGAGAGCCTCCTGTCGTAGCCGAAGCGGTCCATCTCGGGGACTGCGACGGCAGCGAAGGTGGCCGAGGTCGCGGCCGACGAGCCGCAGATCGCCTTGAACCCCGTGGCGCCTATGACGGTCGCCATGGCGAGGCCGCCCGGGATGTGGCCAACGAACTTATTGGCGGCCGAATAGAGTCTGACCGCAATGCCGGCGTTGAAGCCTATCTGGCCCATGAGGATGAACAGGGGGAAGACCGTGTAGCCGTAGTTCGTGATGACGTCGTAGACGTCCCTTCCAAGTAAGTTCATTGCGGCTGATAAGCCGTTGAAGTAAGCGAAGCCGCAGAAGCCGACCGCGGCCATGGCGAACCCCAGCTCTATGCCCGTAGAGAAAAGGGCCAGAAGGATGACGAGCGCGACGATGCCTATAGTTATCTCATTCATAATGGCCCCTCCAGATCTTCACGAGCTGCGAGATGAAGACCACACATTCTATGAAGCAGCAGACCCCCACCGCGTAGGCTATCGGGTAGAAGGGGAGCCTGATCGTAGGAGAGACCTCGCCTGACGTATGGAACTCTGCGCCTATGCTGAACAGGTTGTAGGAGATAAGGATGAAAAGGCAGAGGCAGATCAATCTCGTGAACGTGTTTAGGACGGCCTTGGCCTTCATGCCGACCTTCTCCAGGACTATCTCCATGTAGACGTGGCTCTTATCCAAAGAGACCCTGGGGATGCCGAACCCTATGACGAGGGCGAGTGCAAGGCTGACTACTTCGTAGGTGCCGACGAGCGGGTGGCCGAGGGCACGGCAGACAATGTCGGCGACGGTAAGAAACATCATGAAGGTAAGGGCGGCGCTGGCAACGACGTTAAGCACCGCCTTGCAAACCCTCAGGAAAAGGTCGAGAGCGTTTTCCATTGAATCCCCCCTGTTAAAGTGCTGCGTCCCCCCCGGGATGCTTTGACTTTGAACGCCTTGCCTGGTGCAGGGACGAGGCAACGACTCACAGTTAACGGCCGGCTCGCTCTAAAGCAGGTCCTTCACATCGCTTATATTGAGCTCGAGCATCCGGGTGCTGGCAAGGAGGCGGACTACGTTCTTCTTAACCGCCTCGATCCCCTCGCACGTGGCCGTCAACTCCTCGGCGGTCTTTCTGATCAGTTTTATACGCGCATCCATTTCTTCCAGTTTCTTTTTGTCTATCACGGCTTGCCCCTCCTAGTGTTTTCTCAGGTCCTTGAATCTCTTCGCCTTCACCTCATACCTGGGAAGGCTGCCGTGGGGATGGACCTCGATCTTATACCCGAGGTTCGTCTTTACGCGCAGCTCGTCCTTGAGCCTGGCGAGGATCGATTCCTTATCTCCCTCAAGGCCCGGCTTGATCTCTACCTTCAGGGAGATGTCGTCGATATCGCCCTTCTTGGAAACGACCACTTCGTACTCATCCGACAGACTCGGTGAAGCTGCGCACGACCTCTTCTATCGCGGTGGGGGCCAGGAGCACGCCCTTTACCTTCGTTATGTCGTCCGCCCTGCCTACCACGCCGCCGTCGATGATGCGGAACGTCCTGCCGCAGTCGCACGAGTAGTCGGCCCAGCGGATGACGTCTTTCGAGTCGAAGCGGATGCACGGCTTTGCCATCCTGTCGAAGGCGGTGATGATCATCTTGCCGTTCTTGCCCGGCTCTTCTATGATCTCGCCGGTCTCCACGTCCTCGATCTCGACCAGGAAGAACGCCTCGTTCACGTGCAGGCCCCTGGACTGGTGGGTACACATGTAGCTCCAGGCGCCTATCTCGGTCGCGCCTATGTGGTCGTAGACCTTCGCGCCCCATGCGTCCTCGATGCGCTGCTTGGTCGTCGGAATGGCCGCGCCGGGCTCGCCTGCGCAGGTGATGCGCTTGATGCCTATGCTCCTCGGGTCTATCCCTATCTTCTTCGCCGTATCGGCAAGGCCGAGCACGTAGGTAGGGGTGGCGCCGAAGGCGGTGCATTTAAGCTCCTTCATCTTCATGACCCTCGCCTCTGTGTCGAGGACGCCGCCGGGGACGACTTCGCAGCCCAGCTTTTCCGCTGCGTAATGGCACGCCCAGAAGGCGACGAAGATGTTGTAGCCGAAGGGGATGAACATGCGGTCCGTGTCCCTGTAACCCTGGGCATAAAGGATATAGGCCCATGACTCGGCCCACCATTCCCAATCCTGCCACGTGTCCGCCTGATAGACGGGGGTGCCGGTAGTGCCGCTCGTCTGGCGGAAACAGGTTACGTCTTTCAGGGGCACCGCGAGCATGTCTCCGTAAGGGAAGGGCGGTCTGGTCTGCACGTCCCGGAGCATACCCTTATCTATCTTGGGCACCTTCCTTATATCGGCAAGCGTCTTGATGTCGCCGGGCTCTATGCCTGCGTCCCTGTAAAGCTTGCCGTAAAAGGGCGATTTCTCATACGCCCACGTGAAGATGCGCCTGAACTTCCTGACTTGAAGCTCCTGCAGCTTCTCCCTGGGCAGCGTCTCGGTAATGGGGTTCCAATAGATACTTGGATCGATAGCCATATGCCTCTCCTTATCTAGGTTTAGTTCCCGGTGCGGCTAGAGCTTTACGCTTTGTTCAAGTGTTCATCTAGTGAACATACCCTGTGCATTTAGTAAACAATACGTGGGAACCTCGTTCTTTGTCAAGAAAAAACAGCGGCCGGCGCGTCCGGCTGTTCTGAAAAGGGCTGGAGCGCGACGCGACGCCGTAAGCGCGCAACTCACGGTTTATACCCCAGGTTGATCGAGACCGTCAGGGCCGTATCCGAAACCGCGCTTATTATTGTCGGCAGGATGTCGTCGGTCAGGGACGAGGAGAAGATCGCCGCTCCTACGGAGGCTATGACCTTTCCCGAAAAATCCCTGACAGGGGCGGCTACCCCCGTGATCCCTTCGAGGGTCGCCTCCGGGTCGATTGCGTATCCCTGGTCCTTTACCCTGCACAGCCAGGCTTTGAATTCTTTCCTGTCGGTGACCGATCGCCTTGTCAGCGCCTTTAACGGGTGTTTGGCCAGCAGCCTTTCTGTCTCATCGTCGGGGAGGTGGGACATGAGCATGGGGCCGCACATCCCCCAGTAAGGGGGCCGGCGGGTGCCTATCTTGGAGGTGAACGTAATGATGCTGTTGCCGTCATCCCTCTTGTCGATGTAAAGCAGCTCGTCATTGTCGAGGATGCACAGAAAGATAGTTTTGCCTATCCGCTGCTGGAGCCGGGTGAGGGGCATGGCCGAGGCTTTCCGGACCGAAAGGGAATTGAAAACGACGCTCCCCTGCTCGAACAGCCGCATGCCGAGGGAATATTTCTTGGTCTCCTGGTCTTGCCTGAGATAGCCATACTGGGCCAGGGTAGAGCAGAGCCTGAGGATAGTGGCCCTTGAAAGGCCGAGCAGCTTGGAAAGCTCGCTTTTGCTGAGCGCCTGACGCTCCAGACTGAATACATCGAGTATCTGGAGCGCCCTTTCCAGCGACCTGTTGTAGAAGCCTTTCCTGATTTCGGTGCTTGTCGGTTTCACGGGCAGGTGTTTCCCCCCAGAACTTTTATAGCTTCGCAGGAGGGAAACATTTTGTCAAGACGACAATCATCGCCGGCCGGGGGGCTCGTCTGCGTCTCGCGCGTCGAGGACCTTTCTGAGCGTCTTTGCAAGCTCCCGTTTTGTCAGGGGCTTCATGACGAACCCTTTTATGCCTGCCGCCCTCACCGACTCCTCGCTGGCCGTGTGGCTGAAGCCGGTGCAAAGGATGACGGGTATATCGGGCCGGATGGAGAGAAGCTCCGATGCGAGCTGGACCCCGGTCATATCTGGCATGGTCTGGTCGGTTATCACGAGGTCGAAGCGGGAGGGGTCGAGCCTGAAAAGGGCCAGGGCCTCCCTGCTCCCCGCGCGGGAAGTGACCTCGTATCCAAGCTCCGCGAGAAGCTCCTCGCCCATCTCCACGAGCGCCTCTTCATCGTCCACGAAGAGGATGCTCTCTTTGCCGGCGGGCGCAGTCTCGTCCCCGGCCGCCCCTTGCACAACCGGCTCTTCAACGATCTTCGGAAAATAGACGCTGAAGGTCGAGCCTTCGCCCGGTGCGGAGTCCACCGTGACATACCCGCTGACCTGCTTGACGATGCCCAGCACTACCGAGAGGCCGAGGCCGGTCCCCTCGCCGATTTTCTTTGTCGTGAAGAATGGGTCAAATATCCTGTCCGCGATCTCCGCGGGTATGCCGGCGCCCGTGTCGCGGACCGTCAGCCGCATGTATAGCCCCGGCTCTATGCCGTGCGGGTCCCCGTTGGTGGGCGAGACGCTGAAATCGGAAAGCTCTATGTCGAGGGTGCCTCCCTTGTCCCGCATCGCGTAGGCCGCGTTCGTGGCAAGGTTCATGAGGACCTGCGAGACCTGGGTAGGATCGCCGAGGATGACGCCCGACTCGCTTTTTATGACGACCCTGATGCTGACTGTGGACGGTATCGATGCCCGGAGGAGCTTGGCGCTCTCCTTGACGATACTCGACAGGCGAAGCGGTTTCTTTTCCTGCTCGGTCTGCCGCGAGAACATCAGCATCTGCCTGACGAGGTCGCGCCCCCTGATGCCTGCTTCCAGAACCCTCAGTGCATGCCGATGCTCCCGGCTCCCATCAGGGGTATGGTCCTTGATCATCTCGGTAAAGCCGATGATGGAGGCGAGCATGTTGTTGAAGTCGTGGGCGATGCCGCCGGATAGCGTCCCGAGGGCCTCCAGCTTCTGCGCCTGGCGGAGCTGGCCTCTCGACCTTCTCCCGTTCCTCGGACTCGCGCATGAGCTTGTCGTACGCCTCCTGAAGCTCCGCCGTCCTTTCCTTCACACGCTCTTCAAGCCCGTCGCGGACCTGCTTCACGGCGTCCTCGTCCCTCATGCGGATAATGGCCACGGCCACCTGGTCGGCCACTGCCTTCATCAGGGAGAGGTCCTCGTCGCTGAAGGTTTCCCTGTCGCGGGTGCCGAAGGAGAGAGTGCCGATGACCGACCCTTCGGGCCCGAGGAGCGGATGGCACGCGTACGCCTTGATGCCGTAAGATTTTACCAGCTCCGTGCGCTGATCGGGCGTAGTAGGGATGTGCTCGGCCACTATCCGGCAGGCGTCCCTGGCGGCACAGCCGCAAACGGCTACCCCGTAGTCGAGCCATTCGATCTTCCGGGCCTCCTCTTCGGGGATACCCGCATAGGCGTTGAGCATGAGCCTTCCCATCTCTTCGACCGCAAGGAAATTGAAGAAGGCCTGGCAGCCGAGTTGGTCCATCACTTGCCGGCACAGGGAGTCGACCAGTTTCTGCGGGTCCGGGGCACGGAGCAGCTCGCTCGCAGTGTAGGCGAGGAGTTCGAACCGCTTGAGGCTCTTCTGGAGGTCGGTTTCGGCTCGGCTCCGCACCTTTTCATGCTCCAGCGTGTCGAGGGCGTAGGAGATATCGGCGGCGAGGGCCTGAAGCAGCTCCACCTGCTCCGCGTCGAAGTCGTGGGGCTGGCTGCCGTAGATCGTAAGGGCGCCTATGGCCTTGCCCTGACGGTGCAGGGGGAAACACGCGCTGGCCCTGAAGCCGTGGCTTAGGGCTGCTTTGCGCCACGGCAGGGTGGTAGGGTTGATATCGAAGTCGTCGTTGACGACGGGTCGGTCCTCGCGGATGCAGGTCCCGCTGGGGCCGTCACCCAACACGCCGTCCACCTCTATTCTTATATCCCTGAGGTAGTCGGCGGCGGGCCCGCAGTATGCAGCCGGCACCACCTGCCGGTCTTTCACCTCGCCGATCCACACGAGAGGGAATGCCCCTTCTTTCGCGATGATGCGGCAGACCTCTTCGTACAGCGCGCCCCCGTCGCGGATGCGCACGAGGGCTTCATTCACCCGGCTGAGCGTGGCGTAGAGGTGCGTGAGCCTTGTGATGCGCGCCTCGCGGTGCTTGCGTTCCGTGATGTCCCAGATGATGCCGTTGAGCCGCGCAGGTCTGCCTGCGCCGTCACGGACAAGCCTTCCCCTCGCGGCAATGTAATGGACGGTCCCGTCCTGCAGGACCGCGCGGTATTCAGGCTCGTAAGGGGCGTTTTCCGAGACGGTCCGGGCAAGCGCCGCGTGGAGGTTCTCTCGGTCGTCGGGATGCACCACGTCGAAGAACTCCGCTGCGTTTCCGGTGAACGTTTGCGGGTCTATGCCCAAAAGGCGGCAGACCTGGTCGTCGAAGTACCGCTTGTCCGCCGGAATGTCCCAGTGCCAGGCGCCCATGTCGGCGGACCGGAGGGCAAGGTCGAGACGGGTCTTGCTTTCGCGCAGCATCGCCTCATCCATTTTGCGCCCGGTGATGTCGCGGAAGACGAGGACTGCGCCCATGATGTTGCCGTCCCCGTCCTTTATGGGGGCGCCGCTGTCGTCGATGGCGACCTCCGTCCCATCTTTCCTTACGAGCACGGTATGGTTGGCCAGGCCAACTATGATCCCCTCACGTAGCACCCTGCCGACGGGGTCTTCTACCGTCTTGCGGCTCTGCTCGTTGATGATGTGGAACACCTCGGTGACCGGTCTCCCGGCTGCGCCACCAAGGGTCCAGCCGGTCAGGCCTTCGGCGACCGCGTTCAGGAAGGTAACCCGTCCGCTCTTGTCCGTGGCCATGACCGCGTCGCCGATGCTCGCCAGCGTAACCCTCAGCCATTCACGCTGCTCTTGTATGACGTCCTTCGATGTTTGCAGCGCGGCCGTTCTTTCTCTCACGAGCTCTTCGAGATGTTCCTGGTGCAGCCTCAGCTCCCTCTCGGTCGCGATCCTGCCCATGGTTGAGCCCGCGAGTCCCGAAAGGGCCAGGTAGAGGTTGAGCAGCTCCTGGGAAGGAGGCTCCGAATGGCCGATGATCGCTGCAACCCGGTTCTCCTTTCCTTCCCCGAGCGGCAGGAAGGTAACGTTGCGAGCCGGGGGATGCTCGATCTCCATGGAAGCAAGGAAACCCGTATCGAAAACGTCCCGAATAGTTTCCGTTGTTTTTTCGAGGAGCGCCCTGCGGAAGCTCTCGTCAGCCACCGTGCATCGACGAAGGTCGATCTCTCCGCCCGCGTTATCTCCGGCGAAGGCAACCCAGTCCGCTCCGAAATATTTGACGATGATGTTTGACAGCTCTTCGAGAAGGTCCTGCCGGGCGGTGAGGCGCGCTATGTATTGCGCCGCCTTTATGAAAGCCTCGGTATGACGCTGGGGATTCATTTCCTTCATGAGCCGGCCCTCAAATATCCGGCTTGGCGCTTACTTCCATCGGTAAGCCCGCCTCCGTCTTCCGCTCAGCCCGCTTCGCTCGATATCCGGGTTGGAGATAGAGATTCCTGAGGAACAGATCTTCGAACTCGGGCGCTTGTGAGAGATTGACAAGCTTACATTTCTTTCTCAGAAAGTTCAAATATTTCCTTCTCTCGTGCGACAAAAGAAGGCTCTCGCACCCGGCGAGCGCCGCGTTGCCGCATAGCTCTACGCGCTCGGGCGGCACGGGAGGCAGCAGGCCGATGGCTATCGCGTCGATCACATTCAAATACTGCCCGAAGACGCCGCAGATCGATACCCGCCGGATGTCCTCCGCCGGCGCCCCGGCGCGAGCCGACAGGAGCTCTATGCCGGCGCCGATGGCTGCCTTCGCCCGCTGAAACGTATCGATGTCCTTCTTCTGCGGCATGATGCGGCGGATCTCTTCCGGGAGGCCGTGATCGAACCCGGCGCCGAAGTTCCCGATCCTGTCGAGCCTTCCCGTCCTTACCATATAGGCCACCAGGTCAACCATGCCCGAGCCGCAGAGACCTTCGGCCCTGCCGTTTCCGATTACCCGGGCGACAGGCCCCGGTCCTCCGTCCGGTCCGTCGATCCGGTAAACGGCCCCGTCGCCTGCCGGCATACCGCAGCTTATGCCGCTGCCTTCGAAGGCCGGTCCCCCGGCTGCCGAGGTTACCCATAGCAGCCGCCCGTCCCATAAGGCGATCTCGGAGTTGGTCCCGAAGTCAACGAGCAGGGCCGGACTATCGCCTTCAGTTATGCGTGTGGCTATGACCCCCGCGAGGAGGTCCGAGCCGACGAAGCCCGCGAGAGGCTGCACAATCTCGATGGGAACGCCTTCGTCGAGGCCGGCGCCCTCGAACCAGCCGTTTACGAAGGCGGGTGCGCAGTCGATTTCCCTTGCCCAGTATTCCGGCTGGAGGAGCAGCTCGAAGTTGCGTCGCGCGAGAAGGCAAAGCATGGCCGTGTTGGCTACTACCGTTATCCGCCCGATCTTTTTCGGGTCGTACCCCTCTCTGGAGCAGATGTCGCGCAATCCGTCGCTGATGGAATCCCTTGCCGCCCGCCCGGCCGTTTCCGCGTTCTCCGCGGACGCGTCGGCATATACGAGCCTCGTCATGACGTCGGACCCGCAGCCTGCCTGCAGGTTCCGGCCGAATCGCCCCGATAACCGGCGATTCCCGGCCATGTCCCAAAGGGAGAGGCTTACGTGGGTGGTCCCGAGGTCCACGGCGACCCCGTAGCGTTTGTCATCCTTGATTTTCCTGATAGGCGCCGGAAAAGAGCCGGGGCCGGCCGGAACTTCCTCGGGCCTGAGGCTCCTCCAGCTCGATTTTGGCGCGGGGTTGACAATGGTCAGGCTAAGGTCCTGTTTAGGCGTGACCTGACAGGCGAGGCGGATTCCGCGGCGGAGGTCTTCTTGCGAAAGGAGGAAAGTCTCGTTTTGTGTGGGGCCATCGATTTCCCCTTCCTCGACACGGACGCGGCAAAGGCCGCAGGCGCCCGATCCACGGCAGCCGGAGCGGACCCGGAGGTCCGTCAAGTCGAGCAGGTCGCGGAGCGAGGGGCCTGCCGTAAACTCGACGGTTTTCCTTTCTTCTGCGGATGAGATGAAAAGGAAAGGCATCCGGCGCTAACTCTTGCTTTTGGCCGCTTCAACGAGGGCTGCGACGTTTTCAGGCTTCGACTCCGGCGGGATCTCGCATCCGGACGAAAGAATGAACCCGCGCCGGTCCCGGAACGACCCGAGGAGCGATGACGCCTCCGCGCGGATATCCTCGGGACTTCCATCGATGAAAGACATAGGTCTTACGTTCCCGTCGAGACAGGAGGCGGGAAGCCGGTACCGGGCCTCGGCGGGAGAAACGCAATAGTCGAAATTGGCGATATCGACGCCGGCGGAGGGGTAGAGGTGAAGTATAGGCTGCGCGGGTCCAGCTATATGGAGCCAGCTCGCGAGGGCGCCATGCCGCGCGAAACCTTCAAAAACCCTTTTAAGGTGTGGAAGCTCGAACTCGCGGAAGAGCTGTGCCGGAATGACGGCGGGGGACGCAAAGGGATCGAAGACGAGCGGGATATGGGCGCCTGCCTCTATTTGCGCGACGCCGAACCTGAGCGCCACTTCCGCAGAAAAATCGAGCAGGCCGGCGAACCGTTCGGGCTCGTCGATGGCCAGGTAGAGGACTTCCTCCGCGCCGAGGAGCTGGGCCGCGAGCGTCAGTGGTCCCATCACGCAGCCGACGACCGGAAACCTATCGCCGAGGTCGTGCCGCAGGATTTTCAAGGCCTTGAGCATCTCCGGCATCCGGCCGGCCCGGCCGGGATCGGGCATGGGGAACGTGCTCCAGTCGTCCGCTGCGGCGAGCGGCCGGGTCTCGATCACGGGATATGCATTGGTGAAGTACCTGAGGGACGCGCCCATGGCTTCCGCCTCGACGCTCACGTCCATCACCGTGAAAACCGCGTCATAGCGGTATCTATCCAGCGCGTAGGCCTGGCACCTGGCGATAAGGTCGCCGTCCTGAACGTACGCGTCCAGGGGGACGCCCTGCATCATCGCGGCGTGTCCGAAAACCTGGGGGATAACCGGGACGCGGTCGGTCTCCCCGAAGCCGACGCACGCGCGAACGCGCTCAAGGCTGTTCATTGCCGGGCCTCCCCGCAATACCCGCGATGTATCGGGCCCCATCGAAGGCGGATTCCGCGACGTAGTCAACATTCAATCCTTCCGCCGAGGACTGCTTGAGGGCGGCCCCTCCGGCCATCACCTTGATGTGTCCGAGTCCGCGCTCCTTCAGGAGGGGACGCAGGCGGCGGACGAGAGGGACGACGGGCGTGATAAGGCCGCTCACCCCCACGGCGAGGGGCATCTCTTTTTCGGCGGCGTCGAGGAGTCTTTCGAGGGGACAGTCTTTGCCGCAGTCGGCGACACGATATCCGTTGCCGGTGAGGACCATCTTCAGGATGTTCTTGCCCAGGTCGTGGATGTCTCCTTCGAGGGCGGCGATGACAACGGTGCCTGCGCCGGTCGACGGAATGCCCTCGGGAAAGAGGGATTTCATCACCCCCGTTACCGCCCGTCCGACGAGCATGATCTCAAGGAGGTTGAACTGTTCAAGGGTGCACTTGCCGTCCAGGGATTGCATTGCGGACTCGACGCCTTCGGTCACGATGCGCTCGACGCTCACGCCTGCGCGCCTGAGGGCTCCTGCTTCGGCCAGGGAAACGGCCGTATCGCCGTCGAGAAGCGCCCCGACCAGCTTGCCGAGATCATTCATGGCAACCTCCGGTCCGGCCTGACCCGCCTATTTCCTTGCAGGTGCATAGGCATAATCTACCATTTCGCTATTTAGCTTTCAAGGCGACGCTTGCAGTTGCCCGCACTAGTCGTCGGCGGACCAGAGGTGCTTCCCCTTGTGCTTACGGGGCGACTGCACTACGCCGTCCACCTCTTCGAGGTCGAGCCACCATTGCTCGTCCGGGTGGGGCTTGCCGTAGCCCATCAGGCCGTCGCCGAGGATGGCCATGCTCCTCGCGATATCGGAATGTCTCACCGCCCAGCCTACCGCCCTGTGGAGGGGTGTGTAAGGCTTGTTCCAGGGGCAGGCCTTGATGCAGGTGCCGCAGCCGGAGCCGCGCTGGTTGCCTACCCGCATCGTGGTGCATTTGCGTATGTCGCTCGGCCAGCGCTCGTAGCCGTTGTACATCTCCTTGCCGCCGTCGCTCAACGCGCCCGAAGGGCATGCCCGCGCGCATTTCTTGCACTTCGAGCAAAAGTCCTGGACGCCGAACTCGATGGGCTTGTCCACCGCCATCGGCAGGTCCGTAGTAACGACTGCCGCTTTGAACCTCGGCCCCATGAATGGATGGAGCACGCAGTCCCCGATGCGGCTCATCTCGCCGAGCCCAGCCCAGAGCAGGATAGGCGGGACGACCACCTGGTAGTTGCGGGCGTGGTGCGCCCTGGCCGGGTATCCGAGCCTGCGGATATAATCGGCAAGGATGCAGGCGATGAACCCGGAGGCCGAATAGGCCATGAAACTCATGGAGTTGCTGATCCAGTTGTGGCCGTTCGTCGCCATTGAGGTCCGCCAGTCCTGGTCGATCAGTATCGCTATGGCGTACTTGTGCGTTAATTCGACGGGCTCGCCGTGCGGGAAGCTTTTCGAGTAAACTGCATAAGGCGGCAGCTTGCAAATGCCGACTGCGTCGGCCCTCAGAAAATAGGCCGTCTCCTTGATATGCTTTGCGATGACTTCCGGGTCCTCGGGCAAGGGCGCCTGCTGGGCGGCCGCCACTCCGTCGACGATTTTGCGCAGGAACACCTGCATGTTCCCCAGCGCGCCGGAAAGGGGATGCTTCATCACGAAGCGGTTCCTTTCCCTCGCAAGTACGGGGCCGTAGACGCCGAGGGCGGCTTTGTTGAAGCCGCTGTCCCGCTCATCGACCCTCTTTACCGCGTTATCGATGATGCCGGTCGTGGGGCGGTCAACCCTCTTTATGGAGTGCATGGGAAAGTTATCGAGGTCCCTCTTATGGTAGCCGCTCATGGCGCCTCCTTGAATAAATCTTGACCACTGTAAGTTAGCAGAAATCGGCCGTAAAACCAAGGGGGAAAGAGGGACCGCGCCTAACGGCTTTAATTTCGCGCGTACACGTACAGCATATTTTTTTGAAAGAACGGAAGGGAAGAGGATCGGGAGGAGTTGCGTATTTCGAGGAGCCTGAAGCCAAGCTCTGCGGCTACGGCGTTGAGGATACGGGGCTGGTGCAATACGACGTGGCCGTAATACGGCTTGCATGCGATCTTTCCGCCGGTGCCGCCGCCTTCCATCGATACGCCTTTCGGGAATAGGGCGTTCCCGAGGACCGTCCGCCAAAGCACCGGGCAGGGGGTGGAGACGATCAGCCTGCCGTCGCTGCGGAGGGACCGGTGGGCCTGCCTGAAGAACTCCACCCAGTCGGGCAGGTGCTCGATCACTTCAAGGGCGATTATCGTATCGAACGTCTCGCCGCCGAGGGTTGCGCTAAGTTGCGTGCAATCCCCCTGGACGAACCTTGAGTAATTCGCGGGCATCGCGGCAGGGCGCGTCACGTCGAGGCCCGTCACCTGCGCCCCGGTCAGGTATTCATTGGGGTTCTCGGACATCCCGATGTCGAGAATTTTGCCTTTGGCATAGGAAGATGCGAGCCGTTTCCTCTTTGCCCCGTCCTCGAACCCCGGGCCGGTCAGTTTTCCCACGAGCCGCTGAAGGAGATGTTCCGCCCTCATCTCCCGCCCCCGGCGGCAGACTCGCGCACCCCGCTTTCGGCTCCCGCCCGCCATGCGGTGTTTTTACCTACGTTCGGTCCCTTTTCCGACAGGAGTCCCCGCCGCCATAAGGATTCCAGTTTCCTGCACTGCCATTCCTTCAGCCAGGCAAAACTGTATTCACGCCTGAATGCCCGCCACGTGATTCTCCTGAAGGCGTAAGGATGGAAGCCGGCAGCCAGGCACCCGCGAAGGGAGGCTATGTTCCACGCCTCGACGTTGGTGGTGGCCCATCGGCAGCCCGTCTCCCTCCCTTTTTCTGCCACCTGCGCCATGGCGCACGCCATGATTTTCTTGCCCCGGTGGCCCTTCGGGACGAAGGCGTTCTCCATTATGGCCTCGTCGTCCGATAGAGGGGGAGGATACTCGTTCCTATATGTCTCCGCCTTAACGCCTGCCGACGGCGCGATAAGCCACTGTATGAAACAGGGCGTCCCGTCTTCCGTCACCGCCACGTAAGCCGAAGGGATGCCCGCTTCAATGAACGTGCTCCGCGACGCCCGGTCCGTCCGCGTTATCGTCAGCCTGCGCAGGAACCCCGTAGGCCCTGCAAAGTATTTCGCATCGTCCGCCGCAAAGGGCCTGACTGCGATCGGTATCGACGCGGGAGGCGCGGGATGAGGCACGCTCAAGTCCCTGCGCAGTGCGTAGCTCTCGACGTCCGACCATATCTGCCTTTTCATCTCGCATAGGAAAGAGGCAGGGATACCCTTTCAATAGAAGGGAAAGAGAGCTTTTGAGCTTGTGCAGTATGTACCCATGCCCCGACCCACGGTTAACGCCCTAAGGCAAAAGGTAGGTATGGCAGGCATAATTGTCAACCGTTCTGGCGGCCGGCCGGGCGGCCGGAGAGGACCAGCGCAGGCACGAAACCCGCGATGTACATGACCGCATAGACGGCCGCATACAGGGTAAGGCTTGCGTAGACGCTGTGGAAATAATAGTAGCCCACGAAGATCGACAGGAATGAAAGGACGAGCAGCACCGATTGCCAGATGGTATCTATCTCGAGGCGCTCTGTTATCTGGATCACCGTCCCCGACATCGGCGCGAAGGCAAAGCGGAAGAGGAACATGACGGCCAGGAGGCGCGCATAAACGCCGGCGTCGCGCCAGGTTTCGCCGAAGACGAAGGCAAACGCTGACGGGCCGAAAGCGGCGACAAGGCAGAAGGGCGGCAGGCCGAACAAAAGGAGTGAAAGGGTAGAGCGTAAGAGCAGCCCGCGGCAGCCGTTGTTGCGCCGGTATTCGTCGCTGGCCCGTTGCCTGAAGACGTCCGCTATCGCGGTGGAGATGAGAGTGGTCGGCAGGCAGAGGATCCTGTCGACAATGGCGTAATACCCCAGGACGACAGGGCTGTAGAGCCAGGCCAGCAGGATTGCGGGCATCTGCAAAGAGATCGTGTTGAGCAGTCCGCCGGCCACCGAGAACTGCGGGAACTTCCTGTACCGGCCCGCCGCTTTCAGGAGGCTTGCCCGGCAGACCGAGTACTTCTTTCCTTTCTCTTCCTTCCAGATGCGCCGGCACAGCGAAAAGGTGGAGGCAGCGTTGCCGAGGATGTTGCCCGCGATCAACCCGCCGCCGCCCCAAGGGAGGAAGGCAAAGCCGAGCTGCCCGCAAGCGCTTGTCCCGGACTGGCCGACGCGGTTGGCCGCTATCACGCGGAATTCGCGCCGCCGGTTGAGCCAGTACGTCGCAGCGGTCCGCAAAGACGCGATGGCCGCAGTCATCGGTACGAGGTAGAGCCACACGGGAATATGCCCCATGCCGAAGAACTTATGCAGCACCGGCCCCGACAGGAGGATGCAGGCCAGACACGCGGCGCTTACGATCAAGGCGATGAGGGCCGAAAGGAAGGCAAGATTGATCGCCTCCTCGTCTTCTTCGGGGAGCATGATCGCCAGACTCGTAGCGCCCGGTCGCGCCTGCGCCGATAATCAGGCACCAGGCCGCGTAGACCGAGAATATGCCGAAAGCGTCCGGCGCGTACATCCGCGTGAGGAAGGGGGCGATAAGCACCGGCAGGACCTGGGAGACCGTGGTGCCTGTTACGAGGGTGAGGACGCTCCTCGCAAACTTCCCGAAGAGGAAGCGCGTACCGGGAAGGAAGGCGAGATACGACCGCAGCTCCATGCCCACCGTGATTTGCCTCATTTAATTCGACCCCTGTTTGAATAGACGGACAGAAATAGACGCGCCCGGCCCCTAGAGAATTATATGGGGCCGGGCATCGGAATTGTCAACCTGCGGCCGGGCTATTTTCGCGCCTTTCCCCTGTCTCTCGGGTCCGCGCGTCCTCACGTACTCAAATGTACGCTCCGGGCGGCGGCCTCTCGATCACGGGGAAATTCGTCGAAAATCTCTCCGGCCGGAACTGTTATAACTAAGCAGCCTTCTCCTTCTTCTTCTCGGCGACTACACTCATGAGGGCCTTAGCTGCGGCCGTGGACGAGGCAGGGTTCTGCCCCGTGACGATGCGGCCGTCCACGATTGCAAAGCTCTCCCAATCGGCCGCCTTCTCATAGAGGCCGCCGACCTTCTTCAGCTCGTCCTCGACAAGGAAGGGCACGACATTGGTGAGGTGGACCGCCTCTTCTTCTCCGTTGGTGAAGCCGGTTACCCGCTTGCCCTTTATGAGCGGAGCGCCCTTGTACATCACCCGATGGAACACGGCCGGTGAATGGCAGACCGCGGCGACGGGCTTCCCTGAGTTGTAGAAAGACTCGATCAAGGCGATGGAGTCGGGGTTGTCTACGAGGTCCCACATCGGACCGTGGCCGCCCACGTAGAATATGGTGTCAAAATCCTCCGACTTCATATGGGACAGCTTGAGTGTCCGGGACAGGGCCTTTTGCGCTTCCGCGTCCTGCTTGAACCGTGTCATCGCAGGAGTCTGCTCCTCGGGCAAGTCGCTCTTCGGATCGATCGGCGGCTGCCCACCCTTTAGGCGAGGCCAGTGTGATGTCCACACCGGCATCACGGAATACATAGTAGGGCGCCGCGAATTCCTCCAGCCAAAAGCCGGTCTTGCGGCCGGTGTTGCCCAATCGATCATGTGACGTCAGAACCATTAGAATTTTCATTATTGCCCTCCTTTGCTTTTGCCGTAAGCTTCTGGGGCTAAGGTAGGTATCTTCGGTGATAAGTCAATATCAGCGGAAGCGATGCGGCCGGGCTATTTTCGCGCCTTTCCCCCGTCCCGGGGAAATCCAAAAATCCCTCCGGCCGCGAAAAAGGCAGCTACATAGTCTGTACAGGGTTGCAAAATTATTGATATGAGGACATCGGATGAGCAAGGCGGATAGGGTAATGACAATGTCTGCAAATCCGGCGCCGAGTCTAATGCCTTTGAACCGCTCATTACCATGAGCAATGTAATCCCGCCAAACCATCCTTCAACGATTGTATTCGTTCTTGACCATGAGAACTTAAAGTTGTATAACGGTATAGAGTCTTTGGCTGCTCGGACACCGAGCTGCGGATGTTACTTTTGCACTTCCAGCCGCCAGTCTTTGCGTGAGCGATCACTATGCCGGATGACGATTACAAGGGCACGGCATATCCGACACAAAAGGAACGTCTATCTGCCCTCTTCCTGTACGCGGGCATTCTTGTTCTGTTGAGCATATGCGTTACGGGTGAATGGTTTCCTTCGACCTCCGGCAAACGGCTATGGTTCCTCAGTGGCATTGGATTCTTCTTTCTGACTCAGTTAACTGCCCCTTGGTTTCGCCCGCCTCGTAACGCCTTAGTGAATGCGGTCACTTCGGCTCTTCTTTTCAGCACCTTGGATTTGGCAGGTGTCGCGCTGCTCCAGGAGCCGCTAAACATCTTTCGCTGGATTATTATCGGGATAGACATAGTCACTTCGATCTGCGCTATCACAGCAATGGGCCTTGTTGATCTAGACCCCAGTCAGCACCCCATCAAGAAGCAAACAGCAGTCCTAGGCTACAGGATCAGCGACACGCTCGGAAAGGGAGAGATAGTCTTTACGCCCCCTGCTTTAGTAAGCATCCTCGGATATTATCAGCACGCCCCTATGCAACAGTTGTGGCTCCTTTTCGCGTGGGTTTTGATGGTGGCGGTGAGGCCTGTGGAGCTTGTCTTCCGCATAGTTCGAGAGCTAAGGCTTACCTCCCGTACTGTGAACCTTCATGCGGTGCTCGGGACTATCACACGCGTGGATAACCCGAATATCATTCGAGTGGCGTTGACGTCGCCCGAGAACTGGCAACCAAACACGGTGTCTTTAGTGTGTCTGCCTGACGGCAGACAGGTTGAGGCTCTCTGTCTGTTCAGCCATCTTGAGGAAGACCAACCTGTGGGTACTGCCTTATGCCGTAAGGAAGCGAATACGCCCGTAGACGGTCTAACGCCTGGAACGGTATATCTAGGGGAAAACTGCACGGACTGTACGGGCATTTTGAAGGAGTTGAGCGGGCTCGACAGCGGGGCACATCTCCTTGGTTTTGTCGTCGAAGACTCCAATATCTCGGCTATCAAGTTCGAGGTTTCCTCGGACATGAAGATAGAAGAAGGCATGCTATCATTTTGTCGGCAGGGCGATCAAACGGTGTTCTACCAAATACTGGACGCAAGAACAGCGGAAGAGAGCTTCGGCAGAAACCCGAGGGGGAAGCATATCGTTACGGCCGCTCAGCTAGGGTGCCTCCACGCTGAAAAGGGCTTCGCGAAATACGGCTGGTTGCCCGCGATGAACTGCCCCGTCTTTGTCCCCACAACGCCAGTCGAATACAAATATACAGCCACAAGGGAAGATGAGTTTGTGATAGGCAAAGTCCCAAGCTCTGAGATTGCCGTCAGGGCTAACTTCTTCGACCTGCTGGAATACCACACGGCGATATTAGGCGTGACCGGCACCGGGAAGACGGAGCTTGCGTTTGATATAATCCGTAAGGGTTTATCGCTTGGGACTAAGGTCTTTTGTGTTGATTTCACCGGCGAGTACAAGGCAAGGCTATCAGACGCCAACCCCCAGCTTTTAGGATTGGACCAGAAACAGGCCGAAGAACTACGATCGGAAGCTCTTTGCCGTCGACACAACGCCGTACGGAGCGCCCGAGGAGAAGAAGAACCTTAAGGTTTTTGTTGACAGCATCAGGAAACCTATCAGAGAAAAGGTCAACGTTTTTTTGTCTGCAGTCTGGGCCATCTTTGGGAATTTTCGAGTTACCGGAGATCACAAACACAAAGGCAACCCTGAGGGCGACCGAACTATACCTTTCAAGCATCATGGAGTGGGCACGCAACAACAGGCGTGCACGAAGAGTGTTAATCGTCCTCGAAGAAGCACACACCATAATTCCTGAGACTATGGGGGCGGGTTTTGACAACGACACGCAATGGATAGTAGGTCGAATATCACAAATTGCCCTTCAAGGCCGAAAGTATGGTGTTGGCCTTCTAATTGTCTCGCAGCGTACCGCTCTTGTCAGTAAGTCGATTCTATCGCAATGCAATACGTGCATAACCTTCTCGTTGTTCGACAAGACGAGCCTAATTACCTAGGCAACGTGTACAGTTCGGGGCACGTGCAAAGCATCCCTAACCTCCGCTTTCTCGAAGCTATCGCTTACGGCAAGGCTATCAAGAGCGAGCGACCGATCATAATCAAGCTAGATTATGTGGAAGAAAAGAAAAAAGCCAGTGAGGCGTTGAGCAAGTCCGATGTCAGCGAGGATTAAGAAGGGCCTCGGGGCCGTAACGTTCTGACGTGACTTGTGACGGGTGGGGTTAGCTCCTGACAAAAGAGGCAGCAGGGTACCACGTTCAACTGATAGGCTTGTTATCCATTGTGCGGGAGGTGGGGTTAACATTGCCAGCCGAAAGCCGCTACGGTCCCAGAAAGGTCTGAATCACTTAATGCAGGAAAGGAACGTGAGACGGGCAACATCTGGGTCATTCAAATCGTTGGGCGTTTAGTCCAACGGGCTTTCCTTAGGCCCAGAGCCCTCTATGCTTTCTTACCATCAAGCTTACTGCTCGGAGTTCGCCCCTATGCCGCCGTCATTGCCTCCCACCTGGGCCAATAGCGCTTCAACTTTCTTTGCGAACACTTTTCTTAATTTGAACAACTTTTCTATAGACCAGTCGCGTATCTCTTCCAGTGACCTTGGGCCATCCTCGATGCTCCCTGGCCTGTAGATCACGATTCTGGAAGCCCGTTTGCCGTCAAGCCTCTCCCATTCAAGGGGTTCTCCAAACTCCTTTTCCAGATTATGTCTATCCTCAAAGAGTTTGTCGAATAAGCGTTTATTTAGCTCAGTGTCCCCTCTGTCTATATAAATCTCTGCCCGAACGCGTCCACCTTGGGCAAAGCTGTTACCGTATACAATTCCCGGCATGCCCGAAGAGAACGAATACCAGCTCTGGGGTTGTCCTTTTTGAGCGGAAGTGAATCGTTTTGCCCTTAAGGCATCGATTAAGTTCTGAAAATAAGAGCGATAAGCCTCTCCTCGTTTTGTCGGTTGCGCTGTGGGCGCAATGGATTTACGCCACTGATTGGGAAACGCCACCAATTTGAAGTTGGGAACAGGTCTCGAATCGTCGATTTGCAGCAGCCTCTATTACGACTCCGTAAAAGTCGATACTTTCGGTCGTGTTTTGATTCAACCAATCTAAAGTCTGCCGGTGCTCCTCCCTGAATCCCTCCGCGATCCAAATAAGGCAGAGGAGTCGAACCCGGCCGCATACGTCAGAAGTTGTCCCAAATGTCTGTGGTCAGTTCTCCCAAATTGATTCTCAATGACGACAAGACGGTTACGACTGATGTCCCGAGCGAGTATTCTAAGGGAAAAATCCCCCACGTCTGCTTCTCTCTTTTCCAACTCCAATTCCATCTCCAAGCTGGTGCCTAGGGCCTGCAAATTGTCGCACAGCCAAACTGTGAATTCTGTTGCCTCATTTTTCCAAATATCCCTTATATTGACCTTCTTCAGAACTCCAAATTGCTGCATACGGTCCCCTTCGTTGCAAGTGTCAGCGGTCGCGTCAGTCTTGCTCCTCGAATCGGGCACGAGTAATCAATGAAGTAAATAACTGGTCCCCCCGAAAGAAAAAGGGGACAACCTATTGTTCGGTATGTGCTCGCATTCTCCGCTCCCACCGCATAGGTTAATTATATCCACGAGTAATGTTGTACCGCAAGAAAAACATTAAACCACTTTCTTTCAGGAAGAATACCTTACCTTATTCTTTCCTTCCCGATCAGCCGTTCTTTATCCTACCCTGCCTGTTTCGGCAATGCCACGTAGAACGTCGCGCCTTTGTCGGGCTCGCCTTCGGCCCATACGCGGCCGCCGTGTAGGCCGACTATCCTTTTTACTATGGTCAGGCCCATGCCGGTGCCTTTGAACTCTTCCTGGGCGTGCAGCCTCTGGAACGCCTGGAACAAGCGGTCTTTGTGGCGCATGTCGAAGCCTGCGCCGTTGTCTTTGACGAAGTAGACGTTCTCGTTCGCCTCCTCCTTGCAGCCTATCTCTATTATCCTGTTGTCCCGGTGGCTGGTGAACTTGAAGGCGTTCGCAAGTAGGTTCGTGAATACCTGGCGTATCATGACTTCGTCGCCGGTGCAGGGGGCGACGGGGGAGATGCGCACTTCTCCGCCGGGATAGATAGTCCTCAGCTCGGAGACGACGGAGTTAACGAGCGCGTCCATCCGTATCGGCAAACGCTGCAGCGCCCGTTTCCCGAGCCTCGAATAGGCCAGCAGGTCCTCGATAAGCTGCTCCATCTTGGCGGCGCCCGTGCGTATCATGCCCATCTGCTCGGTGAACTTCTCGTCGAGCCCCGCGCCGTATTTCTTTGCGACCAGCTCGGAAAAGCCGCTTATGGCCATGAGGGGTGTGCGGAGGTCGTGGGAGACGGTGGCGTTGAACGTCTCGAGCGTGTCATTGGCGTTCTTGAGGTCGAGCAGCCTTTGCTCCAGCTCCCGGTTGAGGCGCACGATCTCCATTTCCGCCTCTTTCACCGCCGTGATGTCGCGCAGGACCGCGAGCACGGCGGGCTCGCCGTTGTAAGTCGTGTTGGCTACGGACGCCTGAATGGTCCTGATCTCTCCGTCGGGCCTTGCTACCCTGTACTCGACGATGCTTTTATGCGACTCGCCGCGCATCCTCGCGAGCGTGCGCTGCCTCATGACCTCCCGGTCTTCCGGGATGACGAACTGGTCCATGGGGTGGCCCACCACGTCCGATGCGTCGCGCAGGCCGTGGATCGCGAGGAAGGCCTTATTGACAAAGACCCTTCCCGCCTGCACCGTGATAGCGATGCCGTCCGCTACGCTCTCCACAACGGCGCGGTAAAGCTCCTCGTTTCCGAAAAGGGCCGCCCCTATGTCGTGGCCCGATGCGCTCCCTTCTATCTCTTCCGGCCGGAGCTTCGGCCCGGCGCCACGGTTGCGGCTCTTTTTTTCTTTGTCATCCATATTCATTGCGCTGTCCCGGTTGAGTACGCAATTGTGTCGATATTTATACTATTGCACGAATGAAACGCGATTCCAAGCGAAGAATCGCCCCCGGCCGCCGACGTCCCCTACTTGCGAATCACACCGGATCACGATATAAACTATTATGCGTGAGAAACGGCAACGCCCGTCCCTTTTCGAGAAGCGCACCCTTGCGAGCCTTGCGAAAGCGCTTGAGGCGCTTGAGGCAGGGTTTGCGGACCTGCCGCCGCTCGATTTCCCGGAACCCGGCGCGGGTGCCGTCGAGGACGTGCTCCTCAAGGTCGCCGGGCGGATGCGCGACAACTACCCTTACTTTCATCCCCTGTACGCGGGCCAGATGTTAAAAGCCCCCCATCCCGTTGCGCGCGCTGCCTACGCCCTCGCCATGTGGATCAACCCGAACAACCACGCCCTCGACGGCGGACGGGCAAGCTCCGCGATGGAAAAAGAAGCCGTAGCCGCGCTTGCCCGCATGGTCGGCTGGAAGGCGCACCTCGGCCACCTGTCCAGCGGCGGGACCATGGCCAACCTGGAGGCCCTCTGGGTCGCGGGGCAGTTGCGCCCCGGCGAGACCATCGTGGCATCGCAGCAGGCCCATTATACGCACCAGCGCATCAGCGGAGTGCTGAAGCTGCCCTTCGAGCCGGTCGGCGCGGACAGGCGCGGCAGGATGGACATGAAAGCCCTCGAACGGCGCCTGGCAAATGGCGGGATAGGGACGGTCGTCGCAACGGCCGGCACAACGGCAACGGGCGCCGTCGACCCGCTGCCCGAGATACTCGACCTGCGCGCCCGGTACGGCTTCCGCCTTCACGTGGACGCAGCCTACGGCGGCTACTTCCGCCTTGCGGGCAACCTTAACCCTACCGCCCGCCGCAGCTTCGACAGGCTTGGCGAGGCCGATTCCATCGTCATCGACCCCCACAAGCACGGCCTTCAGCCTTATGGGTGCGGCTGCGTGCTTTTCCGCGACCGGTCCGTCGGCAGCCTCTACAAGCACGACTCTCCCTACACATATTTCAGCTCCAAAGAGCTTCACTTAGGCGAGATCAGCCTTGAGTGCTCGCGCCCCGGCGCTGCCGCCTGCGCCCTATGGGCAACGCAGCAGCTCCTCCCGCTTAAAAAAGGCGGTTCGTTCGCGAAGGGTCTCGAAAAATCAAGGAAGGCGGCGCTGGCCCTGTACAAAAGGCTTCGCAGCGACAAAAGGTTCCTGACGGCCTTTGCGCCCGAGATCGATATCGTCGTCTGGATGGCAAGGGCATCTTCCGTGAGCGCGTCGTCGGAGACTGCGCGGGCGATCTTCGAGAAGGCCGCGGCGCACAACCTTCACCTGGCGCTTGCCGAGCTGCCTGTCGGTTTCTTCGATGTAGCGCGGGCGGGGATCGAGCGGGACAGAGAGACCGTCACGTGCCTGCGGTCCGTACTGATGAAGCCGGAGCACCTCGACTGGCTGGAGAGGATATGGAACATCCTCGACCGGGCGACCGCCGAGGCGGTATAAAGAGGCCTAAGTCCGCGCATCTCGTTTATTATTTTTTATGAAACAATATCAAAAATATACGTAGCCTCTAATATATATCAAGCCGGGCCTTTCTAAGAGTCATAATTTCCTTTGACATTCCCGTCGCCTCTGTGAAAGAATCGAAATTCGTGGATGACTAAATCATCGAAAAAAGGGGACTTATCATGACTAACCCAAAGACCTACTCGATTCTGCTGGTCGTGAAAAAAGCCGATACAAACACATACACTGGATGTGCCTCGCGATTGGAGGCCCTAGCAAGCCGTACCCCAACTGTTCAAATCCTCGGAGAAAACACACTGCTGATTCCGCTAAATGAGGGATTGACGGCTCTCTATGATGTTCTATACACCATTGATAATTTGTCCTATACTTATACAATTTTGACTCAAGATACAGAATGGCACGAAGGAACAAAGGGCAGTGGGGGTTCTTAGACATGGGGCACTCGTTTTAAAGATGGGTAAGAACGTGACAGACCGGCAAAGGCTGACGGTGAACATTAATGCACAGCCCTAAAAGCAAGAAACAAGTTCCTAAAAGAGTACCTCAAGCTATTGAAGATACTGACCCCATGGCGTCTTTGAGAGCAAAACTCAAGCTGTGTGACGCTGAGATTCAGCATTATGTTGCCGCGCTGGAGACGGAAAATCGGAGGTGTGCAAGAAAAGTTGGTAAACTTCAAGCGGCAAACACGGCGCTCAATGACAGGATCACATTTCTTGTTGAGCAGAATCAGGAAAATAAACGGATAAACCTTGCGAAGTTTTTCAGCGAGATACGGGAGCGCGCTGAAAAATTTAAACCTGGTAAGCCTCCAAAAAGTCAGAAGGAATAAAAACCTGCATGGGAGCATACGCAGGCAAGTTATTTTTTAAAAAACGGTTGAAAGAATGGGCTCAAGGCGGGATTGAATACTTTGAGATAAGCCCGCCTCCAGATTGCTGCCCTATGTGCGAATCCAAGGCTAACAAGAAAATAAGGATAGCGACAGCCACAACGGATGATTTCCCTCCTTTCCACAATGAATGCAGATGCGCTATATTGCCACTTGATGAGCATAAAAAGGCTGGGTTTCCTCATTGAAGTTAGAGCCAAATATGAGTCGGGCGAATTCCCCATGAAGCGGTGCCCGCACTGCAAGGGATGGATTGAGGGGAACGCGGAAAGATGCAGGCGTTGCGGAAAAGAGATACGGGAGTAGAGCAGGCTTAAAAGTCCCCGCTTTGTTATGTAAATAACGGTCTTTTTCTTGCGGTAATCCCGCGCTATTTCACCGCGACATTCTCTTCGTCCACACGGCCAGGGCCTCTAACAGTCTCTTTAACGCGCTGCCGCGTCGGCTCATCCGTCAGCCTGCCCGACCCATCGAACTTGTCTTGCGCCGATGCGACCATCACTTCAGGCCGGTTAAGCGGGTACATGTTGAGGAAGACGAAGCTCTGCCGCAGTTGGTACTTGGCCCTTGCCGAGCCGAACGCGCCGATGGAGGCGCCCATGATGGCGACCGGCTTTCCGTCGAAGGCGTTGTCGCCGTAAGGGCGCGACGCGGAATCGATGGCGTTCTTGAGAACGCCGGGGATCGAATAATTATATTCGGGCGTGGCGATAAGGATAGCGTCGGCCGCCCTGATGGCTGTCTTGAAATTCTTTACCGCCTCCGGCGGCTGCGCCTCCAGTTCCTGATTGAAGGGCGGTATGCCGGAGAGGTCGAACGTCTCTATGTCCATGCCGACAGGTGCCAGCTCGACGGCCGCCTTCAGGAGCGACCTGTTAAAGGAAGCCGCCCGCAGACTTCCTGCAAAACCAAGAATTTTCATCATCTCCTCCTCTCATTAAAAAAAGTGGCTGCAAATGAAACATAAGGGGCGGGATGCCCTTTCGCAAGCAATTTGCGAGGGCCGGGATTTACGCGGCCCAAAGCATGTGCTTTAAGAGATATTCTGCTGACGTTGACATGGTGGAAATGGTGTTTATGTTCACACTCTATGGAACGGAAACGGAAAGGAGCCGCAAAACAGGTGCTCCGGTGCATGGTCGCGTTGCTGGGCCTTCTGGCGATTCCTGCCGCCTTGGCCTATGGCCAGGAGTTCGGTGACACAACGGAGACGCCGCCGGGTATTCCACCCGGTCTCAGCCCGAGTGACGTGGGCACCAGAGGCAGCGCCGAAGGGACCATGAGCGCCGCGCCCGGAGGATATGAGGGGGAGTCGTTTGCCAGCCAGACCCCCGATGTCGATCCGGCGACGGGCCCGGTGCCCTTCGGTGAGTCGTATACGCCGGCGCCCGGTCCGGTCCTGACGCCTCCAGCCAGTCCCGGAGGCACAGGCGGGGGGCCGGGCGCCGGGGCAGGGCAGGGAAGCCCTGAAGCAGCCGGCCCAAGGCCGTAGCGCCTGTTTTGACGGCACGATCCGGAAGAGGGCGTGCACCGGGGCGCAGCAACGCTTCGGGCAATTTAAAACGCCTGAAAGAGAAGGAGGTATGGAATGAAGTTGGTTTTACTGATCGGACTCGCAGGGCTCATGATTTGCCTGCCCTTTATAGGGCCTGACATGGCGTCCGCGCAGGGCGCGGGTGGCGCAGGTGGAGGTATGGGTGGAGCAGCAGGAGGCACGGGCGGAGGCATGGCCGGAGGCACCGGCCCCGGTGTTGCCGGAGGCACAGGCAGTGGAGTTGCCGGAGGCACAGGCGCGTACGGCGGCACAGGTAGCCAAATGGGCACAGGCAGCCAGATGGGACCGGGCGGCAGCCAAATGGGACCGAACGGCGCATCCCCCGGCACCTATGGCGGGACGCCGGGCAGCACGGGAAGCCAGATGGGTTCCCCGGGCGCAGGCTCGTACGGCACCGGAAGCCAGATGGGGTCGTCGGGCGGCAGCAACAACGCTGATTTCGGGGACAGTGAAGAAGAATCCGCCAGCAACCCCGCCGCGGATTAACGTCTTGTTTTCCCTGCTATTCGCGATTCTCAAGTGACCCGAAGGCGCGGTACGCCAACCGCGCTTCCGGGTCAAATTCCCTCTATCGCAGACTGTGTAATTCCTTCTGCCGCGTTGAAGCCGCTCCTTACGCAGTCCCCTATGCCTATGCCGCGCAGCGACGCTCCTATGAGATACAGTCCGGGGAACGCGGCTGCGCACCTGGCAATTATCGGGGCTATCGTCGCCCCCTCCACGAGCAAAGCTCGCGGAGCCACCCCCTCATAAAGAGGAAGAAAAAGCTTTGGCTATTCCTTCTGCAGCGTTGAACCCGCTCCTTACGCAGTCCCCTATGCCTATGCCGCGCAGCGACGCTCCTATAAGATGCAGTCCGGGGAACGCGGCTGCGCACCTGTCGATGGCATCGACGCGGTCGAGGTGGCCGACCGTGTAGCGGGGCATCGACCGGGGCCAGCGGTAAACGCGTGCAAAAAGCGCGTTTGCGCCGATACCGGCGATCTCGCGCAGCTCTTCGGCGACTATGCGCACGATCTCTGCGTCGCCCGCCGAAGCGAGGTCCGCCCGCCCCGCGCCGCCCACGAACGCCCTCACGAGGAGGCTCCCGGCGGGGGCCCTGTAGCGCCACTTTACCGAGTCTCCACGTCGCAGCGTTGATCCGCCTTTTTTCCGTCCTGGGCACGATGAAGCCGAAGCCCGGCAGTCGCGGCGCGTCTTTTTCATTAAAGGCGAGCGAAACGGTCGCAGTCGAAGACCACTGGATGGCGTCGAGCAGGCGGGCCAGGTCCGGGGCCATGTCCGCTACGATCCTGCTTGTCACGTAAGACGGGGTAGAGATGACGACTGCGTCGAAGGCTGCTTTTTCGCACCCCGCCTCTATATTGAACCCTGCCGCCGCCTTTGTTATGCGGGTGACCTCGCAGGAAGTGCGAAAAGCGCCGCTGCCGGCGAAAGCCACGCACGCCTCGCCTAACTGCCCCATGCCGTGTTTAAGGGACATGAAATATGTCATGGGGGCAGCGCTTGCGCCGCCTGCCTTGCCCGCGCCCCGCCCCGGCCTTTTCTTTGAAGCTGCCGCCATCGCCCTGATGAGGCTTCCCTTCGTCCGCTCCATCTCCGTAAATCTGGGGAAGACGGCATTCACGCTCATGTCCTGAGGGTCGGATGTATGGATCCCCGCGACGAGAGGTTCCGCGATCTTCTCCAGGCACTCCCTGCCGAGCCTTCTGGTGACGAAGCTCGCCAGGCTCTCGTCGGAGCCGTCTTTTTTGGCGGGGACGAAGGTCTCCATTCCCATGCGCAGCTTCCCCGGCCAGGATATGAGGCGCGAGCGGGCAAGGGGCATGATCATCGTCGGGACCATAAGCATCACGCCGTCGGGCAGCCTGTGGAGGCGTCCGCCGGAATAGATATATGTCCCCTTGTGCTCGTCGTTCGTAGGGAGAAGATCGGCCGCGAGGCCCACGCGCCGTATGAGATCGACCGTCCAGTATTTTTCGGGGAGGAAGCTGTCCGGCCCCGCCTCAACGGTGAAGCCGTCTATCTCCTCCGTGCGGAGCTTGCCGCCGGGGACGGGCGCGCTCTCAAAGACGGTGAACTCTATGCCTTTCTCTTTGAGCGCTACTGCGCAGGCGAGGGCGGAGACTCCGCTGCCGACGATTGCGACCCGCATTATTGCCCCTGTGCGAGCCGCTCCAGGAGGACGGCTTTGCAGGCTGCCATGAAAGGCGGGTACGTGTTAAGGGATGGCACGCGCGAAAATGCGAGCCCCAGCGATGCCGCATAGCGCGCGTGGACGATATCGATATCGTAGAGCGTCTCCAGGTGGTCGCTGACGAAGCCCACCGGCGCCTCGATCACGGCCGACGCATTTTTGGCTGCTCCGTCCATCGTCTCTTCAACGTACGGCCCCATCCACGGCTCTTCGGGCGACGCGGGCGCGCTCTGCCACGCGAGGCCCCAGCGGGAGGCGGGAAGGCCGAGGCGCGACGCGATGTCGGAAGCCGTCTCCTCCACCTGGGCGAAGTAAGGCTCGCCTTTGCATGAGAGGGGCAGGCTGTGCGCGGAAAACAGGTAAAAGGCGCTGCCTGCCTCCGCCTGGCCTGCGGCTGCGTGCTCGCGGATCCTTTGCGCCCATGCCTGCCTGAACGCGTCGGACGCGTACCAGCTATGGACGAAGACGACGTCCGGGTTAAAAGGCAAAAGCGGGATATACGTCCCGGCCGTCCTCACGTATGCGCCGACGGTCCGGGAGTTGTAAAAAGGGGACATGACGAAAAAAACGATGCGCTCCATGCCCGACATGTAGCAGCCGTTGATCGCCTCTTCGAGGGTAGGCGAGGTGTACCTGAAGGCGCAAGAGACTGGAAGGCCCGTATCCGCAGCGAGGGCCGCGGCCTGCTCCTGCGTGATAGTGGTGAGGGGTGAGCCGCCGATGGCCCGGTACCTCTCCTGCAAGGCTTCGATTGCCTCGGGCGGGGCGTCGCGGCCCGTAAGCCCCCTTAAAAAAGGCGCCACCTCGGCGGCGGTCCCCGGCGCTCCGAAATTGACTAGTAATACCTGTGTCTTCATGTCGCACGCCCGTACTGGTGCACCTTGTGCACGAGGAGATCGACGGCCTCCACCGGCGTCTCCGGCAGGACGCCGTGGCCGAGGTTGAATATGTGGCCCCCGGCCGTCCCTGCCCGCCTCACGATCTCTTTCACCTGCTCTTCGATGTAGGCTTCGGGCCCCAGGAGCACGGCGGGGTCGAGGTTGCCCTGGATGGGCCGGTCGTGCCCCAGCACGTCCCAGGCCATGTCGATGGGGACGCGCCAGTCTACGCCGGTCACGTCTCCTCCTGCGCGCTTCATGAGGGGCAGAAGGTGGAAGGTATCGACGCCGAAATGGATGCTCGGCACCGATTTGTCCAGGGCGTCGAAAAGGCGGACGGAGTGGTCCATGACCTGCCCCGCGTAATCTGCCGCGCCAAGCGTGCCTACCCAACTGTCGAAGACCTGGACGGCCTGCGCGCCTGATGCGATCTGCGCGTTCAGGACGGAAGCGCAGACGTCAGTCAGCTTCTCCATGAGGAGGCGGAAGGCGGCAGGCTCCCTGTACATGAACGCTTTGGTCGCCTGGTAGTGCCTGGAGGCCCCGCCTTCGATAAGATATGCGGCGAGCGTGAAAGGCGCTCCGGCGAAGCCGATAAGCGGTATGCGGCCTGCCAGGGCCGAGCGGACCGCGCGTATGGCGTCGAAAAGATACGGCAAGTCGCGCACAGGGTCGAACACGCGCAGCGCCTCGACGTCTGCAATCGAGCGGACAGGCCTTTCGACGACGGGGCCGATATCGTCGTCGTAATGGAGGCCCGCGCCCATGGCTTCCAGGGGCAGGAGTATGTCCGAAAAAATGATGGCTGCGTCGAGGTCGAACCTAAGGACCGGCTGGAGCGTGACTTCTGTAGCGAGATCCGGCGTCTTGCACATCTCGATGAACGAGTGCTTTTGACGCAGGGCGCGGTATTCAGCCATGTAGCGCCCGGCCTGGCGCATGAGCCAGACAGGGGTACAATCAGGCTGCTCCATCTTGCATGCTGTATGAAGTTGGGCTCATTATTCGCTATAGTATAGCGAATAATGAGCTGCCGGTATAGGGGTCCGGGTGGCCTGGCTCTTTTCGCGGTCTTCGCGTCGTTTTCTCGGCGCGGCGTGCTCACGTACAGTAGTACGCTCCGCCGCGCGCCTTCGAAAAGCAACGCGAATCCCATCGAAAATAGCTCAGGCCACCCGAACCCCGGCGTGCCTCCCCACGACTAAACCACCCGTTGATTGCACGGCTCTCCCTCTCCCTTGAGGGGAGAGGGCGGGGTGAGGGTGAGATAGCGATGGGTTCGCGACCGGCTTGACAGAGGCTTCGGAAAAAGAGTAAGTGTTTTCGTTATGCCTGTCCGCGTTTTGTTATTGATTATGCTCATGATGTTTTGTCCGCTATCCGCCCGCGCGGCGGGCCTTTGCGTCATCGTCGCCGGCAGCGAGCCGGAAAAAGTGCTGGCTGCTATGCCGTTGGAGGCGGGGAGAGAGTTCAGCCTGAAGTTCATCAACTCGATATACCTGGCGCCGGTGGAGGAGACCTATGTGTACGATCCGGTGGAGGGGATATCGACTGTCCGGGTGGAGAGCCCGTCTGCCGGCGTCTTCGAGTATTACGGCCTGCAAACGGACGGGACGGGCGTCGCATCTGTGCGCCACAAGGCCCGCGAGATCAGGATAAGGAGCGCCGATTACTCAAACCACGTGCTGACCGTGGCAGGCAGGCCGCTGCGCCTCAAGGGCCTCGTGCCCGGCGGCTCGGCTATGACCGTCAAGGTCGGTCCCTGCCCTTAGCCATTCCGCTTTAATATCGCTTCCCCGACGCGACCTCTCGATCCTGTTCAAGCGGTGTTTTTGTCTTGCGCGACGAGATAGTCTGTCTTGCTGCACAAGACATAGTCTCACTGTGCAAGACGGATTTGCCCGTCCGAAAGCTGGCCGGTACAGGCTGTTTTCCGGCTGTCCTTAAGGGATTTTCGTAAACGGACGATAAGAGGCATGATTCTTGTAGGATACGGATTGTGGGCCGCGGAACCTCCGGGCGACCCCCGTTACCGAACGAAAACTATCAAGCGAGGCGGTCTGATGGAAGAGGTTTTCGATTACGGAACCGGCGTGCCGTACACTCTGGAGGACCTGGAAGTCCTCTTCGCGGGCAGGCCCGCGTGCCGGAAAGACGGGCCGACGTGCGGCGAATGCGGCTGGTTCGACGCCTCCTCCACTGAGCTATGCCAGGGGCCGGTGACGTGCACAAAATGGGCGCACTGCGGCAAGTGCTGCCCCCTCACCGGCAGAGCCAACCTGGTAGGGTTCGAAAACTGCCCGCAGTTCGAGATCGACCTCATTATGGCGCAATAGCGGTCTCGCCGCGAAAGAGCGGCCGGCCGGTAAGCACGTCCTGTCAACCACAAGCAGGTTTAAAAATGAAAGGATGGCTTTCGTCGATGAGCCCGAAAGGCAGGCTGTGGCCGAAGAAGGCAGTTCCCGACCCGCGCTCGCCGGACCAGGGTACCGTAAAACTCCATGTAGACCACCTGCTGCACTACTCCACGGCCCTGGTCGTTTCTTCTTTGCAGTCCCTCGACTGGTTCAGAGGCAAGACGCTGGGGAAGGAACGCCGCAAATAATGGGGTTCAGCGCCCCCTCCGTCGGGTAAAACCTAGGAGGCTCCCCGCTTAAGCGCTTCGCATGCGCTCGCTTAGGAAACCTAAATCATCAATAAGTTATGCCAGTTGCTTTATTCCTCTCGCGCTTCGCTCGCTCCTTGAAACCTAAATATAAGTTATCACTAGTGCCTATATCGTTGAGAGTAAATATCGCCTTGAAGAGATAGCCCTTTTCCTCTATTGCCTCCCTGCCGCCCTCAAGCCTGTCGAGGAGGGCTATGACGCCCTTGACCACCAGGCCGTCCGACTCGGCCGCGTTTATCGCCCTTAACGACGAGCCACCCGTTGTCACGACGTCTTCCAGGATCAGCGCTTTCATCCCTTTGTGCAGGTTCTTCCCGCCCTCGATCCATCGGTTTGTGCCGTGGCCCTTAAGCTCCTTCCTGATGAAGAAGCCGGGGATGGGATCGCGGAGCGCATAGGAAGCGAGCACAGTCGAGCAGACGAGCGGGTCGCCGCCGACGCTCACGCCCCCGACCGCCTCTATGCCGGGCACCCGCAGCACCTCCTGGTACATGCAGTGGCCGACCAGGTACATCCCCTCGGCGTTCAGCGTCGTCTCCTTGCAGTCGATGAAGAACGTGCTGCGCTTGCCGGAGGCCAGCAGGAAATCGCCTTCTTCGTAGGATAGGTCTTTCAACAGCCTTAGAAGTCTTCTGTGCTCTTCCATCGTTTCATCTCCATAATCGGCCGGTCGGTTTCCCTTACCTTTTTACGAACAACTCCATCTGCTCCAGCTCCATCCCCCACGGAAAGCGTGTCGGATATTTACCGGAAAAGCATGCGTCGCAGAACGAATACTGGAACTCGTTCGACCCGTTCCCGATGGCCCTCTTCATCCCGTCGATGGAGAGGTACCGGAGCGTGTCGGACGTCATATATTCATTGATGTCATCCACGCTGTGCGAGGAGGCGATCAGCTCCGACCTCGAAGGCGTGTCGATGCCGTAAAAGCACGGGAAGCGGGTAGGGGGGGACGTCACCCGGAAGTGTATCTCTTTCGCGCCCTGCTGGCGCAGCATGGTGATGATTTTCCTGCCCGTCGTGGCCCTTACGATGGAGTCGTCGATTACAACGATCTTCTTGCCCCTCACCGTGTCGTGGTCCGCGTTCAGCTTCAGCCTTACGCCGAAATGGCGGATCGATTCTTTCGGCTCGATGAACGTCCTGCCGACATAGTGGTTCCTTATCAGGCCCATCTCGAAGGGGATGCCCGACTCCTGGGAATAGCCTATCGCCGCGCTTATGCCGGAGTCGGGTATAGGGATGACCATGTCGGCATCTACGCCGCTCTCGCGGGCCAGCTCCCTGCCGAAGGCCTTTCGCACGTTGTAGACGGTGCGGCCGAATATGCTGCTGTCGGGCCTGGCGAAATAGATGTACTCGAAGATGCAGCGGCGCGGCTCGGCCTTCTTGAAGGGGAAATAGGATTCGACGCCGTCTTTCGAGAAGCGGACGACCTCGCCCGGCTCGATCTCGCGCGTGTACTCCGCCTCTATGAGGTCGAAAGAGCACGTCTCGCTGGACACTGCATAGGAATCGCGCAGGCGGCCGAGGACGAGGGGCCTGAAGCCGTGAGGGTCGCGCACCGCGATCATCTCCTTGTCCGTCAGAACGAGAAGAGAATAGGAGCCTTCCACCCTCCGCAGCCCGCTTATGAGCCTGTCTACCGTAAGGTTTTCATGGGAGAGGGCGATGAGGTGGACGATGACTTCCGTGTCGATCGTGGACTGGAAGATGGAGCCGTAATTCTGAAGCTCGTCGCGGATGATCTTTGCGTTGGTCAGGTTGCCGTTGTGGGCTATGGCCAGCGACCCCTTCGAGTATTCCACGGCGAAGGGCTGGGCGTTCTTTATCGTGCTCGACCCGGCCGTCGAATAGCGCACGTGGCCTATCGCCGCGTGCCCGGGGATCTCACGGAGGGTCTCCTCATTGAATATATCGGAGACAAGGCCCATCTCCCGGCGCATGTACATCGAAGAGCCGTCGGTGCTAACGATGCCCGCGCTCTCCTGCCCCCTGTGCTGCAGGGCGTGCAGCCCGAGATAGGTCATGTTTGATGCTTCCGGATGGCCGAAGATACCGAATATCCCGCACATTAAACGCCTTCCATACCTTTCCCGAGCCCTTCAACCTCTTTGGCGAAGAACTCGATTATTTCTGCGTCCATGAGGTATATATCGATGGTTTTTACCGTTTTTGCCTTGCGCCCGAAGGCCGCGATCTCGCGCACGATGATGTGCGCGCAGCTCTCTTTAGGGAAGCCGAAGATGCCGCCGCTGACTGCCGGCATGGCCACGGTGGCGAGCCCCTTTTCTTCCGCGAGGTCAAGGGCGCTCGCGACCGCCGAGGCCAGTTTCGGCCTCTTCGTCCCCTTCGCCCCAGCGGGGGCCTACAGTATGGATAACGAAACGCGCGGGCAGCCTGCCTGCGGAGGTGAGCGCTGCCTTGCCGGCGGGGACGAACCCTATCCGGTCGCTCTCTTCCTGGATTACCTGCCCGCCTTTGCGGACGATGGCGCCTGCTACGCCGCCACCGTGCTGGAGGTGAGAGTTGGCCGCGTTGACGATTGCGTCTACGGGAGCTTCCGTAAGGTCTCCCCTTATGACGCGCACCCGCGCGCCACCGGCCGACGCCTCGGCAACGATCTCAATGGAAGCCCTTGCCTGCATTAACCCTTTATTGCGGCTGCGTTATGGCCGACAACTGCCACGGGTTGCTGCCGACCTGCCGCGTGTACGTCCAGTATTCCTCAAACTTGACCGGGTCCGTCTTGCTGCCCGACACTACGTCGCCCGTCTTATCGTCTACCGTATAGTCGACCAGATTGGCGTAGAAGCGCACCGTGATATAGTCCCTGCCCGATTCCTGCCACGCCTCGACGATGTCCGTGGACCGCACGGCGATGTTGTCGAGCTTATTGACCCTGTGGTCCGCCCGGAGCTTCGCTGCGTCGCTCTCTATGGCGCTGTACATCTCATCCGTAAGGAGGCCCCTGACGGGCGCCATATCGCGCATGCCCCAGGCGCCCTGGATCTTGAAGAACGTATCCAGGCACATGTCGCGGAAGGCGCCTTCCTGGAAGTATGCGTCCATCTGCCTTATGTAGCGAAGCCCCATCTCCACGTCCGACTGCTGGTCCGGCGCGCCGTATGCCGGCTGCTGCTCGTAGACGGGTGGCGCATATGTGTTGGACTCGTAATACGTCTCGCTCGCCGCCCTCCGCTTCTTCATGAAGCGGTAGAGGCCGTAAAGTATGACGACGACGAGGATAATCTCGAAGAGGCCGATGCCGCCCCCGCCGCCGCCCATGCCCCATCCGCCCCCGAAGCCGAGGCTGCGAAAGAGCATGCCGCCCAGGAAGCCGCCCGCCATGCCGCCCATCATGCTCCTGAAAAAGCTGCCGCCTCCCGATTGATACGGGCTGGGTGCGTAGGACTGCGACGGCGTAACCGGTCTGTAAGGCGAAGACCCGCCCGGAGGGCTGAAGCTGCGCGAGCCGCGCGATCCCATTGAGCCGCCGCCGCCGATCCGAGCGTAAGAGTCAATCTGGAGGACGAAGGCGAACAAGACCACGAAGGCGGCCAGTATAAGGCCTATCTTAAAGCAATTGTTTTTCATCTTGATCTCCCCTGAAACGAGTAGGTGAGTTAGTCTAACATACTATATGCACCCACACAAGGTACATAGTCCCCCCGGTAGTGGGTCAGTTTGGTCTTCTTTTCTTATCCTGATGCTTACCATGTTTAACCGCTCGTGCTACATTTAGCATGGCAAAGAAGAAGCGACCGAACGACATGAACCTACGCGCCCGATCAGTGATGAAGGATATCATTCCCTTGTTATAATAACGGCCATACCGTATAATAAGCCTTGGAGAATACGATGCCTCTTCCTTATCATCCCCAAGTAGGAACCATTGTCATTTGTAATTTTGATGGAATTCCGCCAGAAATGGTAAAAAAGCGGCCTGCAGTTGTTATCTCTCCCAGATTCAGAGGGAGAGGTGGTCTATGTACGGTATTACCGTTGAGCACTACGACGCCCGTCCCTGTTATGCCATATCATTGTAAATTACTTCTTGATGACCCGTTACCCCCGCCCTTCGATTCTCGTTTTCACTGGGTAAAGGGGGATATGTTGGCTACCGTGTCGCTGAGTAGGCTTTCTTTGCCCTATATCGGCAAAGATCGTGCTGGAAGACGTGAGTATGTTGAGAAAATCATTACCGAAACACAACTAAAGGACATAAGAAAGTGCGTGTTAAACACCCTTGCGCTTTCGCACTTGACATGTTACCTTTGACGTAGTACTCTAGTTAAGTACCCGCTCTGCTTCGGCATCGGGCTTAAGTCCTCCTCGGAGGCCGCCATATAGTGGAGATTGCAATCCCGTATGGTGAAGCGGGGGGGTTCGTGTGAATTACGAATCCTCCCGGGATGTTAATCAATGTGTAGTCAGAAGAGGAGCTTTGTACTAACTACAAGACTCCTCTTTGCTTATCTAATAATTCCTCTTTCAAACTGACCCACTACCAATCCTCCCCGGCCTACCCACTGACCCTTTAACTTCACCCACACACTGTAGTAGACTACGAAAACTTCACAGACACGGAGCGCCATGACTTCTTCCGACTCTGACGACGCGCGCGCACTCTCACAGAACAGAAGTTTCGTCTGCTTCTGGTTCAGCCGTGTCTCGTCCACACTGGCCTACCAGATGCTCGCCGTTGCGGTCGGCTGGCAGATGTATGCCCTCACCGGCAGCGTCCTTTACCTCGGCTTCGTCGGGCTTGCCCAATTCGCGCCTGCCTTCCTTCTTACCCTCGTCGTCGGCCACGTGGCAGACCGCTGCGAGCGCCGCTCGGTCATCCGGGTGTGCCAGCTCATTGCGGCCCTTGCGGCCGCCGCGCTTACCGCCGGGTGCCTTACCGGCCGGCTCGACGCCCGCGTCCTCCTCGCCGTCGCCTTCGTCATAGGCGGCGCCCGCGCGTTCGAGCACCCTACCATGAACGCCTTCCTCCCGAACCTGGTGACGCCGCAAGTCTTCCCGCGGGCAGTCGCCCGCGCCGCTTCCTCGACGCAGACGGCCAACATACTCGGCCCCGCCATCGGCGGCTTCGTTTATGCGGCAGGGCCGCTCCACGCCTACGTAACGGTCACGGCCCTCTACGTATGCGGGTGCGTCTTCATCAGCCTTATCGAAGCAACGCGGAAGGTGCGCAAAGTCGAGGCCGTCGATCTACGCTCGATTTTCGCAGGCATCACCTACGTAAAGAGCAAGCCCGCGATCCTCGGGGCCATCTCCCTCGACCTGTTTGCTGTGCTCCTCGGCGGGGCAACGGCCCTGCTGCCTGTTTATGCAAAAAATATCCTGGCTGTGGGTCCGGCGGGGCTGGGGCTCCTTCGCGGCGCGCCTTCCGGCGGCGCCCTGCTCATGTCGCTGCTGCTCGGTCGCTATCCGCTGCACCGCGCTGCGGGCCGCAAAATGTTCACGGCAGTGATCGTTTTCGGCGCGGCTACGGTCGTTTTCGGCGTATCGAGGTCGTTCTTCCTCTCCCTTGCCGCCCTCGTCGTGCTCGGCGGGGCGGACGTAATCAGCGTGGTGATACGCCAATCCCTCGTCCAGTTGGAGACGCCGGACGCCATGCGCGGGAGAGTGAGCGCCATAAACTCGATGTTCATCGGGACGTCAAACCAGCTCGGGGAGTTCGAGTCGGGCGTTACCGCGGCCTGGTTCGGGGTGGTGCCCGCAGTGATTATCGGCGGCGTAGGCACCATAGTGACCGCCCTGGCGTGGATGAAATTGTTCCCGCAGCTTGCCCGCGTGGACCGTCTTGGCCCCCATTTATGACCCTGCTGCAAGCAGCAGGGTCATAAAGCGAGCGTATGCGAAGCGCCGAGTGGGGAGGCCGGGGCACCCGCCCGACGTAAGGAGGGAAGGGTCGCGCCTGATGCCGCTGGAGGGGGCGCTGAGCCCCAATGATTGTCACTATTTATTATCCTTTACAAACCCCGGGTGATTAATTATAATGTGGCTTCGAGAAAACGATACATAAGGGCCGTGTTGTTTTGCAGCCTCGAGTAGTGTGACACAGCGGAAAGACGCTGCCGTGACAGTCGAGTAATCATCAACTAACACAGGCCGTTCGATAGATGAATACTGTAGGCGTTTCACCCTGCTCGCCCGGGTTGTCTCTTTTCGGCACTGATCGGGGAGGACAGGTGTATTCTGATGATTACCAAGGGGCGGCCCCGAAGGGGCGAAAGTTCATCATGAGTCAATACAAAACGAGGGAGAAGCAAAGCATGGTTGAAAAAGAAATGGCGGACGACCGGTTGTATCGCGCTATCGTGGAGAGCATGGGGGAAGCGGCGGTAGTGGTCCGGAAGAGCGACGGGAGGATCCTTTACGGGAACGAAAGGTTTGCCGAGCTGGTCGGCCGCGTCGCGGAGGGCGTCATGGGGATAAGCATCTATGATTTCCTCCCGGAGGACGAGCGGGAGCGCTTCGAAGCGACCTTCTGCAAAGGGGCAGACTGCGGCAGGGGCGAGTTCACGATACTCTGCCGGGATAACGGAAACGCGGCAATGCGCATATCCAGCGGCAAAGCGGATGCGGCCGGGCGCGGGGGCGTCTGCCTCGTCATGACGGACTTCACCGTGCGCAAGAGGGCCGAGGAGGTGCTCAGGAACTCCCACGGAGAGTCTGGAAAGGCGCGTTGAGGAGCGGACGAAGGACCTTACCGCAGCCAACGAGCGGCTCACTCGCGAGATGCGGGAGCGCGAGGAGGCGCAGGCGGGCCTGCGGGAGCGCGAGGAGCATTTCAGGCGGCTGATAGAGAACGCCCTCGACATCATTATGGTGCTCCAGGAAGACGGCACGATAGGCTACGCGGGGCCGTCCGTCAAGCGCGTGCTCGGCTACGGGGCCAAGGCGCTCATCGGCAAAAACTTCCTCGAGTTCGTCCAGCCGTCTGGCAGGGAGGCAGTGCGGGCGCGCATCATAGAGGCGGGGAGGATACCGAGCTTCACGCTGTCGATGGAGGCGGAGCTGAAGAGCAAGGACGGCGGCTGGCGCACCATCGAGATGATCTGCCGGAACCTGCTCCACGACCGGAAGATGGCGGGCATAGTCGTCAACGGGCGCGACATCACGGAGCGAAAGCAGGCGGAGGCGAAGCTTCTGCGGCTGCGCGGAGAGCTTGAGGCGCGCGTGCAGGAGCGGACCGCGGAGCTGCGGAGCGCCTACGAGCGGCTGGAAGTGGAGATCAGGGAGCACAGGAAGGCGGAAGAAGAACGGGCGCGGCTGGCCTTAGCCATCGAGCAGGGCGGCGACTGCGTCATTATCATGGATAAAAAGGGCATCATCCAGTATATGAACCCGGCCTCCGAGAAGGTGAGCCTCTACCGCAGGGAAGAGGTCACGGGGCTGACGTTCGACGTCCTGAAAGGCGGCGAAGACAATACCTGGGAGGAGATGTGGGCCGCCCTCGGCGAGGGGCGTGTCTGGACGGGGCGCGCCGCCAACCGCAAGAAGGACGGCAGCGCCTACGAGGTAGAGCGGACGATGTCACCCATAAGGGACAAGGACGGGGCAGTAACCAACTACGTCTCCGTCGAGCGTGACATGACCCGCCAGGTCGGTCTGGAGGCAGAGCTGCGCCAGGCGCAGAAGATGCAGGCCATAGGCACCCTCGCGGGCGGCATAGCCCACGACTTCAACAACATCCTCGCGGCAGTCATCGGCTTCACCGAGCTTGCGACGGACGACGTGGGAGATAACGCCAGGGCCCAGGGCCACCTCTCGCAGGTGCGCAAGGCGGGCTACCGGGGCCGCGACCTGGTCAAGCAGATGCTCGCCTTCAGCCGGCAGGGGGAGCAGGAGAAGAAGGCGGTACAGGTGGCGCCCATCGTGCACGAGGTAGTGAAGCTGATGCGCGCGTCGCTGCCTTCGACCATAGAGATCAAAACGTCCATCGATACGCACGAGGCCATCGTGCTGGCCGACCCGGTGCAGATACACCAGTTGCTCATAAACCTCTGCATGAACGCGGGGCAGGCCATGAAGGCGACGAAAGGGGCCCTCGACGTGCGACTTTCCGATTTCTCGTTTACCGACCAGAAAGACGCTCCGTATCCCGACATGGTGCCGGGCGCGTACGTCAGGCTCTCCGTCAGCGACACGGGGCCCGGCGTTGACGAGTCGATAAAGGACCGCATCTACGAGCCCTATTTCACGACGAACGAGCCGGGCAAGGGGCTGGGGCTGTCGGTGGTTTACGGGATCGTAAAGGGGCACGGCGGCGCGATGACAATGGAGAGCGCACAGGGCGCCGGCTCGACGTTCGCGGTCTATTTGAAAAAGGTCAGGCACGAGGCGGCGCGCAAGGCGGTGCAGGCAGCGGCGCACGTCGGAAGGCCGTCGGCGAAACGCTGCATACTCTTCGTCGATGATGAAGAGGCGCTCGTGGAGATGGCGAAAGAGATGCTGGAGCGCATGGGGTACGAGGTGATCGCCGAGCATGACAGCGTGCAGGCGTTGAAGCGGTTCCAGAGGGACCCGGCGCGGTTCGACCTGGTGATAACGGACCAGACGATGCCGAACATGACGGGGATAGAGCTGGCGAAAAAGCTGATGTCGATCAAGAAGGATATACCGGTGATATTGTGCACCGGTTTCAGCGAGGTAATATCGCCGGAGTCGGCGAAGGAGTGGGGATAAGAGAGTTCGTAATGAAGCCGATCGTCAGGAACGAGATGGCGGAGACGATCAGGCGCGTGATCGAAGAGAGGAAAGGGAGGGCAGCGCGGTAGCACCCGCGGTGGTCATGATAATGGCAAAGGCGGGATGTGGTGGCCAGGTCTGGACTCGCCGCATGAAGGATGCTCCCTCTGCGGCGCCCTGCTCGCCGTGGGGCCTCCGATGTACGAATGTACGATCTCCGGCCGCCACGGCTCCCATTGCATCCGCATATGAAGCATCCTCCATGCGGCTCCTCCGTTCACGACAGCAATTGTCCGCCTGGACGGACAATTGCTGTTAGGGGTGGTCGGCATCAGCAAGCCTCTGCCGCCCGGCTTTGCCGGAAAAAAGCGCTCATTGGAGTTGAGGTATCTACCGTGCCGCAATTGGCCTTCAGTGCGGCCAATTGCGGCGAAGATCGGTGGTCGGAAGACAATCTCTCAATTATTGTTACTATATGCAGGCGCCGTATAGGCCCAAGAGGCACGAAGGAGGAGACAAACAGGTGACCGGCTTAACTAAAGGCAACTCCATCACGTTTAGCGTCGATATATGCATTGAAGAGGATGGAGATTCCTTTTATGCCTATTGCCCGGCCTTAAAGGGTATCCACATAGACGGCAGCACCGAAAAAAAGGCCCTTAAAAATACAAAAGTCGCCATTAAGCTCTATATTGAATCTCTCTTAAAGCATGGTGATGCTATCCCCTTAAGGATCGTGGAAGGCCCCGCTTATCAACCATCATGCACCGCATGTTCCTCCCGGCAAAGGCACACAGAAGACATCCGCGTAGCCATTTGAGTGGAGAATGGCTTACTCGGCTCAAGTCTGGGCACAGCTAAAGAATCTCACTGCGTAACAAGAGAGTGGGCAGACGATATACCGATGTGGCTCGTGTAGGCGCGCTCCTGCGTGGTATCGTTGGCAAGCGTCTGACCTATCAAACGACCAATTAAAGAGAAAAGGGAGAGACAAAATGCCAAGGAAAAAGAACCCCGAGCCAGACGACAAGAAGCAGTCTGTCGCTTTTTAGAGACTGCAAAAGCTGTCCAAGCCGAGGATGCAGGGGAAAGGGTTGAGAAGGCAAGCGGGAAGATTCTGAAGAAACGGCGCACATCTCAGCCCTGTTACCTATTCGTTATCTTAAAAAGCAGGGCGGCGTCCATATTCCCCGTTAATGTGCTCTTTCAAAGCCGCCACTAAGGTCGGACCTTTCGCGGTTGTGTCACTACCGCCAAGTTTCGCAAATGTCTCCAAAAGCCAAGCATAACACCCATCCAAAAGAGATTCCGCCAACAAAGACATGTCGCAAGACGCTATTTTAGCCGTATTTGGCTTAACTATCTTGAATGCGGCAGAAGTGGCATACATGCCAAGATAGAATACGAGATTTAGCTTTGTCCCTTGGGTAAGGCCTTTTTCATCCAGATACAAATCAACCCGCTTCATAATTTGAGCACACTTCGGGTATAGCTGAATCGGGTATATATCCGAGAATAATTTCTTATAGTTCTTATCAGCTACAGTCGTTGGTCGCGCTCTCGCGTCGTTCGGTTGCTGCAACACAATAGCCGTTATAGCTTGGGCCATGTATCCGATTGTGATGATCTTCGAGGCGGACGCGCCCTTGTTCAGATAGAAATTCTTCCTTCTGTCATAGAATAAATCAACGTTCTTCAGGGCCGTTTCAATGTCCCTGTGAATCTGTTCCGAGGCGTGAAGATTAATAGACTCTATTTTTGTCTGGCTATTCGTCGCTCTTATAATTCGATCCGATGTATCTGCGTCAATGTTCCTGATTACTTTCACCATCACGGAACGATTATCCTGGGGCCTAAACAAAACTGCTTCCGCAAAATGGTTGAATACTTCGTGTGAGGTTTGCAATCCGTTGACAATTTGAGGGTCGGTAAGCCTGAGCGCGTTGCCGGTATAAGAAACGTCAGATGCAAGAATAGTAATGCCGTTGTTTAGCCACCAGAAGTCATCATTGTCAGGCACAGCAAGCGTAGTATGAATAGCTTTATTTACTGTCGCATCTGGCGCGTGGTCTCGAACATTAGCCTCAAACATGTATTCTCGCAGAGAAAGACCATCCCTGATGAAGTCATAATAATCTGGGAGTGAAACGACACAGACAAAAGCGGTTTTACCGAAAGATTGATAATCAAAGTACTTCCGGATAGGTAGCAATAACGTACTCTCGGGCTGTTGGTAGTACAGATCAATCAAAGCTCTCCCGCCGATAAAATTATAGTGACAGTCGGAAGTGGGAAAGGACTCTTTAGTTTTTTGTTCCAATAACTCGGCGCGAGCTTTTACCTTATCGTCAATTTGTTCTCCTAAAGTCACGTGGAAAAAATTAATACTCAGAGCCGGACGGAACGATATAGCTGGTTTGTAAATCGCGTGAAATTTCTTAACAAGAGTCAGAAGACTATCACTATACAATTGAGATGATGTGATATCGGCGCTTAGGCGGAGACAGTGCTCTATAAAATCGCTCAATTTCATAGGGACCGACTCTTCAAATGATGCCTTATTCTTTCCTTGCACAATCACTACTTCAATGTTGATCTGTTGATCTTTAAAGATAGCTGGATCGGTGTCCTCACGAATAAATTTCTTGTTAACAAACAAATAAAAGCCGTCCACGCCCCCATCACCATCACCACCTACGATTCCTGATTCGATCTCCGTTGGGTCAGGGTTAAAGTGCCTAGCCTTTAAGGCTTGATGAGCACTAAATATCTCAAAATATTTATCTGGTGCCAGAGAGGGGTAATTGGCTACTCTAGTCTGGTCAAGAAGGGTCTTGAGGAGATATCGAGAATCCTCAGTCATAATCATATCCTCCCTTAAACTGTTACTATTTACAGTGCATTTCATTCTACACCCCTCCCTTGGGTTCGTCTATAAAATGTTGGGTACGTGAAGTGCAATACTCTGAAAACGCTTGACAGAATTAGAACCAATTTACTAAAACTACATGCTATGATGTCGGGAATGTTACATACTCGGCCTGCGGCTGTCCTGCTTTTGGTCTTGCTCTTCTGCCTGGTTGCGCCTTTGTGCGCGGGGGCGTCGGTCTACTATGTCGATTCTGCGGCGGGGAACGACGCTAACCCGGGCATAAGCCAGTCTGCGGCTTGGCAGAACATACCGGGTTCTTACGCGGCTGCGTCAGGCGGTGCGCCGGGGGCGGGGTGGGAGAAGATCAGGGCGGGAGATACGATCGTCCTGAAAGCAGGCTCGACGCTCTATGCAAAGGTCGTCATCGACGGCCAGTGGTACGAGAGCGGCACGAAGGCCGAGCCCATCACGATCAAGTGCGACCCGTCATGGGGGTCGGGCGCGGTGGTTGTAGACTGCGCGGGCCGGACGGTCGGCCATCACGACGCTGCGTTCTCCGTCGTCGGCATCGACAACGTGCAGATCGACGGCGGCGGCCCCGGCGGCATCGTAGTGCGGAACAGCAGCGGCGCTGCATTGCGGGCAATCGGCCTGTCGGAAGGGCAGAAGATGCAGGGGCTCGTTATCCGCAATCTGCTTTTAACAGGCAACGACGGCCCCGGCGTGGTACTGCGCAACCAGGACGGCTTTCTTGTGGAGGACGTCGAGGCGGACGGCGGCGGCGTGCCGCTCGGCGCAGGGTTTTCCATAGGCGGCCAGACGCTCGGCTGCTCCAACGGCGCTGTCCGCGATTGCGTCGCGCATGGCTACGGGGCTAAAGGCCCCGATTCCATAGACTTGCAGGCAGGCGCGGGCTTCAGGTGCATGAACAGCACGAATATAAAATTCGAGAAGTGCACAGCCCGTGACAATGGAGGCAGGGGCTTCGATGCGGCCAGCGCCGGATGGCCCATATCGACCGTCACGGACCGCATCGTCTATCTCGACTGCGAGGCGTACGGCAACGGGGTGGGCTTCAGGTGCGCCCTCGACGACGTGCCCGGCCAGTCGAGGGTCTGGTACCTCAACTGCGTGAGCCGCAAAAACGGGTCTGGGTGGTCCGTCTGCAAGGGGCCGACAGCTTACCTGTACAACTGTGTTTCGGCAAAGAACGTCTACGGGCTTTATCTCGACACCCTCGCCTTCTCGAGGCCGACGATAGTGACCGTGAAAAACACGATTATTTACGGCAGCACGGCCCATGCAGTATGGGCGCACGACTGTGGGACGATACGCTACAACGCGGACTACAACTTGTATGATTCGGGCAGCGATGAAGGGAAGCTCATAAGATGGTACGACGCGCCGGGCGGCGAGAAGCGGTTCAGGGAATATGCGTTCGGCGGCAGGCCCAACCTTGCCGACTGGCAGGCATATTGGGGGAAGGATGCCCACAGCCTCGACTCCGGCGGCGGGAGGTTCGCGGGCTTCGCGGACCCGGACAAAGACGACTACACCCTGATGCCCACCTCCGGCGCAAGGGGCACAGGTCAAGACCTGACCGGCGAGTGGCCCGCCGGCGTATCGTCGGCAGACATGCAGGGGAGGGCAAGGCAGCCGGGTGCGTGGGACATAGGCGCCTTCACGTACGTAGACGGGGGGAGATAGGGCGACGTTAGGCGCGGGCCGCTATATCTCGCTTTCCGTTGGCCCGCCTTTCAGTGCGTTTGCCCGTTGTTTCTGTATCTCACCAGGTCACCGACAGTAACCACGGGCATCGCGTGGGCGCGGGCGAAGGCCGTTATCTCAGGCAAATGGGCCATGGTGCCGTCCGCGTTCATAAGCTCGCAGAGCACGCCGCAGGGCCTTAACCCGGCCAGCCGGGCGAGATCGACGGCTGCCTCCGTGTGGCCCTGCCTTTCAAGGACGCCGCCCGCCCGCGCCCTCAGTGGGAAGACATGGCCGGGGCGGTGGAGGTGCTCCGGCACCGCGCCGTCCGCGACGGCAGCCTTTATTGTGGCGACCCTGTCATGGGCGGAGACACCCGTCGTTACGCCCTCTGCTGCCTCGATGGTCACCGTGAAGGCAGTGCCGAAGCGGCTGGAATTCCTCTCTACCATCATCGGCAGGCCGAGCTCCTGCACCTTTTCCGGGGTGAGGCAGAGGCAGACGATCCCGCTGCCCTCTCTGATGAGCATTGCCATCTGCGCTTCGGTGATGCTCTCTGCAGCAAAGATGATGTCTCCCTCGTTCTCCCGTTTTTCGTCATCGGTTACGAGGACGCCACGGCCTGCGGCTATGGCAGCGAGGGCATTCTCGACCCGTTCGAGCGGGCCGCCGAAACCGGCGAGGACCTGTTCTCTCATGGTGTTCCTCCTCAACGCTGAATTTTGCCGGTTCAGAGGGATATGGGAAGAAAAGGCACGAGGTCCGCGCGGGCGACAGGCCCGCTTGCGGGTGTTGCAGATATTCGCCCGATGCTCTTCCGTCCGGACTGTAACCGTCGGCCCTGGCTTTTCACCAGGTCTGCTGACCCCCTTCCTGGAAGAAGGGGCGCTCGCGGGCTCCCCGGCTCAAAACCGGGATACCGCCGGTGGGGACTTCCACCCCGCCCTGAGTACCAGTATGCCATATGATAACACGGCGCGGGCGGTCTATGTCAACGGCAAAATGGGTGACGGGCGGGGAGACCGGATGAAGCGAGCGAGGGAGGGTGGGGCGGCCGGAGGGAAAGGCCGCCAGGCGCGCAATCAGCCTGTTTTTTCCAGGCGCTCGCCTATCCATACCTTGATGATGGCCTGCCGGGGCACGGCGAGGCGTCTTGCCTCCTTGTCGAGGAGGCGGACCATCCACGCGGGGAAATCGACGTTCACCCTCTTCTGCTCCTGGCCGGGCCTTCTGGCCTTCGAGGCGTCGAGGTATTTCGTTACGTCTTCCCCCGCATCGAATTTTTTGTCGAATTCTTCAGCCTTCATAAAGATCGACCTCCTCTTTCCGCGACCTGCGCACCGAGATTATTCTGATCCTCCCGGCCCGATAAGTGATGACGGCCGACCAATGCTTTTCACCGATCCTGCCCATCACCATGAACCTCGGCTCGTCGCCAAGGCAAGTGGCCGTAATCAGCCGGCCTGTCTGTGGCCGGTCTTCGGGTTTTTTTCTTCCCGTTTCCCCAACCCTTCCGCGATAAAGGTCAGCACCAGGCTGTTGAGGCTCACTCCCTCCGCCTTTGCCCGTCGGACTAGTCTTGCGTGGACGGTTTTCGGGACGCGCTGAACAAATTTACCCGAGACATCGGCAGCGGTCTCCGGCTGCCACTGGGGTTGAGGTACTTTTCGTCCCACGTCGATTTGCGCCGAGACCCAACCGGCGAAGGCGTCTCGGGCGTTCTCCACGGCTTCCTCCAGCGTGTCGCCGTCGGACATACAGCCCGGAAGATCGGGAAAAGTAATCAGGTAGCCTCCCCCGTCCTCCTTACCCAGGGGGGTAGCAACGTGTGCATACGCCTCGAACGGATACGGAGGCTCCACGCGCTCGATGTTCTTTACACGCTTCATTTAGTCACCCCTTTTGCTGTTTTATCGTTGATCTCATCGATCATATCGATAAACTTCCTTATATATACAGATTTAATGGGCCTGCGGGCCGGGACGGTCAGGTGAAAATCGATATCGGGGTGGGAGAAAATATGATGGCTCCCTCCCGCATTCCTTATCTCGATGCCCCAATCCGCGGCCACCGTGTGTAAGTCCTCAATTTTCCAGTTGCCTCGCGGGTTATTGCGCATTGCGGCGAGTTTCTTGCGGGTGGCGACCATAGATGATGATACTACATGTAGTATCGAAATGTCAAGCCTGCCCGTTTGCATGGTACAATAGTGCACCGTTTGGCCTGCCAGGCGGCCGGACTGTTTGACATGGCGTTGATTTATGACCTTATTTTAAGGGCGGTGAAGGCAATGGAGCGGCAAGCGTGAACACTAAAGATTATTACCTGGTGCTCGAGATCGAGAAGCACGCGGGCCCTCAGGAGATCAAAGAGGCTTACCGGAAGCTGGCCTTGCAGTACCATCCGGACAGGAACGAGGGCGACCCGGCGGCCGTCGAGAAGATGAAGGAGATAAACGAGGCGTATGCCGTGCTCTCCGACACCGAAAAACGGGCCAGGTACGACATGCTGGCCGAGCAGTACGGCCCTTCGGCCCACGACCGCTTCAGGCAGACATACTCCGAGCAGGACATCTTCAAAAATTCCGATATCGGCCAGATCTTCGAGGAGATGGCGCGGACCTTCGGCGTCCGGGGCTTCGAGGAGGTCTTCCGCGAGCACGGCGTTTACAGGACGAGGGAGTTCCGGGGGCCGGGCATGTTCGGCAGGGTGATTATTTTCGGCCCCGGCATGAGATGGGGCGGCAAGGGCGCAAGGCGCGAGGTGGAGGGTGGCGGCCAGGCAGGGAGAGAGCTCGCTGGGCAGCCGGGCATACTGGCCAGGGCGGTGGGCGCACTCGGCAGGTACGCCATGAATAGGCTCATGGGCGTAGGGCAGGGGGGCGACATGCACGACAGGCTGACCCTCGACGAGGGGGAGGCCGATCGGGGCGGGCGCGTGGAGTACCTCGACAAAATGGGCAGGCGGCTTGCGATCACCATACCGGCGGGCATAAAAGACGGCCAATCGGTAAGGCTGCGCGGCATGGGGCAGGGCGGAGGCGACCTGTACCTTAAGATCGAAGTAAAACGGTCGATCGTCAAAAAAGTCAAAGAACTCCTAAAAATATGATCGGAGAGGCGACGGTGGTTGGTCATGAGTAAAGACAAATTGCCTTCAACACCTGCCATCCGCGCGTTGCGCGACAACGGTGTTGCCTTCAGCGAGCACCCCTACAAGTATGAGGACAGGGGAGGCACGGCAGTCTGCGCCCGCGAGCTTCACGTGGACGAGCACAGTGTCATAAAGACACTGCTCATGGAAGACGAGGAGAAGCGGCCGGTAGTCGTGCTGATGCACGGGGACGAAGAGGTCTCGACGAAAGAGCTGGCCCGTCTTCTCGGTGTGAAGCGGGTCGTGACATGCAGCCCGGAGACTGCGCAAAAGAACACGGGCTACATGGTGGGCGGCATATCGCCTTTCGGCACGCGCAAGACCATGCCCGTCTACATGGAAGAGACGATAGCGGCCCTGCCGAAGCTATACATAAACGGTGGCAGGCGCGGGCTGCTGGTCGGCCTCGACCCGCAGGAATTGATACGAGTCCTGAAACCACAGCTCGTCAGGGTCGGCATACCCGGCGGGCATAAATAGACGGAAACATTTCTTTCTCACTCTCCCGAAACCATCACTCCCGGATTTAGTTGATTGGGCTTGCCGCCTGCAAAAAATTTATGGCATAATCAGTGGCGATGACGAGATGGAACGTTTATGTCTTTCCGGCGGTCGTGGCGCTGGCGGTGCTTTGCGTCGGGTTACCTTCGCCCGCATTCTGCCGGTTGAACCTGCCGGAGGTGGAAGGGACGACTGCTATCGAGGGGCAGGACCACAATACTCTGAGGGAATTCTTCCTGCGCACCGGCAAGGGCGAGGGCCGCGAGCTTCCCGAGGGGATTGTGCGGCGGATATTGCTTGGCGCACTGCCCGAGGTCTACAGCAATGGCTGCAAGGAGATGGTGAGCCGATGGGGGGAGGCTGCCGCGGGGACTGCGGCCATGTCGGTGAGCGTGCTCCACGTGGACAGCGCGGGCGAGGATGCGCCTGTCGGGGCGCTTCTCTCCTACGGGTGTTTCTCCACTGTCCGTGGTTACGAGAGTAAATTCCGCGACGAGAGGCTTGCTTCGCTCGTCATAGGCCGTGCTACATCGCGCCTCGTGATGATGCCCGACGATAAAGATTGCGACGACTGCGCTACCATGACCCGCATCCGCCGGGAAAAAACGGCCCGCATCCACGGGCGCGCGGTGGTGGGCCTCACCTTCCTCAAAACGGGCGACAACCCGTGCTGCCAGGTGGACCCGGCCAGGCAGGAGCAGGTAAACTTTTATTCGTTCTATGCGGGCGGCGCGAAGCGCGCGGGCACGGTGCTGAAGAGCCGGGAAGAATACGCCGGGGGAGCGGGCGGGGAGAAGACTGTCTACAGCGCGGCTGTCATTCTTAAGAAAGACATGAAGGGCAACATTGTGGGGATACTTGCGCCCTTTACAGCGACGAAAGGGGCGGAGCGCCTGGAAAAAGGCATGATCAGATACGAATGGGACCCGGCTGCACTGGAATTCCGTAAGCAGTAGCGGTCGCGGCAGCGGCGAACGGCCGCTTACGAGCATCGTATACAGACATTTATCGACAGCGACGATCAAGGAGGTCTTCTAAGATATGTTTCGATCCGGTTACTTACCGAGCCTGAAGAGCGGCGCTTGCGCGGCAGCTATTGCGGCCGCAGCGGCCGCTTGCGCCCTGCTCGTCCTTTGCCTTCCCGTGCAGGGCGAGACGGCGGGCAGGAAGAAGCCCGCCGACCTTAGCAGCGCCATCGTGCAGGTCGCAAAGCAGAATATTCCTGCCGTAGTGCATCTGGACGTGATCGAGCGCAAAGAGGTGGAAGTCCCGTCTTTCTTCCCCTTCGAGAACGATCCCTTTTTCCGCCAGTTCTTCGGCAATTCCAGACAGCCCAAGAAGTTCCAGGTATTGAGAGGGCTGGGCAGCGGCATGATAATCGATACGAAAGGCAACATATTGACGAATTATCACGTGGCGGGGGGCGCCACAAAAATAGAGGTGTTGCTTGCGGACGGCCGTAAGCTTCCGGCGAAGCTCGTGGGCGGCGACCCCAAGACGGACCTTGCCGTAGTTCGCATCCAGACGAAGGAGCCCCTGCCGTACATTACCTTCGGCGACTCGGACAGGATGGAGGTCGGCGAGTGGGTCATCGCGATAGGCCACCCCAGGGGCCTCGACCAGACGGTCACCCAGGGCATCATCAGCGCAAAGCACAGGCGCGGGGTCACGGACCCCACGGGTTACCAGGACTTCCTACAGACGGATGCTGCGATCAACCCAGGCAACAGCGGCGGGCCGCTCCTTAACCTGTACGGAGAGGTGATCGGCGTCAATACGGCCATTGCGTCGCAGTCGGGCGGCTCTGAAGGGATAGGCTTCGCGATACCGAGCAACATGGCGGTCCACGTAGTCAGGACGCTGATCGCCCACGGTAAGGTCGAGCGCGGCTGGATGGGCGTGGGCCTGCGCGACCTGACGCCGGATATTGCAAGGTCGCTGGGCATAAACGCCACGCGGGGCGCGCTGGTCGCAGAGGTGGCGAAGGGTGGGCCTGCGGAGCGCGCGGGCCTCCAGAAAAACGACGTGATCGTCGCATACGAGGGGAGCGAGGTGAACGACGCGGCTGGGGCGCGGGCGATGGCCGGAGTGACGCCCGTAGGCCAGGACGCAAAACTAACGGTCATGCGCCAGGGCAAGAAGCTCGACATAGTCATCAAGATCGCGAGCCTCCAGGAGGCCGTAAAGTACACGGTCGGCGTCATCAAGGAACGGTTCGGCGTAGAGGTGAGGGCGGTAACGCCCAAAGAGGCGGAGCAGCTCGGGCTGGGCAGAAGGCAGGGGGTCGCGGTGGCGTCAGTGGAGCCGAAAGGCCCGCTCGGCGCGGTCGGCTTCGAGGTAGGCGATTTGATCCTTGAGATAGACGGCCGGGCCATCACAGGCATAGAGTCGTTTGTAGAGCTCGACAGCACCGCTGAAGCCGCACCAGCGGGTCACGCTACTGGCGGTGGACCGGAAGAGCGGCAATGCAGGGACGGTACAGGTAGTGTTACGGTAGGGGGGGTGGCCTCCGGCTCTTTTGGCGTCCGACCGCGCGCCTCTCCCCGGCCTGTCTCTCCGGGCCGCACGTCCTCACGTACACAAAGAGTACGCTCCGGGCGGCGGCTCCTCGATCACGGTGCTCGACCCTCCCCTCCTCACGTCGGGCGGGCGCCCCGTCCAAAATAGCCGGAGGCCGCCGTTTGGACTGGATAATAAGCGTGACGAAGTTATAGTCTTCCTGAAAGTGTGCCGCTCAATTGTTTTTCTTGCAATACACCATTACTAGTGGTTATAATTGACTCATGTGGTGGGGCCGGAGAAGGCGGGCGCGGACCCAAAACGTAATCTATCCCTTCGTCTTTCCAGAGGTTGGAGTTATGTATTCGTTCACGGTCCTATGGGCTCCCGACGTTGCTCTGATTGGGGCCGCTGATTGCTTTTGATGAGGCGCTTTGGCGAACCCCACAGCAACAAACCTGATAATTCAAGACCTTGCCCCAGGACCCTTCATAAAAAGTTACCTCTGCTCGGAGTGTTTGTGATAAAATAGAGATTCTAAGACGGAGAGCACAAGAGATCCTGAAACCGTCTTCTAAGGCTATTGGATGCACTTGGATGCAGGAAAGGTCATGAACCGTACTGGGAACACTCGCGTTTCTGACAACTGTGAAGCCCATCGCAGAAACTATCCCGCACGCTCACCGAATTTAGCTTTGAAGCAATATCAAGATGAGGTAGATCAAATTGGCGCACAAGATGGGCTCTTTGAATTAGTTTATCCCCCAGCAGCCGGGATCATTTTCGGAGTGCCCCCCTGTTCAGATGCTGACGTGCCTCAAAGTGAGGCTTGCAAATACCTTTGGGTGGTAGCTTTAGAAACACTTCCAGGAGCACTCGAGCATCATGCAACGGCAACAGCCTTAAAACGGGGTAGGCTGGCACATACCAACCTTACGGGCGGTGCCGATGCCCACACCGCCGGTGAATTATGGTTTCGCGATCCAATGACTATCATGCTCAACGGCAGTTCCTCACGTTATAAGCCACGAAACGCAAAAGAGCTGCAAAGTGTCGCTGAGGCCTTTAAAACTGCCGGCTATAAGGTGGCCAATTTAGGCTGGGATGAAGAAAGTAATAGAGCACATAGATCTCAAACGGAAAATTTGACATGGCTTTAGAAAACGTACGCGACCTCGATTTAGTGTTTGGCCCGGAAAGTGCGGGTAAAACTGCCAGAGAAAGGGCGCAAACTTCTACCAGACTTTTTGTTCGAAGCCAGGTCCAACTGGCGGAGGACTCTCCGGAAGCTAAGGGCCATCGATTGTCTGCGTGGGAAGCACTACAGACCTTTGGTCTGCCCAAACTCCTCGAAGTTTTCGAGCACGGTAGTGCTATTTTGTCCAGCGCTGTTGATGAACCCGCCCGAACACTGCGCAATAGAAGAGAAAGTCTTGGTTTACCTGTGAAGAAAGTTGCCTCTGCCGCAGGCCTTAGCGAAAAAGAAGTAGAAGATGCTGAGAATCCTAAGACTTTAACGTCGATTCATATTATTGAGAAAATAGCTCAGACCTTAGCGCTGGACGAGCGTGCAGTGTCTTTTGTCCCGGGAGCAAATGGAGATCCAAGGCTACACTGCAAGACTGAAAGATATGGGAACAACTCAGTTCAGTTCTGCATTAGTGTCTCAATTGTGCGAGGCCGCATGGGTCGCTAGAAAACAATACGATCTTTTTTCGTGGGTAAATTCTCGACTGTCAGCTTCTGTTACTGAAATTGGATTCACCCCCACAGATAACTACGGCAGCGGTCCTGATTACCCAGCATGGAAGCATGGTTATTGGCTGGCTGGAGAAGCGAGACGAATTCTTCGGATTGCCCCAGATACACCCATACAATGCATGCGAAAATTAATCGAAGACACACTTGAAATACCTTTGATTCAGACAGAGTTTCAGGACAGCGTGGCTGGAGCCACCATTGCTAACGGTCCGGTAAGGGGCATCGCCGTCAACACAAAAGGGGACAACAGGAACGTGTGGGTGCGTAGAATGACATTGGCCCATGAACTGGGGCATCTTCTTTATGATTCCAATGAAAGATTGGAGAAGCTTCAAGTGGATCAATACTCCGATCTTCAAAAAGACCCTCGTGCTGTAAAAAACTATATCGAACAAAGGGCGAATGCATTTGCGGTAGAATTTCTTGCTCCGCAAAGAGCAGTGGAAAGACTTTTCAAGACGGCGGAAAATTACTCTAGTGGTTTGAGATTAGTAATGGACACCTTCGGTCTCAGTTACACGAGCGCTAAGTATCACGTTAGGAATGCGTCTAACCGTGAGATCCCGTTAAGTGCTTTAGTCGTAGAGGATCACAAGCCAACCGATGAGTGGACCGCCGCGGAAGATTATGCAACCGGCTTTTTCGAGCCTAGGTCAGTTCCGAATTCCAGGAGGGGGAAGTTCGCATGTCTTGTAGCCGAGGCTGCGGACGCTAAGTTAGTGACTGCGGAGAGCGCGGCGGGCTATCTGAGATGCAGTATTGACGATTATAAGTCCAACGTCGGTGTTATCCGGGATATTTGTGGAATCCCGAATAGCGTTTCTTATTGACGACGCTGAAGATTATTCGCACGTCCTCTCAACAAATTGCAACTCAGAAAATAAGAGCAACGAATAGCGATAAATCGCTTTATTTCGGAATTTTTTGGGCCTCTCTCGTTTGCAAGCGGTAATCTTGAAAGTCAATATGTCCAAACAATGTGTGAACTGGCAGGTGTACTAGTTACCTCCCCGAGCAGCTCAGCGAGCCGTGCATAGAGAGTCAGGCCTTCCCGACACCGGTACTTCCTACTTCACAAAATGCCTGTCCGTTTGCGTCATTGCCGGGGTGAACATGATTAGCACTACCAGCGATTCTTTGCCGTTGTTGATTGCTCCGTGGACCTTGCCCATCGGGTTGAAGTGCACGTTTCCCGGCCCTATGTCTACCCACTCATTGTTGACGAACAGCCTGCCCGTCCCCCTGATCACGTACTCGGTCTCGTCGTGGGTTTTGTGCACGTGCGGCGCGAGGCTTGCTCCTGGTAGCGTGATTGTCAGGTAGATGCTCGCCGTCGGGTCCTCCGCGATCTTTATCAACTGGGAGGTCGCCCCGGCCGGCATCGGGTTTTCCTTGAGCAGCTTGTCCACATCGGTCAGTACCTGCGAAACGGTAGGCGCGTCGGCCGCAAGAGCGGGCATCGCCGCCAGGCACATGAAGAGTGCGGCAACCGCGCAGCGAACGGCTATATGATTGCGTGACATGGATTACCCCCTTGAGTGATATGTCGCTTGATTATAGCAAAACAGGCACGATGCCTGCAAACGCCGGCAGGGGCCGCCCGGCGGTGGAAGGAACGTGCCAGCCGTTAGCCTTACCGTCCTTTCTCCTGCTCGACTCTTTCATGAAGCCAGACTTTGATAAGGGCGCCCCGGTCCACTCCTATTCGTTGGCGTAGGTTGTCGATCTCATTAACAAGGACTTGCGGGACGTCGAGGGTAATACGGACTTTTTTGCCGGGATACGTTATTTTGGCCTTTGATAGATCGGCTATATCGTGAATGTCTTCGCCTTCGTCGAAGCGCCTGTCAAATTCAGCAGCCGTCTTAGCCGGTTGTTTCTTTTTCATATAGCTTTACCTCCTTGCGTCTTGCTCGCCTGACGGATATCAGTCTTATTCTCTCACGGCGAACGGTATATATGCTTTTCTGCATTAACCGAACTTGTTCGGTTATCCCACTCGAATCGCATTGCATTTATTATACACTTTCATTACAGATATGCAACACGTGATGTACATTTAGTGACCAAGGACAATGGGGACAAGACATAGCGCCGAAGGACCATGCACGGCTACTGGAGAACGGCGCCAGGATTCTTCGATGTGAGAGGCGCGCGGGCGCCGAGTATACGGGGAGGCGGAAGGATGGGAGTGAATCCCCGATCTTCTTGAGGGCGGTTGTACTTGAGAGACAGGGCGGCATAATCGGTTTCGGAGGCGTTGTTATAGATTTGACCGAGTCCCGGAAGGCCCCCCGGGGGGGGATAAGGCGGCTTGCAATAGCACTAGAAGGGGTCGCCGAAGGCGTCCTGATATTGTCGACGAAAGGGGAAATCGTCCACGTCAACGGGGGCGGCCTGCGGATGACGGGTTACCGGAAACAGGACCTCACCGGGCAGCATGTATACGTATTTATTAAGAACAATAGGCAACCGGAGAGCTTTTACAGTTCTATCTTAACGACAAAGGAGGCGGGCCAGGGTACGGGCATGGGCCTCGCGGTCGTCTTCGGGATCGTGAAGAGTCATGGAGGCACCATTACCGTCCGGAGCAATGTCGGCAAAGGCTCTACCTTCACGGTATTACTTCCCTGCCAATCAGTAACCGTCCATAGAGAACCGGACGGCCGCGCGGCCCCGTCTACCGGGCACATTACGCCCCTTCGTACCCCCATTTACACGCTTCTTTAAATCTGTCAGACTGTTCCATCGTATTCAGCAATGTTCAATAATCGAAGATTTCCCGACCTCAGAAAGTACCTCTTTGCCGTTATCCTTGTGGCTATTGCCGCAAGTGTATATCTGGTCCTTAAGTCCGCCTTCGAAATGCATATACCCTTCGTTACCTTTTACCCCGTTGTCATATTCGTAGTCCTGTTCGGCGGATTAGGTCCGGCCCTTTTCGCTATGGTGCTTAGCGCCGTGACTGCCGCACTGCTTGCCCCGCAATCCATATGTCTGGGTGGGCTGCTCGTCCGGGTGGCCGGGTTTTGCATCAGCGGTATTCTCTTCGCCATTATCGCCCATCGCCTCGAAAGAGCAAGGGTGGAGCAGGTCCGGCGGGAAACCGATGTCCGCCTTCACCGGTTCTATGAGACCGGCCTGCTTGGTGTCGTCTACTGGGATATGGATGGAAAGGTCTTTGACGCTAACGACAAATTCCTGGAGATGACAGGTTATTCGAGGGCAGATTTGGCAGCCGGCCGGATTGACCTCGTAGACATGACCCCTCCCCAGTATCGGCAACAGGGGTTGAGGGCTATTAAAGAGCTTAAGGAAACAGGGGTAAGCAGCAGGCCCTTCGAGAGGGACTTCGTGCGCAAGGATGGAACACGCGTCTCCGTGCTGATGGCGGCTGCAATGACGGATGAATCACGCGTCAGCGGCATAGCGTTTGTCCTGGATGCCAGCGAACGCAAACGAGCGCAAACGGCCCTGCTGGACAGCGAAGACCGCTTCAGGACAATGGCCGACGCTATCCCTCAACTGGCCTGGATTGCTGACGGCGACGGACACGTATTCTGGTATAACCAGCGCTGGTATGACTATACCGGCACCACCCCGGAAGAGATGGAAGGGCGGGATTGGCGAAGCGTACACGACCCCGAAGCCATGGAGCAGGCCCTTACGCAATGGCAGTCCTGCATCGACACCGGCGTGCCTTTTGAGATGACCTTGCCTATTAGAGGGGACGAGGGGCGGTTCCGATTGTTCCTGACCCGCGTGATGCCCCTGAAGGACGCATCGGGAAGGGTTATCCAATGGTTCGGTACGGCCACGGACGTCACGGAGGCCAAGCGGTTGGAGGAGGAGCTCCGCGGTTCCCGTGATAATCTCGAGCGGCTGGTCCAGGAAAGGACGGAGCAGGTCCGGTGGGAGGTTATGGTAGCCGAACACGAGCGCGACCGCCTGATGACTCTCATCGACGGCATGGCGCAGGCCGTGTGGGTGTCGGATGTCGAAGGCCGCGTGGTACTGGCCAACGCAGTCGCAAGGTCTCAGGCCGCCCAGGTAGGGCTTGACGAAAACGATCTCAGGAACGTCCGCAACATGTCTTTTAAGATGGCCGCCGTCGATGGAAAGCCCCTGGATATGGAATCTCTCATCAGTGCATCCCGGAATGAAGCCCTTCACGGCCTTGAAATAATGGTCCGTAACATAAAGACAGGAGAGCCCTTCTACAGGCGGCTCTCGGTAAGCCCGATATTCAACCGTAAGAACCACCTTGAAGGCCGCATCGCCATTGTCCAGGATATCACCGCCGAGAAAAAAGCGGAGGAAGAGAGGTCCCGCCTTGAAGAACAGCTCCGCCAGGCACAGAAGATGGAGGCCATAGGGACCCTTGCCGGAGGCATAGCGCACGACTTCAACAACATGCTGGCCATTATAATGGGCAACGCGGAGGCTGACTATGGATGATTTGGAAAACAGCCCCGAGCCGCGAAGGAACGTCGAGCAGATCGTGAAGGCCTCCAAACGCGCGAGCGATCTTGTGAAGCAGATCCTTGCATTCAGCCGAAAGACAGCGGCCGGCAAGAACACCTTGATGCTTACCCCCCTTATCAAGGAGACATGCAAGTTACTCCGCAGCACGGTGCCTACTACGATCAAAATGGAACTCGACTTTCACGCCAGGAACGATACGATCCTTGGCGACCCTGCCCAGATTCAGCAGGTGTTGATGAACCTTGCCACAAACGCTGTCTATGAAATGCGGGAACGGGGAGGGACTCTTACGATCGCTCTTTCCGATCTCGCTTTTTTACGTCAGGACACGATGCCTGATGCCGATATGAAGCCGGGCAGGTACGTGAAGCTCTCCGTAAAGGACACGGGCGATGGCATGACGGAAGAGGTCCAAAAAAGGGTGTTCGAGCCCTTCTTCACGACAAAAGGAGCCGGCCTGGGAACGGGCATGGGCCTGGCGGTCGTCTATGGGATCGTAAAAAATCACGGAGGTGCTGTAACCTTAGTGAGCAATCCTGGGGAAGGAGCCGTCTTCACCATTTTCCTTCCCTTTTTCGACGCGGTAATAGAAGAAGAGCCCGAGACGATTTCCGAGGTCCCGCACGGAAGCGAAAGGATACTCCTCGTGGACGACGAGCCGCAGGTCGTCGCCACGGTCTCGCAGACCCTCCGACGCCTCGGTTATAAAGTGGTCGGCAATACAAATAGCCGCAAGGCGTTGAATACCTTCATAAACCACCCCGAGCGCTTCGACCTTGTCATCACTGATCAGGCCATGCCGGAGCTCACGGGTGTCGATCTCGCCAGGAACATGCTGGAGGTAAGGAAAGACCTGCCCATAGTCCTCATAACGGGTTACAGCGAGGCCGTTTCGCCGGAGAAGGCAAAATCGGCAGGCATCAGCGGGTTCGTCATGAAACCTCTCGTGAAGAGGGAGCTGGCAGAGACGGTGCGGCGGACGCTGGACAGCAGGGGCGGAGGTTCTGCCGCATCGAAGTAGAATACTTGCCTCCCCGGGAGCTATCTCTCATATCTTTAAAGGTATCCGACGATCGTAGTCACGTTTTGGGCGCGTATTGACGTAAAGTGTTGACATCATTGGTTCTGCTAATATATCTTCTCACAAATGGCTTCTAAAAGGATCATTAGATCCCTCGATGATCATCTTCGCTTTGAGAAACTCCTGTCGTTGATAGCAACAACGCTGATCGATATTCCGGTTGCGGAGATTGATGGAGAATTGCAGAAAGGTCTTGGGGCTTTTGTAAACTTCCTGGGCGTAGACAGAGGAACCGTCTTTCTCTTTGCTCAAGACCGGTCGCGGCTCGAACGCGTGTATTCCTGGACGGAGCATGGCATTTCTCCTTCTCCGGACCGGTTCGACACTGAAGTGATGCCCTGGACGGTCTCTAAGCTGCTTGAGCGGGAATCAATAATCTTCGATAGAGTCAGCGACTTGCCTGATGACGCTTGGCTCGATAAGGAGGCTATCCGGAAGTACAACATAAAATCGGCTACCATGATACCTATGGTGGCAGGCGGGACCGTCATCGGCTCCGTGGCTGTAAGCACGACGAAGGGCGAAATCGCGTGGCCCCATCAGTTGATGGACCGGCTTGAAGTCATAGGGGTCATCTTCGCCAATGCACTGACAAGAAAGATGACGGAGGAATCACTACGCAGGGCCCTGGAAGAGATCACTAAACTGAAGGAACAACTGGAGGCAGAGAACGTCTATCTCCGCAAAGAGGTTAGAGCAAACCGTGACTTTGACAACATCATCGGCGATAGTCCCGCGTTAAAATGGGTGCTTCTACAGACAGAACAGGTGGCCGGTACGGATACGACGGTGCTCATACTCGGTGAGACCGGAACCGGAAAGGAGTTGATCGCCCGGGCTATCCACGATATGAGCCGGCGCAAAAACCGCCCTCTGATTATGGTGAATTGTGCTGCTCTACCGTCCAGCCTGATCGAAAGCGAACTGTTTGGACGTGAAAAGGGAGCCTATACGGGTGCTCACACGAGTCAGATAGGCAGGTTTGAGCTTGCCCACGGCTCAACCCTCTGCCTGGACGAGATTGGTGAACTACCCACGGAGCTGCAGGGTAAGCTCTTAAGAGTAATCCAGGACGGGTCCTTTGAGCGACTTGGCTCCTCCCAAACGAGAAAGATCGACGTAAGAATCATAGCATCGACCAATAGAGACCTTGAGAAGGAAGTCCGCAATGGAAGGTTCAGACAAGACCTTTTTTATCGACTGAATGTATTCCCCATCATAATCCCGCCCCTGAGGGACCGCAAGGAAGATATACCGCTTCTGGTAGAAGCCTTTGTCGCACGATACGGAAGAAAACTGGGGAAGAAGATTACTGCAATTCCCAAAGAAGTTATGAGACTGCTCAAGGAATATCCATGGCCGGGCAATATCCGCGAACTGGAGAGTGTTATCGAGGGCAGCCTGATACTTTCCTCCGGCCCCGTCTTTCATCTCGCCGATAACCTCGCCGCCCATATGCGACCCGCCGAAGACCGGACGGATACGCTTCAAGACGTAGAGAGAACACATACTACGCGTCCTCTCGGAGACCCGTTGGAGAATAGAGGGCAGGAAAGGAGCTGCGGCGGTGCTTGGGCTTCATCCGAGCACCCTCCGGTCGCGAATGCAAAAGCTCGGCATCCGGTAAGACGTCATCTATATTTCGCTGTTTCTACGATATGTCGCAGTTTACCCTCTATCCTATTCTGTCTTACATTTTACTTTCTTAATAAAAAACGCCATGTTGTAATAATTCTCTGCTCAGGCACGTTTGGTGCTTTCCATATATCTGAGTACCGGATCAGCAGGCTCAGTTATGGTAAGGAGGAAGCGTGACGATTACGATGACCCCTGATGAGCGCCTTGAGGCGGCTATCCGGTGCGAGCCGGTCGATCAAATTCCCGTAGCTCCGAAAATAGAAGAGTTCGCGGGCAGACTGGCAGGTATCTCCAACGAAGACTTCCTCTGGAACGAAGAACGCGCGCTCGACAGTCTCGACAAGTCATTTGATATGCTCGGTGGTTGGGACATGTATCGAGCTGTTTATATCAAGATGCATGGGCCGCTTCAGAAGACAATCGGCATTACCAGGTCGAGGCTTCCCGGGAGGGAGTTGCCGCCTGATTCACCCTATCAGGCTGTTGAAGAAGAAATTATGACCGTCCAGGATTATCAAATGCTTTTCGACAAGGGTTTCTCAGAATACAGCGCCGAGTTTTGCCGGAGGGCGCATGGCGCGAACAGCACGCAAATTGTCGACGCCTTCCGTCTCCAATCAGAACTCGAGGTAAGGTGCAACGAAAGAGCGGCGGCGAAGGGCATGGTCCCTTTATATGGCGGTTTCGTTCCGTTTCCGACAGACTTTTTGTCCTTAAGCCGTTCAATGAAACCCTTTATGCTCGATACTTTCCGAGTGCCCGAATTGGTCGATAAGGCTCTTGATATTGCGACCGGCGCCGCCATCGATCTTGCTAAAAAGGCTGTTGCAGCAACCGGCGTACGGCGAATATTCACCGGCTTCACGAGGGGGTCGGCGACTTTCATGTCGCCCAAGATGCACCGCAGGTTCTGTCTGCCTTACCTCAAGAGAATGGTCGATGCCCTGTATTCCGAAGGGATTGTGCTCTTTCTGCATGCAGATTCCAACTGGACCCTTCACCTCGAATCCTTTAAGGAATTGCCTCCTCATAGCGTCGTGCTTGAGCTGGACGGAGCAACCGACATATTCAAGGCAAAAGAAGTGCTCGACGGACACATCTGTCTCCTTGGGGACGTCCCCTGCACGCGGCTTACCATCGGAAACGTCGAGGATGTGAAGGTCTATTGCCGCAGGCTAGTGAACGTTATAGGCGAGGGCGGTGGTTTTATCCTCGGTTCGGGTTGTACGGTACCCATAAACGCAAAACCGGAGAACGTCGAGGCTATGTTGCAAGCTGTAAGAAAATCGTAGAATAACTCAGGAACAAGGAGAGTCTTTATGAAAACGAAGCTTTATCTAATCTGCTTCGCAGCGCTTTTTTTGATTGTCGCCCTCGACGGCGCACGACCTCTTCAGGCTAACGACAAAGTCATGAAGCTGCGTTACGCCAATTTCTTCCCGGCCACCCACGCGATAACCAAGCTCACCGAAGAATGGTGCAGGGAAATCGAAAAGAGGACAGAGGGCCGGGTAAAGATCACCCAGTTTCCTTCGGCTACACTGTCACCGCCTATGCAGACGTATGATAACGTTGCGAAAGGAATAGCAGATTTCGGTCAGGCCCTCCTTGCCTATGCGCCGGGGCGTCTTCCATTGAGCGAGGTGCTGCAACTCCCACTCGGCTACAAGAACGGATACCAGGCAACAAAGCTGGGCAATGCGTACTACCAGAAATTCAAGCCTAAAGAGTTCGACGACGTGAAGCTCATGTTTATTCACGGAGCAGCTCCGGGCATTTTTTACGTCAAGAAACCCATATCGTCCATCGATGACATAAAGGGAATGAGGATAAAGGCAAGCTCCGAGAGCGCGGACATCGTGAGGGCCGTTGGCGGTGCTCCGGTAACCCAGCCTATCACAGAGACCTACGACTCGCTTCAAAGGGGTCTCGTAGACGGCGTGCTTGGTCCCATCGAGGCGTTGAAGGGCTGGAAGTTCGGTGAACTCGTTAAGGTGTGCCTGGAAAATTACGCTGTCTCCTACATGACCTCGATGTTTGTCGTGATGAATAAAGACAAATGGAATGCGCTATCCAGGACCGACCAGGCCATAATCGAAAACATCAACGCGCAATGGATAGAGAAACACGCAAGATTGTGGGTAACCCTGGATGAAGAAGCAAGGGCATATACGGTCGCGAAGGGCGTTAAGTGGGTGAAAGTCACGAAAGAAGAAGAGTCGAGGACCTCCGACAAAATGAAAGGCGTACTCGATAAGTATGTCCAGGAGATGAAGGGTAAGGGCTTGCCCGGCGGGGAGGCTCTTCAGTTCTGCCTCGACTATATCAAGACCCACCCGTAGTCGGCCGTTTCTGCGGCAATGGGGAAGGCCGATCGACCTTCCCCATTGCGGGAAGCCGGCAATTCGGAGGGTCTGTTACCCTGTTCCATTCTTACCAACAAGGCCCCTGCCGCTTCCGTGGCATCCCGTTCCCCGCGTCAGAACTTGTAGTTCAGCCCGGTGCGCACGATCTGGCCTGTCGTGTGAAAACGCGCCAATAAAGTTCCGGGAGGGCTACCCGGATAATCGGGGACAAGGCCGACGGTCTCATTGCCGAGGTCGTAGTAAAGGTACTCGGCTTTTAGGCTGAGTTTTTTCGCGAACGCCCATTCCACGCCGCCCCCGACGGTCCAACCGGTCTTGGTGCCGCCCGACGAGCCGTAGTATTTCTGCCCGAGGACGCCCGGGTTGAAGTTACCGCCCTGGGGGTATTCGAGCGTCGCCGACCTGTCAACGCCGGCAAAGGCAATGCCTCCCGTGCCGTAGAGCAGCACCCGGTCCGTGACAAGGCGCCCTATCCTCGGCCGGATCGTGTCGAGCCACGATATGTTCTGACGGACGGTCGTTATGCCGGGCACGAACCCCGGAGGCGGGGGCGCGGTGACAGTGCTGCTGTCCCGGATTGAGGCGTACTGGAGGTCGGCCTCGAACCCGGCGACCCAATAATTATCGAACTGGTAATTGTAGCCGGCCTGCGCGCCGCCAACAAACCCGCCGGCGCTCAGATTGCCGGGCCAGGGCGCTCCCCCCGCCGCAAGCACCTGGCTGAATCCCGAGGGGGAGGAGTCGGGTGCGCCTAAGTCAACGGAATTACTCCCGAAGCCATATCCCGCGTTGACGCCTACGTAGAAACCCGTCCATTTATAAGTCTGCACGGGTGCCGGGGTTTTTTTATCCTGGTCTGCGCAGGGCGCAGGAGCCGCCCAAGCAAGGAAAACGATCATAGCAACTGTAAGCAGTGCGCACGCTCTCGTCATGCCCAATCCTCCAGAACAGCACAGGTGACATAATTGATAGCAATGTATACACCGCCAGTCCCTTTGTCAAAAAAATTTAGGACGGCCCGCACGTACCACACTGCTACCCTGCTTCCGAAGGAAAGGTGCTGGTAATTGGAGGGTTTGATGGGAGCCTGATTTCTCCGCCCCAACCTCTTATTCCAGCCTGCCCGCGCGGAACGCGTCGATGTAATCCGCGGAGAAGTCGTCCCTTCCGTCGATTAGCAAGGCTGCCTTCAGGGCGGACCATAGCTGTTTGTCTGTGGGGTCGAGTATGGCGGAATCGAGGCCGTGCGTCACAGAGGCGATCAGGAAGGAGCGGTTGATCAGGCTGCGGTTCGGCAGGCCGTAGGAGACGTTCGTGAGGCCGCATATCGTATGCACGTCCGGCAGCTCGCGGGCGATGCGCGCGAAGGCTTCTATCGTCTCGTGCGCCGAGCCATGATTAGTCCCTAAAGGGTAAACGAGAGGGTCGATGTAGCAGTCGTCGAGGGGGATGCCCGCACGGTCGAGCTCGTCGGCGAGGCGGCGCGCCATCTCGATCTTGGCGCCGGCGGTGTCGGCCATCGCGCCTTCGGATTGGCACAGGCCGATCACTTTGGCGCCGTATTCTTTCACGAGGGGTAGTATCCCGTCGATGCGCTTCCTTTCGAGGGTCACTGAATTGATCATGGGCTTCCCGCGCACGCCCGGCAGCGCCGCCCTTATGACTTCCGGGTCCGGGCTGTCGACTGTGAGCGGAAGGTCGCAAACTTCCTGCACGGCTTCGATCAGCCATTTAAGCCGCTTCGATTCTTCCCCCGAGAACGTCCCGGCGTTGACGTCTATGTAATCGGCGCCTGCCTCGGCCTGCCGCTTCGCCTCGGCCTGGATTGTTTCCCTGTCCAGCGCTAAAATGGCTTCCCTTATTGCCTTGCGCGACGAGTTGATCCTTTCGCCTACTATGAGCATGATGTCTCCCTGAAGCTTTCCTTATTCCCCCGACGTTCTCCGCTTAACTCACTTTCAAATTGCATGCCGCAGATTTGACCTGCCGTCGGGCGGCGGCCGCAAGGACTTTTAAGCAAAGATACGTAAGGAAACGCGGGGGCTGAAGGCCCGTTGACATACCTTAAGCGCAATGTTACGATTAAGCGTTTCCGATTCCATTTGGAATCGGACCGGAACGTTCGTCCTGCCGGTCTTCCGGCATGACAATCCGCGAAAGGAAAAGGGGTTCACATATGCATGGATCGTGCTGGGGGCCGGAAGAGGCCGCAATCCGGAGGAAGTGGCAGGGCCGGTTCGGCCTTGAGACCGAAGAATGGCTGGGTATAATCGATTTCTCCCGGAACGGCCTCATCGCGGTCGACGTTAAGGGGGTGGTCGTTTTCCTTAACAAGACGGCAGCCAGGACCATAGGGACGGACGAGGCCCACGCCGTTGGAAAGCGGGTCGACAAGCTCATCCCGAACACGGGCCTTCTGGACGCCATTAAGAAGGGCGCGTCGGAGACGAGCCGGCGCATGGTCATCAACGGCCACACGGTTTTTTCCAACAGGATGGTCATAAAGCAGGGCGGCATGATTGTCGGGGCCGTCGGCGTCTTCCAGGACATATCGGAGATCGAGAAATTGTCCCAGGAAATCGAGAGCGTCAAGGCCCTGAACCGCGAGCTTGACGGCATCTTCGAGTCCGTCGACGACGGACTCGTCATCGTGGACGAGAAGGGCATAGTGCTCAGGGTAAACCAGGCTTACAAAACGATGGTGGGCATAGCGGACGAGGAATACAGCGGCAAGCACGTCCACGAGCTTATCAGGGAAGGATACATCGGCAAGTCGCTCTCCGATATCGTGGTCCAGAGGAAGGCGCCCTACTCGACGGTTGACGTGCGAAACGGCAAGGAGCTGCTCCTGACCGCCAACCCCGTGTACAACGAAAACGGCGACATAATACGCGTCGTGACATCCACCAGGGACACCACGCAGTTGAACGACCTGAAGGAGAGGCTCGAGGAAAGCGAGGCCGCCAGGAAGAGCTACTATAAAGAGCTGGAGAAGCTGCGCCAACAGGTCAGGACGGACAGGAGAATTATCACGAACGACCCTGCCATGAAGCAGAGGGTCGAGCTGGCCGTCCACATCGCGCAGGTCGATTCGAGCGTGCTGATCCTCGGCGAATCGGGCGTGGGCAAGGACCTCTTCGCCAGGCTCATCCATAGGGCGAGCAAGCGCGCGCTGAAGCCCTTCGTCGAAATCAACTGCGCCGCCGTGCCGGGGAGTCTCCTCGAGTCCGAGTTCTTCGGCTACGAGCCCGGCGCCTTCACTGGCGCGCTCAAGGCAGGCAAGCCCGGCCGTTTCGAGCTTGCCGAGGGCGGGACGCTGTTCCTTGACGAGGTGGGCGAGCTTCCCCTCGACCTCCAGGTGAAGATATTGAGCGCGGTCCAGAACAAGCGGATCACGAGGATAGGCGGGACCAAGGTGATAGACCTGGACGTCCGGATCATCGCCGCGACCAATAAGGACATAGAAACGATGGTCCGGGAGAAGACCTTCCGGCAGGACCTCTATTACCGCCTGAACGTGATTCCGATCGTCCTTCCACCGCTTCGGGAGCGCAAAGGCGATATAGGCCCCCTCATCAACGAGTTCCTCCAGAGGTTCAACTCGCAGCACGGGTACCGGAAATGGATACACCCCGAGGCAATCGCCTGCCTTTGCAACCATGACTGGCCGGGCAACGTCCGTCAGTTGGAGAACACTATAGAACGCGCCGTCGTCACGTGCAGGGGCGACTGCGTGGGCATGGAGGCCCTTCACGGCCTCGGCTTTAAGTTAAATGGCTGCCCGTCGCTCTCCTCACTGAGGGAGTTGTACGAGCGTGAAGAAAGGCAGGCGCTCCTGGACGCATACCGCCAGACGGGGAGCACGAGGAAGACCGCGGTGTTGCTGGCCATCAGCCAGTCAACGGTAGTCAAGAAAATGCGGAAGTACGGCATCCGGACAGCGAGCCCCATCGACAGCGGAGAGGCGATTCACGAAAGAATCACGTCCGTTAATACGTAAAGGAGCGGAAAAAGGCGTTGCCGCCGCCGACAGTGTTGCCCTGCCTTCTTTCGGGCGATTACGCTTCGAATCACATTCAACGACCCAAGCGCCAAAAAACGGCCGAAAAAGGTCGCCCGCTTTTTGATCGCGGACGCGTGTCGTCCCGGCTTTGCCCTGTTTTGGCCCGAAAAGAGAAGGTCCGTCGTAAGCCACCGGCCTGAGCGCCGGGATGGCAGCTATGCGGCACAGTTATTGCTTTTATCGTTAAATCGCATTGTCATGTTCAAAACAGGGAGGTTAGGTAATGGCGCAGCTTGAGGAGCTAGTCGACAAAGTTATCAGGGGCGACTGGAAAGAGATAGCCGCAATGACCCAGGAGGTCCTCGATTCCGGGGCGAAGGCGGCTGATGTCATCCAGCGGCTCCAGGCGGGGATGGAGGTAGTCGGCGAGAAATATACTACAGGAGAGTATTTTCTGCCCGACATGATGAAGTCGGCAAGGTGCATGAACTTTGCCTTCGAGGTCCTGAAATCGGCGATGAAAGGAAGCGAGGCTGCCAGCCTGGGGAAGATCGTCATCGGCACGGTAAAGAACGACATGCACGACATAGGGAAGAACATCGTTGTCAACTTTCTGAAAGGCGTTGGTTTTGAGGTAATCGACATCGGAACGGACGTGTCCGATGAAAAGTTCTGCGAGGTCGTCGAGAAGGAGAAGCCGCAGATACTCGGGCTTTCAACACTGCTCACGACGACCATGCACGAAATCGGCGCGGTCATTAAGGCGCTGGAGAGCAAGGGCCTGCGCTCCAAGGTTAAAGTAGTGGCAGGGGGCGCCCCGGTGACGGAGGAGTTTGCCCTGCGGATGGGGGCCGACGCATACGCGGCCGACGGCGGACAAGCCATAAAGGTCTGTAAGGGCCTCTTGGAAGGCTAAGAAACCGGGGGAGGAGGTTTTTTCAATATGCTTACCCAAAAACAAAGAATACTCGACGTAGTGGCAGGCAAGCAGGTGGACAAGATACCTTTCGGCGCGCGCATCGACGTCTGGTATAACTACCATCTCGCCCATAACTCCCTGCCCGAAAAATACAAGGGATGGTCATCGACGGACATCATAGCCGATCAAGGCGCAGCCGCGCAGAAGAGGTTCTTCTCCATCTGCAGGGAGGAGTACCGCGACATGGAAGTAGTGAAGAGGCAGGAGCCGCCCTATGAGGTAACCGAGTACATTACCCCCATAGGCACCTGCTCGATCAAGCTCATCTGGTCGGTCAACGAGGGCCCGTGGCTCGCCTACGAGCATGAGAAGCTGTTCAAGAGCAAGAAGGATTATCCGGTGATCAAATACATCCTTGACCACACGGTCCCCGTCTTCAATGAGGAGTTCGCCAAAGAGTACGCAGATATGGGCGAGCGGGGCATCGTGATGACGGGTACGGGCCTGTGGGGTGCGTCGCAGAGGGTTATGCGCGAGATCATGGGATACGAGCTGTTCTACGAGGAGTACATGGACAACCCCGAAGAGGTCGACGCCCTCATGGAGGCGATGTACAACCTCGAAAGGAAGAAGCTCGATATCTGTCTCGCTTCGGACAACGAGATCATAAACCTGTGCGCCAACTGGAGCGACGATATCCACACGCCAGTCTTCAAACAGTACTTCACGCCGTGGTTCAGGGAGTGCAACGAGAAGGTCCACAGGGTAGGCAAGTTTTCCATGGCCCATATCGACGGCGAGATGAAGAGGCTCATCCCTCTTTATGCCGAGACGATGCTTGACATCGGGGAGGCCGTCACGCCGGCGCCGCAGACGAAGTGCACCATGACCGATTTCAAGGCCCTGGGGGAAAACGTGACGATCTGGGGAGGGATACCGTCGATCCTCTTCGAGCCGTCCGTAAGCGACAGCGAGTTCGACAGCTACGTGAAGGCGCTTATCGAGGAGATGAGGCCGGGTACGCGCTTCATCATCGGCATGGGCGACAACCTGCCCGTCCAGGCTGATATCAACCGGGTGAGCAGGGTCGTCAACGTCATAGAGAAGCACGGCAAGCTCCCGCTTGCGTAATGCTAAAGGAGAACGGATATGACTGTGAATAAAAGTGACGTTGCAGCGAATAGAAATGCGCTGAACCTGCCTCGGAGAATGGAGCGCCTTCCTATGACGCGCTATCAACGCTCGATCTTTTTCATCATCGCGACGGCCTGGCTGTTCGACTCCATGGACCTGGGGATGATGACATTCATCCTCGCGCCCATCAGCAAGACTTTTTCGCTGTCTCCGGCGCAAACGGGCTTCATGGGCAGCGCGAGCCTGGCCGGCATGGCCCTGGGCGCATCCATCGCAGGGATGGTGGCCGACCGTATAGGGCGCAAGGCCGTTTTTCAATACAGCATGATTATGTGGGGTATCGCGGCCTTCCTTTGCGCGATCGCCCCTACGTACGGGTTCATGCTCGTTATGCGTTTTATCCTCGGGTTCGGCATGGGAGCGGAGTTCCCGGTAGCTCAAGCGATGCTCTCCGAGTTCATACCCGCTAAGGAGCGAGGCAAGTACATAGCTCTTTTGGAAGGCTTTTTTCCCCTCGGCTTCATCCTCGCCGGCATCGTCTCCCTCCTTCTGGTCTCCACGGCGGGCTGGCGTGTGGTCTTTCTGGCCACGGGCATTCCGGCCATCTACGTCCTGGTGATCCGCCGCAAGGTCCCCGAGCCTCCCCGCTGGTACGAAGCGAGGGGTAGGATGGAAGAGGCCGAGACTACGATGCGCTTCGTCGAGGGCAAGGTCGAGAATGCATACGGTAAGCCTCTGCCTGAGCCGACCCTTCAAGGCGTTGCCGACGAGACGGCGACGGGGGGTTTCTCATTGTGGGAGCTCTTTACCGATAAATACAAGAGACGGACGATCATGGTTTGGGTCCTGTGGTTCTTCGCCCTGCTCGGCTACTACGGCATAACCACGTGGATGGGCAAGCTGCTCGTTGACAAGGGCTTCGCCGTAACGAAATCGATCCAGTTCGTCCTGTTCATGACCCTCTTCGGAGTACCCGGCTTCTTCTCTGCCGCGTATCTCGTTGAAAAGCTGGGACGGAAGGCGGCTGTTGTCGGCTACGTAACACTGAGCGGCGTCGCCGCTTATTTCTACGGTCATGCCGTATCGCAATCGCAGCTCGTCGTTGCGGGGGCCTTCATGCAGTTTTTCTTCTTCGGCATGTGGTCGGTCCTTTACGTATACTCTCCCGAGCTTTTCCCGACGAGGGCGCGCGCGACCGGCTGCGGCACGGCCTCCGGCTGGGGCAGGGTGGGCGCGCTGATCGGCCCGTCCGTCGTTCCCATTGTCATCAGCTCCTATGGGGTCGAGGCGGTTTTCACGCTGGGCGCGATCTCTTTTGCCATTGCAGCGCTCAACGTGCTCTTGCTGGGTCCTGAGACCAAGGGGCGCGTCCTCGAAGAGGTGAGCGGATAGATAACAAAGTTGGGGGGGCCCGGGCTGGGCGGCAACGCCGCCATCCGGCGGCAAAGGCGCAGCCCGGGCCCCGCAAGATAACCGGATGATTGTAATTGCCTGCGAGGTCATGAGGAGCGAGCTGGAGAAGGTAGCGGCGGGCCGCCCCGTCACTTTGAGCTTCCTCGACCAGGGACTTCACAGGACCCCCCAAAAGATGGCCGGCCTGATTCAGGAGCGGATCGACCGGGCCGGTGCTGCTGACCGCATCGTCATCGGATACGGTCTCTGCTCGGGCGGCATAAAAGGAATACGCTTTAGCCGGGGCGATCTGGTAATCCCGAAATGTCACGACTGTATAGGTCTTTTTCTCGGCTCAATGGAGGCGTACCGGGAGGCCTTTGCTTCCGCTCCCGGCACCTACTACCTTACGCCCGGATGGGTCGCAGCAAAGAAGGATCCCCTCGGCATCGTCCATGACGATTACGCGCCGAAGCACGGGATCGAGACTGCCCTTTGGGTGATGGAAGAGGAGCTGAATCATTACAAGCACATCGCCCTCATAAACAACGGCGTCGGTGACGTCGAGGCCCTCAGGCGCCGGACGCGGGAGAACTGTGCGGCCTTCGGGAAGGAATACCGGGAGATAGAGGGCGGTCTCGGGTATTTCGAAAAGCTGGTGTCGGGCCCTTACGACGGAGGAGACTTCGTCGTCATGACCGATGGAGCAGAGGTCAAACAGGAGTACTTCTTTTAGCGGGTAAAGTGTTTTCAGCATACCGTTCGCTCAATCTCATGCCATTTATCTCTTTCCGCCCCCACTTTCCGACCACCCCCTTATCCCCCTTTAAACTTTTTATTGACAATGGTAAAATCGTTAACGTAAGATAAACATATCATCTGATGTTTGAGGGGTAAGTCCTTTCCTGATAAGAAGATTATGGAGCCCAGCGCGAAGTTCAAGGTAGTGGAAGCGATAGCCGACGACGTGGCAAAAGGGATAGCCCGCCTCACGGCAGGCGACATGAAGCTGCTCGGCGCAGTCCTGGGCGACGTGGTCGAGATCGCAGGCGCCCGCACTACCGTCACCCGCGTAGCAGGTACGCTCCCGCCTTCCGGCGCGAAGACGATCGGCATAGACGGCCTTACGCGCGAGAACGCCGGCGTCCACCTGGGAAGCAGCGTCACCGTCCACAAGGTCCGCAGGAGAACGGCGGAGACCGTCGTTATTACCCCCGTCGATCCTTCGACCGGCCTGCCCGAAGAGCAGGACCTGCACCATTTCGCCCTTCTCCTCCAGGGCGTAGCAGCCATAACCGGAGACAAGGTCAACATACCGCTCCTCGGGGGGAAGCCGCGCCTCTTCACAGTGGAAGGCACATCCCCGGCCGGCGGCGTCATCATAAACCAGAAGACCAGGTTCGTGCTGAAGAAGGTGGACTTCGCGCCCGATGCGGCCACGCGCGTCACTTACGACGACATCGGCGGGCTGGAGAAGGAGCTGCGCCTGGTCAGGGAGCTGGTCGAGCTGCCCTTGAGGTACGGGGACGTCTTCGAAAAGCTGGGTGTCGAGGCCCCCAAAGGCGTCCTTCTCTACGGCCCGCCCGGCACGGGCAAGACCCTTATCGCCCGCGCCATCGCGGGGGAGAGCGGGCTGCACTTCATAAGGATCAACGGGCCGGAGATCATCCACAAATTTTACGGCGAGAGCGAGGCCAGGCTGCGGGAGATCTTCGAAGAGGCCGCGCAGAACGCGCCTAGCGTCGTCTTTATCGACGAGATCGACGCCATAGCGCCGAAGCGGGCGGAAGTGCTCGGGGACGTCGAAAAACGGGTAGTGGCCCAGTTGCTCGCCCTGATGGACGGCATGGTCCGCAGGGGGCAGGTAGTCGTCATCGGCGCGACGAACATACCGGAGACTATCGACCCCGCGCTTCGCAGGCCCGGCCGCTTCGACCGCGAAGTGGTCATCCCCGTCCCCAACGTAGAGGGCCGCCTGGCTATCCTGCGCATCCACAGCCGGAGGATGCCGCTGGCGCAAGACGTTGACCTGGGCCGCCTTGCAGCGATCACCCACGCCTTCGTCGGCGCCGACGTCGAGGCACTCTGCAAGGAGGCGGGCATGGTGGCCGTGCGCCGTTACCTGTCGCTCGAAAACGGAAGGGGCGCCGTAGATGCGAAGCTGGCGGCCGACGGAATGCGTATCACCATGGACGATTTCCTGAAAGGGTTAAGGGCAGTCGAGCCAACCGCCACCAGGGAGATATCGACGGAGCGCTCAAATGTCACCTGGCAGGACATAGGCGGCCTGAAGGAGATAAAGAAAGCGCTCGCAGCCATAATCGACTGGCCGGTCAAGTATCCCGGGCTTTTCACCTCCGCGCGGGTGATGCCCCCGAGGGGCATACTCTTTACCGGGCCAACGGGTACGGGCAAGACGCTCACGGCCAAGGCCCTCGCGGGCGAGACGGGCCTCAATTTCATCTCCATCAGCGTTTCCATGCTTTTCTCCAAGTGGCTCGGCGAGTCGGAGAAGGGCCTCCACCAGATATTCAAGAAAGCGAAACAGTCGGCCCCATGCATACTCTTTTTCGATGATATAGACAGCCTTGCAATGACGCGCACGGTCTCCTCCGAGGGGGAGGCGGTGGCGGAGCGCATGGCGAGCCAGCTTTTCACCGAGCTCGATAACTTAAGCGAGTCTGTCCCAGGTGATCGTCATCGGCGCAACGAACAGGCCCGACTTGCTCGATCCGGGGCTTACAGGCTCCGGCAGGCTAGACTACATCCTCGAGTTCCCCATGCCGCCGGAGGCGGACCGGGCGGATATCTTCCGCGTCCACACGAGAGGCAGGCCCGTAGGCCGGGGGGTCGACCCCGCTTACCTGGCCGGGCTCACGGATGGGCTCTCCGGCTCCGATATAGCGGCGGCGTGCAGGAGCGCAGCCATGATGGCGATAACTGCATGCATCGGCGACGGCTGCGACCCCAAAGGGCCGGAAGAGGTGCTTATCACGCAGGAGATTTTTGAAGAGGCTATAAAGAGAGCGGCTGCAAAGAAGTCCGGCAACGGCCGTCAATTCGGGGGAGGCAGGTCATGTTGAAGGCCGTAAGGAAGAGGCGTGCCTACGAGGACATCGTAGACCAGATACGGAAGCTCATCGAGAAAGGCAGGTTGAGGCAAGGCGACCAGTTGCCCGTGGAGAAGGAGCTTTCCGAGACGTTCAAGGTGTCGAGGCTTACCGTCCGGGAGGCCATCCTTTCCCTGGAGACGATGAACCTTGTGGACAGGCGACAGGGAAACGGCACCTACGTTATCGCGTCGAGCGAAGAGGCGCTTGTCGGGCCGCTCGCCGCCGTCCTGGTGCAGGAAAAAGACAGCCTGCTCGACGTCTTTGCGGTGCGCGAGATCATCGAGCCCGAGATCGCGCGGCTTGCGGCAAAGAACGCGAGGCCGGAGCAGGTCGCGGACCTGCTGCGCATCGTCGAGGCTCAGGAGAGGGAGCTGGCGAAAGGGAGCAACATGTCCAACACCAGGTTCCACCGGGTGCTGGCCAAGATGTCGCGCAACAGGGTCATGGAGAGGCTCCTCTTCGCGCTTTTAGGTATCCTGGCGGAGGCCGGCGAGAGGTATTCGCAGACGGAAGAGCGGAGACAGAAATCTTTGCAGGGGCACAGGCAGGTCCTGGCGGCGATACAGGAAGGCAGCCAGGAGGCGGCGGGGCAGGCGATGCGCCGGCACTTGTCGGGCGTGCAAGACGTCCTGTTCAAGAAGGCAAGGGAGGCAAGCGGAAATAAGAAAGCGAACAACGTGAAGTCGGTGCGATCCGGAGTTTCCGACAACCTTATCAAAGGAGGTAAGAGGTATGGCTAAAGTGACCGAGATAACGGTCTGGACAAGGGGTGTGGTGATGGACAAGGAAGCCCGCGACGTCGCCAACGCCTTCGCCCAGGCAGCGGAGGCCGAAGGCAAGTTCGTGCAGTCCTTCGACAACTACGAGGACCTCCCCGACCGCGTGATGGTTACGACCAGGAAGTACGCGCGGATCAGCGACGAGGAAATCGAGATGAAGTACCTTTACATGAACGCCAATCCCGATGTGGTCGTCATCGTAGAGCCGACCATCGTGAAAGGCATCAACGTGCTTAAGGGTATGCCGCAGGGAGGGCTCCTCATCATCAATACCGCCCGGCCCATCGATTACATGCTCCAGTTCATCCCGAACCTGGACGTGCTGGGCGCGATAGCGACGGTCGACGCGGACGGTATATCCGGGATCCGCACGATCGACTTTTCGGGGACGGAAGGCGGCGTGGATACGTCGGGCATGGGCGCAGGCATCGCGGCCCCCCTACTCGGTGCAATGGCGCGCGTGACGGGCATGGTGAAGAAGGAGAGCCTGGCCAAGATCGTCAGCGACGTGGCGGCTATGAACCGCGGCTACAACGAGGTGAAGCTCCAGAAGTTCCGCAAAGAAAGGTCGCTCTACTCGTGGGGCGGCTGATGATGGGACGCTCAGGCATGGAGCCTTCAATTATTGGGGCTAGCGTCGCCCCCTCCAGCGGCAAAGCCGCATGGAGCCTCCCCCTCAAAGACTTGCTTTCGCTCGTGCCCTGGATACCCTGCTGCCTGCAGCAGGGTCATCTATTCTTAAAGAAAAGGAGAGACACATGGCTATAAAGGTACCCAAGGATAGAGAAGTCCCCTTCGGGGCGATCACGCCGGCTCCGGTAAAGGAGCAGGACCTGTTCATGACGTCCAACTGGCGTGCCGTCCGGCCCATCCTGGACAACAAGAAATGCACGCGATGCCTTACGTGCTACGCGGCGTGCCCGGATGCCTGCTGGTCCTTCAACGAGAAGAAGGACAGGATGGAATGGAACTGGAAGTTCTGTAAAGGTTGCCGGATATGCATACATGAATGCCCGTCGGACGCCCTGTCAGCCGCCCCCGAGCTCGATTTCCCAGATGGGGTGGTGCGCCTGGAAAAACCCTTTTAAGGAGGAATATTATGGCCCAAGAAAAAATGCTCAGCGGCTGCGCAGCGGCTGCACAAGGGGCTAAATTTGCGGAAGTAGAGGTTATCTGCTCCTTCCCGATCCGGCCTTATACCGCGATCATGATGGAGCTTTCGAAGATGGTCGCCAACGGCGAGATAGACGCCGAGTTCCTGCACGGCGAAGGCGAGCACGCGCAGGTCTCGGTGGTGCTTGGCGCGTCCGCCTGCGGCGCCCGCGCATACACGGGCAGCTCCGGCGTCGGCGTCACATACGCGTTCGAGGTTTACAGCCCGGCTGCGGGCGGCCGTTATCCCCTGCAGATGGCGATAGCCGACAGGACACTCGACCCGCCCGGCGACTTCGGCTCGGAGCACACGGACGCGATGTCCGCCAGGGACCAGGGATGGCTCATGGGCTGGGCGTCAACGCCGCAGGAAGTCTTCGACAACACCCTTATCAACTTCAGGGTGGGCGAAGACCCGAAGATCATGCTGCCCCAGTTCGTATGCCAGGACGGCTACTTCCTCTCCCACATACCGGACAAGGTGGTGCTGCCCGACATTGCACAGGTGAGGGAGTTCCTTCCGCCTTATGCCGCGCCCCATCCATTGAGCCCGGTCTGCCCCGTCTCGCACGGCCCGCAGATAAGGCCCGACCAGGGCGCACCCATGGACGCACAGCGGGCGGCGACGTTCTTCGACCTGCCCCCCGTGATCGAGAAGGCCGTGGCCGATTACAACGCGATCTTCAAGCGCAAGATGGACCCGTGGCTCGAAAAATATATGATCGATGACGCTGAGATCGCCTTCTTTATCCAGGGCGCCCACGCGAACACGTGCAAGAACGCGGTGCGACACCTGAGGGCGCAGGGGCTCAAAGCCGGCATGGTCAGGCCCCGCTGGGTACGGCCGTGGCCGACGAAGCAGATTGCGGAAACGCTGGCCCACGTCAAGGCGGTAGCCTGCGTAGAGACGAGCACGTCTTACGGCGGCGCCATGAGGGGCGGCAACCTTATCCACGAGGTAAGGGCCTCCCTGTACGACCTCGACAAGAGACCGCTCGTAACGTCGTTTATGGCGGGGTTGGGCGGCGACGTGATCCTACTCGAAGACTTCTACTACATGGCAAAGATCCTGAAGCAGACGGTGAAGGACAAGAAAGTCAAACAGCACGTCTACTGGGTAGGCTTCGAGGATGAGGCTTAAGAACGATTGTCAATAAGGAGGCTGACAATGGGAGAGTTTAATTATAAAAAACAGGTGCTTGAGCCGATCAAGTCGATGCGCAGCGCGCCCAAGCCGGAGATGTACGTTCCGGGACACCGGACATGCGCGGGCTGCGGCCCGGCCCTCAACTACAGGCTCGTCGCCAAAGCGGCAGGCAAGAACACGATCTTTATCGGCCCGACGGGCTGCATGTACGTGGCCAACTCCAGTTATCTCTGCACGCCGTACGCGGTGTCGTGGATCCATTCGCAGATCACGAACGGCGGGGCGGTGGCATCAGGCATAGAGGCCGCTTACAAGGTGCTGGCCCGCAAGAAGAAATACAAGGGGCCGTTCCCTAACGTCATCTGCATGGCGGGCGACGGCGGCTCCGTGGATATCGGCCTCCAGGCCATGTCCGCTATGATGTACAGGGGGCACGACGCCCTGTTCATCTGCTACGACAACGAGTCTTACGCGAACACGGGCATCCAGACTTCTCCGACGACGCCCTACGGCGCGCAGACGACCTTTACGCCTCCGGGCAAGATGATCCCGGAGGGCAAGACGCTCTTCCCGAAGGATCCGCCGCAGCTCGTAATAGGCGGACATCCGGCGGTGAAGTACGTCGCCACTACGAACATCGCCTATCCGGTTGACCTGATGAACAAGGTGCGGAAGGCGCTCAACGTGGACGGCCCGACCTTCCTGCACATGTTCTCACCGTGCCCCAAGGGGTGGAAGTTCGACGAGAGCCTGACGCTGGAGATGGCGAGGCTGGCCGTGCAGACGGGCATGTGGTCGCTCTATGAATGGGAAAACGGCGTCTACAAGTATACCCACGTGCCGAAGGCGTACAAGCCGGTCGGCGAGTACATGAAGTACCAGGGACGGTTTGCGCACTTGAAGCCCGAGCACATCGCCAAGATGCAGGCATTCGTGGACGAGAAGATAAAGGGGACCAAGGCGATAACGGCGGAGGCCCCGGTGCCTACGCCGAAGAAGAAGGCGTAAGGCGGGCATCGCCATATCCTTACCTTCGCAGGCCGGCCGCCTGAGGGCAGCCGGCCTGCGGGGGCGCCTTGAGGTGAATCGATCACGGAGGAAACAAATGGGAAAGCCAGCCGCTGAAAACGTAAACAGAGGCTTCATGAACAATCCCTGGGTCATGTTGACAGCCGGCGTCCTGGGCATGGTAATGATATCCAGCCTGCAATATGCCTGGGCTCTTTTTGTCCCCGACATCCTGAAGTCGAACCCGAAATTCTCGAAGGTGGAAATCCAGGCCGCGTTTGCGACGTTCGTCGCGTGCATGACCTTTGCGGGTCCGCTTACCGGCTACCTGATGGACAAGTTCGGCACGAAAATCTTTTTCTCTCTGGCGGCAATTCTGGTGGCAGGCGGGTGGGGGAGCATCGGCTCGCACACTACGGTCCTGCCGATGTGCATCTCCTACGGCGTTGCGGGCATTGGCTCGAGCTTCATATATACGGGCGGCATAGCGGCCTCGCTGAAATGGTTCCCGAACAAGAGGGGCACGGCGTCAGGCATCATGGCGTGCGGCTTCGGCTCGGGGGCCGCCCTTTTCGGATGGCTTATAACGATCCTCGTCAAAAATTACGGCTGCAAGACGGCATTCCTCTATACGGGCATCGGGTTTGCGGTGATATTGCTCCTGGTGGCCCAGGTGCTCAGGTTCCCCGAGACCACGGGCGGCCGGGCGGCCGGTCCGGCCAAGGCGAAGGCGGCCGGGGCCAGGAGCCTCACACCGTTGCAAATGCTGGGGACCGGGCAGTTCTGGCTTATGTACTTCATGTTCGTTTTTATGGCGGTCGGATACATGTTCCTCACGCCCAACATCAAGCTGATGGCCAACGACTATAAGGTCCCGGCCGCGATATTCACCATCACTTTTACCGCTTTTGCAGCGGCAAACGGCATAGGCAGGATTGTCTGGGGCATGATCTCGGATAAGATCGGCAGGGAAAACGCGATGTTTATCGACTTCATCGCGTGCGGGCTTCTCTATATACTCCTGCCGTTCGTTTCGCACGACCCTTACTATTTCATGATCGTGGTGACTGCGGCCTTCTTCTGCACGGGGCCGATGTTCGCCTTCTTCCCGCCCATCACGGACGACCGTTTCGGCGAGAAATACCTCTCGACGAACTACGGCATCGTCTATACGGCGAAGGGCGTGGGCGGCATGATAGGGCCGACCTTCATCACGGCCCTTGCCCTGGCGTATGCGAAAGCGCAGGGTTTCGAGGTTGGGTGGACCATCGGCTGCTCGGTTATTGGAGTGGCCGCGATAATATCAGGCTTTGGCGCGCTGGCGCTGAAAAAGATGGCCAGGCCGGGACAGGCCGTTGTCCCCGAGGCGGCGCCCGTGTCTCCGGCCGGGTAATAAGAACCCCCAAATCCTCTTCCTTTTCATGAAGGGGAGGCTCCATGCGGCTGATGCCGCTGGAGGGGGCGACGCGAGCCCCAATAATTGCTATAATGGCGTCTCATGATGCAAGGTGAAAAATCGGCCCGCCTCCGTCTGCTCGTGGGGCTGGCCGCAGGTCTCGGAGGCGGATTTTTCGGTGGGCTCGTCGGCGTGGGAGGCGGCGCCATTATGGTGCCGCTGATGACGCTGCTCGCCGGCGTGAGCCAGCACAAGGCCCACGGGACGAGCCTCGTCGCCGTCGTATTCACCGGCGCGGTCGGCGCGCTGTCTTATTCGCTGCACAGCGCCGTCGATTGGAAGATGGCGCTCCTTTTGGCCGTCTGCGCCATCCTTACTGCCCGCGTAGGCGCCCTCTATGCCCATTCCCTGCCGGAGCTGAAGCTCAAGCGGGCCTTCGGGGCCTTCCTCATGTTTATCTCCCTCTCGCTCCTTCTCAAGGGATACCTTATCCACACGAGCCTTGCCCTCTCTTTCTGGCCGAAGACGCTGGTCCTTGCCGTGACGGGAGTCTTCGCGGGCTTCGTATCGGGCATGATGGGCGTAGGGGGCGGGGGCATCATGGTGCCGCCTATGGTGATCTTCGCTGGCATGGGGCAGCACCTCGCCCAGGGGACATCCCTGCTGGCAATGGTATTCATAGGGTCGAGCGGCGCCTACACGCACTACAAGCTCGGCAACGTGGCTACGCACGTCGTGGCCGGGCTCGTAGCCGGCGCGCTGATCGGCGGGTACCTCGGCGGGGAGGCGGCCAACCTGCTTCCCGAGCGGTACCTCAAGGTCGTCTTCGTGGGCGTCGGCGTCTGGATGGGCTACAAATACCTACGCAGCAGGAAAAGGCCCTCGGCGGAAGCGCAGGGGGCATGAGTATAAAGCGAGCGCATGCGAAGCGCCGAGCAGGGAGGCTCCATCCGGCTGATGCCGGTGGAGGGGGTGCTGAGCCCCAATGATCAACTTTTGCTTGAATAAACCCGTATTTTATGGCACATAATAGATGGCCGGGCGCTTGTCCTGATCCCCCTTGTAGTGCCAGGGGGAGTTTTTTTGCGCCCGTGGGAGGCATCGTGCGCGTAGCGGCAATACTTTCATTATTCATCGTGTCTGCTTTTCTCTTTTTATCGTCTGCGCAGGCCATTGATTTTACGCCCGAAAAGCAGCCGGTGAGGGCCGTCAGTGCGGAGGCCGTATGGAACGCCGACAGGCAGACCGTGCTGCTCGCGCGGCAGAAATGCGTCGATATCGGGGGGCGGGAGCTGGAAGAGTGCTTCGCGGACGCGATGCGCGAGCTGGGGGCCTCTCCTGAGGCCGCTGCCTTCACGCGCTCCTTTGGCGGCGGGGCGTTTGTGCGCAAGTTCCGGGAGACGGGGCGCGTCGATATCGCCCAGGTCGTCTATCCCTTCAGGGCCAACGAGAACTATGGATTGCTCCTCGTCAACGGCGACCCCCCGATAGTGGACGTTGACGACATAACGCTGCTCCCCAAAGAAGGCATGGAGCAGGACAAGACTTACGCGTCGATAAAGAAGAGCTACCCGAGGGTCACCATGTGGCCGGGCGACAGGCCGCCCAGGCAGCCAATACAGATCGAGACGCTGCCGAACGGCGGCCAGGGCTTCATCGTGGCGTATACGCTGCGCAATTTCTGCCACGCCTGCGAGGTGCTTGGCACGGTCTTTTACTCGTTCGATTTCGACAGGGCGGGCAAGCTCATGGGCATCCGTTTCCTGCGGGTGGACCTTCCCCAGAAGAAGAAGGAGACGCGCAAGGAGAACGAGCAGATCAGCGTCGTCGTGATGGCCGAAGAGGGGAAGGAATTCACAGTCAGGCTCGGCTCGAACAGGACCACGGGCTACATGTGGCGGCCGGCCGCTCCCCCTGACGACAAAATCGTAAAGCTCGTAAATCGGATTATGCGGCCTTTGAAGGCGGGCGTGTAGGCAGCGGGGGCGAGGACGTCTTCACTTTCCTGGCAGTCGGCAAGGGGAACACGGAGATAACGATGGAATACGTCCGCCCCTGGGAGAAACCCCATTCTCCCGTGAAGACCGCAAACATCAGGGTCTCTGTCCGCCCGGCTTCAAGGTAGGGAAAACTTATCATGTTCTCAGGCCGGGGCATCCGCGCCGGTCTTACTCGCGGGTGCATATGCCGAAGCGAAGCGCGGGCTTATTGATGTACAGGCTGCGGCCGGAAGGCCCGCAGGTGCTACTCATCCACCCCGGCGGCCCTTTCTGGGCAGCGAAGGACAGGGGGGCGTGGTCGATCCCCAAGGGCGAGATCGAGGAAGGGGAAGAGACGCTTGCCGCGGCGATGCGCGAGTTCGAGGAGGAGACGGGGATGCGGCCGGCGGCGAAGCCGGGGGAATACCGGCCCCTGCGGTCTGTCGTGCTCAAGAGCAGAAAGACCGTCTACGCATGGGCGTTCGAAGGTGATTTCGACCCGGAACGGCTGACAAGCAGCACGTTCATAATGGAGTGGCCCCCGCGCTCAGGCATGGAGAGGGAGTTTCCGGAAGTGGACAGGGCAGGGTGGTTCTCCCTTGATGCAGCCAGAGAAAAGATACAGCCGGGGCAGTTGAGTTTCGTGGAAGAGCTGGCAGGGTTGTTATAAGGGGCCTGGCTCTTTCGGCGGCCTTCGCGTCGTTTTATAGTGCGCGGCGTGCTCACGTAGCGAACCGTACACTCTACCGCGCGCCTTCGAAAAGCAACGCGAATTCCATCAAAAATAACTCAGGCCGAGGCTCCAAGGACACGTGCGACGGGACATTAAACACTCTTGATAACGCGGGGATTACTCAAGTGCACCCTCTCATTTTAAGGCTAAAACATCTTTATACAGCTTCCTCAAGTGTTCATCGGACATATCTAAGATTGGCTCATACATGAATGAATTCAGGTGTATGTTTTCTGGTGTCATAAGCGCCACCAGATCAAGTGCCTTGATAGTAACCGTATCTTTCGGGAACAGTTGCTTGAATTTCGCCAATAAATCGGTTGTCTGATTCGATTTTATACTGTCAACAAACTTAGGATCCTTGATCTTGTCCACCATAAATTTCTCGGCTGCTATCCGTATAGCGATTGACAGGACAATCTTGTTTTCCAAATTGATGCCTTCGTCGGCCGTAAGGCATTTCTTAGCTTCAGTCTCGATTAGATCAACTACTATACCGTTGCCATCATGTTGCGCTGGAAGGGCCATACAACATAGCCCGGCAAACATGTCATCTAATTCCTGTATGGTGATATTCTTAGAGTCTTTCTTCCAGTGTAACAAAGAGGTGAGTTTAACAAACTCAGGGGCGCCCTCACCTTTTGTATATTCAATCAAGTTTCGGACAAAAGGAATTGAGGCAATTTTCTTCTTCGGATCGTCGAAGAAACACAGCCTCCAGTCCTTAGAAAAAGGCTTATGTACGCCCGTCGCCAGTTCTAATGAAACGCCATCTTTGTTTTTTACGGCCATAAAAGAATGCGGATAATCAACGAACCTGCTATTCACCGTGCGAAAAAAATCAAAATTATGCGTCAAAATGATTTCGTGAAAGTATTGTTCCTCGGAAATATCTTTCAAATATTGAATAATGGCATACTTGTTCTTGTAATCAAACGAATCGGCTATGTCATCAATAATCAATACCGTATCCTGCTGTAACTTCTTTCGAGCTTCCACTTCAAAAATGATATTCAGTAAATAGAACGCCCTTTGCTCCCCTGTGCTTAGAGCCGCCAATAACGATTCACGTTCCATAGGTGCCTGTTCTGCTCCTTCAACGAAAGTGAACGTCAAGGTTGGTATCTTCTCAAAACCTAGCATTACGGACGTTCTGTTCTTCACTTCTAACCTAAAAGGGACAAGAAAGCGGCTGTTAAAGATATCAATAACATCCTCCCATTGCGTACGTTCTTTTTTAGCTTCGTTGACGATCTCAGCTTCTCTTTTCTCAGCCTTTTGATACTTTTCAACCAAGTCATTGTAAAGATCGTAGTGTGCCTTAAAATAAGACTTCCAAATCCTCTGCCTGAATCTATCGACATCCGCCAACTCTGCGAGAATGTCCTGATGATCGCCCAGGTAATCCTCAAATCCCCGAAGCTGTTTGGTTGCATGAATGAGACTTTCAATGTCGTCGAATTTCCTTCGGAGTTCTTGATCGTTTGTTATGCCGTCTTTTTCCTTTTGTATTATCTCTTCAAGCTGCTTTCGGCTCTTGATCTCTATCTTCTCCATGTCTGCATTCAAGTTTACCGAGTGCTTGGCGGTGAAAAAACCGTTGTCAGCTAGATTCCCTAGCGATGGCCTGAGCGTTATAATAGTTAAATACGCCTTTCTTGAAGTATGTCGAATTGGCCAGCAATTCGTTGTATTCTTTATATACGCTTCGATGGCTGTTTTAACGTCCCCCGTGCCAAGAACCTCTAACACTCTTATCGTCAAAAACGATGTCATATTTAATCTCAGCAAATGGAGCATCATTCAATTCCGCCATTTCATACCGTACGCGATTAAGTGCAGTACGGAGGTCGTCTGCCGTAAACGCGAGAATGATCTCATTTTCTAAGTCCTTCTTTGACCCCGACTGCTTCTTCATGGTCTTGAGGAACGTTTCTTTGGATTTTTCGATATCTTTGTGGAGGTTCGTGTATTCCTGACGAAGTTGAGCATTCACGAGTAGAGTTGCGGTCTTTTCCGTTTGCTGAATATCATCACGATCTTGGTAAGGCCATATAACCAAGACATTCTCCGTAGCCAAATCAAGGCCGGTTTCGTCCGTAATATTCCTTTTGGGCACGCGATTTATGAATATCCGATCCTTCGAGGGTACCCCCATCTGTATATCCTTAAAAGTCTGGGCAAGGGAGGTCTTCATTGCCCCATTTGGGGCGTAAATAGCATTAGCTTTCTTTTTATCAAAATCCAGGTTGGCCTTGAGTTTCTTGATCCCGTAACAATTTTCTATATCTATCTTTAGCTTTTTCATTTTTACCCTCCCTCAGTGTCTACTCCTTCATGTTATCTTACCTTATCGCAGTGGGCGAGTCACGTTATCTGTTGCCTTCACTTCTATCTTGACTGCGGGCGCCACGTCCTGCTACTCCTTTCTCTTTCGTCGCTCTAACCGGGCCAAAAGTTCACACCGCCACATTCTTCTGCCCCGCCGTCATGACACCATATACCGATCGTATTTGCCTGTCAAAGTGACAACCAGGGGTGACAATCAGAGGTGACATGGAGGGGTGACAACCAGGGGTGACAAAAAGCATGTCAGAATAATTTTTCTTCGGCGGGTGGAGTTATATTGTCCGGACTGCCAGACGACCGAAAAGGTCTATACGCGGAAGTGTCTTTGCCTGCCGTATGGTGTAAAATAGTCTAATCGGGACATTTCCATGAGACGGCTGCCTGGGCTGATCGTGGTCATGGTTATGGTTGTTTTTGCCGGGGATATCCATGCAGCGAGCCTGCTGGGTCCGGCGGGCGGCATGGGGGAGCAGAAGGCGGGCGCGTTCTCCGTTGGCGCCGGCTATTTCTTCTATGACGACTACTGGAAGGACGGGGGAGGGATGAAGTTCCAGCAGTCGCAGACCTTCGGAGAAGGCGCGTGGCGGCCTACCCGCGATACGGAAATTTTTGCGCGGCTCGGCGGGACGGACCTTAAGATTCAGGAACTGGGCTTCAAGGATAATTATAATCTTTACAGCGGCATCGGGGGCAGGGCGGTCTTCTGGCGGCCCGACCCCGGTTCGATATCGGCGGCAACCTTTACGCGGACCGCGCTTGGGGCGACTTCAGGCAGGTGAGCTGCACGCCGGGCGGGCCCACGACCACGACGAAGGTCAAAGAGCCCTGGTCGGTCTCTTTCGCGCTCCTGGGGGAATGGACGCCTGCCGTGCCACTCGTGCTTTACGGCGGGCCGAAGCTCTACTACGGCGCATCGCGGATAGAGGCGCAGACGGTCCCCGCGAACGGGCCGGCCACAGGATGGTCCCGCTCGATAATGACGGACAGCCCGGTCGGGGGCGTCCTCGGCATGCGGTTCGCCGTGATGGGGATAGACCGCCTGCGGCTGGGCCTGGAGATGCAGTTCACGGCGCGGGTGTCCGTAGGCGGGACGCTCGGATATGCCTTCTGAAGGGGCGGGCAAGTCGTCCGGCGATTACATTAAATGATCATGACCGAGCAGGCGGAAAAGAGAAGGGTAACCGTCGTTTCACTGGCTACGGCCCTTCTCCTCGTGGTCCTGAAGCTTTCGGTCGGGCTTGCGACAGGGTACCTGACGCTCCTTTCCGAGGCGCTCCATTCCGCCCTCGACGCCCTCATCACCCTCGTCACCTTTTTCGCCATCAGGTATGCGGAGAAACCGGCTGACGCGGACCATCCCTACGGCCACGGCAAGGCGGAGAACCTGGCCGCCTTCACCGAGTCGCTCCTGCTCTTCTTCGCCATCGCCCTTATCCTCAGAGAGGTGATCGAGAGGCTCTTTTTCAAGGCCGTCCTTATCGAGCCGAACATCTGGGCGGCTTGCGTGCTCGTTGTCTCCATCCTGTGCGACATGCAGCGCTCGCGCGCGCTTGCAAAAATAGCGGGACGATACAAAAGCGCGGCGATCGAGGCGGACGCGGTCCACTTCAGCGCGGATTTCCTCACCTCGTCCATCGCACTGGCGGGCGTTCTTGCAACGTATGCCGCACGCGCATACGCTGCTGCGTCGGGGCGGCCCCCCTTGGCCTACGGCGCGGTCTATTCCGTGATCGATATCGCCACCACCTGCCTCATCCTCGTCATCGTGGTGCGCATGGTGCTGCGCATCGTGGGGAAGGCGGCGGGCGTGCTGCTCGACCGGACGTCGCCGCACAGGACTGAGCAAATCAAGGACATCGTCTCCGGCATGCCGGAAGTGATCGACGTGGAGAACGTGCGTACCCGCGAGGCTGGCAAGCAGACATTCGTGGACCTGACCGTCGATATCGACAGGAACCTGGACGTGGAGACGGGCTACTCGATCCGCCGGCGCGTCGAGGAGACGATCAAGGAGCATATCGGGGACGCGGACGTCACGGCGACCGTGCGGCCCGTGCCGAAGGAGGCCGAAGACATCGTGGAGCGCATCAGGGCGGTGGGCGCGCAGGGCGGCTTCAACGTGCACCACATCATGGTGCATGACGACGCAGGCAGGATGCACGCGGACCTCGACCTGGAGATGGAGGGCGAGATGACGCTCGCGCAGGCGCACGCGATGGCCGACGACCTGGAGGCGCGCATACGGCGGGACAACCCGGCGATCAGGGAGATCAACACGCATATCGACTGGCGGACCGGGGCGGTAAGGGACGTATCCGTGTGGAAGGACAAGGGCCTCGCGCGCGCGGTGCAGGCGGTTGTAAGGGAGAGGAAGGGCATTATCGGCTGCACGCGAGTGTCGATAGAAGAAGAGGGGCCGGGCGAATTCATGGTGACGGTGCATTGCACAATGCGGCCGGAAGAAGGGGCGGCGGCAGTGCGCGAGGCAACGGAGACCTGGAGAAGGCGCTGAAGGAGCGCGTCAAGAGGTCTGAGCCGGGCGTAATCCACATAGAGCCGGGGTAAGAGGGTGGGGGGCCGGGATCTTTCCGCGCCTTTCGCGTTGTTTTTCTTGGCGCGGCGTGCTCACGTACACAAAGAGTACGCTCCGCCGCGCGCCTTCGAAAAACAACGCGAACGACCCTCCCCTCCTCACGTCGGGCGGGTGCCCCGACGAAAACCTTCCGGCCCCTTTTTCGGTAAAGCGGTTTTCAGTTGCTTCTTCCTGAAGGCGTTTATTGCCCCCTCAACAGAGAAGATGAACGGTTCCAGTGGCAATCGGTGGCAGATATAGCCCATGCCAAGTAAGATTTGGCTCTCTGGTAAACTTCTCTAATTTAAGAACAAAGAAGCAAAGGCCATTACCGTCGCCCGCCCAGGGCCTCATCGCAAACCTTCATGCAGACGGAGCAGGTGAGCCCTGCCTGTCGATATGCGCGGCAAGAGAACTTGTTCATGGCATAGGCCGTGTCATTAGCGGGAACCTCCAAAGATTTTGCGGGGCAGTGTGTCACACAGGCGCCGCACCCCGAGCAGAGATCGTCGAAGGTGCGGGGCGAGGGCTCCATGTCGGCCTCAGTGAGCAGGCAGGCGAGCCTGACCCGTGGCCCAAACTCCTCCGTGATCAACAGGCTGTGCCAACCGATCTTTCCCATGCCGGCGAGCTCTGCGACGTGCTTGTACGAGATAAGGGCTTCCAAGAAACGCGGGTCTGTTGGGGCGACGGCGGGAAGGGGCAGGGAGCGATAACCTCGTCGCCGGAAGTGTACGGCCAGCTCATGCACTCCCCTGTTGAGCCTTCCGTTTAGGTACTCCGAATGCACGGGTAGGAGTACCCCGCCGTGCGCCTCGCCGGCCTCGTTTGAAGGCCTCAGTAGGTCTACGACTTCAGAGTATATCTCCTTGGCAAAGACCACGACCGACCGCGCAGTGGGCAGGAGGGGATGAACCCTCTTCTCCAACTCCGGGGAACGGGCGCTCTCGATGGTCGTCACCCCAGCCAGATCAATCTCGAACCGCGCCTTCATTTCGTCGAGAAAACTCCTGCCGAACGCTTCCATTCGTGTCTCCTTGTTCTTCCCTTCCGGGTTTGTCAGTTCTCTGCGTGAAAGATCAGGTTGTCCTTTATACCAATGCAGCCGATCACGCTTTGGGCGGCAGGGCATGAGGCAATGTAGGAGGCAAAGGCATCGCGGGCCCCTTGCGCCTTTTCGTCTTTTGCCGTCAAGTGGTAGTCGACTCGAATCTGAGTGATCTTCAATACTCCGTTAACGTTCTCTATGTCACCCTCTACTTCTGCCCGGTAAAGGTCGCCCCTCGTGTTTATCTCTTTTCTGGCCAGCGCCGCGGCCAGTGTTCCCATCATTCAGCCGGCCGTAGCGGCGATGATATGATCGAGGGTGGCGGGATATTCCTTCTCCGGTTCGACGCCGTAGAACTTCTTGATGCCGCTATGGACGCCGTAGTATACCGGCTCGTTGAACCCCTCTATGACTGCCTTCCGCGTGGGGCCCTTCTCCCTCACGATCCTGATGCGCGATGTGTGGATGACTTCTCCCATAGAACCTCCTTTTTAATCCCCCCGTACCACCAGGCGTCTCTTCTGCTGGGAGACGCTCCCCGTTCTTTTCAATTCCTTGAGCGCCCTCGTGACGCTCACCCGGTGGGCGCCAACGAGGAACGCCGAGGTCATCATGGGTGAGGGGGAACTCTATGACCAGACCGGCCTGGCTTTTGACCCCGTGTTCCAGCGCCACGTGGCGAAGCACCTGGTACAGGCGCTCGCTCAGGTGGGTGAGGGACATGGCCTCTATGCGGCTGGACAGAGATGATATGCGCTTGCTCAGATTTCTCATTACCTGAAGTCCGATGCGCGGGTGGCCAAGGACCAGCTTCTCGAACCCTTCCTTCGTAAATCCGCAGGTCAGGGTCTCCTCCATGCACAATGCCGTCACCGGGTAGACGGTCTCTTCCCCGAGCATGTTCTCGCCCAGGAAATCGCCCGCTTTCCTTATGTCGAGGGTAAGCTCCGTTCCGTCTTCAAGGAGCTTGCTCAGCCTAACCCTCCCTGCCTTGATGAGGAACATCCGGTCGGTAGGATTGGCCTGAACGAAAATCGGCTGGCCCGGCGCATAGACGTTCCTCACCGCCGAACCTATGAGGGCCTGCAAATCAGGAGGCTCGAGGCTCTCGAAGAGCCAGACGCGCCCCAGGCACAACCCCGAACTGGTCCCCGAGACGGGTATCTCGGTGCAAGGGCATAAAGGCTTTTTCTCTCTCACCGGGCCTCCCGCTTCATTATAGCACAAGGGCCGCACCTACCTACCGTTATCCGCTGCTTACCTGCCCGTGCCTTGCTGCTCGTCTCGTCGAGAAGGTTCGAAAGGAGTTCACGAAATATGGCCAGATCGATCTTCGTTGGCATCCGGTGGGAGAGAATGGACGATCTCCTTCTCCAGGATCCTATAGGCGATTAGAATGGCCGGCATGACTCGCCTTTCCGTGCGGCTTGGCCTATATCGATTTCTCCCAGCCCTGTCCGAAGTCGGCGAAGGGTCTTACCTCCTGTACCTCAAAGGTGATGGCTGCGTGCATCATGTTCGCGGCGGACTCTCCCGCTTTTGCCCTAAGCTGGGCCTTCAAAGAATCGAGCCTCTCGCCGGACGTCTGACACTCAGTCATTCTCAGATAAATCCTTACTCCCTTCCATTCGGGCGGGGTCTGACCGGGCTCCATAATAGCGAATAGAGCGTAAGGATTCTCCTGGAGATAAGAAAAGGTCCGGTTCTTGCCGCAGCCCATGAATATCGTTTTTTCGTCTATCATCTGCGCCGATCCGAAGTAGGCGGCATGTATCTTTCCGTCCTTGCCCGCAGTGGCAAGAAACCCCAACCGGGGCATCTTGTTGAAATACGCTTTCAGGTCCGTCGACATTGGTTCCTCCTTATAGATAGTGGGCCTGCAATCCCATGGATATTATAAAACATCGAAAGATCGACGGCGTCTGTAGCGATTGCTACAGCGGTGGGTCCGGAAAAGTAAATTCATGTGAGAGCGGACCAAAAAAGAAGAATCGAGTCTCATGCTGAAGCAACCGTGAAAGGGGGGAATAGCGGACAGCCGTAAACAAGTAACTCCAAAGGAGATGAGGACTTGGCTCTATATGTTGTCTGTCCGGTGGAGGATCGCCCTTTCCTGCGGTAATCCTTGTTCCAGCCTAACCGCCAACTCAACGCCTCGTAGGTGTAAGAGGTGCCAAACTCTTCGGCAGACGGGAGATTTTCGATGGATTTCGTGTTGCTTTTCGAGGAAGCGAGCCGGAGCATATAAAACGGTAGCCGGGTACCCGCGCTCCAAGCTTGCGGCATCGCCAGGCGGTCGGGCGGGTGGCAAGTGAGAGCTCGCGCCTGGGAAAACGACGCGAAAGGCGCGAAATTAATCCCGGCCGCCCTCACATACTTGCTATATAGCTATTATCGCGATACCCAGCATGGCCGCCGGATAAAAGCACGCCCGGTTGAACAGCGCTATGGCGCTTGTTACCGTGCCTTCGCGGAGCCATTTGAGCGCAGGCCCCACCATCAGGAAAGCGCCGGCGGCAAGGGCCCCGGCCTCGTAGAGCACCGGGTTCGAACAGGAGCCGTAGACGGGGAGCAGGACGCTGGCGAGCACTGCAAGTGATGTTAGGCAGAAGGATACCCGCGCAGAGATTGCCCGGCCGTAGCGAACGGGGAACGTCCTTATCCCCAGGTGCGTGTCCTCCTCAAGGTCGGTCCAGTCGTTCGGGATATTCCGCGCCCCTACCTCCCAGCAGAACGACCACATGAATATCAGGAAGCTGAAAGAGATAGACGGCGTGTTGTCGACCGCGAAGACGCCCGCGAGCGCCCCGGCCCCCACCATCAGACCGGAGAGCGCGGCCTTCCAGTGGCTTAACCGCAGCAGGGCGCAGTAAGTCATCTCCAACCCGATAGAGATGAGCAGCATGAGGAAGCAAAGGGGGCTGAGCATGAAGGCGGCGGCGAGGGAGATGATGCCCCAGAAGAGCACCCAGGCAAGGCCCTGCCGGAAAGTGAGCACTTTTTGCGCGATGGGGTGGCGGACGCCGAGTACGTCCAGGTCGAAGGCGGTGAAGTCCCTGCGCGCCTGCTCGATCCGTTCAGTGTCCACCTTGAAGTCCATCAGGTCGTTGAGGGCGAAGACGGCCGTGTAACCGGAAAAGGCGGCGACGAGGCCGAGTATGAGCGTAGGGTAGTGCGGCCATGCGCCCAAGCATGAGCAGCGCCGCCACTGCCGGGTGGCCGATATCGAGCACCGAATGGGACATCCGCGAGAAGCCGAAATAGACCTTTACCTTACCGGCGACAATGCCTGTGCCCGGCATTTAAGCACCTCCTTGGCCGAAAAGGGCCGCTTCCAGGTTTTGCATGATAACGTCTCCGCACTCGGACGCCTGATTGCGGAAGGCAAGGGCGCACGAGCGTCCTATGACGGCATCGAGCGGCGGGGGGTTGTAGATCAGCTTGCGCACGTCCCAGGGCCAGACGCTCAACGGGTCGTATCCTGCCTTCAGCGCGCCGTCCGCGAGGGCCCTCTTCTCCAGGCCGGTGTGCGGCTGGACTGCGAGGAAGAAAATGACGGGGAGTACGCGGTCCGGGCCGAACATTGCCTTTATCCTCCGGACGACGCTTATCGTCTCGCGGAGCGTATCTTCCGTCTCGCCTGGGCTGTTCAGGGAGATATCGAGCTTCACCTTCCCCCTGTAGCCTGCCTGCGCAAGCGCGGCGAGCCCCGCAATTACGTCATCGGCGGAAAAGCCCATCCGAAGCTCGTCGAGCACGCCCTGTGCGCCTGAGTTGAGGGCTACCTCGATGTCCCACAGGCCCGATTCGACCATGAGCCGCGCGAGTCGTTCTTTCAATCCGTTGACCCTGATATAGCCGGACCACGTCAGGTCGAGCCTGCGACTGATGACGCGGCCGAGAAGCTCCGACAGGTGGTTTTCATCGGCAGGACCCGAGAGGAGCTGCGCGTCCGCAAGCCAGAAGCGGCGCGTACCCCACCTTTCGCAGTAGCCGGCGATCTCCTGCACGACGCGCTCCGGCGGCCTGCGCCTCACCTGCCTGCCTTCGAGGTAGCCATAGAGGCAGTACAGGCAATGCTGTGGGCAGCCGCGTTTCGTCTGCACGCCTATCTCGTTGTCCGTATAAGCGGTCCACTGCGGGAAGACCTGCTCGATCGCCGAAAGGTCGAGCATCGGCTCGAAGGGGTCGTCCGGGGGGGTAAGGCCGAGGAAAGGGAAGAGCTCCGGCAGGTCGGAGATCAGGCGTACCTGCGCGGGCACGCGCGGCTTGAGCTGGTCTCCGAATATTGTTATCGCCGGCCCGCCTGCGGCAATTTGCGCTGCCGGGGCTGCTGCGCAGGCTGCCCGCATGAGGCTAAGCCCTTCGGAAAGGGCGCTTTTGTAATGAATGATGTCGCCGAGGCCCGCGACGGCTGCGGCGGCTCTCCTTGTAAGCGACGGGTCGTAAAAGAACGTGAAGGCGTGCCTTAGTCCGTGGTCCATGTCCTGTGGGGCAAAGACCTGGAGGTCACGCCAGGAGAAGGCGATCGCGTCCGGCCGGAATTCGCGTATCACCGTAGCAAGAAGACGCCTTTTGGCTGATGGCGCAGCCTGCACTGCCGCCAGGTCGAGCAGGCGTACAGGCAGGTCGGGCGCGGCCCGCCGGATCGCGGATGCGACGTAGACCGGCCCCACCGGATAGATTTTCCTGCATGGCAGGCGGACTATGAGCAGCCTGAAGGGTGAAGCCGTCTTGCGACCTCCGTTGTCGGACGTATATGAAGACCGTAGCTGTTTGTCTAAGTGTAATTACCCGGAAGGCCGGCTGCAACCTGACGTGACTTTCCATGCCGGTTTGCGCCGGAAAGATGCAAAACAGACCTAAGCGGTGATCGATTCCCTATGTCAGGTCAAACCGCAGCTCGCCCAGCTTTTCGAGGCTGCACGCGATCTTGTCGCCGGGCTTTAGCCATACCTGGTGGGCAGGCGGCTTGCCCGCGATCACGCCTTCCGGCGTGCCCGTGAAGATGATGTCCCCCGGCTTCATTGTGATATACCGGGAGATGAAGCTGATTATCTTCCGGGTGTTGAAGATCATGTCGCTCGTGTTCGACGACTGGCGGAGCTCGCCGTTGACGCGCAGCTCGACCTTCAGCTTATCGGGGTCGACCTGGTCGGCAGTGACGAGGTAAGGCCCGAGCGGGGCGAACTGGTCCGGCGTCTTGCCGAGCATCCACTGGCCGCCCATCTCGTTCTGGAGGTCGCGGGCGGTGAAGTCGTTACCCGTGCAGTAGCCGGCGACGTATGACAGGGCGTCCGCCTCGCTTACATTCTTCGCCGTGCGTCCCATTACGATGACCAGCTCGCACTCGTAGTCGAATTTCTTCGCGACCTCCACCGGCAGCTTTATGAAGCCCTTGTGACAGTTGAGGGCGGTATTGTATTTGTTGAAGAGAACGGGCGCCTTCGGTATGGGCGCGCCGACTTCCGCCGCGTGCCGCCTGTAGTTGAGGTCGACGCAGATGATCTTCTCCGGCCGCGTAACTACCGGTCCGTAACCGACGGTGTACTCAGGGGCGAAGGCAGTCCGCGCGGATTCCGACTTGAGGGCTGCCGCCACGACTGCGTTCACGGCTGCCCCTTCCTCGTTCTGTAGCATATCGTCCATCGTGACAGGGGCGCGCATACGGAGCAGCGTGGCCGCCTTGTGCACGTCGAGGACACCCTTTTCAGTTTTGGCGCCCAGGCGGTATTCGTCGCTGTGGCTCATCGTCAGGAGCGTCAGGCCTGTTGCCAGTCCGCTTTTGGACCCTGCTTCGGGTGCGGCGTGCGCTTCTTTCGGCTTTACGCCTCCCAGCGACGCTGCCACGACTGCGACGGCGCACGCGCCCTTCAGAAAATCCCTTCTGCTACTGTCCATGGCTCCCCCCGTTATTTCTTTCGGAAAATGTGGACGTTATTATTTGACGGTAGGATAAACAAGACGGAATGTCAAGCCAAAGATGGCGATTTCTCCTCATCCGGCCCTCTTTTGGCGAGGCCCCTTTCGGTCTCCGGTTGTGCCTTCTTTTTAAGGAGCAAAGAGAAGAGCGCCCCTGCTACGGCAACGGCGGAGCAAAGCATGAAGGAATATGTGAACGTGCCTGTCGCGTCCTTGATGTAGCCGCCCACGTAAGGCCCGAATATCTGGCCGATGGCGAAAACGAGCGTGGTGAGGCCAAGGGCTGCCGGGGCGAGCCGGCCGCCAACCGCATCGCCCGCCGCGGCGGCCATGAGCACCGGCACGGAGAAGGCGAGGCCGAACAGCACCGCCGACACGTAAAAGATCGCCTTCCCGCTGAAGAAGGCGGGCAGGGCGTAGGCGAGAGCGAGGGTCAGGTAAACGCAGATGCAGGCATACCGCCTGCCGATGACGTCTGAAAGCATGCCGGTAAGGAGCCCGCCGAAAATGGCGATTACGCCTATCGTCGCAAAGATGGCGCCCGCCTGGGCAGTGGTCATCCCCGCCTCTTTCGTAAGGAAGGCTACGAAGAACGTCACGTAGATGATGTAAGAAAAGCCGTAGGTCAGATAGACGCAGCTAAGCTTCCAGACCTCCTTTTCACCGACTACGCGGCGGAAGGCGGCGAAAAGCGTCAACACTTGGGGAGGCTGCGCGTCGCCGGCCGATGCCCCGTACATGGAAAGCCCTTTCTCGGCCGGGTTGTTCCTTATGACTACCCAGCAAAGGAAGGCGCAGGCGACGACGCCGATGCCTATGAAGCGCCACGCCCAGCGCCACCCTTCGGCGCCGAAGAAGCTTATGCAGGAGGGCAGCAAGAACCCGGAGAGGACGAGGCCCATGCATACCCCTATGTTGACTATACCCATAGCCATGCCGCGCTTCCTCGCAACGAACCAGGCGGCGGGCAGACTCATCATCGGCACGAAGCAGCCGCCGTTGCCTATACCCGTTATCAGCCGGGCGACGAAGGCGAATGAAAAAGAATTCGCGAAGCCGGTGATGAACAGGAAGAAACCCGTAATGAAGAGCGATATCGTTATGACCTTGCGGGTGCCGAAGCGGGCCGCCAGAAAGCCGCCGAACGTTGTAAACAGCAGGTAGCCTATGAAGTTGCCCGTCGCAATCAGGCCGATCTGGGTGTAAGTTGAGGGCGAGCTGCTCCTTCATGAACGGAAGGATCACCCCGTAGGACATCCTTGCCAGGCCGTGCGCGAAGAGAACGATGACCGCCCCGGCGCCGGCTATGACCCACGCATAGTGCATGCACACCCTCGTCGTAGTGTTTCACGGCCGAAAGGCGGTTGTCAATAGGAAGGCCGAAAGGCGCGGAACGGAAGAAGGAGGAGTTTTTGCGGTCAGAACGATTTATGCAGGGAGACGCCGAAGGAATACCTCTCCCTGTACTGGGCCTCGATGCCCGCGCTGAAGCCCTCCGGCAGCAGCAGGCGCACGCCGACGTAGCCGCCGACGTTGGTCTCTTCCTGGTAGTCGATGTGGAGGTTGCCGTTGAAGGTTGTGCTCTGGACCGGGCCCGTGATGCTTACCCTGTACACGTAGCCAAAAGCGCCGCCGTACACGGCGAAACGCTTTTCTCTGTACACGGCGCTTACGCCTGCTGTCGCGTCCCACGGGTTCTGGTAGTGGACGTCTGCCGTAAAGTTGACGCTTTGGCCGTTGACAGCGCCTATCCCTGAAAGGCGGCTGTCGTAATCGCTGTAGATGGTCGCCTCGATAAAAGGCCCAAACGAGAATCGCCCGTTCTGGTAAACCGACCCCCTGAAGCCCATCAGGCCGAAGGGACGTTTCGTGTCCTGGAAGTCCTCGTATTCAAAGGCGCGCTTGACCCGCACATCTACGTCCCCCGCCTGGGCGTAAACCTCCCAGTTGGGCAGGAAGCCGTAGGTTGCTTCAACGTATTCGAAGTAGAGGCGGTTTTGCACCGTTTTAGTATTCTCGAAGACGGTCGGCGATTTCGTGATTAGCTTGTCTTCGTAATAAAAGCCCCCCACTGCGACCGACCAGTTCCCGTAGCGCGCCATCGGTTCGGGAGGGCCGAGCTCTGTGACCGCGCCTGCCGGAGTGGGAAATAAAAAAAGGCATGAAAGAAGGGCAAAGAGAAAAGAGAGTAAGGCCGCTGCCGCGCAAGACGTCGGGCTTCCGAAAATGCGTTTCCGTCCCTGACGAGTGAAGACCCGCATGCTCTCCTGCTAGGCGCCGGCCGGTTTTATTTGTGCGATCCTCTGACTTGTTACAAGAAGCGTGCCTTTCGCCCCATATGGTTACAGCGGCGAAAAAGCGCCTAAAGATGGCGCAGCGGAGCAGGGCGGGTCTTACGGCGGAAGACAGAAGTCTTGAGTGGAAAGACAGGCGTCTCGCCCGACAAGACGCGACCTCGGCCTTGGATCTCAGGCCGGGCCTAATGCCTCCCGCAGCCGGGCGGCTGTGGTCTCAATCAATGGGGCTCAGCGCCCCCTCCACGAGCGAAGCTCGCGGAGCCACCCCGCTCGGCTCGGCGCATACGCTTGCTTTATTACAATCATTGCGGCTCAAGTGCGGGGGCCGAATGCCTCCCGCAGCCGGGCGGCTGTGGTCTCGATTACGCGCCTGGTGCTGCCGGCCGATTTGAAGAGGTAAAGGAAGGCATGGATCATGTCGCCGAGCCGGAAGATTTCCGCTTTTACGCCTGCATCGGACAGCCTTCTTGCGTATGCCTCCCCCTCGTCCCGCAAGGGGTCGCATCCTGCGGTTACCACGAGGGCAGGGGGCAGGCGGGAGGCGTCCTGGACGCGCAGCGGTGAGACATAGGGGTGCAGGCGGTCCTTCTCGTCAGGGACATACATGGAAACGACCCCTTCCATATCGCGTGCGTCCAGGAAAAACCCTTTACTGAAATCGCGACGCGACGGGCTGGCGCCGGCTGCGAGGTCCGTTGCAGGATAGAAAAGCGCCTGGAAGGCGATAGTCGGTCCTCCCAGGTCCCTCGACATGATGGAGATGACTGCCGCCAGGTTGCCCCCCGCGCTCTGGCCTGCGACTGCAATCCTTCCTGCGTCCGCCCCTATCTCGCCTGCGTGTCCGGCTGCCCAGAGGAGGGCTGCGTAAGCTTCCTCGCGCGCGGCCGGGGATGGGTGCTCAGGCGCCAGGGCGTAATCGACCGAGACGACGACACACGGCGTCTGCCAGCCAAGGGCAATGCAAGTGTCTTCTTCCATATCTAGGTCTCCCAGGACAAACCCTCCGCCGTGGAAATAGAGCAGGAGGGGCAGGGGATCTTTCGCTGAATCGGGCCGGTAGACGCGGACCGGGATGGGTCTTGCGGGGCCGGGTATAGTTATGTCCTCCACGGTGCCGGAGAAGCTCTGCCTTTCAACGTTTTTGACCGTGGACGCCATGAATTGGCGAATGGCCTTGTAGGTCTTCATCGATATGGGCGGCTGGGGGATATCCTTCATCAGCTTGAGGAATTTCTTCACTTCCGGAGCCAGCGTCTCGAAGCTGCATATATCGGTATTCACGGTCGTCTCCTTGCGCGTTTGTTTTTGCCCGCCCGGCGCCATAGTCTATACCGGACGGACCTGTCCTTTCCAGCCGCTCCCGCTTGCGCCTGACATCAGCCGCACTTACACTTATAATATGACACATGCGAGTGGGGTTAGTGTCGTGAAATGGCTTGCGATTATACTCGTCGCGGGGCTTGTAGCAGCCGGTATCGCCATGTCGGCGATAACTTCGGCCGACAAGGTGCCGCGCATGACTGCGGAACAGTTGAAGTCCATGTTGGGAAATCCGGACGTAGTCATTCTCGACTCCCGGATAGACAGTGAATGGAACGATAGCTCCAATAAGATCAAAGGGGCGGTCAGGCTGAACCCATCGAGCGCCAAGGCCATGATGGAGAAGGTCCCAAAGGACAAGACGCTCGTTTTCTACTGCGACTGACTCCACGAAGCGACGAGCGCCAGTATGGCGCTCCTCTTCTCCAAAAAAGGTTACTCAAAAGTTTATGCCCTCAAAGGCGGGTGGTCCGGCTGGGTAAAAGCGGGCTATCCCACCGAGCCGAAGTAAACAATTATTGGGGTTCAGCACCCCCTCCACGGGCAAAGCCTGCGGAGCCTCCCCGCCCGGCGTCGGAAGCACCGGTCATGGTTACGGAATGAATGGCCTCCGGGTCATAAATAATCCTGGACCTTGAGGTCTTCAACCCCGGGGATGCGGATCTTCTCGAACCGCTCGCTCCGGGCTAAGGGCTTGGTGGCATCAATCCCCATCTTGGCTGTCAGGGCCAACTGGGGGCAGGACGGGTCCAGCTCATTACCTTTGGCCCCGGAAATTACAACCAGGTCTCTGTCTGCCTGAAATCGCGTGGCCACCGCCCACTCCACGTCCCGGGGGTTAAAAGGGTCCACGTCCTCATCCACCACCGTGACCAGCTTGATGTCCCGGACGCTGTAGAGGCCGGCCAGGATCGCGTCCTTGCCGTCTCCCTCATGTTCCTTCCGGATGCAGATTACGACATGAAACTTGCCACAACCGGACGGGGTAATATGCACCGCCCTTGTTCCGGGGACATAGGTCCTGACTGCCTGGTAGACCACGGGCTCATAGGGGACGCCCAGGAGCAGATGATGTTCGGGCGTGAAGGTTAAGAGGTCCTGATAGATCGGCTCCCTCCGGTGGGTTATGGCTTTCACCCGGAGAACGGGATTCTCCCAGACGTCACCGTAGGTCCCGGTGAACTCCGCAAAAGGGCCTTCGGTCTTTCGCGTCCCCGGCAGGATTTCTCCTTCCAGGACGATCTCCGCCCGGGCGGGGACCATGACCCCCACGGTTTCGCAGGGTACGATCTCCACGGCCTTCTGTCTCAGGGCTCCGGCAATGGAGAGTTCATCGAAACCCAGGGGGATCAGGGAACCCCAGGTCGCCCCGGCGAGGCGGATGCCGGTATCCAGCCCGATGGCCACGGCCACTTCTAAAGGTTGGTTCTCTTTTTCTCTGTCCGTGTAGAGCTTCCAGAGGTGCCGGGGCTGAATGAGAAGCCCGATCTCATCTTTCCCCGTGATTTGCATCCGCTGGTAGGAGATATTGCGAACGCCCCGGTTCTTGTCTTCGGCTATGACCACCCCGGCGGTGATATAGGGTCCCCCGTCTTTTTCGTAGTGGGTGATGACCGGCAGGGTCTTCAGGAGGTCGATGTCCCGTGTAATCTTTACTTCCTTGACGGGCCCGTCTTTCACGACCACCGGGGGTAAGGGATTGCGGATCGCCTCCAGATATCGGGGAGTCAGGCCGAAGTCATCGGTGCCCAGGACGCGGGCCATTCGGGAACGGCTGTTGTCCAGGCCCACCACCACGGGCATGGAATATCCCTTTACCTTTTCGAAGATCACTGCTTTTCCCGCCTCGAGTTTCTTGCAAATCGCCGGAAGCTCAAACCGGGGGTTTACCTCCTTCCGGATGTGCAACACCTCTCCCCAGTTTTCCACGGCTTCCAGTTGGGTTCTCAAGTCATCTATCATCTTCCGCTTCCTCCCGCCTGTATTTCGTTCGATCTACTTTTCCTTGTCGCTGATGTAGCACAAAAATCATTCTGTGCGTCAATAACAATCAGAACGGTTAGGTCAGGCTGTTAATCCGGCCAAAGGTCTTCCAAACGTTTACCTTTTGTTTCGATACCCACCAAGGTAGTTACGGCAGCAAGAATCAGCACGCCGACAAATACCCACATTACTGTGGTCCGGCTTATATCAACAAAAAAGCCGACAATAGATGGAGCGATAATCGACCCCGTACGGCCAAAAGTGGAAGCCCAACCCCCTCCCGTACCTCTTGCTCGCGTCGGAAATAATTCCGGAGTATAAGCGTATACTGCACACCAGGCGACTTCGTTGAAGAAAGAGAGTGGCATTAAAGCAGCTAACGCCGTTCCCTGGGTGGTTGCATGGAAAAACATGTAAGTGAAAAAGGCAAAAAGGATGAATGATACGACAAGGGTCTTTTTCCTCCCGAAGATCTCCACGGAATAGGCGGCGGCTACGAAACCGGGAATTGCGCTTAGAAGGGTGATGGTTGTTAAAAGGTACCCTCGGGCCACAGGTACGCCCATTTTGGTCAGTAAAGTGGGCAACCAAATAAAAATACCAAAATAGGCAAACGACAGACACCACCAGAGAATCATCGAGACGATTGTAGATTTTAGCAAGCGCCTGGTCCAAAGTTCTGCAAAACTGGAGCGGGGGGGCTGCTCTACGTTCGTATCAAAAACTATTTCCTCTTCTGACGTTTTGCCCAGCACTCTTTTTTCAATCTTAAAGATTTCTCTTTTGGCTTCCTCAAATTTCTTCCTGCTTACAAGGTAACGGGGAGATTCGGGAAGGGATCTTCGGATCCAAAAAACTATCAAGGCCGGCAATACGCCTATTACGAACAGAATCCGCCAACCAAAAACCGGAACCAAAAAATAAGAAAGGAGACCCGCGACCGCGGCTCCAATTGGCCATGCTCCGTTAAAGAGGCTAAGGAATTTTCCACGGTATTTGGGAGGAGTCATCTCTGTCAGGTATGCGGTGTCAACCGGAATAAGGCCTCCAACCCCAGTCCCGACAATCAGGCGAAAGACAATGAGCATTACCCAATTCGCAGATAATGCGCAGAAGCCAGTGAAAAGACTATACACGAGTATAGTCGTCTGAAAGACATATCTTCTGCCCCGGTAATCGGCCAAAATTCCAAAAACGAACGATCCTATCACCATACCGACAACGCCGGCACTTCCGATTATCCCGGCTTGTCGGGAAGTAAGTTTCCAGGTACTGATCAATACCGGAAGGGCAAATGAAATCATCATGTTGTCCATACCGTCAAACAAAAATCCCAGTGAACATATCAGCATCACGTTCCAATGCCAGCGGGACAGCGGTAAACCATCCAGCCGGTCCTTCATGCTTAGAGCCATTTCATTCCCCTTCCGGTTTTTGCAGGCGATAGGTGATTGCCTTCGTTTTCATCCACTTGGGCACCTTCTGAAGCTCTTTCTCTACGACACGCAATAAAAGTTGAGGCTAGCGTGCTGGGTTAATCAGAAACACGTGGAATCTGACAATCGAAAAATACTCTTTTGGGAATGGAGAGTCAAGTGGAAACTTGCCCATGGAAATAGCCCCGGTTTTCAAGCACAAATTGAAGATTTGCATTTCAAATGTTGCATTCTCAAGGAAAATACCAAAACCTCGACTACAGGAAGCTCACGGGCGCGAAGCGACGACGATGTGTGTAGATTACAACCTCCCAGCATCGTATGATTACCCCGAAAACGGCGGCATTGTATGCAAAAGACGGCGGGGACCTTCATGGAAGCAAGATGTATCAAAAGCAGTCACTCTCTACCCACCGATTTTTCATCCGCCGATTGACCCCGCGCCTCCACACATGCTATCGTCTCACAACATATGTACCGCACGCGGATATACTACCAGGACACCGACGCCGGGGGCGTTGTTTACTTCGCCAACTATCTTAAGCTCTTTGAAAAATCCTGGTACGAGCATTTATTGTCCCTCGGCATTTCGCTGCCTGAATGGGAGGAGAAAGGCGTCTACCTTATGGTCAAGTCCGCCCGGGTGGATTTGAACGAAAAGCTGCGGTATGGGGACGAGGTCGATCTGGAGACGTCCGTCGTTGTGGTTAAGAACGCCCAGTTTTCCCTGCACCACGCTGTATCCAAGGGCGGCAGGCCGATCGCCGACGGAGAGACGTTGATGGTTTGTGTCGATGCGTCGGGGAAGCCCAGGCGCATTCCGGCAGAATGGAAGGGGAGGCTCGTCGCCTCCCCCGTTGGTGCAATTACTGGGGCTAGCGTCGCCCCCTCCCCCGGCAAAGCCGGCGGAGCCTCCCCCTCATAAAAAGGAAAAGGCATTTTCAAATACCGGGGCTAACATCACCCCTTCGTTGGTTCTCCGTAAAAGCCGTATCCCGGTTGCGTTTCTCTATTTGCCCCTGAGTGCCTGCCAGCTCTTCAGTATCTGGCGCCCCATTGCAAGCTGGATATCGTCTTCATCCGTCTTTGCGAGCCCCAGGCCGTCGACGGCCGGTGCGCTTTCCTCGTGTTTCTTCTCTTCCAGCTTAGGCGGCTCCACCTGCGGCTCCACCGATTTCTTCGCGCCCTCCAGGTGCCTGTCGAGGTCTTTTTCCTTTATCGGCGTATATTTCTCGCCCTTCGTCCGGGTCAGGTCGTTCTCGACCACGATGTCCGGGTTGATGCCGTCCGCCTGGATCGAGCGGCCTGCGGGTGTGTAATACTTGGCCGTCGTGAGGCGCACCGCCGAGCCGTCCGGCAGGGGTATGATCGTCTGCACGGACCCCTTGCCGAAGGTCTTCGTCCCTACGATTATGGCCCTTTTCGTGTCCTGAAGCGCTCCGGCCACGATCTCCGAGCCGCTGGCGCTCCCCTCGTTCACGAGGACTACGAGCGGCCCCGTGTAATCGGACTTGTTGTTGTGCGCCGAGAATTTCACCTTCTCTTCGGGCTTCCTGCCCTCTATGTAGGTGATGAGGCCGTCGCTCAGGAACTTATCGGAAACGTCCACCGCCTGGTCGAGCAGCCCGCCCGGGTTGCTCCGCAGGTCGAGGAGTACGCCTTTCAGGTTGCCGCCCTTGGCCAGTCTTGTAAGCTCTTTGATTGCTGCGCTCAGGTCTTTCCCCGTCCTTTCCTGGAACTGGGTGATGCGCACGTAGCCGTAGTTATCGTCGAGCATCCTGTATTTGACGCTCTTGACGGTGATAATATCGCGCTTGACCTGAAAATCCTTGGGTATATTGAAGCCCTCGCGCATTATTGTCAGCGTTACCGACTTGCCCTTTTGGCCCCTGATGAGCTTGACGACGTCGACGAGACCCATATTTTTCGTAGGCTTGCTATCGATTTTTACGACCTGGTCTGAGGACTTGAGGCCGGCCTTGTAAGCGGGCGTGTCCTCTATTGCCGTTATTACCGTCGGAAAACCGTCTTTTAGCGTGATCTCGATACCGATGCCGCCGAACTCCCCTTTGGTCTCGGTCTGCATTTCCTTGTACATGTCGGGTGTCAGAAAAGAGGAGTGCGGGTCGAGGGACTCGACCATCCCCTTCACGCCCGCGTAGATAAGGTCTCGGTCATTTACCTTATCGACATAGTTGTTCTTTACTATGTCGAGGACGTCGGAGAGTGTTTTCAGGTATTCATACACCTCCTGTCCTTGGGCGCTCCTGACTATCTTGTTCCCGTGCGCTCCGGCCAGGAAGCCGAGGACGAAAATGACCGTCAGGAGGATCCCTAACGAGAACCGTAACTTTTTGCCCATGAGTTTGAACCTCCTTATGGAAAACCAAACTCATAATACCAGAAATTTCGCTTAGTTTCAAGTTGGGGGCTAGCGTCGCCCCCTCCACGAGCAAAGCTCGCGGAGCCTCCCCCTCAAAAACTCGCTTTCGCTCGTGGCCTGGTTACCCTGCTGTGTACAGCAGGGTCATTTATTGTCATTCGCTTCTGTCGCGGATTCAAGGGGCAGGGCAAAGATTTGCTTCCCCGGATTGCGGCGCGGGCAGGGAAGCGGGCATGATTTGGTCGTCGCCTCCGCCTAAAATAATGTTATATTCAGGTATGGAAACGGTATTCGTGGCGATGAGCGGCGGCATCGACAGCTCGTATGCGGCCTGGCTGCTGAAAGGCAGCGACCTAAACGTGGTCGGCATTACGTTCGACCTCCTGCCGTCGGGCATGAGGAGCGCGTCCAACCCCAGGATGTGCTGCTCGGCCGTCCAGATGGACAGGGCGCGGAAGGTGGCGGACGCCTTTTCTATCCCGCATTACGTCATGAACATGCGCGAGGCCTTCGAGACGCACGTCATCGCTCCGTTCGTGGACGACTACGCGGCGGGGCGGACGCCCAACCCGTGCATCCTCTGCAACAGGTACGTCAAGTTCGGCTCGTTCCTCGATAAGGCGGCTGCGATGGGCGCAGACCTCGTAGCTACCGGCCATTACGCGGCCGTGGAGGCAACGCCCGAGGGGCATGTCCTGAAAAAGGGTAAGGACGTATTGAAGGACCAGTCGTATTTCCTTTACCCGGTCCGGCGAAAAGACCTCCCCCGGCTCGTCTTCCCCCTGGCCTCCTACAGGAAGGCCGAGGTGCGCGCAGGCTTTGCCGCGGCCTTCGGCGCGGAAGGCGGCTGCAAGGCGCCGGTGGAGAGCCAGGACATCTGCTTCGTCCCCGGCAACGACTACCGGGCCTTCCTCAAGGAGCGCATCGTCGGCAAGAGGGGCCCCATCGTAACAGCGGACGGCAGGGAAGTGGGGGCCCACGCAGGGACGCACCTTTATACCATCGGGCAGAGAAGGGGGATCGGCGTGCCTTACAAAGAGGCGCTGTACGTGGTGGGCATCAGGGCGTCGGAGAACGTGGTGGTCGTCGGCCCCAGGGAGGCGCTGCTGCGGACGCGCCTCACGGCGGAGGACGTGAATATGCTCGGCGGGCCGGCGCAGGGGGAGGCGTGGGCGAAGGTGCGGTACAGGCAGAAGGAGGAGCCGTGCGAGTATGCTTTGCGGGACGGCGTGCTGGACGTGACGTTCCGCGAGCCGGTGTGGGGAATAGCGCCGGGCCAGGCGGTAGTGCTGTACGATCACGAGAGGGTGCTTGGCGGCGGGGTGATCGTTTAATTCCATTATCGCGTTTTGGATAAAAAGCTAAGAGGTAGAAACTGCTAAAGCGAACAGAACGAACGGGGCGATCAGGAAGGCCGTATTTAAAAAGGCCCGGCTATTTCACCTTTTTATAAACGGAGTAGGCTTCCATGAACATGGGGAATCCCGTTGTCTGTATGATCAGAAGCAAGGCATGTTTGATCTCGTCTTCCTTTACCCCCGCCTCCCTCGCCTTTGCTATGTGGGTTTCGAGAGCAAGTCTGTGGCCGCTGGCCCCCGAGACGGCTATCTTGATCAGCCAGCGGACCTTTTCAGGCAACGGTCCTGATTGTTCATGTATTACCTTGCCAAAGGCTTCGTACTCTTCATAGACAGCCGGAAAGTCTTTCTTGAAGACCGTAAATATCTCGTGCAGGTCTTTCATGCTTCCTCCACAGCTCATTTTAATGTCAAGAGAGGATTCTACGCCCGTCACCGCCACCTGTTGTACAGTATAAGCATTCCATAAGTCCGTTTCACACTATATCCGGCCGAGCAAAACCCTTCGATCCGGCGGGATTCAAGCCCGCATAGTGAAACCCTGTATCCCCTGTAATTGCAACAGTGTATGGGGATGATAGGGGCCGAACACGTCGCCCCGGTGTCGCGCCATGACGACGCCGACCGAGGAAAGCAGGTGTATTCTTTAAAGACAAAGAGAGCGAAAGAAACGAGGGAATAGAGGGCTATCTCAACGATTGTCCTCCGACCGACAGGCCGGGCCAATTAACTCGTCGATTGCCTTGAGGAGGTCTGCTCTCTCTACGGGCTTGGATAGGAACATGTTGACATTGTGGTCGATGTTTTGAATGTCCAAGTGGCCCGTCATGATTATGATAGGCAGTTTGGGAGCTAATACGCGCATCCGCGCCGCCATTTCATCGCCGTTTAAGGCCGGCATGGTAAGGTCGATGATGGCGAGACCGATGTTGTCATAGTTGTCACGAAAAAATTCCATGGCTGCGAGGGCGTCGTGGAATGAAACATGTTCATAGCCCTTTTTTTTAAGGTGGGCCTCGATCATTTGTTCAATCATATGCTCGTCGTCAACTACCATCACAAGCTGCGGGAAGCCCATGAATAAATAGTAGACCTGCTATAGCGATAGTTCAAGGGAGAACCTTCGAAGGCCACGGTCGTTGCCTATGGCGCCGGCTAATTTTCTATATTCTCTTATTCCGGTGTCCGCAACCCTTGATGACATTCTCGACTGCTTCGGCAAGATCAGCCCTGAGAACGGGCTTGTGCAGGACGCCTTTCACATTTGGAAGGGCGGCTGCTTCAGGGAATCTTTCCGAATAGCCGCTCAAAAGGATAACCGGTACATCCGGCTTTATCTCCCCCGCCCTTCTTGCTAGCTCGATTCCGTCAATTCCGGGCATGGCTATATCGCTCAGGATAAGATCGATGCTCCCGTCACTGTCACGCAGGTATTCAATAGCCTTCAAGGGATCGTAGAAGGAGACATCATCGTAACCCAGCCTTCCGAGTACTGTTTGTAGGCACTCCTCCACCTCTTTTTCGTCATCGACTACGATGACGAGACATACTTTTTCTTTCATGGGCACCTGCTCCCTTTCCTCCGACGGCACTCCCTGACTGCCAGTTCGTACAACAGGTCGGAGGATAATTTAATGGGATGATCCGGCATCCGGGCCATTGGCCCTCCGGACAGACGTATAAACATAGTAATGTCTCAGGGTTATGAAGGCAAGGTCACCGGCCTTGATGCACCGATATTAAAATGCTTATTTTTGTGTTGCTGAAATATCAGCAAAAACAAGGTGCTTATAACCTGCTTACCGGGTGCTATCTTGTCGGTGCCTCATGTCAGCGATCCCGCAACTCTATCAAAGAGCCGGGCGAGCCTGTAGTGAAACAAATAATGCCGAGAAGCGGGTGTGCCCAGAGGATATCTGCCGCTCCATCCTCGAAACATTTAGCCCCTGTACGGGAATAGACCACCGACGTACAGAAAATGCTAAACATCTGCTATCCTTGACGGATTTCAAACGGCTCTGTATAATTATTCGTGAAAAGACCAGCCGTTTTGCCGGCCCATACGGACGCCACGGCTTCCTTGCGCAGTCTCTTCTCACAACGATTAATATAACAGGACAGGGCATGAGAAAGAGAAGAACCGATCCCTCTGACAGGCAATCCTCCACAGCAAAGAATAGGGACAACCCTTTGACACCAGAAGGCTCCCCCCCCTGTAAGTTCCTCTGAGAGCGCCGAACGATTCCCGGCCCTGCGAACAGGTAGCCTGCTCTTTAGGAGCGATACAAAGTATCTCAGTGTTACTAATACTGCCAGCAAGATGTTTCGAACAAAGTTCTCGCCCCTCGCCGGCTTTGCCCAGTTCACTCAATTCAAAGCCTTCCGTACCGACGGAACCGAATACGCCGCAGATGACTGGCCCTTTATGCGCTCTCTCCTGAAAGGAGAGTATGTCAAGGACGAGGAGATGAAGATTGTCCTTGACGACGGCTCCCTGCTCTTCCTTCTCGTCTCCTCATCAATGGAGACTGTTGCGACCGGAAAGTTCCTGCATGCCCTGTTCAAAGACATTACCGGGCAAAGAGAACTTGAGAAGGTGCTTAGGGATACGGAAAAGCGGTCTCGCGTTGCACTCGATTCTGCTCAGATAGGCACGTTCGATTACAATGTTGTCACGGGTGAGATAGCATGGGACGCAAACATGCGGCGGATGTGGGACGTAGGCGAAAACGAGAAACTTGACTATGCCCGGCTCATAGAGTGTATTCATCCCGACGACCGCGCCCGGCTCAGGCAGTCTGTCAGGGAATCTTTGACGCCCGGTGCGAACGGCCGTTACGAGGGTGAATACCGTATCATATGGGACGACGGCTCCGTCCATTGGACTCTGGGTAAAGGACAGGTCTACTTTCAGGGAGAGGGCAAGCAGCGGAAGGCTGTCCGCATGATCGGCGTTCAGATAGACGTCACGGAGCGAAAGCGGATAGAAGAAGAGCTCCGTCGTTCCCGTGACGAGCTTGAACAACGGGTTGAGGATCGCACCGTGGAGCTACGGGATGCCTACGACAAACTGATAGAAGAGACCAAACAACGGCAGCAGATAGAAGAACGGTTAGCGCAATCTCAGAAGATGGAAGCCGTCGGCACCCTCGCCGGAGGCATAGCCCATGACTTCAACAACATGCTTGCCGTCATCATGGGCAATGCCGAGCTTGCTCATGATGAGGTAGGCAACAGCATGAACGGGATCGGGCATCAACTTGATCAGATACTTAAGGCATCTCGCCGGGCGAGCGACCTTGTGAAGCAGATTCTGGCCTTCAGCAGGAAGCAACAGGGGGCAAAAAGACCGTTCAGTCTAATCCCTCTCGTAAAAGAGACCACCAAGATGCTACGAGGCACGCTGCCCAGCACCATCGAGATCAAGGTCGATGCCGTAACCGACTTTGATACCGTCCTAGCCGACCCTTCTCAATTGCAGCAAGTTATAATGAACCTGTCGACCAATGCCGATCACGTAATGAGAGAAGACGGCGGCGTCCTTACAATAGGCGTATCCGATGTCACCATAGGGCAGAACGACCCGAAGCCTGATGAGGACATGCAGTCCGGACGGTACGTCGTCCTTACCGTGAGCGACACAGGCACAGGCATACCCAGGAAGATTCGTGACAGGATATTCGAGCCGTTCTTTACGACGAAGGACAAGAGTAAGGGAACGGGCATGGGGCTTGCGGTCGTATTCGGCATCGTCAAGAGCCATGGCGGCGGCATTACCGTTGATACGAAAATAGGCAAAGGCTCGACCTTCAGGGTGTTTCTCCCGTTGCACGAGGGAGCAGCCAAAGAGGAAAGGGCCAAAGAAGGCTCCCTTCCTAGAGGCAACGAGAGGGTGCTAATCGTTGACGACGAGCCGGACGTCGTCGAGATGCTTTCTAAGATACTTGAACGTCTCGGCTATCAGGTGACTACAGCCAAGAATGGAAGAGAAGGGTTGAAGAAGTTTAAGAGCAAGCCCGGAGCCTTCGATCTGGTCGTCACCGACCACGTGATGCCCGAACTGACGGGCGTGAAGCTCGCCGAGAAGATCGTGGCGGTCAGGAACGATCTCCCCATAATCCTTTTTACCGGCTATAGCGACACTTTGTCGCCAAAGAAGGCAAAGCAAGCGGGTATTGCCGAATTCCTCATGAAGCCTGTGGCTGCGAGCAAACTGGCAAAGACGGTGCGGCAGGTACTCGACAGCCGGAAGAAGGCTTTTGACGGATAACAAGATATTCTGATTGCTTTAAGATAGGATCGTCTTGATAGCCGCCTCAAAGGATAGCATGTTTAGCGGCTTCATAAGGACGTGATCGATTTGCATGGCTTCCGCTTCTTTTAGAGTCCTTTCAAGGTCAAGACCGGCAGTGACTATAATGAAGGGGAGATCGGGGCGCACAGCCTTCATCCGGGCTGCCATCCCTGTACCGCGCATATGCGGCATCATCTCGTCCGTTATTACAAGTTTGAATCGGTTCGGGTTTTCCTCGAAGACACTGATCGCCTCGATGGGATCTGCGCTCGTCTCTACAGAGTATCCGATACGTCTGAGAACCTGTGCCTGAGTCTCCAAGACATCGGGTTCGTCGTCTACCAACAGGATATGCTCTTTATCGGAGGATGAAGTTTCCGCCATAGGCGCGTCTCTCCGTTGTCAAAAGACTTTGCTTCTCACAGAAACGGGTTTAATTAGCTTAGTGGACTGCCCCAGCAGTATGAAGATAATACGATGATAGCACGAACAAATTTATTTGACAATTATAAGAAACCGCTGCCTGTTCATAGCGCCCTTCCCCCCTTAAAACTGGGGCCTGGGTAAAAATACCCGATTTTAGTGAAAGGTGTTAAGTAATACTCCCTTTTTGCCGATTAATCACTTAGAGCCGGGTTAGGGGAGCGGGGAGGACGATGGCGGCGGTTGTTTTGCCTATCCCCGCTAATAGCGAGCTTGTTACAGGAGGAGCTATGAAGACGCTGGTAGTCGATGATTTTGCTACCATGAGGAAGATCATTAAGAACGTGCTGAGGCAGATCGACATCACGGATGTGACGGAGGCGGAGAACGGCCGTCAGGCGTTCGAGATACTGAAGAAAGACTCGAGCTTCGAGTTGATCGTCAGCGACTGGATCATGCCCGAGATGACGGGCATAGAGTTCCTAAAAATATGCAAGGAAGACGACGCGGTCAAGAATATCCCCTTCATCATGGTGACGGCCGAGGCGCAGAAGGACAGCGTCATGGAGGCCATCAAGAACGGCGTCGATAACTATATTGTCAAGCCGTTTACGCCCGACAGGCTTCAGGAGGCCATCCAGAAGGCCGTGGCGAAGGCCAAGAGCCGGCAGGCGGCATGATGGAAGCGGGATTTGTAAACGCGTACCTGGCAGCCGTCCAGAACGTCTTCAAAAAGATGCTGTCCCTCGATATCGTGATGGGCAAGCCGGTATTGAAGAAGGACAATTACAGCTCGGGCGACGTGACCGGCGTGATCGGCTTTGCCGGGGACAGGAAGGGCACGTTCAGCCTGTCGTTCAGCAAGAAAGGCGCGGCTTACATCTACAAGAGGTTTGTCGACGAAGAGGCGGCGTCGGTGACCCCCGACGTAGTGGACGCGATCGGCGAGCTTACGAACATCATATCCGGGCAGACAAGGCTGGAGATCGAAAAGCTGGGCTTCAATCTCAAGGCGGCCCTGCCGACGGTCATCATCGGCCAGAACGTGGAGATCAACTTCATAACGAAGCTGCCCGTAATCTCCCTGTCGTTCACCTTCGAGACGGACAACGGGCCGGAGAAGCTGTTCCTCGATTTTTCGTTTGAATAGACGGGCCGGTGACGCCGATCAGGCGTCTTCATCCTTGGTGTCCCGCTTTCTTATGTCCTCGAAGGCGGTCCTTATGTCCTTGCCTGCGTAAAGTACCTGGTGCAGCTCGCTCGTGATGGGCATCTCCACGCCTACCTCGCGCGAAAGCCTCTGTGCGGCCGCAATCGTGTAATATCCTTCGACTACGGCCTTGCGTGACGCGATCAGGGCGGCGGGGACGCCTCCCTTCGCCAGCTCGATGCCGAATGTCCTGTTCCTGCTCAGGGGGCCGGTGCAGGTGAGTATCAGGTCCCCCATGCCCGAAAGCCCCATGAACGTCGTCTCCCGCGCTCCCATCCTGCCCCCGAGGCGCTTGATCTCCGCCAGCGCCCGCGTCATGTACGCGGCAAGCGTGTTGCTTCCGAGGCCCAGGCCCTCGATGATGCCCGCCCCTATGGCCATGACGTTCTTGAGCGCCCCGCCCAGCTCCACGCCGGCCGTGTCGTCGGTCGTGTAGACGCGAAAAGCGCCCGTGTGGCTTATCTCCTGGAAGCGGCGCGCGAGCGATTTGTCTGCGGATGCTATGACTACGGAGGTGAAACAGCCCCTGGCTACTTCGAGTGCGAACGAGGGGCCGGACAGGACCGCGACTTGCGTGCCCTGACCTTCGACGTCGGCCACAATGCGACTCATCGTAAAGAGCGTAGCGCGTTCCAGCCCCTTGGTTATCACAAGGAGCCGCCTGGCCGAAAGCGCCCCTGCTATGGCGCCGACCACCGGCCGCAGGGCGAATGAAGGCGTGGCTATAACAATATCGTCACTGAATGTGGCGGCAGCTTCGAGGTCGCCCGTGAAATCGATATTTTCCGGCAGTGGGACGCCCGGCAGGTAGTAGGTGTTTTCTCTTGTTGTCCGTATGATTTCAAGCAGGTCCGGCTCATAGACCCAGAGAAGGACTTTGTGGCCGGCGGAGGCAAGCTGCATCGAGAAGGCTGTTCCCCATGCCCCTGCGCCGATTACCGCCAGGTTCATTCTGTCTTAGTCCTCGCTTATAATCCCGAACCACAATTATCGGGGCTCGCGTCGCCCCCTCCGGCTGCATCAGCCGCCGGAGCCTCCCCCTCATGAAAAGGAAGAGGCATTAGGGCTTTCCATTGCGCTCTAGTCTTCGCTTATAATCCCGAACCCGCTGATTCTTTCTTCCTCGTCCTTCAGGCCCATGAGCTTCACGCCGAGGCCGCCCCTGAAGTGGACGGGGATCTCGGCGGAGTTGAACCTTATGGTCCTGCCCGTATTCGTCACCAGTATAACGGCATCGCTGGGGCCCACGCTCTTGGCGCCGACCACCTCGCCGTTCTTCTGCTCGCACTTCACGTTTATGAGGCCGATGCCGCCCCTGGCCTGGTTCTTATACTCTTTGCAGTCTACGCGCTTGCCAAACCCTTTGTCAGTAACCGTAAAGAGCGAGCAGGCGTCGTTCATCACGTCCACGGAGACAAGCTCGTCGCCCTTGCGCAGGCGCACGCCGATGACCCCGTAAGCTATCCTGCTCATCGGCCTCACGTCTTCTTCCCTGAACCTGATGGTCATGCCTTTCTTCGTGCCGAGGACGAGGTCCGAGCCGGGGTTGACGGGAAGCACGTCCATCAGGTGGTCGTCGTCGGGAAGGTCGATCACTTTTATGCCCGGCTGCCGCACGTTCTTGAGCAGGGCCATGCTGATCTTCTTCACACGGCCCTTTTTCGTCGCGATGAAGAGGTACCTGTCCTCCGGAAAATCCCTCACGTGCGTTACCGCCGTGATCTTCTCGTCCTTCTCCGCCTTGATGAGGTTTATCACCGGCTTTCCCTTCGCGGTAAGATGGGCTTCCGGTATGGTATGGACCTTCCTGATATGCGCCCTGCCGGCGGTCGTAAACAGGATAATATATGAGTGGGTCGAGGCGATGTAGAGCTGGTTGACGAAATCGTCATCCCGCACGGCGATGCCTATCTTGCCCTTGCCGCCGCGCAACTGCTGCTTGTACAGGTCGAGGGGGGTCCTCTTTATATAGCCGCCGTAAGTGATCGTGACGACGACTTCTTCTTCCTTTATCATGTCCTCGATCGTAATCTCGGGCAGCTCGTCCACTATGTCCGTCAGCCTGCCGTCGCCGTACTTGTCCCTGATTTCGGTAAGTTCCTTCTTTATGACTTCCATGAGAAGGCGCTCTTCCTTCAGGATGGCCGAGAGCCGCTTTATCTCTTCGGTGACGGCTGCAAGCTCGTCGGTTATCTTGTTGCGCTCGAGCGACGTGAGGCGGGCAAGGCGCATGTCGAGGATGCTCTGTGCCTGCCTCTCGGAGAGGGAAAAGGCGCTCATCAAACCGTTTCTCGCCTCTTCGGTGTTCTTCGCGCGCCTGATGATCGCGACCACCTGGTCGATGTTGTCGAGGGCGATCTTCAGCCCTTCGAGTATGTGCAGGCGGTCCTGGGCCTTGTTCAGACTCGAAGGTGGAGCGGCGGGTTACGACTTCCTTCCTGAAGTTGACGAAGTGGCTTATCATCTCCTTCAGGGTCAGGTACTTGGGCTGGTTGTTGACGATGGTCAGGAATATGATGCCGAATGTCGTCTGGAGCTGCGTCTGCTTATAGAGCTTATTGAGTATGGGCATGGCCATCTCATTCCGCTTTAACTCGATGACGACCCGGATGCCTTCCCGGTTCGACTCGTCGCGGATGTTCGATATGCCCTCGATCTTCTTCTGGTTGACGAGCTCGACGATGTTCTCGATGAGGCGCGCCTTGTTCACCTGGTAGGGAAGCTGCGTGATGATGATCGATTCCCGGCCGTCCTTCTTCCCCTTCTCGATGTTCGTGGTCGCCCGCAGGAGTATGTGGCCGCGCCCGGTCTCGTAAGCGTCCTTGATGCCCTTCCTGCCGTAAATTAATGCCTGCGTGGGGAAATCGGGGCCGGGTATATGCTCCATCAATTCGGGGATGGTGATATCCGGTTTGTCGATGAAGGCTATCGTGGCGTTCACCACCTCGGTCAGGTTGTGGGGCGGGATATTGGTGGCCATGCCGACCGCGATGCCGGACGAGCCGTTTATCAGCAGGTTGGGGATGCGCGAGGGCATTACGATGGGCTCTTTCAGGGACTCGTCGTAATTTACCTTGAAACCGACGGTGTCCTTCTCTATGTCGGCCAGTATCTCCTCTGCGATCCTTGAGAGGCGCACCTCCGTGTAACGCATGGCAGCCGGGGCATCGCCGTCTATGGAGCCGAAGTTGCCCTGGCCGTCGATGAGGGGGTACCTCATGGAGAAGTCCTGCACCATCCTGGTGATGGCGTCGTAGACCGCCTGGTCGCCGTGCGGATGGTACTTGCCTATAACGTCTCCGACGACCCTGGCAGACTTCTTGTACGGCTTGTCGTGCGTATTGTTCAGCTCGTACATGGCGAAGAGGATCCTGCGGTGTACGGGCTTGAGGCCGTCGCGGGCATCGGGCAGCGCCCTGCCTATGATCGTGCTCATCGCATAGTCCAGATAGGACCTGCGCATCTCGTTTTCTATCGGTATCACAGTAGCAGTAGGCATAACTCTCCTTGTCTTTCGGTGAGCAATACTCTACCATAAGAACAATGCGTTGACAATTGGAGCGGCAGGGTGGAAAATAGTGGCCATGAAGCGTTTAGTAATCCTTTGTTTGCCCCTTCTGCTTCTTCTTGTCTCCTGCAATACCTGTGAGAAAGAGAACAACAGGCTGAAGGACGAAGTTAAGCTCCTCCGCGAGGAGAACAACTACCTGAAGGCCGAGATCATAGGGATGAAGAAGGAGCTGGAAGACGTCGCCGGCCGTCAGAACGAAGCTGCCGGGGCTGCTTCCGCCCCGGGGGATGCTGCGGACGCCCAGAAGAAGGCCCAGGCACTGCCGCAGAAAAAGGACCAGCCTCTGAACGGGCAGGGCAGGAACGACAAGCCGAAGCCCAAAAGTGAAGCCCCGCAGCCTTACAAAAGACAGCAACCCCCGATATAGGCCGTGAGGAACCTCCGCCTTACCGTTTCTTATGACGGCACGGGCTACCACGGGTGGCAGCGCCAGCCGAACGCGCTGACCGTGGAAGAGGCCTTCGGTGCGGCCGCAGGCAGGATACTCGACCACGAGGTCCGGATGAGCGCGGCCGCGAGGACGGACGCGGGCGTCCACGCCATGGGGCAGGTGGTCAACTTCGGGACGGAGAAGGGGATCGACTGCACCTCGCTGCGGCGCGGCCTGAACAGCCTGCTCCCGCGCGATATCAGGGTGCTCGACGCGGCCGACGCGGACGAGACCTTCCACGCAAGGTATTCCACTAAGAGCAAGACCTACGTCTACTGCATCCTCAACAGGCAGGACAACTCGCCTTTCCTGTCCAGATATGTGCTCCATTTACCGCATTCCCTCGACATGGGCTCGATGAAGGTTGCCATCCGGGCAGTTGTCGGGGAACACGATTTTTCGGCCTTCAAAAAGAAGGACGAGGCGTATAAGAGCACGGTGCGGGAAGTAAAGAGGGCGGGGATCGCGACGCGGGGCGATATGGTCTACGTCATGATCGAGGCGACGGGGTTTTTGCGGTATATGGTGAGGAATATCGTGGGGACGCTGCTGGAAGTGGGGCAGGGAAGGATGGAGCCGGAGGGCCTGAAGGCGGCGATGGAGTCGGGGATGCGCGAAGAAGCAGGGCCGACTGCGCCGCCGCATGGGTTATTTCTGCGGGAAGTCAAGTACTAGGGTTGTGTCTACCGCACGTGCGGTGTGAAAAATACAAAACGGCGTGTGTGGGTGACTTGGACTCGCCGCATGGAGGATACTCCCTCTGCGGCGCCCTGCTCGCCGCGGGCCCTCCGGCGTACGGCATGTACGCCTGCGGCCGACGCGGCTCACATTGCATCCGCATATGAAGCATCCTCCATGCGGCTCCTCCGTCCACGACATCAATTGTCCGCCGGAACGGACAATTGCTGTGATAGGATGGTCGGAATCAGCAAATCTTTACTGCCGGCTATCGCCGGAAAAAACGCAATAAACCCTTTATTGTTTGAGTTAGCCGCGTGACCGTAATTGTCCGCCGGAACGGACAATTACGACTAAGCGGCTTGGTCGCTATTTGTCTGCTTTCTCACTTAGAATCTCAGAATCAACTGGCCCCTGGCAGGTAGACCGTTCGTGCGCCTTTGAATTAGTCGTCATCGATAATCAGCAACCGCTTTACCCACATCTTGCGTCGACGCAGTGCCGCCCAGGTCCCGCGTCTTGATGCCCTTGTCGCCCGCCGTAGCCTCAACGGCCTTCTCGACTGCGGCCGCAGCCTCCGGGTGGCCCAGGTGGTCGAGCATCATGGCGCCTGAGAGTATCTGGCCGATGGGGTTTGCTATCCCCTTGCCCGCTATGTCCGGGGCGGACCCGTGGACAGGCTCGAACGTGGACGGGTAGTTCCTTTCGGGGTTCAGGGCGGCCGAAGGGGCGATGCCGAGGCCCCCTGCGACTGCGGGGCCCAGGTCCGAAAGTATATCCCCGAAGAGGTTGCTTGCCACCACTACGTCGAACCGCTCCGGGTGCTGGACGAAGAGGGCGGCCAGGGCGTCGATATGGAACTGCTCGGCCGACACGTCCGGGTACTCGCGTGATATGCGCGCGAACGTTTCGTCCCAGTAAGGCATCGTGAAGATGATGCCGTTCGACTTGGTGGCCGATGTGACCTGCTTCTTTTTCCTTTTGCGGGCAAGCTCGAAGGAGAACCGCATGATCCTCTCCATGCCTACGCGGGAGAAGATGGTTTCCTGCGTCACGAACTCCATTTCCGTCCCGGCGTACATCATGCCGCCCACGTTCGAGTACTCGCCCTCGTTGTTCTCCCTGACGACGAAAAAGTCTATATCGCCGGGCTTGACCCCCCGCAGGGGGCTGACCACGCCCTTCATGTTCTTTACCGGCCTGAGATTTACGTACTGCTGAAAAGTGCGCCTTATAGGGATGAGCAGGCCCCAGAGCGACACGTGGTCTTCTACGCCCGGCGCGCCTACAGCTCCCAGAAAGATTGCCTCGAAGCCCTTCAAAATGTCGAGGCCGTCCTCGGGCATCATCCGGCCCGTGGCTGTATAGTATTCGCAGCTCCAGGGCAGTGTCTCCCAGGTCCAGTTGAAGCCGAACCTGCGGCCGGCAGCCTCCAGGACCCTGATGCCTTCCGGGACGACCTCCTTGCCGATGCCGTCCCCCGGTATCACCGCTATTCGGTGCGTCTGGCCGGTTTTACGCTTAGGCATAAGTTATTACTTTCCCACACCCGGAACCGCGCTCGGGTCTATGCCGTACAGGTCCGTAAACGTCGGGACTTTGACGTCTTTGGGTACCGGCTCGGCGTATCCGAAGCGGGCCACGCTCTCGCGAAGCTCGACCCATGCGTCTGCTATGAGCTTCGGGTCGGACAGGGCAGTCAGCCCGAAGGCCGCCATATATTTGGCCGCCTGCATTCCCGCCTTCATCGCGGGCTCGGTCCCCGTCTGGCAGACCGCGAGCCACGAGTGGAGAGGGGTCGTCTGGACGATGGCTGCCGCATGGAACTCTACCGACGGGAACCTCCAGCTAAAGTTAACGTCCGAAGACCCTTTACTGACCGGCACATCCGGGAAGTTGCGGGTGAAATCGGGCGACGCGACCTTCGTGCTGAACGGGTCCCCTTCGATTTTCTTTCCCATGGCCTTAATTACGCTTGCGCCGAATTGCTGCTCCTCGGCCGTAAAGGCAGGCGCACCGAGCATCTTCACCAGCTCGTCGCCCTTTTTGGCGAGGGTCCGGTTAGGCAGGTACTCGTAGCAGGCCGTCAGTATCCGGTAATCCGTCCTGGTCTGGGTCATCATGGCCGCGCCTTTCGAGATGTCGATCAGCCATGCCCTCATCTTGTCTACATCGGCCCTCCGGGGAGAGCGGACGAAATACCAGACCTCCGCGAAGTTGGGCACTACGTTGGGGGCCTCGCCGCCCTTCGGGATTACGTAATGGATCCTCGCCTCCTGCGTCACGTGCTCCCGCATGTAGTTAGCGGCCACGTCCATCAACTCGACTCCGTCGAGGGCGCTCCTCCCGGCTTCGGGGAATGCCGCAGCGTGTGCCGACTTGCCGTAGAAGCGGAACTTTAGGTTGTCCATGGCGAGGTTGGAGGTGTAATTGACCTCGTTCGTATCCCACGGGTGCCAGGTGATCATGACGTCCGTGCCGTCGAACACGCCGTCCCTGTTCATATAGATCTTGCCGACGAGCGTCTCCTCCGCCGGCGTGCCGAAGACCTTTACGGTCCCCTTGATGCCGTGTTTCTGCATGGCCTTGGCTATGGCTATGCCCGCGGTTGCGCTCGCAGTACCGAAAAGGTCATGCCCGCATCCGTGGCCGGACGCGCCAGGCGTAATCGGGGCGGGGCTGACCACGCCCTTTTTCTGCGATAGGTTGGGCAGGGCGTCGAACTCGGCCATCAAGCCGATTACCGGCTTGCCCGAGCCATAGGTGGCTACGAAGGCCGTAGACATGCCCGCGACGCCTTTCTCGACCTTGAAGCCGTTCGCTTCGAGGTACTGCTGGAGCTTTGCCGACGACTTGAACTCTACGAGGCTCAGCTCCGGGTTATTCCAGATGTACCCGGCGATCTCGTTATAAGTAGCCCTGTTCTGGTCTATCCAGGAAACCGCCGTCTTCACGGCCGGCGCAGGCTCGGCTGCACAAAGCGGCGAAAACGCGGCGGCGGCGAAAAACAGCAGGGATAAAGCGAAAACGGCCGTGACCTTACCCATTTGAACCCTCCTTATGGATTGTGTCTAGTACCGTAACAGATTTGGGCGGGGGACTACAAGACATTTATTGGCCTTCGCCGGACAGCCTTTTTGACCGTCCGCCCTGCCGGTCAAGGCTGAAATTGAGGGGCCACTGTGTTATATTGTACCAAAAGCCGCTATTAAGGAGATTTGCCATGCAGCGCGTGGAAGGAAGCGACCGTGGCTCGGTTAGGCTGTACACGTTGAGCACGTGCGTCTGGTGCAAGAAGATGAAAGGCCTCCTGAAAGAGTTGGATGTCGGCTACGAATATACGGATGTCGACCTGCTCGAAGGGGAGGAGAGGGAGAGGACCATGCAGGAGGTGCGGGCGGTCAACCCGCGCTGCTCCTTTCCGTCCATCGTCATAAACGGCCAGTGCATCGTGGGCTTCGAGGAGAAAAAAATCAGGGAGGCGCTGCAACCCGCTTGAAAGCAGACGAACGGCGCGACGAGACAGGGGTCTTTCTGACCCGGCTTTCGGCAGACGCAAAGGCGTCCGGGTATTTTCTGAATCCCGACGAGGCGTTTGTACGGGAGCTTGCTGCGGGACTTCTGGCAAACCTGAAGCGATACGGCTATGCCTCCTGCCCGTGCAGGCTCGCCTCATGCCGGGCAGAGGCCGACCGGGACATCGTCTGCCCCTGCGACTACCGCGACCAGGATATCGCGGACTACGGCGCCTGTTACTGCGCGCTCTACGTGTCGGAGGCAGCAGCAAAAGACCCGTCGCGGATCGTGCCCATCCCGGAGCGCAGGTGCGCGATCGATGCCGGCCAGTCCACGCAGCCTGTACGGCAGGCCGCCTCATCCGGGCCTGCCGCCGCTGCCGCGTCACCCCCCGTCTGGCGGTGCCGTGTCTGCGGATACCTCTGCGCCCGCGAGGAACCGCCCGAGGTGTGCCCCATCTGCAAGGTCAAGAAGGACCGCTTCGAGAAGTTCGGCGGCCTCATTCCGGCTGTGGCCTGATGCCTGACCCTACACCCTCCATACATAACGATGCGTCCCCCCGCGAAGAAGGCCGCGTGATGAAATATATCCCCGTCCGGGAGGCGACGGACGCCCAGCGCGTGGCGATGGTGAAGGACATCTTCTCGACCGTGACCCCCCGCTATGATTTCCTTAACCATTTTTTGAGCTTACGACGCGACATTGCCTGGCGGCGCTTTACGATACGGCGGATGTCGTTCGGCCGGACTATGCGCTTCCTCGACGTCGCGACAGGGACGGCCGACCTTGCCATAGGCGCTGCCTTGCGCTATCCCGCCATAACGGTGGCGGGCGTCGATTTCTCCGCCGAGATGCTGGAGGCGGGGCGGCCCAAAGTGACAGGAATTGGGCTTTCGGACAGGGTGCGCCTGATGCGGGCCGACGCGCTGGCGTTGCCTTTCGCAGACGGCTCGTTCGACGTCGCGGGCATAGCCTTCGGCATCAGGAACATACCGGACAAGGCGCGCGCCCTGAAGGAGATGACACGGGTGGTCGTCCCCGGCGGGCAGGTCATGGTGCTCGAAATGGGCTTTACGCGCAACTGGTTCTCGGAGTCTGCTCTACCACTCCTATCTGAACCGCCTGCTGCCGGCCATCGCCTCCCGCTTTTCCCTCAACCCCGGCGCATATTATTACCTCGCCGATTCCATCATGAACTTCCCCCCGGCCGACCGGTTCTGTGCGATGATGGAGGAGGCGGGCATGACTGAAGTACGGAGGCACAAGCTGACCTTCGGCGCGGCCTGGCTTTATGAGGGCCTCCGGGCCAGGTGACTCACGCGGCGCTGTGCGTCGTATCCTCTGCTCTCCCGGTATGTTGTCCGCAACATCTGATGTAATATAGCACGGTCATCCTCCAAAATTTTCTTTACTTTCGTCCCCTTTGTGATACACAATTTGCATGTATTATAGCCGGGCCGGGATAAAGCTGGCCGGGCACAGGTGCGGATTCGACGCGGCGAGATAGATCGTCTGACAGGAGGGGCTCGAAAATGCGCCATGGCTCAATCGTATTGATTGCTGCTCTACTGTTTTTGTGTCCGGGGATCGGCCCCCACGCTGTCGCCATGTCTGCGACGGAGCCCGGCTATGTTTCCCCCAACCCCGATATCGGTTTAAACATTGACGTAGCGCCCCTGCGGCTCGCCCAGGTGCAGACCTGGCAGGTGCCGTGGAACAGGGCGCAAACCCTGCCTGCCGAAGGCCCGAAAACTGCGTCGTCCTATCCCCGGCTTTCTGTAACCTCCCTGCTTTTTACGGAGCCGTCAGGCAACAATATACTCGACGCGGAGGAGCAGGGCGCCCTTGCATTGAAGGCGCGGAATAACGGACAAGGCGAGGCGCACGACGTCAGGCTGCTGCTCGACACGATCGACAGGGCGGGGAAGCCCCGCAGCGTCTCGGGCGTCACCTTCGAGCGGGAATATGCGATAGGCACGCTTGGGCCGGGAGAAGAAAGGTTCCTGCGCGTTCCCATCGCGGCCTCGGAGCGCGTCCAGAGCCAGGAGGTGCTGCTGCGCACGGTCCTCCGGGAGGACGGCGGGTTCGATTCACCCCCTGCGGCTGTCTCCTTCAGAACAGGCCCGCTCGCACCGCCTGCGCTCGTAGTCTCGATGGTCGAGATCCTCGACGTTGACGGCAGGCGGATCATCACGAAAGGTAAGGAAGTGACGGTCATTTTGACCGTGCGTAATTCGGGCGGCGGCCCTGCCAGGGGCGTCACGGGCCGGATCGAATCGGCGAAAAAAAGCGTGGCGATCCTCGGCGATGAGAAGGTACTGCTCGGCAGCCTGAACCCCGGTGAGTCGAAAAAGGCCGCCTTCTCCCTGAACGTCACGCGCCGCTACGACGGCCCCGGCCTGCTCCCTGTCTCCTTCGCCGTCGACGAGGAGAGGCCGCGCTTCTCCCTGAAGCCGCGCATAAGCCTCGTGCTGAACGAAGAGGCGCAGGCGATGAGCGTGACCAGGGTCATGCCGAAGGAGACCCCCAGGCAAGCCGCAGTCAGGAACTTCGACGGGTTCAATATCGACCTCCTGCCTGCGCTGCGCAGGGAACAGAAGGTCTTCGGGCCGCTGGACGTGGCCATTATCGTCGGCATAGAGCAATACCACAGGGGCATTCCCAAGTCGGATTACTCTTACAACGACGCGAGGCTGGTCAAGGCATACATAGAGGCGCTCGGCTTTGCCCCTAGGAACATAGAATTCCTTAAAGATGACGAGGCGACGCGCAGCGGCATCCAGAAGTGCGTCGAGCATATGCTCCCCAACATGGTGAAAAAAGAGAGCAGGGTATTTTTCTACTATTCGGGCCACGGCGCGCCCGACCCTGCCAGCGGGACAGCTTACCTGCTGCCTTACGACGGGGACCCGTCCTATCTGCAGGACACGGGTTATCCCCTGAGCAGGCTTTACGAAATGCTGGGGAAGGTGCGCGCGAGGGAGACGATCGTGGTGCTCGACGCCTGTTTCACAGGCTCGGGCGGCAGGAGCGTCGTGGCTAAAGGGACACGGCCCCTCGTATTAATGGCTGACGCGCCTTCTTTGCCGCCGGGACTGGCGGTCCTCTCCGCCACCACGGGCAGCCAGATCTCCGCCTCCGCGGACGAGAGGGAGCACGGTATCCTGACCTATTATTTCTTAAGGGCCATCAGAGAAGGCAGGAAGAGCATGGGCGATATCTACGAATATATCAGACCCCTTGTGCAGGACGAGGCGAAAAGGCAGAACGTCGATCAGACGCCCGGCCTGATGCCGCCCGTCGAGCGCATCAAGGGGCGCTTCGTCCTTGCGAGGTGAGGCATGCGCGGCATAAAAGTGCATCCTTTTTCCAGCCGTCAGCCTCGCGGCCGCACTTATGTGCTTGTGGGCCATGCCGGGGGCATGCCTGGCCGCCGGTCCCGCGCCTGCGCCGGCAGATGCGCCGGTCTGGGTGGAGGCGGAAGGGGAGGCGACCTTAGGCGACGTCGAGACGCCCAAGGAAGTAATGGAGACGGCCAAACGGAAGGCCGTTGCAAAAGCCATCGAGCAGGCACGGGGCATCTTCGTTAAATCGCATGTCCTTGTCTCCAACGGCCAACTGGCGGAAGACCTCATCTACGCCTCCGTGCAGGGGAGGGCGGCAAGCATAATACCCGTGCGGCAGGGGTGGGACGGCAGCGACAGGTGGGTCTACAAGGTACACCTCAAGGTACTCGTAGAGCCCGTCCGGCCGCACCGCGCGGGGTTTGCCCTGAACGTGGCCATGGCGAAGGCGGACCTGCGCGAGGGCGAATCTGCGCGCATCGTTTACCAGCCGACGAGGAACTGCTACATCTACATTTTTTCCGTAGCTGCCGACGGCTCCGTGACCGTGCTCCTGCCCAATTTCGCTCACCCCGACAACCGGGTCTTAGCCAACGAAGCACGCGAGTTCCCACCAGCGGGCAGCCCCGTAAAGCTGGTCGCGCGCAGGCTCCCCGGCACGAAGGCGGCCACGGTCGAGGAAAAGATCAAGGTGATAGCAACCCTGAAAAAGGAAGACCTCGTCCCCTTGGGTTTTCAGGAAGGCAAGTACGAAGTATTCGACGCATCGAAAACCGGCATGATAAGCGACCTGGTAAAAAGGCTAGGCAGGCTGGACGCCATCAGAGTGGACGGAGGCGACGGCGGTGTATGTGATAGCGAGGTAAGTAGGGGTGTGCGTGTCAGGAACCCGAGGTGGTGTGAGGTGAAAAGGCAAGGGCGGATGGTGTGGCAAGGTTTGGACTCGCCGCATGAAGGATGCTCCCTCTGCGGCGCCCTGCTCGCCGTGGGGCCTCCGATGTACGAATGTACGATCTCCGGCCGCCACGGCTCCCATTGCATCCGCATATGAAGCATCCTCCATGCGGCTCCTCCGACCACGGCAGCAATTGGACCGCGGGCCAATTGCTGCAACTGCGGGTGAGATATAATCGCAAGGCTGCTATTCGGCTTATTTACGTGTGGGGCGGACTAAAGACTGACCGCTTTTGACACGTTTTACTTCCAAAAACGGTTCAGTCATTTTTTACTTCCGATACTCTATGCCTCTTGTGGATCGTTCGTAACGCAACGCGGGGGCGCTCACGTTGCCTCGTCGCGTCCTGCCGCGTAAGGCTGATATTTCATAGAGAAGAGTGCGAAAGGTGTACTTCCTGAAAGGATAGATTTTCCTCGACCGAGCCGATTGCAAGTGTTACAATCGGTAATGATTGCTGGAATGGGGGAAATAAGCTATTCGGGAAGGGCAAGGGAAAAGCGAGTAGTATAGTATGTTAAAGGAAACAGAAAGCCTTGAAAGGGGGGAAGGTAATGGCTGAAAATTCGTTAACGGAAGCCTTTAATCCTCTGCAAGTAATTGAGGAAGAGGGGGAAGGAGATAGATATGCAGCGGAATTAATGAGAAATAAAGTAGCCGAAATAATTAGTAGTTATCATCACCAATTCGACCACTTTTATGAGTCCGTTCAAAATGCAATGGATGCGTGTGAGAGGGCATTCAGGAAGGCAGAGGCAGAAGGGGCGAGTGCGGACTATACTCCTTCAATAAGAGTAATAGTCGATCTCAAAGAGAACAGCTTCACAGTTGTGGATAACGGATTGGGGATGCCCAAAAGCGTGGTGCTGAAATACTTTTTCACTCCCTATGCTACCTTGAAGGCTGATTCTGAGGACAGGCAGAGGGGCGAGAAGGGGGTTGGTTCGACTTTCTTGTCATACGGATCGAATAGAATTTGTGTGAGCACTGTGGCTCAAGACACGGGTGAACTCACATCTGGGGAGCTACGCGATGCATTGAAATGGTGCCGGAAGGAAATTGTATTATTACCTATGCCGAAGGTAAATCCTATGGCGTGCCATCCGGAGGCGCCAGCGGATCACGGAACCGTTGTTTCGATTTGGTTCGACAATGAGACTAATATGAAGGTGTTGTCGGAACAGGGTGAGGATTTATCTCAATGGGAAGCTATTTTGCGGCTTCATACGGCGTTGGGATATGTTGACTTTGATGCCAACGATACTTTCTTTAAAGCGGTCAGAGCAACTTTGACGGTGGTTGATAAGACGGGAAATCCTCAGTCGGCACTTATGAAAATAGGATACCTTTATCCACACCTGGCAACTGAGGCCAACATAAGGTTAACGTCATTGAGTCGTGATGCGAGAGGACGTCTTCCTGAAGCTCAGCGTGACATGGATGTTCTATGGGAGACATTTACATACGATCAGGTGAGTGAGTTAGTGACAAGAAGAATGGAAACAGTGTCATATTTGCGGCAAGTAAAGCGCGAGAGGCTATCGAGAATCCTGAATGTGCACAAACCCGAGGCTTATGTATGTTTTACCTACGGCTCGGAATTCTGGCAGGATAGAAACAACCAAATTTGGGGACCCGAGAGGGATGCGCAACTGAATCACGGTATAGTTTTTGCGACTAAAACCCAGAAGATAGGTGAGCAGAAGCGAATTGATTTTACGTTCAGGTCTGGTGACTTTAGCAGATTCTTTGTTTTACTGAGCATGCGGGCCACTAAAAAGCGACGTGGGGAGAAAAAGCCTGCCGGAAGAGATTGGAGAATTCGGAAATTTCTTTGCAAATGCGATTCAAAGGACGAAGTTTACTATCGAAGATGATTGTCTTAAGCCGAGCCCTGGTCCGTTTGATGAGGGCCAAGAAGCTGATTTGGACGCAATGAAGGACAATGCTATCGCAAAACCTGACATAGGTGTGAGTTGGGTTAGCCTAAAGAAAATTCCGTCTGAAGAGCAAGATGTGGTTGCACTATTCTTTAACCTTTTGGGAACAGGCAAACTCAAAGGATATGAAGTGTTTACAACTCATATTTCAAGAACTTATGATGGGGTAGGCAGGTTTGCATTGGGAGCAGATGCCACAACTACGTACCATCACACGACTAATCGGCTTGGGATTGCACAAGATAAGTTTAGGGACGGCAAAGCTGTTTCTCCTAACCGCTGCTTTTTAGAATTCAAATACGACACGGATGGTCTGGTAAGGGATGTGCGGAGCGGATACAAAAGACTTCAAGATATCAAATGGTTGGTTTGCTGGGAGATTGGTTCAAAGCACGTCGCGGAGGGCATTGGGATCATTGACATTACAGAAGCGGCACAGGTGAATCGTAGAGAATATCACGGCGTTACGCATTTGATGACGGAAAACCAAGATAAAGTATTCGTTATATGCCTAAGAAAAGTTCTTGAAATCCTCTCTGGCCAATAACTTCGGAATCTAAGCTATTTGCGGAGGGTAGGAAGTGAGTAGGGAGTGAGGGGCGCCCATTGAATTATCAAATTCTCGTGAAGGGCCGCCGAGAGAAGCGGGGAGACTATGATTGCCCAACCATCGCGTGCACCCGCGCGCGAAGCAGCCGGCTCCGGGTGACGCCCGCATTATCATCTTTCGGCGCTAATGTGTTATTTGTAAAAGTTAACCTCTTCCCGAACACTTTCTAAGAAAGCAGTTGGCAGTCAGCATTCTCTTCGGGTAGGATGTTTTTGCCCAAAAAACACCACCCAAGGAGGAACGCATGACTGCCGAATCAAAGATAGCACAGGGGAAGATGACATTGCTACAGCTAGCGGAGCGGTTGAGGAACGTCTCCGAGGCATGCCGGAGGCGGGGCGTCTGCCGGAGCCAGTTCTACGAGTATAAACGGGCATTCCAGGAACAGGGATTACAGGGCCTCATAGACCGGCCTCCCGTACCGAAGTCCTTTCCGAACGAGACGCCCTCTGAAATCAAAGAAAAGGTGATCGGCCTCTCCATCGCCCATCCTGCGTGGGGCCAACTGAGGGTATCGGATCAGCTCCGGCTGGAAGGCGTCTCGGTAAGTCCCTCGACAGTACGGAACATTTGGATGCGGGAAGGATTGGAGACAAGATACAAGCGCATCCTCAAGCTCGAAGAAGAACGCTCCGGCGCCCAGATCGATCTGACGGAAGAGCAGATAAGGCTTATTGAGAAGGCTAACCCCTGCTTCAGAGAGCGGAAGGTTGAGAGCCTGTATCCGGGATACCTCTTAAGCCAGGACACCTTCATGGTTGGAAGCATCAAGGGGGTGGGACGGGTCTATCTCCAGGCGGTGGTCGATACGTACGGTTCCTATGCCTTCGGGAAGCTCTACACCTCGAAGATACCCGAGACCGCCGCAGACATCCTTTACGACAAGGTACTGCCCTTCTATGAGGAACACGGCCTTAAGGTCGAACATATCCTTACAGACAACGGGCGAGAGTACTGCGGAAGGCCGATGATCCATCCTTACCAGATATTCTTGGAGCTTAACGATATCGAGCACAGGCGGACGAAAGTGGCGAATCCAAGGAGCAACGGCTTTGTAGAGCGGTTCAACCGTACGATCCTTGATGAATTCTTCAGGGAGACGTTCCGTACAAAGCTTTACCTGACCTTAGAAGAGCTCCAGGCGGACCTCGACACCTGGCTTGCTTACTACAACAACGAAAGACCTCACCGGGGATACCGGAACATGGGAAAGAGGCCTATCGAGACCATAGAGGAAGGTAAAAAGGTAAAGGCTCAGATGGCTGAACAAGCGGCATGACCATCATGCCCGAATGAGGGGCTGACTGTCCGGCGAGAGGTTGACTTTTACATGTTATTCACACCTCTCGGCCTGATGCTCCAGTGACGAGGACATGCGGATTGCACAGACCGGACCGTAATGTCCGAATGTCGGTACAAATAAGCCTGCCATCTATATTAGGTCAGTCTTTTGTTCGCATTTTGGGTTTTCATTGATTCGTGTGACGGGGGAACGTCACTACGGCACAATAGGCTTTATAAGACCTATCACATACAGCACCGGCCCTGGAAATATCCCCCACCAGACAAGGAGGACGAACAAGGCCGCAGTCATGATCCGCGCACCCAGGCGCCCCGGCGGCGCATACGGAGCTGCTGCCGGCTTGCGGAATAGGGCCGCGATTACCCGGAGGTAATAGAACAGGCTTATCCCGCTGCCTGCGATCAGCGCTGCCACCAGCAGCCGCAGGGCGGAATCTACACCGGCAGCCACTATGTATATCTTCGCGATGAACCCCGCAGTCAGCGGCATTCCCGCAAGCGACAGCAACTGGAACGCGAACGCGCCTGCGAGCCACGGGCGGGTGTAGAAAAGGCCTTCGTAATCCTCTATCCTGTCCGCGTCCCTTTCTTTGCCCGACAGTGCGGTCATCACGCTGAATGCGCCCAGCATTCACGGCCGCAATTGGGCCGAGGGCCAATTGCGGCAACCGCGGGTGAGATGTAATCATTGACTTCGGGCTGAAAGGCGTTAGAGCGATCCGCTCCCCCCTGGCCCTATTCTTCTTGCGTCATGCCGGCGAAAGCCGGCATCCGGCACTTCAGGTGACGCAGAGACAACCCTGGACCCCGGCTCCCGCCAGGGTGACGGAGGAGGGGAATAACGAGCGCGGGGCGCTCATGTTGCCTCGTCGCGTCCTGCCGTGTAAGGCTGATATTTCATAGAGAAAAGCGGCGAAAGGTGTACTTCTTGGGTCGGTTTTCTCGCATCAGGTCTCTCTGCGCCATTACGAGCGGCAACGGATGGGGGCTTGTAGTTTCCAAGATAAACACTAATATCTATTATACTTCACAGAATCTTCGGCTCACCGACCTGGATGATGGATTGGAGGGTCCGGAGCATGAGAAAAGGGTTCTTCTCGTGGCCCATACGCGCACATTTAGCAATTTTAATCGCCGTATTGGCGGTGCCGTCCATAGGCCTGATCGTCTACTCAGGAATAGCCGAGCGGCACGAAGCGATAGCCGATGGCAAGGCTGAGTGTCTGAAGTTCGTCAATGATGTCGCCGGTCAGCAGCAGGCCATAGCCGCGGGTGCGGAGCAACTGGCAACCGCACTTTCTTTGCTTTCCCCGATACGGTCCCTAAATCCCGTTACCGCCACTCCCCTTCTTTCTGAGCTTTTGAGAAAGAATCCTCAGTATGCCAATATCATCGTCTGCGACAAATCCGGTCTCGTCCGGGCATCGGCAATACCCACTGAGGGGAAGGTGTCGCTGGCTGACCGGACATTCTTTCAAAAGGCAGCCCGTACCGGGATGTTTTCGCCCGGTGAATACGCAATGGCCCGCATAGTGAAAAGACCCATCATTACCTTCGGATACCCGGTGAAGCAGACGGCGAATAAGCTAATAGCCGTAATAGGGATTACCCTTGACCTGGATTACATCCGGCATATGTTCGAACACCTTAACCTGCCGCCGGGTTCATTATTCGCCTTGCTTGACGACCAGGGGACTATCCTCATGAGGAGTCTCAACGATCCCCTCTCGGGGAAACTCATCGGCGGGCGCGACATCAGGCAAGACCTCTTCACCAGGATGAGGGAGGGGGCTGACGAAGGAACATACGAAGCTATCGGAAATGACGAGAAGCCCCGCCTTGCCGCCTACAAAAAACTCCGCCTGCCCAATGAATCGGAACCCTATCTTTACATCCGTTCAAGCATACCGCTGGCCTCAGCCATTTCAAAGGCGAACATCACAATGTTCAGTAACCTGGCGGTATTTGTGTCGTTGTTTATTATCGGGTTGTTCCTGGCCTGGCTTATCGGAAGTCGTCTCATCGTAAACCCTGCTACGGCGTTGAAGAAGGCAGCCGGGCGATTGGCTGCGGGCGTTGATAACGTGAATGTGGCTTCCATTGTGAAAGGCGGCGAGCTTGGAGAAGTGGCGCGCGCATTCGATAGCATGGCAGAGCGTTTGATTCAAGAAAAGGCTGCCCTTCGCGCGAGCGAGCAACGCTGGGCCACCACCCTTTCGAGCATCGGCGATGCAGTCATAGCCACGGACGTTGAAGGAAAGATCACGTTCATGAACGCCGTTGCGGAGGGGTTGACCGGCTGGACCCTCCAAGAAGCCGCGGCGAGACCAGTGACAGAAGTCTTTAGCATCATCAACGAGCAGACCCGTAATCAGGTTGAGAACCCCGTAACGAAGGTGCTCCGGGAAGGAATGACTGTCGGTCTTGCGAACCATACGGTCCTCATGAAAAAAGACGGATCGGAGGTCCCCATAGACGATAGCGGTGCTCCGATAAAAGATGAGGCCGGCAACACCAGCGGGGTGGTGGTGATTTTCCGGGACGTCACCGAGCGCAAGCGGGCCGAGGAAGCTTTACGGGAAAGCGAGGAGAGGTTCAAAATCCTCACGCAGGCAACCTTCGAGGGCGTGGCAATTACCGAGCAAGGGAGGTTTGTAGACGGCAACGATCAGTTATTCAGTATGCTCGGCTACCGCCGGGAAGAGATGGTGGGCAGGGAGGTCTCAGAATTCATTGTCCCTGAAGACCGCGCGAAAGTTATGGACAACATCCTACAGGGGCTGGAAGTAATAGTCGAGCATGGGATGATAAAACGAGACGGGCAACCCGTCACAGTCGAGGCACACGGTAAGACCGAGACGCATCATGGCCGGAAAGTGAGGCTTACCGCACTACGTGACATTACGGAACGCAAGCGGATGGAGGAAGAGCTTCGCCGCTCCCGTAACGGGCTTGAGCAGCGGGTTTGGGAGAGAACAGCAGAACTGGAAGAATCAAATGAAAGGTTCCATACGCTGGTGGAGCTGCTGCCGGAGATAGTGTTCGAGACGGATTTGAACGAGAGGTATACATACGCCAACCGCCAAGCCATCGAAACCTTTGGCGTCACTTCCGAGAAGCTCCGAGAGGGTCTCTATATAAGAGATTTGGTAGCAGAGAAGGACTACGGCAGGATAAAACAAAATATGAACAGGATTTTGAAAGGGGAGGCCCTGCCGGGCGGTGAATATACGGTGAGACGGAATGACGGAAGCGAATTTCCCGTTTTCATCCGCGCCAGCCGGACTGAGCGTAACGGAAAGGTAACCGGCGTACGAGGCATTGTGATCGACTTGACCGAGTCCCGAAGAGCTGAAGAGGAACGAATGCGCCTTGAGGAGCAACTCCGTCAAGCTCAGAAGATGGAGGCCCTCGGAACACTCGCAGGTGGCATAGCCCACGACTTCAACAACATGCTCGCCGTCATCATCGGCAACGCGGAGCTTGCCCTTGATGACATCGGCGACGGCTCGGACGGGGCCGATCACAGGATCAAACAGATACTGATGGCTTCCCAAAGAGCAAGGGATCTGGTAAAGGAGATTCTCGCCTTCAGCAGGAAGAGCCAGGGGCGGAGAAAGCCGTTCAAGCTCGGTCCCTTGGTGCAAGAGACAGCCAATTTCCTTCGGGGCTCCCTGCCGAGCATGATAAAGATCGAAGTCGACACCCGCAGCGACCTTGATGCGGTCCTTGCCGACGTCTCCCAGGTCCAGCAGGTAATAATGAACCTCTCGACCAACGCGGCCGACGCAATCAACGAAGATGGGGGCCTCCTCTTCATGGGCGTATCGGACGCGGTCTTCGGGGAGAAAGACCCGAAGCCCGACCCCGACATGCAGACGGGAAGATACGTGGTGCTTACGGTCCGCGACACTGGGGCCGGCATGCCGAAGCAGGTGCTCTGCAGGATATTCGAGCCGTTTTTCACGACCAAGGAACAGGGCAAGGGTTCAGGCATGGGTCTTGCCGTTGTCTTCGGCATCGTAAAGGCCCATAACGGGGCGATCACCGTGAAGAGCAGGCCGGGCAAGGGGACCACCTTCAAGGTGTTCTTCCCATCCCATCAGGAGGCCGTGCAGGAAGAGCCCATCCAGCAGGCTGCCCTCCTCAAGGGTACAGAGAGAGTGCTCGTCGTTGATGACGAACCGGCCGTCGTAGAGATGACCTCGGACACCCTGAAACGCCTCGGCTATCAGGTAACGACTGCGGGCAGTGGGCATGAGGGGTGGGAGAAGTTCGAGAAGGCGCCTGGAGACTTCGATCTCGTCCTTACCGACCACGTAATGCCCGACCTCACAGGCATGAGACTCGCCGAGAAGATGCTTGAGCTCAGAAAGGACATGCCCATAATCCTCTTCACTGGGTACAGCGAGACAGTGTCGCCCCAGAAGGCAAAGGCGGCGGGCATAGCGGAGTTCCTCTATAAGCCGGTGGTCGCAAGGGATCTGGCTGAGACGGTAAGCCGGGTGCTGCACGCCCGGGATCGTATATCCGCGGCCCTCCCTGAGTGACCTTCCTCTCGGTAATCCTTACTTCTTATCGGATACGGTCGATGCTGCAATTGCAGGCCGCCATTTTTCGACCGAATGAAAACCTCCACCAAGCAGCGTCTCTCTCCGGCCGAGGTGTCCTTCATGAAGTCGATCGGTCCACAACTCATCCGCCCGGAGCCGCTTTAGCCTTTTCGACATTACGATAGGCATCTTCATACACGCCTATCTCGTGCCGGCTGCCGATAGCGAAGGGTATGCGCTGGTGGACGCTTTCGGGCCGGATGTCCATAACCCTCATCTTCCCCGTGGTCGCCCCGCCCCCTGCCTGTTCGGCTATCATGGCAAGGGGTGCGCACTCGTAAAGGAGCCGCAGCTTGCCCCTGGGTCTTTTATTGTCCTCCGGGTAAAAGTAGATGCCTCCTCTGTGAAGGATTTGATGCAGGTCGGCGACGAGCGCCCCCGAGTAACGGAGGGAGTAACCCTTCTCTCCGGCGGAAAGGGTCTCGACGAACTTCCTTGCCGGCTCGCCCCATATTTTGTAATTGCCGAAATTGGAGGCCATGGTCTTTCCCCGGTCGGGCATCAGGATGTTGTCGTGGTCCAGGACGAACTCCCCGATCTCTTCATCGAGAACGAAGCTGTGCACGCCGTCCCCGGCCGTGTAGACGAGGACCGTCGACATGCCGTACATGATGTAGCCTGCCGCAACCTGGTGCGCTCCCTCCATAAGGATCGATTCTTCCACGGAGCCTCTGAGGTCCCGTATGGAGAAGATGGAGCCGACCGCACAGTCCACGTCCAGGTTGGAAGAACCGTCGATGGGGTCTACCAGCACGACGTATTTCCCCGAGGTCCTTCCGGGCTCGACGACCAGCGGCTCGGCCATCTCCTCGGAGACTATGGCGCCGACGATATCGACGTATTCGAATGCCTGGACGAAGATCGTGTTGCCCAGCTCATCGAGCTTCTGCACCTTTTCACCCTGGACGTTCACAGCGCCGGTAAGGCCGGTCATCGCTCCCAGGGCTGCACGCCGCATGTAGCTGGAGATAATCTTCCCCACGGTACCGACCTGGTCCATGACCCGCGTCAGCTCGCCTCCGGCCCCGGGGTGTGCTCTCTGCTGCCCGACTAAGAAGCGATCGAGCGTCATGTGTCTCGGTCTGTTCTCCCCCATCACGTCAAGACCTCCTTGTTCGTTCAGCACTTTGTGGGCGTACCGGTCTTAGTAGCCGCAGTCTGCCTTTATTCGTTTCCAGGAATCCCTATTCGACCACGCATATTGTCAGGTCGGCGCCCCGCTGAACGATCCTGCCAGTGGTGCTCCCCAGGAGGTGCCCACCTATGCCGGAGGGGCCGCACCGCCCCAGTATCAGGGTCAGGTAGCCCCCGTCCCTCGCCTCCTCGAGGATGCTTGTCGTGACATCGGTGGAATCATAAATGGTTTTTCTTTCTATTTGTTTCGGACGTATACCGCTTTGCTCCAGCTCCTCCATTGCAGCCCGGAACATAGGCTCCGCTGCCAGCTTCCGGTTCTCCAGCCACGTGGCTACGACCGTTTCTCGCGCCTCTTTCTCCTGTTCCGATAGAATGTGGCCGTCGTCCCAGAACTGGGCCGGGAGGTTCGGCAGGACGTGAAGGAGGGCGACGGATAAATCCGGTACACCGGCAAACTGCTTCCCACAATATGCGACGGCACGGGAAGAACAGGCGGAACCGTCTATCGCCAAGAGGATCTTTCTCATATCGTCCTCCATCGATTACTAAGCCGGCGTCGGAACGATCCGGCTGATTTTGGTGTCCCAGAAAGAGACTACCCATATCTCTTCCGAGGGCTTTGCGCCTCCGCCCAGCCTTTTGATCGCGTTACAGACTTCGCGGATTACGTAACCGAAAAGAAAAAGCCGGATATCCCAGAGCCAGTCTCTCAAATACTGCCGGATGATCGATGCGCCCGTCTTTTCCGGCAAGGCCTCGAGCTCTTTTATATTCGAACGGTACAGGTCATAAATGATTGCCCTGATCTTTTCGGGTGGGATTGCTATACCCCCGGCTTCAAGGGCCTTCTGCATGTCTTCTATGTCCGTTCGAAACATGACCCTGAGCACCTGAATCTTTTCCACTTCCACCCCCGGTCCTTTCGCAGGGGACGCACAGACTACCCTATCGACTTCGTACACGGAATAGCCCCAGAACGACGGGTTCATGCGCTCGATTCTCGATTTTGTCAATCTACCTTCCAGCGGCCTTATCGCAAAATCTTTCAGCAGTTCGCTCACATCTTCAATATTCCGGACGAGGCTATCCTTGACGTGATCGAGATTCAGGCCTTCTATCAGGGTATCGTATACAAAGCGCTGAAAATACCATTTCTTGGGCAGGTATATCTCGGTCTGAACACCGTTTTCCGATGTGTGTGCTGTATACGGGAGGGTCGTCCCGGTCATTCGGTCGTCTCCTTCCACTTGCCCCGGTCCCTGGACGGCGCTGCGCACCTTCCGATCATTGAAACGTAATGCAGGATAGACGGCCAGACAAGAAAGGGGAGCTGCCGGCGGGGCCTTGACTTTACGGACAGGTCCATTACGTTTTGACTGGACAGGAAGTCCATAGGAAAGAATGATGTCCATCCCACCCTTTCCCAGCATGAAATCGCCCTTGTTAATCATCCCCCCGCTTGCGATTACGGCCTCCTCATTGACAAGACCCCCATTCATGACAACTTTGCTGGAAAGGCGAGATTGAAAAGGAGGAAAGCTATGAAACGTGTAATGATTCTTTGCATGGCCGCAATATGCCTGATGTCCTGGGCGGCGATAGTCAAGGGGCAGGAAACGGAGGAAAGGTCCGAGATAGTCAGCACCATCGCCATGGTGGAATCTTTAGACCCTACAACCCGCATGGTTATGCTCAAAAACACGGACGGCGGCGTTTTCAGCGTAATAGCCGGAGAGAGCGTGACGAATTTCTCCCAGTTAAACCCCGGCGACCGGGTAGCCGTCCGATATCAGGAGGGCAGGGTCCTGCAGATGGCAAAACCCGGCCAGCAATTGATGAGCGCGCCGGCGCCCGTACGAGGCAGGTCCCGGCCGCCAGCCCGTCACGATGAGCGGCATAGTGCAGATCATCGACCCTCGCCGCTCGATGGTGACGCTGAAAGGGTCTGAAGGACAGTTTCTGAACGTGAAGGTCGGAGACCCCAACCTCCTGGAAAGCTTGAAGTATGGCGACCGGTTGAGTGTGACCTATACGGACGCGACTGCAACCTCCATTGAAAAGCTCGAAGGATAGAGTAGAGCGAACCAGGGAAAGCGCGTCTAAACCGTTGGCGCGTGGTCTTGAGGGTCCGGTAAAGATCAGGGGCCTGCCGGCCCCTGCAAATGATTGCGAGCGTCTGCTTTCGCAATTGGACCGGGGCCAATTGCGGCAACTGCGGGTGAGATGTAATTGACATCGTTACGGCACAATCGGTTTTATAAGACCTATCACATATAACACCGGACCGGGAAATATCCCCCACCAGACAAGGAGGACGAACAAGGCCGCAGTCATGATCCGCGCGCCAAGTCGCCCCGGCGGCGCGTATGGGGCGGCTGCCGGTTTGCGGAATAGGGCCACGATTACCCGTAGGTAATAGAACAGGCTTATCCCGCTGCCTGCGATCAACGCTGCCACCAGTAGCCGCAAGCGCGGAATTTACCCCCGCAGCCACTATGTATATCTTCGCAATGAAACCTGCAGTCAGCGGCATGCCCTGCAAGCGACAGCAACTGGAACGCAAACGCGCCTGCCAGCCATGGGCGGGTGTAGAAAAGGCCTTCGTAATCCTCGATCCTGTCCGCGTCCCTTTCTTTGCCCGACAACGCGGTCATCACGCTGAATGCGCCCAGCATTGTCACGAAATAGGCGACGAGGTAGAACGTGACTGCCGTTATCCTGTACGGGCCGGCAGAGAGGAACGCGATCAGCAGGTAGCCGAAATGGGCAATCGACGAGTAGGCGAGGAGGCGCTTTATGTTCGTCTGGAAGAGGGCGAGGAGGTTCCCGGCGAGCATCGACGCGACCGCGACGATGGAAAAGAGTGCGAACAGGTACGGTGCCCCGAAGAGCGCGCCGCCTGAGAAAAATCGCATGACGATGGCGAAGACCGCGCCTTTCGATGCCGTCGCGATAAAGGCGGTCACCGGCGCGGGCGCGCCCTCATATACGTCGGGCGTCCACATGTGGAACGGCACAACGCCGAGCTTGAAGCCGACCCCTGTGACGATGAAGGCAGTCCCTGCGAAGACTGCGGCCTGCCCGTGTTTTAAGCCTGCAAGCGCCTGAAACACGGCTGAGAACCCCATCGCCCCGGTCAGCCCGTAGACGATGGCCATGCCGTAAAGCAGAAGGGCCGACGACGCACCCGAGAGCACCAGGTACTTGATCGCCCCTTCCGTCTGGCGCGCATCCGAGCGCGGGTACGCGATAAGGCAGTAAAGGGAGACGGAGAGCACCTCCAGGCCCAAAAAGAACGAGGCGAAATGGCAGGAGAAAATGAGCGCTAAGGCCCCGGTCAATGCGCCCAGAAGCAGCATATAGAATTCTTCGGGCCTGACCGCGCGGCCTTTCAGGTAGCCCCTGGCAAGGATAGCAACGCACGCGCCCGCGATAAGCACCAGGCCCGCGTAGAACAGGGCGAACCCGTCTGCGAAGAATAGCGGGCCGCCCTGCATGGGGACGGACGAGGCAAGGCCGGCGGCGGATACGCCCGACGCGATGATTGCCGCGAGGGTGATGCCGAACGTCGCCGCGTGACTCCGCCGCACGGCAACGCCGATCATAGCCAGGGCCAAGCCAAAGACGAGCACCCCCATCGGCAGGACGGGCAGGAGGCTCATCGTGCCACCTTCTGCGGCGGCCGAACGTCAGTCTGCACTGTCCCTCCGACTTTCACTTTGTCTATGAACGCCTGCGGAGCGAGGCCGAGCCATAAAAGCGGAAGGAGCATGAGCACCATTACGGCCGTCTCGCGCGCCGAAAGGTCGGAGACCCGCTGCGCCTCCTTGTGCTCGCCTAAGAAGACCCGGTGGACGAGGCGCAGGGAATAGGCAGTCGAGAATATGAACCCGACGGATGCCACGGCGGCAAGGGCCGGGCTCACTTTATACGCGCCGAGGACGACCATGAACTCGCCCAGGAAGTTGCCGATGCCCGGCAGGCCCATCGAGGCAAGGGCAAAGAACATCGCCATGCCGCCCATGCGCGGCGCGTCTGTCCAGAAGCCGCCCATGCGCTCCATGTCGCGCGTCTTCAGGCGCTCCTGGAGCAGGCCCGCCATGACGAACAAGGCGCCCGTGGAGAGGCCGTGGGAGACGATCTGTATCATCACGCCCTGGAAGGCGATTTCGTTCCCCACGGCAATGCCCGTAAGTACGAACCCCATGTGGCTTACGCTCGTGTAGGCGACGAGACGCTTCATGTCGGTCTGCCCCAAAGCGAGGAGCGCGCCGTATAGTATGCCTGCTACGCCGAGCACAGCGAGCAGGAACGCCGGCTGCCCGCCTGCCTGGGCGAACAGCGGCACGGAAAATCGGATGATGCCGTACGCGCCTGTTTTTAAAAGCAGGCCCGCGAGGACGACGCTGCCTGCCGTCGGGGCCTGCGTGTGCGCGTCGGGCAGCCACGTGTGGAACGGGAAGGCGGGGAGCTTCACGAGAAAGGCTGAAAGGAAGCCTGCCTGTATTAAGGAGCGCGAGGGATGGGGCGAGCGGCGTTGCGAAAAGCGCCTGGTAGTCGAAGGTCGGCGTCCCGCCCGCGCTTGCGTGGCTGAAATAGAGGCCGAAGATCGCTGCCAGCATGAGGAGGCCGCTCACCTGCGTGAAGATGAAGAATTTGACTGCGGCCCGGAAGCGGTCTTCGTGTCCCCACAGGGCAATAAGGAAATACATCGGCACGAGCATCGAGCTCCCAGACGAAATAGAAAAGGAAAAGATCGAGGGCGCAGAAAACGGCAGCGACGCCTGCGACCGTCCACGAAAGGCATAAATGGAAGAAGCCTGTCCTTTCGGTTATCTCGTTCCACGAGGCGGCAGTCGCGATGCAGCCCAGAAATGCCGTAAGGGCAAGGAGGACGAGGCTGATCCCGTCCGCCCCCAGGTAGAAGCTCACGGCAGGGAGGGGGTGCCACGCTGCCCGGAACGTCGCGAGCCACGGGCCTGCGGCGCTCGCATGCGGGGCATCGGCCCACAACCATGCGACGAGGGCGAAGTCGACTATGAAGCCGAAGAGGCAAACCGCTCTGGGCGCCCGGCTGCTTATGCGCTCGGAGAGCCAGGCGGCAAGGCCCGCTGCAATGGGGACGAAGATGATGGCGACGAGGATCACAGGAACACCGCCAGTCCCAGAAAGACCGCGCCGCCCAGGGCGACTGCGGCGGCGTACCAGCGGACCTTTCCCGACTGGGTAAGGGAGAGGCCGCGCGATGCGAACTCAGCGATGAGGCCCACGACGCGGAAGGGCAGGTCGATGATGTCCGACCTGTTTATCCGCGCCGCCCAAATGAAAGGGGCGACGAAAAGCACGCCGTAAAGCCTGTCGAAGCCCCAGCCGGAAAACAGGAAGCGGTTGGCAGCCGCGCCCGCCGGGCTGCCGGTGAGGGCCTTCCTTGTCCGAGGCAGGGCGAGATAGAGCATCCCGGCAAGCACGATGCCTGCGACGACAACGACCTGCGGCGCAAGCGTAGCGAGAAGACCCACGCCTTTTTCTTCGGCCGCGCCCGTGGGGAGTGCGCCGAAGAGGCCGGAAAGGAAAGGCCCGGCAAAGCCGTTCGGCAGGAGCCACCCTGCCCCGATGGCAAAGATCGACAGCACGAAAAGGGGCGCAGCCATCAACGGGCCTGCCCGCCCCGTTTTGCGCCCCGGTCCCTCTCCGAAGAAGACGACGAAGACCGGGCGGAAGGCGTAGATAGACGTCAGAAACGCCCCGAGAAGCCCCGCGGCCCAGAGCCATATGCCGCCCTGCTTCGATGCGAGGAGGGTGGAAAGTATCAAGTCCTTGCTGTAGAAGCCCGCGGTTACGTACGGGAGCGCGGCAAGGGACGCCGCACCGACGAGAAAGCCCCGCCATGCAGAGGGTAAGTGTGACCGGAGTCCGCCCATTTTGAATATGTCGTGCTCGTTATCCATCGCTTTTATGACTACCCCTGCCGACAGGAACAAAAGGGCCTTGAAAAATGCGTGCGTCATGAAGTGGAAGAAAGCGGCAGACCACGCGCCCACGCCGAGGGCGCAGAACATATAGCCTATCTGGCTCATCGTCGAGTAAGCGAGGATGCGCTTCAGGTCGCGCTGGACCAGGGCGCTCGCCCCCGCGATCAAAAGCGTAGCCGCGCCTATGACAGCGACGGCTGTAAGGACGGGCGGGGCAAGCTCAAAAATAGCGTGCGTCCTGCCGATCAGATAGACGCCTGCGGTTACCATCGTGGCTGCATGGATCAGGGCGGAGACGGGCGTCGGGCCTGCCATCGCGTCGGGGAGCCACGTCTGGAGCGGCAACTGGGCGGACTTGCCGATAGCGCCGCCCAGGAGCAATGCCGCCGCCGCAATAGCGATTGCGGAGCCTTGCGGCCAGGCGTGAGCCGCCCTTGCGGCCGCCTCCTGTATGTCGAAGGTGCTGAAGCTCCATGCGATGATGAAAAGGCCGACTGCAAGGGATGCGTCGCCGACGCGCGTCACCATGAATGCCTTGACCGCCGCCCGCCCGTTCGCGGGGTCTTTGTACCAGAAGCCGATTAAAAGGTAGGAGCACAGGCCCACTCCCTTCCCATCCGAGATAGAGCAACAGCAGGTTGTCCGCGAGGACGAGGACGAGCATGGAGCCGACGAAAAGGTTCATGTAGGCGAAGAAGCGGGCATACCCCTGGCCATCTTCCGCAGTCGGCAGGCTCGAATCGGCTGCCATGAAGTCGGAAGAATATATATGGATGAGGAAGCCGACGACGGTGATGACGACGACCATCATGAGCGACAGGCCGTCGAAGTAAAACCCGATCGAGGTGATGAGCCCGCCTGCGTTGAACCAGGTATAGAGCGTTTTTGCGATTGCATGACGGGGCGGGGCGCTGCTGATGAACCCCGCCGCAAGCGCAAGGGCGGCGACCATGGAGAGGCCGACCGACAAACAGCCAACCACGGCCGGGCTGCGTCCTGTCAGCCTTCGGCCGAAAAACAGCAGGACCATGAAACCTGCAAGCGGCAATGCCGGAATTAGCCACAAAAGGTCTGCCACGCTATCCCCTCATGTCGCGGGCCCTGTCAATATCGACAGTCCGTTTATAGTGATAAAGCCAGAGCACGAGCGCAAGCCCTATGGAAACCTCCGCAGCCGCGACTGCAAGGACGAAGATAAACATCACCTGGCCGTCCGGGCTCGCGAAGCGCGCAGCAGCGAGCACAAAGGCAAGGCCCGCCGCATTGAGCATGACTTCGAGCGAAAGCAGGATAAAGATCGTGTCCCTCCGCACGATGATCCCCGCGAGACCGAGAATGAGAAGTATGCCCGCAAACATCATCGCGTGCTCGAAGGGGACATTCAGAGGTCCGGCAACGCTCATGGCCCGCCTCCGTCATCCGCGGTGTCTCCTCTAACCCGAGGCGGTATCCCAGATGGAACGCGCCTATAAGGCCGACAAGAAGGAGCACCGAGGCAAGTTCGACGCCGAGAAGGTACGTTCCCATCAAAGACGCGCCCACCGCTGCCGGTGCAACCCCGGCCCCGCCCATTGCCGCGCCGCCTTTAGCTTCGAGGTACGCAAGCTCTGCTGCGAGGATGGCGGCCAGGATGCCGGGGCCGATCCAGGCTGCCGGGGGCGGCCCTGTGCGCAGCTTCCGCGGCCCCCTGCCCAGTATCATGATGACGAAGATGAAGAGCACCATGATCGCCCCTGCGTAAATAATCACTTCGAGGGCCGCGGCGAAGGGCGCGCCCGCGACGAGAAGCACGACCGCCGCGGCAAGCAGCGATACTACGAGGTAAAGCAACGCATGGATCGCGTTGCCGCTCGTCACTACCATGAAGGTAGCGGCTATCGCGACTGCCGCCGGGATATAAAACGCGTAATTGCCCACTCTATCTGCTCCCCCTCATGGCAAGAGGTCCTTTATGTCGGAGGGCGGCTCGTCTTCTGTGCCCTCTCCGGCCACCTTGCCGCGGATCGAAACGCCCGCCACCTTGTAGAAATCGTATTCGTGGTACTTGCCCGGCCCGTCGATCAAAAGGTCTTCTTTTTCGTAAACGAGGTCCTGCCTGCGCCATTCGCCCATCTCGAAATCAGGCGTGAGCTGGATGGCATACGTCGGGCAGGCCTCCTCGCAGAACCCGCAGAAGATGCACCGTGAAAAATTGATGCGGAAGAATGCCGGATAGCGCCGCCCGTCTTCCCTTTCGGCTGCCTGTAAGGCTATGCAGTCCACGGGGCAGGCCGCCGCGCAGAGGTAGCAGGCGACGCACCGCTCGTCCCCCGACGGGTCGCGGGTAAGGACGATCCTCCCGCGCCAGCGCGCAGGCAGACGCGGCTTGACCTCCGGGTATTGCACGGTCGAGCGCCTGTGAAAGGCGTGAAGGAAGACCGCGAACAGGGTTTTAATTATGCTCCACATGCGCCATCACCGGAAAAACGCGAGCGTTATCGCCGCCGTAGCCAGCAGGTTGGCGAGCGATACGGGCAAAAGGACCTTCCATGCGAACGCCATTAGCCTGTCGTAGCGGGGCCGCGCAAGGGCCGCCCGCATCAAAATGAAAAGGCAGACGAAGGCGAAGGTCTTTATGAAAAACCAGACGATGCCGGGCAGGAAAGGACCGTGCCATCCGCCGAAGAAAAGGAGCGTAATGAACGCGCTCACCAGAGTGACGCCCATATATTCGCCGACAAAGAACATGCCGAATTTGAGGGAGGAATATTCCGTGTGATACCCTGCGACAAGCTCCGCCTCCGCCTCCGGCAGGTCGAAGGGCAGGCGCCGCGTCTCTGCCACGCCGCCTATCAGGAAGGCCATGAAACCTACGATCTGGGGGATGACGAACCAGACGCGCCGTTGCGCATCCACGATTGCGGAAAGGTCGAAGGAGCCTGCGATCATCACTACGCCGACGAGCGACAGCCCCATGAAAACTTCATAGCTGAGCATCTGGGCGACACCCCGCAAGGCCCCGAGCAGCGCGTACTTGCTGCCGGACGACCAGCCGGCCAGGGCTATGCTGTAAACGCCGAGTGATGAAAAGGCGAGGAAGAAAAGCAGGCCCACGTTGAGCCTGACAGCCACGATACCCGGCGCGAAGGGGACCACGGCGAAGCCCATCAGCACGGTTACGATGATTGCGGCAGGGGCGATGACGAAGACGGGCTTGTCAGCGAACGGTGGTATCCAGTCTTCCTTGAAGAAGATCTTGACCATGTCCGCGATGGGCTGCATGAGCCCGAAGGGGCCGACCCTGTTCGGCCCGTATCGGTCCTGGAAGAGGCCGAGGAGCCTGCGTTCCAGCCAGATGAGGTTTGCGGCGATGCCGAGCACGACGGCTATCACTGCGATGACGATGACGAGGTGAATGACGACCTGTATCATGGCGCTGCCTTCTTCACTTCCGCCCAGGCGGGAAATTCGATCACCGGGGCGTCCGGCAGGCCGTGGGCAACGGCGGCGACGCCGGGCGGCAGCTCCGGGTGCATTCTCACTGCCAGCCTGAAAGAAGAACCGCCGACGGTCAGCACGGCCGCATCATTGTTCGATAGGTGCAGGCGCGCCATGTCTTTCCCGCAAAGGGCTACATACGGCGTCGGGGCCAGCTCCCTGACCTCCGGCGTCATGAGGGACATCTCGTCCGAGCCGAATACGTGATAGAAGGGCGCGACGAGAAAGAGGCCGTCTTTGGGGACGAAGGGTTCCGGCACGTCTGTCACATAACGTGTGTTGCCGTCCGGCCCGGACGCGTCGAACAGTCGGACGCCGGGGTCGCCTCCGGCTAAGGGGCCGCCGATCTCCTGCTGGAATTTGCTGACTGCCTGGGCAGAGTTCCAGCCCGGCGCGCGGAAGCGCGGAATGAGGGCGGACGGAGGCGCGCCCTGATAGCCTTCCATCGAAAACGTGAAAGGCGCATCGCTATCGGAAGACGGCTTTGGCTCGTGGATTGCCCTGTCTGCGTCCATCGCCGTCCTTCCGCTGTATCGCGACGCCTCGCGGGCGACCTTCATGCCTGCTATGCGGAGGGAAGCGGACGGGGCCGCAAGAAGCGCCGGGGCAAGGATCGGCAGCGCCTCGGCCATATGCGCGAGAAGGCCGTCTAGGCCAGTCCAGCGAGCGGATTCCGGCCGCCCCATGCGGTCCATGACGTCCTTAATCCATCGCCGGCTTTCCCGCACGTCGCCTTGCGCAGGGAATACCTGAAATGCGCGCTGCGCCCTGCCTTCATTGTTGACGAACGTCCCGTTGCCTTCGGCAAAGGTGGCCGCAGGAAGGGCCGCGTCTGCGCGAAGGAGCGTCCGGTGGAAGGTATGGTCGATCGCTATCACATGGCGAAACGCGCCGAAGAAACGCTCGAGGCTGGCTGCGTCCATGCGCCTGTATAAGTCATTCTCCAGGATAACGGCGACTGCGTCGTCCCTGCCTTCCGCATCGGCTACGGCCCGGTCGAGGCCCTTGTCCGCCATAAGGGCGAGGCCCGCGCTGTTGCATTCGTGGCCGGCAAGGCAGAAATAGGCTTCTTTGCCTGCCCTGCGCAGGGCGCATACGATGTTCGCAGCCGCCTCCATAACGCGTGTGTCCCGGCTGCCGGGCCCCGTAATAATGACAGGCCGTTTGGCCGCGATGAGCGCCGAGGCCGCATCTGAGGCGAAGCGGGAGGCCGAAGCCCCAAGGTCGGGAACAGGCGGTGCGCTTTCGTCGATCAGGTGCGCTGCGTGCATGCCCGTGCGGGCGAGGCCTGCCGGGGCCGAGCGGAAGGTGGCAGTCGCACGGCCGTCCAGGTCAGTCGCGCCCGTCGTTGCGATAAAGAGGGGACTGCGCGCGCCGCCCGCCGCAACGCGCACTGCCGTGTCGTCCCATTCGTGTATATGGAATTTTGCGGCGGTTTCGATTGCCGAAACGCGCTGCGACTGCAAGACCTGCAAATGGAGCATGGGTGCAGTATTCGAAATGTCCTCGCCGAGAATGAGCACCGCGTCGCATCGGGCGATATCGGAAAGGCTCGGGGCGAGCGCGCCCTCCCGCTGCATCGACTCTGCGGCCAGGGATAGGCATTTCCATTCGTCTTCCGCGACGCCTGCATAAAAGGCGTCAGGGCCGACAAGCGTACGGAGGGCGAAGTTAGCCTCCAATGAAGCCCTCGGAGAGCCGATGCCGACTACGCGCCCGGCCGACGCCAATATCCCGGCGACAGCGGAAACCGCCTCTTCGGCGGATACCGGATGGAGGCCCAGCGCTTTCTCGCGCCTCAGGCGCGGCTCGCGGATGCGCCTTTCGCCGTTGACGAACGCATAGCCGTACCTTCCCCTGTCGCAGAGGAAATAGCCGTTTACCGACCCGTTGTACCTGTTGCGAATACGCCGCAGGCTGCCGTAGTCGCTCTCCTGGGATCGTATTGCACCCGAGGCCGCAGTGGACGCAGACGGACGGGGCAGTGCGCAAGTCCCACTTGCGCGTATAATGGCGCGAGAAAGTCTTATCGTCAAAGACACCCGTCGGGCAGACCTCGGCGAGGTTCCCGGCGAAGGGGCTTTCGAGGGTGCCGGCAGCGGCGCGGCCGAAGAAGACGCGGTTGCGCGACGCGAAAGCGCCGAAATCGCGGCCTCCCGCGTAATCGTTGTAAAACCGCGTGCACCTGTAGCACGCGATGCACCTGTTCATCTCGTGCGTGAGGAGCGGCCCGAGGTCCTGGTGTGGGAACGTGCGCTTCTTGCCGCGATACCTGCGGTACGAATGGCCCGTCATCACAGTCATGTCCTGGAGGTGGCATTCGCCGCCTTCGTCGCATACCGGGCAGTCGTGGGGGTGGTTCGTCATCAGCCACTCGATGACGCCTTGCCGGAAGCGCTTCGCCTCCGGGTCGTCGATGGAGATATGCATCCCGTTTTCGACCGGCGTAAGGCAGGCCATGACGATGCGGCCCGCCGTGTCGTGCTCGTCCTTGAACTGCTTCACTGCGCACTGGCGGCATGCGCCTACGGAGTGCAGGGCAGGGTGCCAGCAGAAATAAGGCAGGTCGAGCCCGAGGCCGAGGCACGTCTTCAGGAGGTTCTCGCCCGCCTTTGCCTCGTATGGTTTTTTATCTATATAAATCGTCGCCATAGCTATGTGCCCCGATGCCTGTACGGGCACCTTTTCTCTTCGATGTGACGGATGAACTCTGCTTTGAAAAGCTTCAACGCGCTCGCCAGCGGCTCTATCGCGCCCGGCGCGAGGGCACAATAGGTGCGGCCCATCCTGAGCGACAACGCGTGGTCGGCCAGGACCTCCAGGTCTTCGGGCCGCCCTCTGCCTTCCTCGATGTCTCCCAGGATGCGGGCGATCCAGGGCAGGCCGTCACGGCAGGGGGTGCACCAGCCGCACGACTCGCGGGCAAAAAACTCCTCGAGGTTGCGGACCATGCCGATTGGGCAGGTCGCATCGTCCAGGACGATCATTGTGCCCGTCCCCATGCGGCTGCCCGCCTGTTTTTCCATGACGTCGAAAGTCATGGGCGTATCGAAAAGGTCGGGCAGGACGAACTCCGTCGAGCCGCCGCCGGGGATAACGCCCTTCGCGGCGTATCCTTCGACCATGCCCCCCGCGTGCTCTTCGAGAAGCTCCCGTATCGTCGTCCCCATCGGCAGCTCCCACCAGCCCGGCCTTTTCACGCGCCCGGACACCGCGTAGACCTTCGTGCCTCCGTCGTCCGACAGACTCAGGCCCTTGTACCACTCCGGACCGTGCCTCACGATATGGGGGACATTCGCGAGGGTCTCCGCGTTGTTGACTACGGTCGGCTTCCCCCACAGGCCGTTAGTGCCGGGGAAGGGGGGCTTGGCCCTTGGGATAGCCCGCTTCCCTTCGAGGGCGTTGAGCAAAGCCGTCTCTTCTCCGCAGATATAGCGGCCTGCGCTCACGTGGACGTGCATTTCGAGCGCGTAGCGCGACCCTGCGACGGACGGGCCGAGGTAGCCCGCCTCGTATGCCTCCCTTATGGCTGCCGCGATCCGGCGGCCGGATGCGCCGTAGCCCCATCGCAAGAAGACGTAGGCGGTTCTCCGCCTCTATTGCGTAAGCGGCTATGATCATCCCCTCGATCAACTGGTGGGGGTTGCCTTCCATAAGCACGCGGTCCTTGAAGGCCCCCGGCTCCATCTCGTCCGAGTTGGAGATGAGGAACTTCGGGACGCGGCGCCCCCTCGCCTATAGGCGTGAATCCCCATTTTACGCCTGTCGGGAACCCCGCGCCGCCACGGCCGCGCAGGTTGGCCGCCTTGACGATTTCCTGCACCTCTTTCGGCGTCATTTGCCGCAGGACTTTTTTGAGGGCTTCGTAGCCGCCCGTTTTTTCGTATTCTGCGAGGCTCAGGGCCTTTCCGTCCGGCCGCATTGCGCCTGTGAGCGGCTTCTCCGTGCTGCCCCTCATGTGTACCTGCCCAGTATGTCCGCGAGTCCGTCCGGCGCGACAGGCCCGTGGAGGTCGGCGTCCACCATGATGGCGGGCGCCCGGTCGCATGCGCCGATGCAGGAGATCGGCAACAGGGTAAACCGGCCGTCTCCCGTGGTGCCGCCTAAGTCCACGCCCAGATGTTTTTTGAGCGCCTCCAGCACGGCCTCGTGTCCCATGACCCAACAGGCGATGCTGTCGCAGACGCAGACGACGTGCCTGCCGACCGGCTTTCTGAAAATGAAGGGATAGAACGTGGCCACAGCATCGAGCTCGTCCGCAGTCATGCCCAGCAAACCGGCGATCTCGGCGATCTCCTCGTCCGGCACCCAGCCGCGTTTCTCCTGCACTGCTTTCATCGCCTCAACGCACCCCGCCCGGCGATGGGGATAGATGCGGACGGCTTCCTCGATTGTTTTTATCTCGTCATCGCTCAGCATGTCAGCGGTCGCAGTCTCCCATTACAAAATCGAGGCTTCCCAGTATCGCCACCAAGTCGGAAATCATAGCGCCCCGGCAAAGAAGGGAACAGCTTGCAGATGGGCGAACGACGGCGTCCTGATGCGCGTCCTGTACGAGCCTGTTTCGCCGTCGCTCACGAGGTAGTAGCTGCTGTAGCCCTTCGGCCCCTCCGTGCCTGCCGTGGCCTCGCCCGGCGGAACTACCGGCCCCCAGCTTACCTCCAGGAAATGGTGGATGAGCGTCTCTATGTCGCGCATGGTGCGCTCTTTCAGCGGCGGCACGGCCCGCGTCTCGCCTGCCTTGTACGGCCCGCCCGGCATGTTTTCGAGGCACTGTTCGATGATGCGCAGGCTCTGGCGCATCTCCTCCACGCGGACGGCGGCCCTGTCGTAACAGTCGCCACGGCTGCGCGTGGGTATGTCAAAAGTGAACCGCTCGTAGCCGGAGTAGGGCCGTTTCTTCCGGAAGTCCCACTCCATGCCGCACGCCCGCAAATTCGGGCCGGTGTAGCCCCATTCGACCGCATCGTCCAGGGTCATCGCGCCGACGCCGATGGTGCGCGCCTTGACGATGCGGTTCCTCATGACAATCGTGTCGTACTCCTTGAGCCGCTTCGGCATGTACGCGAGGAAGTCGCGCACGAGGCCGTCCCATCCCTTCGGCAGGTCGGCTGCCACGCCGCCGATGCGGAACCAGATGGGGTGCATCCGATAGCCGGCAATCGCCTCTATCACGCGGAAGACCGCCTCCCTGTCGTCGAACGTGTAGAAAACAGGGGAAAGGGCGCCAAGGTCCTGCGCGAACGTGCCGTACCAGACGATATGGCTCGCGATGCGGAAAAGCTCTGTCATCATGACCCTTATCACCTGCGCCCGCTCCGGCGCCTCGATGCCTGCCAGGCGCTCGACTGCGAGGACGTAGGGCAGCTCGTTCGCTACGCCCGCCAGGTAGTCAATGCGGTCCGTGTAGGGGATAAAGGTATGCCAGGACTGGCGCTCGCCCATCTTTTCCGCGCCCCTGTGGTGGTAGCCGATGTCCGGCGTAGCGCCGACGATCTCCTCCCCGTCCAGCTCGAGCATGACGCGGAAGATGCCGTGCGTGCCCGGATGGTGCGGGCCGAAGTTGAGGAACATGTAATCCGTGTCGCGCCTGCTGCGGGTGATGCCGAACGACTCGGGACGCAGCCGCAGGGCCTCCTGTTCCGCGTCCGCCTTCTCTTCGGGCAGCTCGAAGGGACCCATCTCCGTCGCCCTGGCGGGGTGGTCTTTGCGCAAGGGGTGGCCCTCCCAGGTCGGGGGCATCAGGATGCGCCGGAGGTCCGGGTGGCCCGTAAATGCGATGCCGAACATGTCGAACGCCTCGCGCTCGTACCAGCCTGCGTTCGGGAAGAGGCTCACGGCGCTCGGGACCGAGAGACCGCCTGCGCGAAGGCCGGTCTTTATGCGGACGTCCGCGTTGCGGCCGAAAGACATGAGATGGTAGACGACGGTGAAATCACTCTCCGGCGGGCCGGGCTTGTGCGTCCTGGTCCGCTCGTCGATTGCGGTCAGGTCGCAGAGCATACGGTATGGCGGGTCCGCCTCGTTCTTCAGGTAAGCGAGCACGTCGCCCGCAGACGCGACAGGCGCCCAGAGAGTTGGAAGCCCGTCCTTCGTCGCCTGGGGGGTAAGGGCGCCTTTCCCGAAGCGGCCTTCCAGGCTCTGTTATGACGGGGTCGGCGGCGGTCGCGTTCATATCTCGTCGGGCGGGCGTAAACGGCCTTGCGCCCTGCGCGCCGCCCGCGTCATCTCCCTTCTGGAAGGCATCTCCGCCTTTGAGACGCCTTGTGCGCCTGCGACCCAGCTAAGGGGCCGCTTCTCGCCCTGCACGACCTCGCGGAGCATGAGCAGCCCTTCCATGAGCGCTTCCGGCCGGGGCGGGCATCCGGGCACGTAGACGTCGACGGGCAGGAAGCTGTCCACCCCCTGCACTACGCTGTAGATGTCGTACATGCCGCCGGAGTTTGCGCAGGCGCCCATCGAGATGACCCAGCGGGGCTCCATCATCTGCTCGTAAAGGCGTTGTATGACGGGTGCGATCTTTTTGAAGACCGTGCCTGCGACGATGAGGACGTCCGCCTCGCGCGGGCTGCCACGCAGCACCTCGGCGCCGAAGCGGGCGATGTCGTGCCTGGGCGTGACGCCGGCCGCCATCTCTATGTAGCAGCAGGACGAGCCGAAGTTGAGGGGCCAGAGCGAGTTCTTACGACCCCATGCGACGAGGTCGGAGAGCCGCGAGAGGAGGACGCCTGGGGCGGCCCCGCTGTCTACAGGGGGCATATTCTTCTTTACATCCACCCAGGACCTCCTTCATATGTGCCTTGTTCCCACGGCCGCCTGCCTTTCGCGTTTTCCGTAAACGGCCCAGTCGAGAGCGCCCATACGCCACAGGTAGGCGAGGGCGGCAAGGAGCAGCCCCACGAAAACGGACATCGCGGTAAACCCCGGCCAGCCGGCCTCGCGCAGCTCGACGGCCCACGCGTAAATGAAGACGCTCTCGACGTCGAAGACCACAAAGAACATGGCGATCAGGTAATACTTAACGTCGAAATGGATCCAGGCCGTGCCTGTGGGCCTGATGCCCGACTCGTACGGCTCACCCGTCTGCGCGTCCATGTGGCGCTGGCCGAGAAGATACGACGAGACGACCATAAAGGCGGCGAGCAGCACGACCGCCGCCGCATAGGCGGCCAGTGGCCATAGTACTGCCTGTGCGCCGTTCGTATCCATGAGCTTTGTTTAAGTATTGTTCCCACAGGTTGGTTTGTCAATTTTTTGTGGGGGGGCCGGGACCTTTCCATCCAAAATCTCCCGGCCCCCTTCGGTAAAATGCTGAATAGCTTAGGGATGACGGCGAGGGAGTATAACAAAGACTACGAGGTTGACAATGTCCGTATATCTGATATATTGCAAGAATACGGAGGTTCCTATGGCGAGGCAGTTTACCGTGCTTATAGAACGGGACGAAGAAGGATATTATGTGGCGGACGTTCCGGAATTGAAGGGATGCCACACGCAGGCACGCTCTCTTGATGAACTTCTCGAAAGGGTCAGGGAAGCGATCCGGCTTTGTCTTGAGGTTTACGGAGAAGACGCGCCGGCTATGGAATTCATAGGGATTCAAAAAGTCGCCGTATGAGCAACCTTCCCGCCGTCACGGGCGCTGATCTCGTCTCAATGCTCAGAAAAATCGGTTTTACGATAGAAAGGCATAGGGGGAGCCACGTCTTCATGAAACACCCGGACGGAAGGGCGACGGTTGTCCCCGTTCATGCCAAGGAAACGGTTGGACCGGGGCTCTTCTCGAAAGTCATGAGAGACATTGATCTATCGAAAGACGAGTTTCTCGACCTGATCGAAAAATAGCCGGTCTGGCATCGAATCTGCCGGAAGGCGAGTCCTCACATACCGCCCACCCCCGCCCAACCATCCCTTGACAACCGGCCCTCAAAAGCGTTATTGTCAATACGTTCATGGACCGGACGCTGCTTCTCAATACCACGTTTGAGCCTCTCGGCGTGGTTTCGTGGAAAAAGGCGGTTACGCTCCTGTTCCTTGAAAAGGTCGAGGTAATCCGGGAGTATGATCGTGAGGTGCGTAGTGTCTCTATGCGGGTCCGCTTGCCGGCTGTCGTAAGGCTTCTCACCTTCGTCCGCCCCAAAAAACTCCGCGTGCGGTTCTCCCGGAAAAACGTCTTCCTCCGCGACAATTACACCTGCCAGTACTGCGGCGAGCGGTTCGACGCCAAGCACCTGACGTGCGACCATATCACACCTAGGTCGAGGGGCGGCCTGACCGAGTGGTCGAACATCGTAACTTCATGTATTTACTGCAATCATAAAAAGGGCGATAGACTCCCGGAAGAGGCGGCCATGATACCGCTGAAGAAGCCGGGCCGGCCGAGCGGGACGCATGTGCTCATGCTGGGCCTGGGTGCTGGGGGCTACCCCGATTACTGGAAGGACTTCGTATTCATGAGGGACTAAAGATGAAGAGGATATGGGCGCCATGGAGGATGGAATATATCGCTGCCCCGCCCAAGACAGACAGGCATGCATGCTTCCTATGCATCGAGCCGAAAGACGACGATTCCGCGCTGGTGCTCCTGCGCAAAGGTCTCGCCTTTGCCGTCATGAACCGCTACCCTTATGCAAACGGGCACGTTATGGTCGTGCCCTGCCGTCACGTCGGCAGTATCGAAGAGATAACTGATGAGGAGACGCTCGATTTGATGGGCCTCGTCCGCATCGTCTCGTCCGCCCTCCGACAGTCGTTCGGCGCCCAGGGCCTTAACATAGGGATCAACAATGGCAAGGCGGCGGGCGCCGGCCTCGAAGAGCATATCCACATCCACGTCGTCCCGCGCTGGGTCGGCGACACCAATTTCATGCCCGCTATAGGAGAGACGAAGGTTATCTCCGAGCACCTTTACGAATCATACAGGAGGCTCAAGGAAAAGGTGCATGAGCTGGTTCTTTGACGGCTCCGCGCCAGTACTGACCGCAAAAGACCTGGTCATCGCGTTCACCAATAAACGACCGGAAGAATTGCACCTCCCCAAAAGGGCGGTGATCGTTTTCACCCCTGCCGACCTTTCCGCGCTCGCCGGCCGCACGGGCGCCGCGCCTGTGGCGGCATGGCTGCCGTTCCGGCGATTTTACAAGACGGCCGGGGGCGGCACGGTGCTGGCGCGATCAGCAGTCGGCGGGCCTGCCCTGGCGGCACTCGTGGAGGAGCTTGCGGCCTTCGGCGCGGAGGAATTCTGCCTGTGGGGCTACTGCGGCGGGATCGGCGGCGGCGTGCGTCCGGGCGACGTCGTCCTTGCGACGGAGGCGGTCCGGGAAGAGGGCGTCTCCGCGCACTACCTGGAAAGCGCGGACAGGGTTGTCGCGTCGGCGTGGGCGGGTGAGTGGCGCGCACAGGCGGATGAAGCGGGGTTTCGCGCGGGGTGCGTGTGGACCACCGACGCGATCTACAGGGAGACGGCGGACAAGGTCGCAAGGTATGCGGAAGAAGGCGTAATAGGGGTGGACATGGAGGCGGCGTCACTGTACGCGGTGTGCAGCCACAAGGGGCTGCGCGGCGTCGCGTTCCTGGTGGTATCGGACCTCGTCGGCGCGGGAGGGTGGCAGAGCGGGTTTCGGGGGAACGAGCTGAAGGCAGGGGCGGGCAGGCTGCGCGAATTTCTGCTGAAGAAAGTCGCGGATTAAGACCGGCTTTCCTTTTCGCTTATTTTGACAAAGAAAGTTGTTTATGCATACAATAAAACTTGAGTTTAGTTGTTCGGAACATGTGGGTTCGAAGGTGAAATTCCTGCCTACCGTTTGAATAAACTGACTCACCCCAAAATCATCCTGTGTTCTCATCCTGCATCCGGGCGCAAAGACCCTTTTTGCCGGCGTGATGGCGGGTTTTTCGTGGAGGCATGATCCAATTTGGGCTAAACGCAGTACTAAGGAATAGATCGGAAGCCATATATCTCGATTAGGGAGGTCCCCGTGAAGCTATTAGGTCGTGCTCTGACAGGCGTGGTCGTAGGCTTGTTTCTTTTATCGGCCCTTGTAACGCCGGTTTTTTCCGCTGCAACTAAAACCATCAAGATCGGTTTTGCCCTCAGCATGACCGGCGGCGCTGCGGTATACGGGGCCAGCCAGAAAGAGGGCATCCTCCTGGCCGTCGACCAGATCAATGCCGCCTCGGGCAGCGGGTTGCAGATCGTCCCCGTCTTCGAGGATGATGCGTCCGTGCCTCAGCAGGGGACCAACGTATTCAACAAGCTCATTAACGGCGACAAAGTCTCGCTTATCATCGGGCCGACCCTGAGCAACACGGCAAAGATCACCGACCCCATCGCCCAGCAGGCGGGCGTGCCGGTTCTGGCCATCAGCAACACCATCTCCGGTATTACCGAAATCGGCAACTTCATCTTCCGGGACTCCCTGACTGAAAACGTGGTTATCCCTCATACCGTCAAGGTCGCAAAAGAGAAGCTGGGACTGAAGAAGGTCGCGATGTTGTACGGTAACGACGACGCGATGACGAAGGCCACCTATGAGGTGTTCAAGAAAGTCCTCCAGTCGTCGGGCATCCAGATACTGGGCGAGCAGACATTCGCCAAGGGGGACCGCGACTTTTCGCCGCAGTTAACCCAGATCAAGGCCCAGAACCCCGACGCGATCATCTGCGGCGCCCTGGCAGAAGAAGCCTCCGGTATTATCAGCCAGGCGCGGCAGCTCGGAATACCGAAGACGGTGCGCATCATAGGCGGCAACGGTCTTAACTCTCCCGGCCTGATCAGGAATGCCGGCGACGCCGCCGAGGGGGTGATCGTGGGCGCTGCCTGGAACATCTCCTCCAAGGCGCCGTTGAACGTCAAGTTTGTCAACGACTATACGAAGAAGTACAACCGCGCCCCGGATCAGTTTGCGGCCCAGGCTTACGCCGGCGTGCAGATCGCGTATCAGGCGGCCAAAGCGGCCGGGACTGCTGATCGAAAGGCGCTTCGCGACTCCCTGGTCAAGGTCAAGAACGTCGATACCGTATTGGGCCGTTTCTCTTTTACCGAGGGCCGTGACGCTTCACACCCCGGCATAGTGCAGGAGATCAAAGGCGGAAAATTCGTAGTGATGGGCAACTAAGACGAGGCGGCGGTGAGCCTGCTTCTCCAACAGTTGATTAACGGCCTGTTCATAGGCAGCGTGTATGGGCTGTTCGCGGTGGGCTACACCCTGGTCTTCGGGGTGCTGGATATATTAAACCTGGCCCACGCGGCCATCTTCACCCTCGGCGGCCTGATAGCTTTGTGGCTGGTTCAAAATGCCGGATTATCCATCTGGTTTGCCTTCCCGCTGGCGACAATCGCAGCGGGCGTCCTGGGCCTGCTGCTCAACCAGGTGGCCTTTGCCCCCCTGCGCAAGCGCAGCGACAGCCAGTTCTCCGGACTGATATCGTCCATTGCGATGGCCATTATTTTCGAAGCCTCGGCGCTGGGGCTGTTCGGCGCCAGGTCCGTGCGCTTTCCGGTAGGCACCATCGTCGCTTATACGTGGCAGATCGGCGGAGTAACGATCACCTTGCTGCAGGTGGGGATTGTCTGCGTCGCGGCCTTGTTGATGATCATCCTCACTCTCGTCATGGGCCGCACCCGCATCGGTAAAGCCATCCGCGCAATAGGCGAGAGCGAAAGGGCGGCCATGCTCCTGGGCATCAATGTGAACGGCGTCATTGCATTTACCTTTTTTGTCTCTTCGTCACTGGGCGGCGCAGCGGGCATTCTCTTCGGCCTCTACTTCAACAACCTCACTCCGGACATGGGCCGCTCCATCGAGCTCGAAAGGGCTCGCGGTGATCATCCTGGGCGGCATGGGGAGCATCCCAGGAGCGATACTGGGGGGGTTGGCTTTCGGTCTGAGCGAGGTACTCACCGTGGCCATCACCGGTACGTCCAATCTGCGGGACGCCGTCGCCTTCGCGGTCCTCTTCGCGATCCTTCTGGTCCGGCCGTCCGGGCTTCTGGGACGCGGGAAGACAAGGGAGGCCTAAAGGCAGATGGAGTACCTTCTTCAGTTCTATGCCATATACGGCAGCCTGATAGGCTTCATCGGCATCAACGCCCTGCTGGCCCTGAGCATGAACGTGACCCTTTCGGCGGGCATGCTCTCCCTGGGCAACGCGGCGTTCGCGGCGGTGGGAGGTTACACAGCCGGAATCCTGAGCGTCCATTTCAAGCTCCCTTATGTAGTCTCTCTCGCGGGGGGGGTCTGCACCGCCGGGCTCGTTGGCCTGATCATCGGGTTGCCCGTGCTGCGGCTGCGGGGGGTCTTCCTGGCCATGGCGACTCTGGCTTTCGGCGAAGTGGTGCGCCTCGCGGCAGTCAATCTCGACATCACCGGCGGAGCCGAGGGCCTGACCGGCATCCCCAACGTTACCAAGACCTGGATGATCTATTTGGTCCTGGCCGGGACGGCTTATTTCATCGCTGTTCTGAGACATTCGCGTCTGGGGTGGGGGCTGATCAGCATACGCGAGGACGAGACCGCCGCCGGCTCTCTGGGGATCCATATCACCTATTATAAGGTCGTGGCTTTTGTCATCGGCGCCATGATAGCCGGCTTGGCCGGAGGCATGTATGCCCATCTGAACTACCTGATTACTCCGCGTGATTACGGTTTCTTCATCGCCGTAGACCTGCTGATCTATAACATCGTCGGCGGTCTGGGCGTCTGGTACGGCCCGGTCCTCGGGGCGGCTATGCTCACCGCACTCCCGGAGGTCCTGCGGGGCGTGGGAGTGGCTGCCGGGCCGATCCGCATGGGGATCAACGGGCTTATTCTCCTCCTGGTGATTCTCTTTCTTCCCAACGGCTTGGCTTCGCTCCTGTCGAGGGGCCGGTCCGGGGCGGCAAAAGCGAGGGCAAGATGAACAGCCTGCGCGTCGAAAACGTATCCCGGAGCTTCGGCGGCGTGCGAGCCCTGGATGACGTTTCTTTCTTCGTTGAACCCGGGACCATCCACGGCTTAATCGGTCCGAACGGGGCGGGCAAAACCACCCTGATCAATATCCTGAGCGGGCTGCTTCCGCCGAGCGCGGGCCGGATGAGCTATAAGGAGCATGACCTCCATCGCCTTGCCGTGCATCAGATGGCAGCCATCGGGATAGCCAGAACGTTTCAAAACATCCGTCTGTTTCCGCACATGAGCTGCCTGGAAAACGTGCAGGCCGGCCAGCATCTCACCTCGCGGCGGTCGCTCTTGCCGAGGCTGCTCCGCCTGCCGTCGGCTCGACATGAGGACCGCAGCCTTTATAAACAGGCCATACAGACGCTGGCCCGCGTGGGGCTGGACGACAAGGCGGATTATCAGTCACGCAACCTCTCATATGGTGAACGCCGCCGCCTGGAGATCGCGAGGGCCCTGTCCCTTAATCCCAGCTTGCTGCTGCTCGACGAGCCGGTGGCAGGCATGCGCCAGGGGGAAGCGACCGTGGTGGCGGACCTCCTGCGGTCCCTTTGCCGGGAGGGTATGACCATCCTTTTGATAGAACACAACATGTCCTTTGTCATGAGCCTCTGTCAGCGCATCACCGTCCTCGATTTCGGCCGGGTGCTCACCACCGGCAGCCCGGCGGAGGTGCGGTCCTGCCATGAGGTGATCGAAGCCTACCTGGGCGTGGGGAAAACACATGCTTGAGGTAAGCGGACTCACCGTATCTTACGGACACGTTGAGGCCGTGCGGGAGGTCTCCTTTCGCGTAGACCAGGGGGCCATAGTTTCCCTAGTGGGACCGAACGGGGCCGGCAAGACAACGATCCTGAACGCCCTCAGCGGCGTTGTCCCTGCAATTCGGGGCAGTATTCGATTTCAGGGAAGAGATATTACACATGACAGCCCTCATCGGAGGGTCTCGGAAGGGATCGTCCAGATACCCGAGGGGCGGTTGGTGCTGGCCAACATGACAGTTCGGGAAAACCTGGAGCTGGGCGCTTACCGCCGGTCCGCCGGCGAGGCCAGGGCGACCATCGCAGCCATGGAGGAACGCTTCCCGATCCTTGGCGAGCGCCGCAAGTCGCTGGCCGGCACTCTTTCAGGCGGGGAGCAGCAGATGCTGGCCATTGCGCGCGGTTTGATGGCAAAGCCCAAGCTGCTGCTTCTGGACGAACCGTCCCTCGGACTGGCGCCCCTTCTGGTCCAGACCATTTTCGAGATCGTCGGCGAGCTGCACTCCGAGGGCCTGACTATCCTGCTGGTGGAGCAGAACGCGCACCAGGCCCTTTTAGTTTCATCTCATGGTTACGTCATGGAAAGTGGAAAGATCGTACTGGAAGGCTCGGCAAGTGAGTTAATGGCCGATCAGGCCGTAATCGATTTTTATCTCGGCCAGGTCCAGGCACCGGCAGCTACAGACGCAGATTCTTGTGCGAAAGTCATTTCCGATTAAACCCCCGTCGCAGTCATCTATTTCAGCCGATATTTAATGTCCGTAAGGCGAACGCGCCCATCCCCTTGACATGAGATAACCAGGCATTAGTTTAGGGACACTAAAGAGAGGTTGTTCGGGTAGGCTGCACCCGCCGAAAGCCGCACGCGACAATACCTCAAACGAGACAAGAGCAAAGGAGCAAGATATGAATCGATCAAACGGTACTACCGTAAACGGGAAGCATGGAGCGGACTTGTTTCACGATCCCAAACTCAACAAGTCTACTGCTTTTACCGAAAACGAGCGGGAGGCGCTCGGCCTTACCGGGCTCTTGCCCTCCGGTGTAGACAGCGAGGAGGCCCAGGTCCGGAGGGTCATGCAGCAACTCGCGGTGAAGCCGACCGACCTTGAACGCTACATTTACCTCATTGGGCTCGTCGACACCGACGAGACGCTATTTTACAAGGTGGTAATGTCGGACCCCGCCCGGTTCCTGCCGATCCTTTACGACCCTACCGTCGCCGAGGCCTGCCTGAAATTCGGCCATATCTTCAGGCGCCCGAGAGGCATGTATCTCTCGCTCAAACACAAGGGGCATGTGAAGGAAATCCTGCGCCACTGGCCGGAGAAAGACGTTCGGGTGATTTGCGCCACCTCCGGCGGGAGGATACTCGGCCTTGGCGACCTGGGCGCAAACGGCATGGGCATCCCCATCGGCAAGCTGCAGCTCTACACGGCCTGCGCGGCTGTCCCTCCACAGTATCTCCTTCCCATGCATATCGACTCCGGCACGGACAACCAGGCGCTCATCAACGACCCGCTCTATCTCGGCCTTCGCCAGCCACGGGCGAACGGGAGCCGAGCTGGATGCCTTTGTCGATGAGTTCGTGTCCGCCGTCCAGGAGGTCTTCCCCGGCTGCTGCATCCACTTCGAGGACTGGAAAGGCGTTGACGCCATGCGGCTGCTGGCACGCTACCGCAACAAGGTCTGTTGCTACAACGATGACATCCAGGGCACAGGCGGGGTAACGGTCGCGGGACTTCTGAGCGCACTACGTCTCACGGGCCTCACCCTGGCCGACCAGCGCATCCTTTTCCTGGGCGCGGGCTCTGCGGGCATCGGCATCGCCAACATCATCGCATCGGCCATGGCGCTGGAGGGGCTTTCGAACGAAGAGGCAAAGTCGCGCATCTGGCTGTTCAATACGCACGGCCTGATAGAGTCGAGCCGCACCGACCTGAAAGACTTCCAGCAACCCTATGCCCACCGGCACGCCTCTTCGCACGACTTCCTGGCAGTGATCGAGGACATCAAGCCTACCGCGATCATCGGCGTCAGCACCGTAGGCAAGGCCTTCAATCAGCCGATCGTAGAGGCGATGGCGCGCCTGAACGACAGGCCGATCATCTTCGCCCTCTCGAACCCCACGGACCGCGCAGAATGCACGCCCGAGGAGGCATACCGCTGGTCGGAGGGGAGGGCCCTCTATGCGGGCGGGGTGCAGTTCCCCCCTGTCCGGTTCGGAGACATGACGTTCATCCCCGGTCAGGCCAACAACATGTATATCTTTCCGGCAGTCGGCCTCGCGGTTTATGCCACGAGGGCGAAGCGCGTGACTGACGAGATGTTCATCGCCGCGGCCCGCAGCCTGGCAAACCAGGTCACATGGAGCGAGATCGAAGCGGGCTTGCTCTATCCGCCCCAGACAGGTATACTCAAGACGGAAGTAACAACGGCTGAAAGCGTCGTAGATGTAATCTTCGACAGGGATCTGGCGGGAGTCGGACGGCCGGAAGAGACGAGGAGTTTCCTCGAGTCCCGGCTTTATAAGCCTGAATATCCGGACCTTCTCAAGAAGCGGGCCGGGAGGAAGGCAGCGTAGAGGCGTACAACCAAAGCAATCGGGGGAGCCCCCTATGGCAGAGACCCGCAAAGAGACCGACAGCCTCGGGACAGTCGATGTCCCGGCCGATAAGCTCTGGGGCGCCCAGACGCAGCGTTCGCTGGAGCACTTCAGCATCGGTTCCGACCTTATCCCGCGAGAGATGATCTTTTCGTACGCCGTTCTCAAGAAGGCCTCGGCCATTGCCAACCACAACGGCGGCCGGCTGGCCGACGGGCTTTACCGGATGATCGTTCAGGTCTGCGACGAGGTCCTTGCCGGCCGGCACCTCGACATGTTCCCTTTGCACGTGTGGATGACGGGCAGCGGCACTCAGTTCAACATGAACGTGAATGAGGTAATTTCCAACCGCTGCTGTCAGATCGCAGGTACGCCCCTCGGGAGCAAGGCGCCTGTTCATCCGAACGACCACGTCAACATGGCCCAGTCGTCCAACGACTCCTTCCCTTCGGCTATGAATATCGCTGCCGCAGTCAACGTGAAACAGAGGCTCATCCCGGCCGTTCAGGCGCTTCACGACGCCATCGGGGCAAAGGCCGGGGAATGGGATGACATCATCAAGATCGGCCGGACCCACATGCAGGACGCAACCCCGCTGACGCTCGGTCAGGAATGGTCGGGTTATAGCGGGATGCTCGCGGACAACCTGAAGCGGTTAGAAACTGCCCTCGATGGAATCTACCCCATTGCGCTTGGTGGAACGGCCGTGGGAACAGGGATCAACTCGGCGCCCGGCTTTGGGGAAGCTGCCGCAGCCGAGATCGCAAAACTCACGGGGTTGCCTTTTGTCAGCGCACCGAATAAGTTCGCCGTCCAGGGTAGCCACGACGGCCTTGTCCAGCTTTCCGGGACGATGCGCACCCTGGCCGTGTCGCTCTATAAGATTGCCAACGACATCAGGCTCATGTCCTGCGGCCCACGGGCAGGCTTTGCCGAGCTTTTGATCCCCGAGAACGAGCCGGGCTCATCCATCATGCCGGGCAAGGTGAACCCGACCCAGGCGGAGGCCCTGACGATGATCGCCGTGCAGGTGATGGCGAACGACGCGGCCGTCGGCTTCGGCGGCGCGGGAGGATACCTCGAGATGAACGTTTACAAGCCGCTTATGATCTTCAACATCACCCACTCGATTACGATCCTCTCGGACGGATGCACGAACTTCCGCAGGTTCCTCGTCGAGGGCACGAAGCCGAACCGCAAGAAGATTGCCGAATACGTGGAACGCTCGTTGATGCTCGTCACGGCGCTCTCACCCGTCATCGGATATGACAAGGCGTCAAAGATCGCACACTACGCGATGGACAACGACCTGACGTTGAAGGATGCGGCGCTGAAGCTCGGATTCGCCACAGAAGAAGAGTTCGACCGGGTCGTCGATCCGGCGAAGATGGTCAAGCCCTACGTAGCGTCGGAATGATCGACTATTCCGGCCGGGCAAAAAGAGAAAGGGGAGGGGCCGGGAAACCCGGCCCCACTCTTATTATTCTTCCGGGGTGTTGAACTTCAGCAGATAAACAAACGTCAGTATAATGGAGGCGTTCTTCAGGAGGGAATTATTCCCGTCCGCCAGCGCCTTTATCCTCTCCGCGCTCTTCTCTATGTTCTGGATTTCTTTCCTTATCTCGTCCATTAGTGGTCACCTCGCATGTCCTTGAAGCGTTTGGCCTTGAGGTCGTACCTGGGCAGCGTGCCTTCCGGCTCGACCTTTACCTTGCAGGACAGGTTTGTCTTGATCTTGTGCCTTTCGCTGAGCCGCTTGGCCACGTCCTGGGCCGCAGCCGCCTCGACCTTCGGGTCGCATTCGATCCGCAGCAGGATGTTGTCCATGATGTCTTCGCGGGTCACGACTATCTCGAACTCGACGATCTCCGGGAACTCCGACCTGATGAGCTGCTCCACCGTCTTGGGGGAGAAGAGTACGCCCCTGATCTTCCGTATGTCGTCGACCCTGCCCACGATCTCCATGAGCTTGAGCGACGTCCTGCCGCATTCACACTGGTCCGGCCCCTTGATCGCTACGTCGTTCGTGTTGAAGCGCAGCACCGGGAAAGACCTTCTGCCCAGAGGCGTGATGACGATGACGCCCTGCTCGCCTACTGCGACTTCCTTCGACAGCGTCTCGCGGTCGAGCATCTCCACCAGGAAGAAAGGCTCCACGATGTGCAGCCCTTTCTGCGCCTCGCACATGCCTGCGAACCCGCACGTCTCCGTGCTGCCTATGTGGTCGAACATCTTGCAGCCGTATGTCGCTTCGATCCTCTTGCGCGTCGCCTCGGGGAGCGGCTCGCCCGCGCCTATCATGCGGTCCATGCCGAAAGACTTGGGGTCGATCCCCATAGCCATGGCTTCCTGCGCGATGTTCAGCATGTACGTGGGCGTGCCCGCCATAGCGTTGGCCTTAAGCTCGATGATCTTATTGACGCGGCCCTTCGTGTCGAGGGCGCCACCCGGCACCACCTCGCAGCCGAGCTTTTCGGCAGCGTAATGGGCCTCCCAGAATGCGACGTAGACGTTGTAGCCGAAGGGGAGGAAAAGCCTGTGCCGGGGTCTGAAGCCCGCCATCCAGAGAATGTGGCACCACGATTCGATCCTCCACTGCCAGCTCTCGTATGATTCGGGCACGTAGACCGGCCTGCCCGTCGTGCCGCTCGTCTGCCTGAAGGACGAGACCTCCTCAATGGGTATGCCGAGGAGCCCGCCGTAAGGGAACGGCTCGACGTTCTCCTGCCATTTCCGCAGCTCTTCCTTGTACGTGAAGGGCACCTTCTTGATATCTGCGAAGGTCTTGATGTCGCCCGGTTCGATCCCCTTCAGCTTTTCCGCGTAAAGCTTCGAGTTGGCCTTTGCGAAAGCGAAGAGGTTCTTGAAGTACTTAAACTCCGTGTTGTCCAGCTTCTCCCTGGGCAACGTTTCCGTGTACTTGTTCCAATATTCCATGTTTGCCCCCTTGGTTAGGTGTTTCCGGCCCGGTGCTATCGCGTCTGCCGTGGCGGCAGGCAGCTATTTCATTTAATAAAATGACACCTCATACAGTGATGCTATAGCAGCGTCCGGTGCCTTGTCAAGACAATTTTCTGCCGCCTTCTGCCTGACCGGACGATTTTACCCTATAGCCTGCGTCGGCCGATATCGCGGAAGCCGCCTGAAGGAGCCTTGTTGTTATCCGCCTTACCTGGTCGGGGTCGACGGACAAGTGAATAAACCCGATCCCCAACGCGGCAGCGATTTTACCGGTATAGTCGCGGATGGGCGCCCCAACTCCGCCGACGCCTTCGATGGACCTTCCCTCATCGACTGCGTACCCCGCGTCCCGGATAGAGCGCAGCGCCGTCTTAAGGGACTCCGCGTCGGGGAACGAGTCTTTCGTTGTGGCGACGAGGGGGTGCGCGACAAGCAGTGCATCCACTTCCTCAGGCTGCAGGAAGGCCATGAGCGTCAGGCCGAGCATGCCCCAGTACGGCGGCCGCCGCGAGCCTACGTTGGATGTGAAGCTTATCGGCTCCTTCAGGCCCTCCCTCTTATCGAGGTAGAGCAGCTCGCCCTCGTCGAGGACGCCCAGGAAGACTGTCTTGCCGAGGTCCAACTGGAGCCGGGCTATGTGAGGGGCGGCGATGCCGGCGAGCGAAAAGGAAGAGGCGACGATGCTTCCCAGCTCGAAAAGCTTGACGCCGAGGGAGTACTGTTTCTGCTCGCGGTCCTGGCGCAGGAAACCGTAATTGACCAGGGTGGCGCACAGCCGGAATACGGTCGCTTTTGAAAGGTCGAGGGCATCCGAGAGCTGGCCCAGGGTCAGGGATTTCCTGTCGCCGCCGAAAGCGATCATGATCTGGAGGGCCCTTTCGAGGGACCTGTTATAAAACGGTTTACTGCTCGGGCCACTCACCTTATTCACGGCGTCTCCTTTGCTGTATACCGGGCTATGCCACCTAATGAAACAGTATATAATAGAATGAACCGCATTTGCATCCATAAGTTTTCGCGTCAGCCGATATTTGTAAAGTATTCCCCCTGTTGTGCCGATAATCGATGATATATAAGGGACCGGGCGTACCGGTCCGTATCGCGTCCGGAAAAAGGACCAAAAAGTGCTGGTATTAATTGGCAGTATCGTCGTCATAGGCGCGGTCCTGGGCGGTTTCGCCATGGAAGGCGGACCGTTCATGGTCCTCATGCAGGTTGCCGAATTCATCATCATTATCGGCTCCGCCTTCGGGGCCCTCCTTATCTCCACGCCGGTGAAGACGCTCAAGAAGATCGTCGCCAAGGCGATGGGCACCTTAAAAGGCAGTGAGGACGGAGGGAAGGTCTACCTCGACCTCTTGAGGCTCCTGTACGAGGTCTTCCAGATCAGCCGTAAAGAGGGTCTGATCGCGCTGGAAAGCCACATAGAGGCGCCTGGAGAAAGCTCCATCTTCAAGCAGTATCCCCGGTTCCTGGGAGATCACAAGCTCCTCACCTTCATGTGCGACACCTTCCGCCTCGTCATTCTGGGCGGCGTGCCGCCGCACGACATGGAGTCGTTGATGGACCTCGACATAGAGACGCAGCACCATGAAGGCACAAGACCCGGCATGATACTTCAGAAGATCGGCGACTCGATGCCAGGCCTCGGCATCGTCGCCGCCGTGCTCGGCATCATTATAACCATGCAGGCTATCGGCGGGGCGGCCGAAGAGGTGGGCCACAAGGTAGCCGCGGCCCTCGTCGGCACCTTCCTGGGCATCTTTCTTTCCTACGGCTTCATCCAGCCTCTGGCGACGAACTTCGATATATCGAACGACGAGGAATCGAAGATATACGAGGCGATCAAGGCCGCGATGGTCGCCTTTGCGAAAGGCTTCAACCCGATCGTCTGCGTCGAGTTCTCGCGGCGGACGATCCCTGACGATTGCAGACCTTCATTCCAGGAGATGGAAGACCACGTGAAGGGCAAGAAATGATCGAAGAGGAACGCAACGTCCCCGTAAGGACGATAATAAAGAAGAAGAGGGACCACGGAGGGAGCCACGGCGGGGCCTGGAAAGTGGCCTACGCAGATTTCGTGACCGCGATGATGGCCCTGTTCATCGTGCTCTGGATAGTCGGGCAGAGCAAAGACGTGAAGGACGCCATCGCAGCATATTTCAAGGACCCGGGTCTTTTCATGGCCGCAAAGAAAGGGATCATGTCGGGCCCGGCGACGTCGAAGGCGGTTAACGCGCCCGTGGCGCCCGACAAAGAAGCAGGGGAGATGGCAAGGCTCAAGGCAGAGGCGGAGAACCTCAAGAAGGCGATAGCGGCCACCCCCGATTTCAGCAAGTTCAAGGACAAGATACAGGTGACAGTGACGCAGGAGGGTTTGAGGATCGACCTCGTCGAGGCGTCCGAAGGGCTCTTTTTCGACATAGGCAAGGCGCACCTCAAGCCGGAAGCCGTCAAGCTGATCAAGCTGATCGCGCCGCGCCTCGCCGGCCTCGGAAACGACATGATCCTCGAAGGATACACGGACGCCAGGCCATACGCATCCAGAGACTATACGAACTGGGACCTGAGCGCGGACAGGGCCAACGCTGCCCGCAAGGTGCTCGAAGACAGCGGGGTCCGCAAGGACCAGGTGCGTGCCGTGCGCGGGTTTGCGGACAGGAACTTGAAAATACCTGACAGCCCGTACGATTTCCGGAACAGGAGGGTCAGCATCCTTATGCCGAGCCGGTCCGTGACACAGGCGGTGCGGACCGAGCGCGCCCTGGCGGGCCCGCCATTACCACCTATGGGGAAGCAGTGACATGATGCGGTGCACAATCAAAGCGCCGGTGCTCGCGGTGAGTGAAGACCCGCAGACGCTCGTCATGATCGCCGGGATCCTCCGTCAGGACCCGATGCTCGACATCAGGCCCGCGCGGAGCTTCGAAGAGGCGTGGCGCAGCGCCGGCCAACAGCCCCCCGAGCTGCTCATCCTCGACCTCCGGGCGGCCGCCGGCATCGAGTCACACCCCGTGCTTATTTGCGGGGACGGCCCGCCTGTCCCTGTACCCTCCCTGGTCGTCTGCGAGACGGTAGAGGTGCCGCTTGTAGTCCCCCTGCTTGGGAAGACGGCCGATGACTGCATTGAAAAGTCGCTCTGCCCCGCAGCGCTCCTGACGAGGGTGCGGTCGATGATAGGCACGAGGCGGCTGGAAGACGAGCTTGCGGCTGAAGAGGAGCGCCTCTCCGATACGAGCGACCTGCTCAAGAAGAATTTCAAGGAGATGATCGGCCTGCTGCACAGTGTGCTGGACGTGCGCATCCCCGGAGCGAGCGACCGCGCGCGCGACGCCAAAGAGATAGCCAAGTTCATAGCGGGCAGGCTCGATTACCCTGACGAAAAACGCCGCCACCTTCTTTTTGCCGCTCTCATGCACGAGATAGGCAAGATCGGGCTGCCTGATTCGCTTCTGGGCAAGGGCTACCTAGGCCTGTCCGTATCGCTGAAGCCGGCCTACCGCCAGTATCCTGTTATAGGCTCGATAATCGTATCGACCATCTCGGGGGCCAGGGCCTCGGCGGAGGCGGTCTACCACCAGCTTGAGAACGAGGACGGCTCCGGTTTCCCGGACGAGCTTGTCGGGGACGAGATACCGGTCAGCGCCAGGATCCTGCGGACCATCGTTTACCAGGAAGAGCTGAAGATGGAGGGGCTCTCGACGGAGGAGGTCGTGGGGCGGGTGCGTTCCGCAATGCATTCCATTCTTAACGAGCGCATAGCCAATCTGCTGATAGAGTACCTGCTCAGCCACAGGACGGTCGCCGATACGAACAAGCTGAGGCTGCGCGTGGACGAGCTGAAGTCAGGCATGGTGGTCGCTGAGGACATTTACGCCGCAAGCGGCGTGAAGCTGCTGCCGAAAGGCGTGCGCCTACAGGACAAGACGCTGGCGGTGCTGGCGGAGAGGAATGAGACGGACCCGATTATAGGCGGCGTATATATACTAACCGACTGGGGAGTACTATATGGGACATAGGTCGTAGCTCGACCTATGTCCCATATAGTACTTAGCTAGGGCCGGGATCTTTCCGCGCCCTTCGCGCCGTTTTCCTCGGGCGCGAGTCCTCACGTACATAAAACGTACGCTGCGGCTCGCTTGGTCGAAAAACAACGCGAACGACCCACTTTGCGACCGCCTAGGCGGTCTACTCGCGGGTGCCCCGACGAAAATCTCTCCGGCCGATCAGACCTTTCCTATCCCCTCACCCGTTAAGGAAGTGGCCGTTGGGAGCTGCCGCGTCCGGCTTTCAGTCGCTGTTTTTCTTCATGGACTGTTCAATTGGCCGACGTCGATCCATTCGGCGAGGAAGCTCGCGTAATCCGGCTCCAGGTGAAGGGTGGAATAAAGGAAGACGGTGCCGATCGACGTCGTTGTCCGGCGGATATCGCCGTATTCCTCCCGGCCGGCCATCCTTCCGAGGCATGATGAAACCTCCTCGGGCGTCAGGTCGAACGGGGTATCACCGAACATGCCAAGAGGGACCGGGCGCGGATAGAGCCTGGAATTCTCGCGGACTATGTCCGTTACGAGAAGCAGCGGGTCCTGGCCTTTACGGATAAGGAGCCCGGCGTACGCGTCAGTCATGGCCCGGCCGGAATAGTAGCGGGCGACGCCGTCCCCACCGGCGACCTCCTTCAGTTCCTCATTCCGCACGACCGGTTCTTTCAAAAATTGCCCGAATGCGTCAAGGTCGAGACGTTCTAACGGCCCGATAGTCGCGGCAAGCTCGTTGCGGATGTCTTCCGCCGTAACGAACCGGCCGGCGGCGCTGCTCCTTTCAACAAACTTGATTACGGCCTCTCTGGCCGCTGCCTCGGTTTCTTCCTTGGTCTGTCCGTCCTGCCTGTCCACTATTGCTTCCTTCCCTTAGGGCCCGGCGCCTTCACACACCTACGGCAGGAGCCCTTTCTTGCCCAGCTCCGCGGCCGCGTAGTCGAGCCCCAGCTTCCGGTAAGTTTCGGCGCGGGGCGCTCCCGTCTGCTCATCCCACCCGCACTCTTTATAGAACATGCCCTTGCCCTTCTCGATGTCCGCGGGGTCCATGCGGATCGTCCCCTTAGTGAAGGGCGCCTTGCCCGATTTGTCCGTAAAGACCCAATCGGGAACGGTGTCGTGCCTTGTGCGCATCTCTTTGGTCCCCATGTCACGGATCGTCAGCGCCCGGTGGAGCTGAAAGATGCGCTCTCCCACTTTGTCCAGTTCCTCGCGGCTCTTTTTGTCGCCCGTCGCGATGCTGTAAAGGACCGATTCGATGGAGTCGTCACCCCGGTAGCCCCTCTCTTTCAGCGGCGAGGCAGCCCACGGCCCCATCCAGTTGCACACGGATAGAGAATCGTGCAACTCCTTCCTGACGAGGGACCATTTGGCGAACCTCGCTTTGTAGACGTTCATCGGCGTGTATGCCCCTACCGCGTCGATGGCGTCGGGGGAACCCCACAGCTCCGCGCCCAGGCGCTTCTGGACCTCGAGGGGCAGCCCGTTCCGCGTGAGGTTTACCTGGGAATGGCACTGGGTGTCCCGGTTATAGATCGTATTGATAATGACCCCCGACTGCCCGGCGTCTTCGTTCGCGTGGTGCTTGGGATGGCCCATCTTCCAGTAGACAAGCTCGTGGTCCTTCTTCCACTCAGCCTCCGAAAGCCCCCAGCGCTCCAGCATGTATCCGGTGCCGAGACCTATGGCCGTGCCCAGCTCTCCCTGTTTGTATGCGATCTTCGGCATTATCTCGAAGAGGAAGCCGGGGTCGCCCTTTTCGTACTTGTCCCAGGAGAAGCTCTTGTATTCGGCCTCTCCGATCTTCCCTTTTATGATCCCCTCGTAATGCATCTTGATGAAATCCCGCTGCATCTGCGAGTAGTTGCACCAGATGCCGAGGTCATCGGCCAGGTGCATCCCAACCATCGCGGCCTCTATCGCCGTCTCTCCCTGCGGCCCGTCCGGGAAGCTCTTGTAGAACCATGGGCCCATCATCAATCCCGCACAGGTATTTTGCCCCCTGTCGGGTATCCCGTACTTAGCCGCGACCGAAGGAACTTTCATCATCGTATGGCAGCGGATTGGGCAACCGGTGCACCCGTTCCCCCTCACCGTGTACTTCCATCCCTTTTCGCCCAGGTAGAACGCCATGTTGTTGGTCCGGTAGGCGATGCGGTTGAGGTTGTGCGGCTCGCACGTGCCCGTATCTATCGCCGGCTCAGCCGCTCCCCATTTCCGGCCCTTCGATGCGAGCCACCTGGTCCCCGGGGCGTGATACTCTGCCCAGGGCTGAGGGCTGTTGGGGACTACGTGCTGGTTATTGGCGCCCAAAAGGGACAGGTGGTATTTTACGGCCTTCTCCCATTCGTCCTTGCTTCCCGCGATCCGAACGCTGCCTGTCCCAACGACGCCGATAGCCTTCAGGTTCTTCGAGCCAAGGACGCCTCCGACCCCGCCGGCCGAGTGGGAATATCCGTTCATGACAACAGCCATGGGGACCAGGTTCTCACCCGCCTGGCCGATCGCTGCCACCGAGGCCTCGGGTCCCATTTGCTGGCTGATCTCGAGGGTCGTGCGGCGTATCCCCTGGCCCCACATGTGGCGGGCGTCCTTGACCTCCGCCTTCCCGTCTGCAATGAAAAGCCACACGGGACGGTCAGCCTTCCCTTCGATGACGATCGCATCATACCCTGCAAACTTCAGGGACGCCGCGAAATGGCCTCCCATATGTCCGCTCGCCACCAACGGCTTTGGCCAGCACGTCGGCCAGAGGGTCGTAATAGCCGTGCGCCCGTTGCAGGGGGCGCCGGTCCCTGCAAGGGGACCGACTGCGAATATGATCTTGTTCGCCGGCTCGAAAGGCTTCGTCCCGGCCGGGACCTCGTCCCAGATCACTTTGTAGCCGATGCCTGTGCCTCCCAGGTAATCCTTGTATTTCTCTATCGTATCTTCTTTCGAGATCCGGCTCGTTGACAGGTCGACCCGAAGGACCTTACCCGCCCATCCTCCTTGCTTCACCATGGTAACCTTCCTCCTCTACTTTTTGTGGCACTCGTTGCATGCCGCTGCCTTGGCCGGAGCGACGATAGCGCTCGGCGCCACCCGTGGCGCTATCTTATCCGTTAAGTCGCGCCACGCTACGTACATCAGGGCTTCGGCCGGACAAGCCTCAACACATTTGGGCTTTCCGTCGCAGAGGAAGCATTTCGTCGCCTTGTTGGTGTCGGCGTCGAAAGACATCATCTCCCATGGACATGCCCTCTGGCACATCTTGCACCCGACGCATTTATTGGGGTCAACGACCCTCGCATTCGTGGGGGGCTTCACTACTATGGCGTCATTCGGGCAGGCGTTCGCGCACGGAACGGGATGCGGGCACTGCTTGCAGAGGTCTTGAAAGACAAGCCCGTCCCCCCAGGTCCCCTGGGCACGCTGGCCGTAAAAAACACCGTTCACGCCGAAGTTGAGATTTCGACTTACCTTGATCCTCGAGATAGTCGGGGAAGCTTTGCCGTCGTTAAACTCCGTGCAGGCGAACTCGCACCGTCTGCAGCCCACGCACCTGGTAGGGTCCGCGATCACGATCCCCTTCGCCTGGTCCATAATGACGAGGGGAGCGTCCACAGCCTTTGCCTTCAATGTCCACAGAGCCGTTATTCCCACTACCGTTACCCCGCTCCACTTCAAGAAACCCCTTCTGGAACAGGAATGATCCAGGCCTGCTATTTCAAGGAGTTTTTCCAGCTCCGGGTGCTTTTCGTCCTGATCGCGCATGTTTTCCTCCTGCCTGCTCAAATATTTAAGAAATCGTCAGTCGATTTCATCTTCTTCGGGGTCGGTGCTACCGGCGTTCCATCGCTCCGTGTTATTCTGTCCTAACACGCGTAGCTAAAAACAGTCAATGAAATAATGTACTTATGTCATTTATGACATAATGCATATGCCCGTGGATCGGCGTTGTTTTTTGGTTGAACTATTAACGATTGCCGGGTGAAAAGCTGCCCGCCGGTCCGCTCGCGGGAAAGATGCGTTACTCTTTATTCTGTTCTCAAAACAGGATAAAATATGGCTGCTTGTCTCGGTTACTAAGATGAACGTACGGGACGTACCGGTCAGAGACTATATAAGGGCCATCATCATCGTAGCAGTCGCGGCTGCCGTGCGCCTCGTTCTGGGGCGGCTGTTTGGTGTCACCGTTCCCTTCGTCACCTTCTATCCGGCGGTAATACTCGTTGTCCTCATCTGCGGCACAGGCCCGGCATTGCTCTCTATCCTGCTGAGCGGACTTACCGCCGACTTCCTCTTCCTGCAGCCCATGTACTCATTCAAAATAGAGGCCACGGGAGATATTGTGGCGCTGGCGCTGTTCTATCTGAGTGGACTCATCCTGACCGTCATTGCCGCCAGACTGGGAAAGGTCAGAGTGCTGGAGGCCAGGCAGGAGAGCGCGGAGGCGTTGCGCCGTTACCAGCTTCTGGCCGGCGATTCTCGTGACATCATTTTGTTCGTGCGCCGCCGGGACGGCCGCATACTGGAAGCCAATCAAGCCGCAACCAAAGCGTACGGGTACAGCGATGAAGAGCTTCTCTCACTGACCATCTACGACCTGCGAGGTCAAGAACGTTCGCTGGCCGACTCCCAGATGGATAAGGCCGGATCGGCGGGCATCCTGTTCGAGACAGACCACCTGCGGAAGGATGGGACAACTTTTCCCGTGGAGGTAAGCTCACAAGGCGTCTTCATCGGCAGCGACCCGGTCCTGCTAAGCGTGATACGCGATATAACCGAGCGCAAGAGGGCCGAGGAAGCGGTGAGGGAGAGCGAGGCGCGGTTCTCGAAGGCTTTCTATGGAAGCCCGAGCGCAATGACAATCACCCGACCCTCCGACCAGACTCTTATCGAGGCCAACGACAGCTTTTTGAAGCTCTTTGAATATAGCAGGGAGGAAGCCATAGGGCGCAGGGTCGTAGCAGACCTGAACGTCTACCTTAACCCGGAGGCCGACCGGGCGAAACTTGTCCGCCTGTTCGAGGAAAACGGCAGGGTCCCGAACCTCGAAGTCCGCATGAGGACCAAAACGGGTAAAATCCTCACAGTATTGTTTTCGAGCGAGATGATCAACTTTGCGGGTGAGGGCAACGTTGCCTGCAGCACGATTATGGACATCACCGAGCACAAACGGATGGAAGAGGAGCTGCGCAAATCGCATGACGAGCTGGAGCTGCGCGTTCAGGAGAGGACCGAGGCCCTCCGCCGGCAGGCCGACTTGCTCGAACTCGCCCATAACACCATTCTCGTCCGCGACATGGATAGCAGGATTACCTTTTGGAATAGGGCAGCAGAAGAGTTGTACGGCTGGACAAAGGCCGAGGCCGTGGGCAAGGTCACGCGTAGCCTTCTTAAGACCGAGTTTCCAGTTTCCTTCGCAGAACACATGGCGGTACTGACCAGGAGAGGGCACTGGGAGGGAGAGTTGCGGCACACGACAAAGGATGGCCGCCGGATCGTAGTTGCAAGCCGGCAGGCTTTGCAGCGTGACAATACCGGGAACGCCATAGCTATTATGGAGATTAATCTTGATGTCACGGATCATAGGCGACTGGAAAGACAGTTCCATCAGGCCCAAAAAATGGAAGCACTCGGCACGCTCTCAGGAGGCATTGCCCACGATTTCAACAACATTCTTGCCGCCATTATCGGCTTTACCGAATTACTGCAGGACCACCTCCCGGAAAACAGCAAGGAGAGGCGCAGCACCAGGAGAGTTCTGGAAGCGGGCCTCCGGGGACGCGACCTGGTCAGGCAGATGCTCACCTTCAGCCGGCAGACCGAGCAGGAGAAGAAACCTCTCCGGCTATCCGGCATCGTCGAGGAGACGGTAAGGCTGCTGAGGGCGTCGATACCCTCTACAGTCAGCATCAAAGTCTCCGTGAAAAGCGAATCGGGCGTGATTATGGGCGATCCCGTTCAAATTCAGCAGGTCCTTATGAACCTGGCGACAAATGCCGCCTACGCAATGAGGGAGAAGGGCGGGACGCTCGACATAGAACTTTCCGACTTCAGCATCCCCCGCTCTAACGGAGATCACGGTATGGAGCCGGGGTTCTATATGAAGCTCGTTGTCCGTGACACGGGGTCAGGCATTCCGCCGGAAGTTATCGATAAGATTTTCGACCCCTTCTTTACTACGAAGAAGCAGGGGGAAGGGACAGGACTGGGCTTATCTGTCGTCATGGGGATCGTGAAACAATCGGGCGGGTATATCACGGCCGAAAGCGAACCGGGCAAAGGATCGACGTTCACGGCCTATTTCCCGAAAGTCGAAGAAACACCGGTGACGGATCATGTGGGCGGCCAGACCATCCCTACGGGGCAGGAGAGGATCCTCTTCGTCGATGACGAGGAAGCATTGATCGAGATGGGAGAAGACCTGCTCGCCGAACTCGGTTACGAGGTAGTATGCCGTACCGGCAGCCGGGAGGCTCTGGCGCTTTTCAGGCTCGATCCGTCCCGGTTCGATGTTGTGATCACAGATCAGACCATGCCCGATATGACCGGTCTGGAGCTTGCGCGGGCAATAATGAACATCAGACCGGAGACGCCTGTCATAATGACCACCGGTTTCAGCCACCTTGTAGATGCTGATTCAGCAAAGGCTGCCGGAATAAAGGGGTTTGTGATGAAGCCCCTGACAAAGAGGGAGCTGGCGACGACCGTCAGGCGCGTGCTCGACGGCGAGAGCGAATGATACCTTCCTGCCTCTGTCCGCTTTTCAGGACGCTATCCTTATAAAAGGACAAAAAACTTGCCGGCGCGGCCTTAGGATCGGGCGCCGTCCGATTGCAGTTTCTCTGAATTCCTTTCGAATTCGCGGAATTTCTTCTCCTCTTGCGTTTCGGCACTGCAATTGCAATAACTACAGTACGTTACACAACATGATGGAGGCAACATGAAAGGACGAAGAGAAATTGAACGCCTGGCCGAGACGAGCACGAAGGCGGGTCGCGTCGAAGCCGAGATGCTCAAGGTCCTACTGCGGACGATTGCGCAAACCGGCCGCTCCGATCGTGGCTTGGGTCGCCGTCTTCTCCTGAAATAAAGTCAACGGACCGGATGGAGGATGATATGGAGTACAAGTGTGAAGAGACATCTGCCACCTCCCCGACGGCCCATAAAAGGCCGATGACCAAAGGTTTAAAGGACGGGGTATCCCTCTGGGTCGGGTCGCTTTTTTCGCTGGCGTATCCATGGTTCCGGCTGTTTTACGGATGATACGGTTTGTGAGGCGAACATGCCCCTTCCATCACTGGCGGAAGGGGCGTTTCTTGTTGAAGTCCGGCCGGTACGATTCGGCGCTCTCCATCTCCTGAATAAAGACGTTCCCGAAGCCCTTCTCCTCAAGGAGGTCCACGAGGGGCGCGTACTCGTCCGGCCTGATGCGCCTGTTGATGATGGCGCGTGCGCCTGCACGGTGCGCCGGGTAGTACTGGGACATGAGACTGACGGCAGTCTGCGGCCCGAGGTTCTGCGCTATCCAGCCGATAATGCGCCTCGTCCCAGCGAGGCCGCCCGGTAACACCAGGTGGCGGATTAAAAGCCCCCGCGTCGCCACGCCGCCTGACAGCGTAAGGTCCCCGACCTGTTCTTTCATCTCCTTAACTGCGGCGATCGCACATGCGGGATAGCCGGGAGCGGCCGAGAGGTCTTCCGCTATGGCGGCGCTCCAGTATTTGAGGTCGGGCATGTAGATATCGATGAGGCCCGCAAGTGCGCGGAGCGTCTCTACGGTCTCGTAGGCGTTTGTGTTGTAAAGGAACGGTATGCCGATGCCCTTCTGCTTTGCGCGCGCTATCGCATCGCATATCTGCGGCGCGTAGGGCGTGGGGCTGACGAGGTTGATGTTGTGCGCCCCCTTAGCCTCCAGCTCCAGAAAAATATCGGCAAGCTCCGCCGGCCGGACGGCCCGGCCCGACTCTATCTGGCTTATCTGGTAGTTCTGGCAGAAGAGGCAGCGCAGGTTGCACGGCGAGAAGAAGACGGTGCCGGAGCCGCGCTCACCCGAGACGGGCGGCTCCTCACCGAAGTGGAGGCCGTAGTGGGCGACGACGCAGTCTGCGCCGCAGCGGCAGAAGCCGCGCTGCCCGGCGGTGCGGTCTACCCCGCAACTCCTGGGACAAATCTCGCAGTGGTTAAGGTCCATCCGATATTATAACGCATTTGGGGCTTACACAAAGGCGCCGATATTTTTTTTGAAAAACGTGGCGCAATGGACTATAATTCTGCCAGACCTCTCACCGTTCGTTCGAACATCATAACGAAACAAAGAGAGAACGTAATGGGGAGTCGTAAAGACAAGCGGGATGCACTCAGCTATGAGTGGGACGCGGCGCTCGACGCTACGTCCGTGTTCATCTCTATCCACGACAGGGATTACAGGATCGTAAAGGTAAATGCCGCCCTTGCCGCCCTGCTGCAGAAAGAACCGGCGCAGATCGTCGGCCGCAGGTGCTTCGAGGTAGTCCATGGGGTTGCGGCACCGCCTGAGCGTTGCCCGCATACGAGGGCGCTGCGGACCGGAAACCATCAGAAAGAGGAATTCTTCGAGCCCCACCTTGGCATCAGGATCCTTGTATCCGTGTCGCCTTTGTTTACGCGGGACGGCCGGGTAAGCGGCTCCATCCATGTAGCCAAGTATCTGGGCGGCGCTGCGGCCGCGCCTAACCCTGCGGCCGCGCCGGTCCTTACCGAACGGCAGAAGCAGATATTAAACCTGTTCTGCAACGGCCGCGTGGCGAAAGAGATAGCCTTCCAACTGAACATATCTCCAAGGACGGTCGAATACCACAAGTACCAGATGATGAAGAAGTTTTCCGCCCGCTCCTTCTCCGAGCTTGTCGCCCGGGTCCTGACCGGCGACGTCATTTAAGGCGGTTAGCTACGCAATAACCATTACCGGTAGTCCCTCGCACTAGTAATTTCCCTAGGTTAATCACATATCCTCCACACCGATAAACAAATAAGGGGCAAGCGGCGCGACCGGGCGCTTTCCGGCAAAAACTACAGCAAGGAGTCTTCATGAGGCTATTCAGCGATGTCAGGACAGGACGGAGACTGGCGACCGGGTTCGGCATAATCCTGTCGTTGATGATAACGATCGTCGTTACGGGGCTCGTCTACCTCAACCTGATGCACCGCACAGTCGAGCGGATAGTCAAGGTCAACACGGCCAAGATAAGCAGCGCCAACGACGCAAGGTCCGCACTGGCCGATATCGGCCGGCTCGCCGAAAAGGTTGTCATGTCCCGGGACGGCGCGGCAGCCCTCGCAGCCGGGAAGAAGATAGACGAGAAGAACGCCGCTTCCGCGAGGTCCGTCATGGCGCTCGAATCCCTCGAGATCAACCCGGAAGGCAAGCGGCTCATAGCCGGGCTGAAGGAAGAGGACGCAAAGGGCAAGGCACTGGCAGGCAGCGTCATTGCGCTGGTCATGGAGGGAAAACATGCGGAGGCGGCCGAGCGGTACGCGGGGCTCGCAGCCAGTCTGGAGGCCTCCATCCGCGTTGCGCAAGATATAGTCAGGTACAACGAAGGGCGCATACAATATAGGTACGAAGAGGCGAAGGGCCGTTACTCCGCGGCCATGATCGTTTTTTTGGTGCTCGGCGCTGCCGCCTTGCTCGCCGGCGCTCTCCTGTCAAGGCGGACAACCCAGAGCATCACCGTACCGCTGGCGCGCTGCTCGGAGCATATAGGCCTGATGTCGAAGGGCGACTTCTCCATACCCGTGTCAGCGCACGCCCTCGGCCGCAAGGATGAAATGGGCGCTCTTGCCCGCTCGATGGACGTGATGAACACTAATCTCAGGAAAATGCTCGCGGACGTGGCGGCATCGGCCGAGGACGTCGCGTCTGCAAGCGGGCAGATGAGCGTTGCGGCCAAACGGCTATCCGAGGGCGCGAACGACCAGGTGAACCGGGCGGCACAGGTGGCAGCCGGCTCCGTCGAGATGGGCCAGACGTCCGGCGAAATCGCGAGCAACTCGAACTCTATGGCGACATCGGCAAACGAGGCCGTGCAGGTGGCCAGGGGCGGGCAGGAGGTCGTGGACAAGGCCATCAGGGAAGTAAACGTGATCGCGGGGACCATGGAAACGACACTCGGTTTTGTCAGGGACCTGGGCAGCCAGTCCGAAAAAATCGGAGACATCGTCACCACGATCAACGGCATCGCGGACCAGACGAACCTCCTGGCCCTGAATGCGGCAATCGAGGCGGCCAGGGCAGGGGAGCACGGCAGGGGCTTTTCGGTGGTGGCCGACGAAGTGAGGAAGCTTGCCGAGAGGACCGCGTCTTCGACGACCGAGATAGCCCATATGATCAACGCGATCAGGGAAGGCGTGGAGAAGACGATCGTCTCGATGGACGGCGCGAAAGAGAAAGTCGCGGCCGGGGTCGAGTTCTCCTCTCAGGCGTCTGTCGCCCTTTCACGCATCATAGAGAGCATCGACCACCTTCACGGAGGGGTCCACCAGATAGCGGCGGCCACGGTGCAGATGAACATAACGACGGAAGAGATTGCGAGGGACATCGACGGGATTTCCACGGTGACGAAGGAGACTTTCACCTCTTCAAAGGAGATGTCCGACGCAGCGACGAACCTGTCGGAGCTGTCGCGCTATCTGGAAGGCGCGACCCATTCGTTCAAAGTCTAGAGCCTTTATATCTGCTGCTGTGTCACGAACTCCCTGATCTGCAGGTGCACGAAGCGCTCCCCCATCTGCTCCCTGAAGGCAGGGGAGGCAACCACCTGCACGCCGGGGACGTCCGGCACGTCGACGCCCCTCTGCAAAAACCCCTGCCAGACGCGGGACCTCCGGTCGGTGAGCCTGACCGACCTGTTGCGTGTGGTGGAGACGGCTGAAGGCGACAGGAGGAAGCCGGGCCGCGGGTTGCCGAAGCCGAAGGGCGCAAGCAGCTCCAGGGACTCCACAAGCTCGGCAGTCAACTCCTCGAAGTCCACGATGCCGTCGACCGCTACGATCTTCTCCACCCCGACGAGCGCAGCCGCCACCGCTTTCTCGAAGGCGACGGGGAAGCTGTGCAGCGCGTCGTCGCGCAGGGAGAGGCCGCAGGCGAATTTGTGGCCGCCGAACCGCAGGAGCAGGTCCGCCAGCGTGCTCACGGTGCCGAAGAGGTCGAGGCCGGCGACGCCCCTGGCAGAGCCCTTCCACGTCCCGTCGACGCGGGTAAAGATGATGCACGGCTTGCCTGAGCTTTCCGCCAGTTTCTGAGCGGCTATGCCGATCACGCCGACGGGCCAGTCCTCTTTATATAACACGAGGCTCTGCTTCGCGGCTGCCCCGTTCGCCTCCATCATCTCGGTCGCCTCGTCTATGACTAGCCCTTCCATGTTCTGGCGCGTCCTGTTGGCGCTGTTAAGGGCGGCAAGAAGGGTGTCGCACTCTTCCATGCCGCCGGCGATGAGGAAGTCGAGGGCGGTCTTAGGATGGGAGACGCGGCCGGCCGCGTTAATCCTGGGGATGATTATGAAGCTCAACGCGTAGTTGTCAAGCTTTTGCCCGTAGATCATCTTCAGCCTGAAGAATGATTTGAGCCACTGCCTAGGCTGTTTTTCCATCATCTGCATGCCGAATTTGACTATCACGCGGTTGTCGCCGGTCAGGGGGACCATGTCGGCCACTGTCCCCAGGGCGGCCAGGTCGAGCTGGCGCTTCAGGTTGATGGGAGCGCGAAGCATGCCGCGCGAGTCCATGACCCTACGCAGCGCGATAAGGAAAAAGAATGCCACGCCGCACGCCGCAAGCTCGCGTGTCGGGAACACGGAGTCCTTTCGCTTGGGATTGACCAGGGCGGCAGCAGCGGGGAGGGGGTCGGTTGTCTCGTGGTGGTCTATGACCACGACGTCCATGCCCAGGCTGTTGGCAAGCTCGACCTCGGCTACGTTTGACGAGCCGCAGTCGAGGCAGACCAGCAAGTCTACGCCCCTGCCGCGAAGCTCTTTGACTGCCTGCGCGTTGAGCCCGTAACCCTCTTCCCGGCCAGGCAGGTAGACTTCCGGCTGCACGCCGGCCTCCACGAGGAAGTTGAGCACGAGGGCCGTCGCAGTTATGCCGTCCGCGTCATAATCGCCGAAGAGGCCTATCCGCCTGCCCGACTTCACGGCAGAGGCGACCGCGTCTACGGCAGAGGCCATATCGGGCAGGGAGAAGGGGTCGGAGAGGTGCTCGATCTTCGGATAGAGGAAACGCTCCGCGTCCTCGCACGTTCCGATGCCGCGCGATGCCAGGATGCGCGCCACGATGGGCGGGAGCTTCAGGCCGTCTTCGAGCAGGGCGGCGACGTCCGCATCGTGTTCAGCGATTTTGAGCAAGCGCCTTCCCTTTGATCGCGTCTATCCCTGATATATGATGTGAATCGAGATACTCCCCGATGCCTTTTACGATCCTGGGTATGGCGAAGGGGTCGATGAGCGTTGCAGTGCCCACCTGGACTGCGGCTGCCCCGGCCATGATGAATGCGATGGCGTCGGAGGCGTCCATGATGCCGCCCGTGCCGATGACAGGGATCGGGACAGCCGACGCGATGTCCGCAACTGCGCGCAGGGCGATGGGCTTCAGGAAAGGCCCCGAGAGGCCGCCCCTCGCGGCTATCTTCTTGCCTTCGAGGTCTATGGCTGTTGCCGGAAGGGTGTTGAAGACGGTGACCCCGTCCGCGCCTGCATCATATGCTGCCCGCGCTATGTCGACGATGTTGGCCACTTCAGGGGTGAGCTTCGCTAGTAGCGGCAGGCGCGTGACGCCTTTGATGCGCCTGACGACCCTGTAGACGTCATCCGGGTTCTTCCCCATGCAGATGCCGCCCTGCTTGATGTTGGGACAGGAGAGGTTCATCTCCAGGGCGCAGACGAAGTCGTCTTCAGGGACGGCCTCCGCGCACTGCGCGTACTCGTCTTCCGAGAACCCGAAGAAATTGACTATGACGGGCGTCTGCCTTTTCTTGAAGAGGGGAAAGACCTCCTCGAAGAAGCGATGGACCCCGATGTTCTGGAGGCCGATGCTGTTCATGAGGCCCGACCTGTCCTCCCAGATGCGCGGCTGCGGATTGCCGTGGTGGGGCAGGGCGGAGAGGCCTTTCGACACATGGGCGCCCAGGATATCGAGGGGCCAGAAAGGCTCGATTTCCACGCCATAGCCCAGCGTGCCCGACGCGTTCATGACCGGGTTGCGCAGGCGCTTTCCGAAGAGGGTTACAGAGATATCCGCCATATATCGAAGACCGGTCCTTCCTTGCAGACCCGCTGGTAGGGTTCTTTTTCATCGTCCGTTTTCCGGACGCAGCCGAAGCAGACGCCGAAGCCGCAGGCCATGCGCTCTTCGAGGGAGACCTGGCACGGTATGCGTTCTTTACCCAGGAGGCCGGCGAGGCTCCTGTACATCGCCTCCGGTCCGCACGCGAATACCTGGAATGGTTTCTTGATCTCTCCCATGCTGTCGGCCAGCAGGTCTACGACGTTGCCCCGGCAGCCGAACGAGCCGTCTATCGTGGAGATATATGGCTCGCACTCCGCGATGCGGCCGAGCAGGCCCACGTCGTCTGCGGATGTGCAGCCCCAGAAGAGGGATGCCTTGTTCTTCATACGCGCCCACAACAGATGGACCCCGGCGATCCCTATGCCGCCTGCCACGATCACGGGCGTATGGCCGGGAAGGGGAGTGAAGCCGTTGCCTAGAGGCCCCAGGACGGCTATCTTTGCCCCTCGCACCATGCCCGCGAGATGCGACGTCCCCGCGCCTGTTACCCTGTAAAGGATGCGGAGGACCGACCTGCCGTAGTCGTGGATACTGAAGGGGCGGCGAAGGAAGACGCCTTCCCCGCCTGTCCTGACCATCACGAACTGGCCGGGTGAGGGCGTATGCATAGGCCTGTCCAGCCTGACTGCGGCCAGGTAGTGGCCCGTCACGACGGGCTGGTTCTGAATGATCGTTCCTTCTATGTCGTCGATAGGGTGCATTACTCCGCTTTCAACTGCATGACGAGCGCGTCCTCGTTCGTCTCCGTGTAATATCTTTTCCTCCGGCCGACCTTCCTGAAGCCGAGCTTCTTATAGAGCTTGAGGGCGTGCGCGTTGCTCTCGCGCACCTCCAGGAAGAAGTCCCGCGCTCCCCGGCTCTTGAGGAGGTCGATGGAGCGGCCGAGCAGCAGGCCCGCACAGCCCTGGTTCCTCTCTTCCGGCGCGATGGCGACGTTCAACACCTGCACCTCGCCGGCTATCACGTAGAAGTTTGCATAACCCATGACCTTCTTGTCAATCTTTTTCATCAGGATGACGCTCATGGAGAATGGGAAGGTCATCGTTTCGCGGAAAAGTTTCCGCGACCACGGCGCCGCGAAGGAGCGGTGCTCGATGCCCAGCACCTCGTCGAGGTGCTCTTCCTTCATCTCGACTATCTCTACTTCAGGGAAGGAGTCTTTCTGCACGCTTCAGGTCCTCCTCCGTGTTTACGTTGTCGAAGACAGAGACGCCGTCAGCCATAAACAGCGGGCAGAACGGGAGTATTTTTACTGAGAGCAGGGGGAAGACGCCGGTCACCTTCATCCTGCGCCGCTCGATCGCGGTCAGCATCGGCGAGATGCAGCTCCTTGCATAGAGGGCGTGCATAGGTTCGAGCCCGCCTTTGGTCCTCGGCACGACTACGTCCCCACCTTCGTAGGCGTCGAGGACATAGCGTATCGACTCCGGCCTGACGAACGGCATATCGCACCCCATGATAAAGACGACCGGGGAATCCGCGTACATCAAGGCGGAGACGATGCCGGTCAGCGAGCCGGGGACGGGCAGGATATCGGCGATAATGGGCGCGTCAACACCTGCAATGGCGTTGTGGATGCTCGACACGACGACGATCCTCTCAAACACCTTACGGGCGATGTCGTAAACGTGCTTGACGAGGAATGTATCGCCTATCAGGGCCGTCGCCTTGTCGTGGCCCATCCGTCTGCTCCTGCCCCCGGAGAGTATGGCGCAGGTGACTTCCATCGATTCAAATTTAACACCTTTAAGTGCCGGCAGTAAAGCGGGCGACGGTCGCGAGCACGGAATTGTTACGACACCAGGCGGTTCTCTATGGCGGAGAACTGGTTTTCATAGAAGGCCCTGGCCTCGGCCTGTTTCCGGGCGACGCTGCCCCTGATCTCGTCGTGGTTATCGATCAGCAGGCCCACTATCTTCCGGTCGAGCAGGCCGGTGTCCGCGAAGCGCCTGAGGGTGCCCGTAATCCGGTGGTCCTCCAACCCTTTCCGATACGGCCGGTCTTCAGCCAGCGCGGTAAATACGTCCGCCACCGCCACGATCCTGGCGCCCGTATTCAGGCCCGATCCGGCGCAGTGGAAGGGGTAGCCCGACTCGTCGAGCCTCTCGTGGTGGTATGCCGCCCACTCCGCCAGGTTCTCGATGCCCCCGATGGTCTTGAGGATCGAATACGTGTAGTACGTGTGCGATTTCATGACAGCCATCTCGTCTATCGTCAGCGGGCCGGGCTTGTCGAGGATGCTGTTGGGAATCACGAGTTTACCGACGTCGTGGAAGTTACCGGCCACCTCCATAAGCTTCGTCTCCTGCTCGGTCAGCCCGAATATCCTGGACAGCAGGGACGCGGCGACTGCCACCCCGGACGATGCGTAGCGGTGAACCGGGAGCGGAAATCAATGATGTTGCGGAAAAGCTCTGCGATGACGGATATCTCCGGGAGGCCGATTTCCGTCTTTCTGAAAGGCCCTTCGTTGAGGAGGACGGAGTAGAGCCGGGGCGAGCAGAGGTCGATCCAGAACTCCTCGCGGCCGCAGACGCTGCCGAGCAGGTCGAGCACGTCCGGGTGTAGTACCGTGCCGGACATGGCGTAGAGTTTCGACAGTATGTCGTCATGCTGATGGAGGATGTACTTTTTACGGTCGATCAGCCGCTCCAGGTAATCGCTCATCAGGAGGATCTGGGAGTCGAAGACGATAGGCGATTCTATGGGCTCTTCCCACCGGCGCCATTCGGTATGATGACGCCTGACCAGCCGCGCCTCGTCCTGGAGCCAGGGTACGGTCTCCAGGAGTGCGGCGCCGCGCTCGCAGTGCAGGTCTATCTCTTCGGTCTCGAAGCTGTGGAGCGCCATTTTCTCTTCGATGGAGAACGCGCCCACGTCATGGAGAAGGGCGGCCATGAAGACGCTTTCGAGACGGCCGGCGGGAAGGCAGGCGGCCTTTCCCAGCTCGGAGGCGACGAAGCCCGTGCGCTGCTGGTGCTGGGCCAGCTCCGGGCTGGCCAGGTCCATAGCGTCGGACAAAGAGAGGACGAGGTTGCCGAGGTTTACGGATACGTTACGTTGCATGGCGCTATCCTTTAAGGCATCTCATGGTTGAAGCTCGCGACGCCCTGCTATTTATCAACGAATCAGATTATAATGGCGGGACGCTTCGAAGTCTTGTTGTCTTATAGGCCGGACCGGACTTAAAAAAGGGGCGCGGGAGCGGGATATTCAAGCAGCGAGGCCGGTTCTCGACAAATCGAAGCGGCCATTGTAGATTATAGCGGCGATAAAATTCTGGGACAAAGGGGTCATTCGTGGATATTACAGGGTCGGAGCAAAAAGGGGTGCGGGGCTGGCTGCTGTTGCTCTGCCTCAACCTGACGATCCTCGACCCGATGGCTGTCCTTGTCAACCTCTTCACGGTGAGCGAGGTGGCGAGGCCTTATTTCGTCCAGCAGCCGGGGCTCTTCCATCTCATAATGGTCAACGGAATAGTAGGGATAGCACTGGCGGTTTTCAGCCTCTATGCAGGCGTGTCGCTCTTCAGGCGTACACCGGGCGCACCGCAAACGGCACGCCGGTACTTCGCCGTCATATCGGCATATGCGATCGTATCGCCTTTTCTTCCTTTTTTTCTGCGCTCGGAGCAGCTTTCAAACCGGGAAACCCTGTATATAAACTTCCTCAATTCCTTTTTCACCCTGATCTATGCGGGCGCGTGGCGGCTCTATCTGAAGAAGTCGAAAAGGGTGCGCGGGACTTACGGCCCGGACGCCTAGCGGAAGTGGTGGTTTCTCCATTCGTCCGACACAATATCGACTAACGGCGCGGACGTATCCTCCCAGGGGCTTCTCTGCCAGTCCGGAGCCTTATCCGCTTCCGCTATCCAGGGCGGGACGGCGAGAATGAAATGACGGGCCAGGGCCTCGACATACGGTTCGTAGAGGCTGCGAAGGACGTTCAGCCTGCTCTCGGAGTCGGCCGGGTCGTCCAATGTGAGGCCGGAGGCCTCAAAAGCGGACTTCAGCCGCAGGAACCCTTTTTCATCCAACCTCTCCCTTTTCGGCCTTTCGGGCGGTCTGTTGAAGACTACGGCCAGGTCGACGACCGCGTGGCGCGCTATGGCGAAGGTCCGCTGTGCCTGCCTCGCGGCGAGCCCGCTCGTGAATGCCATGAGCACTGCCGAGACGTCGAGCATCACGGTGAGGGCGGCCAGCCACGACTGGTCGTCGTGCTGCGACCTGTAGTAAGCGAGGACCGGATAGGAGAGATGGCTTTCGAGAAGCTCGGCGGACCACCTCTCCCACTGGCTGAGCTGGTCCCGCAGCTCTTCCATCCCCCCTTCATGGTTATGCCTTTCCAGCAGGCAGGCTGCGCTGGGCGGAGAGCCGGCCCTGGCGTCGAGCATCGAGATGTCCGCCTCGCGGCGTGAGAACGACTGGTTAAGGGCGGGCAGGTAAGCGATGAGCAGGGCGAGGAAGCCGAAGCCGAGCCCCGCTTCCACGACCGTCAGCAGCCGCGCCCCTGCCGAGATCGGCCTTATGTCTCCGAGACCCAGTGTAAAGAAGGTAGTGCCGCTTACGTAGAGGTCTGAAATGAAGTAGTGCTCCCCCCGGCCTGCATAAGAAGCGCCGAGTGAATAATCGATCAAGGCGAAGCCGAAGACGAGCGCCCCCGCCCAGACGATAATAAGGAGGAGCAGCGACAGGGGGCCGTAGTAGGCGAGCACATTTTCCAGGCGGCGGCTCGACAGGAACCTTCGGGAGGGGACGCGCCAGAGAAACCATGTGGCCCGGTAGAAGAGACGGGTGAGCCTTAGGCGACGGCTGACGCGGCGGGGCAGCACGATTGTCTCGAAGCCGTCCCACAGGACAACGGCGACAAGGACCAGTGCGCCAACGGCAATCAGAATGGCAATCGGGTCCACTCCTAAGAGATAACTCTATCGGGGCGGCCAGTCAAGTAATCATTGATGTTCCTAATAGGCAACCAGGAAAGATTTCAGCCTGCCTTCTTCTTCCAGTGCCCGGTCTTGTGGTCCTTTTCGTATTCCTTCTTTACCGCGGCCCAGGCGACCTTGTGGGCGGCTTCTTCCAGCGATTCGCTGCCTCTGCGCTTTTTCGGGTCTTTGTACTCTTCGAGGGCGTGGTTGTGGGCCTCTTTGTATATCTGCTTTGCATGCTCGGGCAGTACGTCCTGTGCCCCTTTGGGCAGGTCTTCGATGTTCTTTTCCTTCGGCATGGGTACCTCCTTGCTTTGCTCCTGTTTCGGGGGCAGCGCCCCTTGTCCAGGCCGTTGCTTCCTCTCATCGATGCCGGGCTCCTCGGTGATGACGCCCGCGCTTTTCAGGCGTGCCTCAAGGTCGCTGTACGAGATGTCCTGGACGACCCCGCCCGCCTTCTCTATGGCGAGGACGGCGGCTACGCCCGCGGACTGTCCGAGCGTCATGAAGACGGGCTCCATCCGCATGGAGCCGTACGCTATGTGCGAGGAGGAGACGCAGACGGGTACGAGCAGGTTCGTGCACTCGTCGCGCTTCGGCCTGATCGCACGGTACGATATCGGGATGGGTGGGGTCGAGGGGCGTCACCTCGACGTCCCCCTCGTTAACCACGCGGCCCGCGTATACGACGCGCTTGCAGTTGTGGGAGTCCATGCGGTAGCTCGCCATGCCTACGGAATCGCCGGCGTAATTCCTGCCGAACGAATCGTGCTCCGTCATGATGTAATCGGAGGACATCCTCCGCGCCTCCCTGACGTAGAGCTGGGGCGGCCAGTTTCCGGTGTCGGTGAACTCGTCGGCGGCGAGCCCCCAGGCGCCGGCAATAGAGCGCACGAGCTGCGGAAGGTGGCGGTCGTTCGCAAGGAAATAAAGCAGCCCCTGCGTGTAGCTCACGTGGTCCTGGTAAATGCGCTCCCGCTCTTTGTAGTTGCCCTCCGGCCAGCCGTGGCTCGCCCCTATGTTGTCGCTGCCAGCCGCGCCCCAGTTGTTGAAATCCGTCTTTCTGCCCGGGATGGGCCTGTTCAGGTTGAAGACGTCGAATACGCGGGCGTCGATGTAGCGCCTGAGCAGCTCGTAACGTTCGGGGTCGTAGTCAGAAGGTTTCGCGAAAGGGGCCCTGTTCCCTTTTTCCTTTGTAAGGCATAGCCTGAAGTTGTACGCCTGGACCAGCCCGTCGCCGTCGCCTTGGGTGCCGAGCGCCATATCGGAGACGCCCACGATCAGGCCGCTCGAGGGGTCGCCCGGTTTCCTGTACGGATCGACGAAGCGCAGGAAATCATGCTGACGGCCGTACTGGATGCCGTTGAAAAGCTCCGTATAGACCGAATCTTTCTCCCGTCCTACCGCGAAGCTCACACCGGAAACGGCCATGAGGTCGCCTTCGTACGTCGCGTCGATGTAGACCGCGGCCCTGTAAGAGCCGCCACCCTCCGTCTCCATCGAGACGATCCGGCCGTGCGATTTTTTCACCGAGGCGAGGCGTTGTTCCAGGTACAGGCCTACGGAGTGCTTTTCGATCCATTCCTCATATACGGCCAACGCAACGTGCGGCTCGAAAAGCCAGGCCTCGTCCAGGCCGCATTTTTGCCCGACGTCCCTGTAGAACCTGCGGGCAAGGCCGCCTATCACGTGCCTGTCGCCGATGTCGGTAGCGCTCAGGCCCGACGTCGTCATGCCGCCGATGTGGTTGCCGAACTCGACGAGGGCGACCTTCTTTCCCAGGCTTGCGGCCTGTACGGCGGCACTGACGCCCGCGGAGGTTGCACCGTAGACGCAAACGTCGCAGTCTACGGGCGGGGGCGGTGGTCTCTCCGGCAAAGGATAATAGTATCGCGGTTTTCCTGACACTATCGCCATTCCGCACCCTTTTCTTCTTCCGGCGTCTGCGCGGTCCTAAAGCCAGGGCGAGATGAGGCGGGCCAGGAATTCCTTGACCTTCTGGGAAACAGGTCTTTCGGACCATTTCGCCTGTGTTATCTCGTCGGAGGCAGCCAGGTCCTGCTCGAACAGCCTTTCAAGCTCATCCGCGAAGCGCGTATTGATCACGACCACATTGATTTCATTGTCGCGGACGAAGCTCCAGGTGTCGAAGTTCGCAGAGCCTACCGTCGACCAGGCGCCGTCGATCACGGCAGTTTTCGCGTGGATCATCCTGCCGCGCCTTTCATAGACCTTGACCCCGCATTTCAAAAGGTGCTCGTAACGCGCGCGCCCGGCGTTCAGCGTCAGGTATGAATCACTGAGGCGCGGCAGTACGATCCGCACGCGCACGCCGCGCCGCGCCGCGTGGGTGATCGCCTCCATTGTCTGGTGGTCGGGCACGAAATAGGGCGTTGTAAGGTCTATCGAGTAGAGCGCGTTCTGCAAGGCTGCCACGTACATGACGTACGTAGTCCTGTGCGTCTCGCCGGGGAAGCTGCTCACGACCTGGACGAGGGCGCTCCCTTCGGCCTCCAGGCGGGGGAAGTAATCGAGCTCCGGGAGGGGAGGCCCTTTTTGGCCGCGCCACGCGTGTATAAAAGTAGACTGCAACTCCGCGACCGCCGGGCCTTCCATCATCACGTCCGTATCGCGCCAGCCTTCCTTCGATTTGCCGGAATAGGGCGAAGGGGAGGAAGAGCGGGAATATACGCTGCTGACGTTGACCCCTCCGGTGATGCCCACTCTACCGTCCACAACAAGCACCTTCCTGTGGTCGCGTTGCGTGATCGTCAGTTTCTTCGTGAGCTTCGCGGGGTCTACAGGATTGAACTGAGTGATGTTGATCCCCGCCGCCTTCATGCGGTCGAAGAAAGCCGCAGGCGTGCCGAGCGAGCCCACCGCATCGTACATGAAATTGACGTGCACGCCCTCGGCCTGCTTGCTGATCAGGAGGTCCGCCATCCTGCGGCCGACGGCGTCGTCGCTGAAGATGTACGTCTCGAAATTGATGTGGTTCTTCGCTGCGGATATGGCGTCGAACATGGCCCGGTACGTCTGGGGGCCGTCCACCAGGAGGGTGACTTTGTTCCCTTCGGTCATCGGGTGGCCGCTCAGGCGCTCCATAAGGGCGGTAGTCCTCTTGACGAGGGCTGCCGAGCCGGGGCCCGGCTCTTCCCGGTTGAGGATTGCTTCGGACGTCCCGGCAGGCAACGGCCCTCCGGGACCGAAAACTACCGGCGCGCCCGTGCCCTCCGCCCGCGTCAGGGAGGCTACGTCGGGTGCGGGCGGTGTAGCGCACGTCAGTGTGAATAGAAGAGCGAGAGACCAGAGGAAGAATAGCCTAAGGACCGGAGGCCCGTTGGGTGGATAAGAACACACTCAAGATTGTAATCACGAAGTTACCAAACGCCAAGGGTTGACGGGCAAGGGCAAGACTAAGGCGTGCGTAACCGGCCGCGGATAAAAAGACGAAGGACCGTACCCGGTTCATAGGGTGCGGTCCTTCGCTTCATAACAGGTGCGATACTAACTAGTAGGTAAACGGGGTAGGTATTTTTTTGGCCTTTTCCTGGCCTTTCCAATATTCTATTCTCTCTTTGATGAACGCCAGCCAACCGTCCACCTCGGCCGGCTTGAAGCCCTTCGATACCATGTCCTTTTTGAAGTCGGCTATCACGGGCTGGACGGCCTTTACCCATTTGGCGCTCTCAGCTTCCGTTAGGGGGATGTCCTTGCCTCCTTGCTTGATGAAGAAGTTCCTTCCTTCGATATCGATATTGTTAAAGCCTACGGCGTATTTCTCGACGAACTCCTTGCCGACGTCGGTGAATATCTTCTGCTCTTCCGAGGGCAGGGCGTTCCATTTCGCCTTGTTCATTATTATGTAAAACGCGTAGACGCTGCCCACTTTCCACGAATCCGTGTTGTACTTCAGCAGCTCGCCGGTCTTGAAGCCTTTGTACGTCTCCATAGTCAGGTAGGCCCCGTCCACTACGCCTCTCCTGATCGCCTCGTACAGGTCGGGCGTCTCTATCGGCATTGGGACTGCGCCGAGGGCGCGGACGATGTCTCCGCTCCTGCCCGTGCCCCTGATCTTCATTCCTTTCATGTCTTCAAGCTTGTTCACGGGCTTGCTAACCGTCTGGATAACGTTGACCGGGCTGGTCGTGAAAAGGATAAGATGGTAAGCGTCCCATTCCTTCGGCCTGAACTTCTCGTAGAAATCGTTGGCTACATGGGTGGCTATCCAACTGCTCGGGAAGCCGAGGGGCAGTTCCATGATCTCCATGACGGGGAAGCGTCCTCTGGAATACGAACAATGGGAAAAACCGATGTCGGCGATGCCTGTTGCGACCCCGGCTGCCATCTTGGTAGCCGACAGGAGCGTACCGCCCGTGTACGGCGTGACTATTACCTTGCCGCCGACCTTTTGTTGACCTCATCGCAGAAATTGGTCATCAGGACAGAAACCATGTGCACCGGCGGATGGTAGCCGGCGAACTGGAGCCTTATCGGCGCCGCGGCGCGCGCGGGGGTATACGCTGCAAAGACCAGGGCGATGCAGCAGACTGCTAACATAAATCTTCTTACCATGTGCTCCTCCTCTTTATGATTGTGTTGACCCAACGTATTTGTATTCGATATCTCCTGTTCGCCCGGCCGCCCTTCTTACTTGAAGAAGAGCGAGGGGAGCCACAGCGCGAGCTGCGGGAAGGCCAGCATCATGCCCCAGACGACGACCAGAGAGAGGAGAAAGGGCGTGACCCCTTTATATATCCTCCCCATCGGCTCCTTGGTGATGTTCTTCACCACGAAGACGCAAATGGCGACCGGCGGGATGACGACGCCTATCATGACCACGACTCCGATTGTGATGCCGAACCAGATGGGGTCGAAAGCCCAGCTTGAGCACGGCAGGGTAGAATATGGGGGTCGCCAGTATCATGAAGGCGAGGTCGTCTATGAAAGAGCCGCCGATCTCGTACACCAGGCATATCATTATCATGATGACGTAGCGGTTCAGGGGGAGGCCGACCACCCAGTCGGCCACCTGCTGAGGGATGCCCGTTACGGCGATGAAATGGCCCAGGATGGTGGACCCGGCTATCAGCATAAGGAGCATGCCTGCCGTGCTGATCGCTTCTGAAATGGAGGCCGCGTATTTCTTGAAATTCAGGTTCCGCTTAAGGACAGAAAGGGCCAGGACTGCGAAGGTGCCTATAGCGCCTGCCTCGGACGGCGTGAAGAAGCCCGCCATGATACCGCCGACCACGAGACAGAAAACGACCAGTATCCACATGACCTCAGGCAAAGACCTGATCCTGGCGCCCCAGGTGGACTTCTCCGATCTCGGGGCGAGTTGCGGGTTGATGCGCGCCCAACCGTAAATGATCCCGATAAAGAAAAGGGCAATGATAAGGCCGGGGAGGATCCCCGCCAGAAAAAGCTGGCCTATCGACTGCTCGGTCAGGATGCCGTATATAATGAGGACGACCGAAGGCGGTATGATGACGCCCAGGGTGCCTACCGTAGCGACGATGCCCGTTGACAGTCTCCTGTCGTAGTTGAACCTGTCCATCTCAGGGATGGCCACGCTCGCAAAGGTGGCCGAAGTGGCGGCTGAGGAGCCGCATATGGCCTTGAAACCCGTAGCGCCGAGGACTGTGGCCATCGCGAGGCCTCCGGGGATATGGCCGATGAACTTATTCGCCGAGTTATAGAGCCGCACCGCAATGCCTGCGTGAAAGCCGATTTGCCCCATGAGTATAAAGAGGGGGAAGACCGTGTAGCCATAGTTGGTAATGACGTCGAAGAGGTCCCTGCTGAGGAGGTTCATGGCGGACGGGAAACCCTTCAGGTAGGCGAATCCGGCAAACCCTATCAGGGCCATGGCGAAACCGAGCTCTATGCCGGTGGCAAAAAGCAAAAGGAGCGCTGCGAGCGCTGCAATGCCGATGATGCTGATCTCATTCATAGTCGCCTCTCCATATTTTCATTATGTCCAGAATGAAGACCAGACATTCAAGGTAGCAGCAGACCCCGACGCCATAAGCCACCGGGAAAAAGGGTATCCGTATTGTGGCGGACACCTCGCCGGAAAGGCGGAATTCATTGCCTACTGCGAACATGTTGTACCCGATGAGAATGAAAAGGCCGAGGCAGAGGAGCCGCGTGACCGTATTCATCACCGCCTTGCTGCGTGGGGATAGGCGTTCGAGGAGGAACTCCATGTAGACGTGCTTTCGCTCCAGGGAGACCTTGGGGATGGTAAAGCCGATCACGAGGGCGAGACAGAGTGCGACGATCTCGTAGGTCCCTATTATCGGGTGGCCGCCGGCCCGGCCTACAACGTCCCCGACCGTGAGGAACATCATGAATGTTAGCGCGGTGCCGCCTATGACGGTCACCACTATTCGCAAGACACGAAGGAAACTCTCCAGACAGGTACCCATAATGCCTCCTTTATGGGGAAGTCATGTGGAACTTTTGTGGATTGTGGATTGTATGCAGGCCGATCAGCTACTTCCCGGTTGCGAGAAAGTTCCACTGCGTGGAATATAACCGCCCCATACCTCACGAAATGCCCCGCAACCGAAATGCATCAACCTTGCCAGGGAGACTTTCGCAGTAATTGATGTATGTTTAAAAGGGGCGGGTAGAATTGGTATCAGTTGTATACAAACTTTGGCTGCGGTATGTTGCAGCAACCGTGATATGCCTCAGTAAATCCGTCAAATATGCCGGTTGACAAAAAAGCAGGCGCCGCCTGGGAGCGGATCGGAACGAAGAATTGACGTTATGGATGTCGATAAGAAGAGTCTTGAACGGCTAAGGGCTTGCCGCAGGCCGGCCGGCGGGCGCCTCTGCGCGGGGAAGAGCGGCAGTCGCGTTCGGGCGGCTGCTTGTCCTTATCACTTCGATGCGGTCCCTGACATCGCCGCTCATGTCCATCACCGTGAGGACATAGAAATCGCCCGTTTTCTCTGCGAGTATGTAGCCGATGGAATGGCCGTTCTTGCCCGGCCAGCTCCTGCCGCCCGCCCTGCTGCATATGACGTAGGCGATGCCGTCCTTGACCATGCGCTCATAGAGATGATCGTGGCCTGCGACCACAAGGGAGACGCCGCGTTCGACGAAGAGCCTGTGCAGTTCGTCCCTTTCGGACCTGTGGCGGTCGAGGCCGTGAAGGGGCAGGGCAGGGAAGAGCGGCTCGTGCATGAAGACCATCTTGTACCGGAACGGCTTCGCAAGCTCACCCCTCAGCCATGCGAGCTGGTCGCCCGCTATCCGTGATTCCTCGCCCGGCAGCTCCGTGCACAGGAAGACGAAAAGCGTGTCGCCGTCCGCTAAAGACGAGTAAGGCCGGTCGAAAAACTGCGAGAACGTCCCGAACGAGTCTTTGCCGCGGATATCGTGGTTGCCGGGCGCCAGGTAAAGGGTCTTGCCCGGCCCGGTGATCTCCAGGAACCGTTCCCATTCGTATGCGTTGCCGGGGTTGTTTATGGCGTCGCCTATGTGGACGATCGTCTCTACCCCCTGGTCCTCCAATGTGCGGATGATATCCGGATAGGCGGAATGGAACGGCGACCCCACGTGGGTGTCGCTAACGATGGCGAACTTCTCCATCCCCGCTCCCGCAGAACAGGGGCCGGCGAGGAAAAGGACCGAGAAAAGGACGGGGACGATAAAGATGCGGCGGAACGTTTTTTTCATGGCGTTACTATAACTTAGACGGCAATTAAAAAAAAGGGGAAGCGCGCGCGTTGTTTAGCTTCCAGCCCCCTTGTTTTTTGGCGGCCGGCGGTCATATACTGTAGGACTACCCTGTATAGAGTAGCCCTTATCCGTCGGTACGCCTCTGGCGGATAGGAGAGTAATGTAAAGAGGTTATGCGATGAACAGAAGAGAATTCCTCAAGTTTTCGGGCTTGTTGCTCGTCATGAGCCGGTTTTTAGGAAGCCGGGCAGCCACCGCAGCGGGCGCGGGCCCTTCTATAGTATCGGTAGCGGAAGGCAAGGACTACGGTGCTATAACGCGAAGCGCGGTCAACGCCATCGGCGGCTTCGGCAGGTTCGTCAAATCGGGCAACACGGTAGTGATCAAGCCGAATATGGGCTGGGACAGGAGGCCCGAGCAGGCGGCTACAACGCACCCCGCAGTGGTTAAAGCGATTGCCGAGGAGTGCGTGAAAGCCGGAGCGAAGAGGGTGAAGGTCTTTGACAACCCGTGCAACGACATGCGCAGGTGCTACGAAGACAGCGGCATCCAGGCGGCGCTCAAGGGCATGAAGAACGTCGAAGTCCGCTATATGGAGGACGAGCGTTACAAGAAGGTGAAGATCAAGGGGACCTTCCTGAAGGAATGGGAGATTTACGGCGACGCCCTCTCTGCTGACGTCATCATCAATGTCCCCATCGCCAAGCACCACTCCCTCACGCAGGTGACGCTGGCGTGCAAGAACATGATGGGAATTATGGGGGGCGACAGGGGCTATATCCACAGGCAGATCGAGGACGCCCTGGCGGACCTGAACAGCACGGTCAAAAGCCACCTCATCATCATCGACGCGACGCGCATCCTTACGGCCCACGGCCCGACCGGCGGCAGCCTTGCGGACGTGAAGGTTCTGAACAAGGTGATCGCCTCGACCGATATAGTCGCAGCCGACGCCTACGCGACCGGCCTCTTCGGGCTGAAACCCCACGATATACCGATAACGGTTGCCGCGCACAAGAGGGGCCTTGGCGAAATGGACCTCGACAAGATAAAAGTAGTGCACGCATAGGAGAGGAAAATCCGGGGACGACATGAAGCTGAAGCCCGCCCGCATCTCTCAATTACTTTTCCTCGCGTTCTTCCTTTTCCTCTTCATAACCACCGATTACAGGGGCAAGGATGAGATATCGGTGGCGATGAACGCCTTCTTCAGGATGGACCCCCTCGTCGCCGCGACCTACATCCTGTCCGCGAAGAGATTCACGCTGCTTCTCCTTCCCGGTCTCCTGGTCCTTATATGCGCGCTCTTTCTCGGCAGGTTTTTCTGCGGCTGGATGTGTCCGCTGGGGACGGTCATCGACCTCGTCACGGACCGCATACCCAAAAGCAGGCCGCTCTCCTTTTTGAGGGGCAGGCTCAAATATTACGTGCTCCTCACCATCCTGTTCGCAGCCCTGTTCGGAATGAACCTGGCGGGCATCCTCGACCCTATTTCCATTCTCGTCCGCTTCCTCACGTTTGCCCTCTATCCGCTCTTCGGTTTCATTATGAAGTGGGGCTGGGTGGGGCTTTATGGCGTCATGGGCGATTCGAGGGACTACCTGGAGCCCGGCTACGGGTTCCTCAAAGCCTACGTCCTGCCTTTCAGGGACACGTTCTATCCGCTTGCCCTCGTGTCGCTCCTTTTCTTCGGCGGCGTGCTTTTTCTTGAGAAGTGCGAGCGGAGGAACTGGTGCAGGAACCTCTGCCCGGCGGGTGTCCTTCTCGGCCTTGTCGGCCGCCTCGCGCCCTTCAGGAGGATTCCCCCGAGGCTATGCAGCGACTGCGGCATCTGCGCGGAGCGCTGCCCCGGCGCGTTTAAAGAGGGCGACTACGCGAAAGAGGGCTGCGTCCTTTGCATGGAGTGCGTGAGGGAATGCCCCCAACAGCGCGCACATTATGCCTTTCGCCTGCGGCCAAGGGCGATCAGGCAGGGCCTGCACGCGTTCGAGCCTGGAAGGCGCCTCTTCGTGACGGGCATCGTATCGGGCCTGTTCTTCTCCCGGATGGTCGGCAAAAGGATAGCGCCGCAGCAGCAGACGAACCTGCTGCGGCCGCCGGGTGTCGGAGGCGAGGACGCATTTCTTGAGAGGTGCGTCAGGTGCGGGGAATGCATGAAGGTCTGCCTGAGGAGCGCCCTCTATCCTGCGTCGCTCCACGCGGGACTCTATGGGCTTTACACGCCCATGCTCATACCGCGCCTCGGTTACTGCGAGTACAATTGCAGCCTGTGCGGCCAGGTCTGCCCTACCGGCGCTATACCGAAGCTGCCCATCGAGGAAAAGAAGAAGGCCGTCATAGGCCTCGCGGTCTTCGATAAGAACCACTGCCTGCCGTATGCGAATAAAATGAACTGCATGGTCTGCGAGGAGCACTGCCCCATCCCGGACAAGGCGATCAGGTTCGAGAGCGTCCGCGAGACGGGATACGACGGCAAAGAGCTTATCCTGAAGAAGCCCTATGTCGTCGAGAGCACGTGCACGGGCTGCGGTATCTGCGAATACGTCTGCCCCCTCCAGGAGAAGGCCGGCATAGAGGTCTTCAAGAAGGTCAAAAGGAAGGTCTAATAAACCCCCGGCCGTTGTCCCCGTTTCTTCCCGGCAAATCGCGGCGGAATAAAGATAAACGTCAGAACGACGAGCACCCCGAAACCTACGTGCAGCACCATGAGGAAATGGGGTGACAGGTCGTGGAAGACGATGAGGCGGGCCAGCCGCGCAACGAACGAAATCTTCCTCTCGACCGTCTGGCCGGCCAGTTGCCGGAGGTTATATTCCCATTCCGTGAGGGGGCAGACCAGGCGCAGGGCCGCTTCGGCCGCTACCAACCCGACTGCGGCGAGATGGGCGATGCGGAAGGCAGGCTGCTTGATAAACGCCCACCGGAAAATCGCGCCCGCGAGTATGGCTGCCTCTCCCCCGACCGCGAACAGGACGTAGCACAGGTGGACGGTTACGATAAGGTCTGCAAGGAAGGCATAGAAGGCCATGAGAAGAACGTATGCCGCGGCGGGCTATCCCGCAATCTTCGAGCGGAGCAGCCCGAGGCAGACGGCGGCCTTCCTCCTGATCGGGCTGTGCGAAAAATTCCTGTGGCGGTACGAGGCCGTTTTGCTCGTAATCCTCAGGAAGCCGTTGTTCCGCATATAGGCATCCACCCTCTTTTCGAAGGAGTCGCCCCCGTAATAGGGGAACCTGCTTTCCGATATTGCGTTCGTCTCCCCGTAAATGGGGCGCCTGAACGCGGCGACCGGCACGAGGTAGCACTGGTCGGAGAAGCCGTGGCCGATGAAGAAGTCCTCGTCTTGTGCGACCGACTCCTCCCTGGCCCGGTGGAACTTGTCGTTCCACGTGGGGTTTGCGACTATGATCCGCGGGTCCGCCTCCATTTTCCCGATGGCGGCGTCTATCCATTCACTCACGTTGGCGATTATCGTGTCGCTCGAAAAATGGAGCAGGTAGTCCGTCGTGCAAAGGTAAATGGCCGTAAGCTCCGCTATTGAATAGTAGTACCCTTTGCCGAAGGCGGAAGGCCCGCAGCCGAAGAAGGCGAGCGCCTCCTGCGCACGGTCGGAGACGCGCACGCACGCGTCGATTACGCCCTGATCGATTAGCTTTGCGGCCCATCGCTCCACCTCGTCCGGGTCGTTGACGTTATTGATGTGGAGGACCGACCGGTCGAAGGTGTAGCGGCAGGCGTCCTTCATCTTTTTCAGGCGGCCTGCCTTGAGCAGGTATTCCCAGTCGTTCTCGTAGCATTTGGTTTCGAAGGTTATAGTGCGGCCCTGCACGGCCATCCGCCATCCCGCCTTTGCGCAGTCTTTGTGAATACAGCCAATTATTGCACAGGGCTACAAGCACTTCAATAGCGATGTGGGGAGTGCAGCCGCATTGTTTGGCTCGCCCGGAGGGACGTGATATAATTAACCAGGGGAAAAGTGTACAGAGATAAAGTAAGCAATAGAATATGCAGTTGTCTATCATTCCCCGGAGGAGAGTATGGCGCGAGCACTGAAGGTCAATATCAGCGCGGAAGAGGTGATCGAGGCAGTCAAGGAGATGGGCGGGAAGGAAAGGGAAGCCTTTCTGGAGAACCTCCTTGCTGCGACAGCGCCCGAATACCTGGCGAGCATTGAAGAAGCGCGGGCCGATTATAAAGCCGGGCGGGTGAAAACCCACGGGAAGGTCTTCGGTAAGTGACCTATAGGCTGGTAATTCATTGTAATCGAAAGGAGGTTGGCAGATGGCCCACAAGGTCAGTATCATCATAGAGAAAGACGAACAGGGGTATTATGCCTACGCACCGGAGTTGGAAGGCTGTCACACGCAGGGTGATTCCCTTGAAGAGACGATCGAAAATGCGCGGGAAGCCGTGGCCCTTTATCTTGAGACGCTGTCGGCCGATGAAATCAAACAAGCCATTTTTGGTCGCTCTATCTAGGGCGCGTATAATATCTTTCCCGAATCCCTGAAATCATAATTGCCGAGTCTTGCCACCCTCGCGCGGAAGGTGTCCGACCTCAGCACCTCCATCAGCGTCTGCACGCTGCCCTGGAAGAACGTCTGCTGGCTCAGGATCATATCGAACCTTTCGCTCTATTTTCCGGTTACAGCCAATTATTGCACACGGGAAGGAGCACTTCAATAGCGACAGGGGTGGGAGGGCTGCTCTCCCCACAGTGTGATAACAATACTGACCTCATCCGCCCAACTTAAACAGTTTCATGGTAGTGTCCTGTGGATTTCGAGGATTGTCCCCGCTGAGAAGACTGTCCACCCTCAACTGGATCAGCGGGGTCAATTCGGGATGGGTCAGGATGTAGAACCTTTCCTCCTTGATGGCTTCAAAAACCTGATCGGCCACCTGGAGGGGCGACATGCCTGTTTCGATGCCTGCCTTAACTGCTTTCATGAGTTCCCTAAGAGCCTGCCCCTGTTGTGGCATCTTAACGGGCCCGTTTTCCAATTCCACGGGTCTGTTACGTTCGGCCCTCGCAATGTTCGTCTTGACGTTACCGGTGCAGAGAACCGACACCTTAACGGGTGCCTTGCGCTGTTCGAGTGCTATGTATAGGCATTCGGAGAGAGCTACGATCGCATGCTTAGTCACAGCGTAGGGCGCGCTGTAGTAGCCCGCCATCAGTCCCACGAAGGAGGAGGTATTGACGATGTGGCACTCGGTGTTCTGGGCAAGCATGAGGGGGGTGAATATCTTGACGCCGTGGATCACCCCCCACAGATTGACGCCTATCACCCACTCCCAGTCGTTCCATGTGGCTTCCCAGGGAGACAGACCCGCACCAACGCCGGCATTGTTCACAAGGAGGTGTACCGCGCCGAAGGTGTCGAGAGCCTTACTGGCCAACGATTCCACATCGCTCCGTTTCGCGACATCTGTCTGAACGCTGACCACGGTTCCTCCATAGGCCTTGAGGCTCAGTTTCTGCTTTCATGAGGTTTGCCTCATTGATGCCCGCGAGCACGACCTTCATGCCCTCCCGAACGCACCGCTCTGCTATCCCCCGTCCAATGCCGTTCGCCGCACCGGTAATTACTGCGACTTTATCCTTGAACTCTTTCATAGTCTCCTCCTTATCCGAGTTTACGTGGCGGTGACACGTCGGTTATTCCTCTCGCTTGACAAATTACCCTTTACTATCAAAACTATTCGTTTCTTGAATTGAACCCATAATTGACCAGTTGGAAGGCATGGTAGAACAGGACATATTCATTTCTCCTCAAACAACAAATTCTTCTAACAGAAAAGTAAACGCACCAATACCCGCAGTAGGGAGTTGTTTCTTAAGGTTCCGCACAACGTCAAGGAGGTGAGGAATCTTCTCATCGTGGGCAGGAATCAAAAGCGACCTCAGTCCACCGGGTGCATCAAGCTCCTTCAGCCCTGGCTCAAGTGGCTTATATTCACCCGCCAGATCGCGCTCTTTTATAAACGAGTTATAACCAGCCTGTTTAAATGTGGTTGTTATCCTATGGTCCAAGTAATCGACATATACGACAACAAACATTTTCATGAATTGGCCTCTCTTAAACATTTTCTATGGCAAAAGCAGCCCGCGCGAGGTTTGTCGCTCCCCCGACCTTCGAGCGTTTCGTTCGAGTCGCTCTATGGCTCCCGGATGGATCGTAATGAACCAAAAGATTCCGTCACCTCGTAGCGCGGGAGCGGACAACTCTTCTTTGAGTCAGTATGCCGTGCATTCCCGCTTGCCTTATGGCGGTTTACCCTCCCTTCGGTAACGGGCTTCTGCATATCCTCCATCATCTATCCGCAGCCCGAACCGTGTCTGTATCACCTCCATCGTCCGTGCCTTGTTTCTTCTGAAGGGTCGCAAGCTGGTAATAAGCAACCGGGATGACCCCTAGGGTCAATGCGGTAGAAACTAGCGCCCCTGCCGGCAATGTCAGGCCGATCCCCTGAAGGATCGGATCGAAATACAACACGAATTCTCCGAGAATGACCGCGAGGGCAGTGAGGACTATCGGCCTCAAACGGGTTTCGCAGGCCATGAGAACAGCTTCGCGCACCGGGGTCCCGGAGGCGATGTGGCTACGCGCAAAATCGACGAGGAGAATGGAATTGCGGATCACGATGCCAGCCAGCGCAATCACTCCCAAGAGACTGCAAACATCCACCGGTTTTCCCATGATCACGTGGGCCGGGACGACGCCGATAAAGATAAGCGGAATCGGGGCCATGACAACAAGAGGCATCAAAAACGAGCTATACCATGCCACGAGCACGGCGTAGATAAGGAACAGCACAACGACGAAAGCCATTCCGAGATCGATGTACATATCCCGCTGAAAGGCCCATTCTCCGTCCCAACGGACCGCATACCGACCTATATCGGGATTCTTGTCAGTCCAGAGCACCTGCACGGCTCGCGAATCAGGTCCGGTAAGAGACCGCAGACGTCTTGTAAGATCGACGGCCGAATAGAACGGGCTTTGGCCGGTGACCGCGCCATAGACCATGACCACAGGTTGCAAGTCCTTACGCATCAACGGGAAAGACCCTTCCATCCGCTTTATGGAGCCGATATCAGACGCCGGCACTGGCGGACCCCCTGCCAAAGAATTGAAGTAAAGAGAAGAGATATCCGCCTGGGTCGACCGCTGGAACCGTGCCAGGCGAAGTATGACCGGCACGGGTTCCCGTTCCCGTGGAAAACGCGCCCAGACAGCGGCTTCACCCGCAACGAGCGTACGGACCGTACCAGCGGCCTGGGCGGGGATTACGCCCCGAGCCGCGGCACTCAGGTGGTCGATATCATAGCGTAGCCTGGGCGAGCCGGGCCTGGCGGCCCAGTCGACGTCCGCTACGCCTCGCATAGCCGCGAATTCTCCTCTCAGTTGACGCGCCAGGGCCACGCGCTTGTCGTCATCCGGTCCGTAGACTTCGGCCACGAGCGGGGCAAGGGTTGGCGGACCGGCAGGGATCTCGACTACCGTGAAAACAGTGTCCTTTTCAGCCAGTAACGGGGCGATCAGCGAGCGCACGGAGAGTGCTATCTCATGGCTCTTCCGCCACCTTTTCGCCTCGGGCGTTAGTTGAAGCTGAATCTCCGCCTGGTAGGGCTCCTTTCTCAGATCGTAGTGGCGGGCTATGCCCAGGAACGTGGGCGGTCCGGAGGTGCCCGCGTAGATTTGGCTTGCGGTAACCTCGGGAATATCTTTCAATTTTCTAGCGATGTCGGCAACCATGGCGTAACTCAGCTCCAACGGCGTCCGCGAGGGCAGGTCGATCATGATGGACAGTTCATCGCTGCCTTTGTCAGGCAAGAGCTTTATGACCGCCACGCGGGCCGGGATCAGGGCAAGGGTTAAAAGCAGGACGACCAACGAGACTGCATAGACTGCCCTGATGCGTCTCGGGCTCTCCATAATCGACGCGAGCACGCCGAGGTAGAATGACATGAAACGGGATCTCTTTTTATGACCCCGTGATGGAGAAGAGCCGCTTCCCGGCCGGAGCAGCAGATAACAGAGGTAGGGCGCGACGGTAAGCGCGACGAACAAAGAGAAGAGCATGCCCAGCGACGCGCCTATGGGAAGCGGTCGCACGTACTGGCCTATCATTCCCGTCACGAAGGCGGTGGGCAGAAGCGCGCAAATCACCATCAGCGTCGCTAGGATGGTGGGAGGACCAACCTGTTGCACCGCCTCCGCGGCAGCTGTGGCACCGCCTCCGCCAGCGTGGAAATGGCGCTCGATGTTCTCGATGATCACGATGGCGTTGTCGATGAGAAGGCCTATGGCGAACACCATGGCCGCGAGGGATATGCGGTTGAGAGTGAACCCGGTCAAGTTGTAGACGACCGGAATGACGATTATGGTCACGGGAAGGATAATGGCCGCCGCGAGTCCTTCCCGCCATCCAAGGGCGACGGCGATGAGCAGTACGCTCGCCAGGGTAGCGATTAGCATGTGCTTCCCCACCATCCTGACGCTGTTCCGCGCGGTCTCGCCTCCGTCCCGGGTGATGGCCACGTGCACGGTGTCGGATACGAGATTCTTCCCAAGTTTGTTGACCACCATCTTTGCCTGGCGGGAGAGGTCCGTGACATTCGAGCCATGTACCTTTACCACTGAGATAGTCACCGCAGGGCAAGAGACCCAGTTGGTATCATCGCCGATGCGGGAGACGTAATCTGAGGGCTCTGCTGCGCCGTCACGGACACGGGCAACGTCCCGCATATAGATAAGACCGTTTCCCTTTGCACCTACGATAAGGGCTTCCACGTCAGCCGCCGATTGTAGAAAAGCGCCCGACTCGACGCGCAGGAGCCCTTCGGTTCCGGAGAGCGTGCCTGCCGGCACCATGATGTTGGCTGTCTGGACGGCCTGCACCACCCGGTCTGTCCCAATGCCGCGCTCCGCCAAACGGCGCGCGTCGAGATCGACCTGGATCGACCTAGGCGTGCCGCCTATTATGTCAACACGTGATACATTGGGAAGACGACGCAGCTCCACCGCCATCTCGGCGGCCACTCTTCTCAGCGTGTCGGAGCTGTCGCGGTCGGACCAGAGGGTAACTGCAAGGGCGCACACGTCGTCGATGCCCCTCGGTTTGACGAGGGGTGCGGGAACCCCCGGAGGAGCTGGCCCATATTAGCGTGGAGCCGGTCGTAGAGCTGCGTAAGCGCCTTCTCCCTGGACACGCCGTCATGAAACTCGACGACAAACATGGCGCCGTCGTCACCCGCCGAGCTGAGCACGTGCTTGACTGTGGGGATTTCCCGTATCCACGCGCCCACAGGGCGGGCGACCCGTTCGTCCACCTCAGATGCGCCCCTGCCCGGATAGGCAACAAACACGTCCGCCACCGTCACGATAATAGATGGCTCGTCTTCTTTCGGGGTAATCCAGACTGCCAGGAGGCCGATAGCAAGGGATACGATAATAAAAAGCGGCGTCAGCTTGGATCGGATAAACATGCCAGCCAGTCTGCCCGTCCGGCCGGTTACCTCGTGACGGTCGTTCACGGGAGCCTCGCATCAACCCGTTGTCCGTCGCCCACTCCGGCAGCGCCGGGATAAAGGACCACCCGATCACCTTCCTTCAACCCAGAAAGTACGGATACCATGTCTCCCTTGGTCTCGCCGAGGACCAACCAGCGGAGTTGGGCCGTTGAGTCTTTCCCCACCACGAGGGCGCCGGTAAGCTGACCGCGTTCAATAACGGCGTTCTTTGGAAGCATGACCCTCGGCACATCTTGCTGCGGAAGGGCCACCCGGACAACGGCGAGGGTTCCGGCCCGGTAGTGATGAAGGTGATTGTCGATCAGGAGCTGAACCCGAAGCCCTGGTGCGTAGGTATCACCCGAAGGTATTATCCCTTCTATGACGCCTTGAATCGTATCTCCATCGATCTGTACCGGCAGGCTCTGTCCGGCCCTGAGCCCGGCGGCAATGTCGGTACCTAGAGGTGCGACGGCCCTCAGGCGCGAATCGTCTTCGATGGTGAACAGAGGCTGTCCAGGTGCAACGAGGTTGCCTACCTCGGTCATTTTTCTCACAATGACCCCATTTGAGGGGGCGCGCACGACGGCGTAGGTGAGGTTTACCTCGACTTCATCAAGCACCGCGGCGGCCGTCGCCCTGGCAGCGCTTGCCTGGGCAAAGGCCACCTGCACGGATTCGAGCTTCGCCAGGGGCACAATGCCGAGCTTGTGAAGATCCTCCATACGTCCAAGATTAGTTTGGGCAACCTTAAGGGCTGTAGTGGCCGTATCCAAACTGGCTTGGGCCTGCTCGCGACGGGCTTGTAAATCCCGCGTGTCCAGGCGGGCGAGCACTTTATCGGTTGCTACCCGGTCGCCCTCCCGGACGCTTACTGAGACGACCCTTGCCGACACGCGGCCCCCCGGAGACGCCCTGAAGAAAGGCTCGGTGAAAGCGGACAGGGTGATGATACGGGGCCAGTTTTCAACTTTCACCGTGAATAATTCCGCCGTGCGGGGAGACCTGTCCTTCTCGCCTGATCCCCTGCCGCTCGATGCTTGCCGGCAGCCGGCAACGAGCGCGGAGACGGCAAGAATGGCAAGGAAAGCGATAAGAATTATCCTTGAGCCTCCATCGCGCGATCTTGTTGGTGTGATCATGACTCTCATCGAAGACCCCCGCCCGCGACCCTTTCTAATTCCGCCTCGGAAATGAGGTAACCGTACAGCGCACCGTAGTAGTTTGTCCTTGCCTGAGAAAGGAATGTCCTCGCATCCAGGACATTAGTCGTCGTCGCCAGTTGGTGCTGGTACTGGAGGTTGGTCATTCGGTAGTTTTCCTTGGCCTGGTCGAGAGCAGTCGAGGCAGTCTCTATGTTCTTTCTTGCGACCTCTGTGTTGAGATAAGCGCTCTTGACCTCCAGCGTGATACTGTCTTCGACCTGCCTCAACCTCTGTTGGAGAGCGGCTTTTTCGTGATCATGTTTCCGGATTTCGTCACCCGTTTTTCCCCACTCGAATATGCTCCATTTCGCCGTAAGGGAAATGGTGGCATTGTGATCGTTTCCGTAAGGATTATTTGTGGCAGCAACGTTATCGCCTATCCTTTGGTATCTGCCGACCAATGCAATCTCGGGATAGAATGCGCTCTTTGCCAGACGAGTAGCGTTGTCCAAGTTCTTGAGGCCTATGCGGAGCGCCCTCAGTTCCGGCCTTTTTTCCAATGCCGCGGCCGTGAGCTGTTCGAGAGAAGGTGGACGCGAAGAAAGGGTGGTTATATCGGCGATTCGAGTCGGCTGGTCAATGCCGGCCCCTATAAGCATGTTAAGGGTGGAGAGGGCCATTTCGTTGGCCATTCCCGCCTTCTCCCTGTTCTGTCGGGCGTTAGCCAGTGCCACCTGCGACTGAAGAAGGTCATTATGCGGGATGAGGTCGTGCTTGTAGAACTCCTCGGCATCTCGTGCGTGCGAATCGAGGTTTTCCACCGCGTCGTCGGCAACGGCAAGAGTCTTTTGTGCCAGGAGCACGTTGTAGTACACCGTCTTCACAGATCTTGTCACGTCGAGTATTGCCAGGCGTTTTTCCACCTCTTTGAGATCGATGTTGAGCTTTGCCATCTCATACTTGGTCGATAGGGCATAGCCGGTAAAGATAGGCTGAACGGCCGTGACATTCCAACCGTATAGGTCGGTGGCGTTTAGGGGCACCTTAATATCGGTGAACATAATATACGGCTGGTCTTCGAACTTCGTATAGGAGTATGAGGTTGACAGTTTTGGCAGGAAGTCCGCAAAGGCGCTCCGTTTTTCCTCGACGGCACCGCTATATATGCTCGCGGCTTCCCTGATGAGCTTGCTGTTGGAGAGAGCCATCTCCAACACTTTATCAAGCGATAAGAGCTGAGTCGGCTGTCCGATGTCTGAACTACCGCCATACCCCTGTGAAGGCGATATCAGTAGCACGGTACATGCTGTAAGCAGGAAGGCTTTAAACGAAGATCCATTCATAAGTTCTCATGTTTCTGCTCAAGGCCTTGAGCGGTAGAGGAAGATTCGAATATTTTAGTCGAATATTCTACGGAATCGTAAAAAAATTTACCTCTTCTTCAAACCGTTCATCAGCAGTTTACCCCACTCGTCGAGCCATGCCTCGGTAATGTCACGCCGGACCTGGTTAACATGGTTTAAAAGAATGGACCACACGCCCGTAGACAGGAGGGCGGCAGTCACGTCGATATCTTCTACGTGGAAGACCCCTTGCTTGATACCTTCAGAAAGAATCTTCTTGACCAATGCCCGGTATCTGGCATTGAAATTGCTAACGAACTCGTCTGAAATCTCCATGATCTGGGATCGCACTTTTCTGTCCGGGTTCAGCAAAAAATCGCTATGCTCCACTTCACGGAAGAGGACCTTCCACGTGGCTGTCAGCTTCTCCTGAGGCGTGGGCGAAAGAGCGACCGCCCTCTCTACTTCCTCAAAGGCACTGTCCAAAAGAGCGCTGATGGCTGCCCTCAAAAGGTCCCTCTTGTTGGCAAAGTAGTAATACATGGAAGGGGGCGCCATGCCGGAGGCATCGGCAATATCTTCAAGGGTTGTTTTTCGGATGCCGTGCTTGCGGATAGTCTCAACTGCTATCTGCACAAGTTGTGCTTTTTTCTCGTCCTTCTGTCCGTCCACTACAACACCCCGGTGCTGGTTACTCCATGAATTCCATGATTCTAATAATTTGTTAATATATTCGAAGCAACTATGTCCTGTCAAGCGCTTTCCTCATTTGATGTCGTTATATCTTGACATTATGACGTTACTTCGATCGCTATTGGCCTGCTTAAGGCGTTCGGATAGTCATCAACTTTGTAAGAAGGGCTTGAAACCCGCAAAACGCAGCTTTGTTTAGATATTTCTGCCATTTAGGGAATTTCCAAATGCGCTTGACCTGGGCGGGAGGATTCTTCCTGCTTACGGCGCGTATAATATCTTTCCCGAATCCCTGAAGTCATAATTTCCGAGCCTTGCCACCCTCGCGCGGAAGGTTTCCGACCTCAGCACCTCCATCAGCGTCTGCACGCCGCCCTGGAAGAACGTCTGCTGGCTCAGGATCATATCGAACCTTTCGCGCGTGATAGGGATGAACGAGAGGCCGAGAAAGCTGGAGACCGCCACGGTGGCCACGCCCACGTCCGATTCCCCGGAAACGATGGAGAGGCCCACTTCGAGGTGCGTATTTACCTCGTTCTCGTACCCTTGAATACCGGCGGGGTCGATGCCGAGGCGGCCGAGGTTGTGGTCGATCAAATTGCGGGTGCCTGACCCCTTTTGCCTGTTGATGAAGCGGACCTTCCTGCGGATGAGGTCCTCGAAGCCCTTGATGTCCAGCGGGTTGCGGTGGGCCGCCAGAAACCCCAGCTCCCTGTAGAAAAGGTTGACTACTACGGGTTTTATATTCGGGGCATAAACGGGCAGGAAAGGGATGTTGTATTCGTCCGTTTCTGGGTCGTACAGGTGCGACCATGCGATGTCCGTGTAGCCCATATTAAGGGTTTTCAGGCCGTCGGTGCTCCCGGTGCTCGCCGAGAAGAGGTAGAAATCGGGGTGCATCCTCCGCACGTCCGTGTGCAGCATGTCGAGGATCGGGTCGTTGCTGCCGGAGGCGAGAAGACCGCCTTCGATCCTCTCCGTTTTCCGGCTCACCTGCTCGAGGGCGGATTTGGCGCTCGACTCGATCCATTCGTCAATGAGCTTCCTGGGGAAGACCCATTTCCCGGTGACCCGCGTGGCCGGTATCCTCTTCTGTCCGATCAGGGCGTATACCTGCTTCCCGTTGATGCCGAGATAACGCGCGACTTCTTTCGTGTTCATCATCTCTTCGGACATGCGCTTTACCTCCTCCTCATGAAGATGATAAAAGATAGAACGCTCTATGTCAAAGGCAAAGAGGAAGCGGGCGCTGGCGCGACCTACAAGGCGTGGCATCAACTGGTGGATTCCCTGCAGCTTGCTGCAGGGAGACCTCTTTTCGCTTCGCTCCGTGGCAATTACTGGGGCTAGCGTCGCCCCCTCCACCGGCAAAGCCGGTGGAGCCTCCCCCTCAAAGACTCGCCTTCGCTCGTTGCCCTGGATACCCTGCTGCTTGCAGCAGGGTCATTTATTGGTATTTATTATCCTTTTATGTCCGTCTTTTCCCTTGACACGAGGGCCATATCTTGATTAAATCTCAATGATCGGCGGGACGCAAAACTCCTTAGTAAAAAACGGTTCGGGGAACAAAATGGACAGCCATGAAGAGATTCGCCTGCGCATCGACGAGAGGGTCGGGCGCCTTATGGAGGCGAGGGGCATCACGAAGCAGGACATTCAGGTGGTGATCGGCCACGCCGAGGCCACAGGGGAGAAGTTCGTAAACCCTGTGAACGGTCGCTCCCTGGCTTCGTTGCGGCCGGACAGGGTCACCTTCTGGGTCGAATACAGCCGCGTCGGCGACGAATACGATGTCCACAGTGCCTATTCGCACAGGATGGAGATGAAGAGGCCGGGGATATGAGCGAAAGGTATGAGGCCGCCTGCGGTGGATGGATTTGTAACAAGTGCGGCGTGCCGCCGGAAGTGCAGACGATCAGGCTCCAATACAGGAGGACGATCTTTGCCGCCGACCTCCCCGCGTGTCCCGGATGCGGTATGATACTTATTGATGAAGAGCTGGCGACCGTTAAGATGTTCGAAGCGGAGCAAGCCCTCGAAGACAAGTAGCCGCCTGGTGCGGTCCTTCGCATGACTCTCGATTGTTCTTTCAACTGGCCGGACGTCGGACGCGTCACCGGACCCTGCATAAGGCCCGGAGGCCCTTTGCTCACTGCGCGGGCCTTGGATGCCTGCGGGTTAGCCCCAGGCAGTCTTGCAGGAGATATCGGCTGCGGGGCAGGGGGGACGCTCGAATACCTGGAGGCCGCCGGCTTGCAAGGCGTTGGGTTGGATTGTTCCGGTGCGCTCCTCGGCGAGGCAGCATCGCGGTGCGCACCCGGCAGTCTCGTGACGGGCGCGCGGAGGCCCTGCCTTTCAGGGACGCATCATTCGACGCCCTCTTCTGCGAGTGCGTCCTTTCGGTCGTCGCCAGGAAAGAGACTGCTCTCGCGGAATACGCCAGGGTGCTGAAAGGAGGCGGGCGGCTCGTGATAAGCGACGTCTTCGCGCCTGGCGGCTCGGGCCCCGGGCAGCCGGACGGTGACGGCTTTATCGGCAAGGAGTGGCTCACCGGCCTTTTGACCGGCCTCGGTTTTTCTGTCATTCTATGGGAAGAATATGAGAGGCAGCTTAAGGAGTTTGCGGCGCGCATGATCTTTGCGGGCGCCTGCCTGCCCGGCGCATGGAGGTGCGGGCAGCGCCTGAGCTACTTCCTTCTCGCAGCCGTGAAAGGCCACGGCAGGACGGCCACGCCATGAACGATACGATGAAAAACGCTTACCCATCTGAGACGATGAGCGTCTGCCCCGTCTGCCTGAAGAAGATCAAAGCTACGCGGCTCACCGAAGGCGGCGACGTCTTTCTCGTCAAGGAGTGCAAAGAGCACGGCGCTTATCGGACGGTCATATGGCGGGGGGAGCCGTCGATGGCCGAATGGCAAAGGCCCAAAGAACCGGTGCACCCGGAGGTCTGCTACGCGGACGTAGAGAAAGGGTGTCCCTTCGACTGCGGCTTATGTGCTGAACACGTGCAGATGCCCTGCTCGGTCCTCATCGAGGTGACCGACCGGTGCGACCTGGCCTGCGCAGTCTGTTTCGCCGATGCGGGCCGGGGCCGGGAAGACGACCTGCCCGCCGATAAGATCGAATGGCTTTTCGGGCGCGCCATGGCGGCAGCCGGGCCGTGCAACCTGCAATTGTCCGGAGGCGAGCCGACCCTGCGCGACGACCTGCCGGAGATCGTTGAAGCTGCGCGGAGGGCGGGCTATTCTTTCATCCAGGTCAACACGAACGGCCTGCGCCTTGGGCGCGATATCGAATACTGCAAGCGCCTCGCCGCGGCAGGCCTCTCGTCGGTTTTCCTCCAGTTCGACGGCGTGGACGACGGGTCTACCGCTCCATGCGGGGCAGGCCGCTTTTGGACGAGAAGCTCCGCGCCGTCCGCAACTGCGGAGAGGCGGGCCTGGGCGTCATCCTTGTGCCTACCATCATCGCAGGCGTCAATTCAGGCTCGGTGGGCTCCATAGTCCGCGTTGCCATGCAGCTTGCCCCCATAGTGCGCGGTATCCACTTCCAGCCGGCGAGCTTCTTCGGCCGCTTCCCGAAGCAGCGCGGGGACGACGGCCGCTTTACGCTCCCCGAGCTGATGAGAGCCCTTGAACGGCAGACTGCGGGTCTTATGAAGACGGCCGATTTCTCGCCTCCGGGCTGCGAGCACGCCCACTGTTCCTTCCATGCCACGTACATGATCCAGGCGGAAGGGGGCCTGAGGCCGCTTGGGGAATCGAAAGCAGGCACTTGCTGCCCGGCTGCCGGCCCAGGCGGGGTAGGGAAGACCATTGAGACAGTATCGCGCCGCTGGACGCTGCCGTCCGCGCCGTCTCTGCTTAGCCGCCCCTCGCCCGGTTCAAAGATTCCCTGCTGCGGTACGGTAGGGGCTGACGCGGTGCGGGTCGAGGGCGCAATCGACCTTGACGATTTCCTGCAAAACATCGCGGAGCGGAGCTTCACCATATCGGCGATGGCCTTCCAGGACGCGCATAACCTCGACCTCGAGCGCCTGCGCGGCTGCTGCATATCGGTTATCAGCCGTGACGGCAGGCTCATCCCGTTCTGCGCGTACAACTGCACGGCCACGGACGGAACAGGGCTCTACCGCCGGCAGGAAGCATGATACCCGTCACGCCGCTGCAAAAATGGATCGCGGAAAAGGCAGGCATCGGCGGCGCGAAGGAGGGCAGCGCGTTTACCGACGCCCTGGAAGACTATCAACTCCGAAAGATAAACGAGACAATCGACTACGCCCGCCGCAGCGCGCCTTTCTATCGCCGCAATCTTGCCGGGCTTCCCGATGCGCCCCTCGACAGTCTATCGGAGATCGGCCGGGTCCCGTTTACTACGCCGTCGGATATCGCAGCCTCCCCGTTTTCTTTCCTTGCCGTACCGCAGGACGACATAGCCCGCATCGTCACCCTGCGCACGTCGGGCAGCACGGGGGAGGCCAAGCGCCTCTTCTTCACGGAGGAAGACCTGGAGCTTACCGTGGACTTCTTCCATAACGGCATGGGCACGATGGTGCGGCCAGGGCAAAAGGTAGCGATCCTCCTGCCGGGCGAGAAGCCGGACAGCGTGGGGGACCTCCTCGCGCGGGGCTTGCGGAGGATGGACGCAGACGTCCTTATCTACGGCCCTGTGTCGGACCCGCCCGGCGCTGCGCGCGAAATCGCCTCGTTCGGGGCCCATTGCCTCGTCGGCATCCCTACGCAGGTGCTGGCCGTTGCGCTTTCGCAAGAAGGGTCCGCAATCGCCAAAGGGGCCATAGAGAGCGTGCTTCTGAGCACGGATTACGTGCCCCGCGCGATAACCGGGACGCTGGGGAATGTCTGGGGCTGCCGGGTGTTCGGCCATTATGGCACGACGGAGACGGGCCTCGGCGGCTGTGTCGAGTGTGCAGCGCTTGAGGGCTACCACATGAGGGAAGCCGACCTCTATTTCGAGATCGTGGACCACGAGACGGGCCAGGCGTGCCCCGACGGCGTAACGGGCGAAGTCGTTTTCACGACGCTTACGCGCAAAGGCATGCCCCTTATTCGTTACAGGACGGGAGACATCGCGCGGATGATCTCTGAGCCATGTCCCTGCGGGTCTGCCCTGCGGCGGATGGAGGCTGTGAAAGGCAGGTGGGAGGGGAGGACCAGCCTGGGGCGCGGCTGGCCAATGCTTACGCTGCCCGACATGGACGAGGCGCTCTTCGGCCTGCCCGGCCTCCTCGATTACCGGGCCTCGGTATCGAAAGGCGACGATGCCATTTTCCGCCTGCACGTGGACGTCTACGGTGCAGAGGGCGCACACCTCACGGAGACGGAAGTCCTCCGTGCCCTGGGCGAAATCGACGCCATACGGAGAGCCTTCGCCGCGTCTACCCTTGCTACCCCCATCGTCCGCTTTTCGGGAGAGGGCGTTTTCAAAACTACCGGCGTGGCGAAAAGACAAGTTGTCAGAACGGATTGACTTTCCCTGACATGTACACTATAATGTACCTTTAGTAGTACGTCACTAATGAGGTGGTACATGCAGACGATACCCATGATAGAGGCGAGAAAGAAGCTGACATCGCTGCCCGAAGACCTGGAAGCCGAGGGCAGAGACCGGACGGTGGCCGTCACCCGGAGGGGAAAACCCGTGCTGGCAATAATGTCGTGGGAGTTTTTCGAGGCCCTGTATGAGACAATAGAGATCATGGGCGATGAAAAACTGATGAAGTCCTTGCGGCGAGGCGTGAGGGAAGCGCAGGAGGGCAAAACGATCCCGTGGGAAAGCGCGAAAAAAGGGCTGAAGGGCTGACCTGCGCCATACGCATAACGCCCACGGCCCTTGAAATGGTCAGGGGTGTAACGGACAGGCGGGTCAGGGAGCTGATTATAAAGAAGATCGACCAACTTAGGCGCGACCCCGGCAAGCAGGGCAAGGAGTGGCACGGTGAATTGCGGGGATATCGCTGCGTGCGTGCCGCCGGGGAGCGGTACAGGATAATCTACCGCGTGGAGGCGGCAGCCGTGATCGTCCTCGTTGTCGCAGTGGGCCTCCGCAAAGAAAGCGACAAGAAAGATATATATTCCCTGGCACAAAAGTTAATACGCCTGGGACTAATAGAGCCGACGGGCGACAAATAAGATGTCATGAGGTCTTCCCGGTCGCCTTGCAACTGAAAACGTTTATTGCTGTTTGGCGATGAACGTGGTCAGCACGACCGACCGGCGCTTTTTGTCCCAGTAAATCTCCACGTCTATCTGGCGCACGTTCTGAATCGGCGTCTCGGTCACCGTCGCCTTATACGTAAAGTCGGTCGGCGCCTGTGCGGCAGCCGAGCCTATGGACAGCACGCTGCCGGGCGCAGGCGCCTGCTGCGCATAGATCGGCCCTTCGGTCTGCCCCGGTTCCGGGTAGCCGAGCCTTTCTATCTCCTTCATCTTGTCGTCCGCGGCAAACGTCGCGTCCGTTATCTTCCTCGCGTGGTATTCCATGTCTACCGACGTTAGTACGAGACTGATAAAGGAGACGAGCGCGAGGGAGGCGATCGCAATCGCGATCATTACCTCAAGTAAAGTTGTCCCTGCCCTTGATGGTGATTTCCTGGATGTAGCCATTATCCCCTGTGACCTTTGCCGTCAAAGGATTTACCGTTAATGAATAGGGTCCCGGGTCTCCCTCCGCGTGGATGACGGCCCTGTCTACCATGCCGCTGGTATAGAAGGTCATGTAGCACTTGCCCTGCGAATACGGCTGCCCGTTGATGAGTATGTCCTTGATCCGGTAGTCCTTCACAAGATCGAGACGGTTCGTCTCCACAAAACCCTGCTTCAGGTCGATCCTCCCGATGCGGGCCGTGTTGTTGGTGACGTCGAACTCGATGACCCTGTCCTCGTACTTCGAGATCGCGTCTTCCCTGATCATGGCGACGTCGATCGAGAACTTCTCCAGCAGGGCCTCCTTCCCTTTTTTCGTCCCCACGTTCCAGTTTACGGAAGCGAAGGTGAGGAAGATAGAGAGAATGAGGATGACGACGAGCAGCTCGACTAGGGTAAAACCCTTAGTCTTTCGAGATGTCAAGGCTCGTAATGTCCGCATCCTTGCCTGTTCCGCCCGGCTCGCCGTCGTGGCCGTAGCTCACGATTTCGTAGTCCTTCCCGGCCGTTGTGGGGGAAGTATAGTAGTAAGGCTTGCCCCAGGGGTCCTTGGGGACGTCCGTGCCGTCGAGGTAGCCCCCCTCCCTCCATTTGAGCGGGACGGGCGCGGTCTCGGGTTTCTTGAGAAGGGATATGAGGCCCTGCTCCGTGGTCGGATACGAGCCGCAGTCTATCTTGTAGAGCTTCAGGGCGCTCTCGATGGCCTTGATGTCCATCTTGGCCTTTACCCTGCGTGCCTCCTCCGGCCTTTCCATGATCCTCGGGATGAGCAGGGTTGCGAGGATGCCTATGATGACGATAACGATCATCAACTCGATAAGGGTAAAGCCTCCCCGGTTGTTTTCCATTCTTGCACGTAGCATGTGTCCTCCTTGAAACTTCATTTGATCAGCACCTTGTTCATCTCGAACAGAGGCAAAAGTATCGAGACGAGAATAAACGCTATGACCGCCCCCAGTATGACTATGATGAGCGGCTCCACCATCGACGTGAAGGCGGCTATCTTCTGGTTCGCGTTATTTTCGTAGTACTCGGAGACGCTCGACAGCATCTCCTCCAGGTTGCCGCTCGACTCGCCCACCGACACCATGTCGGCTATATACGGCGGGAAAATGGACGTCTCCCGAAGCGCAATCGAGAGGTCCGACCCGCGTTCGACCATTCTGGACATGTTTAATACCGCTTCCGCCACGATGGTGTTTTTCATCGTCGAGCTCGACGACGACGAGCGACTGGAGCATATGGACGCCGCTCCGGAGCAGCGTGCCGAGGATCTTTGCGAACCGGCCGACCAGGACCATCTGGTAGAGGGCGCCGAACATGGGGAAGCCCAGGACGAAGTTGTCCCAGAACTGTCTGCCTTTCGCACTCTTCTTGACCCACCGCATGACGGCGAAAAAGGCGATGACGGCGAAGATTACGAAGAAAATGAGGTAGCTGTTGACGAAATCGGTTATGGCCATCAACAACTGCGTGGGCAGTGGCAATTGCTGGTTCATGCGGTCGAATATCTTCGTCACCATCGGCACCACGTAGCCGATCAGGAAGAGGAGGACGCCGGCGCCGACGCAGCACATAATGGCCGGGTAGACGAGGGCGGCCTTGATCTTCGACTTTACCATCGCCCGGCTTTCCAGGAGGTCCGCCTGGTACCTGAGGATCGAGTCCAGGGCGCCTGTCTTTTCGCCGGCAGCCACGGAGTAAATGAACAGTGTATCGAATATCTCCGGATAGGTCTTGAGGGCTTCCGAAAGCGAGGCGCCGCCTTTCACTTCGTCGCGCAGGTAGCCGACTATCTCCTTCTCCCTGTCGCCTTCGAGCTGGTTGGTCATGATGCTGAGCGCCTGGAAGAGGGGCACGCCGCCCCTTAAGAGGGAGGCGAGCTGGCGCGCGAGCTGCACGGGCAGCCTCTGCTTGATCCCGAAGGAGAAGAGGAAACGTTTCTTCTTCCCCTGGGCCGTAGATTCTTCTTTTAGAGAGACTAGATAGAGGCCCCTGCTTTTTATCTCGTTCTTCGCGGTAGACTCGGCGTCGGCCTCCAAGCGGCCGTGCTCGAGCTTCCCGTTCTTATCGACTGCGTAATACTTGTAATTCATCCTGTCCCTTAGAAAAACTTTATTATACGCTCTTTCGTTCCGCGCTCTTTCGCATCAGACTATCATACCCGGAACATCGGCGCCAATTAACACCGGCAATTACCGGGGTCCGGCACGCCCTCGCAAAGAGCGCCAACTATCGTGTTTACCTTGCTCTACTCTATCGTCACCCGCACTATCTCGGCGATTGTCGTGTCTCCGACAAGGGCCCTGGCGATGCCGTCCTGGCGCAGCGTAGTCATCCCGTTGCGGACCGCCTCCGTCTTTATCTCCTCGGACGACGCTTTTTCCTGGACCATCTGCCTGATCTTGCTGTTCAGGGTGAGCAGCTCGAAGACGCCGATCCTGCCGAGATAGCCGGTGTTCAGGCATTCCGGGCAACCGGTCCCTTTATAGACGACGCGGCCGGTCCCCCCGTACTCCTCCAGGATCTTGCTCTCGAATTCCGTGGGCTCGTAGACCTCCTTGCAATGAGGGCATATCCTCCGGACGAGGCGCTGGGCGAGGATGGCGGTGATGGAAGAGGTGAGCAGGTAAGACTCGATGCCCATGTCAACGAGTCTCGTAAGGGCGCTCGGCGAGTCGTTCGTGTGGAGCGTCGAAAAGACAAGGTGGCCGGTGAGGGCCGCCTGTATGGCGATCCTCGCCGTCTCTTCATCCCTTACCTCGCCTACCATGATAACGTCCGGGTCCTGCCGCAAAAAAGACCGAAGGGCCCTTGCAAAATCGAGCTGTATCTTCGGGTTGATCTGTATCTGGCCGATGCCCTGGAGGATATACTCAACCGGGTCTTCGACGGTCAATATATTCTTCTCCGGCGTGTTGATGTACTGTAGTACGGCATAAAGCGTCGTCGTCTTGCCGCTGCCTGTCGGGCCCGTGACGAGAAAGACGCCCTGCGGCCTCGTGATGAGGGAAACGACCTTCTTCTCCAACTCGCCCGTCATACCCATCGAGTCGAGTCCGATGAGCGCCGCAGCCTTGTCGAGGAGGCGCATGACCACCTGCTCCCCGTACGCGGACGGTATGATCGAGACGCGGACGTCGATGTCCTTGTCGTTGACCCGCACCTTGATCCTTCCGTCCTGCGGGAGCCTTTTTTCGGCCACGTCGAGGCCCGCCATGACCTTGATCCTCGACACGATGGCGTTCTGCGCCCGCTTCGGGGGCTTGTACGTGTCGTAAAGGAGCCCATCTATCCTGTAGCGGACGCGCAGGTCTTTTTCTAGGGGCTGGATGTGTATGTCGCTCGCCCTGTCCTTTGCCGCGATGGAGAAGAGCAGGTTGACCAGCTTGATGATGGGCGGCTCGTTCGCCGCGTCGTCGAGCAGGTCGTGGCCGCTCGGTATCTCCTGGGCGATCTCCGTAAGGGCGGTCTCGCCTAAGTCCTCGACGACGCCGATCACGACCTCTCTGCCCTGCTCCTCCCTGAAGACGTTCAGGAATTCGAGGAACTGCTCCTTCGGCACGCGTTTCTTCTCGATGGCCATGTTCGAGAAGATCCCGAGCACGTCGGAGCGCGAGCCCAGCTCGTCATCGCAGACCGCGACGACGAGCGTAGGGGGGTCGTCCTTGACGCCCAACGGGACGACGCCGTTCTTCTGGAAGAACGAGTGGTGTATCCTGGCTATGCGGTTCGGGACCGGCGCCAGCTCTTGATCGCGTGCTGCCAAAGATTCCATTACTTCTGTCCTTGAAGTTGCATTTTGTCGGGTGGCACGAGCAGCTTCTGCTGCAGCGCCTTCTTCTCCTCGCTTATCTTTGTGAGCGTCTTCGCGTCGTAGATTATCCTCGGCGTGAGGAAAACGAGGAGGTTCACTTTCTGGTCGCTCTTTGCACTGTACTGGAAGAGCCTTCCGAGAATAGGGATGGAGCTGAGCAGCGGCACGCCCTGCTCCGTGTCGGAGAGCGTATCCTGGATGATGCCGCTTATGACGATGGTCTGGGCGTCCCTGACGCCGACCGTCGTCTTCGTGGACCGCTTCGTCGTCGTCGGCGCGGGCTGCTGCCCCGAGCCGACCGTGGCCAGCGTGCTCGTTATCTGCGTGACCTCGGTGAAGATGTTGAGATAGACGAGGCCGTCCTTGTTGATGTAGGGCTTTACCTTCAGCTTCACGCCCACGTCGCGATAGTCGAAGTTCGTGATCGGGTTGCCGGCGGAGTCGAGGCGCACGCTGGTCGTGTAAGGCACGTTGGAGCCTATGAGCACCTCCGCCTCTTCGTTGTTGAGGGTCAGAAGCTGGGGCGTGGCGAGGACGTTCGTCTTAACGTCGGCAGCCAGGGCCTGTACGAAGGACTGGACGCTCGGGAACGAGATGCCGCCGAAGTTTATCGTCTGCCCCACTACGCCTATATTGAGCCCGGACTTGAGCGCGCCGAGTGCGGTAGCCGGCTGGTTCGCGGCGATGCCCGCTGCCAGGGGAACGAGGGCGCCGCCCGTGGCTGCGCTCGTGCTTATGATATTTCCGCCGATGATCTTCGATCCGTTGGCCGCGCCGCCGACGACCCACTCGACGCCCAGGGTCTGCGTCTTCTGGAGGGACAGCTCTATGATCGCGGCCTCGACGAGCACCTGCGGCTTGTACGTGTCGATCTCGTCCACGATGCGCCTTATCTCCCTGATGTCTTCAGGGGGCGCGCTGATGAGCAGCGAGTTTGACGGGGCATAGGCGGTGATGAAGACCTTCTCCCTCGGCGTCGCCGCCTTCTTCCCTTCGGCGAGAAGGGCTTGCAGCGACTTGGCCAGGTCTGCCGCGTTCGTATGCTGCACGTTGTAAACCTCGATCCCGGAAAGCTGGCGGGAGACGGGGATATCGACCTCTTCGATGACCGTCCTGAGCCTCTGGAGGTTCGCCGACGTATCGATGAGGATGAGCGAGTTGGCGGAGGCAACGCTCACGAGATAAGCGTCCCTCGACATGAGCGGCCTGAGGACCCCGACCATCGCGTTGGAGTCGAGGTAATGGAGGGGGTAGACAAGCGTCGTTATCCGCTCTTCCGGGGAGAGGGTCATAAACTTCTTCCGGTCGAGGGTCTCGACCGCCATCCCCTTTGCGTCCGCGGACCTCACTATCTTATCGGCCTCCGGCGTCGCCATGATCGTGAAGCCGAAATAGTTGAGGACGCTCTCGAAAACCCTGAAGACCTCTTCCTTGCTGAGGGTCCTCGGCGAGAGCACCGTTACCCTGCCTTTGACGATCGCCTCGTCGTAAATAAAGTTCCTCCCCATGATGTTGCTGACGAACCTGATAAGGTCCCGCAGCTCGATATTGTCGAACTGCATCTGTACCAGGCCCCCCTGCGACGGGGGGGTCACGGGACGGGCCCGGACGGGCGACCTGGCTTCCGGCGCAGGCTGGGCCGGGGGTGACGAAGGCGGTGCCGCTTTTTCGGGCGCAAGCGAAGGCGCAGGCGCAAGAGGAGGCGCCTGGGTCACGGTTGGCGGTACAGGCGGCTGGGACGTATCGGGTTCCCGGGTAGAGGAAGCGGCCGCCTGGGATGATGACGCCGGCGGTGCCGGCGGTGCCTGCGTTACCTGCTGGGGCGGTGCCTGCGGCGGCTTAATATCGGACGGCTGGGAGGGGCCGGCCGGGGCCGCAGCCTCGACGCGCACTACAACGCCCTCGGGCAGCGAAGCCGGACCGCCCCTGTCGCTCTGGGCCATGGCTGTCTGCGAGACGGCCAGGGCCAGGGCGAGGCAGGGCCATACAAATAGTGCGCTCTTTCTGTGCAGCAACGATCACCCCTCGCGCTTAACCTATCTTATCTCATAGCGGAGCGTCTCTGACTTCCCGCCCCGTAAAACCTTAACTTCAAAGGCGGTCGCGTTCTTCAGCGCATCGTAGACCTGGTTCATATCGTTGGCCGAAGAGAGCTTTTGCCCGTTCACTTCCTGTAGTGTATCGTCGGGTGTTATGCCCATCTTCTGCGCTATGCTCCCCTGGTCCACCGCGACGACCTTCACCCCATCCGCCATCGGCTTGATCGCTATCGAAGACATGAGCGTATTGCCGTCCGCTTTGAGCCGGTCCGCCAAAGCCTTGGAGATGCGCGTGACCGACCCCTCTCTCTTTATATCGTCCTTCCCGGCTTCGATCTTTGCGACAACGCGCTTTGCAGCAGGCGAAGGTATGCTCGCCCCTTTGGAGCGCTCGGCTGCGGACGCGAAAAGCCTCAGCACTATATCGAAGTCCCCCTTCTGGAGGCGCACGGAGTCCTTCCTGATCTCTTTGAGGGCAAGGCCGCTCTCGATTACTTCGCCGATCTCATAGGCCCATACACCCTTCGGTCCGCCCCTGTCGATGATCGCGTAGTTGTCGCGCTTGCGGGCGCCCAGCATAACCCCTTTAAGCGCCATTGTCTTCACGATGCCGGCAAGCGTCTCTTCCTCTATCTCGGCGGCCGTTTTCTGCTTCGGGACCTCTACCTCCAGCTTAGCCCTGAAGAGGTTCCTCTTCGTGATGGCGGCGTAGTCCGGCCCGCTGGGGGCGGCCTGCGTACCGGCGGTCCTGAGGGCGGCCACGGCCGCAGCCATCTGGGGCGGCCCGTCGGGCGCCTTGAGGAACGAGGCGTTAATCATCATAAGGACGATCGCTCCTGCGATCACCCCCGCGAGGGTGGAAACGCCTAGAATGATCCCCTTCTTTCTATCGTATCGCATATTGTTCAGATAGCCCTTGATTTCCTACGATCTTGTTTCCGTCTTCCGGTTTTCCGGCCCCGGCGTCGATGCACCTTGTGGCCAAACCGCATGAAGCGGCCGGAGTTGTCGAGTAGCCCTGTCTCGCGAATTCTCTTGTAGTTCTTGACATATAGGGTACCATTATCACCCGCACGATGTCAACGCGTGTCCCGCCGTGGAAGTGCTCCCGGCCCTGCCGCAGCAGGCGCTTGCGCGCCCTGCTGCCGCACCCCCTGACCGGAGGCCGCGGCAGGCTGAATAACCGGCCGCGCCGCCCCTGCCGGCGTGCCGGGCAGGACGCTTGGCGACACGACCCGCTGACCCGGCTGTACTGCCGCAGCCGGTGTAGCCGGCACGCCCGCCGGCGCCGCAGCCTGCTTCAGGTTTTCCGGTCCTTTCGGGGCGTCCAGGAAGGCAACGGAAACTATAGGCGCGCTTTGGCTGCCGGTTATGTTGATGGTGCCTTTGCCCTTGAGGGGGAAGGCCGCTGAGCGGCCCTCGTAAGAGAGCTTCATGTCGATAGTCTGCTCGACCTCTCCCGATTCGACGAAGCCCGACCCGGTGAGAGAGACGAAATCGCTCATCAGGGCCAGCTTCGCGATATTAATCCGCGGCCCGTCTATCTTCCCCTCTATTGCGATCTCCTGGTAGGGGATGATGAGGCGCGGCATGTTAGCGATCTGAAGGTCTTTCACCTGCCCGCTTTTAAGGTTGAGGCGGAAGGAGCCCACCTGCTTGTCCGGCCGTCCGGGGGGCGTCTCCTTCTTGATGACGCCGTCGAGTATGCCTGTCATGCCCTTGAACCACGGTAGCACGCCTTCCGGGCACCCGCCCAGGTTCACATGCTCGAGGGTGAGGGATACATTCGGGTTCGAGGAGGGCCCCATCATCGGAGAGCCCCGCAGGACGCATTTAAGCACGCCGCCGTAAAGGGACGCCTTGGAGTGGATCGTGAGCTTCCCGGTCAAAAGCGACAGGGGGTTCCAGAAAATGTCGATGTTCGAAAGCTCGAAGGGGACAGTCTGCCCTCTTGCCCCGTCCGGCTTGAGATAGACCCTTGACGCCCCGATGCCCATCAGCTTCGTCGTTACGCCTTCCATTGAAACCGCGATCCTTCCCGAGCCGAGCACGTTCTGCAGGGCGAGCCGCAGCGCCTTCTGGTAAGGGAAGAAGAGGTAGACGGTGAGGGCCGCGACGAAGACCGCCCATCCCAGCACGCAGGCATAAAAGGGAAGGTCTTTTCGCTTAACCATTTGAGCGCCTCTCCATCACGGTGGCCTGCATCTCAAGCGCACCGGTATTGTTCGCCGGCAGGGAGAGCCGCAGCTTGCCCACAGCGAAGCCGTACGCTTCTGCGTTCTTGACGAACGAGATCACTTCACCGAGGGGCACGTTGATCATCTTTATCTCGACGGCCATCTGCTGCGCGCCCTTGTCGCCCTTCTCTGTCACCGGATGAAGGGTCGAGAGGGCGCCCCCGACGAATGTCTTACCCACCAGCTCCTCTACCGAAGCCAGCGTCACAGGGCGCTTCTCGACGTGCCCCTGCACGGCCCTGTCGGCTGCGCGCTTCCTGGCTTCGTATATGTCTTTCAATTGAAGCACCTCGGCGTAATCCTTCTGCCTCGACTGTATTCTCTTTTCGAGGACGCGCGTGTCCTCGCTCGTGAAATAGGCGAAAAGGGCCGAGATGGCGAAAACGCCGATGAAGACGATGACCCAGATATTTTGCGGGACGGCGCGCAGCCTTTCGGGGACGTTCATAATCTACCCCTTATTTTGAATTTCACCTGCTTGCCTGCCGCAAGGTCCAGGTTCTCCATCTCCACCTGCGAGACCCCCCTTATCTGCTCGAGGGCCGCCTTTATCTTTTCTATCGATGCGAAGGAGACGGTCGTGCCCGTCATGGAGAACTCCTTCTCGTCGGATGTGAACTCGTTTAGCTTGACGTCTATTTCGGGCCCGATTTTTGCGCTGATCTCGTTGAGGACGGCCAGCGGGTTCGCGCCGACGGCCACGGAGCCGGGCTCCTTGTCGAAAAGCCTTATCTTTTCGCGGAACATCTTAACCGGCTCCCTCACGGGGGGCGATTTCGGGAAGGAGACCCTGTAAATCCGGCTCTGCTCCGATACGAGGAACTGATAGGCGCTCTCCTTGAAGTAATGGTCCAGGGAGAAGAGGGCCGTGATAAGGATGCCGGCGCACGCAAGGGCGACGGACCCGTACAGGGCCGTCTTGGTGAAGAGGAAGAGGGCGGCGTTGCGCCTGTCCCCCGTCAGGTTGATCCTGCCTTTGGGCGTGATGGAGAGCAGGGCGGCGCCGACGGCCGGCCACAGCCAGTCCTCGGCGGATTCATCCATGAGGATGTGCTTCAGCGAAGGCGTCTCCACGCGTATATTGAACGTCCGCTCAAGGTGCTGCTTCAGGGGCTGCGCGTCTGCTGCGTCGCTCACCATGAAGTACGCGCGCGGGGTTAATGTCTTGTCTTCCGCTATCTCCCTGAACGCCTCGTCGAGGGCGTCCGATTGGGAGGTGTGGAAGAACTGCCTGAGGTAGCAGAGGCGGTCGGCCTTGAAGGCCATCACGACCATCGTGCTCCCGTTCTGGTGGAGGAAGACGAAATCCCCGTGGTAGACGACGTTGAGCCACCTGAGGGCATGCAGGACCGCTATCGCCTGCATCGTCGTTATGCGCACGTGCTTGTCCTGGGCGATGGTATCCGTGAGCGACCTGGGGACTGCGGCGGCCAGCACGGTGCCTTTCGCCGCCTCCATGAAATCGATTGTCAGGTCCTCGACGGAGACGGGGAGCCTCTCCTCCAGCTCTCCTCCTATGACCATCCTTATCCTCCGCCTGTCCGTGAATGGGAAGGTGAGGGTAAAGAGGTACCCCGAGCCGTTATCGACGGCGATGCCGTATCCCACTTCGGCCAGCTCTGCCTGGAGCGCGGAAAGGTCGTCTTTCTCCTGGACCTTCAAGTCGGCTATCTTCCCATCCCGCGCCGAGAGCGTTACTCCGCACCAGCCGCTGTTTCGCTGAATTATAGCCGCGCCTCTCTTTCTCAAAATTCCCTCCATGAAATGGTCGTCACCGTCGAAGAATCTCTTTTCAGAAGGGCCTCAACGTTCTTTACCACCCTGCCTATAGTATACCTGCTGCGGACATTAAAGTAAGTGGAGTTAACCTTTACGAGGGGCGTGATGGTCGCAGCCTGGGTCTGGCTTATCTTTACCGCGGCAGTGAGGTCGTTCATGGTTTTCAGGTCGTGCTCGTCCCTGTAGCGGACGAGGTCCTGCACGTCTCCGTCGGGCAGGGGTTGGGCGAGCCCTGTGGTCCGGGTTTCGAGCACGGTCTGGAGGACCATGAGCGACGATGTATTGGCGTTCACCTTGCCGTCCGTCGGCGCTACGGTCAGGTAGCTCTTCAGGTCCTTGTCCACCAGCAGCTCTTTGTCGAACCCCTTGACGAGGGAGAGGCTCTTCTATGGAGTCGAGAGGCCCGTTCTTGCAGCGGTAGCCCTTCTGCCTGTAATAATCGTCCTCCGCGCCTTCGCTCCCCGTCACTTCATTGTTCGAGTCCATCCAGTCGATAAGGGCATCGACAATCTCCGGCTTACCGCCGAGCTTAGTGATGAGGGCCCGGAGGCGCGCGTTCAGGTCCTGGTCTATCTGGTCGTTGACGACCTTGCCGGTTGTCGATTGTGCCGCCGCCTGCGTCGAAGAGCCCGTCGTCCCCTGGGCAGCGGCCGTCTGGGCCGAGTTATCCTTGACTGTCCCAACCAGGTTGTTGATCGGGATCTTTGCGTCCTCGTCGTTGATCGTTACCGCAAGAATGCCGTTGCCGAGGGAGAGGCCGGGGAAGGGGGAGGCCCATTTGTCCCTCTTCGAATCGAAGCTCGCGTCGTCCTGTTTCAAGATGCCTATGGCTCCTTCGACGCCGGAGCGCGCCATGCGGATCGCCTGGACGGAGTTCCTGAAATTCTCCGCCTGGATGAGGTTGAGCTGCACCTTGGCGTTGAACATGAGGATAAGCGGGAAAAGCACCGCTATCACGAGCAGCACGGTAATGAGTATGAAGCCTTCGTTATTGCGCTGCTGCACTCTGGATTGCCTCCTCCGCCACGAACCGCCTGCTGGTCCCCTTAGTGTCAGCGACGTCGATAATGATCCTTACCTGCTTGGGGAGCGTCCCGCCTACGCCCGAATCCCACGTCGGCATCCATTGCGTGCCGTTGTAGAACTCGGCGGCAAAGCCCGTAATGATGCGCGATACTTCCAGTATCCTCGGCGGGTTGTCTGCGGGCGGCCTGTCGAGGAAATCGACGAGGTCCGTCGATTCCTTGCGCACCAACACCTTTTGCCTGTCGGCAAGGACCATACTGTACTCGACCCTCCTGAGCTTGAGCGGTTCCGCGTGCGACATGGCGTTTGTGACGAATTCCAGGTCGCAGTACTGGCGGCCGTCTATCTCTATATTTTTTGCTACGAACGGGTAGCTGATAGTGTTCATGGCCCGTATGTCCCGTTTTAAAAGCTCCGTCAGGGCCCTTCCCGTATCCAGGGCGTCCCTGCTCTCCGTAGCCGCCGATATCGACCGGTTTATCGAGAAATACGTAGTATAGAGGATAGTCAGGAGGAGCGCCGACAGGGCGACGGCCAGGATGACCTCCACCAGGGTGAAGCCCGCCGCAGCGCCGCAACGAGGGCGAGGAATTCCCGCTTCCGAGATGACCCTTGTCAAAGGCTTTAGCCCTCCGTTCTCGCGGTCTCCTGCCGGGTCTTTGGCCCCCGTATTTTGCCTTTTATTCATTATACCACGGTCCTGACTTTTTGTTACCTAATTTCTCCCAGCTCGACCCGGTCGCCGATCTTTATGCGGTGCTTGCCGGCGAAATCCTGGTTGACCTCGATGGCATAGCGGGCGGGGGCCGACGACGTGTAAACGGGGCAGGCGGCTTCATCGTTCGAGCGGCACGGCTCCATGTGCTGCATATCAACGATCTTGAGCGTATCGTCGAGGAAAATGACGGTGAGCGGTATGAGGGTATGGTACATCCAGAAGGTCTGCCGGGAGGAACTCTCGAAGCAGAACAGCATAGCCTCGGCATCGCCCAGGGATTTCCGGTACATGAGGCCCCTGGACCTGGACGTGTATGTATCGGCCCTCTCCGCAAGGATGAAAAAGTCGGACTGGGCAAACGTGATCCGCTGCCTGGGCAGCGGCCCGGCAGCGAGCAGGGGCGTAGAATACAGGACGAGCAGCCCTGCAACGAGCAGCCCTGCAACGAGCAGCCCTGCAACGAGCAGCCCCCGCATGCCCGATAATAAGCGCTTTTCCACGTGCCTGCCCTTTGTCATCGCGCCACCGCCCTGTCATTCTTTATGAGGAGGGCAAAGAGGATCGAAACGACGAGACGGCCGACCGCCGAGATCCAGTACAGTCCCCTCAACGTTATCATACCGACAAGTATACCACCTAGCACCGGCCCCATGAAAGATGCCACGGCCACTGCCGACTGGTAGACGGCCACGAAGCGCGAGCGGTGCTCGTCGGGCGCCATGCGGAGGAGGAGGTTGAAATTCGAAAGCCAGTAGCCGGCCCAGGCGAACCCGCTGATTGCCTCCACTGCGGGCAGGTATGACCAGCTAGGCGTTAAGGCCCATGCCAGGGAGGTGCCGGGGATCAGGAAATGCGTGATCCGGAGGACCCAGACGTCGCTCTTCCGGTCGTTCTGCGCCCCCCATATCTTCTGGCCGATCATGCCGGTCAGCGCGCCTATCGAGCCCAGGATGCCTATGTGGGCCGTATTTGCCCCCAGGACCTGTATCTGGTAAACGGCGTTGAAGGGGCCGGACACCTGGAGCGAGAGATGGAGGATGAAGCCTATGGCGGTAAAGGCGGCAAACTGCGGGTGCTCCTTGAAAATGGAGACGAGGCCCAGCGCCGGTTTCCGCGTTTTTTCGCACAGGCGGGCCTTTTTCGGCTCTTTTATGAAGGCGAAGACTGCCGTTGCCGCAAAGCCCGTCGCTGCCGATATGAGGAAGCTTACCCGGTATCCGGCGGCCCCGGTCGCCTTTATGAGATAACCGGCCAGCGGGGCGCAGAGGAGCCCGGCCAGGCCAACCGCCATATTGCGGGAGCCGAAGTACCTGCCCCTTATCCGCTCGGGCACGATGTCTGTCACGAGGGTTGACCAGGCGGGATAACCTAGCTGGTTCAGGAAACCCCTGAAAGCGACGACCGCCATCAGGCCGTAGAACATCATCGACATATGGAAGAAAAAAGGCATTAAGACCAGCGCGAAGAGAAAGAGCCTGCCGAGGACGCCCGTAGAGATCATGAAGATGCGCTTCCGGCAGCCGAATTGTTCTTCCAGCCTTGCACCCGGAAGCAGGCCGAAAGCGGAGGCCACGTTGGTGGCGGAGGCGAGCGAGCCTATCTGGGCGTTCGTCGCGCCGAAAGTAAGGGCGAAGGGCGCCAGGAAGTTGGTCACGAAGGACTCCGACGCATTGGAAAGAAGGCCCTCGATCCAGAGGAGCTTACGGGACGTGCGGGCAGGCGTGCCTGCGTCGGCTTCGTCCTCCGGGCCCGCCATCATTTTGTCGACGCGGTCTTTAATCGAAGGCAGCAGGCCGGGGCGCGGCTGGGATTCCCACCTGCCCGGTATGCCTGTTATATGAGCGGTTCTCATGATGTTTCTCCTGTTGCGCCGCCAGGTTACGGCCGGGCACAATATAGCCGCTGCTCGGGGGGCTAGTCAAGAAGCAAGATGGCTCTATGGGCCCAATTATGGCGACTGGCGCGGGAATTGGGCCGGTTGTCAGCAGGAAGCGATAGGGAGCAAAAAGGCTAAACTGATGTTTTTTGGGGCCGGACTCGCACGTGCGCTCGTTTTTCTCCGGCTTCCTTGCTTTTGGAGGTCGCGGGCACTATGTTTAAGGAAATTACTTAGTATCTGTCCACAACAGCGTGCGTCGCGGGGAGTACATATGAAGCAAGTGCAAAAAGACGCTGAGCCGTTTCCGGACCCCGGCATTTACCGTATCCTCTGTACGAGCATATCGATCTTCGATTCGGCCGTCACGCTCCTTGGCAACCCTCCGCCCGGAGGGGTGACGATGCCCGGCCCCGCCCACATGGCGTGCGTCAGGGCGATGTTGGAGGCCCTTGGCATCGGCGACGAAGAACCCTTTCTGTTTTCGTAAATTTATCCAGTTTGTGTCTCCCTGTGCGAGACGCAGTCTCCTGCGATGAGACATCGTCTTGCAGCGCAAGACAGGACTGTTTCATAAACAGGACGCCGCTTTGGAAGCGCACGCAGTCCGGAGGGAGCCGCTTCCCGCGCAACGGGCGTCAATAGGGCATCCGGCGAAAATCGACTTTTTTGGCACACTTCTTGAACATGCAGGGGGTAGAGGCACGCATGGAGAAGAGAAGGACGATGACGGTGCTTTTATATTCTACCGGCGAAGCGGGCGAACGGCTCCAAACGGTCATCCGCGATCTGGTGCCTGAAGAGAAGCTGGAGGTCTATACAAGCCTGGAAAATTTTTCGGACAGGCTGCGGAAACCGATGGACGACATCCCGATCGCCGTCATCCTTGCAGCGAGCGATAACGATCTTCTCACGATACTTTCCATCAGTCACCTGCTGTACGATGTTCGCTTCATACTGGTCCTCCCCGATAGAGAAGATCCGACGGTCGCCATCGGCCACAGCCTGAGACCGCGTTTCCTCAGTTATACCGACAGCGATTTCAGAGAGGTTACGGCTGTGCTGGGCAAGATGATCGGCGGGTTCTATTACCAAAGGAAAATAGGGGAGTCCGGCGGCGGCCGGACGCATGCCGGCCCCGCTGCGATTGGACCGCAACCGCACTACAAGAAGCTCGCGTCACAAGAGGGCAGGGACTAAAGAGACAACCGGAGCACGCGATTAAAGTCCGCAGGAACTCCTCCGGCGGACAGGACGGGGTGGTCCGCGACGGAAGAGGCCCGAAAAGGCCGGCCGGCCGGGCGCCTTGCGAAGACGGTAAAAAGCACGCTTGGAGCACGGGAAGAGTTTTTTTTGGAGGTTTTAATGAAGAACTGCGAAAGGGAAGGCGACCGCTTGAGGAAGGCGCTGGCAGACGCGTACTGCCGGGTCATTGCAGGGAACGGGCACAGGCCGGACGGGAGGCCGAAGGGGCAGGCGACCGGAGAGGACGCGGGGCTGCCGGATCATCTGCGCACGATGGAGGCGGCAGGCCAGTTAGCGGACGGGATCGCCCAGGATTACGGCCGCGTGCTCGCCCTGGTTATGGGTTACGGCGGCTACATGAACCAGGAGCTCGACGAGAAAGACCCGATGAGATCGTACGTGCAGCGCATACTTGCCTCCTCGGAAAAGGTAGCCACCCTGACGAGGGGCCTTCTCGCTTTCGCGAGGAAGCAGGTGGCCCGTCCGAAGCGTACGGACGTCAACGACGTGATAAGGAGGGCGGGCAGGCTGGTCGCCCGCGTCGTAGGGGAAGGAATCGATTTCCGGACGCGGCTGAGCGGCAGGCGGCTCCAGGTCTTTGCGGACCCCGTTCAACTGGAGCAGGTGGTGATGAACGTCGCGGCGAACGCGCGCGACGCAATGGCCGCAGGAGGGACGCTTACGGTCGAGACGAAGGAGCTGCGCGTCGGCGGGGCGCCCGCGGATAACGGAGCGGGCGAGTGGAAGTGCGCCGTGATCTCCTTTACCGATACAGGCTTGGGGATGAGCGATGAGGTGAGACGGCGGATATTCGACCCTTTCTTCACGACCAAGGACCCGGCTACGTCAGCGGGGCTCGGTCTGTCCGTAGCGCACGGGATAATCAAGCAGCACAGCGGCTCGATTAACGTAACCAGCGAGCCTGGGCTCGGCACGACTCTCTCGGTCTATCTCCCCCTCATGGAGACGAGGGATACGCTGGAAAGCGCCGGTCGCGTCGCAGCCCCTGCGCCCGTCTTCAGCAGCGCCCACCTGTCGTAATGCAGGCGTGCCCGGCCGGCACGCGCGATGCGCGGCCGGGTGCGGCGCCCTTTCGCGGCCTAGTACTTGCCGCCGTAGCCCCTGCTGCTTTGCTGCCTGGGCTTCTGCGGCCTGGCTTCCTCGATCCTCAAGGCCCTGCCTTTGAAGTCGGTGCCGTTCAGCTCCGTCTTTGCTTTTTCAGCGCCCTCGGAAGTGGCCATCTCGACGAAGCCAAACCCTTTGCCCTCGATGACATTGGCCTGGTTGACCTCCCCGTACTGGGTGAAGAGCTCCTTAAGCTGCTCGTTCGTCACTGCATAGCTCAGATTCCCGACATACAATTTAACGCCGTCCATACTAGTGTCCCCCTGTTTTATTCCTTTTGGTTGTTTTTTTGCCGATCATGCGGGCTCGGTCTCGCGTGTTTCAGGGCATCGTTCAGTCCCGGATAAATTGGTAACCGCGCATATTCTATTTAAATAATTGTAAGCACCGACATTATCAATAGCAAGGTCAACATAACGAATCGTTGTTTGTGATGGGTACTATTATGCTTGACGCCCGATCATTATTTTTCTATATTACAAAAGGAGTTCTATGGGAATGGGGCCTAAAGATTTTTTGTACGATCTGTTCGTGCACGATCTGACAGGTCCTCTGTCTGTCGTCGCCGCGACGGCGGACGGCCTGCTGCGCCGGGAAAACTGCACGTGCCTGTCGGATTCGCAGAAGTCCTGCATCGAGCGTATTGCGCGCAACGCCAGGAAGGCGCAGCGTGTCCTGAAGGAAATCGTAGACGTGGCCCGCTCGGAGGAGCAGCTCTTCCACTCCGACCAGTTTTATCCGGAGCGCGTGGCGAGAGACGCGCTTGTCGATGTCATAGACATAGCCCTTGCCGGAGCCGGCGAGAAGCTCGAGAAACTGGAAGACGGGGAACAGATCAGGAGCTTTCTGGGTGAGAATGGCATCTCCATCGAAGTGAGCGGGAAGTATGCGACGTCGCCTTTCCGCCACGACAGGAGGAAGGTGCAGCTAATATTGCAAAACCTGATGAGCAACGCGATGAAATTCCGTAAGAACAGGATGGACGTGGCGATAAACGGAGACAGCGATCTGGTAATCCTCGTCACCGATGACGGGTGCGGCATATCCGAAGGAGAGCAGGAGATAGTCTACAAGCGGTTTATGCAGTTGAAGCATGATGACTGGCAGGCGCAGCAGCATCAGGGTTTAGGTCTGGGTCTGTTCTGCGTCAAGGCGCTGCTCGAGACCATGCAGGGGGAGATCGCGGTAAGAAGCGGCAGCGGCTGCGGCACCACCTTCACCGTAAAAATACCCCCGTTAGCGTGTTGAAAAAGGAGATAATATGGCGAATTCCGTTTTAGACAACAGGGTAATGCTGGCAGTAGACGACGAGCCGGACGTCCTCGCCGTCCTTGAAGATGAAGTCCGTCAGGCGTGCACCGGCTGCAGGTTCGACAAGGCTACGACTTACGATGCCGCGGCCGAGCTCCTGCGCAAGAACCAGTACGATATAGTCGTCCTCGACATCATGGGCGTACGCGGCTTCGACCTGCTGGAAATCGCAGTGAGCAGGCATTTCAGGGTCGCCATGCTGACCGCCCACGCCCTGACCCCCGAAGCCCTCAAGAAATCCCACGACCTCGGCGCGAATGCATACCTGCCGAAGGACAAGCTGGGCGAGATCGTCCCGTTCCTGGAAGACGTGCTGAAATACGAGCGCAAAGAGGGATGGAAGCACCTGCTAGTGAAACTGGAGTCCTATTTCGACAGCCAGTTCGATTCCGATTGGAAAAAGAAATCGGGGTTCGGCTACTATTAAGACGAAAAACCACCCGTAAGAAAAATCCCGCTTTTCCATACGGCCTTGAAAGAGAAGGCCGTATGGAAAATTGCGCTTCTCCTCCCACCCCAGTTTTGATTTTATTCCATATTTTGGTATACTTGTGCGCGCTTTTGCTTTTAGGGAGGCAGTATGAAGAGAAAGGTCTTTTGGGCATCGATCGTCTTTTTTCTGGTAGGGCTTGTGGGCTGCTCCGGCTCGATTCCTGCCATAAGGCAAGTGGCCGGCAGGCCCTCGGTCGAGCCGGGCGGGGGGACGAAGCCGATCATGTTCAAGAAGGTTATCTCCCTCGTGCCGAGGGGCAAGATGATAGGCGAGATGCGGACGGGTTCGCTATGCTCGTATAAGGGACCGCTCTGCTGGAAGAGTGAAAAGGCGATAGTGCCGGACGCGGAGCTGGGCGAGATGCTGCGGCAGCGCATGCAGGCGGCGGGCTACACGCTCGTGGGCGACCCGGACGCGCTTTTCGAGGACCGGTCGGCGGAGAAGGCGGAGTTCCTGATAGCCGGGAGGATCAGGGACGTGGGCGCTAACGTATGCTTTCCACGTGCCGCGTCGGACGATTGGGTGACTGCGAAGGGCGGCATTTACATGCAGGTCGAATGGGAGCTGTACAGCAAGAAGGCACGCGACGTAGTGCTGAAGATTACGACCGAAGGCTCGTCGGGAGACACCGGCAGGCGTGACACCTACCAGGAGCTGCTGCTTCGGGCATTCGGAGCGGCAGTGCAGAACCTGCTGGCGGACGTACGGCTCTACCGGACGGTGGCCCTCGACAGCAGCGTCCCGGTGAAGCAAGTCAAAGAAGATAAAACCGAGCTGAAGGTGCGGTTCAAGACGGCCGCCGAGACGACGGGGAAGGGCGGCATGGTGCGTGAAGGCGCCCTCGGGGAGATGCGCAGCGCGGTCGTGACGGTCTTTTCCGGCTCCGGGCACGGCTCGGGGTTCGTGATATCGCCCGACGGCTATGTGCTGACCGACGAGCACGTTGTCGGCGGCGCAAGCTTCGTCAACGTGAAGTTCGTCACGGGCAAGGAAGTGGCGGGCCAGGTGGTGCGCGTCAGCAAGGTGCGCGACGTTGCGCTGATAAGGCTGGAGAAGGACATTTATCCTTACCTGCCCCTGGGAAACACCGCCTCGGTCAATATAGGCGACGAGGTCTTTTGCATCGGCACGCCCCTTTCGGAAGACCTGTTCCAGACCGTGACGAAAGGCATCATCAGCAGCTTCCGCGTGAGAAACGAGATAAAATACGTGCAGAGCGACGTGAGCATCCACCCGGGCAACAGCGGGGGGCCGCTCGTCTCCCTCGATAAGGGCGTCGTCGGGATGTGCGTCTCCGGCATAACTTTCGGCCCTTACACGCTGGGCCTGAACTACTTCATCCCGATAGAAGAGGCGATCAAGGCGTTGAAGATAACGAAGGAGGCCTTGTAAATGAATTGCCCTGCTGCAGAGACAGCAGGGCAATAAAACGAGCGTAAACGCCGATATCTTTCTTTTACCAGAGGTCGCCGTCGGACGTCGTTTTTGCTACAAAAGCACCAGATGAATCGGTGTTCGTGATGCCGTCCAGGCTACCCCCCGTGCTGCCCGCAATATAGCTGTTTCCGTATTGATCGACGGTGATCGCGGCGCCTGAATCGTTGGCCGGCGTCCCTAAAAGCCCCGCCCATTGGTTCGTGCCCGATGTGTCATATTTTGCGATGAAGACGTCGTCGTTGCCTGCGTTCGTCTGGCTGCCTCCACCGGCGCCTCCCCCCATCCGCCCGTAAAGGGAGTCTGAGGTTGCCATATGTGTAGCCTGTTAAATAGCAATTACCCGACGCGTCGAAGGCTACGGCATTGGCCGCGTCGGTCTGGCTTGTGCCGAAGAGCCTTGTCCATTGCTTTGCGCCCGATGTATTGAACATGGTCAGGAAGGCGTCCGTGGCGCCCGCGTTCGTCTGGCCATCGAGGTTGCCTGCCGTAACGCCCACTGCGCATAGGGCGCCCGAGGGGCCGAGGGCTATGCCGTTGCCCACATCGTCCGCCGCAGTCCCCAGGAGGGCGACCCATTGCCTGTTGCCCGACGCGTCATACGCAGCGAAAAAGATATCTTTGCCTCCCGCGTTCGTCTGGCCGGCCAGGTTACCTGCCGTATAACCCGTTATGTAAAGATTGCCGGAACCGTCTGCCGCTATGCCGTTGCCCGCGTCGTCAGCCGATGTCCCGAGAAGCGCGACCCATTGCTTTGCGCCCGACGTGTCGTATTTGGCGATGAAGACGTCGGCCCCGCCTGCGTTCGTCTGGCCGCCCAGGTTGCCCTGCGTATAGCCCGTGACGTAGACGTTGCCGGAGCTGTCGGCCGCTATGCCGTTGCCCGCGTCGTCAGCCGATGTCCCGAGGAGCGCGACCCAAATCCTTGCGCCGGACCCATCGTATTTGGCGACAAAGACGTCGGCCCCGCCTGCGTTCGTCTGGCCGGCGAGGCTGCCGTTCGTATACCCGGTGACGTAGACGTTTCCTGAAGCGTCGACTGCGATGCCGCCCGCCGCGTCGTCCGATGCGGTTCCGAGCAGGCTTGTCCATTGCTTCGTCCCGGTCTGATCGTACTTCGTGACGAAAATGTCCTTCAGCCCGGCGTTCGTCTGGCCGTCGAGATTGCCCGTCGTGTAACCGGTCACATAAAAATTACCGTCGCCGTCGAGCGCTATGCCGGAGGCGAAATCTATCGCGGACGAGCAGATAATCTTCGTCCAGATGGCGGTGGCGGCCGCTACGGGAAGCGACTTGCCCGACTCACCCGCTGTATTTGCTGCGGACAGCTCGTAGCTGTAAGAGCTGCCGAGGACGAGGCCCTCGTCGATGTAATAAAGCGCTCCTGTGACGGAATTCACGAAAGTGCCGTTCCTGTATATGCAGTAGCTGGATGCGCCGGCCGTCGCCGGCCAGATGAGCCTGGGCCAGACTCCGGCCTGTCAGCACGGTAGGAGCAGACGGCGCGCCGGGCGGTGTGCCGCCCCCACCTCCACCGCCTCCACCTGGCGCGGCAGCGCCGGCCCCGCCGTTTGCCGGGGCCCCGGACGAGGAGCCGCCCGAGCTGCATCCAGCCAGGATCAGACAAACCAAAAGGACCGAAATCAGTATGACCGTCCTGCGAGCCATGCAGCACCCCCCTCGATGGAAGTCAGACCGGACAATCAATGCCCTTACGCCGGGTCTCTTACCGCTTCTGGTTTTCCACAAAAGTCAATCGGATGGAACGGGATGTTTGGAAGCTTTACAAGCTCCTAAAATTGTAAAGGATTCGTGCGATGTGTCAACAGAAAAACAGTCTGCCCCGGCCGCCCGGCAGGGCGCCGTGACGCGCGCCCGCGAGGTAGCGGGGCGATATTCAAAGGGTTTTGTGGGGCCCGCCTATTATGCGTCTCTTAAGTCGTAAAACTGAGGTTGAAGACTGCGGGCCGGCGATAGTCCTATCACGAGGCGATAGTCAGGACGAACACTTATGGCCGGTAAGGGGTATGCAAAAGCCCGGAGATCAAATACCGACCAAGACGCGGACCTAACCCGGCCCGCCCTTCTTGAAGGCTATGTCGCCATACCATGCGGTGGCCTTCCCAAGAAGATTGTCCGTGTTCGTCATGATGGCTACGCCCGTGATATGGCCGGGCTCTTCATGGAATGCCTGCACGTAGTCCCGGTAAACGTCGCGCTCCTCCGTCAGCCATTCCCTGATCGGGGAATGGCTGTTCTCTACTACGACCTGCATGAACCACGAAGTATAAGGCATGGGGACGAAGCTGCCCTTTTCGGACCTGTTCGCCCACGTGTAGCAAAGCGCCCGCAGGGGCAGGGAGTCGGAGTATATCCGTTTGGCCGCCTTATACTTCAGCCTTTCGAAGAAACCGACTTTGTTTATATCGTAGCTGAACGCTACATAGACCCGCGCAGGCGCGTCGTTGCGCTCCTTGATGGAGATGTCCGCGTCCTCGATGATTTCTGCGACCTTCCATCGCCATTCCAAAAGCGGGTACTCTTTTGGGTCTACCTTTATATCGTGCTCTATGCCGCTGGCGGATGCCTCCGCGACTGCCTTCAACGCGACAACGTCGTCCTTTACGAGCCTGTAAGTGGTGCGCCTGCTGACGTTTTTCAGGATCCACGGCTTCCAGCCTTCAGGGATGCCGCCGGCTGCCGCCGACGAAAAGGGGCCCACCGGGATCTCCGGCTCTGCGGCAGCGATGCAGAGCCCGCAGGCAGCGATCAGGGCCAGTGCGATAAAGGCGGCTTTTTTCATGCGGCAATAAGGAGCGCCCATGTGGACAGGCTGCAATCAGCCCACCCGGATGTGCTTGCGGACCCACTCCGGTACGGCGGCGAGCTTGTAATAGAACCCCATTGTATGGAAACAGGTGGACGAGCAAAGGGACCTGCACCGTCCTTTAAGCGCGTCCAGCTCCGCGGCGTCGAATCGGGGACTGCCGATCCGCCCCCAGTCATGGTCGTAGCATATCATGTCGAAGCACGGGGAGAGTGTCCCGTCCGTGCGGATGAGCGCGCCGTTGCGCCCCGCCCGGCAGTCCCAGCCGGCGATCTGCCCGCGCATGCGCCCTTTGAACGTCCGCAGGTGCTCGACGGAATTGACCATCGGCCACCCCGCGCGCTGCTTCTCGATCAGCCAGTCGAGTAGCGCGTCGGCTTCCCCGAACTTGTCCGGCGTGATAGTGAGCATGTCCTCTTCGTGTTTGTAATGCTCCGTGTTGACGAACGTGTGTGGCGGCTCGTTGAGGTGGTAATCGGTGCCTATGCCGTTCTGGTGCGCGATTTCCGTCAGCATCCGGACGTCTTTCATGTTGTTCCCGCAGATGTTCATATTAAAGAAGATCATGTACCCGTACTTTTCCTGTTTCTCGACGAGGTAGCGGAACTGAGGCTCGATGGCGAGAAGGGCCTTCGGCAGCCCCTTCCGAGGCGCGACGCAGTCCACAGCGAGGTTGATCGCCGCGACGCCGGCGCGCCCGACCTCGTCGATGAACGATTTATCCATCAGGTAGCCGTTAGTCGGCAGGTACATGAAAAAGCCGTTTTTCGCGCCGTAGCGTATCACGTCGAGGACGAAGTCCTTGCGCAAAAGCGGCTCTCCGCCCATAAGGGGCACGACGCGGCATCCGATCGATTTGAGCCAGTCGATGGAGTCCTTCGCTGTGTCCAGTGTCATGTTGTCCCTGCGGTTGTCGTACTGGTGGCAGTAGTGGCAGTCTATATTGCATTTCCATTCGGTGAACAGGTAGCACAGGACAGGCCGGAACTCGTGTGCCCGCAGTCTTGAAAGCAGGTAGGGGACGACCCAGGCGCGCATGGCCCGCGTACCGTTGCGAACCTTATATCCCATGCCGTCGATCATGCGAAGCTCTCCCGGTGTCATTCGGTTGGCGCTTATTATTTTCTAGTACCTCGCCTGCCATTCGTCAACTTGTAAGATTGATTCTACGACCCCGGTTGACAGTATTGATAACCGTCCACAGAATAAACGTACCTCCATGTCGTCTGCCCGGCCGCGCTCATACCCTGCCAGCGTCCTTGTCTACCATCACATATATACGGGCGACCGGCGCGGCTGCCCCATGAAGGACGCGGTGCACCTCGACGCGTTCGAGCGCCAGATGCGCGTGCTTAAGGAGCGCGGCTTTAACGTCCTTCCTCTGAGCGGCCTCGTCTCTGCAATGGAGAGAGGGAAGGCGCTGCCGCGAAAGACAGTGGTCCTTACCTTCGACGACGGGTACAGGAGCACGTACACAAGGGCGCTGCCCGTCCTGCTGAAATACGGCTTTGCCGCCTGCGTCTTCCTCGCCACCGATTATCTGCCCGGTATCTCAGGCCCGCCCGAGAACGCCTGCCGCTTCGGCTGGCTTGCCGAAAGCGACCGGGGCGACGAAGACGCGCGCCCCATGAGCTGGCAGGACGCGCAATTCATGGCGGCCGGCGGGATGGAGATAGGCTCCCACACTGCCAGCCATCGCTTCCCGCCCCGCATGGCGCCCGGTGAGGTCGAGTCCGAGCTTGTACGGTCGAAAAAAAGGATCGAGGCCATGCTGGGGATCTCGCCCATCGCCGTAGCCCTGCCTTTCTCGTTTCCCATCGCCCACGGGCGGTGGCCTTCCTTCGAGTCCGACCTTGAGGCCGCGATGAAGAGAGCGTCTTACAGGTGCTGCTGCACATTGCAGAGGGGCCCGGTCCGCTACGGCGAGGGAACAGTTTATTTGCCGAGAGTGGCGGTAACCGGCGGCGACACCCTCCTCTCATTCTACGCAAAGGCCCTCGGGCTTTATCGCCATACTGGCCTGCCCCAGCGTATATACCAGGCGTTTTTCAAAAAATACGGCCTCTGATAATCCGGCAGGCAAATCTTTCTTTAAAAGCCCGTGCCGCTGGTTGACAATTGTTTCGGCCGTACCCATATCATGAGATAGGCCACCATCCTGAGCGTCCCACCCTTCATTCAAGGCCCCGGTTCTGTTTGCTTCGTCAACTTGCATTAAAGTGCGTGCTGATTGATCTGCATACCCGGAAAGTAAGCCCGCCTGAGCGCGCCGGCTTTTAGGTCCCGGCCGGTTCGCGCCGGGAGAGAAACGGGAGGATAGACTACCCGAAACCATACGAGGAGGGGAGAATGAAGAGGCTTGTATACAGGCTGGCCGTTTTTTCGGTGGCGACCTTTATTTTGGGACTGGTCGCAGTCCCTCTCGCGCAGGCCCAGAGTCAGACTGTCCTTACGCCCAAGCTCCCTAATTTAACGGGCATCGTCAAGGACATGAAATCAGCGGTGGTGCTGGGGAAGGCCCTTTTCTGGGACCAGCAGGCGGGCGCCGACTTCCAGGCGTGCGCAAGCTGCCATTTCACAGCCGGGGCCGATACGAGGATCACGAACGAGCTCAACCCGGGCTTCAACGACATCACGTTCGGATCGAACGGTGACACGCGATTCGGCTCCAACCGCTCCGATACGGGCCAGGTGGCGGCGGGCTACATGCCTTCGGGGAATAGAGCCGATTCGAACTACAGGCTCCTTCCGTCGGACTTCCCCATCTTTCAGCTTCAGGACGAGACGGACCATAACTCCCCCGTCATAACGAGCACCAACGACCGCGTGGCCCCGAGCGGCTCGTTCACCGAGAACTACAGCCAGGTCGTGCCGATTGGCGGCAATCAAGACCTTTGCAACCCGACGAGCGCCTCGGCCTCCGTATTCCACGCGGGCCCGTATCCGGCAAGGCGCGTCGAGCCGCGCCAGTCGCCTACGATCATCAACGCGGCGCTCAACAACAGGCAGTTCTGGGACGGCCGCGCGAACAACACATTCAACGGCTTGGACCCCTTCGGCATGCGCACAATCTCCGCGAACCCTCAGGCCCGGCTGGTCGTCCTTCAGAACGGCAAGCCGATGCTCGGCTACCTCCAGTTGCCTGATTCGAGCCTTGCCTCGCAGTCGATGGCTCCGCCTACGTCTCAGAACGAGATGTCGTGCAACGGCAGGTCGTTCGCAGACGTCGGAAGGAAGATGATAAACAGGCAGCCCCTGGAGATACAGAAGGTGGACCCGCGCGACAGCGTGCTCGGGGCTTACGCCAACCCTGCGGGCAGGGGCCTGGGCCTGCAATATACGTACGGCTCCCTGATCAAGCAGGCATTCGACCCGAAGTACTGGAGCGACACCGGGAGGTATACAATATCAACGAAAGGCCAACTCACGAACGACCCGAAAGGCTACACGCAGATGGAGACGAACTTCTCCATGTTCTGGGGCATCTCGATCATGCTCTACGAGGCTACGCTGATATCCAACCAGAGCGAGTTCGACATGCTTTTTAACGCAGGGAAAATCATAATTGGGAACGGCCCTATCCCCGGTATTACAGGGTGCGATACGACACCCGACGTAGACCCGCTTCTATCAAAGGGATGCAAAATCTTCCACAACGCCAATTTCATACCTCCCATTGCACAGGGGGGGATAACGGGCGGCAATTGTCTTTTCTGCCACAACAGTCCGGGGTTCACCGAGAGCCAGACCCCGACCGGCCAGGCTTTTACCCCCTTCCTGAACCCGGTGCCGGACATCAATAACACCCTCGATATACGCGATCTGGGTTTCGCGAATATCGGCGTCAAGCCCTATACGATGGACCTGGGCGTCGGCGGGACAGACCCCTACGGGAACCCGCTTTCCTATGGCAAGCAGTATCTGACGAACCACATAGTAGACCCCTACCTGCAAAACAATATCTCGCTGGTCCAGCCGTCGATCGGGACGAGCGTGACGAAGCTCGAGATCGCAGGGGCAGTGAAAATACCTTCTCTGCGCAACGCGGCGCTTACCCCGCCGTACTTCATGTGGGGTGGATACGGCACCCTGAGACAGGCTATGAAGGTCTATAACAGAGGTGGGAACCGGAGAGATATAGGCATAGCCGGTGTCGATAACAATAACTCCGGCCCTGCCGGGACAAGCACCTGCTCGGCGGGAGACGATTCGGGCACCGGCGCGGCCGGCGACGCGATTTTCCCCGTCACCGGAGATTGCAAGACGAATGTGACGGGTGTAATCGTACCGCTAGGCTTGAAGGACTGCGACGCTAACGGGGTCGTGCAGCCGAATTGTAATGTGGCGACTGACGACCTGTCGGCTCTTGTCCGCTACATTCAGGCCCTCACGGACCCTCGCGTCCAGTGCGACCAGGCGCCTTTCGACCACCCGTCGCTTTTGGTCTATGCGGGCCATACCCCGACCGATCACAACAACCCGCCGCTGGCCGACGATTTAACGTTCGAGTTGCCGGCAGTCGGCGCCGGGGGATACAGCAATAACTCCGGCTTGTGCATACCTAACTCGGGCGACCTGTTCGCCCCCGGCATGCAGGCGCGGTCGGGCGGGCATTAAAGGAGAGAAGCGGCCCATTCAGGGCTGCGTGACAGCATAAAGAAGACGGGCCTTCCGCGTCGCTCAAGAATGGCGTGGAAAGCCCGTTTATTTTATTTCAACGTGTTTACGCGCCTGCCCGGCCTGCTGTAAATGCTTCCACTGCATCCATGTAGGTATCGAGGGCGCGGTCCATCAGGTCGTTGTGGCCTGCACCCGGGATAGGAAGGAATCGCTTATCGGAAGCGCCCGATAGCGCATAGAGGGCCTTAGCCTCTTCGAAGGGGATTATCTCGTCGTTCTCGCCGTGAATGATGAGTGTCGGTATCGCGATATTTGCGATCTTCGCGTCGTTTCCGAAACCGACCTCGCCGGATGCGTCTGAGAAGAGGTGCGCCACGCCCAGTCTTCGGAGCTGGTTCCGGGTGCTCGCGAAACCGCTCTCCACGATCACTCCGCGAAGCTGCGCGCCGTAGCTTGCGGCCACCTCGATGGCGGGCGCGCTCCCCAGGGAGCGCCCCATGACGAAGAGGCCGCCCCCGATCTCATATTCCTTCATTATCTCCGTGAAGCCGAAGAAGATCGGGTGCGCGTCGGCGATGATGGCGCTGCACGTCGGCGACCCGTCGCTCAGCCCGTACCCGCGGTAATCGGCCACGAAGAGGCTGATGTTCCTCTCCTGGTAGAAATGGGCGATATAGTCGTAATCGGGCGCAATCTCACCGTTGCCGTGGAAGAAAAGGAGGGCCGGCCCGACGGTAGAAGCAGGATAAAAGCGGCAGCCGATGGAGACGCCCGGTGCGACCTCGATCCTGCGGTTGGCGCCGTAAACGGGTGTCACCTCATCGCCGTAGGCCCTGCGGGGATAAAAGAGCCTCGTGAGGATTTCGGGCACGTCCATTGCTTCGGGGCCTGTCAGCCGGTCGGTCATTGAAGTTGAATATCACATACCCGGCACAAAGATCAATTTTCCGCGCAAAGTTTGTCTTGACAGAGTCGGCTCGACCAAGATGTATTATGTACAGGAAAGGGTGGGAGGATGAAGGGCACGCCATACACAGGGCGTTCGTAGAGCGCCGCCTCAGCCCCGGCGGCACCGCCGACCTCCTTGCCGCCGTCATCTTCGTGCATTGTATACAGTCTGACATGGGTTATACCCGTTAAATAAGGACAGCCATACGCCGCCTGCCGGACGGTGAAAGCAGGGTGGAGCTGACCCTGCGATAGCGCCTCTCTTGATTCCTGAGAGCCGTAAAGCTATATTTTTTCTTCATGAAAGTAAGGTCCATCAGTCTCATTATCCTGCTGGCTGTTTTTACCGTTGCGGCCCACGTCCCGGCGGCGCAGGCCGCGGCGGCGGACCCGCCGTTTAGCCTTACGTTCCAATCGGACGAGGTGGGCAAGCCTCCCCAGGGATGGGTTTGCAAATCCGGCGACCCGGCCCGGATTTACTCGGTCTGCGCTGAAGATGGGAAGAAGTTCGTCCGGGCCTCCAGTGACGGCGCGGCCGTACCCCTGGGTTATGAGAAGCCGTGGCCGCTGAAGGATTACCCGATACTCCAGTGGCAGTGGCGGGCGCTCTTATTTCCCGAGAAGTCGGACGAGCGAGACAAAACGGCGGCCGACAGCGTGCTCGGCGTTTACGTCGTCTTCGGCCGTTGGCCTTTTATCAGGTCCATCAAGTATGTCTGGAGCGACTCCATCCCCGAAGGGGAGACGTTCGAATCGCCTTACTCGTCCAGGACGAAGATCGTTGTTGTCCGCAGCGGCAGGGAGCGCGCCGGGGTGTGGGTGACGGAGAGGCGCGACGTGCTTGCGGATTATATGCGCGTCTTCGGAGAGAGCAAGCCGCCCGTTGCCAGGGGCATCGCAATAATGACCGACGCCGACAACACCCGCAGCCGCGCCACCGGCGACTACACAGACATCAGGATACTCGAAAGATAGATCAACTACTTATTCAGGGCTGCGGCGCGGTTTTGCATGTAGGCATTGCGAAGCGCCACGTATGGGTCGACCGCTGCGTTGCGTAATGCCTCGTAATCGCCCAGGTGGAAGCTCAGGAAATTAACCCTGTCGTGCGCGCGTATGGGGATAGAATAAGTCCAGGGGACGTACCAATATATCGGGTCGGGACCCAGGTCGCCGACCAGCCCGACGGTATCCCTGGCCGTGGACGGCCCGATGACCGGCCACACCAGGTACAGGCCGGGCCCCACATGGTAGTAAGCCAGGGTCAGGCCGAAGTCGTTGTCATGCTGACCGATGCCGAAGCATTCGGTCGCGCAATCCCGCAGGCCGCCGAAGCCGATTGTCGAGTTGACGGTGAGGCGCAGAAGCTCGGTGCCCGCGTACTTTATTTTAAGCTGGAGGAGGTTGTTGACGATCCGGATAGGCGCCGAGATGTTCCTGTAAAAATTATTGAAGACTACGCGAAGACCCTCCGGCACGCCTTTTCCGTAGCCCTTCGCAACAGGCTTCAGGACCCAGAAATAGAGCTTATCGTTGAAGGTGAACCAGAACCTGTTCCATTTTTCCAGGGGGTCGGGGACGTGGATCTCTGTTACCGGCGCCTTCCCGACCTCTTCCTCCGTGACGTTGCCGTATTCGTCCTGCGGTGCGGAATCCGCCTTCGCTTCCTGCGCCGCGCCTGTCTTTACCTCCGCCCTCGCATCCTCCTTGTCCTGTGAGTCAAAGGTGGGCCTCGACGTGCCCGACGCCTTTCCGCTCAGGTAAGTGAATCCGGTCGGGACGTGTAACCAGGCACTCGCAGGCGGGACTGACAGGAAGAGGAAAACAGCAGCCGCCGCGAGGTACGAAAGAAATTTCATTTAGGACCTTCGGCCACCCTTTTCTTCAATACGTCGATGAGCGCCTGCGGCTCCTGATTGGCGAGGACTTCCCTGAACTGGCTCCGGTAGTTGGCGATCAGGCTCACGCCTTCGATAACAACGTCGTAAACCTTCCACTGGCCGCCCTCGTCTATGAGACGGAAAGACAGCGCAACCGGACCTGTCTTGGTCTGCAGCTCGCTTTTGACCTCCACCGTATTGGCGGTGAGGGGGACCTGCTTGCCGAACCTGATCTTCTCACCGGCATAGGCCATGAGGCGGTCCATGTAAGTTACTTCGAGAAGCTGTCTATAGAGGCTCACGAACTCCTTGCGTTGGTCCATACTGAACCTGTTCCAGGAAAGGCCCAGGGTCCGCTTTCCTCAGCTCGACGAAGTCAAAAAACCTGTCGGCTTCCGTAACGACTTCAGCCCTCTTCTGCTTATCGCCCTTCGGCCCTTTTAAGGCCGGGTTGCCGAGCACCTTCAGGACGGCGTCCACGTGGGCCTGCACCGCCGCAGTCGCGTCCTGCTGTGCCATCGCGGGCAGAGGAACAAGCAGGAGAGCCGCCCCGAGCAAAAGCGCCGTTACCTTCATTATTTGCCTTCCTTTCCGCCTTCCCCCTGCTGGGGGTTTGCCTGGCCGAAGATGTACCTCCCAAGGAGATCTTCGATATCGGGCTCGGCGGCCGTGTTAGTGATCGTCTGCCGGGACTTCAGCATCGCGCCCGCTCCGCCGGGGTCGATCCTGATATATTTATCGCCGATCAGTCCCATGGACTTTATAGTGGCCGACGCGTCGTTGTAAACCATAACGCTATTGTCGATCCGCATCGTCACCGTTGCTACCTGCCGCTCGTTATCTATGCGCATGTTAGAGACGCTGCCTGCCTCTATCCCGAACACATTTACCGGGCTGCCGATACGCAGGCCCTGAACGGAAGTGAAGCGGGCGTAGAGTGTATACGTGTCCGATTGAAACAGGGAGACCTTGCCGAGCTTGACGGACATGTAGCCTATGCAAATAAGGCCGATTACCACGAAAATACCTACTGCGGTTTGCATCGGGTATTTTTTCATTTATCCCCACCCTTGCCGCCGGACAACGCTGATAGAACCTTCTGGCTGGAAGCGGCCCTGCCTGCTATATCGTCGATGCTGTCTTCGTGCGACATTTTGGTGGCGCCCGCCCTTATCCGCAAGTCGAAGGGACGCGGCGCAGCCGGTTTTTCGTCGTTCAGCTTCATGAGCGCCGCGGCCGCGTGTGCCTTGATTTCCGTTGCGTAGTCCTCGATAAACTGGTCTGCCTCTTTCTCGCTCGTATGGGGCAGTATCGCCAGTATGTCGCTGCCTGCGTACCTGACCGCGAACCCGCCGAGCTGCCTCAGGCGGTGCGATGCCTGCTCGGCGACTGCGTTGACTACCCCCGCGATCTCGTCGGGGCTGAAGGCGCCCGCGGGGAAGTCGATGTCCAGAGTGAAACGTATGGCTGACGTCACGGGCGCCGGGGCCTCCTCCGGAAAGAGGGGCGCATAACAGGAGCGGAACGCTTCTTTCATGGGCAGGCCGATCACCTCGTCCTGGAGTTCTTCCAAACTCTTCAGCAGCTCGCTTATCATCGGATGCGAGAGCTGCATTGCCTCCTCGTAGCTCCCTTCGAAACCGACCGTGCCGTTCCACAGGAGGACCAGGCGGTCGGAGACGAAGAAGACATCCGGGATGTCATGGCTGATCAGCACGGCCGTAAAACCGAACCTTCTCCTGTACTGCGCGATCATGCTCAGGATGACATTCTTCCTGATCGGGTCCTGGCCGGTCGTCGGCTCGTCGAAAAGCACCACCGCCGGGTCCGTGACCAGGGCCCGCGCGAGGGCGGCCCTTTTCTGCATACCCCCCGACAGCTCGGCCGGGTAGCTCCCGGCCGCGTCGCTAAGCTCCGTCTGGTCGATCCGCCGCTTTACGCGCTGGTCGATCTCCGCGCGCGTCAGCGAAGTGGTCTGCACGAGGGGCAGGGCGACGTTCTCGAACACGGTCATCGAGTCGAAAAGCGCGTTGTGCTGGAACAGATAGCTCACCTCACGCTTATAGTCTCTCCATTCCTTCCTGTTCATCTCGGTCAACGGCTTCCCCCTGAAAAGTATCGTCCCCTCGTCGGGCCGGAGAAGGCCGATGATATGTTTCAGGAGCACCGTTTTGCCGGTGCCGCTCTTGCCGATTATCGTCGTGATCTCGTTCTCGTAGATCTTAAGGTTGACCTTGTCGAGGATCGTTTTATCGCCGAACCGCTTTGTGACGTCCCTGAATTCTATGAGAGGTGCCTTCATAAGCGTTTCACATCAACAGGGAGGTCACGGCGTAGTCCGCTATCAGGATCATGGTGCACGAAAGGACGACAGCGGCCCGCGTCGCCAGGCCCACGTTCTTTGCGCCGGAGCTTTCTGTCCGCATGTGGCAGAAATACCCCTGGAAACAGCAGATCATCGACACCAGGACGGCGAAGACCATTGCCTTTACGAAGCCGCCCGTGATGTCCGCGGTATTCGCCGATGAGTAGACCCTGTAGAAATAGGGGCCGCCGTTGGCGCCCATCAGCACGACTCCCGTGATGTAGCCGCCGATAATGCCGACCAGGTCGAAGAACGCTGTGAGGATGGGGAAGCCGATGATAGAGGCCGCGAGCCTTGGGCTGACCAGGTAGCGCACCGGATCGACGCCCATGGTGTCGAGCGCGTCTATCTGCTCGGACATCCGCAGTATGCCTATCTCCGCCGCCATACCGGAGCCGGACCGGGCGGCTATCATGATTGCTGTAAGTACCGGCCCGAGCTCTCTTACGAGGGCGAGCGTGACTGCCGTGCCGAGTACGTTTTCCGAGCCGAATTGCACCAGCGTGTGGAAAAGCTGGAGACCGAGGACCATGCCGGTGAAAAGCCCGACGAGGATAACGATGCCGGTCGATGTGACGCTCACGTAAAAGAGCTGCCACATCGCCTCGCCCCATTGCCTTCTGGAGAATATACCCGCGAAGGAAAGCGCGAAAAAGATAAGGATTGCCCCGAGGTCGCCGACGATAGAAAGCGTGACCCTTCCGACTGCGCTGAAAGGCTTCAGGAGCGGGTGCTGCTTCACTGCCCGCCCGGCGCCCGTCAATTGTACCCCAAGTTCTCCCCTGACCATATCACCACTAATGTAGGAATTATCGAGAACAAAAGCAATAAAAGTCTGCCGGGAGGTGACCGGCCGCAAGGCCGGCACCGTCTCCAGCCGCCGCTACTTCTCCACTGCCCTGACCGCCTGTTCCCTGTCCTGCGTCAGGTCCGATGCGTAGAATTCCTTATCCGACGGCAGCACCAGTATGAGCGTGTTTGTATCGTCGATCTCCAGCTTTGCCTTGATGACCTTGAAATCGAGCACGTGGCCGCCCATCTTCCGGTCCGCAGAGAGGAAATGGAGGTGATAGCCGGGCACGTTGATGCTCTTGGCATACGCCGGGCAGCGGAAGCCGACGATGGTCCCTTCAACGCGCGTGAACTCAAAAACCGCCTGGGTCTTTACTACTTCCAGGAGCGGCTTGTATGGTTTATCCTGGGCCACCACGCTCCGCGCGCGCACGATCTCGAACGTCCCCGTGATCTTGACTGCGTAGAAGATATTAGGCGTAGGCAGGAGGTTATCTGCCTTTGCCGCGAACTGCGCGAAAGTAATGCCGTTTCCGAGGAGGGCCGTCCGGTCTGCGTCGAAGAACGTGACCGACGCAAAAGGTGTCTTGGTCTCAGGCCCGGGCAGCTCGACCGCTCCCGTTGAGGTGATGCGGTAGAACACGCCGTCGAGGAGCACCATCTCGCCGTTCAGGTTGTTGAACGTGCCTATGCCGAAATCGCCTTTTTCTTTGAGCGAGCCGAGGGTGGCGGCGCCGTCGTAAACGCCCGTCATGAGGGCGTCTATCGTCGATATCTGGGTGAGGTCGTCCCTATCTGCAAACGCGGCCCCGGGCAACGCGAGAAAAAGAACAAGAAAGATTCTGCATGCCGTTCGCACGTTCGCCACCTCCTGGATGAACCGCTGTCAAATATATCACAGGGGCAGCGGCCGGCGCAATAATCGCGGACGCAACAAACAGGCAGCACTAGTATTTCCCTACCGCGCCTTTTGCGCCGGCCGGCCCTTGACAATAAAAGCGGAAGACACCAGTTTGACCGTATCCGAAGAGGGCAGGTCGCGCAAATAAAAAGAAGCAAGGAGGATGTTTATGAGAAAGGTGCTTTTAGTGCTGATCGGTTTTTCGATGCTGGCGCTGTTTTCCGCTGGCGGCGCGGCGGCACAGCAGACAAGCACGCCGTCCTCGGGCGCTCCTATGCTGATGAACGTGGATAAGCTGAAAGGGTCGGATGTAGTCGACCCGAACGGAAACAAGCTCGGCTCGGTGGAGAATGTGGCCCTCGACCTGAGCACCGGCAAGATCTCCTATATAGTCGTCGATCGGGGACTGGGGAAGAACCTGATCCCCGTGCCTTACGGCATGTTCGGTCTCATGCGCAATGAGAAGCTCGTTCTAAATGTAGACAAGGCAAGGCTGGCACAAGCACCCAATTTTGGCAGATTCAGCCAGCCGAACTGGGCGGACAGGAGGTTTGGCCGGCAGGTGACCAACTTCTGGGGCTCGGAGCCGACCGGTACGATGGCCGGTACAGGAATGCAGGGCAGCCCCTCGCAGCCCGCGCCTATGGGGATGCAGAACCGGTAAAAGAATAGCCGGCTACCGGCGCCTCCTGGATTATCTCCACTTTTTTAGCAAATATCAGGTAACCCGTATGGCCGACCATGCGGTCCTCCGGCCGGAAGCGGGAGGCGAGGGTTTTGTAGCGCCTGAAGAGTATCTCGATGACCTCTACGTCACCGAACCCCTGCCGCAGCGTCTGGAGGCACTCCGACACCTGGTTGGCCGTGGGTACGATGAAGGCGGCGGGCGCTCCGTCGTCCAGAAGCGACCGGAGGTGGTCGAGGTAAAGCCACGGCTCGCGCAAGTCGACGAACGCCGCGTCGAACGGTCCGCCCTCGAAGTCCGCAGCGTCGCCCTGGTTGAGCGTCACATTCTGCAGCTCCAGGTATTTTGCAAGGTTCTTCTGCGCGTTCTTGAAATGTCGCTCCTCCTTTTCCAGGGAGACGACTGACCCTTCGGGCCCCGCAGCCCTCGACAAAAGCAGTGTGAGGGCGCCGCTGCCCGTGCCTATCTCGAGCACGCGCGACCCGCACTTTATGTTGAGCTTGTGGCAGACGAAGAAGGCGTCCTTGGGGAAGACGATCTGGGTTTCCCGCCTGACGCCGTACATCATCAAATCTTCGATGGTGGGCCGAAAGACCTCGTATTCGCCGAAGCGGCTGCCCCAGGGGCAGCCGATAACGGAGGCAAACTGGAGGATGCCGCCCTTGCCGTGAAAGGATTTACCGTCTTCGATCCGTTTGAGGTATTTTTTATCTTTGTAGACGACGACGCCGAGGTCGTTGGGGCCGATCATAGGGCAGTCTATTACAGGGAGGAAGGTTTGTCAAACGATAGAGACTATTGAATTCGTCAGGATCGAGTCCCGCTTGCTTGATCAATTTCGCCAGAAGGCCGGGACCCAGTTGACTATGCTGTGGAACGGATAGGGTCCACTGATAACCTTCTTTGGTCATCATTACGTGGGAACCCTTTTGTCGTGCTGTCCTCCATCCTGCGCGTTGGAATTTCCGAACCGCTTCAGCGCCCGAACAAAGTGCTACACCCGTGCCCATTATACGGCGATTTCGACGAGTTTCGAGGAATCGGTGGGATGTCTGGTTTCCATCACTTCAAGCCATCCTTCGATAGCTTCCTTGATGTTTGTGACGGCTTCATCGTAGGTCCCGCCTTGAGACAGGCAGCCGGGAAGGGCCGGCACTTCGGCAACATAGTAACCGGCCTCATCTTTCTCTATTATTACATGCAGTTTCATCGGGTCTCCTTATGAAAGAATCTACCACATGTATAATTATAGCGCAAAATGATTCAGTACTTCTTGCGGATTTCCTTCTTCAGGATTTTACCCTGCGGGCTCTTGGGTAGCTCCGCCCAGAAATCGACGCTCTTCGGCTTCTTATAGCCGGCCAGGTTCTTGGCGCAGAAGTCGATGATCTCGGCCTCGGTGGCCTGTGCGCCTTCCCTCAGCACGATCACGGCCTTTGGGACCTCTCCCCAGTGCTCGTCGGGCAGCCCTATGACCGATGCCTCCGATACGGCCGGGTGGCGGTAGAGCACTTCCTCGATCTCCCTCGGGTAGATGTTAACTCCGCCGGAGATGATCATGTCGTTCTTTCTCTCGACGATGTAGATATAGCCGTCTTCGTCCATTCTTCCCAGATCGCCCGTATGGAGCCAGCCGTTCTTCAGCTTCTTCGCCGTCTCATCCGGCATCTGCCAGTAGCCCTTCATGACCGCCTCGCTCCTGCCGATGATCTCGCCGACCTGGCCGACCGGCACGTCGCGGTCGTCATCGTCAACGATCCGTATCTCGTAATTGAGCACCGGCTTGCCGGAGGAGGCGAGCCGGGCCAAGCGCTTCTCGGAGCCGTCGAGCACATGGTCTTCGGGCTTCAGACAGGTCGTAAAGGGGCCGCTCTCCGTCTGTCCGTAAAGCTGGGCGAACCAGCACGGGAAGGCGGCCAGCGCCCTCTTAAGCAGCTCCACGGGCATCGAGGCCCCGGCGTAAAGTATGAGCCGCAGGCTGGTGAGGTCGTAGCTTCCGATGTCCGGCACCTGGAGCATGCTGTGGATCATCGTGGGGACCATCTGGACGCGCGATATCCGCTCGTCCGATATATACTTTAGTACCTGTTTAGGGTCGAAACTGCCCTCGCGGCGTATGAAGAACGTGTTGGGCATGAATGAGTGGCGGACTATATTGTCCTCGCAGGCGATGTGGTACATGGGGAAGCTGATGAGGACGTTCTCGTCGTACTCCACCCGGAGGTCGATAACGGAGGTGATTGCGTCGGACATGAGATGCCTGTGCGTCCGCATGGCGCCTTTCGGATTGCCGGTGGTGCCCGCCGTGAAGAAAATGCTCAGAAGGTCTTCCTCGTCGATCTTTACGCCGGGCTCGTCCTTCTTTGCCTGCGCGATGAGCTGCTCATATTCCTCCACACCGGCCGCCGTCGGTTTTTGAAGGGAAATGTGGTGCTTCACGCAGCCGAGCTCCGGCGCGACTCCCGTTATCATGTCGGCGAAATCATTGTCCACGAAAAGGAACTTCGGCGTCGAATAAAGGATGACGTCCTTTAACTCCCGCTGCTTCACGTGGTTGTTGTACGGGCAAAAGACGCCGCCGGTTTTGGCCGCCGCAAAGTATATCTCGATGTACTGGTGGCAGTTGTGCACCACTACGCCGATACGGTCGCCCTTTTGGAGTCCCATGCCGAGAAGCGCGTTTGCGAGGCCGTTAACGCGCTCGTTGAGCGTCCTGAACGTCTCACTGAAGCCCTCGCTGACGACGGCCCTCTTATCAGGGTATTTGTTCGCGTTTCTTACAAGCAGATCACCTATCGTCATTTCCGGCCCCCCTAATCTATTTCTATTCCGTTGCGCATCTATCCCATGAGCAGGTTCGGCAGAAAAAGCACGATCTGCGGGAAGACAAAGCAGAGAATCACTACCAGCACGAGCGAGATAAGAAACGGATAAACCCCGCTGTAAATGACGCCCATCGGCACCTTCGTTATGTTCTTGACCACGAAGACGCAGATGGCCACGGGCGGGATCACCGAGCCTATGCAGATGGTAAGGGCTACGAGGATGCCGACCAAAAGCGGGTCGTATCCCAGCTTCGTCATGATCGGGAAGAAAATGGGCGTTGCCAGGATCATAAAAGCCATATCGTCTATGAACGAGCCACCCACGAGATAGACGAGGAAGATGAGTATCATGATTGCAAAGGCGGGCAGGCTAAGGCTCAGGACCCACGTTCCGAGGTAGTTCGGTATGTTCGTTACCGCGATAAAATGGCCGAGCATGTTGGACGTGGCGATCAAAAGCAGCACCATGCAGGCGGTGCGCAGAGCTTCCCTGACGGATTTCGTGTACCCCGAGAAAGTGATGTTTCTTTTGAAAAGGCAAAGCACGAGCACGGCAAAGGCGCCTATGCTGCCTGCTTCCGTGGGTGTAAAGAAGCCCTTCATCAGTCCGATGATGATCACGAAGAAGATCACTATCGGCCACACAATCTCAGGGAGCGTTCTCATCCTATCTCCCCAGCCGTACCTTTCGCCCCTGGGGCCCAGGGCCGGATTTATCCTGCACCATCCGAATATGACCACCACGAAGAAGAAGGCGATCAGGAGGCCGGGTATGATGCCTGCGAGGAAGAGCTTGCCTATCGAAATCTGCGTGATGATGCCGAAGACGATCAGCACGACGCTTGGCGGTATGAGCACGCCGAGGGTGCCGACCGTAGCCACGATGCCCGTCGATAGTTTCTTGGCGTAGCCGTACTTGGTCATCTCCGGCACCGCCACGCTGGCGAACGTGGCGGCCGTGGCGGCGACGGAGCCGCAGACTGCCTTGAACGCGGTAGCACCTGCCACCGTCGCTATGGCCATGCCCCCCGGTATGTGTCCTATGAATTTGTGGGCGCAGTCGTAGAGGCGCTTCGCGATGCCTGCGTTGAAGGCTATCTGGCCCATCAATATAAAGAGGGGTATGACGGTGAGACCGTACGAGGCCAGGGCGTCGAAGAAATCGTTCGCCATGAGGCCCATCGCGGCCTTTACGTCGACCAGGTATGCAAAGCCGGCCACGCCGATGATCCCCATAGCGAACGCAAGCTCTATACCCGTCAGGAAGAAGGCCAGCAGTATGACAAGCGCTATGACGCCTATTGCTACCTCATTCATGTCTGGCCTCCATTAGCGTCTGTATCATGTCCGAGACGAGCACCAGACATTCGACGAACGCGCATATCCCCAGAATGTATGCGACGGGGTAGATGGGCACGTGGAGTGTGAGGGAGACCTCTTCCTTGCTGTAAAGCTCCGTCCCGAGGGCAAAGAGGTTCCATCCCAGGAGGAAGAAAAAGGCGATGCCGAAGAACCTGGTGAAGACCGTTACTATCTTTCGCATGGTCCTGGAAAAGCCCATGACCACGAAATCGACGTTGACGTGCGCGCCCTCCCATGAAGTCATGGGGATGGCGCAGGCGATAACGACTGCGCCGCTCAGGAAGACCAGCTCGTAAGTGCCCGTTATCGGCCTGCCGGAAACGCGCAGGACGACATCGGCCACCGTGATAAGCATCATGAAGCTGAGAACGAGCCCGCCCAGGACGTCCATGGACTTGGCCAACTTCAGAACGATATTATTGAATCCGTTCATCTGGGACTCCTATCAAGAAAAGACGTCGGCGCGTGTCGGCTTTCAGCCGCCCGTTTTCAGGAAGTCGCGCACGAACTTGAGCGCCTCTGCGCCGGGCAGACCTTTGGCCTTCATCCTGCTGACGTAATCTTCGTAGACAGGTTGGGCCTTCTCGATCCACCTGGCCTCTTCGGCCTTGGAGAGGGGTATGATCGTCGCGCCCCTCTTCAGCATGTACTGCTTGCCGCTCTTCTCGATGGTGTCCCACATCACTTCATATTTTGTTATGTATTCACGGCTGAGCTCGTCGATTGCCTTCTGGACGTCCGGGGAAAGGGAATTCCACTTGTTTTTGTTCATTGCCACTACGAAGCAGGCCGTGTATGACGTCCCGTAGTTCTCCGTGCAGTATTTTATCTGCTCGCCCGTCCTGAAGCCTTCGAGGGCCTCGTAAGAGCACATAAGGCCGTCGGCTACGCCTCTGGAGAGGGCATCGTAGACGTCGGTCATCGGCATTGCGACCGGCGCGCCGCCGAGGTACGCCATCAGCTTCGCGTTAGAGCCGTAAGTCCTCATCTTCAACCCTTTGAGGTCTTCGAGCTTATGGATGGGCTTCGATTTGGTGTGGACGAGTCCCGGGCCCTGGGAGTGGAACCAGAGCACCTTTACATCGTCGAACTCCTTCGGCTTGAACTTATTATAAAACGCGTTTGCCAGCCTGGTGGCGATGACGTTGTTCGGGTAGCCGTGAGGCAGGTCGATGACCTCGGTCAATGGGAACCTCCCCACCGTGTAGCCGAGGACGTGGTTGCCGACGTCGGAGATGCCTTTGGTTACCGCGTCGTATGCCTGGGCGGCAGGGACGAGCGTCCCGCCGGGATAATAATTGGCCTTAACTTTGCCGTTGGTCTTCTTCTCGACGTCCTTGCACCAGGCTTCCAGAAGGACACTCTGCTGGTGGGTTATGGGAAACCAGTTGGCGACTTTGAGCGTGACGACCTTGTCTGCCGCGAAGCAGGCCGGAGCCGCCAGGAATGATGCGATCAGGACCGATGCCAGGACGTACGCAAAACCTCCCCTTTTCATAATCCCCCCTTAATTGGACTTTGCGCTCGAACTAAATTCTAACTAACTTTACAATCGGCGAATTCAAAAATGCAAGTAAAATGCCAGAATACGTTGTATTGCTTATAAACGCGTTTCGGAGATGAAGCAGGCCGCATCGCCTACGCCCATGTGGCTCAAAATGACCCAATTGTAAAAGATTTATACAGTGGGGAGTCTACCCGGGTGTTCCTGGCCGGGGACTGCCCCGTATACGCGGTGGTCCTGCCGGCGGCCTTTCCCGGCCGCGCACTTACCGCTGCCCGGCTTTCCCCCGGCCTTCGCCGCTCGTGCCGCGCATGAGCTTGTTGTAGAGCGTCTTCCTGCTGATCCCGAGTAACCGCGCGGCCTTGCTCTTGTTGCCCATCGCAGAGTGAAGCGCCTTTCCGATATGCTCGTCTTCGAGACGGGCAAGCTCGAAAACATCCGCCTGGCCGCCGCCCTCCTGCCGCGCTGACCTCGACTGCGTTTCCGTCCGGCTGCATGGACTCGGGGAAATCATCGACTACGATCTCCTCACGCGGCCCGCTGAGAAGGAGTGACCGCTCGACGACGTTTGCCAGCTCCCTGACGTTGCCCGGCCATTCGTAAGTGACCAGCCAATCGGCCGCGTCCCTCGATAGGCGCTTTCTGGTGCTCCCCCTGTTCAGTTTTTCGAGGAAGTAATTCGCCAGCAGGAGGATGTCGCCCTTCCTTTCGCGCAGGGGAGGGAGGGTGATCGTGAAGCCGTTAATCCTGAAGAAAAGGTCCTTCCTGAAAAGACCTTCTTCTATCTTGTTTTTAAGGTCCTTGTTCGTGGCGAATATGAAGCGGGTGTCCACCTTCGTCTCCTTCGTGTCGCCCAGCTTCATGAAGGCCCCCGTCTCCAGGGCGCGCAATATCTTCGCCTGGATGGATATGCCCATGTCGCCCACCTCATCGATGAAAAAAGTGCCGTTATGGGCTATCTCCAGGAGTCCGAGCTTATTTGCCTGGGCGCCCGTAAACGCGCCTCTCTTGTAGCCGAAAAGCTCGCTTTCGAGGATGCTCTCCTGGAGGGCGCTCGCATTGATCGTTACGAAGGGGTTGCCGACGCGCCCGGAACGGTCGTGTATGGACCTGGCTACGACCTCCTTGCCTACGCCGGTCTCGCCCAGGATCAGCACCGGCGTGCCGGAGGCGGCCACTATGGATATCAGCTTCCGCACCTTCATGATCTGCTTGCTTTCGCCGATGAAAGCGTCGTGCGCGCCGATCCTGTGGAGGTGCTCCGCAAGGACGATGTTTTTTTCTTTGAGGGCCTTGTTCTCGTACGCTTTCGCAATCACTTTCTCCAGACTCCGCGATCTTGCACGGCTTAGTCAGGTAATCGTACGCGCCCAGCTTCATTGAGCGGATGGCGGTGTCGATGGAGGCGTAGCCCGTGAGTATAACTACCTCCACACTCGGCTCCGCTTGCTTCATCCGCAGGAGCAGCTCCAGGCCGTCCAGGTCGGGCAGCTTGATATCGAGGACCGCCACGTCGAAAGTCTGCTCTGCAATGATGCCGAGCGCGTCGCCGGCGGAGGCGGCCGTGACTACCGACATGCCGTCCTCGGTCAGTTGCTTTTTGAATGCCTTGATGAGCTGTACTTCGTCGTCGACGATAAGTACTCTTATCATCTCTTGCGCGCTCCCTTAGCCGGGAGGGTGACGATGAACGTGGAACCCCGTCCCGGACTGCTTTCGGCCCTTACGCTGCCGCCCGCGTGGGTAAGGAACTCGCGGCACAAGGCCAGGCCGAGGCCGACCCCCTGTTTTGATTCCTTGGTAGTGAAGAACGGCTCGAATATTTTATTCAGCATGGCGGCCGGGACGCCGTTGCCGTTGTCGCGGACGCGGACGACTACCTCGCCGGCCGGGGCGGAAGTCGTCACGCGCACGGTTGCGCCCATCCTTCCCTCGACTGCGTCGCACGCGTTGCTGATAAGGTTCAAAAAGACCTGCCGCAGAGAGCTCGACGTTGCCACGGACGTTCGGCAGGGGGGAGAATTCCCTGACGATCCGCGCCTCTGATTTGCCCGTGTCCGCCGAGTCGACGATGCTGTCGAGAAGGCCGTTGATATCGATCTCCGTAATTTCGAGCCCTTCTTTCCAGGGCAGGCTGAGGATGCTGCCCGTGACGTCCTTGCAGCGGAACGCCTGGGTCTCGATGACGGACAGGTAGTCGCGCAGCTCGTCGAGGAGCGCCTTATCCGCAGTCGATGCTTCGAGCGATTTCAGGTAGTTGACCGCAAGCTCCACGTGGGCGACGAGGGTAGCGAGGGGGTTGTTCAGCTCGTGGGCGATCCCCGCCGCGAGCCTGCCGACCGCCGATTTGCGCGCCTCCTGCATGAGGAGGGCCCTTGTCTCTACGCGCTCGGTCGTCTCCTCGATCATGCAGAGCAGGCCCTCGATCGTGCCGTCTTTCGCTTTTAGGGGGACGCCCTTGAAGTCGATGAAATTATTGCTGTCGCCTTCGTAGGTTATGAAAGGGAAATCCCAGAGCTGGAACGGCTCGCCTTCGAGGGCGCGGGTGATGTGGGCCGCCAGTCCCGATTTTATCGTGTACGAGTTCCTGAGCCAATTGAACCCGATGAGCTTCTTGCCCGCGTTGTGCCCCAGGCCCGAAATGACGCCGAGGGCCGGGTTGACGCTGGTGAAGACGCCGTCCTTGTCGAGGGTGAAGATTGCGACGGGAGAGTGGCTGATAATGGCTTTATTGAACTCGCTCAGGCGGAGGAACTCGTCGTCGCCTTTTTGTTTCTTCGGCCTGGCTGCGGGCGCCGCCTTCGGGCGGGTTGGCCGCCGCCTGCTCTTTGACGGGCCTTTTTGGCGTGTGCCGACAGGTCTTTTCCGGCCTTACCGTCCATATCCGTCCCGCACCCCCTTTGCGGGCGAACCGGCGTGAATTAGCCGATAAAACAGGCTAAACGCGCGCTGAGTGTAATTATTACACATTCTCAATAAATCTTCCATAACCAAAAACTGCGCCGCCGCTGCCCTCGTCCCGGCCCGCCCTTTGATTTTCGTCGTTTTCCACCGTGCAACCGTATAGTTATAGCGGAAGCGGAAGATATGGTATAAAGATTGCTGTATTCGCCGTGAGGAACGGGAAACATAAAATTGGGGGGGTAATCATGTTCGACCTGACGAATGAGCAGAAGGACATCAGGCAGGCTGCGCGCGAATTCGCCGAAAAAGAATTCAGGGACGTCGCGAGGGAGCTTGACGAGAATGAGAAGTTCGACGACACAATATGGAAGAAGGCCGCCGAGAACGGGTTTATCGGCGCTTTCATACCCGAGCAGTACGGCGGCGCCGGGCTCGGCAGCTTCGAGCAGTGCCTCATCTTCGAAGAGTTTGCCCGTGTAGACGGGGGCATTGCGCAAACGCTGAACGCGTGCCACTTCGGCACGCAGATGATCAACCTCTACGGCACTGAAGAACAAAAGAATAAGTACCTGCCTCCCGTTTGCGCAGGAGTTTGGCGGGCGGGCATGGCCTCGACCGAGCCGGACGCGGGCAGCGACGTTGCCTCGATGACGACCTCGGCGGTGTCGGACGGCGACGAATATGTCATTTCGGGCACCAAGACCTTCATAACGAACGCAAACTGCGCGAACTTCATAGTCGTCCTCTGCGTTACGGACCCGACGAACCCCAAGCGGCACGAAAGGTTTTCGACGATCGTCGTCGAGACGGACCGGCCGGGTTACGAGGCGAGCAAGCTCCACGGCAAGCTTTCCATCAGGTGCTCCGACACGGGGGAGATCGCGTTCAAAGAGGTCCGGGTGCCGAAGAGCAACCTTGTCGGCAAGGAGGGCAAGGGCTTTTACCAGCTCATGGAGTTTTTCAACCGCGCCAGGCTCGAGGGCGGGTGCTCGCTTGCCATCGGCACGGCCCAGGGCGCGCTCGATAAAGCGATAAGCCATGTCAAAAAAAGGAAGGCGTTCGGGACGACCCTGTCCGGCCTTCAGATCGTCCAGGCCAAGATCGCGGAAATGGCTACTATGGTGGAAGCGGGGAGAAGCATCTATTACAGAGCCGCCTCGGCGGTCGACAGGGGAGATGTTGACCCCGCTCTCATCGCAATGGCGAAATGGTACACGTGTGAGATCGCGGTAAAAGTCGCGGACGAGGCGATCCAGTTGCACGGCGGCTACGGCATCCTGAAGGAATACGACGTCGAGCACTACTGGCGCGACGCCAAGGTGTTCGAGATCTTCGAGGGGACGAAAGAAGTCGAGAAAGTTTTGATCGGCAGGAAGCTCCTTGGAGCCTAGCAGTCGCCTCCTAACGTGCATACAGTGCGGCCGGTGCACCGGGAGCTGTCCCGAGGCAGGCAGGACCGCCTTCAACATCCGCATGATGGTCCGAAAAAGACAGTTCATGCGCGACGTGGAGGCCGCTATCCCCTGGTACTGCACCTCCTGCGGCGCCTGCACGCTCCGGTGCCCCAGGGACGTAAAACCTTCGGAAGTCGTTATCGAGGTCAGGTCTTCGCTCGTCGAAGAGGGGCGCATACCCGTATCGGTCCAGAAGGCATTGGAAAATACCTTCGTGCAGAAGAACCCCTGGGGCCGCTCGCGCGCCAAAAGGGGAGCGTGGGTCGAGAAGGCGGGCTTCGATGTGCCCCACGTCGGCGAGACGACGTCGAAACGGCTCCTTTTCACGTGCTGCATCCAGGCGTACGACCCCCGCTGCATGGTCATCCCTGCAAACGTCGCTGCCCTCTTCCACAAGGCGGGCTATGAGTTCGGCGTGCTGGGGGAAGAGGAGGCCTGCTGCGGCAACGAGATCAGGAGGATAGGCGAGACGGGCCTCTTCGACGAGCTTCGCGAGGAGAACTGCGAGGCCCTCAAGGAATACGGGGTGCGCGAGATCATCGCCCTTTCGCCCCATTGCATGAACGCCCTCAAAAAAGAATACGGAGACCTTGGGATAAAGGTATCCCATTATTCGGAGGTCCTCGCCCGGCTTATCGGGGAAGGGGCCTTAAAGATCGAGGGGAAGTACGAGCATAAGGTCGCATATCACGACCCCTGCTTCCTGGGCAAGCAGAACGGTGTTTTCGACGAGCCCAGGAACGTGCTGCGCTCCATCGGGGGACTGGAGCTGTTGGAGTTCAGCCGTTCGAGGGAGACGTCGCTTTGCTGCGAGGGCGGGGGCGGCAGGATGTTCTTCGAGGTGGAGGAGACGAAGGGTCTGCGGAACGCGGAAGTCCGCGCTGCCGATGCGGCGCAGATGGGCGCCGAGATCATAGCGACGGCCTGTCCGTTCTGCCTCATGACCCTGGAGGACGCGGCAAAGGAGAAGGGCCAGACGGTCAAGGAGCTTTCAGAGATACTTATGGAGGTCATATAGATGAACCTGTTGGTGTTCACGAAGCGAGTCCCTGCTACACAGGAAGAGGAGCTGCGCATCGTCGACGACGGGCAGCGCGTCGATCTTTCGAAGGTGCCGTTCAAGGTGAACGACTGGGACAACTACGCGGTCGAGGCAGCGGTCTCGATAGTGGAGAAGGCGGGCGGCGATGTGACGGCGATATCCATGGGCAACGCCGAATCGGACGAGGTCCTGAGAAGGGCCATCGCGATGGGCGCGAAAGACGGCTTCCTCGTCGAGTCCGAAGACCCTTTTAACGACCCGATGGCGAGGGCCGGCCTGCTCTATGATTTCCTCAAGAAAGAGTCCGTCTCCTTCGACGCGATCTTTACGGGCGTGCAGTCCGAGGACGACCAGTTCGCGTCCGTCGGCGGCATCCTCGCTGCAAAGCTGGGGCTGCCCTATGCCTCCATGGTGATCGGCATCGATGCCTTCGAGCAGGGCCGGGCGACGATACGGCGGGAGCTGGAAGGCGGCCTTCAGGAGCGCGTCAATCTTGCGCTGCCGTGCGTCCTCGGCATTCAGAGCGGGATCAACGAGCCGCGCTACGTATCGATCATGGGCATCAGGAAGGCGTCGAAGGTCGAGAGGAAGGTCTTCAAGGCAGGCGCATATAAAGAGGGCGCGGCAGGCATGATCGACCTCGTCAGGTGGGTCTACCCCGCGAAGAAGGGCGGCGCCGTCATGCTGCAAGGGGAGCCCGACGGGGTGTGCAAGGAGCTTCTCGGCATCCTGAAGGACAAGGGGGTGTATCAATGAGCTACGCACTGGTTGTCGCAGAGGTAAGGCGCGGAGTTTTCGAGGAACGGAACCTGGACGCCATCGGCCTTGCGCGCCTGCTGGGCAAGGAGGTGCGGCTGCTCGCCCCGGCGGGCGCGGTATGCGGCAGCGGGGAATTGAGCGACGCCGTAATAAGGGCGCAGGCGCCGGAGACCGACTTCTTAAACCCGCTCAACATGGTCCGCATACTTCAAAAGGCAATCGATGCCGGCGGCATGCCGGACGCGATACTCTTCACCGGCTCGTCTTCGGGCATCGAGCTTGCGTCATACGCTGCGGGCAGTCTTAACATGCCCCTTATTACGGACGTGAGCGGCTTCGAGGCGGCCAACGGCGTTTTCGTGAAGAGCTATTATTCGGACAAGATATTCGGCGAGTTCAAGCCGCATGAAGGCTGCTTCATAGCAACGGTCAGGAGCGGCAGCTTCAAGGAACAGGCTGCGCCGAAAGGCGCCCAGGCGGCGGAGACGATGCTCGACGCAGTAGAGGCCGACGCAGGACGCAGCTTCATCGAGTACGTCGAGGAAGAGAAAGGGGCCATCGATATCACGAAGGCCGATTTCCTGCTCTCAGTCGGCAGGGGCATAGGCAGCAAAGACGAGATACCGGCCTACGAGGAGCTTGCCGACATGCTCAGGGCCACGCTGTCCGCGTCGAGGCCGGTCATCGACAAGGCATGGCTCCCAAAACCGCGCCAGGTAGGGACGTCGGGCAAGACCGTCAAGCCGAAGGTCTATTTTGCGATGGGCATCTCCGGCGCGTTCCAGCATATCGCGGGGATGAAGGACTCGGAGTGCATCATCGCGATCAATAAGGACCCTGAAGCGCCTATCTTCCAGTACGCCCATTTCGGGTTCGTGGGCGACGCGAACAAGCTTCGGGACAAGATGAAAGATATTTTAAAAGGATGAGTGAAGTTCGGGTGGAAGGGGCGGATAAGCACGTCGTCGTCGTGGGGGGTGGTATCGGGGGCATTACCGCAGCCCTGGACCTTGCCTCGTGCGGCGTCCGTGTGACTATGGTCGAGGCCGGGCCGTCTATCGGCGGCAGGATGATCCAGCTCGACAAGACCTTCCCCACCCTCGACTGCTCTACGTGCACGCTCTCGCCCAAGATGGTCGAGGTGGCGCTCAAGAAGAATATCGACCTCCTCTCGTGGACGCGCCCCGTCTCCATTGAAAAATCGGACAACGGGTTCTCGGTCAGGCTCCTCAAAAAATCACGCTTCGTCGATACGGCGAAGTGCAACGCATGCGGCGCGTGCTCGGCGTTCTGCCCCGTTGTGATGAAAAGCGAGTTCAACATGGGGACCGGACCGCGCAAGGCGATTTACATCCCCTTCCCGCAGGCGATCCCCAACAAGGCGAGCATCGACAAGCGCAGGTCGAGGCAGTGCCACGCGGCCTGTATCGCCGCCTGCCCGGTGCATACGAACGTGCCGGGTTACCTTAAACATGCAAGCGAGGGCAGGTTCGAGGAAGCCTACCTGCTGATAAGGCAGACGAACCCGTTCCCTTCCGTTTGCGGGAGGGTCTGCTATGCGCCCTGCGAAGGCGTCTGCAACAGGGGAGAGATCGACCAGCCCCTTGCGATACGCGACGTGAAGCGGGCAATCGCGGACCTTGCGCCTGTCCAGCCTGCGCCGCCGCAGTTGCAGAAAACGGGCAAGAGGGCGATGGTGGTGGGTGCAGGCCCTGCCGGGCTCGCATGCGCCCATGATCTTGCCCTTGCGGGCCATGACGTGACTGTCTTCGAGGCCCTGCCCGAGCCGGGCGGCATGCTGCGGTACGCCATACCGGAGTATAGGCTGCCCAAGTCGGAGCTTGCCGCAGAGATTGAGTACATCCGCAGGGAAGGCGTCCGCATCGAATGCGGTGTCGCGATAGGGAAAGACCTGGAGCTGGATAACATCGCCTCCCGCTACGACTCGGTCTTCATCGGGACGGGCGCGCCGCGCGGCATCGCCCTGAATGTACCCGGCGAAGACATTCCCGGCGTGATCGACGGTCTCACGTTCCTGCGCGCAGTCGAAAGCTCGCAGTTCCTTTCCGTGGGCAAGCGCGCGGCCGTCATAGGCGGAGGCAATACGGCTGTCGATTGCGCGCGGACTGCGAGAAGGCTCGGTAGTGACGTGACCGTCATCTACCGGAGGACCGCAAGCGGAGATGCCCGCAGCAGCCGAAGAAGTGGAGGCCCTCGCAGCCGAAGGGATAGCGCTCGAATACCTGGCCGCGCCTGTTCGGTTCATAGCCGTAGACGGGGAGCTTTCGGAGATCGAGTGCGTGCGCATGGAGCTTGGCGCGCCGGACGCACCGGCCGCAGGCGCCCGCTGCCCGTGGCAGGCTCGGAATTCAGGCTTCCGGTGGATATGGCGATAACGGCACTCGGCCAATCGCCGCAGACGTCCTTTGCCGCCGCCCTTTCCATATCTATAGCGGAAGACGGTACGATAAAGGCGGACCCGGCGACAGGCGCGACGGACCGGCCGGGCGTGTTCGCGGGAGGGGACGTAGCCACAGGCCCGGCATACGTGATCGATGCCATAGCGGCAGGCAAGCGGGCGGCCGCGTCGATGGACCTGTACATGAAGGGAGAGCCGCTTCCCGTTGCCGAGGCCGCAGCAGAGGCTGCCGCAGCCGCTTAACGGAGGCCGAGAAAGCCGAATTAAAGGCGAAGGTCGCACCGGCGCGGCGCGAGTCCGTGCCGGAAGAAGCGCCGGAGGTGCGGGTTACCGATTTCCGGGAGGTCCGCCTGGCCTACGGGCCGGAGGCGGCAGGCAGGGAAGCATCCCGCTGCCTCGCGGGGCAGGTCGAGGGATGCATCGAATGCGGCGAATGCGCACGCCGCTGTGACGTTAAGGCCATCGACTACACGATGAAAGACGAGACTATAGACCTCGCCTGCGACGGCATAATCCTCGCCCCCGGCTTCGACTTGTATGACCCGACCGAAAAGGGGGAATACGGGTACGGCAGGCTGGAGGGCGTGTTGACGGGCATCGAGTTCGAAAGGATTTGCTCTGTCACGGGGCCGACCGGCGGCGATATCATCGTAAATGGAAAAGAGCCGAAGCGCTTCTTTTTCATCCAGTGCGTCGGCTCCAGGGACAGGCAGACGGGCGCGCGCTTTTGCTCCCGCGTCTGCTGCATGTATACGGCGAAGCACGCGAGCATCGTGTTCGACAGGATAAAGGGCGCGGAGGTTTACGTCTCCTATATAGACGTGCGCGCTTACGGTAAGAACTACGAGGAATTTTACAAGAGCGCGCAGGAGGCGGGCGTGCGCTACATAAGGGGCCTGCCCGGCGAGGTGACGAAGGGAGAGAACGGCTTTCTCGTCAGGGTCGAGGACATGTTATCCGGAGAGCTTGCGGAAATTGAGGTCGATCTCGTCATTTTGGCGACAGGTGTAAGGCCGCGTGCGGAGACAGCCGATCTCTGCGCGATGGCTTCCGTCGAGCGGGACACGTACGGGTTCGTAAAAGTTGACGCCATGACGCCGTCGAAGACGGACGTGGAAGGCATATTTGTTTGCGGCATGGCCTCCGGTCCGAAGGACGTCCCCGATACGGTCGCCTCGGCAGGGGAGGCGGCGTCGCGCTGCCTGGAGTATATAAGCAGATGAAGACAGGCATATTTATCTGCCATTGCGGGCACAATATCAAGCACACGGTTGACGTGCGGAAGGTCCGCGACTACTTCAGCACATTCCCTAACGTCATCGTCGCATCCGATTACCCCTTTGTCTGCTCGGAGCCGGGCCAGGACATGATACGTGAGAGCATCGAGAAGGAAGGGCTCGACCGCGTAATCATCGCCTCGTGCACGCCGTCGCTCCATGACGAGCTTTTCAAGGACCTCCTCCGAAAATCGAACCTTAACCCGTTTCTGCTCCGCAGGGTGGGCATCAGGGAGCACTGCTCCTGGGTGGGCGACGACGTCGCCCGCAACACGGAAAAGGCCATACGCCTGATCCGCGCAGGTCTTTATTCCGCAGCCCATTACGTACCCCTCGAAGAAAAGATGGTCGAGGTCACGAAATCGGCCCTGATTGTCGGCGGGGGCGTCTCAGGCTTGTCCGCGGCGCTTTTCCTGTCGAACATGGGCATGCACGTCTATCTCGTCGAGAAAGGGCCTGTCCTCGGAGGGCACGTGAGGACGCTGAGGGATATATGGCCCATCAGGAAGGACGGAGCCGCAGTCATTGAAGAGATGGAAGCGGAATTGCGCGGCCGCAGCAACGTGGAGGTTTTCACCTCGACGGCCGTCAGCAATTTCGAGGGCGCTTTCGGAAACTACAGGGCGACCTTACAGACCCCTGACGGCGAGCGGGAGGTAACCGCTGGCGGCTGCATCATAGCGATCGGGTTTTCCCCCTTCGACGCATCAGCAAAACCCGAGCTTGCCTACGGCAAAGACGAGCGGGTCATGACTACGGTTGAATTCGAGCAAAGAAGGGAGGGCCTTTCCCTGCCAGCGAAGCCCAGGGTGGCCATCCTCCATTGTGTCGGGTCGAGAGACGAGCAGGTGGGAAGGCCGTACTGCTCGAGGGTCTGCTGCATCAACGCCCTGCGCATCGCCGAGGCGGTAAAGCAAAAGTACGATGGGTCATACGTCGAGTGTTTCTACATGGACGTACGCGCCCACCCGCGCGGCGGAGAGGAGTTCTTCGAGGATACGCAGGAGAAGGGCACGCTTTTTACGCGCGGCAACGTAGCGGAGATCGTGCCCGGCCCGAAAGGGTTGCTGGTGCGCGGTGAGGATACGCTACTCGACGAGCCGTTCGAAAGGGAATTCGACCTCGCAGTGCTCTCCGTCGGCATGTCGCCGCCTGCGGACAGCGCGGCCATCGCGTCGCTCATGAAGATCACCCTCGACAAGGACAAGTTCTTCCTCGAGGCGCATGTAAAGCTCAGGCCGTACGATACGGCGGTCAAGGGCATATTCATAGCAGGCACGTGCTCCGGCCCCAAGGACATGGAAGAGTCGCTCAACCACGGCAGGGCCTCGGCAATGAAGCTTTACGGTTTTTTAAGCGCGGGGTGGGCAGCGGTGGACCCGTTCGTCGCTGCCGTCGATATAAAGCGGTGCAGCGGTTGCAGGATGTGCGAGAAGGCGTGCGTCGCGAAGGCGATAAAGTTCGACGAAGAGGCGCGGGTAGTCCGCGTCGAGGAGGCGGCATGCATGGGCTGCGGCCTGTGCAACTCGACATGCCCGTCGTCCGCCATCAGGCTTAGGGGCTATGTGGACAGCGCGATAGACGATGAGATATCGGCCCTCGTGGAGGCCATATGAATAATAAGAGGGGAACTTAAATATGGGAGAACAGACCGGGGTACGGCCGCAGATAGTCGGTTTTGCCTGCTCCTTCTGCACGTTCAAGGCATCCGAGATGGCGGGCAGCCTCAGGATGAAATACCCGGATGGGGTGCGCCTCGTCCAGGTGCCGTGCTCAAGCAGGGTGGACCCGGCGTTCGTGATAAAGTCGATCTTCGACGGCGCGGACGCGGTCTTTGTCGCGGGCTGCCATCCCGGCGATTGCCATTTCATCAAGGGAAATTATTTTACCAGGCGGAAGATCGCGGCCCTGAAGGAGATGTTCGACGCATTCTCCATGAAGGACAGGCTGCGGCTCTTCTGGGTGAGCGCAGCGGAGGCCCGCCGCTTCGTTCAAAAAGTGACCGCCCTGTACGAAGGGACAAAGGAAGCTGCCCATGCAGACGCAGGCAAAAAAGCTTAAAGACGGCGCGCTCACAGGCGCCCTCAACCGGTTCCTCAGCGAAGAGGGCTGTCTTGTCTTCGGGTTTGACAAGGGGCCTGCGGGCGTGCGCCACCGCATCTTCAAAGGGGCCGTTGACAATTACGTGCTCTTCAACCCTTACTTCGACGTGAACGGCGCGCTCTATCTGCGGCGGCTCTTTTCAAAGGGCGCAAAGATTGTGCTGATGCTGCGCCCCTGCGAGATAAGGTCGTACGTCGAGCTGACGAAACTGACCCAGGTAGAGCCCGCGGGCATCATTGCGGTGAGCATCGATTGCCCCGGCACCGTTTCTTCGAAGGAGAAAATCACGGACCTGCCTTCCGACGCGCAGGGCCTCACCGAATATTTCAAGACATCCGACAAGATGCGGAGCGCCTGCCGCACTTGCAGGGAACACAGGGCGGTAGTTGGGGACGCGGGCGTACGCGTTGCCTCGGACGGAAGCCTGTGGGCGTACTCGTTTACGGAAAAGGGAGAATCGTTCCTGGGTCTCATCGAGACTGATGCTGCGGAGGGGACGCCGGAGATGCTTTTGACTGATGCCGCCGCGTCAAAGGATGCCCCTTTCCGTACGGACATGGCCGCCTTCGAGAAAGACTTCGCATCATGCATCATGTGCAAGAACTGCCGCGACGTCTGCCCGGTCTGCTACTGCATCGACTGCCTGTTCAACGGCGATGAATACGTGCCGAAGGGCGATGCGCTGCTCAACAAGGTGCTGCGGACCGGATCATGCGCCATGCCCCAGGGGCGCGAGGTTTTTCATCTGGTCAGAATGTTTCACGTGTCACAATCGTGCGTCGGGTGCGGCGCGTGCGAGGAGGCCTGCCCGCAGGCCATCCCGCTGGCGAGCTACTTCAAAGGCATATCGGAAAGGCTGCAAGGCATGTTCGGCTACATGTCGGGACGCAGCGCCGACGAGGCCATACCCTATCTGACGTTCCAGGAGGACGAGCTTCACGATGCAGAAGATTAACAACATTGTTGAGTTCGCCGGGGTTCGCTGGGAAGACCTCTCGGTCTGCCTCGGCTGCAAGATATGCGCGTCCGTCTGCACGGTTAACGACCTGGGTCTCGGCGTCAACCCGCAGGAGCTGCTTGCGAAACTGTTCCTGGGGGAAGAGATCAACGCGGATAACGACCTTGTCCGCTACTGCACCGGCTGCTACCGCTGCACTTCGGTCTGCCCGTGGCAGGTGCGCGTGCCGGATGTAGTCATGGCCCTGCGCGAAGAGCTGCACGTCGCCTCGCCTTTCGAGAAGGCGTTCAAAACGTCGGTGGCCGCGCTTGGCAGGGTGTACGAGCCGTTCGTATTCATGCGGGCCTTCGGTTTCCTCGTTAAGGAGGGCTACCTGAAGCACCTGACCAGATGGACCGGATACGTGAGCTTCCACCTGCCGCATAAGGTGAAAAGGAGATAGATGGATTACGCCTACTACCCAGGCTGCTCACTGACAGGCTCCGCGCGCGTCCTCGATAAGGGCGTGAGGCGGATTGCCGCTGCGCTGGGCCACACCCTGAAAGACGTGCCCGACTGGAACTGCTGCGGGGCGATGGAGTACGGCGACCGCAGGGAGCTGTTGAAACTATCGGGCGAGAACCTGCAAAAAGCGGAAGGCGCAAGCGGGGCGGGGATAGTCGCGCCTTGCCCTGCCTGTTATAAGAACCTGAAGGAGGCGGACGCGGAGAAGGCGTTCAACGTGCTGAGCCCGCTGGAGCTTATCGACGGGGACGCGCTCTCGCGTCTTCCGGCGAAGCGCGACCTGAAAGGGCGCGTTTTCACGGCCTATTATGGGTGCATACTCCTTCGGCCGGAAGGGACGGCCATCAGGAACAAGAACGTCATGGAAGAGGCGATCTCCTTCTTCGGCGGGGAGATAGAAGGGGAGAAGGTGAAGGACAAATGCTGCGGCGGCGGCCGGTTCTTTGCCGGCAAGTGGGCCACCGAAAAGCTTTCCATGCTGATCCTCGAAAAATCGGCGGGGACACTCGTCGTCTTCTGCCCCCTGTGCCACATGGCCCTGACGACATTCGCTCGCGACAGGAAAGTAATCTACCTGACGGACCTTTTGCTCTACGTGATGGGAGAGAGCGGCAAAATATGAACGTAGTCATAGTGGGCGGCGGCATAAGCGGCATATCAGCCGCTAAAGTCATACTGAAAGAAGGCCATAAGGCCACCGTGGTCGAAGCGGCGGACGCCCCCGGCGGCCTCATGGCGCGCATTGCCAACTGCCGGGTCGGCTTCAAGGCGTTCCACGACGAGATAAGCGGCCACCCCGGCCTTACAGTAATCAGCGGGGCAAGGATCGTATCGGCGCAGAGAAGAAACGGCGGCTTTTCCCTTCTTCTGTCGGACGGGCGGGCCATAGATGCGGATAAGGTCGTCGTCGCTACGGGCCTTTTGCCTTACGACCCGGTCGCCTATAAGGGGCCGAAGGTACTGACGAGCCTCGAATATGACGCCCTCATCGACCAGCGGAACGGCGAGCTGCCGGCAGATTTTAACCGTATCGCCTTCGTCATGTGCGTCGGCTCGCGCTGCGAAGAGTATCCCCTTTGCTCGTCCGTCTGCTGTTCTTACACGATCAGAGAAATCAAGTGGACGCTCCAGAGGGCGAACCCGGCCATTACTGTTTTCTACAACGACCTGCGCCTGTTCGGGAGCGAGTTTTTCATGGAGAAGATCTACCGCGACGGCGGCGTAAGGTTCGTCCGGGCCAACTCGCGGTACTTCGAGGCTGACGGCGATGAAGTGCGGCTGCGCTATTTTTCGGCCGGCAAGCTCCAAGAAGAGGCGTTCGATTACGTAGTGATGGCGATCGGCCTGCGCCCGAACCCGGCGCTTGCGGACGTTGCGGGCGTGCTCGGCTTTTCGCTCAATGCCTCCGGCTTCGTCGGTGAAAAAGGGGCGCTCGCTACCGATGCGGAAGGCGTCTATGCATGCGGCGGGGCCTTAGAGCCGATGAACATCAAGGACTCGATCCTTACGGGCTTTGGGGCCGGTTTCGCAGCCGTCCATGATGCAGCAAAAGGGGCGAGCGGTAACGGCAAGCTGCCTGCGTCACCCGACGCAAGGCTTTACAGGGAAGAGCCTCCGGAGATTTCCATCCCGGACGGTCCTTTCGATTCCTGCCTTTTCTACCTGGGCACGGACGACCCGGCAACGCGGATGTACTACGAATTCTTCTCGTCCAGGTTCATCGATGCTGCGAGAACCTTGCGCGCAGCAGGGAAGACCGTCTACGTGCTCACGCGCAACATGGCCGCGCCTTCTTATGAAGAGCTTGCCTATGAAGCGGCAAGGCGCGAGGGCGTGCTCTTCATACATCTGGAAGAGGGCGAAGACGTAACGTTGGATAGCGGACCGGTCGTCGTCTCCGGCGGCGGCAGGCAGATGCGCTTCGCGGTCGATAAGGTTATCCGGCTCGACGATTGCGCTGCCGTCGTGCGCGGTAAAGAATTCCTCTCTGCTTACAGGTCGGAGCCTCAGTTGCGCTGGTCGCCGACGAAATGGGGCAGGAAGCGATACCACGTCGGCTTCATCCGCCACCCACGCCCAGCCAGATGGGAGGCGCGCGAGGTGCTCGGGGCCATGGGCGAGATGCGGCTTGACGACGAAGAGGAGCGGGTGCTGCCGGAAGTCAACGAAGAGCGGTGCAGCGGCTGCGGCTCGTGCAAGGAGGCGTGCCCGCACGGCGCCATCGAGATCGAGCTTGTGCAAGTGCCTGTAGCCCTCTTCGGCCCGCAGACGGAGAGTGTAGTCCCGAAAGCCCACATCAAGCAGGATACCTGCGTGGCATGCGGGCTGTGTGCCTCGACCTGTCCCTCCGACGTTATCAGCTACCCTGAAGCGTAGGTTTATATGCGGCCGGGTCTTATTGTGATGTCGCGGCTGAAGACTGGAAGAACCGTTTTTCGAGGGGTGTTGGTTTTCCCAGGGCTGTTTTCAGGTATTCGAGCATAAGCTCTTGCACCATCTGCTTTCTTGATGTGTAAACACGGGATCGGTTCTTGTCAGCCCCGGATTCGCTTATTTTACCGGTCTCTACAGCCAGGGACCGTACCGCCTGCTGTAGTGCGGCATATTCACGGGTCAAATCAGATGCGGGCATGTTTGAAAGCGACCGATAGACCGATGCGAGCTGACTCGGGGCAGGAAGGCGCGGCGACTCAAGGACCGTCTTGAAACTAGTGGCGAATCGTTTCAGGCCTCCCAGTATATCACCCGGTTTGACAAAGTTGATACCCATCCAGCCGGCTCGAAGCCATTGAAACATTGCAGTACTGACCATTGCGGGCGAGCCGTCCGATTCGACATAAACGACAACCGAAAAATAATCGTAGATGTAGGATTTTGCCCACCCAAGTCCGCTTTTCATGGTACCCGGCTCATTCGAATAGAAGTAGGTCCAGTCATTATCGTTCCCCAGAATGACCCCTTTTTTTCCGACGCTTGATTTGTCGACCTGCTTCGATATGGAGATGAACACCTGCCGGCCGTCGTGGTTAAGGAGAATAAGGGTGCTTTCCAGCTCGTAGTCATAATAAACGCCGGTGTTCAGGTCAGGGGTGTTCGATTCGTGCTGCCTGCCGCGGATAACGACTGGAGCCCCTTTAGGCGGAATCGCGCTCCATTTTCGAGGCATCCTTTGCATGTCGTTTCCGGGATTCGTCCATATGGAGTAGCGCAGGGACGATGGTCTTGCAATGACCGCCGGAACGGATGAGCTATAGGTATACTCCACCAACCGGGGAAAGGCGGTCTGTGTATGAAAATCATAGTAGGCCCCGACGCACTCATTCGATTTCGGGAGGGCGTATTCACTGCCGTCCTTTGACGTCAGGACGAAATCGACCAGGGTAGCAACCGCCTGTTCATCGAGACCGGCCTTGAAATCGCTGCAATATCGCACGAGACGCATTGCAGCGTCGCTAACGGGGCCGGGGATATCCGCGAGAGTGGCGGCGCGAGCGGGCGTAGATGCAACTATGAGCAGCAGCCCGAACAATAAGCAGCGCCATATCGACGAAAAATGCCGGGAACGAGTCTGTCGGTCCACGCTGAATATTATGTCAACGATCTATTCCTTCTGCAAGGATACGGGCGGTGCGAGTCCGGCAGCGACGATATCCGATTGACGTGACCTGAACACCGGCCTTATGTTCTAGAAAAGCACTCGAATAACAGGGAGGTGAGGAGATGATCCCGATGCGGGTATTCGCGTTGCTGATGGCCGCTGCTGTGCTCGGTGCCTGCACGACCGTCCCTACCGGCCCAAGCGTTATGGTCATGCCCGGCCAGGGCAAGCCCTTCGACGTCTTCCAGGCCGACGACGCCGTCTGCCGCCAGTGGGCAACCCAGCAGGCCAAGGAATCGCCCAGTGAAGCAGGCAACAGGGCCGGGGTCGGCAGCGCAATTGTGGGGACCCTCCTTGGCGCGGGCCTCGGCGCAGGCATAGGCGCAGCCACCGGGAACGTGGGCGCCGGCGCGGCCATCGGCGGGGCTACCGGACTTGTCGGGGGTGCGGCCGTCGGCGGCAACCGGTCACAGTCGGTCACGTCTGCGCTCCAGAGGCAATACGATAACGCTTACACGCAGTGCATGTACGCGAAGGGGAACCAGGTGCCGGGCGTGATGGCCCAAAGTTATCCCACGGTCGGACCGCCTCCGCCCCCTCCGCCGCCTCCGCAGAGATAACGCCGGGGTCGGCGTCCCTGTTCGTCACCGGACTTCCGAAGCATGCCTTTTATTCTCGACCTGAGGACGCAAAGAAGCGGGGCAAAAACAATGTTGCTTGAAAAGGGCCGTCTATGCTATATAATTAACCTACCGCGCCGACGTAGCTCAGTGGTAGAGCAGCTGATTCGTAATCAGCAGGTCCGGGGTTCAAATCCCCGCGTCGGCTCTGCTTTTCTTCACTTGTTACCTCTCTCGGAACGAAATAAGTATGAAGCGGATCAGGGCAAGAGGCCCAGCTTTATCTTTTCCAGGCGTTCCAGTAGATGGGCGTGCTTGGCTTCGTCTTCGAGCAGGAAGTTGAGGAGATACTCCTGCATGACCATCCGCTTGCCGGCGACCGTCGAGAGCATCTCATCGACCATGGCCGTCATCTGCCGCTCCATTTCCATGTGCCGCTCGACGTGCTCCCATACCCGGGCCATGTCATCGTAGCTCAGCTCGGCCGCGCCGTCTGCGATGCTCCGGGCCACCCATTCCTGCACCGTGCGGTGCATCTCGGTGTCATGGCGGATAATCTCCATAACGAGGCGGATAAAAGGATTATCGCTCTTTTCGATGATTTTCGAGGCGGAGGCGAGGGCAGTATCCTCGATTTTCTCCCACCGTTTCATCCCTGATACGATCTGCTCCTGGAGTTCCTTAACGTTTGTCATCGGTCCCTCCCTCCGTCCGGCGATAGATTCGTCCTTTTTTGTAACTTTAATGGCGCTTCCACGGCCGTGCAAGCGGCGCCGGTCGCATTTTGCTTGAAACGCAGGCGGATGAATGGTAGTACTACTGGTCGCCAGAGTTATATTCGGCTGAAACCAGCAATGCAATTACCCGGCCGGTTTCATGGCCAAAAAAGGAGAAGCGGGCGCGCCTTGCCCGTATTGATAGAACGTGACCTTTTTACCTTTACAATTCCCCCTTTATTTGTTAGTTTTCCTATCTGAATGAGAATACTGCTTTTTTTCCTCGTGTTTTGCTGCATCTCTTCCAGCCTGCTTTTGGCAGCGGAGAATGAGAAGGTCGCAAAGGTTGAGGTAATAGGAAACGAGAGGATCGACAGGGGAGTGGTCCTGAACGCTGTTAAAACCAAAGAGGGAGAGGTCTACGACGCCGCCAAGGCCGGAGAAGACCTCAAGAATATATACAAAACGGGTTTCTTCAGCGACGTTATGGTGGACGTCAAAGATACCGATAGGGGAAAGGTCCTGACGTTCGTAGTCGTGGAGAGGCCCCCTATCAGCGCGATCTTCATAGCGGGGAACAAGAAGGTGAAGACCCCGGATATACGGGATAAGCTGAAGATAAAATCCGGGGCTGTCCTCAACATCGAGAAGGTTAAGGAAAGCGTTGAGGAGATCAAGAAATTATACCTGGGGAAGGGCTATTACGCTATCAAGGTCGGCTCCGAGATCGATACGGAGAAGGGCTACAAGGCGGAAGTGCGGTTCGTCATAGAAGAACCGGCCAGGGCTTACGTGCGCAAGGTAACGATCACGGGCAACAAGCACCTCAAGAAGAGCGCCATCACAGGGATCATGCGGACGGCTGAGAAGGGGTGGCTCTCGTGGTTTACGGGGTCGGGCATACTCGACGAAGAGGTGCTCGAGGAAGACAGGAAGAATATTGAGGCCTTGTACCACGATTACGGCTACGTCAGGGTTAAGGTGGACCGGCCGGTAGTAACCGTTTCGCCGGACGGGCAGTCGATCGCCATAGCGATATCACTAGTGGAAGGGAAACTCTACAAGATCGCAAGCGTCGGCTTAAAGGGCGATCTTATTTTCGACGACGCTATCGTCAGGAAGAAGCTGAAAAGCAAAGTGGACAGTACGTTCCGGTCCACCTTTTTTCATGAAGACGTCAACATGCTGACGGACATGTACCAGGACAAAGGCTATGCCTTCGTCGATGTCGCACCCATGACGGAGATTGACGACAAGACCACCACGATCAACCTTACGTTCGATATAGCCAAGGGCTCCGAGGTCTATTTCAACCGCATCAACATCATGGGCAACGAAAAGACGAAGGAGAACGTCATAAGGCGGGAGATCCGGTTCGGCGAGGGCGACCTTTACTCATCGACTAAGATGAAATGGACCAAAAGGAGGCTCCGAAACAGCACCTTCTTCAAGTCGGAAGAGCTGAAGACGATCAAAACGGACGACCCCGACAGGATCAACCTGGACGTTATTGTCGAAGAGAAGCCGACGGGGACCATCTCCCTCGGCGTCGGCTACAGCACGTATGAAAAGGCGTTACTTAGCGGCAGTATAAGCCAGCAGAACATCCTGGGCACGGGCAACGCGGCCTTCCTGACCGCCTCGCTCAGCTCAATAGCGCACCTTTACAACCTGAGCTTTATCCAGCCCTATACTTTCGACCGGGACTTTTCGACCAGTTATAACATCTTCAATACGCAAAGGATCTTCAGTACGTATGACTATAAAGGGTCGGGCGGCGGCGTCAGCGTCTCCCGTCCGCTGAGCGAGTTCGTCAGGGGTTCCCTGGGCTACAGGTACCAGTCGATAAAAGTTTACAACATAGAATCCGACGCAGGCACGTTCATCCAGGACCAGGCGGGATCGAGCTCGACGAGCGCCGTGAACGTCTCCCTGGTAAGGAATACGATCGATGACATAATGAACCCCAGCAGGGGTTCCGTGGCCACCGCAATGTTCGAGTACGCAACGACCCTGCTGGGCGGCGAGAACAAGTTCTACAAATCGGTCGTATCATACGGACAATATTTTCCTTTCAAGTGGGGCACGTCGTTCTTCCTCAGGGGCACGGCCGGGAATCTCACGGGCTATGGGGGGAGTATAGTCCCCGTTTACGAAAGGTTCTTCGTCGGCGGCATACAGACGGTCAGGGGCTTCCAGTACGGCGCGGCCGGGCCGCTGGACCCGACGACCGGCGATGTCATAGGCTCGCTTAACGAACTTTATTTCAACGCGGAGTGGATTTTCAATATATACAAGCCAGCGGGTCTGAAGGGTTTTCTCTTTTTTGACTACGGCAAAGGGTTTAACAGCAACAATTTCTTTGAATCATTGCGCCCGGCATCAGGTATAGGTATACGGTGGTTCTCGCCCATGGGCCCCATTACTGTAGAGATGGGCTTCAACCTGGACAAGAAGCCGGGCGAGAAGAGCAACGTCTTCGACTTTTCGATGGGCAGACCATTTTAGGAGGAATTATGAGAGTATGTGCGGTTTCGTTGGCTTTGCTTGCTTTGGTCCTTGCGCCTTTAGCGGGACATGCTCAGGCGCAGACGCCTGCGATCAGGATAGGATACGTAGACCTGCAGAAGGTAATGGTAGAGTCCGAGAAGGGCAAGGAAGCGCGGAAGCTGCTTGCCGATGAGCTGGAGAAGCGCAAGAAAGAAGTCAGCCAAAGGCAGGACGAGCTTCAGAAAATGAAGGACTCCCTGGAAAAGCAGTCGGCCATGATAACGCAGGAGGCCAGGGCGGAAAAAGAGAAACAGTACCAGATTAAGCTCAAAGACTACCAGAGGATCACTAACGACTTTCAGTCCGAGCTGCAGCAGAAGGACCAGGAGTACATCCAGAAGATTCTGAGGGAGCTCGAAGAGGTCATAAAGGGGATGGGCACTACCGAACAGTATACCCTGATATTGGAGAAGAGCCAGGGCGGCATACTCTTCGCGGCGCAATCCTCTGATATTACCGATAAGGTGATCGCGGCTTATAATGAATGGGCCAAGAAGAGACCGGCTGGGACCCCGGCCGCGCAGACGCCTGCTTCGCGCGCGCCGGTGCCCTCAATGGTCCCCGGTCCTGTCAAAAGATGATTAGGCTTGGGGAGATAGCGGCGAAGATAGGGGGCATCCTCGCCGGAGACGGCGAAGCCGGCATTACCGGCATAGCCGCTATAAAAGAGGCGCGCAAGGGAGACGTCGCCTTCCTGCTGAACAAGGGTTTCGAAAAATTCGTGGAGGCGTCGGAAGCGACGGCCATCGTGGCGGGGAAGGGGACCGACCCCGCCCTCTTCACCGGGAAGAACGCGGTCTTCGTCGATAACCCCGGAGTTGCTTACGCGGAAGCCGCCGCTATTTTCGAGAAGCGGCGCGATGTGCCGCGAGGCATCAGCCCGGATGCCCGTGTGGCCGCAGGCGCTGTCATCTCCGTGCAGGCCGCGGTCCTTCCCTACGCGTGCATAGAGAGCGGCGCAGTCGTAGAGGAAGACGCCGTCATCCACCCGTTCTGCTTCATCGGGGCGGGTGTAAAGGTGGGGGCGGGCACCGTCATCTACCCCAACGTAACGGTTTACGCGGGGACGCGCATAGGGAAACGGGTCACGATCCACGCGGGGGCGGTCCTCGGCTCGGACGGCTTCGGCTATGTATGGGATGGAAGCCGCCACAAAAAGATACCCCAGCTCGGGACGCTGGAAATCGGGGACGACGTAGAGATAGGGGCCAATGCCTGCATAGACAGGGGCTCACTCGGCAAAACCTCCATCGGGCAGGGGACCAAGATAGACAACCTCGTCATGGTGGCGCACAATGTATTAATTGGGGAGCATTCGGTCCTTGCGTCCCAGGTCGGGATAGCGGGGAGCAGCACGCTGGGGAGAAACGTCGTGCTTGGGGGCAAGGTAGGGGTGAGGGACCACGTTACGATAGGCGACGGGGTCATGGCTGCGGGCGGCACGGGCATTACGAAGGATGTCAAGGCAGGATCCGTAATCGCAGGCACTCCCCATCTGCCGCACCGCGAATGGCTGCGGCTGCAAGCCTCCCTGAAGCGGCTGCCGGAGCTTTTTGAGAGGATTCACAGTTTAGAAGAGATCGTACGCAAGGGCGATAAAGAATGATCGAGATCGACGAGATACAAAGGCTGCTGCCGCACGCATTCCCCTTCCTTCTCGTTGACCGTGTCACGGAATACGAGCCGTTAAAGCGGATCGTGGGTCTTAAGAACGTGACCTTCAACGAGCCTTTCTTTCCCGGCCATTTCCCGGGGAAGCCCATCATGCCGGGCGTTCTCATTATCGAGGCCCTGGCGCAGACAGGCGGCATCCTCGCCTTCAAGTCGCTTCCCGACCTGAAAGGCGACGTGCGCTTCGTGGGCATCGACGGGGCAAGGTTCAGACGGCCGGTAATTCCCGGCGATCAGTTGAAGCTTGTGCTGGAGGTCGTGAAGCACAGAAGGGAAATGTGGGTTTTCGATGCGAAGGCCTTCGTCGACGACAAGAAGGTGGCTGAGGCGCAGCTTATGGCGGTGCTCCAGCAGAATGAGGAGAGTTTATGATACACCCTACGGCCATTGTTGAAGAAGGAGCACAAATAGCGGCCGACGCGGAGATAGGCCCCTTCTGCACTGTCGGCGGAAAGGCCGTGATAGGTTCGGGCACGAGACTTATCAGCCATGTTTCGGTGCAGGGGGCGACAACGCTCGGAAGCTCCTGCACGGTCCATCCCTTCGTCTCCCTGGGCGGCCCTCCTCAGGACATCACCTACAAAGATGAGAATACGACCTGCACAGTAGGGGATAAGAACGTCATCAGGGAATACGTGACCATCAACAGGGGCACGAAAGGGGACGGCGCGACCGTAGTAGGAAGCAACAATTTCATAATGGCGTACAGCCACATCGCGCACGACTGCATTGTCGGCAACAGCGTAATCATGGCGAACGGCGCGACGCTGGCGGGCCACGTACACGTTGACGACTTTGCCATACTTTCGGGTCTTTGTGCAATCCACCAATTCTGCAAAGTAGGGAAGCACGCCTTCGTGAGCGGGCTCACCGGCGTGCCGAAGGACGTCCCTCCTTTCGTTATGGCCGCAGGGAACAGGGCTACGCTTTACGGGCTGAATGTCGTCGGCCTGGAGAGGCGGGGTTTCTCGAAAGACGATATCGCGACGCTGAAGAAGGCATACCGCCTCCTTTTCCGCTCGTCCCTTTCGCTGCAAGCAGCCCTTGAGACTATCGAGAAACAGTTGGATGGGCAGCACATAAAGGAGCTTGTGTCGTTCATCCGCGCCTCCGAGAGGGGCATATGCCGTTAAGGATATGTCTTGTCGGGGCGGGCCACATGGGTAAGATCCACGCCCGCAAGCTCGCCGCCATAAGGGACGTGAGACTTTCGTGCATTGTGGACGCGGACAGGGCGGCTGCCGAGGCGGCCGCAGCAGAGCACGGGGTTGCCGCTGACCAGCATTTCGGCAATGCCCTGGCGGATGGGCTGCAGGCAGCGGTCATCGCATCGACCACCGATTCCCATTACGCGGTCGCAAGGGAGTTCCTGGAAAACGGGGTCCACGTCTTCATCGAGAAGCCGATTGCGGCCCACCCTGCGGAGGCGAGGAAGCTGATCGACCTTGCCGCCAAAAAGGGGCTCGTGCTTCAGGTAGGCCACCTGGAGCGTTTCAGCCCGCCGTTCCGCAAGGCAAGGGCCGTCATAAAAAAGCCGCTCCTCATAGAGGCCCACCGCATCGGCCCCTTTACGGGCCGCTCGACGGATATAGACGTGGTCCACGACCTGATGATCCATGACATCGACCTTGTCCTTTCCCTGGTAAAAGACAACATAAAGAGCCTGACGGCCCGCGGGGCGCCCGTTCTTACGGAAAAGATCGACGTTGCCCACGCCCGCATCGAGTTCGCGGGCGGGTGCGTAGCGACGCTGAATGCAAGCAGGGTGTCGATGGCGAGGGAAAGGGTCTTCAGGGTCCTCGAGGAAGGCCGCTGGTTTTCGCTCGACCTGGGGGCGGGGGAGATGACCGTTACCGAAAGGCGCAGCGGCGGCAAAGCTAAAGTGCAGACATGGCGGGCGGCGAAGCCGGACCCCGTAAATGACGAGCTTAGGGCCTTCGTCCGGGCAGTCAGAGACGGGACGGAGCCGGTTGTCAGCGGAGAGGACGGGCTCCGCGCGCTGATCGTGGCAAACGATATAAGCGCCGAGATAGAGCGCAGCCTTCCGCATGCAGGGGGCAAAGGCCCTTGAGCAGGACGGCCGTAATCGTGGCGGGCGAGCTTTCGGGGGAGATGCACGCAGCACAGACTCGTCCGGGCGATGAATGAATCGGCCGATATCGCCTGGAGCGGCATAGGCAGCGGGCGGCTTGCCGAGGCGGGCGTCGAGATCATCCACGATTACCGTGACATCTCAATCACAGGCGTAAGCGAGGTCTTCGGGAAGGCGCCCCACATATTGAGGGCTTATCGCACCATCAGGCGGCGCCTCGCCGCTAACAAGCCCGACCTCCTCGTACTGGTCGATTTCCCCGGCTTCAACCTGAAGGTAGCCGCGCTTGCCAGGAAGCTCTCCATCCCTACGGTCTATTTCATCCCACCCCAGGTGTGGGCGTGGAGGAGCGGCCGGATAAAGCAGATAAAAGAGCGGATCGACCTTGTCCTTTGCATCCTGCCCTTCGAGGAGGAGCTTTACCGGAGCTTCGATATCCCCGTCAGGTACGTGGGCCATCCGTTCCCGCACACAGTGAAACCCCTTCTTACGAAAGAAGAGTTCTTCGGGCGTTTCGGCATCGCTGAAAGAGACACCGTAGTCACCGTGATGCCGGGGAGCAGGCAGAACGAGATAAACAGGCACCTGCCCCTGCTGGGAGACGTCGTAGACCGCCTGCGGGCCGGGACAGGCCGCCTCAAGGTCCTCCTTCCCGTGGCGGAAAGTCTTGACGACGCCGTCTTTGCGCCTTTTCTGGCCGGAAGGCCGTTCATAATCCCCGTCAGGGGGCTTTCGCACGATTGCCTTGCCTATGCGGCGGCGGCCATCGTGGCGTCCGGCAGCGCAACGCTGGAGGCTGCCGTGCTCGGCGTTCCGTCGGTCGTCATCTACAGGGTATCGCTGATCTCTTACCTGATCGCCCGTATGGTCATCCGCGTCAAGCATATCAGCCTGCCTAACGTAATAGCCGGACACGAGGTATACCCCGAGTTCATCCAGTCTTCAGACGCCGAAGGGATTGCCAAAACAGTGCTTTCTATGATAAATAATGACACGTACGGCCTGCGGAAAGAGATGGAGGACCTGCGAAATCGTCTCGTCGTTCCGGGCCGCGACCCATACTCCGTCGCGGCCGAAGAAGTCCTCCGCCTGATAGGATAAAAACATGGCACTTTACCTGCGACTCCTCGAATTCGTCAAGCCTTACTGGGTGAAGCTTCTCTTCGCCATGATATTCATGTCCCTCGTCGCGGCGACGAACGGGCTTACCGCCTACCTCGTCAAGCCCGTCATGGACAAGATCTTCTTCGAGAAGAACGCCGCATTGCTGGTGCTGATCCCCTTCGGCGTCACGCTCCTCTACCTCTCGAAGGGCATTTTCGATTACCTCCAGTCTTATCTTATGGGCTTCGTGGGCCAGAAGATCATCACCGATATAAGGAACCTCGTCTTCCGGCGCCTCCAGGCCCAGCCGCTCGCCTTCTTCGACAAAACGCCCACGGGCCAGATCATCTCCCGCATCACGAACGATATCGGCCTCGTCCAGGGGGCGGTGGCCGACTCCTTCACGGCAGTCCTGAAGGACGCATTTACCATTGCCGGCCTCGTATTTGTTGTTTTCTATCGGGACTGGAAGCTGGCGATCATCGCCTTTATCATCCTTCCTTTCGCGACGTACCCCATCATCGCATTCGGCAGGCGGCTGCGCAAGATCAGCGTGCAGAACCAGAAGGCGATAGCCAGGCTGACGAGCTTCCTCCACGAGACGATCACGGGCCAGAGGATAGTGAAGGCGTTTACGATGGAGCGGTACGAGCAGGGCAAGTTCGAGGAAGAGAACGAGTACCTGTTCCATATCGTCCTGAAGCGCTATAAAGTGAAGGCCCTGTCGTCGCCCGTCATGGAGGTGCTCGGCGGCATCGCCGTCTCCTTCATTATCTGGTACGGCGGCTCGTCCGTTATCAACGGGACATCGACGCCAGGCAACTTCTTCTCCTTCACTACCGCGCTCCTTTTGTTGTATGAGCCGATCAAGCGGCTCAACAAGGAGAACCACAATATCCAGCAGGGGCTTGCGGCGGCCCAGAGGGTGTTCGAGATAGTGGACCGCGTGCCGGAGGTGACCGACACGCCCGACCCGGTAAAGATGCCCCCGATCGAAGGCGTGATAGAGCTGTCCGATGTCTCGTTCAAGTACGAAGACAAGATGGTCCTGAAGAACATCAACCTCCGCATAGCCAGGAACGAGACCGTGGCGCTCGTTGGCGAAAGCGGCGTGGGCAAGACAACGCTCGTGAACCTGATACTCCGGTTCTACGACGTGAGCGAGGGGGCGATCACCCTGGACGGCGTAGACATCAGGGACATAAGCCTCAACACGCTGCGAGAGAACATGGCCCTCGTAACGCAGGACGTGATCCTTTTCAACGATACGGTCGCCAGGAATATCACCCACGGCAAAGAGGAAGACCTCGAAAGGGTCGAGGCGGTCATCGGCTCCGCGTATGCGGCCGACTTCATCTCGAAATTGCCCAAGAAGCTGGACACGATTGTCGGAGAGAAGGGCGTAAGGCTTTCCGGGGGCCAGAAGCAGAGGATCGCCATCGCCCGGGCCCTTTATAAGAATGCGCCGATACTGATACTCGACGAGGCGACGAGCGCCCTGGACACGGCTTCCGAGACGGAGGTCCAGAAGGCCCTTGAGAACCTGATGAAGGGCAGGACCACCATCATCATCGCCCACAGGCTTTCCACGATCATTAACGCGGACAGGATAGTCGCCCTGGCGGACGGCGGGGTCGCCCAGCAGGGGACGCACCGCGAGCTGATCGAGGCGGAAGGCCCGTACAAGAGGCTCTACGAGATGCAGTTCAGGGAGGAGCCGGCCGACAAGGTCATCAGGATCGATAAGAGACTGAAGAATGTCTAAAAGGAAAGTCAGGCGGGCGCTCCTGACGCGCCTGCTTCCTCCCGTCGTCTATCGTGTTCCTTGTAGCCCTTCGGACCACGCTCAGGATAAGGCACGTGAACAGGGAGGCCGTGGGCCGATTGTGGGACGGCGGCGAAAACATCATCGCCTGCTTCTGGCATGGCAGACTCCTCGCCATGCCTTTTGCTTATAGGGGCAACCGGGTGAAGGTGCTCATATCACGCCACACGGACGGTGAGTTGATAGCGAGAGTGATATCGTATTTCGGCATAGGGGCCGTCCGTGGGTCGGCAGGCAAAGAGGGGGCCTTCTCATCGTTCAGGGAGATGATCGCGGAGCTGGCCGCAGGGACCAATATAGGCATAACGCCGGACGGGCCGAAGGGCCCGAGGCACCGTGTAAAGCAGGGCATAATAGAGCTGGCCAGGATAAGCGGCAGGCCCATTGTGCCCGTGACGTACGCCGCCAGTAAGAAGAAAGTTTTCAAATCATGGGACGGCTTCGTGCTCCCTTACCCTTTTTCGACAATCCTTTACGTTTGGGGTGACCCCATCTACGTGCCACGGAGCGCCAGGGGAGAGGCCCTGGAGCGGGAGCGCCTCAACCTGGAGCGGTCGATGGTCGCCCTTACGGAGGCGGCGGACAGGATGGTATGCGCCGGCTGATATATAACCTGCTCGTCCTTGCCGCTCTGCCTTTCTTCGTGCCGCTCCTCGCACTGAAGCGCAAGACCAGGCACAATCTGGCCGAGCGCATTTTCCCGCAAGCGCGTCAGCGACACGCTTAAGCGGGCCGTATGGATACACGCGGCCTCGGTGGGAGAGGCGGTCGTAGCGGAGAACCTGATCGGGTTCCTGCGGACAAAAGCGGATAACCCCATCGTAATAACCACGAACACGTACTATACGCGAGACCTGCTCCGGCGTAAGCTCGGCGCGTCGGCGGACGTATTCTCCCTGCCGCTCGACATACCTTTTTCCATCGGGCGCTTCATGGGGGGCGCGGACTTTGCCGTACTGGTCCTGGTAGAGACGGAGATATGGCCCAACCTTATATGGCAGGCCTCGCTCCGGGGCATACCCATCGTTATAATCAACGGCCGCATTTCCGACCGGGCCCTTCCTCGCTACCGCCGTCTCTCTTTCTTCTTCAAGGGACTCCTTGAGTCGGTGGACCTCGTAATTGCGCAGTCGGAGGAGCATGCCAGAAGGTTCATATCCCTCGGCATGTCCCCGTCCAGGGTGGTGGCGGCAGGTAACCTGAAATACTATCGCGAGCCCGGGCGCCTTCCGGCGACGCGGCGCGGAGAGGAATATTATTACCTTCGGGAGCATCAGGGAAAAAGAGCTTCCCATTCTCGTGCCGGTCATAGAGGCGCTGAAGCGCGAGTTCGGCGGCGCACGGATTTTCCTTGCCCCCAGGGAGCTGACCCTGATCTCGGCGATAGAGAGGCAACTGCCCGAGGGCCTTCCGGTAACGCGCTACTCGGCGATGAGGGACGGCCGGCGCGAAGAGGCGGGCGGCATCGTCCTGGTCGATACGGTCGGCGACCTCATAGACATCTATGCAGGCAGCCGCGTTGCCTTTGTCGGCGGCAGCCTTGCGCCGTACGGCGGCCAGAATATCCTGGAGCCTTTGTTCGTCGGCGCGCCCGTGATCTTCGGACCGCATGTGGAGAATTTCAGCGAGATCGCAGACGACATCATCGCGAAAGAGGCGGGCTTCATGGTGCGCGACGGCGCGGAGCTGCTCGCGAAGATCAGGCTCGTTATGACGGACGCGGATGTCCGCAAAGACCTCGCCGGCGCGGGCCGCGCCGTTCTCGATACGCAGAGGGGCGTTATGGAGAAGGCGACCGGCCTCATCATGGAGATGATATGGAAGAATTCACCAGGCTCGTAAAGCTCATGGAGACCCTGCGCGGCGACGAGGGCTGCCCGTGGGACAAAAAACAGACCGAGGCGTCGTTCAAGACGTTCCTTCTCGAAGAGACATACGAGCTGATCGAGGCGATCGAGAAGGGCGATTACGAGGCGTTGAAGGAAGAGCTTGGCGATGTATTGTTCCATATCGTTTTCATATCGCAGATATGCAGGGAAAATGGGAAGTTCGATATAAAGGACGTAGCGCGTGGCGCATATGAAAAGATGTACGGCAGGCACCCGCACGTCTTCCGGAAGGACGGCGATGACAGGCCGATAGAGGCGCGCTGGGAGGAGATAAAGAAGGCGGAGAAGGAAGATTATTCGCCGGTTTCCCACGTGCCGAAAATACTCCCGGCGCTGCTGCGGGCTTATCTCATATCGAGAAGGGCTGCGAAAACAGGGTTCGACTGGGAGAAGATCGACGACATCCACGAAAAGATGCACGAGGAGATCGCAGAGTTGAGAGAGGCGGAAGACCTCGGTGACGCGGACAAGATAGAAGAGGAGGTCGGGGACCTCCTCTTCACAATCGTCAATATCTCACGGCGTCACGCCGTAGATCCGGAAAACGCCCTCAGGCGGACCATCGACAAATTCCTGCGAAGGTTTGCATATATCGAAGACAACCTGGATTTGGCAAAAGCCGACCTTGCAGCAATGGATGCCCTTTGGGATCAGATTAAAGAAAAGGAGAAAAAGGGGAGGTAAATCCCCTTTTATTCGACTTTTTCTACATTTGATGCCTGCGGCCCCTTCGGCCCGTTTACGATCTCAAATTCTACCTGCTCCCCTGTTTTTAGGGTCTTGAAACCATTTTGCTTGATGGCGGAATAATGAACGAAAACATCCCCCCCCTCATCCTGCTCGATGAACCCGTATCCTTTTGAATCGTTGAACCATTTTACCTTACCTACTGGCATACCAACAAACTCCTTTTTAAAATGAATTAATACTACTGAACGTAATATTAGTTAATAAAGAAACGGGATGTCAAGCGAAATGTTAAAGAAATTTAATGTGTGTTCATTAAATCTTTAGGCGTACCGGAAATCGGGGAGGGCAAAGGGCAGCCGCGCGCAATTATCGTGCCTGATTCAGGACAGTTATTCGTAGCCCAGCTCGACGAGCCGGTCTTCGCCCATGCCGATGTAGTGTGCGACTTCGTGTACGACCGTTATCTCGATCTGTTCTTCAAGCTCCTCGACCGTATCGCAGGCCCTTTCGAGAGGCTCGTGGAAAAGGAGTATGGTGTCGGGGTAAAGGGGCGGGGCGGTTACAGAACGCTCGATGAGCGGCACTCCCTGGAAGAGGCCCAGCAAATCGTCGGGGTGCGTGAGGCCGACCTCCCTGAGCATGTCCGCCGTTGGCCGCCTCCTGACCGCTATTATAATATTGTCCAGGTGAAGGCGTATTTCTTCCGGAATACGGCTGACTGCCCGTTTGACGATCTCATCGAAGGATTTCTCTTCTATATGCATCGCGTCTTTTGTCCCCGGTGATCCGGGTCCATGTCAAATCTTATCACGCGAGGCCGAAGTTTGTGAAGTCGATGCCGTCCTTCCTGCCCGGGTTGTAACCCGTCCCGGTCGGGACAGGCGTTCCCTTCGTGAAGGGCCAGTTCTTGATCCGGTTGCGTCCCTCTTCTTTTGCTGCGTAAAGCAGACGGTCGGACACACGTATCAACTCGGACGCTGTCTGCTCTTTTTCAGGGACGAGGGTGGCTACGCCGCAGCACATGGTGACGTGGTCCACGCTCGGCGAGCGGACGTGGGCCATGGCGAGACCCTCCAAACCTTCCATGATGCGGGCCGCGACGACCATCGCCCCTTCGGCGTCCGTATCCGGGAGTATGCAGGCAAACTCTTCGCCCCCGTAACGGGCCGCCAGGTCGCCCGCGCGCCGGACTACGTTAAGAAGAACGCCTGCCACCCGTTTGAGGCACTCGTCTCCGGCAAGGTGGCCGTAAAAGTCGTTATACTCCTTGAAGTAATCGATATCCATCAGTATGAGGGATATGCACGAATGCTGGCGCATGCTCCTGCGCCATTCCCGCTCCAGGAACTCGTCGAAGCGCCTCCTGTTGGAAAGGCCCGTCAGGCCGTCCGTTGTAGAGAGGGCCTCCAGCATGTCCCAGTACCGCCTCATTTCAGTGATGTCGCGGAATTTCCAGATGCGGCCGAAATGCTGCCCTTCCTTGCCGAGGACCGGGTGGGAGCCGGCATCGACAACCGTGCCGTCCGCCAGCTCGAACTCTCCCCTGACCGTCTCGCCGGGATGGTTGTAGACGCGGACGATCATGTCGTAGAACCGGCGCGGCTCCTTGATCGCCGACATCACATATTTTATCTTCTCCTCTTCGTCCCCGTTTTGCACTATATTCTGGGGTATCTTCCACATGTCGATCATCCTCTGGTTCTCGACGACCCTCCGTTCGCGGGTGTCCACCATAAGGATGCCGTCGTCAGAGGAGCTTACCATGGCCTGAAGGAAAATCGTTTTCCAGCGCAGCTCATCTTCGTCGGTCTTGCGCTCCGTGACGTCCTGAAGCGTACCGATAATGGCATGCCGGCCCATGTAGACGGTCCGGGAGCTGTAGGCTTCGAGATGGCGGATCTCACCGTCCTGCAATATCGCTCTGAAGCTAAAGTGGGTCGAGTCGACCTCCCCGGAGATCTTCCTGCGGGTATGCTCCGCTACCTCCGGTAAGTCGTCCGGATGAACCAGGTCTGCGGGGCTCTTTATGTTCGTTATCTCATCGACAGAGAGCTTGTATATCTCCGCAAGCCGGGCGTTGACGTATCTGAAGAGGCCGTCCTGTAGGAGATAGACGCCCACGAAGGACTTCTCTACAAGGTCCCTGAACTTCCTCTCCGATTCCTGGAGGGAAATCTCGGCCTTACGGCGCTCGGTGATGTCCCTCAATACGTTATAAATAATCGGTCTGCCCCCGATGGGGATGACCGTGTGTGAAATCTCGACCAGTACCTCCCTGCCGTCCATCGCGCGCCTCAGGAACTCGAAGCGGTTGCGGCCTTGACGCAGGGTCCGCCGGATGTGCTCCCTGGCCACGTCGCGCGAGAGGCGGCCGTCCGGCTGCCTCTCAGGGGCCTGATCCCACGGGAAGAGGCCGATTACCTGGTCTTTCCGCTCGCACCCGAGCATCGCCAGGGCCGCCTCATTGCAATCGATGTACGTCTCGCCGTCTATCAGTAGTATGGCGTCGGGGGAGTTATCGAAAAGGAGCCTGAATTTCTCGGCGCCTTCGGCGGACATCGGGGCCGCAGCCTTCCGGATGGCCTGCGAACCGCCTCCCTGGCCGGCAGGGACTCTGGGCCGCAGATTATCCTCGGATGCGCACCCCGGGCTTTTATCTGGTTTTCGGACCCCGTGGCACTTTTCCATAATCGTAACTATTATCGACCGAACCGGAAAAAGATAAAGGTGGTGTCTTTACGGGCTTTGAAACGGCGCAGCACGGGTTGCTTAATGCGCTCTCCTTACCTGGACCGCGTTACGCCAACCCGGCCGCATATATCCCACACCGGGCATTTGCTGCAGAAAGGAGAGATGGGCACGCATGTCCTGCGCCCGTGGGTGACGATGAGCGGGTTGAATGATATCCAGTATTGCTGCGGAAGAAGCCGGCGCAGCTCCATCTCTGTCTCGACCGGCGACCTGGTCCTGACGATGCCCAGCCTGTTCGAGATGCGGTGTACGTGCGTGTCGACTGCTACGCCGGGGATGCCGAAGGCCTCCGTGATAACGATGTTGGCCGTTTTCCGCCCAACGCCCTTGATAGTCAGCAGCTCTTCGAGCGTATCGGGCACGTGGTTGCCGTATTTCTCGATGACGGTCCGCGACACGCTCCCGCAGGAGGCGCGCCTTTACCCTGTAGAAGCCGACCGGATAAATCGCCTTCTCGATCTCCGCAACGGGCATCGCAAGGATTGCCTTCGGCGTGCGGGCTATTTTGGTCAGCCGTTCCATGGCCTTATCCGTCGTCTCGTCCTTGGTGCGCAGGCTGAGGAGGCAGCCGATGAGCACCAGGAACGGGTCGTGCCTGCGGGCGGCGAGCCTGGTGACGACAGGCACGTCGTCCGAATAAAATTCCTTTAATCGTTCGATTAATTTCTTGAAAGGGAAGGGCGGCATTAGGCGAATATCTCCTCTATCAGCGCTTCCATAGCCTTGCTGTGGGAGCCTTCCCAGTATATCCTTCTGCAGGAAGGGCAGGTCCTGAAGCGCGAGTAATTGTGGTAAACGAATTCGGGGACGGACGGCTCGACGTCGCTCTTGTCGATGTCCGTAAGCTCCACGTTGCATTCGATGCACCTGGAAAAGACGGCATCGCGTGAGAGGTGCGGTTTTACGAGCGCTTTAACTTCCCTAAGCTGCTCCCGCGCGATCTCCGATTCGATACGCACGGTGCGGTTGAAGCCGGGAACTGCGCCCCTGCGGCGGGTGAGAAGAATGCGGTCCGGCTCGCTCGCAAGCATGCGGTCGAGGGCTGCCCTGTTCGGGACATAGGCCGTATCGAATCCGAGCATGCGCAGGTAACGGGCCAGCTTCCCCAGCATGGCGTCGCAGACGAGCCTCATCGTGAAGGCAGGCCCCTGGCAATCTGTCCGGCCCGCTGCATGATCTCTTCCTCGCCTTCTACGTGCTTGTTCTCCATCAGCACTTTTCCCATGCAGATCACCGTGTCCACGTCGCACGACTTCGCCGAATAGACGATGTCGGAATAGATGTCGAAGTTGGGCACGAAGCGGACGCTCGCCAGGTCGAGAAGGATTATGTCGGCAGTGGAGCCTGTCGTTATCGACCAGTCGCCGAGCGAGAAGATGCGTGCGGCCTCTTTTGTGGCCCTTTCGTGCGCCTCGCGGGCCGGCAGGAAGGTCGGGTCCCCCGTTGAGAATTTGCCGAGGAGGGATGCGAGCTTCATCGTCTCCACCATGTCAAGGCCGTTATTGGATGAGGAGCCGTCCGTGCCGAAGCAGTATGGGATAGCGTGCTCCTTTACGAGCCTGTACGGGAAAAGGCTGCCGACGGAAAGCTTCAGGTTGGAGACGGGGTTCGTGACAAGGCTGGCCCCGGAGCGCGCAAGGAGCGATGCGTCGGCTTCCGTCAGCCAGCAGCCGTGGGCGCCCGCGAACCGGCTTGACAGCACGCCCAGCTCCTCCAGCAGCTCGACGGGCGAGAGGCCGTATCTCTCATGCGTGAGCCGCGCCTCGTCGGCGCTTTCCGCAAGGTGCATGTGGACTGGTACGTCGTGCTGCCTTGAAAAGTCGCCCACCCATGCGAGGCTCTCCTTTGATACGCTGTAGACCGCGTGCGGGCCGAGGGCGAAGACGACGTTCGGGCTGTATTTTTTTGCGATGCCGAAAAGCTCGATGTTCGCGTCTATCTGCTTGCTGCCCTTCTCCGGGTCGAGCATATCGATGAAGACGCCCGACAGGACGGCCCGCATGCCCATCTCGCATACGGCCCTGGCCGAGTCCTCCCAGAACCAGTACATGTCGTTGAAGGCCGTGATGCCGTTCTTTATCATCTCCAGGCAGGCGAGCTTTGTTCCCCAGTAGACGTCCTCGCCCGTCAGCTTTGCCTCCAGCACCCATATTTTTTCTTCCAGCCATTGCTTCAGGGGCATGTCGTCCGCGTAACCGCGCATGAGCGTCATCGCGGCGTGCGTGTGGCCGTTGATGAAAGAGGGCAGGGCGACCTTGCTGCGGCCGTCGATGATCTTATGAGCGGGACGCCTGCATTCCGGCGATATCTCTTCGATCCTGCCGTTATCGATGAAAATATCCCGAAACAGACCGTCGGCGAGACGGACGCCTTTGATCAGGATGTCCATCAAAACCCTTCGGCGAGGATCGTTTGCAGGACGGCCTCGAGGGTGGCTGCGTTCCTGCCCACCTGGTCCTCCACCTCAGTCAGCGACAGAGGGACTTTCAGGATGCCGTTGGCGTAATTGTCGATCGAGCACAGAGTGACGTAAGGTATCGCATATTCCATACAGAGCGTCGCTTCCGACGCCATCGTCATGCCCACGACGTCGCCCATTTTCTTGAGGACGCCGATCTCCGCCCTCGTCTCTAGACGCGGCCCGGTGGTCTGGATGTATATGCCGCCGAGCACGACTTCCATTTCCATGCCCGTGCAGAGGCGGTTCATCCTCCCTGCGTAGTCGGCGTCCATCACCGGCACCGTGAAGTGCATCTCGTAATCGTAAAGACTGGGGTTCGGCGAGAAGGAGATAAAATCGTCCGGTATCATGAAGGTGCCGGGGCGCAGCCCCGCTTTTAGGCTGCCGACCGAGCTGACGGCGATGACCCCTTCGACCCCTAAGCTCTTCAGGGCCCAGATATTAGCCTTGTGGTTTATCATATGGGGAGGAACCGCCTTCTTTCCGTGGCGCTGCAGGAAGACGTACTGCGATGCCTTCCTGGCGGAGACTTTGCCGTATGGCGTATCAATGGTTTTTTCTTCCCAGTTCCTGAAAAGCATGGAGCGCAATAATGAGGTCCCGACGATGATGGCTTGCATGGTGTTATCCCCTTTCGTCCAGCATACTGACGAGCCTCTTCGTACGTGATTCTCTTTACGCCCAATTTTTCCGCCTTTGCCAGTTTCGATCCTGCGTTTTCTCCGACAACGAGATAATCCGTGGAGGCCGATACCTGCGAGACCGCCCGGCCGCCGTGCCTGTCGATCAGCTCCTCGACCTTCGCGCGTGCTTCCGGCAGTGTACCGGTGATGACGAGCGTCTTGCCCGCAAGCACCCCTTCCGGGGCCGCCCCGGCAGCGGCGAAGTCGGGGTTTTCGAGCTTTACGCCGAGGGACTTCAGCGTTTCGAACGTCTCGATGTTCCCCTCGGCTCCAAAGAAGGTGGCGACTGCGTCGGCTATCGTCTCGCCTACCTGTTTTATGCCCTGCACGGCCTTTACATCCACCCTGTAAAGGGCCTCGAGGTTCAGGAAATTTGCAGCGAGCAGGCGCGCCCCGTATTCCCCGACGTGCGGTATGCCGATGGCGAAGAGGAATTTCGCAAGGGTCGTCCGCTTTGACCGCTCTATGGCGTCGATCAGGTTTTGGGCCGATTTCTCGGCGAAGCGCGGAAGTCCCTCGATCTGCTCTTTCGTCAGCCTGTAAATGTCCTCGAACCGCTCGATGAAGCTCTCGGAGTAAAGGACGGCCACGTTCTTTTCGCCCAGGCCCTCTATATCCATGCCTCCCCTCGATGCGAAATGGATGATCTTCTCCTGCACCTGGGCGGGGCACGAGAGGGAGACGCACCGGAGGGCCACCTCGTCCTTCTCCCGCACGACGGCCGATCCGCAGGCCGGGCAGGTCTTAGGGACCTCGACCGGCTTCGACCCTTCCGGCCGCCTTTCTTTTATTACCGATATGACGTGGGGTATGACGTCGCCCGCCCTCTCGATGACGACCGTGTCTCCGACCCGTATGTCCTTGCGGTCGAGCTCGTCCCAGTTGTGGAGCGTAGACCTCGATACGGTCACGCCGCCGATACCCACGGGCTCCAGCACTGCGAAAGGCGTAATGATGCCCGTCCTGCCGACGCTCCCCTGGATGTCGATTATTCTGGTGATCGCCTGGTGGGCCTGGAACTTGTAGGCAATCGCCCAGCGGGGTTCTCTCGTCTTCGCGCCGAGCTGCTGCTGAAGGGTGTAGTCGTCCACCTTCAGGACGGCCCCGTCCGTCTCGAAGGGAAAGGAGTCCCTCCTTTTTTCAATCTCGGAGACTGCCTCTATCGCTGCGTCGATGCCCTTCACCCTCCTGAAGAACGCGGGCGTGGGGAAGTGGGCTTCTTTGAGCCAGTCGATGAGGCCGGTTTGGCTGAGTATGTCCAGGCCCTGCACCCTCCCTGCGCCGTAGCAGACGAGGTAGAGCCGCCTGGAGGCGGTGACTGAGGGGTCGAGCTGCCTGACGGTGCCGGCGGCAGCGTTCCTGGGGTTGGCGAAGGGCTGCTCGCCCGCTGCCTCTCTCTCCGTGTTGAGCTTTTTGAACTCCCCGATGTTCATGTAGACTTCGCCGCGTATATCCATGACTTCGGGGACTGCGGCTGCCGCAAACCTGACAGGGGCCGACTTGATGGTCATGACGTTGTTCGTTATGTCCTCGCCCACCTGGCCGTCGCCCCTTGTCGCTGCCGACGCGAGAAGGCCGCGCACGTACGTCAACTCTATGGCGAGGCCGTCATATTTCGGCTCGACCGTGTATTCTATCTCCCCATCCGTCCTGAGAAGCCGCTTGACCCTTTTGTCGAATTCCGCCAGCTCTTCCTTCGAGAATGCGTTGTCGAGGGAGAGCATGGGCTGGGCATGGGTGATCTTGCCGAACCTCTCGGCCGCAGGCGCGCCTACCCGCTGCGTGGGCGAATCGGGCAGGACGTACCCGTATTGCTCCTCAAGCTCCTTGAGCCGCCTGTATAACCGGTCGTATTCGGAATCGGGCAGGACCGGGGCGTCCTGCACGTAATAAAGGAAGCCGTGATAGTTCAGCTCCTTTACGAGCTTATCTACTTCGTTCCTGACGTCTTCCGGTACATGCACGGAAGTCTCTGGGCGCCCTTCCATTGCGGTCCTTCCTCGGAATATACTGGCCGAATGAAAACGTTTCTACGTGAATAATAAGCAAAACCGGGACAGATTGCAATCATTGGGGTTAAGGGGCGATCAATGGGGCCCCTTGAAATTGGTATCTTTTGTGACCATGTTTTTTCGTGTTCCGGGGTTGAAATATCACGTATATTGTAGCAAATTTTTCTGATTGTCTATAAAATGTTCTAGGGTGACAGGGCGCCGTTTAAAGCTTGGCGGGCCGGAATAATAAGAGCGCCCGGAAAATAACAATCACGACAAATAGATTCCGGAGAGTGAGGAGATTATGGAGACAAAGGTAACGAAGGAAGAACTTCTGGCAAAGGCAAAGAAGCCGGCTGCGGACGCTATGAAGATGCACCCCTATTATAGGGGGAAAATCGAGATCGTGCCCAAGTGCGTAATACGGGACATCAATGATTTCTCCATCTGGTATACGCCGGGCGTAGCCGAGCCGTGCCGGGAGATACAGCGCAACCCGGAGGCCGTCTACGAAATGACGAACAAAGGGAACATGGTCGGCATCGTCACGGACGGCACCCGCGTGCTCGGGCTGGGCGACATAGGGCCCATGGCGGGCCTGCCGGTTATGGAGGGCAAGGCCCTTCTGTTTAAATACCTGGGCGGCGTCGATGCATTCCCGATTTGTCTGGATACGAAAGACCCCGATGAGTTCATTAAGACGGTCAAGTACCTCTGCCCGACGTTCGGGGGCATCAACCTGGAAGATATAGAAAACCCGAAGTGCTTCTATATCCTCGAAAAGCTGCGCGCCGAGGCCCCTATCCCCGTATGGCACGACGACCAGCAGGGCACGGCGGCCGTGACGGTCGCGGGCCTGATAAATGCGCTGAAGGTCGTGAAGAAGTCCGATGAATGAGGCGAAAATAACGCTCATCGGCGTAGGCTCCGCCAACGTCTGCACTGCCCGCATGCTCTTCAAGGCAGGGGCGGACCCGAAGAAGATGCTCATCGTGGACAGCAAGGGCATCCTCTCGAAGAAGAGGGACGACATCGACCCGAAGAAGCACAAGGAGAAATGGGAGCTTGCCCAGGTGACAAACGGCGAAAACAGGAACGGCGACATGCCGGAGGCCTTAGCGGGCCAGGACGCAGTTATTGCGCTGTCAAAGTCCGGGCCGGACGTAATCAAGAAGGAATGGATCTCGAAGATGGCCGACAACGGCATCGTCTTCGCTTGCGCGAACCCCATCCCGGAGATCTGGCCGTGGGACGCCAAAGAGGCGGGCGCGAGGGTCGTTGCGACGGGCAGGAGCGATTTTCCGAATCAGGTCAACAACTCCATCGGCTTCCCGGCCATATTCAGGGGCACCCTGGACGTCATGGCCAGGACGATCACGGACGAGATGTGCATTGCGGCAGCCGTCGAGCTTGCCAAGTGCGCCGAGGACAAGGGCATCTCCGAAACCTACCTGCTCCCCACGATGGATGAAATGGAAGTCTTCCCGAGGGAGGCCGTCGCAGTAGCGAAGAAAGCGATGGAGCAGGGCGTCGCCCGCCTGAAGCTGAGCGAAAAAGAACTGTTCACCATAGCCGAGACGAAGATCAAGAGGGCGCAGGAAGAGGTCGGCATCCTCATGGAGAAGGGCATCATCCAGGCTTACAAGGAGTAACGATGAGGGAGGTGCCTGTAACAGATATCGCAGCCGCGGTCGAAAAGCTGTTTATCGAAGCCAACATCGACCTTCACCCGGACGTTCTGGACAGGCTGACGATAGCGGTCGGGGAAGAGATGTCTCCCGCAGGCAGGGAAGTGCTCCGGGAGCTGCTTATGAACGCAGAGACTGCTGCCAAAGAGAGAATACCCATATGCCAGGACACGGGCCTGGCCATCCTCTTCATTGAGGTAGGCCAGGACGTGCACCTGACCGGCGGACCCCTGAAAGAGGCCGTCACTGCCGGCGTCCGCGACGCCTACGCCAAAGGCTACCTGAGGAAATCCTGCTGCGACCCCTTCACGAGGAAGAATACGGGGGACAACACGCCGGCCATCATCCACACGTCCGTTGTAAACGGCGAAGGGGTGAGGATCGTCGTGATGCCCAAGGGGGGCGGGAGCGAGAACTACAGCGAGGTGAGGATGCTCACCCCCTCTGCTGGCGTGCCCGGCATTAAGGAATTCATCATCGATATGGTGAAGAAGGGAGGCCCGAACCCGTGCCCGCCCATTACGGTAGGCGTCGGGATAGGGGGGAATTTCGAGACATCGGCGCTGCTGTCGAAAGAGGCCCTGATGGTCCCCTTCGGCGCGAGGAACCAGGATGCCTTCGTCGCCGGCCTCGAGCTCGAGGTGCTTGAGGAGATAAACCGCCTGGGGATAGGCCCGGGCGGCTACGGGGGTACGGTCACGGCGCTCGACGTGCATATCAAGACCCAGCCGTGCCACATCGCATCTCTGCCGGTAGCGGTAAATATACAGTGCCATGCCCACAGGGTCCGGGAAGTGACGCTTTAGGGGGACGAATGGAGATAAAGAAGATCAGGACTCCGCTCGACGACGAGAGCGTGACTGCTTTGAAGTCGGGGGACAAGGTGCTGCTCTCCGGCTATATCTATACAGCAAGGGACGCGGCGCACAAGCGGTTCATGGAGGCGCTGCGCGAAGGCAGCCCTCTGCCCTTCGACATCAAGGGCCAGGTCATCTACTATTGCGGGCCGACCCCGCCGCCCCCGGGCCGCGTTATCGGCGCAGCCGGGCCGACTACGGCTTCCCGTATGGACGCCTATGCACCGACGCTTCTGGCCCTCGGCCTGAAAGGGATGATCGGCAAAGGGAAGCGGTCGCAGGCAGTAAAAGACGCCCTCCGGGAGAACAAGGCGGTCTATTTCGGCGGGACGGGCGGAGCCGGGGCGCTCCTTTCGAAATGTATAAAGACATACGACATCATAGCCTACGCGGAACTCGGACCGGAAGCCGTATCGAGGCTCCTCGTGGAAGATTTTCCGCTGTTCGTTATCAACGATGTTTTCGGTAATGATTTGTACGAGATGGGAGTGAGCCAATACAAGAAGACGGCCTGATTGTTCCGCCCGGTCCGGGCCGTTTTGATTGACTTTTTTTAATAAATATTCTAAAAATGAGAAACGACTAGGGGAGCTGATGCGCGATATCAGGATAGCGATTGTAGGAACCGGCAACTGTGCAAGCTCCCTCGCTCAGGGAATTGACTACTACTCTGCCAAAAAGGAAACAGACGTCGCTTCGGGCTTGATGCACTATGAGATCGGCGGGTACACGGCCGAAAGCATCAAGATCGTTGCGGCCTTCGACATAGACAAGCGCAAGGTGGGCAAGCCCTTCCGGGAGGCCATCTTTGCGGCCCCGAATTGCACGAAGAAGATCGGGTCCGCTTTAAGGGACGGCGATATGACGGTCTCGATGGGTAGGGTGCTCGACGGCGTCTCCCCCCACATGGCCGACTACCCCGAAGAGCGGAGGTTTGTCCCTGCGGACAAGGAGCCCGACGACGTCGTTGCCATCCTCAAGGACCGCAAAGTCGATATCCTGGTGAACTATCTCCCCGTCGGCTCGGAAGAGGCCGCCAGGTTTTACGCGACCTGCTGTCTGGAGACAGGCGTCAGCCTGATCAACTGTATCCCGGTCTTTATCGCGTCCGACGAGCGATGGGCAGCCGCGTTCGAGGAGAAGCGGATCCCCATCGTCGGGGACGACGTAAAATCGCAGATAGGCGCTACGATAATCCACCGTATGCTGGCCAAGCTCTTCTCCGACAGGGGCGTCTCCATCGACAGGACCTACCAGCTCAACACCGGCGGCAATACCGACTTCCTCAATATGCTGAACAGGGAAAGGCTCGTGTCCAAGAAGATATCGAAGACCGAGGCCGTCCAGTCCCTTCTCGACAAGCCCCTCGACCCGGATAACATCCACGTCGGGCCGTCCGACTATGTCCCGTGGCAGCTCGACAACAAGGTCTGCTTCCTCCGCATGGAAGGAAGGATCTTCGGGGACATCCCTATCGACCTGGAACTGCGCCTCTCCGTCGAAGATTCGCCGAACAGCGGCGGCTGCGTCATCGACGCCATCAGGTGCTGCAAGCTCGCGCGCGACAGGGGCGTAGGCGGCGTCCTTGAGTCGATATCGGGATACACCATGAAACACCCGATACATCAGTACCCCGACGACGTGGCCAGAAGGATGGTCGAGGAGTTTATAAAAGGGGAGAGGTTCAGGTAACGCGCGGGGCTGACAGGCGCGGTCTCTTCAAGCTGTCGTAAGGGTGTTTCAGGATTTCCTTTGATTAGCTCGAAAATCGGCCATTCTCTCGACCCATTGCTGATCAAATTGTACGGACTTTTTTTCGGCCGCAGGGCCGTCAGCCCGAACGTCCTGACCGTTTTCGGGCTTTTGTTTTCGATCCTGGCAGCCGCGTCTGCGGCTTTCGGGTGGCCGCTCTTATGTGGCCGGCTTCCTTCTCGTGATATCAGGTTTCTTCGACCTTCTGGACGGCGCAGTAGCGCGCAGCACGAAGATGATGACGCCCTTCGGGGGCTTCCTCGACTCTGTGCTCGACCGGTACTCGGACCTCCTTATTATGCTCGGTATCTCGATCCATTTCCTGCGCGAGGCCGAGCCCGACCCGGTCTTCGCGATGATCGCGTTCTTCGCGGCGATAGGGACGGCCATCATCCCGTACGCGAGGGCGCGGGCGGAGGCTGCGTCTATCGAGTGCAGGAACGGCCTTTTGGAGAGGTCTGAAAGGATCATCCTGCTGTTGGTGGGGCTGTTCTTCAATGTGCTGCGCCCGGTGGTCGTCATCCTGGCGGTGCTTACTCACCTGACTGTGATTCAGCGCGTGGTGCTGACGAGGCGGGCGGCGTCGGGTCAGTTGGAGAAAAAAGGCTAAGAGCGGGACAGGTCGTGTATCTCTTCGACCAGAATCTTTGTCGCAAGCTCCCTCGGTATAGCGGTCTTCTTGACCGTGCCCTTCGAGAAGAGGATGGCGTTCTCCGCGCCGAAGGCTATCCCTAAGTCCGCGTCGCGCGCCTCTCCGGGGCCGTTCACTTCGCACCCCATGATAGCGACGTCCAGGTAGGCGTCTACGTGGGCGACCGCTTTCTCGAATTCCTCTACCGTCTCACGCAAGTTTACTCTGCACCTGCCGCACGTCGGACACGAGATGATATTGATGCCCCTCTTTCTCAGTCCCAGGCCGCGCAGGATGTGGTATCCCGCAGTCACTTCATAAACAGGGTCGCCCGTGAGAGAGACGCGTATCGTATCGCCTATGCCCTCATTCAGCAGTATGCCGATCCCCATTGCGGACTTGATGACGCCCGAGAAAACAGGCCCCGCCTCTGTGACGCCCACGTGAAGGGGCACGTCGGATGCGCGGGAGAACTTCCTGTACGCCTCTAAGGTCTGGAGGATGTCGGACGCCTTGAGGGAGACCTTGAGGGCAGGGTGCCCCTGGTCCTCGAAGAGCTTTACTGCGTCGAGGGCGCTTTCCACCATTGCATCCGCGCCGGGCCTCGCGTACTTCCTGATGATCCTCTTTTCGAGGGAGCCCACGTTTATTCCTATGCGGACAGGCACTTTGGCGTCGCGGCAGGCGGCTGCCACTTCCTTCAGCTTCTTCGTGTTGTTGATCGTGCCGGGGTTGATCCTGATGCCGTCGATACCTGCATCAACGGCCTTAAGCGCGATGCGGTGGTTGAAATGGACATCGGCGATGATCGGTATATCGACTTCCCGCTTCAAAAACGGGATGATCTTGCACGTGTCTTCCTGGGGCAGGGCGATCCTTATGATCTCGCAGCCTGCCCTTTTTACGTCCCTGAGCTGGGCGAGGGTCTGCGGAAAATTCTGCGGGTCCGTCTTGAGCATCGACTGGACGCTGATGGGGTTGGCCCCTCCGATGCGCACGCTGCCGACGCTTATGACCCTGGTCTTCCTTCTTCCCACTCTCTTATGTCCTTTCCGGAGGCTTTTCCGTGTTGGTTACGTGCAACTCATTATATACCACATGCGGCTGCTGCGGCAAGTTGAGTTAGATAGAAATCGGCGGAGGCAGGTATTGTGACATGGGGCGCTCGGCCGTCAAGAGCTGACCGGAAGGCAGGTCCCCGGTTTACCGGGGAACACTGCCTGCCGGCGAAAGAGGGCCGAAGGGGGTAGACCCTCGAAGATACCTTTTCGACCGGAAGTTAGTTACGTCTCTGTGACGCCACCCGTCTGTCCTGCGCTTCCCAGTCCCGAACGGCTGCTTCCGTCGTGGGCGTTTCTCCGGCCGGCTCTTTTCCTACGGCCGGCGGCAATGCGAAGTAGCGTGGAAAAACCCAGGGCGATTCGAAACACTGGTGAGAAGGAAGGACGGCGCAAAGGGCGATCGAGACGGTTGCCGCTTCCTGGCGGGCCGCCGCAGCCTCGACGGCGACGCGAATGGTGTAGAACCCGTCCTTGTCAGGAGTGAAGTAGAAACGGCCTTGTGTGTCTAAGACGTAGCACGGACGCGCAAGGCCGTGGACATCCCCGAGCGACAGGACCGGCTTTGCCCTGCTTTTCAGGATAGCGCCCTCCACTACGTATTCTGTTCCTTTTCTCAGGTGCACGTCGATCGTTGCCGCTTCTCCCGCCACCACTTCTTTCTCGAACCTCTGGAGTAGTTTCTCCCGGAAGACGAAACGCCTTACTGCCTCTGTCACTCTGCCCATAGTAATTCCTCCTTTATTAAGGAATGGCGCCCGGCAGTCCCTTCGAGGGAACGCCGGTGATATACTATTTCGTCACTGCATGGGACGCGTTCGAGCCTGTCGTTCCGTCGTCCCGAGCAGGGGAAGCCGACCCTGTGGACTGGACGGTAGAAGATCGGTCCCCGGTTGCCTCATCAGCCTCGTCCTCGAAATCCGGCAGGAGCTCTTGATAAAGCTCGCAGCCCATAGTCATACCCATCTGCATGATCCTTCCTCCTTCCTTCGCGATTTTTCAGCAATTCCCGAAAGATCGATATATGAGAGTGTATATAACGACAAGCGACAAGCGGCTGGCCGCATCCATCGCTCTGCGCTATCCGACCGTTCCCGATGCTCCGTCTTCATGAACGCACCTTCGGCGGACGGGCATCCTTCCTGCCGCTTCCCTGGGACGGATTCAGCACGCCACGCGCCAGCAACTTCTTCGCGAGGTCCTGTGTCACGGCCATATGGTTCTTGTGCGAGAGCACGTTCTTGCTCCGTTCTGTGTATACGATGCCCAGGAAAGTAGACCATATAACCTCCGAGAGCGCCCTGTAGTCGCTTTCAATGAATATCCCTTCCTCTACGGCATATCCGACTATCTTGTGCTGAATGCCGACGACCCTGGCGCCGGCCTCGTGTAGGACATCGCGCAGCTCCTGAGGGAGCGCGCCGATCGTCTGGTATTGATGGAAAAACTGCCACGCTGTAAAGGCCACGGGGTCTTTTGCGTAGAACCTCTTAAAGCATTCCCATAGTTTCTCCAGCAGCTCGTCCCGGATGGTCTCTCGGTTATCGTAGGTCTCCTGTAAGATGCGGGCAAAATAGTCGGCGTGGGAGACTATCGCGCTTATAAGTATCTCTTCCTTGCTCTTGAAATAGAGATAGAGGGCTGCCCGGCTGACCTCGGAACGCTCCGCGATCTTTTCCATGGTGAGGGCGTAATAACCCTCCTCCTCGAATATCCTCATCGCCGCGTCGATGGCGAGTTCTCTCCTTACTTCCCTTTCGCGCTTCCTTCGCTCAACGACTCCCATCTGGACCCACACTCCATTCATAAGACGTCATGTCCATAATATAGACCTACCGTCATCGTCAGTCAAGAAAAATTTTAGAAATTCTGATTCTTATTGATGAGACAATAGGTTTTTACACTTGGAGTGTTAAGGGCCGGAGACTCTACAGAGACTCCGAATGGGGAAAATGGCGCGCCCAGCAGGATTCGAACCTGCAACCTACGGATTCGTAGTCCGGCACTCTATCCAGTTGAGCTATGGGCGCATGCGACGCATAGTATAACCTAAAACGGCCTCAAAACGGCTAGAAAATTTTACGCAAAGGCCAATTACGCGCAAATACAGGCGGCTTTCGCGGCCCGTCCGTCGTCTTAGAGTATAAATATGCTTGACGTGACCGGCAAGGAGAGCGCCCGGCAGACAAATCCCGGCGCCAGCTGGCCGTATGCTTGACACACCCCTGGCTTGTAACAGCTTTTCACATACAGGCCCCAATTGGTATTGACAGCGTACCAATGGAACGTGCTATAATAAACAAGCGTTCTATATATAAAACAGGCAGGATCGTTATGTCCCCCGTGTTTACGAGAGTGCCCGCCATCGATAAGTGCTTCGCCATACTGGAGCTTCTTGCCAGGGCGAAAGGGCCTATGGGGATCAGCGACATATCGGGTAAGCTCGACCTCAATAAGAGCACCGTCTTCAACATAGGCCACACCCTCACGGCCCTCAATGTCCTTGAAAATCACGGCGACGGAAAGTTCGGTCTCGGCGCGCGCTTCTATATGCTTGCGAACATGGCGGGCAAGCGCTCCGCCCTGATCCAGACCATCCACCCATACCTCGACAAAATCCACGAACAGACCGGCCTTTCGGCGTTTCTCGGGCTTCGCTCGGACAAGCACGCCATCGTTATCGATAAAGTCGATTCCGGGCATGGCTTGAAGGTGTCGGCCGAGATAGGCTTGCAGATGCCCGTCCTGGCGGGGGCCGGCATCAAGGCGATGCTTTCCCTTCTGCCCGACCAGGCAATCGACGATGTCCTGGCTCGCGCGGAGCTGCACAGGTTTACAGCCCGCTCGGTCGTCGATAAAGCAGTGTTCAGGGCGGAAGTCCTGAAAGTCCGCGAAGAGGGCGTTGCATACGATATGGAGGAGTTTATAGATGGGGTAGTTGCCTTTGCCGTGCCTGTTGTGTCGGGGCGCAGCGACGTCCAGGCGGCGGTCTGGGCGGTCGGCCTGACGAGCCAGGTGCCGGACGCGTCGATCTCGCAGGTGAGGGCATTGCTGAAGGGAATATCGGAGGAGATCTCGTGGCGGCTGCACCCCAGGGTGCATGAGCGTTAAGGAGCGAAAAATGTCTTGACAGAGCAGCGATGAGTTGGTATACAGTACGTGAAAATAAGAACAAGTAGAGAGGCCGACTAATGAGGTACGCAGAAACCGGTTTTAATCTGGAAATCGATCTTTCACGAGGGGGGGTAGAAAGGGTAGCGACGGACCAGAAGGATACCGATCTTCACCTCGGGGGTCTGGGCACGAACGCCAAGATGCTTTGGGACAGGGTCCCGGCAGAGACAGATCCTTTCTCTCCCGATAACCTGCTCATATTCAGCGCCGGACTTCTCGGCGGCACGCCTGCGCCGGGCGCCAACCGGACCATCATCACAACGTATTCGCCCCAGACCTTGCTGATGGGCTACTCGATGATGGGTGGTTTCTTTGCGCCGGAGATGAAATATGCGGGTTACGACAAAATCATCCTGCGCGGCAAGTCGCCGAGCCTTGTCTACATCTGGATAAACAACGACAAGATCGAGATCCGCGACGCAGCCCACCTTGCGGGCAAAGGGGCGGTCGAGACGCAGGAGTTGATCCGCAAGGAGCTGAAGGAGCCGATGGCCCAGGTCGCCGCTATTGGCCTTGCAGGCGAGAACAGGGTGTTCACGGCGTCGATCGAGCAGGGCAGGTCGAGCGCCAGCCGGCTGGGCATAGGCGCAGTCATGGGCTCGAAAGGCGTAAAGGCGATTGCCGTCCGCGGCACCAAGGATATCAACCTCGCCAGGCCGGGGGAATTCCTTGAGCTTTGCAACGACGTCCTCAAGTACATAAGGTTCCGGAACGAAAACCCCGTGCCCAACGTCATGACCATTCTGCAGGGCCTCGGCTCGCCGCAGGAAATGCTCCACACCGATGAGAAGTGGCACACCGAGAACTTCATGTGGGGCAACGCGCGCACGCGCCGGAAGGATTTCTGGAACGACCAGATCGAGAAGAAGTGGAAAGATACGCAGCTCAACGTCCGCAAGCGCCTCATAAGCTGCTATAACTGCCCGATCAAGTGCGGCGCGATCATCACCGTGCCGGGCATCTCCACGTACATGATGAAGTGTTTCTCGAAGCTGACTTACACGATGGCCGCCTTTGTGGACGACCTCGATTTCGGCTTCAAGATCGCCCAGCGCGCCACCGAGTACGGAGTGGACGGCTTCTCGACGCCGCAGATCATGGCTTTCGCCTTCGAGCTGAGAGAGGCAGGCATCCTGAGCGACTCCGACTTCGCGGGCTGCCCGACGGACGCCGAGGGCAAGTTCTACTGGCTCCTCGACAGGATCGTCCGCAGGGAAGGCATAGGCGACATCCTGGCGGACGGCACCCACTGGGCCGCGCAGAAAATCGGCAAGGGTGCGGAAGCATTTGCCCACAACAACATCAAGAAGCACGAGCAGCTTCCCCTGAAGCTCGGAATGCTCAACCCCGTCTATTTCCTCATGTATGCCACGGGGGAGAAGATAAATATCACCCAGATCGAAGGGCAGTTCCCGCAGTCGGCTTTTGCCACCCAGGAAGAGAAAGAAGAGTTCATCAGGGACTGGGTACAGGTGCCGGACGAGAAGTTCAAGCAGTATGTCCTTGACTGGGATTTAAGGGGCGAGCGCTCCAACCCGTATTACCCGACCGTAGACATGTCCGTCGACATCGTCGATTGGCAGGAGATGATGCACTACACGGACGACGCCCTGGGCGTTTGCGCCGGCCTGTCTTCCTTCCCGTTAAAGCCCCCGTACCACATACACAATTACCCGAAGCTCATCTCGTCCGGGGCAGGCGTGGAGATAGACGAAGAGGGCCTGAAGACTGTCTACAAGCGGAACCGCAGCCTCGTCAGGGCCATCAACGTCAGAAGGGGCCTGCGGAGGGCAGACGAGAAGCCGCCGGAAGACCACTGGAAGAAACGGTTCCCCGAGCTGGAAAATCAGCTCCTCGACGCGTACTACAAGTTCAAGGGCTGGGACAATGACGGCATCCCCACGAAAGAGTCGCTGAAGAGCCTCGACCTGGGGCACGTTGCCGAAGACTTGGAACAGAGAGGGATCATAAAAAATGAGCAAAGTTAAGAAGATAGTCAAGACGATCAAGATTGACGTCGACAAGTGCAACGGCTGCCGGGCGTGCGAGATGATTTGCTCCGCCTTCCACTCCAACCCGAAGTACGGCAGCAACAACCCGGCAAGGTCGCGCATACGCCTTATCCGCGACCCGATCAGGGACGTCTATCTCCCCGTCTACGCGGGTGAGTATACGCCGGCGGAGTGCCTGGGCAGAGACGCGTACGTCATCGACGGAAAAGAATACGATGAGTGCGGCTTCTGCAGGGCCTCGTGTCCTTCGAGGAACATCTTCAAGGAGCCGGATTCCGGCCTCCCCCTGAAGTGCGACATGTGCGAGGACGACCCGAAGCAGGAGAAACCGCTCTGCGTCCAGTGGTGCCTCAACGACGCGCTGATTTACGAGGAAAGGGAAGAGGAAGTCGAAGAAAGCGTCGAGATGGAGGACGTAGCGTCGGGTCTCGCGTCGATGGTGGACAAGTACGGATTACAGAAGGTGGCCGACACCGTAGCCCGCATGAGCGAGAAGGGCTAAGGACGTCAAGATAAAACGAGAGGCTTAATCGTGGAGACTGTAGCCCCCTTTAAAGAGGTAATAGACGAGATAAGAGACAAGGGCGGTGACTTTGTCAAACTCTGCTACCAGTGCGGAAAATGCGACACCGTCTGCCCCTGGAACCGCGTTCACAGGTTCAGCATGCGCAAGCTCATCCGTGAGGCCGTATTCGGCCTCTCGGAGATCGAGAAGGAAGATATATGGCGCTGCACGACTTGCGGCAAGTGCCCGCAGCGGTGCCCCAGGGACGTGAAGCAGATAAACAATATGGTTGCCATCCGCAAGATGGCGACGGGATACAACGTGTTCCACGCCTCGGTCAAGCCGTATCGCACCGTGAGCGCAGGCCTGACAGCGCAGGGGAACCCCTTTAACGAGGACCGGAAAACGCGCGCGGACTGGGCCGAGGGGCTCGGCGTAAAGCCGTTTGCCGAAGGCATGGAAGTTTGCTATTTTCCCGGCTGTTACCTTAGCTATGACCCGAGGCTGAAGAAAGTCGCCAGGGCGACGGCTACGGTGCTCCAGAAGGCCGGGGTCGATTTCGGCATACTGGGCGCGAAGGAGAGCTGCTGCGGCGAGAGCATCCGCAAGACAGGCAACGAAGACCTCTTCAGGCGCCTCGCCAAAGAGAACATCAAGACGTTTATCGACAACGGGGTAAAGAAGATCCTCGTATCTTCCCCGCACTGCTATCACACGTTCAAGAACGAGTACCCGGAGTTCATGGTTAACTTCGAGATAATCCATATCTCCCAGTATCTCTCGCAGCTCATGGACGAGGGAAGGCTGAAAGTGCAGAAGGGTTACGAGAAGAAGGTAATTTACCACGACCCCTGCTACCTGGGCCGCCACAACGGCATATACGACGAGCCCCGGAACGTCCTTTCGAAAGTGCCCGGCCTCGAGCTTACCGAGTTCTCCGAGTCGCGGGACGAGGCCCTCTGCTGCGGCATGGGCGGAGGCAGGATATGGGCGGAGACGCCGAAGAACGAGCGGTTCGTCAACATCCGGACGGAAGAGGCCGTCGCGCTTGGGGTGAAAGAAGTAGTTACGGCCTGTCCCTATTGCATAACGAACTTCGAGGACAGCAGGGCCGTGCTCAATTACAGCGACGTGATAGAGGTAAAGGACATTACGGAAGTGCTGGCAGAAGTGATATAGCCGTAAATCGTACGACGGGGGATCGTTGGCCTTTTGGGGCCGGCGAGGGGAAAGAAATACTGATGCAGGCGGCGGTTGACATGTCGGAGACGAATGGCATCGCGGGAGAAGTAATCTGCGACCGCTTTTCCGATCAGGGGTGGGCCAAGACATCGGTCGGCGTGCCCTTCGAGAAGGAAATCACGGTCTACATTAACCTCCAGGAACTCGTCACCATCCAGTGCACCCCCACAAAAATCGATTGTCTCATTTACGGGTTCTTATACGCTGAAGGCATCATATCGGGCCTCGGAGACGTGACCAGTATGAGCGTCTGCGGTTCGGATGCAATGGCCGACGTAAGGCTTGTCAATCCCGATTACCAGGTCCCGACGTCCCGGACGATAACTTCGGGGTGCGGCGGTGGCGCGGTCTTCAAGATCGAAACCAGAAAAGTCGAATCGGACTTCCGGCTTGAGCCTGCGGTAGTGCTTTCCACGATGAGACAGCTTCAGGAACGGATAGAGACCGAGCGCACGAGTGGCGGCATGCATACGTCGGCCCTGGCGGATACAAAGGGCCTGCTCGTCGTGACGGACGATATAGGCAGGCATAATACCCTGGACAAGATACAGGGGGAATGCCTGATGAGAAATATACCGACGAAGGACCGGCTGCTTTTGACTACGGGCCGTGTCTCTTCGGAGATGATGCTGAAGGCGGCAAGGATGCAGGCGCCTGTCGTCGTGTCGCGCCATTCGCCGACGGGGGCCGCAGTCTCCATCGCGCGCGATCTGGGCGTCACGCTGATAGGCTATGCGCGGGGGAATCGTCTCACGGTTTATTCCCATCCGGAGCGGCTGGGCGGCGGCCCTGCGTAAGGAGAGCTTTAAGTCGGGTGAGATACCCGAAATGGCATAGACCACAAAACCTGACGAGGTGAGAAAAGGTGGATAACGTAATAATGCTGAAGGAAAACATCCAGCAGGTCTGCAAGAGTCTTGCAGGCGGTAACTTCGGGGACGTCATGGTCGTCGGCGGCGGCATCAGCGGTATTCAGGCCTCCCTCGATCTGGCCACGGCGGGCTTCAAGGTGTACCTGGTCGAGAAGTCGCCGAGCATCGGTGGCCACATGGCCCAGCTCGATAAGACCTTCCCGACCAACGACTGCTCGATGTGAATACTCGCACCCAAGCTGGTCGAGGTCGGCCGGCATCCTAACATCGAGGTCCTCACGTATACCGAAGTTGACGGTATCGAGGGAGAAGCGGGAAACTTCAAGGTAACCCTTACCAAGAAGCCGAGGTATATCCTGGAGGACAAGTGCACCGGCTGCACTACCTGCGTCGATTATTGCCCGGTAAAGTACCCGGACGAGTTCAACCAGGACATATCGAAGAACAAGGCCGTGCACGTTTACTTCGCGCAGGCCATCCCTCTCGTGACGTATATCGACGAGAGCTGCCTCTACCTCAAAGAGAAGAAATGCCGCATCTGCGAGGCTGTCTGCAAGAACAACGCGATAGACTTCAACCAGGCGGCGGAAAAGCAGGATATCAACGTGGGCGCCGTAGTCCTCGCTCCCGGCTTCGAGCCGTTCGACCCGAAGGTGCGTGCGGAGTACCGCTACGGTGAGTTCCAGAACGTAGTCACCAGTATGGACTACGAGCGGCTCCTTTGCTCGACGGGCCCTTACCAAGGCGAGATATATCGCTCCTCCGACCTGAAGCACCCGCATAAAGTTGCGTGGATACAGTGCATCGGATCGAGGCAGGTCATCGAGGGCGGGAACAGCTACTGTTCGGCCGTCTGCTGCACCTACGCCCAGAAACAGGCGATACTGACCAAGGACCACGACGCTGGCGCCGAATGCACGATATTCCACAACGACGTCCGGTCGTACGGCAAGGATTTCGAGCGCTACTACCAGAGGACCGAGAACCTGCCGGGCATGCGCTTCATCAGGAGCTACACCTCGATAGTAAAAGAGGACCCCGTTACGAAGAACGTCACGGTCCGCTACTCCACGACCAACGAAGGGGTCAAGGAAGAAGAGTTCGAGATGGTGGTGCTCTCCATCGGCCTGAACCCTCCCAAAGAGGCCGAGGCGATGGCGAAGCAGTACGGCATCGATCTGAACGAGCATAAGTTCGCGAAGCTCAACCCCTTCAACCCGCTGGAGACCAAAAGGCCCGGCATCTTCGTGAGCGGCGCCTTCCAAGGCCCTATCGACATCCCGGAGTCCGTCTTCAGCGCAAGCGGGGCGGGCGCGCAGATAGGCGAGATGCTCGACTACAGGCGCGGGAACCTGACCAAAGAAAGGATTTACCCGGAAGAAAGGGACGTCTCCCAGGAGGAGCCGAGGATAGGCGTTTTCGTCTGCCATTGCGGCGCGAACATTTCGGCGATAGTAAACATCCCGGATACGGTCGAATACTGCAAGAGCCTGCCGAACGTCGTCTACGCACAGAACCAGCTCTTTTCGTGCGCGACGAACTCAGCGAGGGAGATCACGGATATAACGAGGGAGAAAGGGCTGAACCGCGTTGTGGTCGCAGCCTGCTCTCCGAGGACGCTGGAGCCGCTTTTCCGCGACACACTGCGCGAGGCGGGCATCAACCAGTATTACTACGAGATGGCCAACATCCGCGAGCACAACTCGTGGGTCCACCAGAAGGAGAAGGAAGAGGCGACGCAGAAGGCGAAAGACATCATCCGCATGTCCGTTGCGCGCGCCCATCTCCTCGAGCCTTTGCGCGAGTTCGACCTGCCCGTCGATAAGAGGGCTCTGGTCGTCGGCGGAGGCGTTGCCGGCATGACGACCGCCCTGTCGATAGCGCGGCAGGGGCATGAGGTCTACCTGATCGAGAAAGAGAACGATCTGGGCGGCATAGCGCGGAAGATCCATTACACCCTGGAAGGCACGGACGTCCAGGCATACCTTAAGGGCCTGATCAAAGAGGTCTATACCAACCCGATGGTCCACGTCTACACCGGCGCGACCATTACCGACGCGGCCGGCTACATCGGCAACTTCGTCACGAAGATCAAGTCCGACAGGGGTGCGACAGAGATAAAGCACGGCGCGGCCGTCCTCGCCATCGGCGCAGAGGTATTGACTCCGACGGAGTACCTCTATGGTCAGGACGAAAGGGTGATGACGCACCTTGAGCTGGAGGAGAAGATCTTCGCGGGCGACGAGAAGGTCACGGCTGCGCAGAGCCTCGTGATGATCCAGTGCGTCGGGTGCAGGAACGAAGAGAGGAACTATTGCAGCAGGCTGTGCTGCAGCGAGTCGATAAAGAACGCCCTTAAGCTGAAAGAGATCAACCCGAATATGGACATTTACATCCTGTTCAGGGACGTTAGGAGTTACGGCTTCAAGGAAGATTTTTACAGGGAGGCCGCGAACAAAGGCGTGCGGTTTATCCGCTACGAGCAACAGGAGCCGCCCAAGCTAAAGCCGGGCAAATCCGAAGAGGGGCGGCCGGTCCTGAAAGTGACGGCTATCGACTACGTGCTTGAGAAGAAGCTGGAGATAGACGCGGACGTCATCGCCCTCGCCGCAGCCGTCATTCCCGCGTCCTCGACGAAGGAGGTTGCCGGGTTGTTCAAGGTTACGTTAAGCCCGGACGGCTTCTTCAAAGAGGCACACGTCAAGCTGAGGCCGGTCGAGTTCGCGACCGACGGCGTCTACCTGTGCGGGCTCGCCCATTATCCGAAGTTCATGCAGGAGACGATCAACCAGTCTTACGGCGCTGCCGGGCGGGTGCTGACGCTGCTGTCCCACGATACGGTAGTCGCTTCCGGCTCGGTATGCGAGGTGGACGAGAACAAATGCATCTCGTGCGGGGCCTGCATCACGGCTTGCACGTACGGCGCGATAGACTTCTATGAGTCGCCCACAGGCAGGAAAGCCAGAGTCAACCCCGTCCTTTGCAAGGGCGACGGGCTCTGCAACACGAAGTGCGCGACCAACGCCATTAAGCTGAAGCATTTTACGGACGAAGAGGTAATAACCGAGATCGACGCGGCGGTTTCTGCCGAAGACATCATGAAGCAGATCGACGCGGCGGTCGGAGGGTGAGACTGATGAGAGCGAAGTCAACCGGTAAGGTAAGACAAGGGGGTGAGTGCTGATGAGTGCGGACCTTAAGTTCAAGCCGAAGGTACTGGGCTTCGTATGCCATTGGTGAGCATACGGCGCTGCTGACCTGGCTGGAGTTTCCAGACTGCAATATACAACCGAAATGAGGCTTATCCGCGTCATGTGCACGGGTAGGGTGGATATGAGCTTTGTGCTCAGGGCCTTCTCGAAGGGCGCCGACGGGGTCTTTATCGGCGGCTGCCACCTGAACGAGTGCAACTACGTCACCCACGGCAACTACCATACCTTTGCCATGGTGCAGCTAGCGAAGAAGCTCCTGGCGCGCATAGGGCTGGACCCGGAAAGGCTTAGGATGCGGTTCATGTCCGGCGCCGAGGCGAACCTTTTTACGGAGAGCGTCAACGACTTCGTCAAGACGATAAAGGAGCTGGGACCGCTGGGTAAGAGCGAGGGCATTGACGCGGAAACGCTAAAGTTCAGGCTCGATTCCGTGACAAAGCTCATCCCTTACATCAGGTTGGTGGAAAGGGAGAGGCTCAGGCTGCCCCCCATGTCCGAGGAAGAGTATCACAAGTTCTTCGAGAGCGAGGAGCTTGAGCGCCTGTTCAAGGAGACTATCGCCGACAAGCTCGCTGTCACGCAGATCATCGCCCTTTTGCGGGAGAAGCCGCTGTCCACAGCCGAGATAGCTAAGGCCCTGGGCCTTACCCCGTCGGAGGTGTCGAAGTACCTGAACAGCTCGTCGCGCCAGAGGCTCGTCAGGTACGACGAAAGCGGGAAGCGTTACGCCGTCGCTTAAGGCGGACTGTGCCTTGAGCAGAGAGCAAAAAAAGTAAGGACCGGGACATATCCTATGGACAATGAGAGAATCGACAAGATCATCGACAAGTATCACGGCGATGCGAGCTATCTCATCCAGGTGCTTTTAGACATCCAGGCGGAGAATAGCTGGCTGCCCAGGGAGGCCTTGGGCAGAGTAGCAGAAAAACTTCAGGTCCCCATGACGCGCATCCAGCATATCGCCACCTTCTACAAGGCATTCAGCCTAGTGCCGAAGGGCCGCCACCAGGTCCACATCTGCATGGGCACGGCCTGCCACGTCCGAGGGGCGTCACGCGTCCTCGACACGGTGGAGGAGATAACGGGCATCAAGCCCGGCGAGACGGACCTGGAGCTGAAATTCAGCCTGGAGATCGTCAACTGCCTGGGCTGCTGCGCCTTGGGTCCCGTCATGGAGATCGACGGGAAGACACACGGCAAGATGTCCCCTGTCCAGACGGCCGACGTACTGAAAAACTACGATTGAGGAAAAAATCATGCCGCGGATAAACTCACCCGCCGACCTTGAAGCACTCAGAAAAGATATCATCTCGCAGAGAGACCCGAAGAAGACGGTCATCACCCTCTGCTCGGGTTCTGCCTGCCATGCCTCGGGCAGCCGGGAAGTGGCGATCAAGCTCGAAGAAGAGGTGGCAAAGCAGGGCCTTTCTTCCACGGTCGATATAAGGAAGACAGGCTGCCACGGCTTCTGCGAGAGAGGCCCCATCATCGTCATACGGCCCGACGAGATATGCTACTTCCAGATCAAGCCGGAGGACGTGCCTGAGATCATCTCCGAGACGATAGTGGGCAAGAAGGTCATAGACCGCCTGGTCTACAACGACCCGGTCACGAAAGAAAAGATCATCCACGAATCGGAGATACCTTTCTACAAGAACCAGGGGCGTATCGTCTTCGGCGCGAACGTCAGCGTTGACCCGAAGAACGTCGACGACTACCTGGCCATAGGCGGATACGCCGCCCTGGCTAAGGCCCTGGGCGCCATGAGCCCCGACGACGTGCTCCAGGAAGTCAAGAAGGCCAACCTCCGGGGCCGTGGGGGCGGCGGCTTCCCGGCAGGCGTCAAATGGGAAGGCTCCCGCAACGCGAAAGACCCCGTGAAATACGTGATCGTCAACGCGGACGAGGGCGACCCCGGCGCCTACATGGACAGGAGCTTGCTCGAAGGCAACCCGCATGCGGTGCTTGAGGGCCTGACCCTGGGGGCTTATGCGATAGGCGCCCACGAGGGCTACATATACGTCCGCCAGGAATACCCCCTCGCTGTCGAAAACGTCAACATGGCCATAAAGACGGCGGAAGAAATGGGCCTCCAGGGCAAGAACATCCTGGGTTCCGGCTTCGACTTCGTCGTCAAGGTACACAGGGGCGCAGGCGCCTTTGTTTGCGGCGAATCGACCGCCCTCATGACCGCCATCGAAGGCAGGGCGGGAGAGCCCAGGCCCAAGTATATCCGGTCCAATATCGTCGGCCTCTGGAGCAAGCCGTCCGTCCTCAACAACGTCGAGACGTGGGCCAACGTCCCGCTTATCATCAACAACGGCGCCGACTGGTTCACGCAATACGGCACGGAGACGAGCAAGGGCACCAAGATATTCTCCCTTGTCGGCAAGATAACGAATACGGGTCTCGTCGAAGTGCCTATGGGCACTCCTCTGAAGGAGATCATTTACGACATAGGCGGCGGCATACCGAACGGCAAGAAGTTCAAGGCCGTACAGACGGGCGGGCCTTCGGGCGGCTGCCTGCCTGAAGACGCCCTTGACCTGCCAGTCGGCTTCGACGAGCTGACCAAAGCAGGCTCGATGATGGGCTCCGGCGGCATGATCGTCATGGATGAAGATACCTGCATGGTCGACGTCGCCAGGTACTTCATGGAGTTCCTCACCGACGAGTCGTGCGGCAAGTGCGTACCCTGCCGTGAGGGCATGAGGCAGATGCTCAAGCTGCTTACCAATATCACCAAGGGCAAAGGCAAGGAAGGCGACGTAGAGACCCTCGAGGCGCTCTCCGAGACTGCCATAGAGGCGGCCCTCTGCGCGCTCGGTAAAAGCTCCCCGAACCCCTTCCTCTCAACGCTTAAATACTTCAGGGACGAGTACGAGGCGCACGTTAAAGAGAAGCGCTGCCCCGCCTTGTCGTGCAAGGAGCTTATCAACTTCTACATCGACCCCGCGAAGTGCAACGCCTGCACCACCTGCGCCAGGAAATGCCCCTCGGAAGCGATTATAGGGGGGAAGAACCTCATCCATATGGTAGATCAGGAAAAGTGCACGAAATGTGGAACGTGCTTTGAAGTCTGTCCTCCCAAGTTCCGCGCGGTGACCAAGATATCGGGCGTCCCCGTTCCGCCGCCCCTTACCGAAGAAGCGAGAAAGATAGTCAGGGAGGCTAAACAGAAATGAGTGAGATCGTCTTCCAGATCGACGGCAAGGAAGTAAAGGCGACCGAGGGACAGACCGTCCTCGAAGTAGCGCAGGCGAACGGCATATCCATCCCGACCCTTTGCTGGCATGAGAAGCTGGAGCCCTTCGGGGCCTGCCGGCTCTGCATAGTCGAGATAGAAATAAAGGGCTGGACCAAGCTCGCCGTCTCCTGCGTCTATCCTGCCGAGAAGAATATAATAGTGCGCACCCGGTCCGAGAAAGTAGACAGGATACGCAAGATGATCCTGGAGTTGCAGCTTGCACATGCGCCCGACGCCTTCATCCTACAGGACTACGCCAGGGAATACGGGGCGGACAAAAACCGCTTCGAGAAGGAGTCTTCTTTCTGCATCCACTGCGGCCTTTGCATCCGTTACTGCAACGAGGTCAAGAAGGCAAACGCCATCGGCTTCGTGGACAGGGGCATCCGCAAGGAGATAAGCTTTATCCCAGACATAGCGGCCAAAGAATGCTGGAACTGCAAGGAATGCTTCCCTCTGTGCCCGACCGAGGCCCTACAGGCGGCCTACGTGCTGGTCGAGGCGCTG
>CAWEPK010000011.1:0-130428 GCA_963810935.1 uncultured delta proteobacterium | reverse complement strand
GCAAAAGATCGGGGCCTGCGTGCCTGCCGCACGCCTGCGCAGCCTTGACGCAGCCGGACCGGCCTTCCCCGTGGAGGTGCTCCCCAATCATCCCGGTGCGGAACCGGGAGAAAACGATTGCACAGGCCGTTCAAAGCGCGCTATCGCAACAGACCGGCTTCCCCTTCAACGTGATCGTCGTCGATAACCATTCGACGGACGGGACGACCGCTACTCTTCGCGGGCTTGCCCGGCAGCGCCCTGCGCTCCACCACATCGTGCCGGAAAGGACGGACCTTGCCATCGGCGGCTGCTGGAACGAGGCGTTTCAAAGCCGTGCGTGCGGGCGCTATGCAGTGCAAGGCCCGACTCCGACGACCTTTACGCAAGTACCCGCACCCTGCAGCGCATCGTCGACCTCCTCCGGACTGGATATGCCATGGTCATCGGCGCGTATAAGCTGGTCGATTTCGACTTGAAGGAGATACCGCCCGGACTGGTCGACCACAGCGAATGGACGGACGAGAACGGGCATAACAACGCCCTGCGCGTGAACGGCCTCGGCGCGCCGCGCGCCTTCCTGACCGCGCTCATGCGGGACATCGGCTTCCCGAACGTCAGCTACGGTGAGGATTACGCCGCGGCTTTAAGGGTTTGCAGGGAATACAGGATCGGCAGGGTTTAACCAACGCCTCTACCTGTGCAGGCGCTGGCCCGGCAATACGGACGCAGCCCTCGACCTGGAAAGCGCGAACAAAAACGACCTTTTCAAGGACGGGTAGGGACGGCCGAGTGTGTTAGCCATGATGAATGAGGCCGGGAGGAAGCCATGACCGAAGACGCCGTTCCCATGGACAGGATCTTTGGCGTTTTCAAAGACGGCCAGGCGCCCGGTCTTCTTTCGGCCTTGAGCCTTGCCCTCCTCGACGAGCAGAAGAAAACGTGGCCCGCGTGCCGGAAGGGCTACGCGTCGCTCGCGCACGTGATGGAGCGCAAGATAGATTGCAAAGGGTTTTCGGTCCGCGTCCAGCACAACCCCGGCAGGATGACGAGCACGCTGGCGGACGTACGCCAAGAAGGCGTCCGCTCCCGGCCCTGCTTTCTTTGTTCACACAACCGGCCGGAAGGCCAGAAGGCCGTCCTTTACAGGGACGAATACCTGGTCCTCTGCAACCCCATGCCTGTCTTCTCCGCGCATTTCACGATCCCCCTTATTGCCCATGAGCCCCAGTCGATAGCGGGCAGGGCCGGCGCACTCCTCCGGCTCACGGGTACCTTTCGGCCCCTCTTTCAGGCTGCTTTACAACGGGCCGAAATGCGGCGCCTCCGCACCGGACCACATGCACTTTCAGGCAGCGCCCGCACGCGTCATGCCGGTCGAGGGCGAAGTCCGCAAAGCGGGCCGGGTCTCGATACCAGGCACGGCCGATGTCTCCGTCTCGCTCGCCCGGGTATAGGGCGCGAGGTGGTCATTCTTCAAAGCGGTAGCCGCGCAGCCTTAGAAGGAGCTTTCAGCCGGTTTACGTCAGCGCTCGCGGAAGTGCTTGGCGTGGCCGATGAGCCGATGATGAACATCATCTGCTTTCGCGCTCCGGGACAATATACTATGCTCCTCTTCCCCCGCGCGAAACATCGCCCGGACGCATTTTATCTGAACGGGGAGGACTGCCTTTCGGTCAGTCCGGCCGTCGCAGAGGTGGGCGGCATCATCGTAACGCCCCGGGAAAAGGACTTCGGCCGCATGGATGCATCTCTCGTCGAAGATATATTCCGGGAGGTATCGCTGGACAGAAGGACCGTAGAGCAGGCTATCGGATCGATGGGATAGGCGGGCCGGTCCGGTACCCGTTTTTTTGCAAAGGACTAACTATGGATATCCTGTTCACCCAATCCTGGGACATCATTCAGGGGAAGGAAGAAGAGTACGTGCAATTCATTACCGATATATTCATCCCCGAGATGTCGGCCGCCGGTCTTCTGCCGGTCGGAGGCTACTACGTTGAGGTGGGCTTCGGCCCAAGGATAGTTGCAGTCAACCGCGCCGGGGGCATCGACGGGCTGTCCCGGGCAATGGTGGACAACAAGTTCAAGGAGCTGGTCAGGCGGCTCAAATCCCTGGTTTACAATTACAGGGCGGCTTTCCTTCAGCCGACGGGCAGGGTGCGCCATGAAGGCTACGCTATACAGAAAGGGGTCTGGAAGTTCAACCAGTATTACTACTTGTGGCCCGCAGAAAAAGAATACGTCGATTTCGTAATCAACACGTATATCCCCGCGATAGAGAGCCTTGGGTACGTGGAGGTGACGGGCGGGTGGAACGTGATCTTCGGCGGCGTGAGCGAGGTCATCGGCGAGCTTACCTTCAAAGACCCCGTCGATATAGGCAGGATGCTGGGCAGCCAGGAATTCAGCCACGTGGCGGTGAGGCTCCAGGAGGAGTTCGTCGCGAACTACCAGAACAGGATCCTCCGCTGCACGGAGCGTTTCGAGGAGCACAAGTGGTTCAGGCTGTGAATCGCATATGCGCCGGGGAGACGGCAAAGGGTAGAGGTCAGCCATGAGGGTTTAGGTTTTGGCTAAGCGGGGGCGGTTCCGCATTTTTGCACGCGTCGATGAGATGGGCGAAGACCTTCTTGTCACGATATGGGGAGGGGTGGTCCACATAGGGGCCGTAGCAATGGCCGCGCCCAGGCCCAGCCTTCGGGACCCCCGCCGGACGAGCGCTACGTCGTCCGTCTTTACCTTCCCCGGCCACAAGGAAGACGTGACTGTAAAGATGATCTCCGAAATGCTCTCCGCCACGCTGGGCAGGAAGGCAGTCGTCGTCGCGGGCATCCACTGGGACGATTTGCAAGTTAAAGACATCGGCCTGATCTCAGACGCATGCAAGGCGCTGGGCGGGCGCATTGCCGCCAAAATAGGCAAGCGTTAATAGCACCCCGGGCGGCCGCCCCACGCCGCGATTATTTCCTTTACCCTCATCCCTTTTCGTGCAATAGTGTGGAGAGGCTTTCAAGCCGAACAAAAACGGGGGTCAGCAGAGATGGCGAAAAGAGAAGCGCTCGAAGAATTGTTTGCCCGCCACGGTTTTACCGATTTCAAATGGATAAAGTCAAAGGACATAACGGTGGCCCAGTGGGTCAGGCTCAGGTGCCTGTTCGGCTGCCCGGCATACGGCATAAAGGGAAGCTGTCCTCCCAATGTCCCGTCCATCGAGCAGTGCAGGGAGATCTTCTCGGAATATGACGAGGCGGCTATCTTCCATTTCGAAATGGCGTTCGAAGACCTGAAGGAGCGCGTGCCGTGGGGAAGGTACCTGGCGGTCAGGCTCAGGAAGCTTGAAAGGGACGTTTTTCTGGCCGGATACTATAAGGCGTTCCTTATCGGCTTCGAGGCGTGGGCAGTGCGACGAGTGCTCGGGCGACCGGATGGGCTCAAGGACAAAAGGGCAAGCCGTCCCGGTGCGGACGCTATGGGTATCGACGTCTATACGACGGTCCGAAGCGTTGGCTATAATATACAGCCGCTGAAAGATTATCACGAGGCGATGAACCGCTTTGCCTTCCTGCTGATCGAATGAGCCGGCGAATCAGGACAGGAGCAGCAACCGGCGGCGGCTAAAGCAGTGCACCTCCGCCCGGCAGGGGCCTCCTTGAAATCGACCCTCAATTCATGAGAAAATATCAAATCAAACGGAAGTGCCAAGGCGCCTGGTGGGCCTCCTGGTCTTCAAAACCAGTGCACCGGTGACGAGCTGGTGGGTGGGTTCGATTCCCATGCACTTCCGCCATTTTCCCTATAATATCAAGGGCTTTTAGGCTCCTATCTTACTGGTGCGATTTCGTGCGACGGCTTTTTGAGCGGCGTTACCTTGCCTTCCAGCAGGTTTTTCCTCGTGGCCATCTCTACCTTTGCATACTTCTTGACGCTTTCGGATGAAGCCCAGTCCCCTGCCATCTGCAAGTCGGCCAAGGTGAGCTTCTCCTCGTTCACAAGCTGGCTCGCCCTGCTGTGCTTTGTGCCCTGATACATCGTTATTGACTCCCCAACTTTCTCACAGGCTGTCTTCCATATCTTGTTCAGCGTCGTGTGGGTATATCTCTTACCGGGTAGCTTCCCGTTCTTATAGACGAAGAAGTATGGCGAGATGATGCCGTACTTTCTCTTCTTCTCCCGCTCGATTGCCATGTATGGGAGAAACTCGGAGACAACCTGACCTTCATGTATCGTCTTATCCTTGGTTCTGTTGATCGACAACACCTGCAAGATGTCCAGCATCGAGCGGCCCAAGCGACTTAACTCCGACACAAGGATGTTGTCCCCTGCCCGTAGTTCATCAATGATGGTCTTTATCTTCCTTTCCTCTTCCATGAGACTTTGCCGCTAACCTTCTCCTCCACGAACTCAACCCTGCCCAAGTCCCTATCGTTCGCAAGGCGTAGAATATCGGCCTTGTTCTTCTCTAAGTCCTGTCCGTCAGTCGATACCCTAAGATAGGCGACCGTCCGTCGCTTATCCGGCTCGACCACGGCTCTCTTTGCTGCCTTCATAAAGCCCTCTTACCCACTCGATTCGATGAAAACATCAATTAGGCTATTAAAGGATAATGGATTGATTCACGAATGCCAACCCATTTCATTAACGGTGGGCTAGATTATAATTATTCGTTTTCTTTGAAGGCTTTATGGGTGAGTGAGGACGCCTTTGAATCTCTATAGGCGTTCAATTTAAATGCGCCGGTGTTCCCCCTATTTTCAGTGTATTTCAGGTTTTTGTTCACCTTAGAACCTTTGCTTTAAAAGGAATCCGAACTTCAAAAGTCGTCCAGCGGAGGCCCTCTACGACCTTGTTGTTGATCTGTTCGAACGAGATGATAGTCCCCAAATGTCGTTTTGCCACTAACTGGCTAATATAAAGCCCATATCCTGCTCCTTCTTCCTCGCATTTTCTGGCTATTTCTCCTCGATAGAACGGAGAAAACAGTCTGCTATACTCGTGTTCGTGGAGCTTGGGCCCATATGAAGATACAGAGAAGTCGATACCTTCATCAGAATCAGAAGTAACAATTTCAATACGTCCGCCATTTGGAGAGTACTTCGCGGCGTTGTCTATTAACGTGTGCGGGATAACCGAAACAGCTTCAGAATTTGCCACCACCTCTGCGACGCTTTGTCCATACATGATCACATGGAGGTGCTTTTGCTCAAAGCGAGGTGTATATATACGCCTATATTTCAAGACGAGACCATGGAATCTAAATGGCGGCAGGACTCGGCCAATAACCTCTGACATTCTACCTCTGTTTTTTATGACAGACAAGAAAAAGTCGATTCCCAAAAGTCAGAGGATCGATTAAGGATGTTACCTAGCAGGTTTGGCGCATAGAGGTGTAGTTAACTTCTATATCGAATCCCTGACCCTTGTCGGTAAAGTGACAATTTTGGAATAGCCATGGTTTTACCGGCGTGATACACCCCCTTGTCGGTGAAAACGTCCAAAAATGCAATATTTTGAACAGATTTTGCCAAGAACAACATGGCAGCCAGCCCAGCCCAAAAATGAACGTTTAATCCGACAGGGACAAATACAGTTGGGTAAAACATACTACCCGTATGATTGTATTTTTCAGTTGACTCTATTTACCGTAGGGTGTAGAAGAGATGAATAACATCATGACCTTTTCATGCGGCGTGAAAAAGATCAGAATAAAGTCATTCGTTTTGGTCGGACTCGGAGCCTGTGTTATGTGTTTTGGCATATGCATGGCGAGCGCCAAAAGAACGGAGATGATCGAAAGCACCATCAAGGATACGACGCCTTCGACAAAAGGACGAAACGCTGCAATCGGCGCAGGTATCGGTGCGGTCGGCGGAGGGGTACTCGCTGCCGTTATAGGCGGCGTTGGCATTGTAGCTTGCGGTACTGGCATAGGTTTGCCAGCAGGTGCTGCTCTAATAGTTACTGCTGCCGTTCTCGGAGGTGCGGGTGGTGCGGTTACGGGAGCGGCCACTGGTACGTCATCCTCTACTTCGACAGTGACTACTTGGGTGCCCCACATTGTTCCGGCGCATTCGCCGTTATTCTGGATACCGATTCTTGTCATCGGTGTCGCCTTATTAATATTTGCATTCTGGGATATGAAACGAGCACCTTAATATCAACCTTCCGGCAAGTCTATTAGGGCGACCAAGAAGCGTTAGAAAATTCGCGGACACAATGTAATTAGACTCTCAATGAGCATAGCAGGGGAGGCGTTATGAGGCGGTGCATCGGTCTTGTTCTGATATCTGGCCATATTTTCATTCTCGGCCTTTGTGCACCTATTGTCTGTGCCGCTCAAAGTTGGCTGGGAGCACTTGGGAATGCACTTATTTCAGCCGTACAGGAAAGCCGCGAAAAACCAGTCCAGTTAAATCAATCAGAGATAGATCAACTTCGAAGCGAAGTTAACCTCGATAGCGAAATTACTCGCTCCCTCCCTTACGAGCCTGTTGCGGGAGTTGCCGCTACGTTATGTGTAGCGTCGAACGCGGCGTCGGGGTCATCCGATTCGCCGAGTAATGATGACATAAACGATCAATTAAGATATAAGGCTAAAGCCCTTGGTGCTAATGGCCTTGCGAACGTGGCCTATCAGCCACTACCTGCCGATAATGCAACTTGCGTGCGGGGCACAGCAACGGCCATTAAGTTCAATATCGAGTCGTGCGGATGTACTGATGAGAACGTTAGGAAGTCGGGCGTAAATAGGAATCCTCCGTCCGTTGGTTCATTTTATACGGCGGATTTCAATCAGAAGGACGCATCCGACGGAAATGATATGCTTGCATTGCAGCTGACAGATCATTGCAGGTTCACTTTTTATGTACCGAACATGAATAATCAGATTCCGACATATGGCATAAACGATTTTATAGCGAGTGGCAACACCTTAATCCTACCACTGAAAGTAATGCAAAGGAAGGACCAATGTGATTCAATCTTGTACACCGCCAGTCTTGGAAAGATAAGCCCCAACGACTTAAAGCTATTCGTGGCGCAGAAAAGAAAGGCGGAAGAAGAAGAGAAGGCTCGAATAGCTATGGAACAGCAGAAGGAAGACGAGTTACGAGAGGCTATAAAAAGGCGGCAAACGGCCATCGAGAGACAGAAGGACCAAGCACTCATTAAGAAATGGATCGCAAAAGGAGCACCCGCGCACCTTCTTATCGCAAAGATTCAGTTCTATAATGGTATGCAATATATACCGATTTTCGATTGGGTTGTTCGGGACGATGTAACTTACAGAATTGTCGATTTTGCGGAACGACTCAAAGGAAAGAGAGTTTTTATACGATCTGGAAATATGTGGGTTTTGCAGCAAAAATGGACAGACGAAATGACTGGCAGGACAAGGGACTACAGGTACGGTTTCAACAGTTCAGGGACTCTTTCACGGATTGTTGCAGATGGCTTTGAGTTGCCGGTTAGTAGTGAGGTCACGTATAAGGAGATTAGGAAGGCGATGGAGAATTAGCCTCGGTTCGTAGCAGGGCTAACGCCTTCTTCTCCGTCGCGTTGGGAGGGCGGACCATGAAAGGCTTAAATGCTTGTCTTATAGTCCTTTGCGGAATCATGTTTATTGGTTGTTCGAGTTCGTATGAAAAAGGCAATGAGGCTCTTAAAAATAAAGATTATAAAGATGCGATTGGCTATTTTGAGCAGGTACGGGAGAATGATAAAGATTATAAAGATGCGCGGAAGAATCTTGATGACGCCTATTATTTTGAAGGCTTAAATTGTTTTAATAAGAAGACATGGCAACAAGCAATTGATTCTTTTGATAAGGTAAGTAAAGATTCGAAGTACTATGAAACTTCGCGCAAAGCTATCAACGATGCGAAAGACATGTCAATAAAAGATGAACTTAATAAATATGCTTCTCAGAAGGATATTTCGAAGATTCATCACTTTATCGAAGTGTATTCAAATACGCCGTATGCCCAGCAAGCAAAGCGTATTGAAATAGCATTACTCAAGGAATCCGTCGAACAACAGAGTGTGTTTGAGGAAAACCAAGCACAATTTTACTACCGGTATCATAATGCAGTAAACGAAGCAAAGGCATCGTTGATTTTCAATGACGCCAATGGATGGTCTACCGAGTTCGCAAACAAACACATTCAAATTTTTAATTGGAACGGAGTACTCTCTTCGGTAACGACTCCAAAAGGCGGAGATCACGCGAATGTGAAAATAAATTCAGGAATGGTGACGTATAAGGATGCGATTTCAATAACGAGCCCACTTTATGGTAAGATCGCTGAAATTGAGATCGGCAGAACCGTATACTTTAGCGGACATTTTACTTGGGACCGCAAGGGCATGATTGCGGAGGATAGTCTTACAGAAGGTGGAAGGATGAAAAATCCAGAATTCAAGATAAATATTGCAGATATAACGACCGAAAATGTACTCACAGCTGGTGATAGAATTGGGGATACAGGTTTTGGCCAACAGATTTGGAGACGTTTTGCTACCAGTGCTGAATCAACAGATGATTACTATGATTATGATTCAAATCCCAAGAATATATTGCATGGAACCGTTAATCAGAATCGCGAGCATACCGTTGCGGTATGGACGAGACATCTCGCCGGTGGAGAAATCGTAGGCGAGGCCCCGATATTAATAAACTGTACCAAAAGAACTTATTCGGTAGCTGATTTAAAGAAAGGGAAAACGGGTGATGTTGGGGTCCAACTGGTTGGCTCAAATTCGAACTCACCAATATATTTGCTGTTTAGGGAAGTGTGTGAGGGCGATTAACAACTATCGAAGGCTTGCGCTGTGTCGTAATATCGACACAGACCGGTAGAATGAGAAATCGTGATTTCAAGATCATCCTTTCAGATCGATCAACGGCTTAGTACAGACGGGGTGAGCAATGTCCGGCCACCCCTCACCTTTGATCTCGTTTTGCTTTCGTTATGCTGCTGACCGGAAACCGAGCAGAGAGAACGCGCTCCGGAATTCGAAGCCCTCGCCAAACCTGCTAATGACTTCTGGCTGGAGTCCCTGATACTTACCGGTGAAGTGAAAATTTTACAATAGTTATACTTTTCCGACTGAAAATCGTTGTCCCATGCGGGTATCTAGTGCGAAAGATATTTGACACTACCGTGCGAAATAGTGCGACGGCGTTTTCGCACTAAGTGTTTATGCGGGTTTTCGGGCATTGTGCATGGGTTCGATTCCCATGCACTTCCGCCATTTTTACCCGTAAACACTACGTCTAAGGGTGGCATGCCCGTGGCAGTACGGCAGAATCCGGAGTCCGGGGCTCTGTCTTTTTTACGTCAATCGGGGCAGCATCGTGAACCGCAAGAACGGTTGTCCGCACAAAAAAGGAGGTCTTTGAGGACAGGGGAAACAGGATTATGGCAGGTTTCGATGATCAAGAGCAAAAATCAGTAAACGCCCCCGTGATCTAGCACCTTCCGTATCGCCTCGGCCAGTTCCTTCCTGGCAATCGGCTTCATGACATAGCCCCCTATCCCCGCAGCTTTCGTCGTCTCGGCGGAGATCGCCTGGCTGTATCCTGTGCAGAGCATCACGGGGATGTCGGGCCTTATGGCCTTGAGCTTTCCGGCCAGCACCAGGCCCGTCATCTTGGGCATCGTCTGGTCGGTAATAATGAGGTCGAAATCACCGGGGGCCTCGGCGAACGCATCGAAGGCAGCTTCAGGGTCGGTGAAGGAGGCCACCTTGTAGCCTAAACGCTCAAGCATGGGACTCGCCATTTCTATGATGCCGTCCTCATCGTCTACGAACATGAGACGCTCGTTCCCGCCTGCAATAACATCCTCCGGCGCTTCTGTCCGGGCGGCGGCGGTCCTTGCCTTCGGGAGAAAAACGCTGAACGAAGAACCCTTACCCGGTTCGCTGTGTACTGTGATGAGACCGTTATGGGCCTCGACAATGCCATAGACTACCGCAAGACCCATACCGGTGCCTTCTCCCGGTCCCTTCGTCGTGAAGAAGGGGTCGAATATCCTCTTCCTTACTTCCTCGTCCATGCCTGTGCCCGTATCACTCACCGTGACCTTCAAGTATCGCCGGGGGTTTGGAGAGTCGTCGAGACGAAGCGTTTCGTCTTCAAGGGACATCTCGAGCAATCCGCTTTTTTCCTGCATGGCATGAGCGGCGTTGCTGCAAAGGTTGACTATTATCTGTTGGAATTGGGCTTCGTTGACCCGTGCCGTGTCCGATTTCGTGTTGATGGTAAGCTTCATTTCTATGGTGGAAGGAATGGAGGCCCGAAGGAGCTCGAAGGATTCCTCGATAAGGGGGGTGAGAGACTGATTCTTCTGGCGCTGCTCGCTCTTTCTGCTGAAAGTCAGAATCTGTTTGACCAGGTCTCGGCCCCTTCTTGCTGCTTTGAATATGGCATCCAGGTTGTGCCTTATACCGTTTGTTTCCTGGGGGGTGTCATCAAGCGCCAATTCCGCATTTCCAAGGATGATAGCGAGTATGTTGTTGAAGTCGTGGGCGATGCCGCCCGCCAGGGTGCCAATAGCCTCCATCTTGTGGGACTGGCGGAGTTGTTGCTCGGTTCGTAATTGCCCGGTAATGTCCCTATTGATTCCGACATAGTGGATGATGACCCCGGATTCATTGCGAACTGGCGCAATAGTTATTTCCGCCTCCACTATCGCACCGTCTTTTCTCTTTCGAGTCTGGCGCCCCGACCAAGTATTGCCTGCCTGGAGGCTCAGAGTATATGAGGTCATGGAACGATTGCGGGTGACGATCGCTTTGGGTGGTTTCCGTGCTATTCCCCAGCAACTCTTCCCGGGTAAAACCATACGTCTTGCAGAACGCCTCGTTGACATAACTATAGCGCCTATCGAGCGTCAGCATGAATACACCTTCGCCTGCCCGTTCCACGGCAGACGAGAGTTTTGCCCGTTCCTCCTCCAGTTTTTTGCGCTCGCTGACATCACGGAGGACAGCTGCAACGCCCGAGAAGTGACCCTCGCTATCGAAAAGGGCCTGGGCGCCGACAGAGACCGAAAGAACGCTCCCATCCTTCTTCTTGAGCTGGACCTCGTAATCTTTTACGTGCCTTTGCTTCACCAGAAGGTCCAAGAGGGCGTCTCTACTACCCGTTTGGGCGTAGAAATCGATGGCGGGTCTTCCCACAAGCTCCTCTGGCTGAAAGCCGGAAAGGCGGTAGAGCGAGGGGGAGACGACCCTAATAATACCTTCGGCGTCTGTCCGGGTATAAAGATCCTCCATCGATTCGAAGATCGTCCTGTACTCCGCCTCGCTCTGCTTAAGGGCTTCGTTCGTCTTCTCCAGCTCCCGGCTGCGCTCGGCCACGAGGTTCTCGACGACCCTAATACGCTTGGCGTTGTCACGGAAGTATTTGGCTATGATAGCGGTCAGGAGGAAGCCTGCGAGAAGCACGGTCCACGGGCCATACCCGCCCTCGGCCAATTTTCCCCGATTCATAGGTATGCTTGTAAAGAGCCACCGCCGTCCCGCGATATCAACGGTCTTAGAGTAGGCATGTTTCGTAGATGGGGGAGGCTCGCTTGGCTGCCCGTAAGCGTGGTAGTATAGGAACTGCTTGGCTTTGGGGGCGCTTTCGTCGTAGAGGGCTATGCCAAGAGCGTCCGGCTTTAGGCCCGACAAGGACTTCTCGACTATACTACCTACCCTGAAGACGCCGAGGACGAAGCCGTGAAGAGCGGCACGCCGGGCCGCGATGGAGTCGATGGGCAGCCCCTTTCCATAGACGGGCATGAATACGAGGAAGCCGAATTGGTCCCCCCTTTCCTGAACGAGCCTGATCCTGGCTGTCGCGACTATCTCCCCGGTGTCGCGTGATTCATCGATGGCTTTCTTCCTGGTAGCCTGAGACGCGAGATCGAAGCCCAGGGCCGGTTCGTTTCCTTTGTACGGCTCGACATAGTAGACGGGGAAGTACTCGGCCCTCACGCCCGCGCTCACCGCTTGTGACCGGCTATCTAGTTCGTTGAATCCGAAACCGATATAACCGTCACTGCGGGCCTGTGCCTCGTAAGCGGGGCGATTGGCATAAGGCACCCTCGGTACCCATTCCAGGGCCTGGATACTCTTGTGAGTCATTAGAAGAGGGGAAGCAAACTCCCTGAACTCTTCGCGCGTAACATTCAGCGAGGCGCCATAGAATGCTTTAAGGGAGGCGAGGACAAGGAGATCCTGGTCGATCTCCCTCTCTATAATCAGAAAATGGTCTTCGGCGTCATTCTTGAAAATGTCCAGGGACCGCTTTTGCTCCCATATATGCATGGCAGCGAAGAACAATGTCGATAGGACGGCGCCGCAGAGCACAACAGAAACCGGAAGCCAGTTGCCCTGATGTTTTGAGGCCATGGCTCTTACTCTCCTTGCTCATCCCACCGTGCGCGAGAACTGTAAGATGAGAATCCACAGTTCCGTTTCGGCCCTTATGTATTAATCATTATCATCACAAAAGAAGCATTGCAAGAGAATCGTTCAGCCGCTGTCTTTCAGAAAGTACACCTACGCTACCTCTACCGGGCCAGAGGTTTACTCCGTATACGGAGGCTCACCCTTGATTGACCGAATCAGCTTTAAGGCGTTCGAGACCTGCCCTTTGGTCCCTCTGATAACGAGCCATACCCCTCCCTCGGCACCGTTGACACCTCCCGCACTGGACTGAAAGGCGGTTGCTCCCGTCAGCATTTTGATGGCCTCCAGCTCCGTTACTATCTCGCCCGTGAGGAGCCACATCGAGGGAACCGTGTCCAGGGACTCCATCGGCTCACGCATCTTTACGGTAAGATCCACTATATCCCCTGCGACCAGCTTCTCGAGGCCGACCGGAATGACGAGATAAGCCTTGCGTCCCACTATGTAAGGCATGGCGATCCCCGTCGTTCCCCCGTTCGACCCCATAATATCGACCGCCGCCAACTTATTCTTGTAGTCCAGGGCATTTGCCCCCTTCAGCACAACGTCGCCCGCTTTCAGCTTTTTCACGGCATCGGGAAGCGAAATATCGACTGCTTTGCCTTTTTCCAAAACCATGTGGGGAGCAGATTTTCCCTTAGGCAGTGCTTGAGGGCCTTGCCCGGTAATTCTTCCTCCTGCAAACTCGGTAAATGTCATTTTATGCCCGGTGATCTCCTCTGCCACGTAGGCATTGGTTGTCCCCTTGGTTATGATCACCATGCCGTTTTCAAGGGCGTTCTTGACGATCGGCATCTGCGCCACGGCCTTGGCAATCAACCTCTTGGATTCGGCCACGGTCAAAGTGACCCCGCCCTGGACCATCTTGGCCGGTTCCTCGGCCGCCAGCATGCCGGCGAAGAGCCATTGACAAAGCAAAACAGTCATTATTACCAAAAGCATTTTCCCTGCGTTGCGATTAACCATGATTTCCCCTCCAGTTATTTTGAACCGCTTCGACGTAAATCCACTATTATTTTAGTATCGCTGAAGCCGCCTTGTCGGCTCCCGTTCAGGCATATTGCGATTCTTCTTTTTCCCTAACGGAAGAGCAGCGCCGGCCCGGCAGATTCCTTGGTCGCCTCTCCGAAGATTTGAATCTCTTGATGACTTTGACTATTGCCGAAGATAGCGGAGGCGTTTGACCGCCGCTCGACAGCATGAGACGGGAAGTCAGCCGTCATATATGATAGTATAATGAAGGGGATGTCGGCTTTCCGGTTTCGGAAATCGGGAACAATCGTCCGTAAAAACCCTTTCACGGGCCCATAAGGGAGGACACCGTGCCATCCAAGAACAAGCAGTCTCGTAAAAAGCAGTCCCGGGGTGATTTTGTAGACAGGCTTCGCTCGTCGTTCGGCGGACAGGCCGGACCGAAAAGAAAGGACGGTCTGCCCCCTAAGACCCGTTTCAGCATTTGGTATTTCCTGCTGGCCATCCTTCTTGTTATGTACCTGCAGCAATACTTCTTTTCTTCAAAGGTCGAGACTATCTCCTACAGCCAGTTTAAGCAGGACGTGGCAGCGGGCTCGGTAAGTAAACTGACCTTAGGTCCCGAGAGTATTACCGGAACGCTTAAAGGGAAGGATAACGCGCCGGAAAAGCAGTTCACCACGGTTCGGGTCGATGACCCCGGTCTCGTCAAGGAGCTTGATGACCGCAAGGTGGATTATTCAGGACACTACGATAATAAACTCCTCGGAAGTATGCTGGTCTGGATCCTCCCGCTGGGCGTTATGTTCCTCATCTGGCGATTTGCCATGAAAAAAATGGGGCCGGGGCAGGGGGTCATGTCTTTTGGCAAGAGCAAGGCCAAGCTCTTCGCGGAGAGCGAGACGAAGGTCACCTTCGCCGACGTTGCGGGGATTGATGAAGCCAAGGAAGAGCTTTTGGAAGTCGTGGAGTTCCTGAAGACCCCGGACAAATTTCAAAAGCTGGGCGGGAGGATACCCAAAGGGGTGCTCCTGGTGGGACCACCCGGGACGGGTAAGACCCTCCTTGCGAAAGCCGTGGCAGGGGAGGCAAAAGTCCCTTTTTTCAGCATCAGCGGGTCCGAATTTGTGGAGATGTTTGTGGGCGTGGGCGCATCCCGCGTGCGCGACCTCTTCTCCCAGGCGGCCGGCCAGGCGCCCTGCATCATCTTCATCGACGAGTTGGACGCGTTGGGGAAGGCCAGGGGGATGAACGTCTTCGGGGGCAACGACGAGCGCGAGCAGACACTCAACCAGCTTCTGGTGGAAATGGATGGCTTTGAATCGAACAAAGGCGTCATAATCATGGCTGCCACGAACCGGCCGGAGATCCTGGACCCCGCGCTTTTGCGCCCGGGGAGGTTCGACCGCCAGGTCCTGGTCGACCGTCCGGACATAAACGGACGGGAAGCCATATTGAAGATACATTCGAAAAACGTGCTTATGGGCCCCGATGTCGATCTCCGCAAGATCGCAAGCCTCACGCCCGGCTTCGTCGGGTCCGACCTCGCGAACCTCGTGAACGAGGCCGCCCTTCTCGCTGCCCGGAAAAATAAGGAGACCGTAGGGTCGCCGGAATTCGATGAGGCGATCGACCGGGTGATCGGAGGACTGGAGAAGAAAAATAGGGTCATGAACGCGCAGGAGAAGGAGATTGTCGCCTTCCATGAGTCGGGACACGCGATTGTGGCCGAATCCGTGGAACACGCCGACCGGGTGCATAAGATATCCATAATCCCGCGTGGGATCGCGGCCCTCGGATATACCCAGCAGCAGCCGACGGAGGACCGCTACCTGCTCACGCGTCCGGAGCTGCTCGACCGCCTCGCCGTGCTCCTTGGCGGCAGGGTCGCCGAGGAGCTGGTGTTCGGCGACGTCTCCACGGGAGCCCAGAATGACCTGCAGCGGGCGACCGACATCGCCCGGTCCATGGTCGCCGAATACGGCATGAGCGACCGCCTGGGGCTTGTCACCTACGAATCGTCCCGTCAGCCCATGTTTCCGCCGGAGGGCTATTCACCGAACAAAACATACAGTGAAACGAAGGCGACCCAGATCGATGAGGAGATCTCAACCGTTATGGAGATGGCCCACCAAAGGGTGCGGAACATCCTATCCGAGCGCCGGCCGGTCCTCAATGACCTCGCTCGCCTTCTCTCCGAGAAAGAGATCGTGCAGGGGCAGGAGCTCCGGGAGATGCTGGCCGGGTCGAAGGCGGCAACGGGGACGGAAGTAAAAAGCAGCTAATTATCCGGCAAAGAAGAGAGAGAAGTCATATATTAGTATTGAGAAGTGCTGCGATAGATGGAGACAAAAATCATTCCTTGTCTCTTCTCCGGTGTCAATCCTATTCATTGCCGCCTTAAGCTACGCAAGAGGAGTATCATTATGCAAGTTAAAAGACAGCTCCACGTCTTGTTTGTCGATGACGACGACACGATAGTGAGTGCTTCCACCAGGATGCTCGAAGACCTTGGCCACATGGTAAGCAGTTACAACGGCAGTCTGAAAGCGCTAAGGGCCTTCTCCGATGAGCCGGACGAATTTGACCTTGCCATTGTTGACCACGACATGCCCGACATGACGGGATTGGAGCTTGGCGAACGATTCAGGCGCATACGCCCCGGGTTCCCGGTGATGCTTTACTCGGGTTACCTCGATAGTCCGACCACGAAGACGATAGACACCGCCGGACTTGAGCATGTGATCATGGAACCCATGACGGTGAAGAAACTGGAACGGATCGTAAGGGCCGCGCTGTGAGGCACCACCGAAGGTAATAGGGCGGGACTCCGCTAGATAAAGTACGGGCGAGGGCTTCCGTAGAAAAAAGGGGACCCGATGGTCCCCTTTTTGTTTGTTGTCTAGCTTTTGAGACTTGCCGTTAGTACATGCCGCCCATACCACCCATTCCGCCTCCCGGAGGCATCATAGGTCCGCCGCCGCCTTCCTTCGGCTTCTCGGCTATCATGGCTTCCGTCGTCAAAAGCAGGGATGCAACGGAAGCCGCGTTCTGGAGCGCGGTCCTTGCGACCTTCGTCGGGTCGATGATGCCCGCTCCCTGCATGTCATCGACGTAGGTCTCTTTTGCCGCGTCAAAACCGAAGCCGCCCTTGCCGTTCTTCACCTTCTCGACGACTATGGAGCCGTCATGGCCGGCGTTGAGCGCGATCCAGCGGATCGGCTCTTCGAGCGCCTTCTTCACGATCTGCACGCCGAACTGCCGCTCCCCTTCGAGCTTCAGGGTATTGAGCTTCGCAATGGCCCTGATAAAGGCAACGCCGCCGCCGGGAATGATGCCTTCCTCGACTGCCGCCTTCGTCGCATTGAGGGCGTCCTCGACGCGGGCCTTCTTTTCTTTCATTTCCGACTCGGTCGCGGCGCCCACGTTAATGACGGCCACGCCGCCCACCAGCTTCGCCAGTCTTTCCTGGAGCTTCTCGCGGTCATAATCGGAGGTGGTCTCCTCGATCTGGGCCCTGATCTGCTTCACACGTGCCTCGATATCCTTTTTGTTGCCGCCGCCGTCCACGATCGTGGTGTTGTCTTTATCGATGGTAATCCTCTTCGCGGAACCGAGGTCCTTTACGCCTATGCTTTCGAGTTTAATGCCCAGTTCCTCCGAGACTACCTGGCCGCCCGTAAGGATTGCGATATCCTCCAGCATGGCCTTTCTTCTGTCGCCGAACCCCGGCGCCTTCACCGCGGCAGCCTTAATGGTGCCCCTCAGCTTGTTCACCACGAGGGTTGCCAGGGCCTCACCCTCGACGTCCTCAGATATGATCAAAAGGCTCTTCCCCATCTTGGCAACCTGCTCCAGAACGGGCAGGAGGTCTTTCATGCTGCTGATCTTTTTCTCGTTGATGAGGATGGCCGGCTCTTCGAGGACGACTTCCATCTTCTCGGGGTTGGTCACGAAGTAGGGAGAAATGTAGCCCTTATCGAACTGCATGCCCTCGACGATATCTAGGGTGGTCTCCATGCTTTTGGCCTCTTCCACCGTGATGACGCCCTCTTTCCCCACCTTGCCCATGGCTTCCGCGATGATGTTGCCGATGGTCTCGTCGTTGTTTGCCGATATGGTCCCTACCTGGGCGATCTCTTTCTGGTCCTTAGTCGGCTTGGATAGCCGTTTTAGCTCCTCGATCACCACCTCGACCGCCTTTTCTATACCCCGCTTCAGCTCCATGGGGTTGTTTCCCGCAGCCACCAGCTTTGCCCCTTCCCGGTAGATCGCCTGGGCAAGCACCGTAGCCGTAGTGGTGCCGTCGCCGGCGATATCGGAGGTCTTGCTTGCTACCTCTCTCACCATCTGGGCGCCCATGTTCTCGAACTTGTCTTCCAGCTCGATCTCCTTGGCCACCGTGACGCCGTCTTTCGTGATGGTAGGAGACCCGAAGGATTTATCCAGTATGACGTTTCTCCCCCTGGGTCCCAGGGTAACCTTTACAGCGTCGGCAAGGGCGTTTACCCCTTTGAGGAGCGATTCCCTCGCTTTCTGATCGTATTGAATGTCTTTAGCCATGGTATCTCCTTCTTTACTTAGTCTTCGATTATGGCGAGAATATCCTCTTCCCTCACAATCAGGTGCTCCTCGCCGTCAATTTTGATCTCCGATCCCGAATACTTGCCGAAGAGGATCTTGTCGCCCACCTTCACTTCCGGCGCCACTTTCTGTCCCTTCTCCGTGATCTTGCCGCTGCCCACGGCGACTACACGGCCTTCCTGGGGCTTCTCCTTGGCGGCATCCGGAATAATGATCCCCCCCTTCGTTTTCTCCTCCTCCGCGAGTCTCTTGATAATCACCCTGTCCTGTAACGGCTTGAACTTCATTGGCACACGCTCCTTTTCCCTGTCTGGGCATTACCGCAATTAATGCGGTGGTTGTTTGTTCCGTTCCCGCGCTTCGTGCGGTCCCTCCGCCGGCTTGCTTTCGCCTTTCAGACCCCTGCAGCCGGAGATCCCTTGAGGGTAACACTTTAGATATTGATGATAAAAAGGATCTGAGGTGAAGAAAGACAAATCCTGACTATTGCCTCTATCTACCCTACTATTTCAATATAAGCCCTATTATCCTGGTTAGCAACAACACCCTGAGATGCTCATATATGAATGAGTGAGGGGCCCCCTTGTACTGGTTATGCTTCCCCCACCGCGCGCTTTTCCCTGTCCGCCCGGTCACGGAGACGCCACCGTCACCTCCACGAAATGTTCCGCCCGGTCATCAGCCAGCGGTATTTCCTTCCCTTCCTGCGCGACCCCATCCAGAGAGACGGTCGTTGCCCCAGCTTCTCCTGCGCGTCTTTGCCGGACTCTTATATGGTACATGGTTTCACGAAAGCGGTAGTGCACGGTGAAGCCATCCCATCCGGCGGGGAGGCAGGGCGCAAAAGAGAGCTTGTCCGTTCTTAGCGTGAGGCCAAGGAGTGATTCCACGATAAGGCGGTACATCCACGCGGCCGACCCTGTGTACCACGTCCATCCGCCCCTTCCCGTGTGCGGCGGGACCGCATAGACGTCAGCAGCGACGACGTATGGCTCGACCTTATATCGTCCTATGCTCTGCGCCGATTTCCCGTGGTTCACCGGGTTGATCATGTCGAAAAGTTGCCATGCCCGCGTGCTGTCGCCAAGTGCAGCAAATGCCATAGCCGCCCAGATCGCCGCATGGGTATACTGCCCGCCGTTTTCCCTCACCCCAGGGAGATACCCTTTGATGTAGCCCGGATTCAGGTCGGATTTGTCAAAAGGCGGGTCCAGGAGCTGGACGAGGGCGTCGTCTCGGCGAACCAGGTGCTTATCGACCGCGTCCATTGCCGTCCGGGAACGGGCAGCATCACCCGCGCCCGATAGCACGGACCAGCTTTGCGCTATCGAATCTATCCGGCATTCGGGGTTCTCCGCCGAGCCGAGGGGCGTACCGTCATCGAAGTAGGCGCGGCGATACCATTGCCCGTCCCACCCGCCCTGCTCGATGCTGCGGCGGAGCCTTTCGGCCTCGCTGTCACACTGCTTGCTGAAACCCGGATCGCCCCTGAGCCGCGCGAGCGAGGAAAACCGGCCAAGCACTTCACACGTGAAGAACGCAAGCCAGACACTCTCGCCTTTGCCTTCGCGGCCCACCATGTTCATGCCGTCGTTCCAGTCGCCGGAACCGATGAGGGGGAGGCCGTGCCCGCCTACCTTAAGGCCCCGTTTGATGGCCCGCACGCAGTGATCATAGAGGCTGGCCGTCTCCGCCGACCGGGCCGGAAGGTCATAATAGGAGTCTTCCTCAGGATTGACCGGGCGTCCCTTGATGAAGTGGACCGTTTCGTCGAGTACCCCCGTGTCGCCTGTACCCCGGACATAGCAGCACGTTGCGAGGGGGAGCCAGAGGAAGTCATCGGAACAGTGGGTGCGCACGCCCCGGCCCGCCGGCGGGTGCCACCAATGCTGGACGTCTCCTTCGGGAAACTGGCGGCCCGCGCAGATAAGCAGGTGTTCCCGCACCAGGCGCGGCTCGGCGTGGATGAGGGCCATGGTGTCCTGTAACTGGTCGCGGAAGCCGAAAGCGCCGCCCGACTGGTAGTAGCCGCTTCGTCCCCAGAGGCGACAGGCGAGCGTCTGATACACGAGCCAGCCGTTGGCAAGGAAGTTGACGGACTGATCCGGTGTCTCCACCCGGACCACGCCGAGCGTCCGGTTCCAGTAGCGCCATACTCCATCCAGTGCCTCTCGCGCCGCGACAGGGTCGCGGAAGCGACGGGCAAGACCGGTTGCCTCATCGGCGTTTTGCCCCGAGCCGAGAGTGAAGACGATCTCCCGTTCTTCCCCGTCGTCCAGATTGAAGACCGCTTGTATCGCGCCGCATGGGTCGAGTGCGGCCCCGGCCCTACCGGACAGGTGTGAGCGGCCCATGGCTGCGGGGTGGCTGAGGTCGCCGTTGCGGCCAAGGAACTCGGTCCGGTCGCCGCTCACGGTCCGGGCGGTGTTGTCCACGTTGAAAAACGCGACCCGGTTGCCGAATTCCGTATTGTAGGGATTGCGGGCGAGCAGCGCGCCCGTTTGAGGCTCGATTTCCGTAGCGACGTGCATGACTGTTTTGGGCCGCACGTCTCCCAGCACCCATTCCACGTATCCTGTAGCCGACAACCGCCGCGACCGGCCCGAGCGGTTGCGCACCTTCAGGACGGTGAATTTAACGGGCCGGTCTATATCCACATAGACCCACGCCTCCGAGATGATCCCACGCTCGACGTGTTCGAACACCGAGTAGCCGAACCCGTGCCGCGTGACATAAGGGGTGGCGCCCCTGGCGGGAAGCGGCATGGCAGACCAGAAGTGGCCGCGCTCTTCGTCGCGAAGATAAAAAGCCTCCCCTCCGGAATCACTCACGGGATCGTTGTGCCAGGGGGTGAGGCGGAACTCGTGGGCGTTCTCGCTCCACGTGTAGGCAGAACCGCTTTCCGATACCATGGTGCCGAAGCCGGGGTTTGCCAGCACGTTTACCCACGGCGCCGGCGTTACCTCATCGCGGCCGGTTGAAATGACATACTCCCGCCCGTCCGGCGTAAACCCCCCTATCCCGTTGAAGAAAACCAGGTCCTCCCTCGGCATGGGTGCTATGGGGGCCGGGAGGGGGCGATGCGTGCGGGTCGGGGCCAGGGCGGGCACTGTCGGCTCGGCAGGACCCCGGCGGTCTATCTGTTCCACGAGCGTTCCCCGGCTGTCGCTGATGACGGCCCGTGCGACGGCCTGGAATAGGGTGCGGTCTTCCTCGGCTATCTGGTCGGCGGACCTGACGAAGATGCCGCCGGGCCGGTCCCGCAGGTTAGCGTCAGCGCCTGCGGCTATGAGTCCCATGATCTGGTCGTGCAGCGCCTGCCGATAACCGGCATGGTCTTCGTTCCAGATCACCAGGTCAACGGCCAGTCCTTTGAGCCTCCAGTACGCGTGTGCTTGGATAAGCTGGCGCGCCAGCTCGATGTTCGCCTGGTCTTCGATCCGAAGGAGCACTATAGGAAGGTCGCCGGAGATGGAATAACCCCAGAGGCCCGACTGGCCCCGGAGGTTCTTCAAGAGGAGGCCGGGCGCTGCGCGAAGCGCTGAGTTGGCGTAGAGGACCGAGGCCGCGAGCCGCGCATAGAGCTGCACGTCGGCCTCCGTCGCATTGATTTGCCGCAGGAGTACCTGACTATGGGTCCACGCCAGCTCGAAAACGCGGTCGGCAAGATGGCGGTCCTGGTATTTCCCGACCAGGCGCAGGCACTCATCACGGGTTTCGCCCACGCCGGTGACGACGTTCACCGACGCCGACGCCGAGGGTGCGAGGGTGATGCAGCAGCGGATGGCGACGATGGGGTCGAGCACCGGCCCCTCGCTGCCGGACAGCGGAGCGAGGCTGCTCATCGCAGCGGGCGCGGCAACGGTCTTCCCCCGGCCGATAAACCGCAGGCGGTCGGTCTCGTAGGCCATCTCGCCCGTCTCCTCACCGTGGACCGCCATCACATGGAACATCCACGGCGGCTGCTCATCGACGGAACGGGGCCGCCGGGTTGCGATGATCGCGCTCTGCGGCCGGATGATCTCGGTCTGCACGAAGAGGTTGCTGAAAGCGGGATGAAGTGCGTCCGCGGCGGGTGACGCGAGGACGACCTCGGCGTAGCTCGTGATGTCGATTGTCCGGGCCGTATCCGAACGGTTGGTAATGGTGATCCGGCGCATCTCGGCATCGTCTTCCGGTGATACCGCGATCTCCGTGTGGGTGTCTATGCCTTCGTCCCGGCGGCGGAACTCCGCCCGCCCTTCCGAGAATATCGCCTCGTACTCCTTCGATGCCTTGCCCGCCGGCTGGTACGCCGTAGACCAGTAGACGCCGCTCGCCACGTCCCGCACGTAGCAAAAGGTCCCCCAATTGTCGCGGGTGGAGTCTTCACGCCAGCGGGTCACCGCCAGGTCTTCCCAACGGCTGTAACCGCCGCCTGCGTTGGTAATCATTACGTGGTAGCTGCCATTCGACAGGAGTCTGTACTTCCGGCGTGGGCGTGTGAGGAGTCGGGTAGACGCGTACAGACTTCTCCTCTGCAGGATGTGCCGCCGAATGCGCCTCGGAATCGGCTGCGTGCGAGTAAAAGGCCGTGGCCCTTGGCAGCCGTTCCTGAAGCAACAGTAATGTTGCCTGGAACGCGGGGTCCGACTCGAATCGTTTTTGCATAGGCCGGTCGAGCAGCAGATAGGCAAGGGAGAGCAGGCTCATGCCCTGGTGATGGGCCATGAAGGACCGGACCACGGCGTTAGAGCGGCCTCGGGGCAAATGGGTCGGCGTGTAATCGACGGCATCATAAAAACCATACCTGCCGAGAATCCCGTTCGAGGCTAAGGTCTCAAGGTTCCTGGCTGCCTCCTCGGGCGCCAGCATAAGCGCCAGTGCCGAGGCATAGGGGGCAATGACCAGGTCGCCGGCAAGCCCTCGCCTGAGTCCCAGGCCGGGCACGCCAAAGGCGGAATACTGGTAATTGAGATGGCCGTCGATCATATAGTAGCCCGATTCTGAAACGCCCCAGGGCACCCCTCGCATCTTTCCGTAGTCGATCTGCATTGCGACAGCCGCTTTGCAGGTCTGGTCGAGAAGCGTGTGCTCGTACGTCGGCATCACGATGAGCGGCATCAGGTATTCGAACATGGAGCCGCTCCAGGAGAGGAGAATCGGCTCTCCACCGGCGACGGTGAGGAGGCGGCCCATGGCAAACCAGCTTTCCTGGGGTAGTTGCCCCAGCGCAATGGCAACGAAGCTGCTAAGCCGCGCCTCGGAGGCCAACAGGTCATAGTAACTCTCATCACTCCGACCGCTGCTGACGTTGTAGCCTATGGTGAGCAGGTGGCGCGGCCTGTCATAGAGAAAGTCCCATTCCATGCGAAGGGCGAATTCCCCGGAAAGACGGGCAAGGTCAACGAGTGCGGCAATGCGTTCTCCGGCGCGGCGGCCCGGCTCCGCATTGTCGAGGCAGGCCAATTCGCGCAGCGTCGGGGGAGCACCGGGAAGCGACGGCAGCCACATGGTCAGCTCATCGACGGCGGCCCGGCACTGCTCCGTAAAAGCGCGGGCCCACCACAGGGCGTCGCCGTCAGGGGCAGTCGGGAGATCGCGGACCAGCTCTGCCGCAGAGGCCGCCAGGCGCTCGATGCTTTCTTTCGCATTTACGAGCATTGAATCCGCAAATGACGTGCGCCCCGACTCCAGGTCCTTCTCCATCCGGGCGAGAGCGGCAGGCTTACTCTTCCCCACCGCGTCCGAAAGCACCATCAACGTGTCCCAAAGACCGTCAAAGAACCGTGCTCCCAATGGTTTCTCATCGGGCAGCGCGAGCAATCCCGCCCGTAAGGTGAGAAGGCTCGCGGCCAGATTCCCGCTGTCCACCGACGACACATACATGGGCAGCAGGGGTTTCAGAGACTGCGTGTCATACCAATTGTAAAAGTGGCCCCGATGCTGCTCCAGGCCCGCCATCGTGCGGAAAGCTTTGTCCGTGCGGTCGATGAGCTGTCCTACGGAAATGTAGCCGAAGTCGCATGCCGACAAATTTGCAAGAAGGGCAAGCCCCATATTGGTAGGCGACGTCCGGTGCGCAACCGCAGAAAGCGGCTCTTCCTGGTAATTGTCGGGCGGCAGCCAATGGTCGTCAGGGCCGACGAAAGCCTCGAAGAAAGCCCATGTCTTGCGGGAAAGCTTCTTCAGGAAAATGACCTGCTCCCCGGTCAGCCGCGATCTCCTCGGACGGAGGGGCTTGCTCATCCACCAGGCGATGACCGGAGAGATGAACCATATGCTCAGGATCGGCAAGGCAGCGGGCAGTGCGGCAGGCCGTGCATACAGGAGGTATCCCGCCGTCGCAGCGGCAATGACCGGCGCCATCCACATGGCCAGCCAGGACCCGGCAAGGTCCGTCCGGCTCGCCCGGTCCGCTTCCCCTGAAGGGTTCCATTCCAAAAGACCCCTGCCCGAAACCAGCATCTGCCACAGGGTGTGCAGAATGGCGGCTACGCCGAAGAACGCCTCATGAGGCAGGCAGAGGAGCACGAACACCGCCTGGTTTACGCTTCTGCCTGCGGACCGGGCCGCGCCGGCGAGATGTTGCCCTGTGAGCGCGTCGTCGGGCTTCTTCAGTATCTCCATGAGGGAGCCGATCAGGGAAGGGATCAGCACGACAGCAACGATCGATGCAGTCCAGAACCAGGGGGACGGCAGCGCACACCAGCCGGCCAGCGCGAGAAGCGTCAATGCCGGCGACACGAGGCTGCGGCGAAGGTTGTCGAATATCTTCCAGCGCGACAGCGGGGTGAGGGGGTTCTTCCTGAAGCGGGCATTGAGGCCGGGAACGCCGGGGAAGAGCCACCTGAGGACCTGCCAATCGCCCCGGATCCAGCGGCGGCGGCGGCTTACGTCCGCGCTGTACCGCGACGGGTACTTCTCAAGCAACTGCACGTCGCTGATGAGTCCCGAGCGCACGTAACATCCTTCGATGAGGTCATGGCTCAGAATAAGGTTCTCGGGTAAGCGTCCTTTAAGCACCCGCTCGAAGGCGTCAACGTCGTAGATGCCCTTGCCGATGAACGAGCCCTCGCCGAAAAGGTCCTGGTAGACATCGGAAACAACACGGGTGTAAGGATCGATGCCGGCATCGCTCCCCCACATGCGGGCATAGCGCGAACGGTCGGCGCCGGGCAGGCTTACCGCCACCCGCGGCTGAAGAATGCCGTACCCGGCCACGATGCGCCCCTTATCCGCATCGTAAAGAGGAAGATTGAGGGGATGGGCCATCGCCCCAACGAGCTGCCGGGCCGAATCGCGGGGAAGCTCCGTATCCGTGTCGAGGGTGATGACGTATCTGACGTTCGACAGGTTTTTGGTATCGCCGACTACGAGGGAGAACCCGTTGCCTGCACCTCCGCGCAGAAGCGCATTCAGCTCTGCGAGCTTCCCTCGCTTCCTCTCGTAGCCCATCCAGGCCTGTTCCTGCCGGTTCCATTCACGGGGGCGGTGAAACAGGAAAAAGAGGTCGCCGGCCGGGCCGCTATATTTGTCGTTCAACGCTTCTATGCTCTGCCGGGCCAGCGATAGGAGCGCTTCGTCCCCGGCCGGTTCCTTTTCGGGGGCGTCCCGGAAATCGGTAAGCAGCCCGAACCGGAGGTTGTCGTCCCGGTTTGCCTGGAAGCGGACTTCCAGCGCATCGGCGAGATGACCGATATTTTCAGGGCTCGTCAGCATGGTGGGGACCACGACCAGGGTGGACGATTCGGGAGGAATCCCCTTGGAGAAGTCCATTCGCGGCAGAGGGCGGGGCGTGACAAGGCGCGTAGTAAAAAGGTTGACCAGTGCGATGGCGAGCGAGCTTACCGGGAACAGCGAGAGCGCGCCGACAATCCACAACAGAGGGCCGCGTATGCCGTGATAGCCGATCTGGGCGACCATGCCTGCGGCTAAGACAAGCGCAAAGATAAGAATCGATCCCATATAGAGCGGCAGGGCAAACCTCCGACCCGTGCTTCGAGCCATGTCGGCGACGGACGACCTGACTCGTACGCGGGCTTCGAGCTTTGGCAGTCCCTCGTCGATGAGATAGAAACCCACGTGTCTGGCCCGGTCATCGCCGTTTGTCCCGGCAACATACTCCCCGGCAAGACCTATCGCGGCAAGGGCCACATCGCTTTCCGCGACTCCGCTCTTCTTTGCTGTCTCCTCGACAACATGACGGTAGCGATCTCGGGTGGCAAAACTCATCCTGCCATAGACCCCGGCAGGGTCCTCCTGCAAGGTCCGTTCGACAGCGCTCATATGTTCGACGAATTCGCGCCAGTCCATGGCGGAAAGGAAGCGCAAGCTCCCGATGCTGTTGCTCATGGAAAGCTGGTCGGCCGCCTGTTGCTGGTTTTCCGATTGTACCAACTGTTCGATTGTCAGGTACGACCCGGAAAGTTGCTGCTCCAACCAGGTAAGAGGGAGCGCAAGTGGGGCGCCGTGTCCCTGGAGGCGACGGGTAAACTCCGCAACAAAGGAACTGACCATCGGCGGGTTTGATCTGGCCATATCGGCGACTGTCAGTATCAGGCTCTTCGGGTCGGTTTCTGCCGTCTCAGTTATTTTATCGGTCCAATAATCGGCGAGGTTCCGGTCGATCCTGTCGGTGGCGATCCGCGTTGCAACCCTTCTGAGGTTCTCGATCAATGCCAGGCGCAGCATGATGGGGATCGCCCACAGCTCGCCCAACCGCAACGTCGTAACCGTCTGATAGGCGGCGACGAAGCTTGCGAGGCCCTCCGGGTCCACCCGGCCGTCGCCGTGGGAGATCGTCTCCAGGGCAATGTCGTATACGCGGGGGAACCCTCTCCCCGGGCCGTCTTTGAGGCGGGGCAGTCCCTTGGCGTATCCCTTCGGCAGCAGCCTTTTTGCCGTCCGAATTTGTTCTTCGATAAGATAGAAGTTGTCGAGCAGCCATTCTCCGGCCGGGGTAATCCTGCGGCTTGCCTTCACGGCCTCAGCCACTATGTCGCGGACTTCAAGAAGGACGGCTTCGTTTTCGGCAAGCCTTGCCAGCAACCTCTCCGGGGCACGATCCTCGCCCACTGCGTGCAGGGCCGCAAGTGTCCTACCGTGCTGCTCCATCTGAGAAGCGCTGAACAGGTCGGACCGCAGCGGCGCATCCTCGCCGGCGCCCTTTTTTGTGAGCGCGCTTCTGTGAAAGATGGCCCTTAAAGGGGAGCCGTTACGGTTCATCCTTCACGATTCAGGTTCTTGATAAACTCATCAAGCTCCCTGCCTATATCACTCCTGCCCAATGCGCAACTGATCGTGGCGTTCAAGCAAGTGATGTTCCGGTCAAGCAACATCCTGTCGAAGTCTGCGAGACTCGAGGGTGCTGCTTCGATGGAAGGTTTATCGATAATATCCTCAATTTTCATAGATGCTTCTCGCAATTTGACGATGCCGTACCGATCAACTAGCTCTTAACGTAAACAAAAGTTTCATCTTCTATCAGACTCGCCGTTGGCCATTGAAGGTTTTCGCGCTCGTACTGTTGTCCATATTTGACACTTCCTGCCCGGGTCCATTGTTTGGTGTCGTATCGACGATCAATATGTGAGATGACCGTTCGCAGCCTGCAACGGTACCTTTCTGTTGTCAGGGGTTTACTGACAGAACCCCCAGCCTCGGATGGCTTTTCAGGAATACGCAGAAGCGGTTAAACGTGGGTTTATTGTTGATAGCCACCTGTGTAACGTGGTTATTATACCACGGTCGCCACGGAAAAGCATGGACCTTGCGATGTGCCTACTATGTGAGGCTTTCAATTAGCAAAGGCTTATATCACTCCGCCTGCTATTTTTTGAACGGATTGCGGTCGGGGGCCTTTTTTGGCGCGGGAAGAACGGCCAGGATGCTGGGGACCGCCAGGTTGAGGACCGAGCTCCGGTGTCGCACGTAATCGTACATCGTCTGAGGTTTGGCGCCGATCTGGGCCTTGGGCCCCAGAGCCGTGCGGCCCAGGACGACACGAGACACCCGCATCTCGATTGCCTGGGCCACGCATGCGTAAACCAGGGACACGTAAAGCGGAAGACCTCCGGCCGCCGCGGCCTTGTCGAAGCCCATGTAGTAGCCAAAGGCGCTCTCTCTGTCCCGGATTAGCGTGATGAAGCCGAGGATCTTGCCGCCCTGTCTGGGACGGGCCACCACGGTGCGAAAGTCGTTCTCGTAATGCCGCGCAAGGGCGGGGATCCACTTCTCCCCGATAGTCGCCAGGCGCAGCTTCTTGCGGTCGTGCACCTGGTGGTAAAGCCCATAGATTTCGGCGGCAGAGGCCTCCACCTGATCCGGAGTAATGCGCTCGATCACGATTCCCGATTCATCCAGGCTTTGCAGGGTCTTCTTTATCCTGGTCCGATAAGCGGACTTCATGTCGTTGAGGCAATCGTCGAAGCCGGCCCAGGATGGCTTCAGCTCAAGCACCATGTTCGGCTCCGTCTCGAAGCGGCGAAAATTAAAATTCCGCAAGGCCGCCCCCGCCCCGGCCTGCTCGTCCGTCAGGTCCTTTATCATCACCATGTCCGACTCGCCGAAGATTGTGCCGGACCTCCTTATGCGGTTAAGCGCCTCTACGACCGCCGGCCAGAGCCTCGCCGGGTCTTCGCGCCCGGCGAAGGCAAAGCCGTGCGGACCCGTCGAGAGCAGGTTTCCGCAGACTAAAAAACGCAAGTGGACCCACGCAACCGGGAATTCCGCAGCGCGTTCCGCAACCTTCAACAAGTGCCGAAAGCGGCGCCAAAGGTTTGCGGCCACGTCTGGCCACGACTCCCCGGGGGCGGCCGGCGGCGCAGCTTCCTCTCGTAGCGGCCACAGCAAGAGGTTGTCGTAGAGCAGGACCCGCTTGCGAACCCGGCTGATGGAGTTTTGCGAAGCTTTTCCCAGGGAATGCCAAAAACCGGGCGTCGTTTCGGAAAGTCTCCCGGGGGACAGGTCCGCAACCCGAATCTCAAGGCTTTGCGCGACCACCAAAACAACGGGCCGGTCACCCGTATAAACGATGGCATAATGCGTGGACAGGTTGTCCGGGAGGTGCTGTTCCATGAGATGAAGGAAAGGACGCGAGAGGAACAGGCCGGAGCGCGCCGCCACGAGGTCCCAGTGATCGGGGTTCAGAAAAGCGATGGAATCGGCAAGGGCAAAACGGCATTCGGGAAGGGAGATGGGATCGGATTCAGACATAGCTTCCTTCGTATTGTCCCATTATCACTCAGGTAAGGTCAATGATCTCCGCGCGGTGGTTGGCCTCCGTGTGCTTCGACCAAGGTCCCCCGGCAAGAACGACCAAATCCCCCTCCAAGCTCTGATCGGCCAACCATCCTTTTACATACTCCCTCCACTCATCGGGATTTTGCGGCTCGTACGCCGGAAGACCGGAATAGGACATTTTTACTTTACGCAAGTGCTCGTAATGCTGATAACCACGTGACCTTACGCCATTAGTTCGACGGATGCTCTCTTAAAAAGGGGTTCGAGAGCCTCGAACCCCCTGCATACGCAACTACCCGGCGCTAGTATTGGTACGCCGTCGGTATCTTCATTGCCTTTTCCTGGACCTTCCAATATTCGATGCGCTCCCGGATAAAGTTCAGCCAGCCGTCAACCTCTGCAGGTTTGTAGCCCTTGGCGATTATGTCCTTTTTGAAATCGGTTATCACGGGCTCCGCGGCCTTTATCCACTTGGCGTTTTCAGCGTCTGAAAGAGGGGGTAGAATCTGGCCGCCCTGTTTCTGGAAGAACTCGAGGCCCCCTATGTCTATGGCGTTCCATTCCGCCAGCCAGCGCGGGAGGAAGTCGTTCGTGGAATAATCGGTAATGATCTTTCGCACATCCGCGGGGAGACTGTTCCATTTATGTTTGTTCATCACGAGGTAGAAGGAAAAAACGCTCCCTACCTTCCACGAAGGCGTCACGAATTTCTGGACCTCCCCTACCTTCCAGCCTTTGAGTTGTTCCATGGGACCGTAGTTGCCCTCCACGACGCCCCTCCTCAGGGACTCGTACAGGTCCGCCATCTCAAGCGGTACCGGTATGGCGCCCAGGGCTTTCGCTATGTCCCCGATCCTCCCGGCGCCCCTGATCTTCAGGCCCTTAAGGTCTTCCAGGCTCCTCACCGGTTTGCTGAGAGTCTGGACCACGTTCACGGGGCTCGTAGAGAATATGATGGGATGGTAGTTGTCCCATTCCTTCGGTTTGAACTTTTCGTAGAAATCGTTCGACACGTGGCCGGCTATCCAGGGGCTTGGAAAACCGAGGGGCAGCTCCATGATCTCCATGACCGGGAACCGGCCTCTCGAATAGGAACAATGGGAGAAACCGATATCTGCGATACCGGTCGAGACGCCTACCGCCATCTTGGGCGCTGTAAGCAGCGTACCACCCGTGTACTGGATGATCTCCACTTTACCGGCCAGCTTCTTGTTCAGCTCTTCACAGTACTTGGCCAGCATTGCCGAGTTCATATGCGTGGGCGGAAAGAAGTTCGCGAGCTTGAGCTTGATCACGTCCGCACACGTCACGGAAGAAAGTGAAAAGAGAAACACGAGGACAAACATGAGTATCACGACTTTTCTTTGCATCTTGGCCTCCCCTTTTTTTAATTACCTTTGCAGCCCCCCTAAGTTTTGCAAAGCCTTTCATTTTTTCGGGACGAGCCGACGCCCGATATTAATAACGGGCGCCCATCGTCCGATATCCTATCCTCCTCCAATGACCTGCATGTTAACCGTAACCGCATCGCCCTCATTGAGGTCGGTATCCATGCCCCCCGATTCCTGCACGCCTCGATCGTTAATAAGCACTTCCCAGTCCTCGGAAGGCTCCTGCGCGCCCGGTTCCACGTATTTCATGTTCTGTCGCCCCGACATCATCGAAAGCTGTTCAAGGAATTCCCGGAGCGTTATTTTTCCCTTTTCAATTTCCAGGCTCTCCTCCTGCCCCATGCCCGGGAGCACCACGTTTGACCGCAGCGATATCTTCATAGCTTCGTTTTTCACCTCCTCGCCTGGCGTGCGGCAGGACAGACGAACTATACAGCCTGCTGCGCACTATGCCTTTCATTCTATCGGCGGTTACTCTTCTCGCATTGTCCTCGCTGCCGCGATGACTGAATCGACAATCTGCTGATACCCGGTGCAACGGCAGAGATTGCCGGAAATCGCCGTCCTTACCTCAAGGGGCGTAGGATCGGGATTCTCATTGAGCAAAGCCTTGGCAGACATGATCATGCCCGGGGTGCAGTAACCGCATTGGATTCCCCCGTTTTGCACGAAAGCCACCTGGAGCGGGTGGAGCTTCTCGCCTTCGGCGAGCCCTTCGATGGTGGTGATGTTTGCGTTCTGCGCGTCCAGGGCCAGAACCAGGCAGGAGGCGACGGGCTTGCCGTCCATAATGACGGTGCAGGCGCCGCACTCTCCTTCGTTGCAGGACTTCTTTGTCCCGGTGAGGCCCATCTTGTCTCTCAGCACCTCAAGCAGCGTGAGGTGGGATTCTACGGTGATCGTATAGGTAATCTCATTTACGGTGAGCGTCAGGGGCACGAGGCTTGTCATCGGGTTCCTCCTTAATTTGATCGTCTCAGTGCTTCGAGCAGTGCCCGTTCGGTAAGCACTTCCACCATGTTGCAGCGGTATTCCAGCGACGAGCGGACATCGGTGATCGGGAAGCACTCCGTCCCTGAAGACCTCCCCGCCTCAGCGGCCAGCCCCTGCGTGAAGACCTTGCCCTCGATCATTGCCTCCGCCGCCGTCGCCCTGATCGGCGTGGGGGCCACCGCGCCGAGGGCGATCCTGGCGTGGGTGCAGACCTTGTCGCCGTCGAGGCAGATATAAGCGGCGACACCCACCAGGGCAAGGTCCAGGGCAGCACGCCGCATGAGCTTCAGGTACGCGCCTTTCCCTTGAGGAAAGGGAACGGTGACATGGGTCAAAATGTCGGTCGGCCCGAGGCTGCACGTCGAGGGAGCGGCGAAGAGTGCCTCCACGGGGCAGGTCCGCTCGCCGGAGGGACCGACAAAATGGGCCTGGGCGGAGAGCACGATGAGCGGCGGCGCCATGTCCGAGGAAGGAACGGCGCTGACCAGGTTGCCTCCCAGCGTCGCGAGGGTTCGGACCTGGGGAGAACCCATCACGGAGACAGCGTCCCAGAGCGGCGTGTAGGTCTCTTTCACGAGGGTCGATCGCATGATGTCTGCCATCGTTGTCAGAGCGCCTATGCGGAGACCTTTCGCGTCGCCGGCTATACCCGAGAGGCCGGGGATCGTTTTTAGGTTGATAACATGCGCTGGGGTCTTCGTGCGCTTCTTCATGGCGAGAAGAAGGTCCGTCCCACCCGCCAGCAGCTTGGCATCGTTACCGTAGGAGGCAAGGAGGTCCAATGCCTCGGTAAGGGAGGTGGGGGTATGGTAGGCGAATTTAGGTAATCTTCTGATGAACATTACTTGGCCTCCTTTTTCTTCAGTTCTCTCAGTATTTTCTCGGGTGTGATAGGGAGGTCCGTAATCCTTACCCCTACTGCATCGTAGATGCCGTTAGCGATCGCGGCGATGGTCGAACAGGAGCTTGCCTCGCCTGCCCCCTTCGCGCCGAATGGTCCGTAAGGGTCATGGGTGTGGACGTGATCGACCACGTATTCTGGCGTATCGAGCGCCGTAGGCTGCTTGTAATCCCGCCAACTGTAGTTGAGCATGCGGCCCTTTTCGTCGTAAAGGCATTCTTCCAGAAGGGCATGACCCGTCATGTGCGCAGAGCCGCCGTTCACCTGGCCTTCAAGCATGACCGGGTGGATGGGCTGGCCGGCGTCATCACCGCTTACCCCCTTGCGCAGGGTCACCTGTCCGGTCTTCATGTCCACGTCCATCTCGACCGCCGTGGCGATGAAATCTATGCCGTGGGCCAGGTTGCCGGCCCCCGTCTTCCAGTTGACGAGGTCAATGTCGGTCGCAGCCCAATAGCCCTTCCCGTAAAGCGGGGTGCCGTTGTCATAGTAGGCGGTCCTGACGGGGTCCAGGATGCTGATGGACTTCTCGGGCTTGCCTTTCACGTAGACCCTGGAGTTCTTGAACTCAAGGTCTTCCGGTTTTGCCTGGAGTTTCTTCGCAGCAAGGACCGCGAGCTGTTGCTTCAAATCATTGGCTGCTGCAATCGTTGCGTTCCCGTCCCAGTAAGTGCAGCGGTCGGAGAACATGCCGGAATCGAGGATAGCCGTATCCGAATCGCTCGGTCCCTGAATAACGTCCTCGAACGGGATGCCGAGGGTCTCGGCGGCCATCTGGCAAAAGACGGTGTTGGCCCCCTGGCCGATCTCCGTGCCGCCGTGGGTCAGCATCACCTTCCCGTCCTCCTGTAATTTCAGGAGTACCGACGATCCGAAGTGACCGCCCAACCGCACACCCGACGGGTGTGACGCACAGCTAAAGCCGATACCCGTACCCTTGGGCCGCGACTTCCTGCTCTCCTTCCAGGAGATGGATGCCGCCGATTTTTCTATGCATTCCGGCAGGCCGCACACATCGACGACGACGCCGTTTGCAGTCGTATAGTTGCTCGTTACCGCATTAAGGGCCCGTATCTCCACCTGGTCGATGCCGAGGTCCTCGGCCACAATACCGAGCAGGGAGTCTACCGCGTACTGCGCCAGCACGATCTCCTGACCTCTCACCGTGCCGCAGGGCGCTCTGTTGGAGTAAACCAGCTTGCCGTGATATTCAACAGCGGGCACCTTGTAGGGGAGGTTAAGCCATGCCCCGAAGAAATAGATATTGAACGGCCCTATGCCGGCGATCGGTCCGCCTTCCAGGACGCATTCAGCCTTGACGGCCGTAATCCTGCCATCCTTCTTCACCCCCATCTTGAGAACTGCGTCCATGGCGTTGCGCTGCCGGTATCCGGCGAGCACTTCATCGTAGTTGAGCACGATCTTCACCGGCCGGTTGGTGATCTGCGCCAGTTTGACTGCCGCAAAATCGACATCGAAGGGGTCATGCTTCCCGGAGAAGGCCCCGCCCACGAAAGGCGTCACGAGGCGCATCTTGGAGAGGGGAAGGTCGAGGGCCCTGCACATATGGCGCCAGGTCGGATACGGACTCTGTTTGGATCCTTGCAGAAGGACCCTGCCCGTTGCGTCCACTTCGGCGAGGCAGGCGTGTGGCTCGATGAAACCGACGGCAACCCGCTGGGAGCTGAACTTTTCTTCCCTGACGTAGTCCGCCTCTTTAAAGCCCGCGTCCGGATCTCCGAACCTGAAATCCGATGTATAGGCAATATTGCTGGAAGAGAACTCATTGACGAGGGGGGCGTCCGGCCGCAACGCATCTTCGGCGGTCAGAACGACGGGCAGCTCTTCGTATTCCACTTTAATGAGGTCGAGGGCCTCTTCCGCCGTATCCTCGTCAATGGCGGCAACGGCGGCCACCCCTTCGCCGAAATGGTGCACCTTGGTGATGGGCATGGGTGTCTGGTCCCTCGTGTCGGGCCTGGTACCGAAAGGGATGCCGGGGAAATCCTTTCCCGTGATGACGGCCATCACCCCGGGAAGCTTTTTTGCGGCGCTCGTATCGATGTTCAGTATATTTGCATGGGCTACGGTGCTCCGCAGTATCTTGCCGTAAATCATACCCGGCGCAATGAGGTCCCCGGCATAACGCGCCTTGCCCGTCGCTTTGACCCTTCCGTCCGTTCTCTCAACGGGCTTGCCTACTACCTGATACTCTTCCTTCTGCATGCTTTGCCCCTCCTTGTAGAAATTTACGCGCAGCTATATCTTTCCTTCTGCCTCCATCTTCTTCTTGATCACTTCCCTGAGGCCCTTCTTATCCACCTTGCCCACCTTCGTCATGGGCAGGTCTTCCACGACCTCTATCCTTTCGGGGAGCTGCAGGACCGAGGCCCCTTGCTCCTTAAGAAAGGAGACGATGCCTTCGAGCGTGGGCGTAGAGCCGGGTTTCGGAACTATAAAGGCGCACGTCCTCTCGCCGAGGATCTTGTCTGGCATGCCGACTACGGCGGAATCGGCGACGGCCGGATGCGTGCTCATCATATTCTCGATCTCCACGGCGCTGATATTCTCACCACCCCGGATAATGATGTCCTTGATGCGGCCCGTGACCCAGATATTGCCGGCCTCGTCTTTCTTTGCCTGGTCGCCGGTCCTGAAAAATCCGTCCTTTGTAAAGACTCTTGCCCTATCCTCCTCAGAAGAGTCGAAATAACCGGTAAAAATGCCGGGACCCTTCGACACGAGCTCACCGTCCACGTTGGTGGGAACTTCCCTGTCTTCCTGGTCGACGATTTTCAGCTCGTCGTAAGGACATATCGGCTTGCCCACGCTGCCGCATATCAGGTCGATGCTGTCGCCCAGCATCGTGCTAGAGCATGTGCCCTCCACCGAGCCGAACCCGTTGACAAAAAGTGCGCCGATCTTCTCACCGACGGTCTTGACCAGCTCGTAAGTGCTCGGGGCGCCGCCGACCGATATCTTCTTGAGCGAGCTCAGGTCATAGGCGCCGAGGTTTTCCATCTGCACGACCCGTGCTATCAAAGCGGGAACAGTCGGAATCGCCGTTACTTTCTCTTGCTGGACCCACGCGCATATGTCGTCCGGCTTGGTTGAATCGAGCAATACGAGCTTGGCATGGCAAAAAAGGGATGCGGCCATGCCCCAGTGGACGCTCAGGTTGTGGCCCAGGGGCGTGATGACCATCAAGGTGTCCCGGCTCGTCAATTCCCACCGGTAAGTATGATACTCGACATTATTCCAATAGCAATTGTGCGTGCGCGGGCTTAGTTTCGGCATTCCCGTGGTGCCGCCGGTGGGGAGGATCTGGGAGACCTCGTCCGGGTCGGGACGTCTCTCATCCAGGACCTTTAGCTCCTGACGGGTCGGCTCCATGCGCGCCATCAGCTTGTCGAGGGTATGATGCGGTGTCTCTCCGGATGTCCTTGCCTGGATTACGTGCTTTATCCCGGGGTTTTCCTTGCATACCGCATCGATGACCGGCTGGTATGCGATCTTGCCGTACTGCTGTGGAAGGATCCAGGCGACGGGCTTCGTCTGCCTGGCGAGATGGCTGATTTCCATCGCGCTGTGCCGTGGAATCAAAACGACGACGATAGCCCCAATCTTCTGGATGGCGAGCCAGGAAAACATAAATTCGTGCCAGTTCGGAAGCTGCAAAAGGACACGGTCTTTTTCCTTGATGCCCAGCTCCATGAGGCCGACAGCCAGCTTGTCGACGGCCCGGCGGAGTTCCCGGTTGGTCCATCGGCCCGCGTCGTCCACCAGGCCGATTTTATCGGGATATATATCGGTATGTTTGTCGAAGAAATCCCCCCATGTCATGCCGAGCCACCACCTCATCGCGGCATACTTCTCGATATCGGCGCTCGCATAGGGTGCACAACCTTGTATTGGCATAACGTTGCCTCCTTTCATTGGATTTTGTCTTTACCCGCGCCTTTCCACCCCTCTTCTTTTCTTCTTCCGGCCACCCGTTCTCTTTTAGTATCCGCCTCGAAACCGAGCTGGCGCGATATCCTTGCCGCAGCGCTCCGCAACCGTGTGTCGATAAACCGGTACCGCTCGGGATCGAGGCGGATACTCAGCAGGGGCACGACGAGAGACCCGGCCACACGGCCGTACATGTTGAAAATAGGGGCGGCGATCGAGTTGATATCCTCGTAATATTCCCCGTAACCGGAGGCAACTCCTTCCGAGCGAACTTTGTGCAGCTCGCGCCTCAGCGCATCCGGATCGGTTATGGTGTTCTCGGTAAAGGGCGTCAGCGTTACCGTGGAAAGATAATCGGCGATCTCACCGTCCGGGAGATACGCGAGGATCGCTTTTCCGGCCGCTATCGGGTAGGCGGGGGCGCGGTCGCCGACAGCAATGACGTGTCTCAGCGGCCTAGAGCTGTCCACTCCATAGAGAAAAAGAATTTCGCTATCTTTCATTACGGCAAGCTCGGCATCCTCATTAATCTCCCCAACGAGATCCTGCATGATCGGCCGGCTGATGCGCACCAGATGATACGTCGAGAGGTAACGTGGAGCTGAGGGCCATAAGTTTCGGGCCGAGCGCGTACCGCTTGCTCGATGCGTCGAATATCAGGTAATCGCGGTCAACGAGGTTCGACAGCAGGGGCGAGAGACTCCCCTTTGGAATGCCGGAGATCCTCGAAAGCTCGCCATGGGTGATGCCGTTATCCCTGACAGAGATAGTCTCCAGTATGAGAATGACCCTATCTGCGGACTTCACAATAGCCATCGTGCTGCACCTTTCAATTGTTCACATATGCAAACGTCTGTTTGCACTTGTATCCCATGATGATATTAGACTGGCATCCTCTTGTCAAGAGAAAAGCTGGACGCCGTGCAGGGGCATTTTTAGAAGCCATTATGGATGGGGTTGCCGGCGTCAAACGGGACACTTCTATGACCATAGCCAACGGCCTGTCATGCTCTCCCGGCAGTTCCCCGCAAGGGGCAGAAAATGAAGGCTGCCCCTATCCGGCTCTCAAATTGTCATATGTCGGTTTGGCAGCGGTACGGCTCGTACTATCTTATAAATTTACTTGCTCGGCCTTGAACACGAAAATGGCGGTGGAGGCGTTGCCCGCAGAAATCGGGTCGATGGTGCCCAGTATGGCGCCCGCGTGGTCCATGTCGAAATTGGCAAGCCTGGGCTTGAGATAATATTCAAGGTGGCCGTTCCTCGTGTTGTCCACTATGTCCTCGCCCGCGTTGAAGTCGATGGCGAGATTGAGAGGCTGGGTAGTCGTCATCGTCACATTGGCAGTCACCCAACGTGTCTAATAATTTTCCTGTGAACATTTCATACAACCTTACAATCTTATCGGCCTCGCCGCTACAAGGCCTCCTTGGAAAGGGCAGCGAGCTGGAGCACCGTCCTCTTCAGGGCCTCCATCATATCCAGATAGAGATAAGAGGCCTTCGCGGAGCAGGAGCCCTTTATAAGCCTGTCCTGGTGTTCCAGGGAGAAAGCGTCGACCATCTCGTAAAGCCGTTCGACGTCGGACTGCACGCGCTGGCCCAAGTGGCGGTTCTTCGTTATGAAGACATCCTTTGTGTCCATTGCGAGGCCCTGGGCCCCGGCTATGACGTCCTTGATCTCATTGAGACCTTTGTCGGTGAAGGGTACGCCGCAGTCTAGCTTGGTTGTCGACGCTCTCAGGAGGTCGCCGATGTTGATACCGAGCTTCTGGATGCAAGGCAGGACGGTCAGGAACCTGAGCTCGGCCGCGCTCTTCTCCTTCTTGCGCATAAGCTCTTCTGCAAGCGGGAGATAGGACTTCAGTGCTTCTTTCAGTGCCGCGTTGGCCTTATCGAGGCAACCCCTGTCCTCAGCGAAGATGCACCTCCTAGCCTGTTCGAGTATCGGAATAACGGAACCGAGTATCTCGCAGATCGTCCGTGTGTATTCTTTATCTTCCATAGCCTTCTCCTCCCTATGGAAAAAATAAGACATCCGGGGCTGGTTGTGAAGGGGGGTAACAGAAAATCTATGGGATCGCTTATATAGCCGCAATATGCGGTATCAGGGAAGGTATTTGGGGAAGCGCCGGCTGCTAAGGTGAGTTTTGTTCGCAGAATGGGCCCGCCTGGAGCCCTTCGAGAACGAAATCGACTGCCCCCTTTGCTATCTCATCGATGCGGTCCCTGCGGTCGAAGTCGAACCAGAAAGTTCCCCACGTCATCATGCCGAGCATGAAGAGGGCAGCGTACGATGCGCTCATGTCCTTGCGCGCCTTCCCCTGATCCTGCAACTGGGAAATAGTTGAGCGCAAAAGAAGGTAGTGGCGCTTCCACTCCTTCCTGACGTCCTTGAAATACCGGTCTTTAATGGCCAGGGTATCATGGATAAGGAACCTCAGGCTCAGGGTAGCGTCCGATCACATCGCCCGTAAATGTGCGGACCATGAAGGTGAGGCGTGTAAGGGGATCGTCGATCGACGAAGCTTCATCGAGGTATGGTCTCAGCACCTTCTCCATGTGGTCCAGGTGAAGGGAATAGAGAAGGTTCCTTTTGCTGCCGAAATAGTTATAGAGGCTCGGCCGCGCAATCTTCGCAGCCTTGCAGATATCCGTGGTCGATACCGCCATGAAGCTGCCCTTCTTCAGCAAAAGCCGCGTGGTGGTCCGAAGTATCTTCTCCTTGGCCTCCCGGCTTTTTACTCTCTCCTTCTTCTCCATTGTGTCGGCTAGTATAGCAAGCACTCAGACGCGTGTCAACAACAGACTGAAGAGAGAGATCACAACTGTGAGTAAACAAAAGTCTCATAAAAAAAGGCTTGACAACGGTTTTATGACTTTACTACAATAGACAAGTATGTATATTTAGACACACCTGTACAGTTTAAGATGACAGGCCGGTCATCGAGAGTGGCATAAGGAGGGGCACCATGACCTTTTACCGAAGACTACCGCAATTTGACTACTTAAAACCCAAGACTATCGAAGAGACAATCGCGCTTCTCGTAAAGCGTGGAGAGAAGGCACAGGTCATGGCAGGCGGAACCGACCTGATTCCCTGGCTGAAGAAGCGTGAAAAAACGGCAGTGAGCTGCGTAATCGATCTCAAGGGATTGCGGGAGCTGGAGCGTTTCGCGTGCAGCGAGGCCGGAGGCCTGACCATAGGTGCGCTGACGACGGCTGCGGCAATCGAAGGCTCCGGGCAGGTACGAGCACTTTTCCCGGTCCTCGCCCAGGCAGCGGCAAGTATGGCATCGCCCCAGGTCCGCAACCGCGCGACCTTTGTCGGCAATATCTGTTCTGCCGTTCCGTCGGCCGACAGTGCTCCCGCTCTGCTGGCCCTCGACGCCACGGTTCGTTTGAGGGGCCCCGGAGGCGAACGCCTGGTTCCGCTTGACAAGTTCTTTACCGGTCCCAGGCAAACGGTCGTAGGCAGGGAAGAGATTGTAACAGCCATCAAGGTGCCGAATACGCCGTCCGGAAGCAAAGGCGTCTACTTCAAGCTCTCACCCCGCCATTCCATGGACCTTGCCGTTGTGGGGGTCTCGGTGGTGGCGGCCTGCGATAAAGGCGTCTGTAAAGAGATCAGGATCGCCCTCGGAGCGGTGGCGCCGACGCCTGTCCGTGCGCCGATGGCGGAATCGATCCTCCGCGGTCAAAAAATCACGTCCGGTCTTATCGACGAGGCTGCAAACAACGCCATAACGCAATGCAGCCCCATCGACGATCACAGGGCGTCAAGGGAATACCGCTGCGACATGGTCTACGTGATGACGAGAAGAGCGCTCCGGCAGGTCCTCCTGGAGGGAGATCAATTGTGAAAACCTTAAAACTGAAGGTCAACAACAAACCATATACGGTAAAGGTGAAGCCGTCAGCCATGCTGCTCGACGTCCTCCGGGAAGACCTGGGGCTGACGGGAACAAAAGAGGGGTGCGGTCTCGGTGAATGCGGGGCTTGCACCGTGATCATGGATAACCAGGCGGTCAATGCCTGCATAATGCTTGCGATGGAAGCCGACGGAAAGGAGATCACGACTATCGAAGGGCTGGCGGATGGCGAGAAGCTCCACCCGATTCAACAGGCTTTCGTAGACGTCGGAGGGCTGCAATGCGGGTTTTGTACGCCGGGGATGATCCTCTCTACGAAAGTCCTCCTTGATAAGAACAAGGACCCCAGTGATGAGGAGATACGCCAGGGACTGTCCGGGAACTTCTGCCGGTGCACGGGATATACGAAGATTTTTGCATCGGTAAGAGCCGCCGCACAAATGATGAAGGAGTAGGCGCCATGGAAGAGTATAACGTCATAGGAAAACGGGTGCCCAGGATCGACGGCAAGGACAAGGTGACGGGCCAGGCCAGGTACGCAGCCGATTATTCACTCCCGAACATGCTTTGGGCAAAGGTGGCCAGGGCTTCCGTGCCCCACGGCCGGATCCTTAATATCGATACGAGCCGGGCCGAAAAGCTCAAAGGGGTCAAGGCGGTAATAACAGGCAAGGATTTCGGCGGTTGGACGTGGGGCTTCATGGCCACCACCCGTGACGAGCCGCCGCTGGCCGTTGACAAGGTGCGCTACCTCAACGAAGGGCTGGCCGCAGTGGCGGCTATCGACGAGGAGACTGCCGAAGAGGCATGCGATCTTATCAAAGTCGATTACGAGGAGCTGCCGGCCGTCTATGACCCGGAGGAGGCGCTGCTCCAGGGCGCGCCGGTCATTCACGATTACAGGCCGAACAATGTGGCCGTAGAATACCATTGGAACTTCGGAGACGTAGAAAAGGCCTTTTCCGATTCCTATCTGGTAAGGGAAGACAGATTCAAGACAGGCCGCGTCATAGTGGGCTTCCTCGAGCCCCCTGCCTCTCTTGCCGTCTATGACCCGGCAGCCGGCATCACGGTGTGGCCCGCCAAGCAGAGCCCGTACTTCCACTACCGCCACCTGGCGGCCTGCTTCGGCCTTCCCCTGAACAAGGTAAGGGTGATTCAGCCGTTTATAGGCGGCGGTTTCGGGGGCACGAAGAACGATTCCGTGGCTGGCGACTTCTGTGCGGTCATGCTGTCCAAGAAGACGGGCAGGCCCGTGAAATTCATCTATAACATGGAGGAAGTGCTCACAACCTGCCGTCGCAGGCACTCCATGATCGTTTACAATAAGATGGGAATGACGAAGGACGGACTCATTACCGCAGTCCAGACCCGTGTCGTCGGGGACGGTGGGGCCTATACGGCGATAAGCCCCCTCACCATGTACCTGACCGGCTTTGCCACTACCCTTCCCTACAAGCTGCCCAACTATAAATATGATTGCCGGAGGGCTTTTACGAACCATCCCGTGTCTGCCGCGATGCGGGGGCACGGCATCACCCACACGCGCTTCGCATGTGAGATCCAGATGGAGATGATGGCCGAAGAGCTGGGCATAGATTTCGTAGACGTCCGCATGCGCAATGCCATCGACAACCCCGCTAAGGGGGAGACGTACAGTACGATAAACGGCATTACCCTGAAGACGTGCGGCATCAAGGAAGCCATAGAGGCGGTTGCGGAGGAGAGCGTATGGAAGGAAAAAGATAAGGGGCCGAAACGAAGCGGCGCTCTCTCTTACGGGGTAGGCATTTCCTCCACTTCCTACCTGGGCGGCGCCCGCCAATTGGGGCATCAATCGTGCGGCGCAATAGTCCGTATCTGCGAAGACGGGACGGTCAACCTGCTCACCGGGGCAACAGACTGCGGCCAGGGGTCCGACACGGTCCTTGCGATGATAGCTGCCGAGTCCCTTGGCGTGCGGTATGAGGACGTGAGCATAAAGAGGGTCGATACGGCATACACGCCTGTAGACCCGGGCAGTTACGGGAGCAGGGTGACCGCCCTTGCCGGCCAGGCGACCCAGCGGGCCGCGCTCGATGCCAGGAAGCAACTCGTCGAAGCCGTTGCGAAGGTCTGGGGAGTACCTCCGGAGGAAATCGAAATCTCGAACAGCGTCGCATACACGAAATCGAATCCCGACAAGAAAATGTCCTTTGAAAAGGTCGCAAAGATAGCCAGTTACGAAGGGTCGGGCGCCGTCATCCTCGGGCGGGGCTATTCGGGCTACGGGGTCGAGCCGTTGGATTTCATGACAGGTACGGGCAACGGCGGCACCTCTTACAGTTTCACCGCCCAGACGACCAGGGTGGGCGTGGACATGGAAACGGGCAAGGTGAAGGTCACCGATTTTACCATAGGACATGATTGCGGACGACCGCTTCACCCGGTGAGCGTCGAAGGGCAGAACGAAGGCGGTGCAGTGCAGGGGCTCGGCCAGGCCATCTATGAGGAGTTCATCATGGTGGACGGCGAAACGCTCAACAGCAGCTTCCTCGATTACAAAATGCCCCGTTCGACCGATGTGCCCGATATCAAGGTGATCGATATCATTACCGATGATCCCGACGGTCCCTATGGAGCAAAAGAAGCATCCGAGGGAAGCCACGTGAGCGCGCCTCCTTCGGTAGTAAGCGCGATTCACGATGCGACCGGAGTCTGGTTCAAGGAACTGCCGGTAACACCGGAGAAGATTGTAACGGGGCTGAAGAAAGCGGGGAATTGGCCTTTAAAGAAGTGAGCAATAAGCCACAGGACGTTAACGACTTTTAGAACGCCGGTGTGTGGCGGCTATAAGCAACGAGACTGCAAGGGGGGGGATTGTGGAAAGTTATCCGTGGTGGACTGAAGAACAGATAAGATTTTCGGCGGACATGGCCGCCTTTGTAAAAGAGATACTGCCCAGGGACGCACAGACGCGATGGACCCGCGAATTCCCGTGGGACATTTTTCAAAAAATAGGAGAGAAGGGTTACTCAGGTGCGGCCATCCCTAAGCAATACGGGGGTCTTGGTCTCGGCGCGACAGGCGCCTGTATTGCTGCTGAAGCGATGGGTTGCATGCCCGGACCGGGGCGTGCCTTCGTCGGAAATATGTTGGGCGGCCTACGGCAGGTCATGGAGTTCGGAACGGAACAGCAGAAGAGAGAGATACTACCGCGGATTGCGGGGGGAGAGATCGGGGCGATTGTTATTACCGAGTCCTTTGCCGGGACCGACGCTGCGGCCATAGAGACGACCGCAAGGCCGGAAGACGACGTTTATGTAATTCGGGGGAAGAAGCGGTTCATAGTGTCGGCCGGCGTTGCCACGCGCCATATGGTCTATGCCCGAACGAGCAACGACCCGGAAGCGATACGCAGTTATCGTCACCTGACCGCTTTTATCGTCGAAAAGGGGACACCCGGATTTACCGTCGAGAAGGTCAACGAGATTATGGGGTTCCGCAATATCCAAAACGGGGTGCTCGACTTCAACAATGTCCGTGTCCCGGCAGCCAATCGCATCGGAAATGAGGGTGACGGCTGGCGCGTAATGACGGCCGGCCTTAATTTCGAGAGGACCCTGATATCGGCCACGGCGACCGGGTGGCTCCGGGAGCTTCTTCGTAATGTCGTTCCATATGCGCAGCGGAGAGTGCAGTTCGGTAAGCCGACCATCGACATCCCCGTCAACCAGTTCAGGATCGCGGACCTTGTGATGAAGGCAAAAACCGCGAGACTCCTTACCTATTACGACGCCTACCTTTGGGACCTCGGAAAGGATATTACTATAGAGTCGAACCTCGCGAAGATCTATAACTGCGAATCGGCCCTACAGGGCAGCCTGGACGCCATCCAGGTGATGGGCGGCGACGGCGTCACCCCGTTCTATCCTCTTGAGGAGATTATGGACCAGGCCAAAGTTGAAAATATCGCCGGCGGGACTATGGAAGCATGCCGGTTGGTCGTATTCAGGGCTGCCCTTCGGTCTATGGCCGATGAGCTTAAAATGCGGCGGCGTACGATCGATCCGGTCCTCGGTATCCCCGTGCCCATTTCTGCACCTCCGGACAAAGAGAAGGATGTGGATGGGGACAAACTTCTGAACCTTCTTGCAGAGGACTACCGGGTAAACCCGGGCCTCTATATGACCCGCAGTGATATAACGGAGGCCCTGGATGTCGGCGAGGACAGGCTGGACGCGCTGCTTGTAGAGCTCGAAAAGAAGGGATTCATCAAGCTTGTCAGGACAAAGAAAGGTATCGAGTTGGCGAAGGCCACTTACGACGGGTTGGATCATGCCCACCCGACGGAATACTACCATTGGTTCCCTGAATGGATCGCCGAAGATAAGAACAGGACGTTCTAAAAAGGCGCATGGAAGAGAGGCAAACTTCCGCTATTTGAAGTGCTTGCGGTAGGCTTGCTCGACCAACTTGTTGGCATCCGCCCTGAACCGCTCGTATTTTGAGATGAAGGTCTTTCCCGAGGGTGTAACGGTAGAACCCCCGCCGGAGGCCCCGCCTATCTTTCGATCGAGGAGGCGGAAGCCGAGCCTTTTCTCGACGGTCTTCAGGACCATCCACGCCTTACGGTAGGACATGCCCTGTTCGGCGGCCGTCTGGCGAAGGGAGCCTGTTTTCTCTATTCCCTTCAGCAACCTGTAAGGACCTTCCCCGAACGCCTTACCATCGTTATCGAGCCAAACCCTGCAAGCGACCCGCATGGGTGCATTTTAACGCATAATTCGTTCCCATGCAATGTTCTTTTGGATTTCCATGCAAACAAGGGATATAGGCCGGTGCCTTGACAAGCACCGCGTCCTTCAATTAAACTAAGGCGTTATATTGGTACGTATATAACGTATCGCATGATCGCGCGGGAAAAAGCTTCGGGATGGCCCTTCAGCACACATGAGATTTCGGGCGGGCCGCCCCAGCCGATTTGAAAGGGCAGCAAGCGGAAAAGGAGAAGAGTCATGGGCTGGTTATCTGATTCGTTGTTTCATTCGTTGATGCATCAAAGGCTTCTTCGGGAGGTTGAAAAGGAGGTGGGAAAGACAGGGACGCCCGCATGCGAGATTTCCCTGAAGAAGGGCCAGGAATATCTGGTCTGGTGGACGAGCCGGAACGGTGCGGGAGGGATCGAGCTGTCCCTCAGGAGGGCGGACGGTGAAGTAGTGCCGACGGTGAGGAACGAGCAAGGCTTCGGCATCGTCCCCGCGACGGACGGAGTCTATCAGGTATGGGCGAGCCTGAGGGTAGATGCCGGCTCGCGCGAGGCCGTCCGGGTCACGATATCCGTTTGCTCGATCAGCACCCCGAAGATGTACACTGACGGCCTCGTCGTTATACCGTCGTAAGGCTGATTGCCGACATGGTTCGCGGCGCGAGCGCTCCGGGTGGATGCTTAACATCCGCCCGGAGCCGGCCTGCCTGCCTATTTGAGGCACGGCACTATGTAGATCATCGCCAGGTGAGTTTCTTTCTCCTTAGCCGCAGTCTCAACTGCCTCGCCGAGTGTTGTCTTTACCACGTGCGCGCTATTCGAATAACCCGCCTTGTAAACGATATAGACTGGCGTACCCGGCGGATAGTGGCGGCGCAGCGCCGGTACGAGCGATGCAATCTCCCTGACCCCCATGAAGACTGCGAGGGTATCGCCGTAGTTTGAGACGGCCTTAGCAAGCTCGACGTTCTCGATGATGGCCCTCGGCGTAGTGAGCACGATGGAGCCGCCCCTGCACGTGAGGCTGCCGTCGAGCATCGCGTTGGACGCATTGAAAGCACTCAACCCCGGCACTACCTCCACGCGGTCTTTCAGTTCGGGGTCGAGCCAGCCCGGCCAGGGCGGATAGACGGTCGGGTCGCCGTATTCGAGGATGGCGACGTTCTTGCCTGCCTTCAGGGCGTCGCCGATCGACCTGTTGTTCTTTACGAGCTGCGCCTCGGCCTTCTCTTTAACCTGCTCCTCCGTAAGCCCCGCGTTGTCCTTTTTCATGAGGTGGGCCATGCTCTTGAACGGATCGAAGAGCACCGGCTTGTCGCCGATATACCGCGAAAACCGGCTCTTTACATCGTCGGATGCGACAAAGACATCCGACCTGCCCATGTACGAGACAGCCTTTAAGGTGACGAGACTCGTGTCCGCGCAGCCGACGCCGATTACAAAGAGCCTCGCCTTCTGCTCCAGCCGCACTACCTCGATCTTGCTCAGGGCCTTGGCGGTCCTGTCGTAGGCAATGTCGTCCGGAAAGAACAGGGTGAATTTCCCCTCCTTGATGGGCACCCCGTCAACACTGTCGGCTACCAGTATGCGCTCGCCGGCCGGGTTTAGACGAAGCTCGCCATCGGAGATGAGAATCCTGTAGTCATCGACCGACGAGGCGAGGACCACAGCGTGGGCGTCCCGGCCCATGCCGTTTTTGTCCAGGATGTCTTTGAGCGGCACCCCGCTCACTCGCTTCACGCCGTGGTATCCGTTCCCTTCGCTCATATACTTCAGGTCTATCTCGACCCGGCGATAGCCGGCAAGGTCGGTGATCTCAACGGCCTTTCCCCTGCCGTCCGAGACACTGAATTTCGGCGAGGAGAGGAGTCCTTTCATCTGCTTCTTGTCTGCCCTCGCCGGCATCTCTATGACATCGATGCTTATGACCTCCTCAAGGTTGCGGTCGGTGAAAAAGTCGCCTGTTACGACAAGCTTCGGAAAGGCTATTTTTCGCGTCAACTGGTCGAGGGCCGGCTGGTAGACGCTCGGGCCGTGGCAGGCGCCGCAATTCGTGTGGCCGGGCATCAACGGCTCGGCGGCGAACGCGACCAGTATCTCACCGCCGTTCCGATAGAAGATCTCCCCCACCGACAGCACGGCGGTCTTGCCTTCTCTGTTCTTAACTACCACGGCGAGGTCGAACGGCTTCTGGTAATTTGAGTCTTCCTTGCGGACGGAAGCGAGGGACAAGAGTGTCTTGAGGGGAACGCCCCGGTAAACGAACGCCCCGTGGAACTGCCTGTCGCTGCCGACCTCGGTCGCACGGACTGTCGTATTCTCGAAGTGGGCCGCAAGCTCCGATGCGCCGAGGTTGAGCGGCTGCCTGACGAGTCCGCCTATGGTAAGCGCCCCTGCCGGTGCTGCACAGACTGCCAGGGCAAGGGCAAGCCCGGCGCAGCATAGAATAAACGATCTCTTCATTATCGCTCCTTGAAATTATCGGGATTGGGTGTGTGCGATCATGCGTTATATATGATGTAGCATAACGAATTGTCAAGGATTTTGTTCGTCATGTCTCTGTTCCGAAAATGATCGAGGGACGTTATGGCGCGTCGTATATAACGAATACTGTTATATAGTTGCGAATATAACGCTTAACGCCCGGGCGCAGCGGACATGAGGATGAGTTTTGCGGGATCCCCGGAAGGAGCATCGCTGTCGGGAACAGCAGCATGTTCATGCACATGGTAACCGGTGCCGACATCTCCATAGAGTGCTTCGCCCGGAACCTCTATAACCAGGGCACGATGGCCGTCATCCACAGGGAAGATAAGCTGTAAGGTAAAATCCCTCTTTTTTGACGCTTCCCGACGGTAAAAATTATCTTGACAAGTCGTTATATCCAACATAATATAACGCATTATCACTTAGACCAGCCAGGGGGCAGGGTAAAAGGAGAGTCAGGGCCTGCCGGGCGCGAGGCAGGCACAAGGTCCATCGCCAGGTAAATGAGAAGGAACGGGCGCTTTCCCTTTTAGCGAAAGGAGACTCTCATGAAAAGGATTTACTACCTTGTTTTCAACGCTTTGCCGACCTCCGGAAACCCCGATGCCGAAAGGCTCGAAGGAGGATTGGCGCACTTCTGGGTGGAGGACAGATCTCCCGAGCTTGCGATGCAGCGGGCGAAGCATTACATCTCACGATACGAATGGGCGTTTAAAAGCCCGGCGCAGGACCCGGTGGAGACGGTGCTCGCTGATTATAATGAAGCCGATTTTTCGCCTGACGTGGTAAATTATCTCCAGGCGAAGAGGGCAGGCGTTTCGCTCCACCTCGTGGCTTGGGCAAAGCCCGGGTTGATGCCGCCCGGCACATACGAGATGCGCAGGCTAGGGCAGGCCGGGCTCTCGGCGTGAACTCAACCTTCGGAGAGAGAGGTTATGAAGGCATGACGGCGGACGGCCCTATGAATGGAAAGGGCTACGTGCTGCGCGGGCCCCGGAACGGGGCCGGCTGGAAGTTTGCCCTAATAAGCGATACGCAGGGCGACAACTGGGAAGCCCCCGGAAAGTCATGCGTGGACGATGCGGTGCTTGGGAAGGTCGCGCACGCGATCGCCTGCGATAAGCCGGACTTTGTGCTCGCCGCGGGCGACCTGGTGAACGGGTGGTTCAGGAATGGCGGAACGTCCTATGTCGACCAATACCTGAACTGGAAAAAGACGATGGAGCCCGTATACGGGGCGGGGATCAAGGTCTTTCCCGTCAGGGGCAATCACGACAGCGGGCCCGAACGCATCGCCCTGCCGCCCCTTCCGGCCCGGTTCGAGCCGCCGCCCGGCAGCCTGGCCCTTCTCGGTGACGCCTTCAGAAAGGTCTTTTCGGAGCCGTATATACCGGCAAACGGCCCGCCGGGCGAAGAAGGGATCACTTACAGCTTTACGCACAAGAACGCGTTCGTCGTCGGCCTGGACCAATTCGAGCGCCCCCACAGGATGAACTATAGATGGCTCGAAGGGCAGCTTGCATCCAACACGATGCCCCACGTTTTCGTCTTCGGGCATGAGCCTGCTTTTCAATTGAGGCACCTCGACTGCCTTGCCTTCTACCCGAAGGACCGGGACGCCTTCTGGGACCTGATCGGCCGGGCGGGGGCGAGGGTCTATCTCTGCGGCCATGACCACCCCTACAACCGGGCCATGATCCCAGATGTTGCCGGCAATCCCATGCGGCAAGTCACCGCAGGCACCGGAGGCCCGAGGCCGGCTCATTGGCCCGGCGTCTACCCGGAGGGGCCAAGGATAATCGGCGAATACAGCAACTCGGATTACCACGGCTACGTGCTCGTGACGGTAGAGGGGCCGACGGTCACCGTCGCCTGGAAGGCCCTCCTCGACAGCGGCGCGCCGCACATCCTCGACTCATTCTCGTACGTAGCCCCAGGTATATCGGCCGGGGCCGGGGCCGTTTCCGGATCCATCTTTTGATCGCCTGACCAACGTACTTTATCGCAAGGCACCGTGATGAGTCGCCGGAAGACCAGGTAGAATACCGTAGGGCCGGGGCCGTCTGCGAGGCGGGCAATTTTGTTATTGAGTCGGTTTGCGTTTGGCGGGCGGCGTCCCCGGCTGCGCCTTCCTTGCGCTGCGTTTATCGGTGGGTTTTCCCATGCGGGCGGACTCGCTGCTCAACGCGTCGATCAACAGCCGGCTGACTTCCTCATGATGCGCGAGCAGGTCGTATTTCGCGCCTTTGAGCAGCCAGCGCGTCGCCATGTGCTCTAAGACGCCGAGGATAAGGTGGCGCATGACGTATGGGTCGATGTCGGCCCTGATAACCCTTTCTTTCTGCCCTTCGGCGATGATCTCCATCACCTGGCTGACCGATTTCTTCAGGAAATCGTACGTCGCCGTTGCGACGAAACTCCTGCTCACCCGCATCTCGAGCATCAGTATCCTTCCGTACTCGGGGTTCGTCTTGAAGAAATAAAGGAAGTACCAGACGAATTTCCGAATCTTATTCAGTGCGCCGTGGATGCCCTGGAGGTGGAGGTTAAGCTCGTCGCGGAATTCTTTCGTCTTCTCGACGGGGATCGAAAAGAAGAGGTCTTCCTTGTTCTTGAAATACTGGTAAATGGTGCCGTCGGCGACGCCCGCGCTCTGGGCTATCTCCGATATGGCCGCGCTCTGGAAGTCCTTCTTGCCGAAGACTTCGATGGCCGCCTGTATGATCGCCTTTCTCTTGAAACTTTTTTTCAGCGTCTCGTCTTTGCCTTTCATAGTGCCTCGTTCCTTTGGTTTTACTATTGCCCGCTGTTTTTGTCAAGAAGGCGATTGCCCCTGCCGGACGGAAACACGGCCAGCCGTGACTTAAATATTGAATATCATTAATATCATTAGTTATGTGATTTTACAGGATTAAAATTACTTGACAAGCAGTGACGGATGGATAATAATGAATCGTATTCAATAATAGAGCCGGCAGGCATGAGATAGGAGGCTGAAGTGCCGTATAACCTGAAGACCTGGCCCGAGATCAAGAGCTACCAGAGCGGATGTTACAAGGACTACGTGGAGGCTTCCGGCGGTTTGCGCTGCATGGGCTCCACATGGAGCGTGCTGGCCCCGCTGAAGGGGCTGGGGGAGGACGTGCACCTGATAGGCGGCGAGCCGCATGCCGCTTCGACGGCAGGCACCTTCCCGGAGGAAAGCCGTTTGGACATTGCGGCGGCAGAGGCCGCAGGTCTGGGCTTCCACGCTTGCAGCTACCTGAAGCTCTTTGTAGGAGAGGTCGTCCGGGACAAGATCGCCATTACCGACGGTACGATCAGGGACGGGTATCCCAAGCCGGACGTGATCTGGACAACGCACCTGTGCAGCCAGCACTCCAAATGGTATCAGGAGGTCTCAAGGCGCCTCGGCGGCATCCCCATGTACGCGATAGATATGATCGGTGGCGGCAACGCCGAGAAAGACCCCAAGATCGTAAAGTACGTCTCCGACCAGATAGAAGGCGGAATAAACTGGCTCGAAAGGGTGACCGGCAGGGGGTACTCGGACGAGCTGTTCATCAAGGCCGCCAGGAACGAGATCAAGGTACTCGTCCTGTGGGGCAATATCTGCGCCCTCAACATGCGCTCGCCCGCGCCCCTCGACGAGCGGCGTCTCATTGCCCTTTTCCCCCCTGCGATCGTTGACAGGACGACCGATGAAAGCGTCAGGCTGTATGAGACGCTGCTCGAGGAAGTGAAGAGCATGGTCGCAAACGGCGAGAGCGTCGCCCCCGACCAGCGCTACAGGATAGTCTACTTCGGAATCGCCCACACTTACGGCCACCCGGAAATGGCGCGCATCCTCCGGGACGTCGGGGCCGAGATCGTTGCCTCGGTCTACACTTTCGGCACCTGCGGCAACTTCAAGGGGCTGGTGGACGGCAAGTGGACCTGGGAGCCTATAGACCCTCAATGGGTGGACGAGCTCGACGTGTCAACGAGAAGAAAGGCGATCACCGAGCTTGCCAAGATAGTCCTCGGCTGGCCCACCTGGCAGGGTGTGCGCTCCTACTGGGCCCTGGAAAAGATGGCAAGGGCGATGGTGGATGAATATAAGGCGGACGGACTCCTGCTCGCACCTTCCCGTAGCTGCGAGACGGACTTCAGGAACGGCTACATCGGCATGCAGCGCATTTTCAAGGGCGAGATTCCCACCGTGGAATACGACACCGACCAGGTTGACGTCCGTAAGATGGACCTGCCGGGCGCCCAGCGGAAAACGGAGTTGTTAGTCCACCTGATGGAAGCCCGCAGGAAAGGGGTGCGATAATGGAAAAAGCCGCGATCGTCGAACGCTTCCGCCGGATAAGCGAGGAGCCGCACGCATATGCAAAGGCACTGGGCCGCCCGATTGCGGGGTACATGTGCACCCACGTCCCCGAGGAGATCCTTTATGCGGCCGGCATCGTCCCGGTCAGGGTCCTAACCAACCACGTGTCGCAAGCGATGACGAGGAGCTACATCCATGAGACGTACTGCTCCTTCTCGCACGACTGCGCCTATCAAGGCTTGCAGCACAATTACGACTACCTCGACCTGCTCGTCACGAGCAGCAGTTGCATCCATATGTCCGAGGCGTTCAATGTCTGGGTCCGGTTCGCCGGGTTCGGGGAGAAAAGCTACCTCATACCATTCCCACACATCATGGAAACCAAACCCGCCCCGGCCTTTGTCGCCGAGTCCTTCGGACAATTCAGGCAGTTCGTAGAGAAATTCTCGACAAAGAGCATAACGGACGCAAAACTGGAAGAGGCAATCAAGGTTTACAACCGCAACAGAAGACTGCTCAAACGGCTGTGGGAGTTCCTGAGGAGCGACAGGCCGCCCGTAACCGGGCCGGAAGCTGCGGCGGTGACGCTTGCCGCCCAGGTCATGGATAAGCAGGAGTGCAATGAGATGCTCGAAGAATTGATCGGCAGCCTTGACGGCGATGCGGGCAAGCCGCCGGGAGTAAGGCTCATGGTGACGGGAGGCGCGTGCGACGACCTCGCGGTCTTCGACCTGATCGAGCACCTGGGTTACAAGGCGAGCCTTGTGTTCGCCGATTCCTGCACTGCGGCCAGGTACTTCTGGTTCGAGGTGCCGGAAGGCAGGGCCGATAAGCTCGCTGCGCTTGCGGAAGGCTACACGGGCAGGCTCCCCTGCCCCGCAAAAGACAACGTGCCGGGCACGGGCGAGCGGAAAAGGTTCAGGTTCGTCAGGCAGTTCATAGAGGACTACAGGCCGGACGGCGTGATATTTTTATATCAGCGGTTTTGCAGCCCCCAGCCTAACGACATCGTTGCATTGAAGCCCATTTTGGAGCAGCTCGGCATCCCTTCGGTTGAGCTGGAGCTCGATACGACCGTGCCGATGAACCAGTTCGGGACTCAGCTTGAGGCCCTCATAGAAACGATTACGCGGGTGGCGCCATGAATAACGAAAAGATCCTGGCAGGAATTGATGCGGGCCACGTCAATACGAAAGCGGTAGTAATGAGAGGCCGGGAGGTCCTCGCCTCCTGCACGGTGCCGACCGGGTTCGACCCGGCCGGCGCAGCCCGGGCGGTCCTCGCCCGGTGCCTGGAAAGCGCGGGCGCAGGCGCGCCTGCTGCTGTCGTTACTACGGGCATATACAGGGAGCGGGCGTTGGGAGCGGCGGCGGAAGGTTCGGGCGCCATCCCCGACTACGTGGCAGCCGCACGAGGCGCCTTCTTCCTCAACAGGGCGTCGAGGACGGTCATTGATATCGGCGGGAACGTACACCAGGCGGTCCGGTACGACGCAAGCGGCGACGTCATCGACGTCATCCAGAACGACAAGTGCGCCGACGGCCTCGGCATCTTCTACACAGCCATGGCGCGGTCACTGGGGTTGAGCGAGGATGAGATGTGCACGCTCGCGGCGAAATCGAAGGTCGACGCCTCAGTCGCCGTCCAGTGCGCGCTCTGTGCCGAGTCTGAGGTCATCGACCTGATGTGCAGGGGCACGGAAACCCCTGACGCGGCGAACGCAGTCCTGAAGTTCATGGCCGACCGTGTAGGCGCCATGAGCACATGCATCACGCTGACCAGGGAGGTCGTCGTCGCGGGCGGCCTGGCAAAAGCGCTCGCCGGGCGCCTGCCTGCCGTCATAGGACAGGACGCATCCCTGTCGGAGATGCCGGAATACGTGTGCGCCATAGGCGCAGCAATCGAGGGTGGAAGATGAAAACAGCAGCGGGAATAGATATAGGCGCCTCAACCTCGAAGGCCGTGATACTGGTGGACGGAGAGCTTGCCGGATGTTCTCTCGTCACTACCCGGACGCCGGCCGAGTCGGCCTTAGCCGCGATCGACGAGGCCCTGGCGGCGGCCGGTTTGAAGATAGACAAGGTCGGCTGCATCGTTGCGACGGGCAGGGGCAGGGCGCAGGTCGCCTTCGCCCAAAAGAGCGTGACCGAGGTCGCATGCGCTGCTGCGGGCGCAGTCCGCACATGGGGGCCGTCCGTCCGCACTGTGCTCGACGCAGGCGGCATAAGCTGCCGGGTAGTCCATTGCACTGAAAAGGGCAGGGCACTAGATTTCCTATGGAACGACAAATGCGCGTCAGGCATCGGCCGCTCCCTTGAGACCTTTGCCGCGCTTGCGGGAGAGGATACGGCCGGAATCAACGATGCCGCCTCGCGGTCGGAAAAAGCGGCGAAAATAGGCAACTTCTGCGCAGTATACGCGCAGTCCGAGGCACTCGACCTCATCCGCCACAACGTGCCTGCCGAACATGTCATCGCAGGCTACATGCAGGCGATGGCGGAAAGGATCGCAACGCTAGTGGCCAGATCGGGCATGAAGAAAGACTTCGTGGTTATAGGCGGGCTGGCAAACAACGCGGCGTTGATAGGCCGGGTCGAGGGCATCCTGCAGGTGAGCGGCCTGCCGCAAAAACCCGGATGGGACCCGGCAATGACCGTGGCCCTCGGTGCGGCCCTGTTCGCAGCCGCTTCCTGAAAGCTTATCACGACCAAGCGCAAGGGGGCGCATCTATGCGACTGCCTTACTTTGACTTCCTGGGACCGGAGACGGTGAAAGAGGCCCTGGCGGTCATGGAGCACCACGGAGAGGCAAGGCCCCAGGCGGGAGGGACCGACCTGATACCGTTGATACGGCTCGGCCTGGTGCGGCCCTCTCTGGTAGTCGGCCTCAAGGACGTGGCCGGGCTTAGCCGGATCGTCCGGGGCAGGCAGGCGCTCCGGATCGGCGCAATGACCACCCTTTCCGAGATAGCGGCATCCCCGGAAGTAATGAAGCACGCGCCCGCGCTTTATCACGCCGCACTTTCAGTCGCGGCCCCTCCGATACGCAATACGGCGACGATAGGCGGAAACCTGTTCCAGGGGTCCCGCTGCCTTTTCTACAACCAGTCGGCAGTCTGGAGGATGGAGCGCGAGCCGTGCCTCAAGGCTGGAGGCAGGCATTGCCTCGCAGTGCCGAACGGCAGGAAATGCTTCAGCCTCTACCAGGGAGATATCGCCCCGGCGCTGATCGCATCGGGCGTAAGCGTCAGGATCGAGAGAAAAAGGGCGAAGCCCCGCGAAGTCCCTGTCGAGGAGCTTTTTACCGGGCAGGGACTTGCGCCTTTGCGACTAAGGCCGGGCGAGCTTGCGACGGAGGTCGTTGTGCCTCTCTTCCGTCACGCGGGCGCAGCGTACGAAAAATTCCGCCTCCGCTCCGCAGTAGATTACCCCATGGCGGGCGCGGCAGCCTTCGTCACAGTAGCCGGGAAAACGATACAGTCGGCCAGACTCGTTCTGACAGCGGCCGGTCCCGCCCCTGTAGTCGTCCCCCTCGACGGGCTTGTCGAAGGCAAGGCGCCTTCTGACATCGACCTGGATGCAATCGGCCGGTCCATCCCCAAAAACCTGCCCCTCGTCGATAACCAGGTCCTGCCTGCGTCTTACAGGCGTAAGATGCTGGCCGTCTTCGCCGTAAGGGCGATGAAAGCAGCGCTGGAGCGCCTCTAAAGAGGAGAGCAATGGAAAAAAAACGAAGCGCCTCATCTCCCTCGCGGTGAACAGCCTGGACTACGAGATTGCCGCGCATCCCAACCGGACGCTCCTCGAAGTGCTGCGTGAGGACCTGTCGATGAAAGGCGCCAGGCAGGCGTGCGACGACGGAGTATGCGGGGCCTGCACGGTCCTCATGGACGGTCTGCCCGTCCGCTCCTGCCTTATCCTCGCAGTCGAGGCGCAGGGCAGGAAGATCACGACCATAGAGGGCCTTTCTTCAGGGGAAGGGCTGCACCCCATCCAGCAGGCGTTTCTCGACCATGGGGCAGTCCAGTGCGGGTATTGCACGCCCGGCATGGTGCTTACTGCCAAGGCGCTCCTCGACGCCAACCCGAAGCCGTCCGATGAGGAGATACTCGTCGCGATCTCCGGCAACTTCTGCCGGTGCACCGGGTACAACAAGATACTGCAAGCGATAGCCTCCGCCGCATACGGCGCGAAAGGAGGCCATTAATGGACGGGCTCTTCTACGTCGGGAAATCGGTCCCGAGAATTGACGGCGCCGCGAAGGTCACAGGAAGCGCCGAATATACGGTCGACGTCTCCCTTCCAGGCATGCTTTGCGGGAAGGTCCTGAGAAGCCCTTTTCCCCACGCACGCATAGTATATATCGATACGAGCAGGGCGGAGCGGCTCCCCGGCGTGAAGGCGGTCGTCACGGCGAAAGATTCCCTTTTGATCAAGCACGGCTTCGTTCAGACGGGACGATACCCTGCGGACCAGTACCCCATCGCAGTCGACAGGGTGCGCCACGTGGGAGAGGAGGTGGCCGGCGTAGCGGCTATAGACGAATCGACTGCGGAAGAGGCCCTTTCGCTTATAAAAGTCGATTACGAGCTGCTGCCAGCGGTATTCGACCCGGAAGATGCGATGCTGCCGGACGCGCCGGAGATACACCCGTCCCATGAAAAAGTGAAGGAGCCTTATCGCAACATCGGCGGGAAGACCCAGACGTCGTGGGGCGACGTGGAAAAGGCGTTCAGGGAGTCGTACCTGGTACGCGAAGACCGGTTCGTCACCCACATGCGGACGCACGCATATATGGAACCCCAGGCAATCGTCGCTTCCTTCGACCATTCCGGTAAGCTCAACGTGTGGCTCTCCAGCATGGGGACTTTCCTGAAACGCGCGAAGCTGGCGGACACCCTCGGCCTCTCCCACGGGAGCGTGCGGGTCCACAGGACATACGTAGGCGGGGCCTTCGGCGGAAAGATAGACCTCTTCGGCCACGAGTATATCGCCTCCCTCTTGTCGATGAAATGCCGCCTGCCCGTCAGGATCGTTTACAGCCGGGAGGAGGTCTTCAAGGGAGCGCGCCACGGCCAGCCGCTCATCGTGGAGTTGAAGACAGGCGTTGACCGCGACGGGACGATCCTCGCGCAAAAGGTGCGCACGATAAACGACGCAGGGGCGTACCGGGGGAGCGGTGTAGTAGTCATCTTCCTCGCATGGGGCTTCCTCATGGCGCCTTACAGGATACCGAACCTGGAATACGAGGGCTACTCCGTCTATACGAACAACCTGGTCCGCTGCCCGCAGCGCGGCCACGGCGCGCCGGCGATGCGCTTCGCAGTAGAATCGCAGTTCGACGCCATCGCAAACGACCTGCACATAGACCCACTTGAGATGCGTCTGCGGAACGCCAGGCGGCCGGGCGAGACGCTGCCGAACGGCGATGCCCTTAAGAACTTCGGGCTCGCCCAATGCCTCGAAGAGGTAGCCAGGTCCAGCGGCTTTTCCGAGAAGCACAGGAAAGCACAAAAGGCGCAGAAGGACGGCTCGAAGATCAAACGCGGGGTGGGCATAGGGACGTGCGCCTATTTCGGCGGCTCCCTGATCTACCCGAACAGCTCTTCGGTGATCGTGAAGCTGAATGACGACGGCGGGGTCTCACTCATCACCGGCGCAGTCGATATGGGCCAGGGGGCGGAGACGGTGCTCAGCCAGATCGTTGCCGAGGAGATGTCCGTCCCCATGGAGGACATCCAGGTATATGCTGCGGACACGGAGACGACGACTGTCGATATCGGCTCCTGGATCAGCGGGCTTACCTGGGTTACCGGAAACGCGGCGAAGCAGGCAGCCGAGAACGCGATGAAGAAGCTCCTCGCGGCAGCGGCCGAGGAGCTCGATACGGACGTGAGCGAGCTTGAGGCCAGAAATAAAGAGATCTACGTCAAGCGGCAGCCCGAGAGGAAACTTTCTTACAGGGACGCGATCGGCGCAAGCATCACCAGGAACCAGGGAGACACCATCATAGGCGAAGGCCATTTCAGGACGATGAAGGACGAGCCTGCCCACCCGAGCCTTGCGACCACGCGCGGCAGGTGGACCGAGAATTACTCTTCTTATGCACAGGTGGCCGAAGTCGAGGTCGATACGGAAACGGGCATGATGAAGGTTGTAAAGGTGACGACCGCCCACGACTGCGGCTTCCCGTTCAACCCAATGCTCGTGGAAGGCCAGATCGACGGCCAGGTCTCCATGGCGCAGGGGCACGCCCTTTACGAGGAGGTGCTCGCCGACAAAGGCGCAGTGATCAACCCGTCATTCCTGGAATACAGGATCCCGTGCGCACTCGACATGGTGAAGACCGATTACGTTGACGTGATCACGGAAGAGTATAAGAAAGGCCGCCATTACGACACGAAGGAAGTGGGGGAAGGCTACGTGGCGGGTACTGTCGCCGCAGTCGCAAACGCTCTCTACAATGCAACCGGCGTGCGCCTCGACAGGACGCCGTTTTATCCGCAAAGGATACTCGACGCCCTCGAACGGATGGAAGAAGGGAAAAAGGATTACAAGCAAAGGATATGCTCGGGCGAACATATCCTTTGCTTTCTTTAAACTGACTCTCTAATACTCGTAGATGCTCGGTATCTTCCTCGCCTTCTCCTGCGCCTTCCAGTACTCCGTCCGCTCCCTGATGAAACTGAACCATGCATCCACGTCCTGTTCCTTATGACCCTTTGCCACCATCTCCTTCTTGAACTCCGCAATCAACGGCTGTACTGCCTTTACCCACCTCTCCGTCTCGGCAGCACTAAGTGTAATGACCTGCCCGCCGTTCTTCTTCAGAAAATCTATTCCGCCGATATCGATGCTGTTAAAGGCTATGCCCCACTTGTCCTTATACTCATTCGCGACCTCAGTGAAGAGCTTCTGCATATCGGGAGGCAGTGAGTCCCATTTGCGCTTGTTCATCGCCGTGTAGAACCCGAAGCAGACCCCGGCCTTCCACGACGCGGTCACGTACCTGAGTATCTCGCCTATCTTAAAGCCCTGGAGCTGCTCGGCCGACCCCAGGTTGCCGTCAACAACGTTTCTTCTGAGCGCCTCATAGGTGTCGACGATCTCGACAGGCATCGGTGTCCCGCCGAGGGCCTTCACAACATCGCCGATCCGCCCGGTCCCCCTGATCTTCAACCCTTTCAGGTCCTCGATCTTCCGGATGGGCTTGGAGATGGTGCCGAAGACGGCCGGCGTCGAGGCGCAGAAAGCGAGAGGATGAAACTGGTCCCACTCCTTCGGCTTGAACTTGTCGAAGAAGTCGTTTGCCACCCCCGCTCCGACCCATGCACTGGGGAACCCCACCGGAAGCTCCATCGCTTCCATCACGGGGAAGCGCCCCCTCGTATAAGCGAAATGGGACAGGCCGATGTCTGCGATGCCCGTGAGCACACCGGCCGCCATCTTCGGGGCGGTCAGCAGTGTGCCTCCGGGATAATAGGAGATTTCGACCTTGCCGCCGGATTTCTTGTTTATCTCCTGGCAGAACTCGGCAAAAAGGGTCGAGTTCTTGTGGACCGGCGGGAAATAGTTCGCGAACTTAAGCTTGATCGTCTCTGCCGCGCCGCATACGGAGCAGACCGAGACAACTAGAAAAACAGCACACACAAACACCATTACCTTTCGTACCATAATTGCCCCCCTTTAGCGTCATAGAACCACACCAAGCGTCAAGCACGACTCGAATCCACTCTTAACCAGGCCTATCTGATCTTTTCCCGGTTTCCATCATTCAACGCCTGCTCCTGTACTCCTCCTGAGCCGAATTTCTTTACCTTCACGCCGCCCGGCATCCTGGGAAAATCGGGCATCACGCAAAGCTCATCCGGCAGTTTGTTGTTCGCCACCCTGTCTTTAAGGAACGTACGAATCCCCTTCAGGGAAACGGCCGCATCGACCTTCGGCACTACGCACGCGCAGATGCTCTCACCCAGGATCGGGTTCGGCGTGCCGACGATACACGCCTGGGCAACGTCCGGGTGCTGCAGGATCAAAGCCTCCAGCCTCGGACGGGTAGATCTTCAGCCCGCCCCTGTTTATCAGATCCTTGCTCCTGCCGTAAATCGTGACGAAACCCTTCTTATCGACCGACACCAGGTCCCCGGTATGGAGCCAGCCGTCTTTTTCCAATTGCTTGCCGGTTTCCTGCGGATTTTGCCAGTAGCCCTTCAAAACGTTCGGTCCCTTCACCATCAATTCGCCGATTCCGCCCGCATCGAGATGCCCGCCCGTCGCCGGGTCAACCACCTTTATCCGCATCCCGGGGACAGGCCTGCCCACGCTTTTTTTGCGTATCGCGAGGGGCGTGCCGAAGGGGCAGATCGTCCCCGCCCCTGGGCCGACCTCCGAATTCCCCCATGAAGACGAGAGGTATATATTCCTGTCTTCTCCCCATTGGATGATTTCTTCCGGGCATATCTGCCCCGCGAGGTAGCCGGCCCGAAGGGAAGAAAGGTCGTACCTGTCCGCGCTCGGATGGTTCATCTCCATGAGGTAGTGAGAGGGAGAACCGTGCTGAAGCGTAGGCTTCCGGGCGTCGATGGTCTTCAGCGCCAAATCCGCGTTGAACGTCTCCAGGAGGATGACGGAGGCCTGGATGAGGACCGGCTGTATGAGGGTCGTCCCGCACCCGTAGGAGTGGCCCAGGGGAAGTATGCCCATAAACACGTCGTCGGCTGTTGCGGCCATACCGCGCACGTGAGAGTATCCTCCCCGCACGGCCTGGAAATGGGTTATCATCGAGCCTTTCGGCACCCCGGTTGTCCCCGATGTATAGATCAGCATGGAGAGGTCGCGGCGCACGTTGATGGCGGTCCTGACGAATCTCCCTTTCTTCCCTCTGGCAATGAGCTCTTCGAAGGAGACGACGTCATATCCCTCTCCACCCCCTACGGAGACAACGTGTGCGAGGCGGGGCAGGTTATGACGCAGCTCGCGGACGAGGTCCAGGTTGTCAAAGCCCTCTTCCCGTTTCTCGGCAAGGACGGCAACGGCCTGAGAGTTCTCGAGAATAAACGTCACCTCATGGGACCTGTAACCTGCGTTTATCCATGCGACAACGGCCCCCAGCTTTTGAAGCGCGTAAAATGCTATGTACAGCTCCGGGCGGTTGAACATATATATGCCCACCCGGTCGCCTTTCTTTATGCCCATCTCCTGGAGGCCCGGCGGCCAGCGCGGTCGATTGATCGTCCAGTTGCTTATATGTAAGCCCCTCTTCCTTGAAGAAGACGCACGTCTTCCGCGGCGCAATGTACCGGCTCCTTTCCAGGGCCTGGCCGATCGACAGGGACTCCACGTCTTTGTAGGTGGTTATAGCGCCGAGCTTGCGCATCATGCCTCCCCTTATTTGTATCACCCGTGATTAGTTACTGAGAACGGGTCGTTGCCCCCCAGCACGACCCACGTCAGGAAAGGACCGTATAGTTGCGGCTAAGTCCACAAAACCGGCGGGCATGTGCCGGTCTTGTTGCCTGAATTATATTCATTTACTCCCTTACGATGGGTTATGTCAAGTGAATATTTGCGGCCGTAAGGGTCTAATTTCCGCGATTCCTACAAAATAGTATTATTAAGCAATAACAATGACAGAATCGATACACTTCAGCAAGGTCGCGCGTTTATCTATAAGTGGAAGCAGCAAAATGAATTACCTTCACTCGACGGTGGGATTGATGCGGCCCCCGAAAAAGTACCAGCCCGGCCGCATCCCCTCCTCGGGCCGGCCGGGCTGGTCAGGCAGATTTACGCCGCTATTATTTCTTGATGATCTTCTTCGCATAAAGATCGCCGGTCATTACATAATTGAGCACGACCGTATCGCCGGGCTTCACCTCCTTGGTGAGGTCCCCGATCGGCGCGCTCTTGCCGTCGACTATCAGCTTCGTGTTTGAATCCACGATTGTCCCTACGTCGAGCGCGCTCTCCCCTTTCCCCACAGTTATGACTATTGCCTTGCCTTCGGGGTCTACGGCTAGTACAGGGCGCCCGAATTTCAAGCCGGGCGGCCGCCTGCCGCCGGTGTTTTTACGAATGTCTTTTCCGCCGTTAATGTGGTATTAATTTATGACAAGTCGGGGGCAGGCAAGGCAGGCGTCGCGCAGTTTTCGAAAGGGCTGACTCGGAGTAAAGCTGCGATAATACCTTGAATATTCTTTTCATCCGTGGGATAGTATTGCCTCACCCACCTGCATACAACTAAAGGAGGAGAAAGGGCGCATGGGAAATCTGTTGGACAATATTGAGAATGTATTGCTTATGGGGGCAGGTCCCTCGTGCGTTCCGCCTGAGGTCTACGCGGCACTTTCAAAAAGGACGCTGGGCCATCTCGACCCTTACTTTCTCGCCATAGCGGACGAGCTTAAAACCCTGATCCGCCGTATCATGAATACGGAGAACGAGTTTGCCATCGCAGTATCCGGGACGGGCTCCGCAGGCATGGAGGCGTCGTTCGCGAACCTGGTAGAGCCGGGAGACAAGGTCTTGGTAATAATCAACGGACTCTTCGGCGTGCGCATGGCCGAAGTGGCCGGCAGGCTCGGCGGCAGCGTCGATAAGCTCGAATTCGCCTGGGGGACGCCCATCCTCCTCGACGAAGTGCAGAAAAAGCTCAGCAGCGAGCATTACAGCGTTGTCGCCGTTGTCCACGGCGAGACTGCAACGGGCGTGCAGAACCAGGTCGCCGAGATCGGCGCGATGCTCAAAGGAAGCGATACGCTCTATATCGTCGATACAGTTACGACGCTGGGGGGCATCAAAGTCTCCATGGACGACTGGAACTGCGACGCCATTTACAGTTGCACCCAGAAATGCGTCTCCTGCCCGCCCGGTCTTTCACCCCTCGCGTTCTCTCCGAAGGCAATGCAGAAACTGAAGAGCAGGAAGACGAAGGTGCCTAACTGGTACCTCGACCTGGGGCTGATCTCTGACTACTGGGGCCGCAACAGGGTCTACCACCACACAGCCCCGATTAATATGATCTACGGCCTTTACCAGTCGCTCCATATGTTCTTCGACGAGGGACCGGAGAAGGTGCACGAAAGGCATATGCAGTCGCATAAGGCGCTGGTCGACGGGCTGGAGAAGCTGGGCCTGAAAATGCTCGTTGAAAAACCTTATCGCCTGCCGACGCTCAATGTCGTCTGCGTGCCCGACGGCGTTGATGAGCTGGCTGTCCGCAAGCGTCTGAGGAACGAGTTCAAGATCGAGATCAGCGGCAGCCTCGGGCCCCTGGCGGGACGCAGTTGGCGCGTCGGCCTCCTGGGCCATTCGGCAAGGGTCGAGAATGTCGAAAAGCTTCTCGAAGCGCTCGGGAAAATCCTCTAGCCTTAAAATCAGGATAGTATCGCAGCAAACAACCGCAGCCGCCCACCCGGGCGGCTGCTTCTCGTATTACCGGCCGAAACTTCCACCCGGCGGCAAGCCGCTCAACCGGATGGGCGGGTTTACCCGTAATTAAAGCCTTTTTTTTCTTGACAATATATTGCAAACTATTGAATCATTATAATATATAGAAGCCGTGGCGAAAGTACCGCTTACGAAAGCGGCGCCAAACGAAACGTGCCCGGCCGGGCGCCGGCCGGGCACAAAACCATGAAAAAAGGAGTCACGAGATGGCTGTATTGGACGAGCCCATAAAAGGGGTCCCGCTGGTAAAGAACTTCATCGCAGGCGAGTGGGTCGAATCGAAGGGCGGCACGGTCGATGTAGTAAACCCGGCGAAGGGTGAGGTCATTGCAAAAGTAGGCGTTTCCACGGAAAAGGAGATCGATGAAGCCATAGCGGCCGCGAAGGAAGCCTTCCCGGAATGGAGAAGGACACCTCCCCTGTCGCGCGCAAGGATCCTTTTTCGTCTGAAAGAATTGCTTGAGGAAAACTTCGAAGAGTCTGTCAAGGATCCAGACCCAGGAGCACGGCAAATGCATAGATGAGTCGAGGGGTGAGACGAGGCGGGGTATCGAGAACGTCGAGGTCGCCTGCGGCATCCCCACGCTGCAGCAGGGTTACTACTCCGAAGACATCGCGACAGGCATCGATGAATGGTTGATCCCCACGCCGCTGGGAGTCTTCGGCGTCATCGGCCCATACAATTTTCCCTTCATGATACCTCTCTGGTCCGTGCCCTACGCAGTGGCCACGGGCAACACGGTAGTCCTTAAGCCTTCGAGCGAGGTCCCTCTTTCGCAGATGAGGCTTACGGAGCTTGCCGACGAGGCAGGTTTTCCGCCGGGCGTCTGGAACGTCGTGAATGGCGGCAGGACCGTCGTAAACACGATGCTCGAGCACCGCGACATCGTCGGTGTCACCTTTGTCGGCTCCACCCCGACGGGGCGAGACGTCATATACAGGAAATGCGGCGAGACGGGCAAACGGGTCATCGCTCAATGCGGGGCGAAGAACTTCATGGTCGTTATGCCCGATTGCAATGTGCAGAAGACCATAGCCGCATTGATGACGTCCTTTTTCGGCAACACGGGGCAGCGCTGCCTGGCCGGGGCGAACCTCGTCGTCGTAGGGGATGACGACAACTTCTACAAGAATTTCATGGATAAGGCCGTGGAAGCGGCGGCAAACATCAGGATAGGCTACGGCCTCGACGAATCGGTCCAGATGGGCCCGCTGCGCGACAAGGAAAAGAAGCTGCGGGTATTGTCGTATATCGAGACAGGCATAAAAGAGGGCTCAAAGCTCCGTCTCGACGGCAGGAAGCCGAACATCCTGGGCGGATATCCTGAAGATTGCTTCCTCGGGCCGACGGTTTTTGAAGATGTCGACCCCAAATGCACGATAGGCCGGGAAGAGATCTTCGGGCCCGTCATGAGCGCGATGAGGGTGAAGACCCTCCATGAGGCGATCGAGGTCTGCAACGACAACCCCTTCGGCAACGGCAACGCCATCTTTACATCGAACGGCGGCAGCGGCAGGGAATTCCAGTACAACATCGCGACCGGCAACGTGGGCATAAACATCGGCATTACGGCCCCTGTCGCCCTGTTCCCTTTCAGCGGGATGAAGGACTCTTTCTTCGGCGTCCTCCACACGCAGGGCCAGGAAGCGGTCAGGTTCTTCACTGAGAGCAAGGTAGTCATCCAGAGATGGCTGTGAGGGCGGAGGGTGCATGAGACTTCAGACCGCTTCAGAAACGATCAGTTTTTTGCGTGAGCTGGAGACGCGATCCGCCTCCTTCTACCAGTCCCTGGCAGGCAAATACGCCGGGCAGGAGGCGTTTTTTGCGGGCATCGCGAAAGAGAACACGAAGAACATCGGTAACGTACAGAGGACGTATTTCAGCATAATCACGGACGCCCTCGAAGGCTGCTTCGCCTTCGACATCGACCCGGACGAATATGCGCTCCCCGATCCCGCGCTTACGGGCGACTACGCGACGGACCTTGCGGAAAGCCTGAAACTGGAGGAGGGGATCGCAAAGTTCTACGCGGACGCTGCCAGACAAGCCAAGGGACTCATGGCGGACGTACCGAGGGTCATGGAGCGCATAGTGAAACAGAGGGTGGAGCGGCTGGCATTGCTGCGCGAGCTTCTGGAAAGCGCCGACCGCTGAAGGTCCACCGGTCTATGTTCAATGCGCTTTAAGGGGGCGGCTCCCTGTAAAGCGTCTCGTGGACTTTTTTCAGCTCGTCGCGTATAGGTATGTGCTGGGGGCATTTTTCCTCGCACTCGCCGCAGTCCGCGCAGGCAGACGCCCTCTGCTCGGGCGTCATGAAGGTGTTGTAGACCATCACGCCTGTCGGGTCCCTGAATGTCATGACATCATTGTAGAATGAGAAATTCATAGGGATATTGACGCCTGTCGGACACGGCATGCAGTAGGCGCAGCCCGTGCAGTCGATGTGGAGCAGGCCCCGAAACGCCTTGCGTGCCTGCCCGATTACGGCAAGCTCCGAAGGCGACAGCGAGGCTGCCGTGCCTTGCTCCGCAAAGGCGACATTAGCCCGAACCTGGTCGAAAGTGCTCATGCCGGATAGGACGACCCCAATCTCTGGATGGTCCCAAACCCAGCGCAACGCCCATTCTGCGGGGGGCCTTTTCACGGGCGATGAGTCGAAGATAGCCTGCACTTCTTCCGGCACCCGCGCGAGTTTCCCTCCGCGCAGCGGCTCCATGACCGCCACGCCCAGGCCCCTGGACGCGGCATACTTCAGGCCCTCGGTCCCGCCCTGGTACTGCTCGTCCAGGTAGTTATACTGCATCAGGCACATCGTCCAGTCCCAGGCATCGACTATATCCTTGAACACGGTAAGGGTGTCGTGGAAGGAGAAGCCGGCGTGGCGGACCCTGCCGTCCGATATGGCACGCTCGAGGAATTGAAGCACGCGTAAGCGTTTCGAGTTCTCCCAGGTATGTGCGTTCAACCCGTGGAGGAGGTAGACGTCCAGGTACGATGTCTGGAGTCGTTCAAGCTGCTCGTCAAGGAATTTGTCGAAATCGCCGCTCTCGGCGGCCATGAATACGGGCAGCTTGCTTACTATAGTGACGCGGTCGCGGTGGGGTTTCAGGAGCTTCCCCATGACCACCTCGCTTTTCCCGCCGTGGTAGACGTACGCCGTGTCGAAATAATTGACGCCGTGGGCGATGGCGTATTCGACCATGCAGGCCGTCTCTTCCTCGTCGATTGTGCGCTGCGGGTCGAAGGAATCGGTCGGGTTTTCCGTCCCTCCTATAAGGGGAAGGCGCATTGCGCCGAACCCGAGGATGGAAACGCGCATCTCTTTAAGGTTTCTGTAGAGCATTTGGTCCTCCTTACCGTATTTTACCAGCAAGGCGCGCGGTCAGGAAGGACTTTTTTCGCAGCAAGCCTCAGGCAGTGGTCACGTTGTAGCTCCTGCACTCCGGGCAGGCGACGTCCGCCTGGGTCCACCTGTCCTTCGGCGGCGGCGCCGGCCGGGGCGTCTCCTTTGCAGGCGTCTTCGCATCTTTCAGCTCAAACTTGCATCCGCAGTCGTTGCACACAAGCATCTTTGTCTCCATGGGCTGTCCTCTCCTTCAAGACTTCGATCTTTTAAAATATAAGTCCGTTGCGCGCTTTGAAAAGTGAGGCGTGACCTCCACCTCCGATTGCTAAAAAGCAACTATTCGGCATCAAATTGGTCAAGCACGTCCCAAAGTCACCCGTTGGTCAGCCACGTCCGCGATGTCGCATTAAAATGAAGCGGCTGAACGTTTCCTGTGAAATGCAGGATCACAGCGATTACGATCAAGACGTGTGGAGACGAAACATCATTGCCGGGAGGTGAAGTATGGGAAAGATTCTTGCAGCGTCCGAAAAACAGCTCCCTGAAACGGTTCACCTCGGCGATGGACCTGGCGATTTCAGGAAGTACCTTGCGTTTTCACCTGACGAATACCGGCATTACCAATTCAGGCAGCTTCAATACTTTCTGGAAGAAATACAATCAGCTTCCAAGTATTATCGCGACAAATTAGCCGGTATCGGGTACATCAATGGCTACGAGGCGTTCGCCAAATTGCCGTTCCTCGGCAAGGACGACCTCCGACTAACACCGATTGACGACATCCGTGCAGCCGATTGGGAGGATATCGTCTCCGTGACTACGTCGAGCGGAAGTACGGGGCCCAGTAAGGTCATACTATGGACAGAAGCGGCATTGGCGGGTTTTGAGAAGTCGCTGGCTTTAGGATATGTTCTGATGAAGATGGATAAAATGTCGAGAGTGGGCCTTTTTATGCCCTTGCAATTGTCGATTTGCCTTTCCTGCTTCGGTGCGAGCCGGACGGTAGGTTCGTTTTGTATGCCATTCGGCATGATCACAAATGATGTCGATTTGGACAACGCAATTCGTCGCATGTCTTCTTTGGGGGCTACGCACATTAAAGGGAGCGCTTCCAGATTGCAGACAGTGACGGAGAGGGCCAAGCGATTAGGATATGATCTCAAAGCCGACTTCAGAGTCAAATACCTTCTCGGCTGCGCGTTGGCCATATCGGATAGCTCCAAAAAAGCACTTGAAGCGGAATGGGGGGCCGAATATTACGATCACTACGGCGCGAATGAGATTGGCATTATCGGCGCAGAATGTGAAGAACATAATGGAATGCACGTCCCGCCGGGTACAGGCTATGTTGAGGTTGTCGATCCGGAAACTCTCTTACCGATTACCGATAATAAGACCATCGGTGAAATTGTAATCACAAATTTCACTAACCTGGGCACTCCTCTGCTAAGGTATCGAATCGGTGACCTCGGCGTGATATCGTATGAGACCTGCGAGTGTGGACTGTCGTTCCCGAGAGTGTTTCTAAAGGGGAGGTCGTCTCTAACTCTCTTCTTTGGGGGTACAAAGTTTGAGGCGCATGAAATTAACGAAGTTCTTTCCCATTTCTCAAATGCAACAGCCTGGTACCAGGTTATTCTGGAAAAACGCCTCAATGCAGAACATGCCTGCTTTAAAATTGAATGTGCCGCCGGAAGCACGCTGGAAGAGAGCGAGGCGATAGCTATAGCAGAAATGTTGGAAAAGGCCTCCCATGAAATCTATGCGAAGGTCGAAATGGGCGCGGTCAAGTTTCATGTTCAGTTAGTCCCTTTCGGATCGCTTGAAAGAACAGACACAGACAAGATTAAAGATCAATTGATCGACAGGAGGAATGGGTAAGATCAACGTGAACATTCGCTGACCCTCGCCCATGATCGCATCGTCGATCCGGCGAAGATGGTCCGCCCGTATATCGCAAAACCGGCTGGTTGAAATCACATCCCCGTTGTTTAACGTCCTCAGGCCGCCGCGGGTTGACATGAAAGACGTGCGCGGTATAGAACTATTTGCGCGGTGTCATGAAAAGGATACTTATCGAATGGCTTCATTGTGACGGGAAATCGGGTTTCGACCGCCCTCACGCCGAAATCGAGGCGGTCATTGCGGGCGCCGTAGAGGCGATGCGCCCTTTCTTAAGTACGATGCAGATACAGCTCGACGTGAGGCGGCAAGAGCTGACCGGAGGTGAATCGGACTTGCCCGGCACGATCAAGATCAACGGCAAAGAAGCCACGGGATGCGCAGGCGGGAAGCTGTCCGTCGATACGCTCACCGACGCCGTCCTGAAAGAGACGCAGCGTTTTACGGAAAAGAGCTGCGCGGGCAGCCCGGAAGACCTTTACCGGTAAAAGACTTTACGTTACTTTTCGCTTCTCTTTGTCGAGCTTCCTTTTTTCCTCGTCCCTGATCTCTCTTCTCAAGAGCTTGCCCACCTTCGATTTCGGCAGCATATCGCGGAACTCGATATAATGGGGTATCTTGTAGGACGTGAGCCGGTCCCTGCACCACTTCGTCAGCTCGCTGCTCCCGACGCCTTTTGCGTCTTCCTTGAGCACGACTATGGCCTTGATCCTCTCCCCCACCCTCGGGTCGGGGATGCCCACGCAGCACGCGCCTATCACTGTAGGATGGTCCTGCAAGACCGCCTCGATCTCGGAAGCCGATATGCGGTATGCCTTGTATTTTATCGTGTCTGCGGTACGCTCCATGAACTCGAGCTCGCCGTCCTCGTTCATGCGCATGAAGTCGCCCATCCGGTAGTACATGTCGCCGTTCATCTGTACGAAGGAGCGGGTAGTCTCGTCCGGCTTGTTCCAGTAGCTCTTTATCGTATGCTCGGATGTGACGAGCAACTCCCCTACCTCGCCCGAGGCGACGGGAGAGAGCGATTCCGCGTCTGCGAGCATGCACCTGCGCGACCGCAGCGGCGTGCCCACGACGGTCGGCTTCGGCTCCCTGTCGAGGAGACTGTAAGCTACGTGCCCGGCCTCGGTCGATCCGTAAACCTGATAGATAGGAATGGAGTAGCGCCCCTTCCATGACTTGAATACCTCGGCGGGCAGCACGTCGCCGCCGCAGTAACAGTATTTCAGGGAGCTTAAGTCGTACTGGTCGAGGCGGTCGTTCTCGAGCATCATCCTGTAGAGGGCGGGGACGCCGAGCATCCAGCCCACCTTGTACCGTTCTATCGCCTTGAGGGTTGCGTCTACGTCGGGCTGCGGCATAAGGATGACGGTATTCCCGAAATTGAACCCGAATGCTATCATGAAGCCCTTGGCCATGATGTGAAACAGCGGGTTCACCATCAGCACGGTCTCTTTCGACTCCGTCATGCGGTCGCCGACGACGTCGTCCATAATGTCTTTTATATAAGAGACCTCGCCCATGTGGTTCCCGGGCACGCCCTTCGGGAAGCCGGTCGTGCCGCCCGTATACATAACGTACGAAAGGTCGGCGTAAGGGTCGATCTCCACCTTCGGCGGCCTGGGCCAGTTTTCCTTGATGAGCTTCCGGAAGGAATAGATCTCTTTGCCTCTCTCTATCTTGCCCGTCGGGATCTTGTCGAAGAGACGGCCTATGACGCGCTTCCACGGGGGCATCGACTCCACGAGGTCGGTGACGATAACGCGCTCAAGGCCGGTCTTCTTCAGGACCTCGCGGACATAAACGAAGTTGGTATCGAGGCATATCACGGTCTTTATGTTGGCGTCCTCGATCATATACTCGATCTCGTAGGCCGTGTATATAGGAGAGACGGGGACCGTAACCGCGCCTATCTTGTTGATCGCGAAGTTCGCTACGATCCACTGGGGACAGTTCGGGATGTAGAGCATTACCCGATCCTGCGGCTTGACGCCTATCTTGACCAGTCCGGCGGCGAACCTGTCTATGAGCATTGCCAGCCTGCCGTAGCTGTAACGCTCGCCGAGGTAATAGAGGGCCGTATTGCCCGGTTCCTTCGCGCACATCTCGTCAAAGCGGGAGAAGGTGAAGCTCGGTTCCATCGGCGTTGTCGCTCCTTGCACGGTCTTAAACCCCAAAGTAGGCGGATTTTACGTCCGGGTTATCTATCAGCTCCTCCTTCGTTCCGGACAGAACGTTCGATCCGTTCTCGAGGATATAGCCCCTGTCGATTATAGGGATGACGGGCCGGGCGTACTGCTCGGTCACTATGATGGAGATGCCCTTCGTGTCGCGTATGGCCTTTGTCCCCGTTACAACAATCTCCTGGTATGCGGGGCTGAGGCCCAAAAGCGGCTCGTCAAGGAGCAGGAGCTTAGGCTTTGCCATGAGGGCCCTGCCGATGGCCAGCATCTGCTGCTCGCCGCCGGATAAGAACCCGCCCTGCCGCTTCAGGTGGTCTTTCAGGCGTGGGAAGAGGTCGAGGACGTACTCGATGTTCTCCTTCGCCTCCTGTTTCGTAGACAGGTAGGCGCCGATCTTCAGGTTTTCGAGCACCGAGCTCTCCGGGAAGATCCTCCTGCGCTCGGGGCAAAGGACAATGCCCAGGCGCGCGCGCTGGTGCGGGGGAATCTGCGTGATCTCCCGGCCATCGAACAGAATGCTGCCGAATAAGGATATGCGCTCTCCGCCGCGCATGATCTCCTTCTTCTTGATGTCGAGCATGATGCCCGACAACGCGTACATCAGGGTGCTCTTGCCTGCGCTGTTAGGCCCGAAGATGCCGATGATGGCGCGGTCCTCGCACGTAAGGCTGACGTTGTTGAGGGCCAGCATATTCTCGTAGAAGACCATCAGTTCTCGTCCCTCAAGCATCTCTATACACCCTCTTTCCCGAGATAGGCCTCTCTGACCCGCTTGTCCTCGATCACCTTGGTATACTCCCCTTCCGCGATCTTCTCGCCGAAGTTGAGGGCCATTACCCTGTCGGCCACCCTGAAAAGCTCCCGCAGCCTGTGCTCGACCATGATGAGTGTAACCCCGTCCATTCTCAGCTTCTCGATAAGCGGTATCATGCCCGCGATCTCACTCATGGAGAGGCCCGAGAACACCTCGTCGCAGAAAATGACGTCGGGCCGCAGCGCCATGCAGCGCGCAAGCTCCAGCCTTTTCTGGTAGCCCGTCGGCAGAGTGGCCGCAAGCTTGTAAGGCACCTTCGAATCCCTCTCGAAACCGATCTCCTCGAGGATATCGACTGCCACCGTGTCCCTGTCGCCGTGCCTCCCGCCCCCGCGCCAGCCCCCCAATTTCTTCGCCCTCGGCGACCAGAGAGGTATGATCAGGTTCTTGTAAGCAGGCAGCGTGTAATAGGGCCTCATGATCTGGAAGGTCCGGGCGATGCCGACGTGGGCAACCTTGTGCGGGGGCCACCTGGTGATCTCGTCGTCACGGAAGAAGACGCGCCCGCCGTCCGGCTTAACGAACCCTGTGACGCAGTTGATGAGCGTCGTCTTGCCGGAGCCGTTCGGTCCTATAATGCCGTAGATCTCCCCCTGGCGCACGTCGAAGCTGACGTCAGAGAGCGCCTTGAGGCCGCCGAAAGACTTGCTTATGCCCCGCATGGAGAGAATAACGGTGTCGCTCATATTTTCACCAGACGTTCAAACTGATGATATTTCCTCTGAAGATAGACCATCAGTCCCTCGCTTTTGAAGACAATGAAGCCGGTCAGGATGGCACAGTAAATGACGACTCTGAAGGTGCCGAAGAACCTTAGGAACTCGCTCAGGGGGACGAGGATGAAGCAACCGATCACTGCGCCGATGAGCGTCCCGCCGCCGCCCATGACAACGGACGCGATGGGGATGATGGAGAAATCCAGGGCAAAGAGCGAAAGGCCAGCCCACATATACAGGTGCGCTATATAGGCCCCTCCGAAACACCCCATCAGCGCTGCGATGAAGACGGCGAGCGACTTCATTACGGTCACGTTGATGCCCGAGGCCCTTATCGACTGGTCGTTGTCCTTGACTCCCCGGAGCACGAGCCCCACGTCCTGGCTCACCAGCCTCCTCATGCCGAAAAGGGCGAGAAGCATGACTATGATGATCGTATACTGCTCGACGTACTCGTGGGGGAAGCTGTCCAGCCCGGTGATGCCGTTCGTGCCGCCCAGTATGTTGAACGCCTCTATGATCCGCGAAAGAAGAATGGGATACATAAGCGTTACGATCGCGAAATAGACGCCGCGCAGTGGCAGGCACGGCATGATGATCGCCGTGCAGAGGGCGGCCCCGAAGACCGTCGCCAGCGGGATGGAAAGGTAGATCGGCACATGGAGATAGACATTGAGAATGGCCGAGAGGTAACCGCCCACGCCGATGAAGAGGGCGCCCCCGAGACAGACGAGGCCCACGTAGTTCGCCAGGAAGTCGAAGGCGAGGGCAAGAATCGCGTAAACGCACATGATGTTTACGACCCTCTTCCAGTAGGGCGCAAGCTCCAGGACCAGCGGCAGGAGGAGCACGCCCACGATCAGGAGCAGCCTCGGCCCGATAAGGTAGAGGATCTCCTCGTATGAAGAGATGGCGTAGATCCCCTCCGTCCTTACCTTCAGCCCCCTGTCGATGCGCTCCTTTCTCGTCATCTCCATCGTCGTCATACTCTCTCCTCAAGCTGTTTCTGCTTACCGAATATGCCCGAAGGCTTGACCAGGAGCGTGACGATAATGGCGAGCAGGGCCACTACCATGACAAAATGGCTCGATATGAGCGTCTCCGTCAGGATCTGGGCAAAGCCGATGATGAACGACGCTACGATCGTGCCCCCCCAGCTGCCCAGGCCGCCTATGATGCAAACCGCTACCGCGAAGATGAGCACGTTATACCCCTGCTCGACGACTATGTTGCCGAGGGGCAAAAGTAAAACGGCGGCGAAGGCTGCCAGCCCGGAGCCTATTGCGAGCGAGATGATGGCTGTCATGTCGGAGTCGATGCCCAGCATCATCGCCGCCCGCTCGTCCTGGGCAATGCCCCGCAGGGCGAGCCCGATCTTGCTGTACCTGGTGAACAGGAAGAGAAAGACGAAGGTGCTGACGCCCGCTACAACTATAAGGAGCCTCTGGTAGTCTACGGCCACGCCCAGTATCGTGGTCGAGCCTTGTATGAAGACGGGAAGCGTGTACGTCATGCCCCGCAGGCCGCCCCACCGCAGACCTTCTATTATGGCAAGCCCTACCGCGTACGTGCCGATAATCTCCGAGATCTCCATACCCCTGATCCTGATGATGATGAACCGGTAAATAAGCGCGCCTATCAGGCTGGTGCTGAGGATCCCGAGTGGTATGGCAAGCGCGTAAGGCAGGCCGACTGCGTTGAGGAGCAGCCAGACGATATAGCCCGCCCCGATGTAAAGCGCCCCGTGGGCGAAGTTCGGCACCCTGCTGATGCTGTATACGAGGGCGAAACCGAGGGACAGGAGCGCAAGAATAATGCTGTTGATGATTCCGTAGACGATGATCTCCAAGCCCGCCCCCTTATCGTCCTTCTTCTTGGCCTACTTCATCCACGGTGGAAGCAGGACTTTTGCCTCCGCTACCTTCGCCGGGAAAATCTGGACGCGCTTGTTGTTCTGCCACTGCACTATACCTGTCACGGCGCCTTCCTTCGGGTCGAAGGACGGGATTATCTGGTGCGATTTTTTGTCAAAGCGCATCCTGCCGTAGACGCCCATGATATCGGAAGACTCCAGGGCGGGCACGACCTTATCCGGGTCGGTGCTCTGTGCCCTTTCCACGGCGTCCTTGATCTGGTAGACGGCCATGTAGCTCGACGACGACCCGTAGCCTTCCGGCTCAAGCCCCCATTTCTTCTTGTACGCCTCGACGAATTTCATGGTCCAGGGGGTAATCCTGGCAGGGGCGTTGCCCCCGTTGACGAGGTTGACGATGAGGTATTCGCCCTTGCCCCCGGTGGCCTTCGCGAAGCCGGGCTGCTCGGCCGCGTTGACGAACCCTACGGGCAGAGATTTCAGCTTCAGGTCGCTCCACTGTTTGAGGAGCACGGCGCTTTCAGGCATATCCATCCACAGGAAAAGGACCTGGGCGCCTTTCTTGCCCGCGTCTATAAGGCCCACGGAGTAATCGACGGTCCCGGTGGGATAGACCTTCATGTCGATGACGCTCCACCCCTTTGCGGTAAGCGCCTTCTGCATCGCCTCACCGCCTGCGCGGGCATGCGCCACGTCCTGCACCATGACGTACGCCTTGTTGAAGTTGTGGGTCTTCCTGATATCCTCCAGGAGGGTGACGAACTCTTCCATCATCACGCCCACGTGGCTCGTGTTCCTGAAGCAGTATTTATATTTCGCGTAGTTCTCCGCGACCCTTTTCGTGTAGGCGGGCGACAGGGCGCCTGTCGTCAGGATGCTCACCTTCTTGTGCTTGCTCAGGAGGTCCATTGCGGCGAGCGCCGCCTCCGAGCGGACAGGGCCGCCCACGATGAAATCGACCCTCTTTTCGAGTATCAGTTTCTCGACACCGAGAAGCGCGTCGCTTACGGGCACGCCCGGCTCCAGGTCCCGCGTGTCGATAACCTCCACGCTGATGGGTCTTTTCTTGCCCCCGACGCTCACTCCGCCTGCTGCATTGATCTCTTCGGCGGCAAGCTTAATCCCCCGCTCGGCGTCCCAGCCGTAAAGAAAGGCCGTTGCGAGCGGCGCGCCGATGATTATCGGTTTTTCTGCAGCACTTACGAACAGTGCCGGAACTGCGAAAAGAAAGAGTACCGCGACCAGAATAGAGCGAAAGCCCCCTCTCATAACCCCCCCTTGTCTGATTTTTCAATCAGCCCCGTTTACATTGAGCAACAAACGTGCCACTCGACGGAACAGTGCCGCACAAAGGCGGCGGCGAAGCAAATACAGGGCAAAAAGCCCCTTACCCCCCCTGACGCACCGTTCTTCCATGTTTGAAAGTTTCTTTTCCCTGTGAAAACTTATTTCAATATTGGGGTTCAGCACCCCCTCGCCGGGCAAAGCCCGGCGAGCCTCCCGGCTCGGCGCTTCGCATGCGCTCGCTTTTACCTGCTGCAAGCAGCAGGTATTCAATACCCGCGAAGCTCGACCCTTCCCTCCTTACGTCGGGCGGGTAAGCGCTTCGCATACGCTCGCTTTATGCCTGCGTAGCTTCCGGCCTAGGGATGGTCGGCCAGGTTGTAACCTTTTAGCTTCTGCCGCAGCGTGGGCCGGGAGATGCCTAGGATGGAGCACGTCTTTCCCAGGTGCCACCCGGTTTCCTTCAGGACCGCTATTATATGGTCGCGCTCGACCGCGTCGAGGCTCCGGGCGCCCTGCGGGGACGCCTCCCTTCCGCCCGGCTTCTTCGACCCCACGAGCAGGCGGCCGACCGACTCTTCATATATAACGTCCCCCTGCGTGTCGAGGGCCGCCTTCGTCAGTACGTTCTCGAGCTCCCTGACGTTCCCCGGCCAGTCGTAGTCGCCAAGCATGCGGAATGCCTTTTCCTCGACGGTCCTCACGTTCTTGTGAAGCTCGCGGTTAATCTTTTTTAAAAGATAGGAGACGAGCGGCGCGATATCTTCCCGTCTCGCCCGGAGCGGCGACACCCTTAAGGTGGCGACGCTGAGGCGATAATAGAGGTCTTCCCGGAAAAGGTCCTGCTGCACCATCTGCCACAGTTCCCTGTTCGTGGCTGCAATGACCCTCGCGTCCGAATGGAGGGTGGACTCGCCGCCGACGCGCTCGAATTCTTTTTCCTGAAGGAAGCGAAGAAGCTTCGCCTGCAGGGCCACGGGGATATCACCCACCTCGTCGAGAAAGATCGTGCCGCCGCCCGCAAGCTCGAACCTCCCCTTTTTCTGCGCGAGCGCGCCTGTAAAGGCCCCCTTCTCATGGCCGAACAGACTCGCTTTCGAGCAGCGTCGGCACTATGGCAGAACAGTTTATGGCGATGAACGGCTGCTCCCGGTAATGGCTGTTGCCATGGATCGCCCGCGCGATCAGCTCTTTGCCCGTGCCCGTCTCCCCCTCTATCAAGACGGTCACCCGGTTCTCGGAAAGGGCGCCTATCGCCTTGTAAACCTCCTTCATATCCTTGCTGTTTCCGACGATCTTCCCTTTCCGGTAGGCCACGCCGTCGTCCGGAGGCAGGCGATCCTCTTTTTTTGCGCCGCTGAGCTTCATGGCCCGCGAAACCGCCTTTTCCAGCTCGTCTACGTCGATCGGTTTCGTGATATATTCCGTTGCGCCCAGCTTTATGGCCTTCACGGTCGCGTCCATGTCGTGGAAGGCGGTAATCATAATGACCGGGACCTTGCTGTCGTTGCTTTTCAACTCCCCGAGCAGATCCAGGCCGTCCCCGTCGGGCAGGCGTATATCCATTATGGCTGCGTCGGGACTGCACGTTTCGAATTTGCGCCTGCCTTCTGCCACCGAGGCAGCCGTTTCCACCTCGTAACCCTTTTCCGTGAGGAACATCTTGAGCGATTCGAGGATGATCTTCTCGTCGTCAATTACGAGTATGCTTCTCCTTTTCAAGGCAATTCCTCCTTAACCGGCAAGGTGAAGCCGAGAATCGTGCCTTTGGGTTTCCTGGATACGAGGTCTACACGGCCCCCGTGCGCCTCGACGATCTTCTTGACGTTCACGAGGCCCAGGCCCGTGCCGCCTTTCTTACGGCTGAAAAAAGGGTCGAAGACGAAGGGCAGGTCCTCCGCGGGTATACCCTGCCCGTTGTCGCATATCTCGACCCTGAGCGACGCACCGTTCCCGGGCGCTGTTTTCGACGTAATCTCGATAACGCCGCCCTTCTGGATGGCGTCTACCGCGTTGATGAGTATGTTGATCATGGCCTGCTCCATCTTTTCCCCGTCGAAGAGCAGCCGGCCCATGCGGCGGTCGGAGTACCGTTTCTTCACCTCGATCCCTTTTTCCCTTATCCGCACGTCTATTGTCTCCAGGCAGGAATCGATGATTTTCTTGAGAGAGCCCATCTGCATCTTGAGACTCAAGGGCTTCGCGTAGTCAAGCATCTCGTCGAGTATCCGCTCGAGCCTCGATATCTCATGCACCACGATCTCCATGCGTCTTTTGTCGTTGCCGCCGAAGGGCGTGTTCTTGAGGAGGATCTGGCTGTTGAGCTTGACGGAGCACAGGGGGTTCCTTATCTCGTGGGCCAGGGATGTTGTCAGTTTGCCGATATAGGCAAAGCGCTCCGCCTCCCTTATCCGCTTTTCCGTCTCTATGCGCTCCGTTATGTCGCGGCAGATGCCTGCCACCGCCGGACGGCCGTCGTAAGTTATGCGCTTAACCTTATTCTCCGTCGGGCGACTCATACCGCTCTTGTCGCGCCGCAGGTACGCATAGAGGTCTTTGCTCTCCGCCCCGGCCACCCTTTTCTGATAGAACCTCGAAACAGCAGGCAGGGACCGGGGTGCGATAAGCTCGGTGTACGGCTTGCCGATGATCTCGCCTGCGGTATACCCGTGAAGCTCGCAGTAGGCCGGGTTCGCAAAGACGATCAGGCCGTCCTGCACAACGAAATAGCCGTCGTTGATCTCTTCGACGAGGACGCGGTACTTCGACTCCGATTCGGCAAGCTCCTTCGTCCGCTCATCCACCTTGTGCTCCAGCTCGCGCGCGTGCTCCCGTATGCGCGCTTCATGGAGGGACTGGAAGTAGTCGCTGAACCTCGTTATCGTGTAGAAGAGACATGCGTTGAGCTTGTCTATCGTCGCGGAAAGCTCTTTGCCGGAAAGCTGCGCAAGGAGGGTAGGCGTGAGGATCGAGCGGTAAAGCTCGTAGGCGTGCTGGACATCCGAAAGGGAGAACCCGCCCTCCAGGCGCAGCTTGCTGATCCACTCGATATGGCTGTTTATGGCCGAATAGTCGTCGTGTACGAGGACGGCGTAGTTACCTGCGTTGGCCCTGGAGACGGTTAGGTAAAGTTCATCGAACGGGCGGCCGTGGTACCTGGGGCTTTCCGATTCGTGGAGCCGGCGGACCCACTCGTCTACGATGTCGGCCTGATGCTTTTTTAGAATAGAAGCAATGGCCATGTTTGATTGTACAGACATCGACGGACATTTGCAAGAACGCTTTTTGCACGGTAAATACGTCGGAATGCGCGTGATACGACATTACAGATATACTATGTTGGGGGTGATGTCCGTCACCCGCTCAAGACCGTTTTTTCGGACTATAAAATCGAGCTCCACCCCTATCGACCCCTGATTGGGGAGCACGAATTTAGGCTCGAAGGCGAAGACCATCCCTTCGCGAAGCGCCGTGTGGTGCCTCGCCGTGATTACGGGCAGCTCGTTGATCTCAAGGCCCAGGCCGTGTCCGACAAAAGAAACCTTGCCCTCGCCGAAGCCCATGAAATTGTCTGTAAGGCCCGCCTTTTTCGCTATTGCGGCCGCCCTCTCGTAAAGCTCGACCGCATCGACCCCTTCCCTGCCGAAAGCCATCGCGTCATCGAGGATCCGCCTTGACGTCTCGTACGGCAGCCTGTACTTCTCTTCCATCTTCCCGATGACGAAGACGTATGTCTCGTCCGTCACGTATCCGTTGTATCCTCCGCCGTAATCGATGCAGATCGGTATGCCTTTCTCGATCTTTTTTTGCGACGACCCCATGGGTATGGCGGGCGTTACCCCGCGGCCGCCGACGGGGACATCGGAGGGAGACGGCAGGGCGGCAGTGAGGCCGTTGGCGACGGTAATGGTCGTCATTTCCAGGTTGAAGCCCCTCATCCGCAAAAACCCCTGGTGGCCCCGCCTTCTGCCTTCGGCGATCAGCTCCGCGTCGATGTCGAGCTCGCGCAGGTCTTCGGCGATCACCTCCCTCGCCTTCGCAAAGACGTGACGCATTATCGCGCCCGATTTCCTGACCTGGTCGAGCTCGAATGCGCTCTTTGTCTCCCGCAGCCCCTTCACGAGGGGCGTCGCATTGACGAAAGCTCTCGAAGCCGACAATGCCCTTGAACCTCTCGAAAACGGAAACGGGGATGACATCGAGCTCCATCGCCCCTCTCCCCCTGAGTACCTTCCTGCTGAGAAGGACGTCCTTTATATCCCTGTCGCGTTTTATCGCGGTGATTGCGAGCGGCGTCTCGGATACGGCCCGCTCCGCGCTTTTTTCCACGAAGAAGATGGGGTCGCCCTCGACAGACACCACGAGCGTCCCCTTCTGGACGGTCCCCGTGAAATAGTACATGTCCACGTTTTGCATGATGACGCAGAAATCGATGCCGGCGTCTCCCATGCTTTGCCTGAGGCGGCCGATGCGGCTAAATATCTCTTCTTTCGGCGTAAGCTCGATGTGCTCGGTCATGATGGATCGTTTGTCCTTTTGCCGGTCGCGGATGTAGGGCAGATGGGCTGCACCAGCTATGATCACACGGCCCCGCACTCGTTGTCAACAGAAGGAATGTGCGGTCGGATGGGTGGGGTAATAATCGGGCGCGCCGCGATGAAACAGCCGGCGCGCCCGGTCCTCTTGTTAATATCGTACGACCCTTAATACTGATAGGCCGTAGGTATCTTTTTCTCCTATGATCGGTGATTTTTTATTTGCAGCCTTGCCCCCAAGGCTTAATGCCCACCTCCCTTCTCTTCGGCCTCGATCTTTTCTGCTATAATGCGGCGAAACTCCTTCTTGTCGATCTTGCCTATGTTCGTCATAGGAAAGGTATCGACTATTTCCAACCGTTCCGGCAGCTTGAATACTGTGACGTTCCTCTCGTCCTTGAGAAACGCCTGAAGGCCCTGGAGGTTAAGCGTCTTTCCCGGCTTGGGGAGGACGAAGGCGCACGCCTTCTCGCCCAGCACCCGGTCGGGCATTGCGACATAGGCGCAGTTCTCGACGTCCGGGTGCGCCAGGATCTGGTTTTCCACCTCCTCGGCGCTAATCTTCTCCGCGCCCCGGTTTATCGTATCCTTTGATCCTCCCATCGACGGAGAGGTAGCGCCCCTTGTACATCCGCACTACGTCGCCGGTCCTGTAGAAGCCGTCTGCGGTGAATGCCTTCTTGTTGTATTCGGGCGAGTTGTAGTAGCCCCTGATCGTTATCGGACCGCGCACGAGCAGCTCCCCCTCTCCCCGTAAGGCACATCCTTTTCGTTCTCGTCGACCACGCGGACTTCGTCCTCCTCAAACATGGGCGCGCCCTGCGAGTTGAGAAGCAGGTCTTCCCCGTCTCCGATGCGGCTCCAGAAGCCCATGCCCTCGCCCATGCCGAGGTTCTGGAAATAATCGCAGCCCAGCACAGGGCGGATCTTCCTAGCCACCTCCGCAACGAGCCTGGCCCCGCCCGCAATTACGTAGCGCAGGGAAGACAGGTCATACTCGCTAAGCCGGGGGAACTCCATCCACCTTATGAGAAGGGCGGGGGGCGTAGGCATGATGGTGATCTTCTCTTTCTGGATCGCGTCCAGCACGGTCTCCGTCCTCGGGCTCCCGATAAGGACGACCTTCGCCCCGCTGCAAAGGCCGCCTAAGAGGCCGGGGCACGAAAGGGCAAAGTTATGGTTGACCGGGATGGCGATACCGACGACCGACTGCTCGTTGACAGCGCAGATGTCGGCGACCGCCTTGAAGTTGAGGCTGTAGTCGTTGTGGGTCCTCGGGATGATCTTGGGGACACCCGTCGTCCCGCCGGAAAGCTGGAAAATGCCCGGTTCCAGGGGGTCAGGGCGGAAGTCGGCGAGCCGGCTTGCAGGCACGTGCTCTTCGATCCTGTCTTCGAGCAGGTCCGATATCGAGATGAAACCCTCTTCTACAGGGCCGCCGGAGACGAACTGGAGCGTCATGCCGGGCGCCTTCTCCCGCACCTCGCGCGAGAGGGCCTGATGGGAAAAGTCCTTGTAGCCGGCAGGCATGAAATGCGCCCGCGCGCCGGTGAACTGCGCAAAAAACGTTATCTCGGGACTTCTGTGGGCAGGCAGCGACATGATGGGGATGGCCCCTATCTTGGCAGCCGCGTAGAAACAGTATGCGAACTCCAGCTCGTTCGGGAGCTGCATGATAATGCGGTCGTAGGTCCGAAGGCCCTTGTCTATGAAGTGGAGGGCGAGGCGGGTCGCTTTCTCGCCGAGCTCCCTGTATGTGACGTGCCGGCCGTTGCAGGCCAGCGCCACCCTGTCGCCGTAGCGGGCGACGGCCCCATCCAGTTCCTCCCCCATGGTCTTATCGACCCACAGGCCCCTCTCCCTGTACAGTTTCACAAAAGACTCGGGATAAGACACGAAGCCTTCGAGCATTTGCTCCTCCTTCTCTCTTTGAGCGGGCCTCTAGACGGGCATACCGGCCTTCATCGCAGCAGCAGCCGCCATTACGGCATCGACGATCTGCTGGTATCCCGTGCACCGGCAGAGATTTCCCGAGATCGCCTTTCGCACCTCGGCCGTCGTCGGCTCGGGGTTCCGGTCCAACAGGGCCTTCGACGCCAGCACCATGCCCGGCGTGCAGAAGCCGCACTGGATAGCCGCGTGCTTAACAAATGCCTCCTGGATGGGATGGAGTTTCTCTCCCTCGTTGAGGCCCTCTATAGTCGTGATTTCCTTCCCCTGTGCGGCAACCGCCAGGATGAGGCAGGAGGCGACGGCTTTTCCGTCCATGAGCACCGTGCAGGCACCGCATTCCCCTTCATTGCAAGATTTCTTGGTCCCGGTAAAACCGAGCGTTTCGCGGAGGACCTCCACGAGTGTCCTGTGCGTATCTACGCTGACGTTATAAGTCTCCCCGTTTACTTTCAGCACTATATCCTGCTTCATGTCGCCTCCATTAACCAACGATCCGTCTTGTGGCTTCCATGACGGCCCTTTTTGTAAGTACCCCCACCATTTCGCAGCGATATTCGAGCGACGCCCTGAGGTCCGTGATGGGGCGGCACTGCGCGCCCGCGATGTTGCCGGCTGCAACGGCCACCGCTTCGTCGAGGGCCTTCCCGACGAGCCGCTCTTCCACCTCAGGCACCCGGATAGGTGTAGGGGCCACGGCAGCCAGGGCAATCCTCGCTGCTTTGCAAACGCCTTTGTCGTCCACGGTGAGACAGGCGGCCGCGCCGACCAGCGCGAGGTCCATGGCGCTTCTGCGCATCAGTTTCAGGTAGCAGCCCCCGGAAAGGGGAGCGGGCTTGGGCACCATTACGGCCGTCACTATCTCTTCCGTTCCACAGGCGCATGCCTTGGGTCCGGTGAAGAAGTCTTCTATCGGTATCGTCCTGTCGCCTTTCGGCCCTGAAACCTGAACGGACGCCCCGAGCGCGATGAGCGGAGCGGCGGTATCGGCCGACGGGGCGGCGCTGCACAGGTTCCCACCGATAGTGGCTATCGTCCTAACCTGGGCGGAGGCCATTACGTTGACCGCGTCCCATAGGGGTGCGTAGGTTTTCTTTATCGCGTCGGAGGCCTCGATCTCGGCCAGCGTCGTAAGGCTGCCGATGCGAAGGCCCGACTTCTCGTCAAAGCTTATGCCCTTCAATGCGTTGATTCCGGCCAGGCTGATAAGGTGGCCGGCGGCGACCTCGCGCTTCTTCATTGCGATCAGAAGGTCCGTGCCCCCCGCTATCAGCCGTCCGGCCTGTCCGAACCGGCCCATAAGGCCCAGGGCCTCACTCACGCTTGCCGGCGTGTGGTATTCGAATGGGGATAATCTTCGTATAAACATCACTTGCCCTCCTTTACCTTGAGCGCCGCGAGAATCTTCTCCGGCGTGATGGGCAGGTCCTTGATGCGCACTCCTACTGCGTCGTAAATGCCGTTGGCTATAGCGGCCATCGTTGAGCATGAGCTTGCCTCGCCTGCGCCCTTCGCGCCGAAAGGACCGTACGGGTCGTGCGTGTGCACGTGCTCCACGTGGTACTCGGGAACGTCGAGGGCCGTCGGCTGCTTGTAGTCGCGCCAACTATAGTTCAAAGCGCGCCCTTTCTCGTCGTAGAACGATTCCTCGTAGAGTGCGTGGCCGGACATGTGCGCGCTGCCGCCGTTCACCTGGCCTTCCAGCGTCGCCGGGTTGATGGGCTGCCCGGCGTCGTCGCCGTGGACTGCCTTGATAAGGTTCACCTTGCCCGTCTCCTTATCCACATCGACTTCCACCGCCGTAGCGATGAAGTCGAGGCCGTGGACGAGGTTGCCTTTGCCCGTCTTCCAGTCAACGATGTCGATATCGAGGGCCGCCCAGGTCCCGCGGCCGTAAAGGGGCGCCCCTTTCTCGTAGTACGCCTTCCGCACAGCCTGGAGCCAGTCGATCCCCCGCTCCGGCTCGCCCCTCACGAAGACGCGCTTGTCTTCGAACTCTATCTCCTCCGGCGCCGCTTTAAGGGAGGGCGCGCATATGTCCGCAAGCTGTTTCTTCAAGTCTCTGGCCGCAGCTATCGTAGCGTTGCCGTCCCAGAAGGTCGCGCGGTCGCCGAACATGCCCGAGTCGAAGATCGTCGTGTCCGAGTCGCTCACTCCCTGAAGGATGTCCTCGTAGGGCAGGCCCAGCTCCTCGGCCGCCATCTGGCAGAAGACCGTGTTCGCGCCCTGTCCGATCTCCGTCGCGCCGTGCGTGACGATCACCTGGCCGTCTTCGAGGAGCTTCATCATGACGGAAGAGCCGAAGTGGCCGCCGAGCCTCGGTCCCGACGGATGGGACGCGCAACTGAAGCCTATACCCCGGCCTTCGGGCCGCGACTTCCTGGACTCCTTCCAGCCGATCTTCTCCGAAGACTGCGCAATGCACTCTGAAAGGCCGGAGACGTCTACGACGATGCCGTTGGCGCAGTGCCAGTTGTTCGGCACCGCGTTGATGGCGCGCAGCTCGACGGGGTCCACGCCGATCTCCTCGCCCACCATATGGAGGAGCGAATCAATGCAGAACTGGGCAAGGACTATCTCCTGCCCCCTCACCGTGCCGCAGGGCGACCTGTTCGAGTAGACGAGCTTTCCGTGATACTCGATGGCCGGTATCTTGTACGGTATGTTGAGGAAGGCGCCGAAGTAATAGATGTTGAAGGGGCCTATGCCTGAGATGGGGCCGCCTTCCAGGATGTTCTCGGCATAGAGGGCCGTGATGGCGCCGTTCTTCTTGACCCCGATCCTGAGCTTCGCGTCCATGGCGTTCCTCTGCCTGTAGGCGGCCAGGACCTCGTCGTAGTTGAGGACGGTCTTTACGGCCTTGCCCGTGACCTGCGCGAGCTTCACGGAGGCGAAATCGACGTCGAAGGGGTCGTGCTTTCCGGAAAACCCGCCGCCCACGAAGGGGTTGAGGATCCTCATCTTCGCAAGGGGGATGTCCATGGCCCTGCACATGTGCCGCCACGTGATATAGGGGCTCTGCTTCGACCCCTGCAGGAGCACCCTGCCCGTAGGGTCTACTTCCGCAAGGCAGGCGTGGGGCTCTATGAAGCCGACGCTCACGCGCTGGGAGGTGAAGGTCTCTTCCCTGATGTAGTCCGCCTCCTTGAAGCCCGTCTCGACATCGCCGAAGGTGAAGTCGGTGAAATAGGCGATGTTCGTCTTCTTGAACTCGTTGACCAATGGAGCGTCCGGGGCCATGGCGTCTTTAGCAGTCAGCACTACCGGCAGCTCCTCGTAATCTACCTTGATGAGCTCAAGGGCCGCCTCCGCCGTGTCCTCGTCGATGGCGGCTACGGCCGCTACGCCCTCGCCGAAGTGATGGACTTTCGTTATAGGCATGGGGAGCTGGTCCCTTATGTCGGGCCTGGTCCCGAAGGGAATGCCGGGGAAGTCCTTGCCCGTGATCACGCCCATTACGCCGGGGAGCGCCCTTGCCCTGCTCGTGTCTATATTCAGGATGCGGGCGTGGGCCAAAGGACTGCGGAGTATCTTACCGTGCAGCATGCCGGGGGCCGTCAGGTCGGCAGCATAACGGGCTGCCCCCGTAGCCTTCACCCGGGCGTCCTTTCTTTCGACGGGCTTCCCTACGACCTTGTAGTTCTTCATAATACCTCCCAGTCTATTTTTGGCACCTACGCAGCCCTCCTGGCCTATCCGCCGCAAATGAGGGACAGGTTTATCGCCACCCGGTCTCCGTCGTGCAGGAGCGTATCCAACCCGTCCACCAGACCGAAGAAGGTGCACCCATTCACCTCGACCTCCCAGCCCTCGTCAAGCGCCGCCCCGTTCGTCACGAGGATTTGCACGGAGTTGGTCGAGCGGCTCGAGATCTCATTCAAAAGTTCCGCCAGACTGACGTCCCTGTCGAAATCGATCGTCCGCAGGTCCGCGTCTCCGAGGAGCATGAAGTTAGAATCGAGTGTTATGGTCATGTCTGTGAATGCCTCTTTCTCCAGTCCGCTCTCAACGTGCGGGCCCGCTCTCTTCGCTGCCGGCAAAGCCGAGCCTGCGGGAGAGCGTCCGGGCCGCCTCGCGGAGCTTGGGCTCGATAAAGGCCCTGTGCTTCGCGTTGAAGCGATCGGCCTGCAAGGTAGCCACTAAGGCCCCGGCAAGGACGCCGTAAATGTCGAACACGGGCGTAGCGATGCCGCAGATGCCTTTCTGGTACTCTTCCTTGCCGTATGCGATGCCTTTTTGGCGTATGGTGTGGAGTTCGCGCAGAAGCGCTGCCCTGTCGGTGATTGTGTTCTCCGTTGTAGCGGAAAGGGCTACCCTGTCGAGGTAGGCCGCGATCTCGTCTTCCGCCTCGAATGCGAGTATGCACTTGCCTGCCGACGTGGCGAAAAGGGGCGCAAGCTCTCCCGGCGCGATGGAATACTTGACCGGTCTCTGCGATTCCTCTTTATACAGGAAGATGACCTGGTCGCCTCTTTTCACGGCGATCTCGGCGTCTTCGTTCATTTCGCCGACCAGATTGTGGAGGATGGGCCTGCCCGCCGTAACGATGTCGAGGCTCTTCAGGTAGCGGCCCGTCAGGACAAGCAGCCCTGGGCCGAGGAGATAAAGTTTTCCGAGCGGTTCGTACGAAAGGTAGCCCCGGTTGACTAGGTTGGATAGAAGCAATGACAGGCTTCCACCGGGGATACGCAGATTTCTTGAAATCTCCCCGTGACTCAAGCCCGTCTTACTCTCGGCGATCGCCTCGAGTATAAGCACGACCCTATCGGCCGATTTAACTACCGCCATGCCGGTGCCTCTCCTTCATGCCGGGGTCTCTATTGTCTTCACATATGTAAACACAAGTTACGTATGTGAACTGATCTAAAATATCACGGCTCTCCCACCCTGTCAATAAAAAAACGAATGATGCCGGTGCCCGTTATGTTCCTAAACCGGGATAATTTTGCCGAACATTGTGTTATTCTATCAGCCGGTCGGGCGGTCAAAGCCGGGCAATCACGACAAGAGAAGGAACGCAAATGGGCGATCTGCTTCAGGAACTCAAAGAGCGGGCAATAAAGGGAAGGGACATACGGCAGGAGGAAGCAGCCGGGCTTTGCGAGATCGGCGCGCAAAGGCCTTTCGCGCTTATGGCGGTTGCGTCCGAGATCAGGGAGTTTTTCAAGGGGAAAAGGGTCAACATCTGCGGGATCGTAAACGCAAAATCGGGAAAGTGCCCGGAAAATTGCAGGTTCTGCATCCAGTCGGTCCATTACGAGACGGCCTCCCCCGTTTACGACCTCCTCCCGAAGGCCGACATCGTGGCAGCGGCCCGTCGGGCCAAAGCCGCGGGCGCCCACATGTTCGGCATCGTCACGAGCGGCACCTGTATCGACAGTGAGGCGGAATGGAAAGTAATTTACGAAGCAGTGCGGGAGATCGGGGCCCTCGGCATAAGACCCTGCGCTTCTTTGGGCATGATCGATGAAAATCGCGCCGCTGCCCTGAAGAAAGCCGGCCTGTACAGGTACCACCACAACCTTGAGACTGCGCGGAGCCACTTCGACAACATCTGCACGACCCACGACTACCAGGAAGACATCGACACGATCCTGGCAGCGAAAAAGGCAGGGCTGACCACCTGCTGCGGCGGCATCATCGGTTTGGGCGAATCGATGGAGCAGAGGATCGAGTTTGCCTTTACGCTGAAGGGGCTGGACGTGAACTCGGTGCCCGTCAATATCCTCAAGGCTTTCCCCGGCACGCCCCTTTTCGGTACACCTTCCGTTCGGCCCTTAGAGCTGCTGGTCACGATCGCGATCTTCCGGTTTGTCCTGCCTGACAAGGACATAAAGCTCTGCGGAGGGAAGGAGGCGAACTTGCGCCAATTGCTGCCTCTCGGCATCGTGGCAGGCTGCAACTCCCTTATGACAGGAGAATACCTCACTTACTCGGGAAGGGAACCGGGCCTCGATATGGAGATGATAAAGGACCTGGGCCTCGAGCCCTCAGTGGGCGAGGATTAAAGGCCGGGCGAAAATCGCCCTTTCATCGTGAGCGCGCCTGTTTGAGCTCCCTGCCTTTCCACAGCATATAGATGGCGGGATAGATGACAAGCTCCAGCATAGTTGACGTGATCACGCCGCCGACCATCGGCGCGGCGATCCGCTTCATCACGTCCGCGCCGGCCCCGTGGCTGAACATGACGGGGATAAGACCGGCGAGGATCACCCCGACCGTCATGATCTTCGGGCGTATCCTCTTGACTGCGCCCTGCATGATCGCGCCCTTAAGGTCGGCTGCCGTTTTCAGCATGCCTTTTTTCCGCCATTCGTCATGGGCAAGCTCCAGGTAGAGGAGCATGACGACGCCAGTCTCCGCGTCGAGCCCTGCCAGGGCGATGATCCCCACCCAGACGGCGATGCTCATGTTGTAGCCGAGGAGATAAAGCAACCAGAATGACCCGACCAGGGAAAAAGGCACGGCCAGAAGCACTATGACCGTCTTTGTCACCGACTTCGTATTGAAGAAGATGAGGATGAAGATAACCAGGAGCGTCAGGGGGATGACGAGCTTGAGGCGCTCGTGGGTCTTTACCAGGTATTCGTACTCCCCGCTCCACTCCAGCCTGTAGCCTTCCGGTATATTTAGGGAGGCGACGCTTTTTTTCGCTTCGTTCACGTAGCCGCCCACATCACGCCCGGAGAAATCGACGTAGACGTACTCTGCGAGAAGCCCCTCTTCGCTCTTTATGTTCGTCGGCCCACGCACGACCTTTATATCCGCAAGCTGGGTGAGCGGCACACGGCCGCCCTGCGGATTGGCGTAGCCGGGCTGCGGCTGCGCGCCCGCCGCGCCCATGCCTTCCGGAGATACCGCCCGGCCGCCCCCCATCGCCCCTATCGGCACGAGCACCCTTTTCAACTGGTCGATATTCCCCCGCAGGTCCCTTGCATAGCGCACGTTCACAGGGTAGCGCTCCCTGCCCTCGATGGTCGTCGTAAGGTCCATGCCGCCGATGGCCGACTCGATAACGTCCTGCACGTCCCGGACGGCAAGGCCGTAACGGGCCGCCTCTTCACGCTTCACGGTGATGTCCAGGAAGTAGCCCGTGGTCACCCTCTCGGCGTAGACGCTCCTTGTGCCGGGGATCGATTTCATGTGGTGCTCTATCGCCAGGCCGATCTTCTCGAGCTCATCCAGGTTCGGCCCCAGTATCTTGATGCCTACGGGCGTCCTTATGCCTGTCGCCAGCATGTCTATCCTTGCCTTTATCGGCATGGTGAACGAGTTCGAGACACCGGGGATCGTCAGGGCGTCGTTCATCTCGTCCGTCAGCTTCGCAACTGTCATACCGGGCCGCCATTTGTTTTCCGGCTTCAGGTTGATGACGGTCTCGAACATCTCCATCGGCGCCGGGTCTGTGGCCGTCTCCGCCCTTCCCGCCTTGCCGAAGACGCTTTCCACCTCCGGGAGGCGCTTGATGATCTTATTCTGCAACTGAAGAAGGTCGGTGACGACCGATATGGAAGGGGCGGGGGCCGTGACCGGCATGTAAAACAGGGTCCCCTCATAGAGCGGCGGCATGAACTCAGAGCCGAGGCGTGTATAGGGGTATATCGAGACGACCAAAATAATTGCCGCGCCTACGATGACGGGCACCTTGAATTGTAAGGCAAAACTCGCGACCGGCCCGTAGGCCCAGTGCAGGAACCGGCTTATCGGATTTTTTTCTTCCGGCCTGATCCGCCCCCTGATGAAGAGCGTCATGAGGACAGGCGTCAGGGTCACAGCGAGGAAAGACGAAAAAAGCATGGCGAACGTCTTCGTATATGCGAGGGGCTTGAAAAGCCTGCCCGCCTGCCCCTGGAGCGTAAAGACCGGGAGGAACCCGACGGTAATGACCAGCAGCGAGAAGAAGAGCGACGGGCCTACTTCTTTGGCCGCCTCAATGATGACGTCCGTCCTGTTTCCGGGGCGGCCCGCCTCTTCCCATTCCTCCAGCTTCTTGTGGGCGTTCTCCACCATGATGATGGACGCGTCTACCATCGCCCCTATTGCGATGGCTATCCCGGATAGGCTCATGATGTTCGACGTGACCCCCAGGTAGAACATAAGGATAAAGCTCGTTATGATGGCAACAGGCAGCGTGAGGATGACAACCAGCGCGGAAGGCAGGTGGAAAAGGAAGATGAGGCAGACCGCGCTGACTGCGATTGCGAGCTTGACGATCTCGTCCTTGAGTGTCGAAATGGAGCGGTTGATGAGATCGGACCGGTCGTATGTCGGTACGATCTTTACGCCGGGAGGCAGGGAAGGCCCAACGTCCCTCCTGATCTTCTCCTTAACGCGCTCGATCACGTTGAGTACGTTCTCGCCGAAACGGACGATGACGATGCCGCCGGGCGCCTCGCCCCTGCCGTCCAGCTCCGCTACGCCCCTGCGTATCTCGGGGCCGAGCTGGATGTTGCCCACGTCCTTCACGTATATGGGGGTGCCCTGGGCCGACGCGCCGACGGAGATGTTCTCGATGTCCCTCACGCTCTTGATATATCCCCGCCCCCTTATCATGTATTCGAAGCCGGAGAGGTCGAGCACGCGCCCTTCCACGTCGAGGTTGCTCCTCCTTACGGCCTCCATCACCTTCGTTATGGGAATGTTGTAGCCGAGGAGGCGGTTCGGGTCGACGGTGACCTGGTACTGCTTGACGAAGCCGCCGACGCTCGCAACCTGCGCGACGCCCGGAACGCTTTCCAACGCGAGCTTCAGGTTCCAGTCCTGGAGGGAGCGCAACTGCGCAAGGTCGAGGTTGTGCTTCTCATCGACGACCGCGTATTCGAAGCCCCAGCCGAGGCTCGTCGCGTCGGGGCCGAGGACGGGGTTGACGTCCGCGGGGAGCTTGTTGCGGACGGCCTGAAGGTATTCGAGGACGCGGCTGCGTGCCCAGTAGATGTCCGTCCCCTCATTGAAAATCACGTAAATGAAGGAGCTTCCGAGATACGAGAAGCCGCGCACTGCCTGGACGCGCGGGGCCGCGAGGAGCGTCGACGAAATGGGGTAGGTTATCTGGTCCTCCACGAGGTCAGGGCTCCTGCCCGCCCAATCCGTATAGATGATGACCTGCGTATCGGAGAGGTCGGGGATCGCGTCGAGGGGAATGTTCCTGATCGCCCACCAGCCCCAGGCGAGGGCGAAAAAGACGAAAAGGAAAACGATGAATTTGTTGCGGGCGCTGTATCCGATTATCTTAGCTATCATGGCTGCGGCCCACTTTAATGATGATGGGCAGGCGGTGCGCTCGCCTGTCCCGGCGGCTTCGCCTGACCCTGCGCCTGCCTCGGAAGCGGCTCGACCCCTTTCAACTTGGCCTCCGAGTCGATGAGGAAATTGGCAGCCGACGCAACCTTCTCCCCTGCCTTGAGGCCCGCAGTGACCTCGACGAGGTCGTCCGTCTGCACACCCGTCAAGACCTCCCTGGGCTCGAAAATGCCCTCGCCCTTGTCGATATAGACGACCTGCCTGATGCCCGTATTAATGACCGCATCGGCCGGGACTGCGAGCCTTTTGCCGAGACCTATCTTCATCTCTACGTTGGTAAACATCTGGGGCTTGAGCCTTCCCCCTTCGTTAGGGAGCGTGAAGCGGGCCTTCAGTGTCCTCGTCTCTCCCTGAAGCGTGGGGTAGATGTAGTCGATCCTTGTGGCGAACTGCCTGCCCGGCAGGTAGCTCAAGCTGACGATTGCGCTGTCTCCCACTTTGATTAACGGCATCTCGTATTCGTAAATGTCGGCGGTGATCCATACCATCGACAGGTCCGCCACATCCAGGAGGTCGGCACCCGGCATTACGCGGCTGCCCTGGTTCACGTTCTTTTGCAGGACATATCCGTTGTAAGGGCTGTAGATGGTAAGCGTACGGATGGGTTTTTCGCTCTCTTCGATCTTTTTTATCTGGGCGTCGCTTATGTCGTAGAGCTTCAGGCGCTGCCGCGCTGCCTCGACCAGTGACCGGGCGTCCCCCTCGATCATCGCGTTGACGTCAGGCGCGCCGGCCTGGGAGGCCGCCTCCGTTGCCTGCCCGCCCTTCTTTGCATCGGTGCGTTTCGCCCACCTCACTACATTGATGAACTCCTGCTGGCTCGCCCAGAGTTCCGGGCTGTATATGTCCGCGACGGGGTCCCCTTTCTTTACGTAGACTCCCACGAAGTTCACGTAAAGCTTCTCGACCCAGCCCTCGACCTTCGTGTTGATCGTCTGTTGGCGTCGCTGGTCATACTCAACAAGGCCGACCGTACGTATGGTTTTCATCAGGGGAAGGAGTTGCGCGGCGGCGACCTTCACTCCGATGAGTTGCTGCTTCTCGGGCGATATTTCGAAATTGGGCGCCTCTGCCGCAGCCCCTTGGGGAGGCACGTTTTCGGCTGACGGTTTTTCGGCCGGCATGCCGGGCATGGCACCCATCTTCTCCTGGGCTGCAGCGGTTCCGGGCTTGCCCGGTTTCGAGAAATAGAACAACAACGAAAGAACGGCGAGGAGAGCCGCGACCGCTATCACTTTCTTTCGATTTTTCATCGTGTCTCTCCCATCTGCTCCATCCCCATGACTGCATGGAGTTTTGCTATGGCCTTCTCCCTTTCCACCAACTGGCCCCAATAAAGCAGGTCGTAATCGAGGAGGTTCTTGATCCTCGTTATGGCGGTGAGGGCGTCGACCCTTCCGGTCACGTAATTCGAAAAGGCAAGCTGGACGTCCTGGTTCGTCTTCGGGATAAGCCCCTCTTTGTAAAGTTTCATCAACCTGTCCGCCGCCTCCACCATTGAATAGCCTTCCTTCACGCTCGATGCGAGCATCAGCTCCGTTGCGGCCAGCTCACGCTTAGCCTGGCTCAGCGACACCTGCGCCTCGGCCAGGGCCTGCTCCTGCTTCGTTTTATAGAAGATCGGCAGGTTGAAGCTGAAAGTCAGGGCCCACATATCTCCGAGGTTCCCCGACCTGTAAAAATAGTTGCCGCCGACCGTCACGTCGGGATAATACTCCTTCCTCGCCAGCTTGACCTTTGCCTCGGCGCCCTCCACCATTTTCTGTTTCGATCTCACATCGGGCGAATGCTCTTTCGCCATGCCCACCGCCTCGTCGAGTGTGAAGGGAAACCGGGTGGCGGCGGGCAGGGCAGGACGGCCGAGTGGCGCGCTCACCTGCCTGCCCACCGCAGCATTCAGCATGCCCTGGAGGGCCTGCAAACGCTGGCGCTGCATCTCCTGTTTTTCAAGGATCATATACTTTTCCGTCTGCGCCATGACGACCTCCTGCTGCATGCCGGTCCCTGACGCGTACCTGCTTTGCGCCGCATCTTCTATCTTCGAAAAGAGCGCCGTCCTGTCTTCCAGGACGTCCATCGTTTTGTAGGCAAGAAAGAGGTCGTAAAAGACGAGCTTTATCTGCGCCACCACCCGGTGCCTCGAAGCGGCCGACAGGGCCACCTCGCTCTCTGCGTCTCGTGTCGCCATCTCGCCCTTAAGTGCCCGCTTCCCCCAGAAAGGAAACTGCTGGGACACGCCCGCTATGCCCATGGTCATGATGCTGTCGCCGAGGGTAAAGCGGTTGAAGCCATCGTTCTGGTAGCCTAACGTCGCCATCGGGTCGGGCAGGCTTTTGGCCTGGGGGATGCGGTAGCCGGCCGCATCCGCCCGTAATCTCGCAGCCTGGATCTCGGGGCTGTTCCTGAGTCCCTCGGCGATAAGCTCGTCCAGAACGAGCGTCCCTTCCAGGGCAAAAGCTCGGTCCGGGAGGCAGCGCCAGTGCGGCCAGAAGGAATAAAAGCGATAGAGTCAATCTTCCGACGTTCCGATTGTTTCTCGCAGGCGATAGCATTATGACGCCTCCCGCATGACTTACTTGACGTCAATGGTAAATCGCGCAGTATCCATTTTCCCGGCCCGGCTCACTTTGGCCGTCAGGCTCCACGAGCCGCCCATGGAAGGCTCGATAACGGTCTTGTACCTGTCGCCCGACAGAACGGCCTCGGCCTTATAATGCATCGCGGGCATGCCGGGCATCGCCGGCATGGAGTACTCGACGAGGACCTTGGCGTCCGTCACGGGCTTACCCGCCTTATCCTTTACAGCGATATCTATGTTGTTCTTTCCGGCTACAGGCGGGTTCTTGTCGATCGTGAGCTCGACGGTATACTCCCCCGCCTTTTTCGTGATTGTATTGGCGGCGTAGACTGCCCCTACTGTAAGCAGAAGCATCATAAGGATAATTGTCAACTTGCGCATGGTCTTCTCCTTCTGCGATCGCCGGGCGCGACAGCGCTGAAAAGCGAAAGCGAACCCGCGGCGCACAGCTTAAAATTAGGTTTGAGATGAATGAGATGCGAAGGCCCCCGGTCAGACGGGCCGGGGCGGACAGATCAGCAGAGGAGCTTGAGATTTATCAGGTAGGTCGTTTCTCGCGCGCAGACGTTCTTCGGCGCCTCCCGGCCCTTAGCGGCCGACCGGTTCGGAGACATGGGAGAGGGACCGGCACCGAGCACGGGAATTTGCGCGCCCATACTCGAGACAACGGAAAACTCATGGCCCCTGGCGGGGCTGCACTTGGCTTCCAATGCACACGGCGCACTACGCGCCCCTTTCTCATGCTTGCAGCAGGCGCACGCGTGGCCGCCTGTCCCATGTTCTTGCATGTGAACGGATGCCGGTTGCAGGCTGCACGGACTTATGACGCCGCCGGCCGCGGACAGCGCCGGAGACAAGAGGAAGGAAAGGCAAACGGCCAGCAAAACAGATACGTTAATGCCTCTCTTGCCCGAGCCTGATACCGTTGTCATAGTGCCCTAGTATATGCCCGGCCCGTTCTATTGTCAACCAAACCACTCAAGTATAGACAGCCTTGTTTCAGGCCCTGATGGCGTTTGTAAGCAAAGGCCTCGGGGCGATTGCGTATTCTCTATCCTGAATCGGCGGGGTCGCGCAAAGCAGGAAGCACGATAGGCGGCGCCGGTGGCCCTTAAGCAGGTTCCCTCAAATCTATCCGGTAATTCGTAAATGTTATTGATTAGTAAATCGCTAAAGTATATATTATTCAGACAAGATAAGTTTACTATCGTGAACGTGATGTCATGACAACGCAGGACAAACAATCAGCCGGGCATGGCCCGCAAGCGTCCTCCGGCGGACCGGGTGCGCTCGAGATACCCGTGGACAAGGCAGTGAGCCTGCTTTCGGGCGGCAGCCCTGTCGTCCTTATCGACTTGCGGGGCGAAGGCGAGCTTTGCATGGGCAGCATCGAGGGGGCGCACTTGGTCCCTCCGGGCGTCATCGAAGAAGAGATCGGCAAGCTCACGCAAGACAAACAGGCGCCCATACTGCTTTACTGCGGCAGCGGCAACATATCGTTGCGGGCCGCAGAAAAGCTCCGGAAAATCGGCTATGCCAACGCCCGCTCCGTTGCAGGCGGCTACAAGGCGTGGATGGAGTCCGGGGCGCCCGTTGCATCGGATACGGGGTTCACCCGGTCGCCAGCTCGACCGCTACAGCAGGAACATGCTTCTCAAGGAAATCGGACAGGAGGGCCAGCTCCGGCTCATGCACTCCAAAGTCCTCCTTGTCGGCGCAGGCGGCCTCGCCTCGTCTGCTGCGCCGTACCTCGCGGCGGCGGGCGTGGGTACCATCGGCCTGATCGATTTTGACAAGGTCTCACTCTCCAACCTGAACAGGCAGATAATCCACGGGACCGCAGATATAGGCAGGTATAAGGTCGATTCGGCCAAATCGGCCTTAGAGAGGATCAACCCGGAAATCGAGGTAGTCACTTATCAGGAGTTTTTCGCACCCGGCAATGCCCTTGAGATCGTTCAGGGCTTCGACGTCGTGCTGGACGCGGCAGACAATATCGGCACCAAGTTCCTGATACACGACGCCTGTTATTTTGCGGGCAAGCCATATATCTTCGGCGGCGCCGTCGGCTTCGACGGCCAGGCGTGCGTCTTCTGGCCGAAGAAAAGCGGGCCCTGCCTGCGATGCATTTTCCCTGTGCCGCCCGCCCAGAACCTCACCCCCAATTGCAGCCAGATCGGGGTCCTCGGCATGGTGCCAGGGCACATAGGCCTCGTGCAGGCGACGGAAGCGGCCAAGATAATACTCGGAATAGGCACGCCGATGATCGGCAGGTTCTATATATATAACGCCCTCAACGCAAGCACGGCAACCGTCGATCTCGGCAGGCGGCCGGGGTGCGCGCTGTGCGGGGAAAGCCCGACTATTACGGCGCTGACCGGAGAGGGCAGCGCGGAATATGAGATCAACGTATGCGACCTGGGATATTGATCGTACGTGCGTGAAGCGAGCACTAACAGCGAAAGCCTCACGATAGCAGCAGGAGGAGCAGACATGCCGGAAGAGCAAAAAGATGCGAAGGCAGCGGGCAGCGGAGAAGAAAAGGTCACGTACAAGATCAGGGTGAAAGTGCTCAATCGCGAAACGGGCCTCGAAAGGTACGCCACGCTCGATGAGGCGCAGAAATGGGATTGGGCCAACCCGGAATTCTGGAGGATCGTCAGCGGATGGCAGGTGACGAGCTTTCAGCAGTTCCTTATGATATGCCACAGCAAGATGGAAAAAGGGCAAACGGAAGTGCTCATTCTTGAAGCGCCCCGTTTCATGATGTGCTCCGGAGGATAACAGGCAGTTGCCCGGCGTATATGCATTCTATATATAATAGGTGACCCGGTCGCCGGCCCGCCTGCCTGGCCCCTTTGAACCGGCTTCCCTGCAAAGCTCCGCGATGCTGACCGAATCCAGGTAGGCCATAAGCCGCGCCGTGCCTTCCGCCCACACGTCGCGCACCATGCACCGATCGATGCGGTCGCACGCCTTTTTCCTGCCTTTTGCGGGACGCAGGCAACTAACCAGCTCGACCTCTCCTTCCGCCGCCCGCACTATGTCGCCCACGCTGATCTTTTCCGGCTCTTTGGCAAGGCAATAGCCGCCCGAAGGGCCCCGCACGCCTTTGACGATGCCGGCGCGCTTCAGCTTCTGGAAGATCTGCTCGATGTACCGGGGCGAAAGGGCTTGTCTTTCCGCGATCTCTTTGACCTGACACGGCTTGCCCGAAGAATTGTACGCGATGTCGAAGACCGCCCGCACTCCGTATCTGCTCTGTGTCGAAACCTTCATGCATTTAGATTAAGTTTTCCTACTTTTTCTGTCAACTATATTGCGGCGCACGCCGAACCTCAGCCGGGCGTTATGCCGGTTTCCGATGCCCTCGTATTGATTTCGGCGCGTGCTTATTGTAGATTATCGAGTTTCGGGAGCCTACATGGACAGGATTTTCAGCGGAATACAGCCTACCGGCGATATACATATCGGCAACTACGTGGGTGCACTCAGACAATGGGTAGCGCTCATGGACGAGTACGAGTGCATCTACGGAGTGGTCGACTACCACGCCATAACTATCGAGTATGAGACGGGGGAGTTCGCCCGAAGGTGCCTCGACACCGCGATCATCCTGATCGCCTGCGGCCTCGACCCTGCAAGGTGCCACGTGATTGTCCAGTCCCACGTGAGGGAGCATACGGAGCTCTGCTGGATATTCAACTGTCTGACGCCCATCGGGGACCTGGAACGGATGACCCAGTTCAAAGATAAATCGCGCCAGCACAGATCGAACCTCAATATGGGCCTCATGGACTACCCCGTTTTGCAGGCGGCCGACATCCTTGTCTATAAGGCGGGTTTCGTGCCTGTCGGCGAGGACCAGGTACAGCACGTCGAACTGTCCCGCGAAGTTGCCCGGAAGTTCAACGCCCGGTACGGGCCTATCTTCCCCGAGCCTAAGGCGGTCCTTTCGTGCGCGCCGAGGATCATGGGCATGGAAGGTAAGAATAAGATGTCGAAGACCCTAAACAACTACATCGGCATCCTGGAAGACGAGGGCGCAATCTGGGAGAAGCTCCGGACCGCAGTGACGGACGTGGCAAGGGTGCGCCGCTCGGACGTGGGAAACCCGGATATCTGCAACATCTTTACGATGCACCGGGCCTTTTCGTCTGAGACTGAGTTGAAGGAGCTGGACGCGGCTTGCAGGAGCGCGGGCGTCGGCTGCATAGACTGCAAAAAAGTACTCTTCAAAAATATGATGGCGGAGCTTACCCCCATCAGGGAAAAAGCCTTACAGCTCAAGAGCGACCCGAAATACGTCATCGACGCACTCCGCGACGGCGCAGTCGCATGCAGCCGGATGGCGGCCGAAACCATGGACGAGGTGCGGGCCGCCCTCGGCCTGATGCGGACCTGACGCCGCGTCTTTCGCTTTTCCGCCTTTAATTTTCATTCCACAAATTATGGTGCAGGCGATCCTTTCTTGACCGATCCGCGCTTTATCTGCGGCAGGTCGCGGTCGCTCCAGCCGCCGCCCAGGGCCTGGACGAGAAGGACGGCTGCCGCCGTGCGCCGGTACGCGATGCTTATTGCGCTCCTTTGGTTCGTAAGCAGCGCCGCCTGGGCCGTCACCACGGTAAGGTAGCTCGTAGTCCCGAATTTATACTGGTTGAGCGCCTGGCTGAGGGAGCGCACGGCCGCCTTCACCGCCCTGTCCTGTGCCTTTGCTTCTTCTTCAAGTATGCGCAGACCGGCCAGGTTGTCCTCCACCTGCTGGAACGCGGTGAGCACCGTCTGGCGGTAAGATGCTACGGCCGCGTCGTATGCTGCCCGCGCCTGGTCCGTCTGGGCGCGCCTCAAGCCCCCTTCGTAAACTACTTCCGAGACGCCGGGGCCCAAAGACCAGAACCGGCTCGGCCACGTCAGCCACTTCGATAACTGAAAGCTCTCGAAGCCGCCTGCAGCGTCGATGGTCACGGCGGGATAATAGGCGGACACGGCAACGCCAATCTGTGCGTTCGCTGCTGCCGCCGCCCGCTCTGCGGCAGCGACGTCGGGCCTGCGCTCCAGAAGCTCGGAGGGCACGCCGGCAGGGATATGAGGCACGGGCGCGACCGGCCCTTCAGGGACGGATGTAATGGAAAAGCCGGATGCGGGCTTTCCGATGAGGACCGCAATGGCGTGCTCCAGTTGCGCCCGCTGCACGCCGATGTCTACGGCCTGGGCAACGGCCGTCTCAAGCTGCGTCTCTGCAAGGGCGACGTCCCCGCTTGCTGCTATGCCGTACCTGTACTGATTTTTCGTGATCTCCAGCGTCTTCCTGTAGGCGACGACCGTGTCATCGAGGAGTTTCTTCTGGGCGTCGAGACCGCGTAGCTGAAAATAGTCCTGGGCGAGGAGGGCCTGAGCGCTCAGGCGGGCCGACTCGACGTCCGCCGCGCTCGCCTGGGCGTTGGCGACATTGGCCTCGACAAGGCGGCGGACACGCCCCCAGACGTCTATCTCCCAGCTCAACTGGATAGGCAAAATCCACTCCGTAATGGTGGTCCCGGGGAATGCGGCAGACGTGCTCAGCGTTGACGACGAGCCGGAGCGCGTCACCGATGAGCCTGCCGTGAGCGTCGGGAAATAGCCGGCCCGTGCTATCCGCACCTGCGCGAGGGCCTGGCGGAACTGCGCCTCCGCTACGGCGATATTCTGGTTTGAGATATTTACCTGCGCTTCGAGCGTATCAAGCTCCGGGTCGTCGAACATCCGCCACCAGGCGCCCCTGCCGACGTGGTCCTGCGGATGTGCCTCCTTCCAGCCCGAAAGCTCTTTATAGGCAGCGGGCGTCTCTACGGAGGGCCTGACATAATCGGGCCCCACCGAGCAGGAGACAAACAAAAGGGAAGCACAGGCGATAAGAAGCAGAGGGGCGACCGGGGCTCCGTTTTTCGGGCTGCGCCGCCGCAGCCGCAATCTCAGCCGGTCCATATAGAGATATATCACCGGCGTAGTATAAAGGGTCAAAAGCTGGCTTATTACAAGACCGCCTACTATGGCGACCCCCAGGGGACGCCTTAGCTCAGAGCCTACCCCCCTGCCCAAGGCCAGGGGAAGGGCGCCTAATAGGGCTGCCATGGTAGTCATCATGATGGGCCTGAAGCGAAGTAGGCTTGCCTGGTATATGGCCTCAAGGGGGGTCTTTCCTTCCCTGCGCTCTGCATCCAGGGCAAAGTCCACCATCATGATGCCGTTCTTCTTGACTATGCCAATGAGAAGAATAATGCCTATTACAGCAATGACGGAGAGGTCCATGCGGAAGAGGAGAAGGGCAAGAAGAGCGCCTACCCCTGCCGAGGGGAGGGTGGATAATATGGTAATAGGATGGATATAGCTCTCGTATAGAACACCTAAAACTATATAGACGGTAAGTAAGGCAGCAAGGATTAAAAGAGGCTCGTTGCTTAAAGAGGCTAAAAAGGCCTCTGCCGTCCCCTGGAAGCTGCCCCTTATACTGGCAGGCAGGCCCATCTGTATCGTGGCTTCATCTACCGCAGAGACCGCCTCTCCTAAGGAGACGCCGGGGGCGAGGTTGAAGGAGACGGTGACTGCGGGGAACTGGGCCTGGTGGTTCACCGCAAGTGCCGTATCCGTGCGGCTAAAGTGCGTAAAAGCACTGAGCGGCACCATGCCGCGTGTGGCCGATTGCACGTATATCTCATCCAGCGTCTCGGGCCGCTGCCAGAACTCCGGCGCAGCCTCCATAACAAGGTGGTACTGGTTCAAAAGGGTGTAGACGAGGGAAACCTGTCTCTGCCCGAACGCATCGTACAGCGTGTTGTCTATGAGCTGCGGGGTGATGCCCAGTCTCGACGCGGTGTTCCGGTCTATGACTACGGCCGCCTGTAGGCCCCTGTCCTGCTGGTCGCTGCTCGCGTCCCTCAATTCGGGCAGCGTCCTTGCCATGGCGAGGACACGGCTGCCCCACCTGTTAAGCTCTGTCACGTCCTGCCCTTGCAGCGTGTACTGGTATAGGCCCGCGCTGAGCCTTCCCCCGATCCTTAAGTCCTGGACGGGCTGGAGGTACGTCGGGGCGCCCGTCACGCCGCCCAACGGAGCGCGCAGGCGCGCGATGATCCCATCGGGCGACGCCTTGCGCTCGTTGAAAGGCTTCAGGGCGACGAACATCCGCGCCTGGTTCACGGACGACCCGCTCGCTGCCCCCGTAAAGGCGGACACGCTCTCTACGTCCGGGTCCTGCCTGATGATATCGACGACCTGCGTCAGCTTCTCCTTCATCGACTGGAAGGAGATGTCCTGGTCTGCCTGGACGATGCCGAGGAGCCGTCCGGTGTCCTGCTCGGGGAAGAACCCCTTGGGGATGATCGTGAAGAGGTAGATGCTGAGGCAGACGGCGATGATTGTCGGAAAGAGCATCACGAGGGAGTGGCGCAGCGACCAGCGTAGCGTCGGCGCGTAGATGGCGTGCATCCTGTTGAATATCGCCTCGCTCAGCCGGTAAGCGGGGTTTCTGCGCCCGGTCTTTTGCCGCTTCGGCAGTCTCGCGCACATCATCGGCGTCACGGTGAGTGAGATGACGAGAGACATAGCGACGGCGATGGAGAGGGTCACGGCGAACTCGCGGAAGAGGCGGCCCACCATGCCCCCCATAAGGAGTATCGGGATGAAGACCGCGACTAGGGAGGTGCTCATCGATACCACCGTAAAGGCAATCTCCTTCGCCCCGGTGTAGGCCGCCTGCATAGGGTCCATCCCCTGCTCGATGTGGCGCGTGATGTTTTCGAGCACGACTATCGCATCGTCCACGACGAAGCCCGTCGCTATAGTGAGGGCCATCAGGGAGAGGTTGTCCAGGCTGTAGCCCAGCAGATACATCACGCCGAAGGTCCCGACGAGCGAGACTGCGACGGCCACCCCCGGCACGGCCGTTGAGCGGACGCTCCGCAGGAAGGCGAAGACAACGAGAATAACGAGTACGGCCGAGAGAACGAGCGTGAATTCAACGTCGAGGAGCGACCCCCGGATGGGCGGGGTACGGTCGAGGACTACCGACAGGTTGACCCCGCCGGGCAGGGAGCCGGCCATCTGGGGAAGTACCGCGCGCACCCTGTCGACGGTGCCGATGATATTCGCGGCTGGCTGCCTGAAGACTACGACCATCGCCGCCGGCTTCCCATTTACGAGCCCGGCGGTCCGCACGTCTTCGACGGAGTCTTCGACTCCCGCCACATCGGTCAGCCTGACGCCCGCGCCCGATGAGTTGTCGTACGCGACGTAGACGGGGTGGTACTGCTCGGCCCTGAACAACTGGTCGTTCGTCTCGATCTCCCACGTCTTCGTCTCATCGGAGAGCTGCCCCTTCGGCCTGTTGGCGCTCGTTGACGAAAGGACGGCCCTGACCGTCTCCAGGCTGATCCCGTACCCGTTCAGCGGCGGGGGCTTCGAGCTCCACGCGGACCGCAGGCAGCGAGCCCCCGCCGACGAACACCTGCCCCACTCCGCGCACCTGAGACAATTTCTGCGCAAGGATGCTCGATGCAGCGTCGTACATTTTGGCGACGGTCACGGTGTCCGACGTTAGCGCAACAATAAGGATGGGCGCCTCCGCCGGGTTGACTTTTCTGTACGTCGGGTTGCTCGGCAGGTTCGCCGGCAGGTAGCTCCTGGCCGCGTTGATGGCGGCCTGGACGTCGCGCGCTGCGCCGTCTATGTCCCTGTTGAGGTCGAACTGCAAGACTATGGTCGTCGAGCCGAGGGTACTGCTCGACGTCATTTCCGTGACGCCCGATATCAGCCCGAATTGGCGCTCAAGGGGCGCGGCCACGGACGTGGCCATTGTCTGCGGCTCCGCCCCCGGAAGCGAGGCGGAGACCATGATCGTGGGAAAATCTACGTGCGGCAGGGGCGACACGGGCAGCAGGCGCAGGCCGATGACGCCAGACAGGGCGAGCCCGATGGTGAGAAGCGTTGTCGCTACGGGCCTTCTGATGAAGTGGGCTGATATGCTCATGTCGGGCCTATGGGTTGGTCCGGGCCTCCGCCTTCCTTGGCGCGCCGTTTTTTAATGCGCCCGGCAAGACGGTCGAAGGCGAGGTATATCACCGGCGTAGTATAAAGGGTCAAAAGCTGGCTTATTACAAGACCGCCTACTATGGCGACCCCCAGGGGACGCCTCAGCTCCGAGCCTACCCCCCTGCCTAAGGCCAGGGGAAGGGCGCCTAGATAGGGCTGCCATGGTAGTCATCATGATAGGCCTGAAGCGAAGTAGGCTTGCCTGGTATATGGCCTCAAGGGGGGTCTTTCCTTCCCTGCGCTCTGCATCGAGGGCAAAGTCGACCATCATGATGCCGTTCTTCTTGACTATGCCGATTAAGAGAATAATGCCTATTACAGCAATGACGGAGAGGTCCATGCGGAAGAGGAGAAGGGCAAGAAGAGCGCCTACCCCTGCCGAGGGTAGGGTGGATAATATGGTAATAGGATGGATATAGCTCTCGTATAGAACACCTAAAACTATATAGACGGTAAGTAAGGCAGCAAGGATTAAAAGAGGCTCGTTGCTTAAAGAGGCTAAAAAGGCCTCTGCCGTCCCCTGGAAGCTGCCCCTTATACTGGCAGGCAGGCCCATCTGTATCGTGGCTTCATCTACCGCAGAGACCGCCTCTCCTAAGGAGACGCCGGGGGCGAGGTTGAAGGAGACGGTGACTGCGGGGAACTGGGCCTGTCTGCTTATCAGAAGCGGCCCCGTCGTCTCTTCCGTCTTGACGATCGCGGAGAGCGGCACCTGCCCTTCCGTGGGCGTGCCGATATAGAGCGTTTGCAGCCAGGCGGGCGACCTCTGGAATTGAGGGTCTACAGAGAGGACGACCCTGTATTGATTGAGCTGCGTAAAGATCGTCGTTACCTGCCTCTGCCCGAACGCATCGTACAGCGTGTTGTCGATGAGCTGCGGCGTGATGCCGAGCCTCGATGCTGTTGCCCTGTCGATTGTCATCGAGACGCGCAGGCCCCTGTCCTGCTGGTCGCTGCCGACGTCCGTGAGCTCGTGCCGGGCACGGAGCTTTTCAACAAGTTGCGGCGCGAACGCGTGCAGCTCGTCGAGGCTCGGGTCTTCCAGGGTGTAGTAATACTGCGTGCGGCTCACCAGCGTATCTACGGTCAGGTCCTGAACGGGCTGCATGTAGAGCCTGATACCCTCAACTCCGGCAACGTTCTTCTGGAGCCTGTCGATGATTTCCGCGACCCTCGCGGTGCGCTCGCTTAAGGGCTTCAGGTTGATAAGCACGCGGCCGCCGTTGAGGGTCGGGTTCGTCTCGTCGATCCCTATGAATGAAGAGAGGCTTGCCACCGCCGGGTCGCGAAGGATGACCCGCGCAAGCGCCTGCTGGCGCCTCGCCATCTCCGTGAAGGAGACGGACTGGGGCCCTTGAGAGATGCCGAGGACCAGGCCCGTGTCTTCGACGGGGAAGAACCCTTTCGGCACGATGACGTAGAGAATGATTGTAAGCAGCAGCGTGAGAACGGCGACTGCGAGCACAGGCCGCTCGCGTCCGAGGACCCATTTGAGCGTCCTCCCGTAGCCTGCGATCATCCTGTCCTGCATCCTGGTCGTTGCCCGCAAGAGCCTGCCCTGACGCTCCTCCGGCCGCTTCTTCAGGATCCTTGCGGACATCATCGGCGTGAGGGTCAGGGAGACAGCGGCGGAGATGAGGATCGTCACGCCGAGCGTGACTGCGAATTCCCTGAAGAGGCGGCCCATCACCTCCCCCATGAAGAGGACAGGGATCAAAACGGCAATGAGCGAGACGGTCAGCGATATGATGGTGAAACCGATCTGCTCGGACCCTTTCAATGCGGCCTGGAGCGGCGGGTCGCCCTGCTCGACGTACCTCGCGATATTCTCGATCATCACGATTGCGTCGTCTACGACAAAGCCCGTCGAGATCGTTAAAGCCATGAGGGAAAGGTTGTTCAGGCTGAAGCCGAGAAGGTACATGACGCCGAAAGTGCCGATAAGCGAGAGGGGGACGGCAACGCTTGGTATGGTCGTTGCCGACGCACTCCGCAAAAACAGGAAGATGACGAGCACGACGAGCGCTACGGACAGCATCAGCTCGAACTGGACGTCTGCGACGGAGGCGCGGATGGTCGCCGTCCTGTCCGTCAGGATGGCGACTTTGACTGCCGCAGGAAGGGCGCTTGTAAGCTGCGGGAGGAGCTTCTTGATGCGGTCTACCACTGCGATCACGTTTGCCCCCGGCTGCCGCTGAATGTTGAGGATGACCGCGGGCGTCGTGTTCATCCATGCGGCCCGGTTGACGTTCTCGATGCCGTCTGTCGCCTGCGCCACGTCGGAGAGCACTACAGGCGCGTTGTTCCTGTAAGCAACGACGAGCTGCCCATAGCCGGCGCTCTCCAGGATCTGGTCGTTCGCGCCTATGGTGTAAGACTGGCGCGGCCCGTCGAAGCTGCCCTTGGCCAGGTTGACGCTGCCCGCAACGAGGGCGGTGCGCACGTCTTCGAGGGTGAGGCCGAGGGAGGCCAGGGCGGTCGGGTTCGCCTGTATCCTGATGGCCGGCCTCTGGCCGCCGCTGACGCTCACGAGTCCCACCCCCGGCACCTGCGATATCCGCTGCACGAACCGTGTCTCCGCAAGGTCCTCGACCTGGGACAAAGGCATCGTGTCGGAGGTCAAAGCAAGGGTGAGTATGGGGAAATCCGCAGGATTAACTTTGCTGTAAACAGGCGGTACGGGCAAATCCACCGGCAAAAAAGTGAAGGCCGCGTTGATGGCCGCCTGTACCTCCTGCTCGGCTACGTCGAGGCTAAGGTCGAGGCCGAACTGGACCGTGATGACGGACGCGCCGCTGGAGCTCGTGGACGTCATCCTTGCAAGGCCCGGCATCTGGCCGAACTGTCGCTCCAGGGGCGCGGTGACTGAGGTGGCCATGACCTCCGGCCCGGCCCCCGGATAGAACGTCCTCACCTGGATAACAGGGTAGTCGACGGTCGGCAGGGCGGAGACGGGCAGTTCCCGGTAGGCCACGAGACCGGCCAGGATGATGGCCGCCATGAGCAGTGTCGTAGCGACGGGCCGGAGGATGAAGGTGCGCGAGACGTTCACGGCCCGCCCGTCACTGCCGGCCCGATCGGACCCACTGCCTGGGACTTCAGCTCCACCCTGGCGCCCTGCCGCAGCCTGTCAACGCCTTCCGTAACGACAAGGTCGCCCGGCGCAAGGCCCGCCTTTATCCACGCCTCGCCCCCCTGTATCGCGCCGGCGGTCACGGGAGCAACGGCCACCGTCATGTCCTGCCTCACTGCGTAGACGAAAGTCCCGGCAGGCCCGTGTTGGAGCGCGGCGGCCGGTACGACGAGGGCCTGGCTGACGCGCTCGATGAGGAGGCGGGCGTTTACAAACTGGTTGGGGAAGAGGCTGTCGTCTTCATTCGGAAAGATCGCCCTCAGGCGCACCGTCCCGGTAGTCGTATCTATCTGGTTGTCGATGGTCAAAAGGCGGCCGGAGGCGAGCTTGTGCGTCATGTCCCGGTCGTAGGCGTCCACGTGCAGCACACCGCCGGATGCAAGCTTGGCCCGCACCCGGGGCAGGCTGTCTTCCGCTATCGGGAAGATGACGGTCATCGGATGCAACTGGGTGATAACCACTATCCCGTTCGTATCGGTAGTATGGACGATGTTGCCCGGATCGACGAGGCGCAGGCCGACCTTGCCTGCGACCGGGGAGGTGATCCTGCAATAAATAATATTTACCCGCGCAGTCTCCACCACCCCCTGGTCCGACTTGACCGCGCCTTCGAGCTGGCCGACAAGGGAAAGCTGGAGGTCGTACTGCTGTTTCGCTATCGAATCGACTGCCCAGAGCGCCCTATAGCGCTCAAGGTCGATGCGCGCCTGGATTAGCTGCGCAGCGTCGCGGGCAAGCTGCCCTTCCGCCTGCAGCAGGGCGGCCTCGAAGGGCCTGGTGTCGAGGACGGCAAGGAGCGCCCCGTTCTCGACCGTCTGGCCCTCCTTATAGAGCACCTCCATGAGCTGGCCGTCGACGCGCGTGTGCACCGCGACCGTCGCGATGGGCGTGACTGTGCCGAGGCCTATTATATAGATGTTAAAATCGGCCCTTTTCGCCGAAGCGGCAGTGACGGGGACAGCAGGGCCGGCGACGGCCTTTTGCCCGCCCCCTGCGTGGCGCCCGACGATCCGGGCCGCGACTACGGCCGCGATAATTGCAAGCAGGCAGACCAGGAGCGGAACGATCCAGCGGCGGCCTGAAAAGAATGCCCTATCTTCCCTCTTCTCCCCGGCACCCTTCTCCGGTCGGCTCGGAGGCATGGATTTTTGCCCTGTGTGGTTCGATAGTCTTATCCGATAGGGAAATCTAGGTTCTCAAAGCCCAAATTGTCAACCAGCGGCATAGCGGTATGGTGGGGCCGTGCCGAGTCGAGTAAATATGGGATTGATAATTATGACGACCGATAAAAGAACGTCTAAATCCTTTTGGCTTGGACCCACGCCCGTCCGGAATCGTGCCATGCGGCACCCGGCAAAATGAGAATCATTTCCGCAGGATGCGCTACTTACGTGCCTGTCTTCTGCTTTTACCCGATACCCAGACGGCCTATCTTCTTGTAAAAACCGGCGCGGGAGATGCCGAGCATCTTTGCGGCCTTTCTCTTGTTCCCGCCTGTCGTTTGCAGGGCGCCGGCGATCGCCGCGCTCTCTGCCTTCCACAAGGTATCGCGAAGCGCGCAAATCTGCTTTTCCCCCTGTCGCGCGGCAGCGTTGTCCTGCAGGAATTCCGGCAGGTCCTCGACGTCTATTTCCTTCTTGGTATAGCCGTTCAGGACGGCTTGCTCCAGCACGTTGATCAGCTCGCGCACGTTCCCCGGCCAGTCGTAAGATGTCAGATTGGCGAGCGCACGCGGGGCTACCGACCTGGCATTCCCGCTTACATGGGTATTTACGCGCGGAAGCAGGGAGTTCAGAATGAATGGAATATCGTCCAGCCTTGAGCGCAAAGGAGGGACGACCAACTGGATGGGGCTTAACCGATAATACAAGTCTGCCCTGAAGGAGCCCTTCCGGACGAGCGACCAGAGGTCCACATTCGTGGCTGCCAGCAGCCTGAAGTCGATCTTCTTGGTCAAGGATGAGCCCAATGGCTGGATCTCTTTTTCCTGAATCACCCTCAGCAGCTTCGCCTGCATCATAAGGGGCATCGAGCTGATCTCGTCCAGAAATATCGTTCCGCCCGAGGCAAGCTCGAATTTTCCCTTTTGACCGCGTTGGCTGGCGCCCGTGAAGGCCCCTTTCTCATAGCCGAAGAGCTCGCTTTCCACCAGATCGAAAGGTATGCTGGGGCAGTTGACGCGAACGAAAGGCGCATTGGCTCGCATACTGGCGTTATGTATGCTGTGGGCAAAGAGCTCTTTGCCTGTGCCGCTTTCTCCCGCTATCAATACGCTGCAATCGATCGATGCAATCCTCTTAGCCATCTCCTTCGCCCGCATGATGGCGGGGCTGACGCCAAGTATGCTCTCGAAGGTATAGCTCGCCCTGTTTGCCGCCATGTAATCCTGTTTATACTTCGAGATCGCCATCTTGAGGTCCTGGATCCTGTCCGAAAGGACCTTGATTGCCTCTATCTCATGGAAAATTACCTTGCCGACCGCGCCTATGATTTCACCGTCCTTGATGATGGGAAAGCGGGTCACGATCTTTCTCTGTCCTCCTATCACCTGTACCCTGCCTATCTGGGGGATGCCCGTTTCAATAACTTGCAGTATTCCGAGGTCGGAGAAAAAATCGGAAAAGGGTTTTCCCTTGGCCCCGCCCGGCGCCAGGCCGAAGAGTTTCTCGGTCGGCTTGTCCATGAACGCCACGTGGCCCTCCTTATCGATGATAATCATGCCTTCGTACCTGTTCCTTAAAAGGATCTTCAACGCCTCGGCGATAAGAGGGTCCGGTCCGTAGCCGCCAAGCCCCTCCTGGAGCCTTGAGACAAGATGCGGCCAGCTATCCACTGTAGTAGACATGTCCATTTTTATTTACAATTCTCCCGAATTGGTTTTAATATTGCCGCAATTCTAAACTCTTTCCGAAAATGATGTCAACCGGAAAAGACATACAAGACCTGGATAAGTTCTAAACCTGCCGTTATATGCCTTCTTCCGGCTTAGAGGAGAGTGGCACGTCATTTGCTTTTAACCATTTGCCTCAGAAAAAGCTGAAGCGTTTCACAATCCACTATATCTTCAAGGAGGTTGCTTGATGGCGTCGATCAGAAATTTCATAGAGCTTCTCGATAAGAAAGGTCAAATCCTGAGAGTGAGCCGTCCCGTAAACGGCCAGGAGGCAGCAGCCATCGTATGGGAGATGAACGAGCGCAAAGGTCCGGCCGTCTGGTTTGAGAGCGTTGACGGGTGTAAGGTACCGATGGTGGCCAACCTTTTCGGAGAGTTCTCGAGGATGGCCCTTGCCCTGGGCCTTCCCGAAGGCTCAACCCCAAGGGACATCAGGGACTATTACGCAAAGACCATGAGACACAAAGATAAGTGGATAAAGCCCGTGATGGTCGAAACCGGCCCGTGCAAAGAGGTCATACTGAAAGGCGACCAAGTGGACCTCACCAAGTTCCCCATCATCAAGTGGGCGCCTTTCGACGGCGGTCCCTACATCACCCTGAACGGGACGATCAGCAAAGACCCGCAGCTCGGAAGGAATATCGGCATGTACAGGGTCCACGTCATCAACAAGAATACGACGGGCATCATGGCGCTCTCCATGCAGGACATCGGCATTCACCTCGCCCGCGCCCGCGACAGAGGCGAGCGCTACCTGGAAGTGGCCGTCGTAATCGGCATGTCGCCGGGCCAATACTGCGCCTCGACGACGAAGATGGGCGCAGTCACGGAGGATGAGTACGACCTGTCCGGCGCGCTGACCGGCGAGCCCGACAAGCTGGTGCGCTGCGAGACGATCGACGTCGATGTGCCCGCCGAGGCGGAGATCGTCATCGAGGGGCGCCTCCACCACGACGAGCCGCTTCAGGAAGGGCCGTACGGCGAATGGATGGGTTATTACGAAGAATCGATGGTCACTCCCACGTTCCACGTCACCTGCATCACCCACCGGGAAAACCCGCTTTACGTAACGGGTTCGATGGGCCACCAGTACGGCGAGGGGGAGGTGTTCCGCTACCTGCCCATACAGAGCAACCTTTACAACGTGCTGCGGAACAACGTCATCGGCTTCAGGGACTGTTACCTGCCCATCCAAGGCAGGGGTTACAAAGCGGTCGTCCAGATCCAGAAAAGATATCCGGGTTGGGCGAAACAGGCCATATATGCAACGTTATCGGCAGGATACGGATGTTCAAGCGTAAACTGGGTGACCGTGGTAGATGAAGACATCGACATTTTCAACGCCGACGAAGTCTTTTTCGCGGAAGCCACGCGGGTGGACCCGGAGTTGGATGTAATCGTCTTCCCCGGCCAGGGCGTCTACCCGTTGAGTCCTTCGGCGCGCAGAAGGTATGAGGCGAAGGACATGGGACACGGCCAGGGCTTTACGGAGTTTGCCTGGTGCGGGAAGATAGGCATCGACGCGACGAGAAAGATGGAGGATGAAGGGAGGCGCGCCACCCCCGACAGGGTGCTGCCGGACCTCGACGCTCTGAAGCTCGTTCGGGACAAATGGGAAGAGTACACCAAATAGGGGGCCGGATATGCAAACCTATGCTGTGCCGATGGATCCGAAGTGGGAGACGATGAGCCGCGATGAGCTTGCCGCCGTTCAAGAGGAAAGACTCAAGGCCCTATTGAAAAGGGCGTGGGAGAAGATCCCCTTTTATCGAAGGATGTGGGGCAAGACCGGCTTCACTCCACACGACATAAAAGGCATTGACGATGTAGGCAGCATACCGTTCGTAACGAAAAAGGATATTTCGGAAAGCATCGAGCTTTATCCCCCTTTCGGGGACTATCAGGGCGATTTTCCCGCCATCAGGGTGCAATCCTCTACGGGCAGCACGGGAAAACCGAAGGCGATCTTTCACACGCGCAACGACTGGGAGAACATAGGCTCCCTCTGGGCACGCCGCTTGCGCGCCCAGGGTATGGGGCCGAAGGATATCGTCCAGATTTCTTTTGCTTACACGCTATTCATCGTGGGCTTCACGTCCACCGAAGGCGCCATGAAGCTCGGCTCTCTGGTCGTGCCGACCGGCAGCGGCGCAGTCACGTCTTCCGAAAGACAGTTGCAGATAGCCCATGACTGGGGGACGACGATAATCGGCTGCACCGGCTCGTATATGCTCCATCTGGCCGAAGTAGCCAGAGAGATGGGGTTCGACCCGCGGAAAGACTTTAAGATACGCGTCGGCTTTCACACTGCCGAGCCGCTTACCGAAGATATGCGGGCGGAAATAGAGGAGTCATGGGGCTGCAAGGCGTACAACAACTGGGGCAGCGTCGAGACAGGCGCGCCGACGTGGGAGTGCGAAGAGCAGAAAGGGCTGCACCTGAACGAAGACGCTTACATATTCGAGGTGATCGATCACGAGACGGGAAAACCTGCGCCCGCAGGCGCTGAAGGGGAGCTTGTCGTGACAACCCTTCTAAAGGAGGCGGCGCCCCTCATACGATACCGGATCGGCGATATAACCTCTCTCATAACGGAGCCGTGCGCGTGCGGCCGGACGCTAAGCCGCATGGCCCCGGTCCACGGCCGTGTCGATGACATGATAAAGGTGAAAGGGGTTGCGGTATATCCGACGGATTTCGAGCCGTCGATAAGGAAATCCGGGTTCTTCGGCGGAGAGTACCTGATTAAGGTGTGGAAGGAGGGACACCGGGAGCTCGTAAAGGTGCTCGTCGAATTCTTGGGTGAGGAGACCGAGCGCGCGAAGTGTTGCGAGGGGCTTACAAAAGATCTCTACGGAGCGCTGGGTATGCGTTGCGAGGTGGAGGCACTGCCCAAGGGCGCCGTTAAGTCCATGGTCGATACTGAAAAGCGGACCAAGTACAAGCGCATTATCGACCTGAGAAAATGAGCATCGGCGCGTCCCCGTTGTCCGGGCACCGGCTGTGACGGGAACGAAGAAAGATAAGGGGGGGTCTATCCGACAGAAGATAAGCATTTATTCCGGTTGAAAGGTAAGACATGGGGGGGTGTTATGGAAGGTCTTACGGAAGGTCGTCGCAACACATCCGGCGAAAAACGGATGAAACTAGTCGCCAATGGTTTGGCGTTGGCCGGTTTTCTCATCGTCTTCATCGGCTCGCGGTTTGTCGGCATGTCGCTCACCGCAAAACCTTACATAAGCTGTCTTACCATACTACTCTGGATTATAAGCATTTATTGCAGCTACCTGGCCTTTTTGAAAGGCGGGAAAGCCCCGAAAACGGCTGCCACGTGGATAAAGGCGTGTGCCTTCATCGGGGCTTACTCGTCCCTTCTGCTCACCCTTGCAGTGCTCTTCGGCTACCTCTTCTACTTTACCGTCGAGAAGAGCTTCATCGCTAAGGGCAACGCCGTTTTTCTGATGATATCCCTCTTCGTCATGGGCCTTGCAATAGACGGCTCGGACTGGAAGCGGATCGCGAAGAGCCCGCGGGTCATCGGCATGACCGTGCTGATACGTTGGATATGCCTGCCCATCGCCGCTTATGTGATTGCTTACTTTGCATTCATCAGGCTCATTCCTGATCCGGTTACTGCAAGGAACCTAACTATCGGCCTGATTATTGTGGGTGCAGGGCCGACAGGAACCACGTCAAATGCCCTCACGATGATCGCGGATGGGGACCTTGCGATGTCCGTCACGGTCACGGGCCTGAACACACTGTTGACCCCCTTTGTGCTTCCCGTCATCACCTTGTTATTTGTCGGTAGTATGGCCCATATGGAGCTGGGAAAGGTCATCGTGGACCTTCTGGAGATCGTGCTTGCGCCGGTAGTGCTCGGCAGCCTGCTTGGATCGATCTTCGTCAAGCAGTTGGCGCGCTTCAAGCCGGCCCTCGGCCCGTGTGCGGTCATAGCTTTGGGCTTCATCATGATGGGAACCATGTCGAAAGGCGCCGCCACGCTCATCAAGCACCTCTACGTGCTGCCCTATCTCGCCGTAGGGGTCGGGGTATTCGTTCTGGTAGGGTATGCAATAGGCTGGTTTGCCCCGAAGCACCTGGGGTTCAACCTGAAACAGCGGAAGGCTGCATGCTTTGAGATAGGCACAACGAACGCGGCGGTCACCCTGGTGCTTGCCCTCAGGCATTTCGATCCTCTTGCCGTGGTGGTCTCTATCCTTTACGGCAAGATTATGGTTATCGCAGGCGCTACGCTTATCGTGCCGTTGCTCCAAAAAGCAAAGGACAAGCCGCCGGCTGACCCGGCCCCGGGGGCAGAATACAGACTATCGCCGCAAAAAGGACCCGAAGCCGGGTAGCTCAATCGACAGGCAGGAATAAAGCGCGGGAGGGCATCGATGAAGAATTCGGTGATCGTCGTAGGCAGCGGTCTCGCGGGTATGGTAGCGTCGATGGCAGCGTGTGAAAAAGATGCCGACGTGATGCTGATCGATAGAGGGTCGATGGGCATCGGCACCAATTCGGCTCTTGCAAACGGGTGTTTCTCGGGCCCGTTTTCCGGGTATAGCGCGGAAGATTATATAGCGGATACCCTGAAAAGCGGCAGGCTGCTCAACTATGAGCCGATGGTGAAGATGACTGCGAAGGAAGCTCCGGCCTCCTTCGGCCTGCTCAAGTCATTGGGAATAATACTCGACGAGGCGGGCACGTCCTATTACATGGTCCGGACCCCGCGACCGGAGATCATCCCCGGCATCGTACTGGTGAAAAAGGTCGCGGAGGCGGTGAGGCGCACGGCAGGCATCGAGTTCGTGGGCGGGTTCTATGTGATGGAGCTGATAAAGGATGGCGGGCGGGTCTGCGGGGTAAGGGGGTTCGATGCCCACGGCAACGATGTATCGATTTATGCCTCCGCCGTAGTGCTGGCTACCGGCGGCGCGGGCGCCATCTACGAGATGCACGACAACCAGAGGACCATGATGGGGCAGGGCTACCGCCTGGCGGCCGCTGCCGGGACACAGTTGTGGGACATGGAGTTCGTCCAGTTCATACCAGTAGTGCTGGCGGAGCCGTCCACGCCCCGGATACTCCTTTTCTCACCATATCCGGCCGGCACCACCATCGTCAACGAGGCAGGGGAGGACCTGGTCGAAAAGTACGACATCGGCCCGCTCAACGAGACCGTAAGAAAAAGAAGGGATTATCTTTCTATATGCCTCTTCAAAGAGTCGAGGACAGGTCCTGTCTATATAGACTACCGCAAGGCGGCCGATTCGGCCTGGGGCGTCCATCCTCTTGCCTTGCTATCCGCCGTCAGGTTCGATTTCAAAAACAGGCCGGCGCGCATCCTTCCCGGCGCACATTTCTTCAACGGCGGCGTGCGCGTCGATGAGGCCGGCCGCACGGCCGTTCCCGGTCTCTTCGCGTGCGGGGAGGTCGTCTGGGGACTCCATGGAGCCAACAGGCGCGCGGGAAACGCACTCACTGAATGCGTGGTTCTAGGGCTCGCAACGGGCAGGGCAGCCGCCGGGGCAGCAGGGGAAAGTGGTTTCACGGTGGAGAAACATGGGATGCCCGGCTATCCCGCGCCTTCCTTACCCGGAACACTGAGGGATCTCCGCGGCCTGCTCAGGAAGCTTGCCTGGGAAAAGGCCGGAGTGGTGCGGGACAGGACCGGCATTGAAGAGGCGCTGGCCGAAGTCGCCATATTGAGAGAGCGTATCGCGGCGGCCTCCTCCGGCGACATGGGCGACAGGCTGATGAAGGAAGACCTTCTCAGCGCCTGCTTCACGCTGAAAGCGGTCATCGCCGCCGGCCTGGCCCGTAACGAGAGCAGGGGGTGTTTCAACCGCAGCGATTACCCGGCCGAAGATAACGGTCTGTGGCTGAAGAATTCATGTCTGAGTTTCCAGGGGGAGGGCAGGCCATTCTCTGTGGATTACTATCCGGCGTCCGTCGATTCCCTTAAGCAGACGTCCCGGTGAGCCGATTGGCCAGGGCTTAGAGTCTTATGGAAATGGTCTTGGAGACGCCTTCGTCTTCCATGGTGATGCCGTAGATGGCGTTCGACGATTCCATGGTAAGCCGGTTGTGGGTGATGATTATCGCCTGCGTTTTCTTGCTCATGATCTTCACGACGTCCAGCAGGGCCAGGAGGTTCGCGTCGTCGAGCGGCGCGTCGATCTCGTCCATCAGCGTGAAGGGTGACGGCTTCGTGTCCATCAAAGAAAGCAGGAAGGCGAGGGATATGAGCGCCTTTTCCCCGCCTGAAAGAAGCTCCATCCGTATCACCTTCTTCCCGGGCGGCTGCACGTAGAGGTCCACCCCGTTCGTCTCGGAATTGAGCATGAGGGTGCCCTGCCCGCCCTTGAATAGGGTGTTGGTGAAGCCCTTGAACGCCTCGTTCACGCGCTCGAAGGTCTCAAGGAAAAGCTCCCGTGAGACGGAGTCGATCTTCGAAATGGTTTTTTTGAGCGATTCCATGGCGACGACGAGGTCTTCCTTTTGCTTGCCGAGGAACTCGAGCCTTTCCTTTAGCGCAGCGGCCTCCTTTCCGGCCCTGAAATTGACCTCGCCCAGGGCCTGTATCTCCTTGAGGATGCGCTCCCGCTCGGACTCGTCCTTGACCGCCTGGGCCGGCATTTCCGCCGGCTCTTCAACGCCGTATTCGTCGAGCAGCCTTTTGCGGACTGCGTCTATCTTCTCCTGGATAACGATCCGCTCCTTCTCGACGCCCTCTTTCTTTGTCCTTGTCTTGTCGTACTCCTCACCTGCGACGCGCAGCTCCTCTTCGAGGCCTGCCTTTTCCGCGTGAGTGTCGCCGAGGCGCCCTTTCATCTCTTCATAGCGGACGGCCGCCGTGTCGCGGTCCTCCCGCATGGCTACGATGGCCTCCTCGAGGCCTTCGGATTTCGCGACCGTATTCTTGAGGTCCTGCTCCGTCTCTTCCGCCTTGCGCTGTCTGGCGGTCTTCTCATTTTCAAGGGCGGCGGCGGCCTTCTTCTTCCTCTCCGCCTCTTCCACGTTCTTCGCAAGCTCGTTGCGCGCCCTCTCGATACTTACCGATATTTCACGGAACGCGGCTTCCGCTCCCCGCTCGCCTTCCTTCGCCTCTTCGAGGGCCTTTCTAAGGTCGGTGAGGGCCGCCTCAGTCTCTGTCTTCCCGGCCTCGCGCCTCTCTTTCTCCTGCACGTCCTCGGGGGATACGACGGTATCCTCTTCCTCCATGCCAGGGCCCGGGCCTTGAGCGCCCTCGGCCAGCCGGTCGCGGGTCGTTTTGACCCCCGCTTCCGTTTGTATGACCTCGCGCTCTATGCCGGCAAGCACTGCCGCCTGCGCGCTCGCCTGCATGCTCGCCCCTGTCCTCGCCTTCTCAAGGTCCCTCTGCGATTGCAGTTGCTCGCCGAGGATGGCGCTTCTCGCCTTAAGCTGCTCCTCGATCTCGGCCAGCTCCGATTCGAGCTTCATCTTCTCCCTGAATTCCCGGATAGACAGCGTGCTCTTATCCTGCCCTTTCCGGACCAGGCCCCTCGAATCGATCAGCATATTGCCTGACAGAAAGAGGCCGTCCTCGCCCTCGTCTATCCGCCTGAACGCTTCGGCCGGGCTTTCCACGCTCATGATGCGGACGTCGGCTTCCTCGCCGGCCAGGGTGAACATGCCGTTCTTCGGGAAGAAAATGAAATCATCACCATATTGTTTGGCGATGGTCGAAAGGCTGCCCGGGTCCCGCTCGGTCAGCACGTGGTACTCCATCTCTCTGGAGAAAAACTTCTCCATGACCTGCTCGGTCTCCCCGGAGGTCTTCAATATCTTGATAAGGGGGCTGTGCGGGCTCGATTCCTTTTTCTGGGCCTCGCCAAGGCTCTTCATCTGCCGGAAGATATCTTCCTTGCCCCTTTTTACGCCTTTCAACCCCTCAAGGTCGTTCCGGGCCTGCGCGATCTCCTTTGCGAGCGCCCCACAGCGGTCGCTCAAAGATTTTTCTTCGACATCCAGGCGCGCTTTCTCGGATGAGGCGGTCTGCAAGGCCTCCCGGAGTGAGGCGAGCTTGGCATCAAGGAGCCGCAGCTTTTCCGCAAGCTGCTTCTCCTCCTCCAGCCTCCTCTGTATCCGGGCCTCTTTTTCTCTGGCGGCCCGTTCCTTTTCCGCAATGCGGTTCTTTATCTCGGTGATCATCGTCATGGCGGCGAAAAGCGTGGTCCTCTGCTCCTCAACGGCCTTTTCGAGCCTTTCCCTCTCCAGCCTGCGCGCCTTCACCTGGGCGTCGGAGGCCGCCCCTTCCGCTTCCTTCGCCTGAAGGGCGGTCCTTTCTTCCTCCGCCAGGGCGGTAAGGCGCAGGACTTGCGCGCCCTCCGCTGCAATCCTAGCGTCGATCGTCTCTATCTCCCTGAGCAGGTCGGCGGCCGCTTTCCGCAGGCGCTTCGTTTCCTCTTCCAGGTATTTGATCTCAAGGAGGCGCGCCTCCATGTCTTTTTCCTTGCCCTGGATGTCAAGCTCCATCTGCCTGGCCACCGAATCGATCAGGGCGATCTCCTCTTCCTTGGAGCGCATCTTCTCTCTGATGGACTGCCGCAGGGCGAGCTTCGATTCAATCTCGGCGGCAAGCATCGTCTCCCTTTCCTCCAGCTTCAACGACCTCTTCGAGAACTTGTTGAAGTTGTCCGTGAGGAAAGCGATATCGAAATCCTTCAGGTTTTCTTTCAGACCGTTGTATATGCGGAGCCTGGCCGACTCTTCTTCCGCTTTTTCGAGACCGCTTCCGACCTCGCGGTAGAGGTCCTCGACGCGGTCGAGGTTTGTCTTGACCTCTTCCATGCGGGAAAAGGCGTCCCGCTTTTTCTCTTCGAACCGGGTGATGCCGCTTGTCTCTTCGATGGCGATCCGCCGCTCCTGGGGCTTCATTGCCGCGAAATACTCTATGTTGCCCTGCTCGATGATCGCGTACGAATGGAGGCCGACGCCCGTGCCCAGGAAGAAATCCTGTACGTCCTTCAGCCTCACGATATCGCCGTTTATGAAGTACTCGTTCGTGCCGTCCCGGTAAATGCGCCTTTTTATCGCGTATTCCCTCTCATCGTTCAAAAGCCCCATCGTCACTTCCGCCATGTTCACCTGTTTCTTCGCGGTGCTGCCGTGGAAGATGACGTCGCCCATCTCCTTGACGCGGAGGGATTTCGTGCCGCGCTCGCCGAGCACCCAGGTGACGGCGTCGACGATGTTGCTCTTGCCGCAGCCGTTCGGGCCGACGATGCAGGTCACGCCCTGGTCAAAACGGAGCGTTGTGCGATGGAGGAAAGATTTGAAACCTACGATTTCGAGGCTGATAAGCTTCATGCAATCGAGGAGAGGGCTCTTGCTACCCTCTCTTGTACGGTCTTTTTCCCCAGTATCTCGATGACTTCGAAGATGCCGGGCGTCACGTGCCTGCCCGAGAGGGCCACGCGCACCGGCTGAATGACGTCCACCATCTTTTTGCCGAGGTCTTTCGCTATGCCTTCGACGATTTGCCTCTGGCCCGCCTCGTCGAGGACGGCAAGGCGGTTGAAATCGGCTAAAAAGCGCTCAAGGACAGCCTTTGACTCGGGGCCGAGGTACTTCTGCCTTGACTTCTCTTCATAAGAGATCTCGCTGCTGAAGAAGAACTCGGCCTGCTGCGCCATCTCTTTTAAGGTCTTCGCCCGGTCCCGGAGCAGAAGAACGATCTTTAAAAGGCGCTCCCTGTCGTCCACGGGATATCCCAGCTTCTCTATGAAAGGCGCCAGCCTCGCGGCGATATCGGCCGGGTCGATGGTCTTCATGTAGTGGCCGTTGAGCCATAAGAGCTTGTCCATATCAAAGATGGCGGGTGACTTGCCCACGTTGCCGATATCGAACTTGGCGACCAGGTCGGAGGCCGAAAAGATCTCCTCGTCGCCGTAGGCCCACCCGAGCCTTGCCAGGTAGTTCATAAGGGCCTCGGCCAGAAACCCGTCCTCGCGATATTCGAGGAGGGAGGCAGCGCCGTGCCTCTTCGAGAGTCTCGTCCGGTCCCTGCCGTGGATCAAAGGCACGTGGGCGAACCGGGGCACATCGAAACCGAGGGCCCGATAAAGCAGGATCTGCCTGGGCGTGTTGTTAATGTGGTCGTCCCCCCGCAGGATATTCGTCATGCCCATGAGGGCGTCGTCGACAACGACCGTGAAATTATACGTCGGCGTGCCGTCGGTCCGCAGGATGATAAGGTCGTCGAGCTCCTCTACCTGGAAAGAGATCGTCCCCCGGACCATGTCGTCGAAGGTGACGGTGCCGGTAAGGGGGGTCTTAAACCGTAGGACGAAGGGCCTGCCGTCCGGGTCGCTGGGTGCGCAATCCCGGCAGGTCCTGTCGTAGGACGCCTTGCGCCCCTGTGCGATGGCCTGCTTGCGCTTCTCTTCCAGAAGCTCCGGGGTGCAGTAGCACCTGTAGGCAAGCCCCTGGTCGAGAAGGCGGTATGCATTCTCCTCATAAAGCGCCGTCCTCTCCGTCTGGTAGAAGACCGGACCGTCGTGGTTAATGCCCAGCCACGCGAGCCCCTCCAGGATGTCTTTGGTGTACTCGTCTTTGGAGCGCTCCCTGTCCGTGTCCTCTATTCTGAGTATGAACCTGCCGCCGTGATGGCGCGCAAAAAGCCAGTTGAACATCGCCGTGCGTGCCCCGCCGATATGCAGGTTACCTGTGGGGCTCGGCGCGAATCGTGTTATTACCATTTCTCTTTTCGCTCTCCCGGATGCATGATTGTAAGAAATATGCGTCGATTTATCAATCAGTATTTTCCCATTTAAAAAAAGGCGGCGCAAGGGCGAGGATACCGGAGAAGGAGGGTGTGCGAAATCGCTCGCTGTTGGAATTATTTTTGAAAATGGTACAATAATGGCGGCCGGAGAAGATGACCGGTCACAATCTTGTTTCTGGAGGACGTATGAAGAAGAGTTTCTTGGCCTTATTCGTTTGCGTGGTTCTGGCTGCGGCCTTCTGGCCCGCCCCTTCCGCCGCGCGTGATTATGACGTGCAAAAAGACGCGGCTTCCACCGCTGACCTTGCAGCGGTAAACGGGACCGGACCGGCAGTACAGATAGCTCAGGTACAGCCGCCCCCGGCCGGGTATGGGCCGCCTACGCCTCCGCCCGCGGGATACGGCCCACCACCGCCTCCGCCTGCGGCAGTAGCGCCGCCGCCTGCATTTGCCTTTGCAGCTCCGCCCGATGTGGTCCCCATACCGGGCACTTATGCCTACTTCGTGCCCGGCATCGGCGTGGATGTCCTCTTTTACGGCGGCTCTTGGTACAGGCCTTTCGGCGGCCACTGGTTCAGGGCAGCCTCATATAACGGACCGTGGCTCTTTACGCCCGGCCCCAGGGTCCCAGGCGTGCTGGTGCATCTGCCGCACGGCTGGCGCAATGTCCCGCGCGGATACCGCCCGATACCCCACGCAGAGCTACACGGCAACTGGGAAAAGTGGGAACGGGAAAGACACTGGGACCATCACCGGTAGAATGGAAGGCCGGATGCGCGGCTTCAGTGCATCCGGCCTTTTTACTTTATAGCAACAGCCTGTTTGTCAGAAGCATTGCCCCGGCAGTTTTGCATACAAGGAAGTCGTAAAAAAAATGAAAAACCACTTGACTGTGAGCCGAACCTGAGTATAAGCTAGATATTATAAGCCGCTTGGATCCATAAACTGGACTGAGACGGAAGGGATGTTCGAATGTTAGCCTTCTGAAACGACAGTTCAGGAGGCTTTTTTTGTTTTTTGGGGGGGGTTCGATGGAAAAGATAACAGTTCCAATGATAAGGGCGCGAAAGGGAGGGGAGCGGATCACTATGCTGACCGCATACGATTTCCCGTTTGCGCAGCTCGTCGACGCGGCTGGTATGGAAATCATACTGGTCGGGGACTCGGTGGGGAACGCCGTCCTCGGTTATCCCAATACGCTTCCCGTGACGGTCGAGGAGATGATCCACCACACTGCGGCGGTCGTCAGGGGGACGAAGCGGGCCCTGGTCGTGGCCGACATGCCGTTCATGTCGTATCACGAGAGCATCGAGCAGGCCCGGAGGAACGCCGGGCGCCTGATAAAGGAGACCGGGGCGGCAGCGGTAAAGGCGGAGGGCGGCGTCAGGGTGCGCGACGTGATAAAAGCCATCGTCGATATCGATATCCCGGTCATGGCCCATATCGGCCTGACCCCGCAATCGGTCAACGCAATGGGCGGGTTCAAGGTCCAGGGCAAGGGGTCAGCCGAGGATATGCTGATCGAGGACGCCAAGGCGGTCGAGGAAGCGGGCGCGTTCTCCGTGGTCCTTGAGGGCATCCCCAGGAACCTCGGCAGGAAAATCACGGAGATGCTTTCCATCCCGACCATAGGCATAGGGGCAGGGCCGGACTGCGACGGCCAGGTGCTCGTCATCCATGACCTTTTGGGCCTGGCCACCGGCTTCAGGCCGAAATTTGTCAAGACATACGTAAACCTGGCCGGACAGATAGAAAAAGGGGTGAAGGAATATATCGATGAGGTGAAGTCGGGCGCTTTCCCCGACGACGCCCGTTCCTTCCATTAATTATGAAGGTTATTCGCACAATAAGGGAGATGCAGGAGGCAGCCGATGCCGCCCGGAAGGCGGGCGGCAAGGTAGGCCTCGTCCCGACAATGGGTTACCTCCATGAAGGCCACTTGGCGCTGGTGCGGAAGGCGCGCGAGCTTGCGGACCTGGTCGTAGTGAGCATCTTCGTCAACCCCATCCAGTTCGGCCCCAAGGAAGACTTGAGCCGGTATCCGAGGGATTTCGAGCGCGACAGCCGGCTCCTCGAAGGCGTAAAAACGGACGTGATCTTCGCACCGGACGCACCCGAGATGTACCCTGAGGGTTACTCGACCTATATAGAGGTCAGGGGGCTGGGGGACCACCTGTGCGGCCTTTCGCGGCAAGGCCATTTCGTGGGGGTGGCGACGGTCGTTGCGAAGCTTTTCAACGCGTGCAAGCCGCATTTCGCCGTCTTCGGGCAGAAAGACTACCAGCAACTGAAGATCATCGAGAGGATGGTGCGCGACCTCAATATGGGCATAGAGATCGTCGCGTACCCGACCGTGCGCGAAGAGGGCGGCCTGGCGATGAGTTCCAGGAACACTTACCTGGGCGCCGAAGAGCGCGCCAACGCGCTTCTCATCCGCGCCTCCATGAAAAGAGCGGAGGAGCTTTTTAAGGGCGGCGAAAGAAACGCAGGCGTTATCGCCTCGGAAGTCCGCAAGGTCCTCGCTTCAAAAGACGGCATCGATATCGAGTACGTCGAGGTGTGCGACCCGGAGGACCTGGGCGGCATCAAGGATATAGAGAGCAGCGCACTTCTCGCAATTGCGGCGAGGGTAGGCAAGACAAGGCTTATTGACAATACTATCCTGACGGAGTCATGACATGTTAAGAACCATGATGAAGGGGAAGATCCACCGCGCGACCGTGACGGACAGCAACATCGACTACCAGGGCAGCATCACCATAGACGAGCAGTTGCTGGAGATGGCAGGCATCATCCCTTACGAGCAGGTGGACATCTATAACATAACGAACGGCGAGCGCTTCACGACCTATGCCATAATAGGTCCCCGGGACTCGGGCGTCATCTGCATCAACGGCGCGGCTGCGCACAAGGCAAAGAAAGGCGACCTCGTCATCATCGCCTCCTACGGGCAGTTCCAGGACAACGAGCTACAGGGCTTCAAACCGAAGGTCGTTTTCGTGGACAAAGACAACAAGCCGGCAGAGGGTTAGCGCTAAAAAAAACATACCTGCGCACCCTGTGCGTTTTTTTGACATATAGGACAAATTCGCTCATCCAGAGAATAATTCGCTTGATTTGGCGCGTCTTTGTTGTTATATTATGTATAACACAGCTTGACCGATAGTGGGCATTTCCGCGCACAAGGTCAAGGGGACGACAGACAAACCATTCCGGCATGTCCGAAACCGGAAAGCACGGAGGTGGACAATGGAAAGGGCAAAAACAGTAGACAGCGTGTTGAGGGAAAAGAGCGTGACGCCCGAAGAGGAAAAACAGCTCCGCGAGATCATCGAGGAATGCAGGGCGAGAGAATCAGAGATCAAGAAGGCGTCGGAGGCGGCCAGGCAGAACATGGAGAAACTGGCCGATACCCTCAGGATGATTTTCGATACATTCGCGGTAGTCAGCACCAGCGTGGATGAGCTGCATGACGAGGTACAGCGGCTGCAGCTAAGGATGATACCGGAGGAGCATTTCTACAGGGAATAAAGGCGATCTTCCGGAACGCGCGGCCGGGCAGCCTGATCAGGCTGCCTTAAGCCTTTTTGGCCGCACGGCCCCACTTCATGAGAGGAAGTCGCTCGCGCACTTCAATGTCTCGCGCGCGGACGATTCGGCCGACGCCTCGGCGGTAAAGTAAAGGTTGTCCATCGGTTTCAGGAGGTGCTTAAGCTCCCTGAAGGGGAACGTCCCCCGCCCCACCGGCAGGTGCTCGTCGCTTTTCCCGTGGTTGTCGTGTATATGAAGCTCCCTGAGCCGGCCCGCAACAGCCGTGAGCCACGCATCAAGGGGCACCTTCGTAAAAAGATTGAAATGTCCCGTGTCGAAGCAGGTCCAGAGGTTCTTCTCCGGGAACCTGTCGAAGAGGGCGACGAGCGTGTCGGGCGTCTCCTCGAAGACGTTCTCCACGAGAAGAGCCAGGTCCCCCGCCGTGCCCAGAAGCTCCGTCCACGTCTCGACGCTGTTGGCCAGCCATAGATCCTCATGTCCCCCGAAGCGCCACCTGTCGTACCCACCGTGGCAGACGATCGACTTCGCGCCTATAAGGTTGGCCGCCTCTATGGCCCTTTTCAGCTTCTCCCTCGTGACGCGCCTCACGTCCCTGTCCAAGCCGCCAGGGCTCAGGTCCATGAAAGGCGCGTGGCAGGTGCGCAGGACGCCCTGGTCCGAGAGCATGCGCCCGACCTCGCGCGCATCGCCCGGGGTTATCTCGTCTAGGATATCGCTGTTTATATAGACCTCGATGCCTATGCCGAGGGATACGATGTCTTTAAGGCGCGGCCGCACCATGGCGTAAGGGACGTTGATGAGTAAGTACTGTTTCCGAAAGGCCGTCACGCAAGTAATTTAACGCCGGAGGAGCGCACAAATCAAGAGCGCTTGTACAGATCGTCGATCGTAGCGTTCGGTTTGCCCTTCCCCGCCGCCCGTTGAAACGGCAGCCCTTGTCTGATAGACTATTCACTTCACCGCAATTAAAATCGGATAGGACCAATGGACCACATCTTCATTAAAGGCGCGAGAGAACATAATCTTAAGAACATCGACGTGCGGCTCCCGAGGAACAGCATGACCGTCATCACGGGGCCTAGCGGGTCGGGAAAATCGTCCCTTGCCTTCGACACCGTATATGCGGAGGGTCAGCGCAGGTACGTCGAGTCACTCTCCTCGTATGCCCGCCAGTTCCTGGAGCTACAGGAAAAACCGGACGTCGATTACATAGAGGGCCTCTCGCCCGCTATAAGCATCGAGCAGAAGAGCATCAGCAAGAACCCCCGCTCGACCGTCGGTACGGTCACGGAGATTTACGACTACCTGAGGCTGCTTTACGCCAGGCTCGGCCGCGTCTACTGCTACGGCTGCGGGAAGGAGATCAAAAGCCAGCACACTCCGCAGATCGTGGACGCCATACTGGCCCTGGGGAACGGCATGCAGCTTTCCGTGCTCGCCCCCATCGTAAGGGGACGCAAAGGCGAGTACCGCAAGGAAATCGACGACCTGAGAAGGCAGGGCTTCACGAGGATCAAGCTCAACGGGAAAATGACCGACCTCTCCGAAGCCATCGTCCTCGACAAGAACAAGAAGCACAATATAGACGTTATCATCGACAGGATCACCCTGAGGGAAGGCATCGAGCGGCGCCTCTTTGAGGCGGTAGAGCTGGCCCTTGGCAAGGCGGGCGGCATCGTCAAGGTCGAGACCGGCAGCGAGACCCTCGTCTTCAGCGAGAAATTTGCCTGCCCGGATTGCGGCATCAGCTACCCGGAGATCACGCCCGCCATGTTCTCCTTCAATAACCCGTATGGGGCCTGCCCGACCTGCCTGGGCCTCGGCGTGAAGGAGTATTTCGACCCGGACCTGATCGTTCCGAACAAGGAGCTGTCGCTGCGGGAGGGCGCGATTATGCCCTGGGCCGATAAAGAGCCGACTGTCTTTTTGCCCTTCCTCGAATCGATAGTCAAACACTACGATATAGACATAAGAGCGCCGTTCAAGGACCTGCCCCAGCTCGTGCAGGACGTATTGTTCTTCGGCTCGGCAGGGGAGGAGATAGAGTTCTACGTCGAGCGCGGCCACAGGCGCCAGCCCGTGAAGAAGGCCTTCGAAGGCGTGATAAAAGAGCTGGAGCGGGAATGGCACTCGGCCGGCCCGTGGGAGAAGGAGAGGTTCGAGCGCTATATCAACCTCATCCCCTGCCCGGCGTGCAAAGGTGCAAGGCTCAAGAAAGAGATGCTCTGGGTCCGGTTCGGCGACATCAATATATACCAGGCGACCATGATGACCATCGCCGAGTCCCTGAAGTTCTTCGGACAGGTCGCCCTGGCCGCCAACGACCGGGAGATCGCCCAGCCGATCCTGAAAGAGATCACCGCCCGCCTCAAGTTCTTAATCGACGTCGGCCTCGATTATATCTCCCTCGACCGCTCCTCGGGGACGCTCTCGTCCGGTGAATCACAGCGCATCCGCCTCGCGACGCAGATCGGCTCGGGCCTCACGGGCGTGCTTTATGTGCTCGACGAGCCGAGCATCGGCCTCCACCAGCGCGACAACGAGCGCCTCCTCGCCACCCTCGGGAAGCTGCGCGACCTGGGCAACACGGTCGTCGTCGTCGAGCACGACTACGACACTATACTGCGGGCCGATTACGTCATCGACCTGGGGCCGGGCGCGGGAGAGAACGGCGGATACCTCGTTTTCATGGGTACGCCTGAGGAGCTGAAGGAAGACCCGAAGTCGATCACCGGGCTTTTCGTCTCCGACAGGCGGAGGATAGAAAGGCCTAATGGCCGGAGGAAGCCGAAGGGGACCATCCGCCTTTCCGGCGCGGCCGCCCATAACCTCAAGGCGATTGACGTGGAGATACCGCTTGGCGTCTTCACCTGCGTGACCGGCGTATCCGGCTCGGGGAAAAGCTCGCTCATCATCGACACGCTTTTCCCGCTCCTCAAGCAGCGCCTCTACCGCTCGAAAGAGCGGGCAGGGGCAGCGCAGGCGATCACCGGCTTCGAGGCGATAGACAGGGTCATCGACATCGACCAGTCGCCCATAGGCAGGACGCCGCGCTCGAACCCCGCCACTTATACGGGCATCTTCACCTTCGTCAGGGAGCTTTTCGCAAAGATCCCGGAGTCGCGCATGCGGGGTTACAAGGACGGCAGGTTCAGCTTCAACGTAAAGGGCGGCCGTTGCGAGACGTGCGCGGGCGAGGGCTTCGTGAAGATAGAGATGCAGTTCCTTCCAGACGTCTACATCGTCTGCGACGTCTGCAAGGGGAAACGGTACAACAGGGACACCCTGGAAATAGAATACAAGGGAAAGAACATAGCCGACGTCCTGGAGATGACCGTCACCCAGGCAATCGACTTCTTCGATTCGATACCGCACGTCAAGGCGAAGCTGAAGGTACTCAACGAGGTGGGCCTGGGCTACATAAAGCTCGGCCAGTCGGCCACCACCCTTTCGGGTGGAGAGGCCCAGAGGATCAAGCTGTCCCGCGAGCTGTCGAAAAGGGACACCGGCCGGACCCTTTACATCCTGGACGAGCCGACGACGGGCCTCCATTTCGTGGACATCGAGAAACTCCTTTTCGTCCTCAACGAGCTTATCGATAGGGGAAACACGGTAGTTGTGATAGAACATAATATGGACGTCATCAAGTGCGCCGACTACCTTATCGACCTGGGGCCTGAAGGCGGGGACAAAGGGGGATACGTGATCGCGAAGGGCACGCCGGAAGACGTTGTCCGCAGCCGCGCGAGCCATACGGGACGCTTCCTGAAGCGATACCTTAACGGGTCGCGGCCGTGAAGAGGGTAATCGTAATTCCCGCCAGATACGCATCTACGCGCCTGCCCGGCAAGCCGCTTCTCGACATCGCAGGCAAGCCGCTCATACAGTGGGTATGGGAGGCGGCCCGCGCCTCCAGGCTGGCGGATGAAGTACTGGTGGCAACGGACGACGAACGGATCGCGGAGCGTTGCGCCGCCTTCGGCGCAGAGGTAGTCATGACCGGCGAGTGCGCGAGCGGCACAGACCGCGTCTGCCGGGCCGTGCAGGGCAGGGAGGCGGACTTCGTCGTTAACCTCCAGGGGGACGAGCCGCAGGTCCGGGGAGATATGATCGACGAGCTTTTCTCCGCGATGGGGGACGGGCATACCGGCATGGCCACGCTTTGCTCGCCTATCGCTGATGCCGCCGATCATGCAGACCGCAACGTCGTCAAATGCGCGGTCGACGAAGAAGGCTTTGCCCTTTACTTCTCAAGGACGCCGGCGCCCCATCTACTTGAGGGGAAAGCACCACCTCATAAGCACATCGGCATTTACGCCTTCACCCGCGCGTTCCTGGAGACTTTCGTCGGCCTGCCCAAGGGACGTCTCGAACAGGCGGAATCGCTGGAACAGCTCCGCGCGATGGAAGCGGGGCACAAGATCAAAGTCATCATTACACAGTACGACGGGGTAGGCGTGGACACTGAAGCGGACCGCAAGGCCGCCGCCGCGAAACTGGCAGGGCGCTGATATACGGATAGCCCCTTCTTTTAAAAAGATGCGTAAACCAGAGGTTCTCGGAAAAACAGGGCCGCTTAAAAAAAACCTTACGCCTCTATCTTGATTTGCTTGGGCTTTACCTCTTCTTTCTTGGGCAGCCTCGACCCTCAGTATTCCATCCTTGAGCACTGCCTTTATGTGCCCCGCGTCTATCGATTTTGTAAGGGTAAAGGACCTGGAGAAGGTGCCGTATCCCCTCTCCATCCTGTAGTAGCTGTCAGGGTCGATGCCGGTCTCCAGTCTCCTTTCGCCCTTGATCGTAAGCTCGTTCTCATTTATCTTGATGTCGATCGTCTCCTTCTCGACCTCGGGCACCTCCAGCTTAAGGACAAACGCGCTCGCCGACTCGAAGATATCGACCGGCGGCGTCCATTCGCTGGACACAAAATCCTCTTTCCTGCCCCTCTCCATGTCGCGGTACATCTTGTCGAGTCTCTCTTGCAGTGTGAGCAGCTCCCTGAATGGGTCCCACCTGGTCACCGACATCATCACACCTCCGCTTCTTTTACTCTATTATAATGTCAGCGAGCCGCCTCTTCAAGATATAGGGGTCCGGCGGGGCAAAATTTGGCACTCTCCTCGCCTTTTCGCCCGGCCGGTCATAGAATATATGTGAAGACGGAAGTGGCGCTAAGGGGCGAAAAGATGGGAATACCTTACGGCCTGGAGGAAACCATCGGCCTGCGCAGCGAGATGGAGGACGCGCACGCCGTATGGGACGACCGGGAGACGGGCATCTTCGCCGCGGAGGTGCACGACGGCCATTCCGGCAGCGTGGCAGCGGCCCTCGCCGCGGAGATGCTTACGCCTTTTTTCCTCTCCAGGCAAAAAGAGTTGTGGCGCGGGACGAAGGCAAGGGGATTCAGCGCGGAGGCCCTGCGCGAGGCGTACCTCGCCACCGACCGCTTTATAGTCGGGCGGACGGAGAGCGGCGCTGCCTCGGCGACCCTCTATCTTTACAAAGACGCCTTTCTCGCGGCAGGAGCGGGCGACGCCAGGATAGTGGTCGGGGAAGCGGGCGGCGCCGTCAACCTGACTGTGGACCATAAGCCGGATTCCCCGGGAGAAAAAGCGCGCATCGAGGCGGACGGCGGGGCCGTTATCTCCCTGGACGTCTCCCGTCTCCAGGGCACGCTCGCAATGAGCCGCTCCTTAGGCGATGCGTACCTCAAGCCGTTCGTTACAGCCGAGCCCAGGGTCGAGCAAGGCCTCCTCGGCAGGACAAACGACGTTGCGGTCATCGCCTGCGACGGCCTCTGGGACGTTGTGACGTCGGAAGAGGCGGTGCGGACGGCCCGCCGCGCACCCGGTCCGGATGACGCCGCAAAGGCGTTGAAAGAGGAGGCGCTCGATCGGGGAAGCACGGACAACATCACGGTCATCGTCCTCGACATCAGGCAGTACACGGCTGCTTTCGGCCGGGATGGCCTGCACGTCACACGCGTCCTCGACCGCGCCGCAACCGGGGCCACGCGCCGGGGCGCAACGGCTGCCGGCCGGCGTTCCGCTTCATAGCCGTTTATCTTCGCCGGCTGCGTTATTTATTTTACGATGGGGAGCATGGCCTTGAACTGTGTGGTCCCCGCGCGTCGCAACAGCTCATAAATGACCATTTCCGTCGATGTGATGGTGATGCCCGCAGCGCGCATCCTCTCCACCGCTACCGAGACATTGTGGGGGGAGCGCGAGCCTATCGCGTCGCTTACGACATGGACCTTGAATTTGGGGTGGCCGGACATGGCGGTCTGGGCAACGCAAATGTGGGCCTCAATACCGGCGATGATGAGCGCGTTCCTTCCCGTCTTCGCGACGCGCACCGAGAACTCGTCCGTAAGGAAGCAGTCGAAGGTCGTTTTCGGGATTACTGCGGTCGAAATATTTCCGGCTATCTCCGCTATCGTCGCGCCGAGCTTTTCCTGCTCCGTTGCTATCACGGGAAGGCTCATGACTTCGGCAAGACCGAGGAGGCGCTTTGTATTGGCGACCATCTTCTCGCCTTCCGCCATCGCGGGGACAAGCTTTTCCTGCATATCGATTATAACGAGGATTGCGTCTTCCTGCCTGATGAGATCGTTCTCCCTCATCCGCACAACCTTGCCGCTGACGCTTCAACCACTACTGCGAAACAGAACTCCAAAAACAAAATTAGGCGAACCGAAACCAGCATTTATTTCTTCGGCTGCATCTGCTGATTACAGCAGATGATATCACATGCGTCGATGCACCCGCACGTTTCATTGACTGTGACGACAAGACCGCAGACCTCACAGGAGAGTTTTCCGCCCGGGGTCGGCTTCGGCGCCTTGCCCTTGGGCGTCCTGACCCCGGCCTTCGCGGGTTTAGAAGTAGACGCCTTGGCTGACTTTGCTTTGGGGGCCTTTGCTGGCAGTCTTCGCCTAGCAATACGAAAACTGAACGAAAGGCACGCAAAACACAACCATTCATCGCTTTCAGGATGGCGCGCTCCCAGGACATGAACCGGTGCAAACCGCCCATGGCGCGGATCAGGATCGGCCCCGGGACGCAGGCACAGATGGTAGGTATTAGCCAGCAGAATGCGTACGCCCAGATCCTCCGCCAGGTCGCGCCCGGTGAGCCCCTTGACGGTGGCCCGCGTTCCCACGGGCATGAAGACGGGGTTTCGATGGTTCCGTGCGGCGTATGCAGTAACCCGGCGCG